>NZ_JBIRXX010000002.1:0-1838138 GCF_044389365.1 Promicromonospora sp. NPDC019610 | reverse complement strand
TCAGTTTCTTAAGCGCCCGCCGGGGCGCCCCCGCCGCCCCGCCCCCCGGTCGGGCGTCCATGTTTGGTGTGGTCGCTCTCTGAGGGCTCTGAGCGCCACCACTCCTACGTTCGATGGCGGCTCGGACATCAGCCGTCCGGCGTCCGGCGGGGGTCGTGGCACCGGCAGTGTCAGTGGGTGCCCGTACGGTGCGGCGCATGAGCATGATCGGCGAGTACATGCGCCTGGCGCCGCACGACCTGGGTCTGACACTGGCCGATCCGGAGTCGACGCGGGATCTGATTGACGAGCTGTGGGACCTGGAGGACGAAGGGGCCGACCCGGACGCGCGTCTGATGGACGTCGACAAGGCCTGGCACGGGCTGGCGTTCGTCTTGGAGCGTGCCGGCGTGTCGACCGCCGCCGTCCACGGGGACGCGCAGGTGCCAGGAGCGGACGACTGGGGCTACGGGCCGCCGTCGTGGCTGAGCGTGGAGCGGGTCGCGGAGCTGTCTGCGGCGCTCCGGGGTCTCGACGTCGATGCCGTCGTGGGTGCCGTACCGGCCGCCGTCCTCGTCGCGGCCGAGGTCTATCCGCTGGGCCTGTGGGCCGCTGACTCGGACTGGCAGGGCTATCTCGCGGGACACCTCAAGCGGCTCACTGACTTCTTCGCCGAGGCCGCCGACGCCGGGATGGGCGTGCTCGTCTGGATCGACTGAGCCGCCCATTCCGCGCTTAGAGGTGGCTCCGTGAATTGTCCAGTCGAAACGGCAAACAATGCGTTGACGCAATGTGTTCTGCGTGCGGCGCAAACGAACGAACTCCCCTCGCGGAATGCCGCGAGGGGAGTTCGTCTGCTGGGGGAGTGATTCCAGCTCCGCTACCGGAAGCCCTTGGACGGGGCTACCAGGTCAGCGGTGTCGCACCAGGTCAGAGACCCAGGAGCTGCAGGATCTGCTCGAGGGTGCAGCCCAGGTTGTCCAGCAGGTGCGAGATGATGTCGATGAGGCTCACGTGTGCGAGTCCTTTCACAAAAGGGGATCACCGGATGATGTCCGGTGAGTCGAACGGTGTTCGCGTTCCATACGTTAAGTAGGCGACACGGACACTGCAACGTGAAAGGGATATTGGCGTGTAAAGCGCGAAATGATTCCCGCTGTGATAGCGGCGGCGCGCGGCGCACGTAGGGCTCAGCGGGCCTCGAGGACGAAGAAGAGGAAGGACACGAAGGCGGTCCGCTCGCCGGTCGCGATGCGTGGCGGGAGGAGCTCGGTCGGCGTGTCCGGGGACGGCGGGGGCTCGGCCACGGACGCGACGCCGAACCCCGCGGCGGTGAAGGCGTCGACCATCGCGTGCAGGGGGCGGTGCCAGTACGTCAGCGTCCCGGGCTGGCCCGCGAAGTCGTACTCCTCGGAGTACTGCTGGACGGCGAAGTAGTCCTCCTTCGGATAGTTGAAGGGGCGCACGAGCGGGTGGTTGACCGAGAGGATGAGCCGGCCGCCCGGCTTGAGGACCCGGTGCAGCTCGGTCAGCGGCGGCCGCCAGTCCTCGAGGTAGTGCAGGACGAGGGAGGAGACGACGTCGTCGAAGGTGTCGTCCGCGTAGGGCAGCGGCTGCGCCAGGTCCGCCACCGTCAGCGGGACGTCGTCGCCGAGCCGGCGACGGGCGAGCTCGACCATCGAGGGGCTGCCGTCGAACCCGGTCATGTCGGCGCCGCGATCACGGAGCTCGGCGGACAGCGGTCCGGAGCCGCAGCCCGCGTCGAGGATCTTGCGCCCCCGCACGTCGCCCGCGAGGCGGACCATGGCCGGTCGTTCGTACCAGGCGTTGAGCAGGCTCCCGGAGTTCTCGGTGTCGTAGCTGGCCGCGAACTCGTCGTAGTGGTCGGGCTTCATCGGATCCTCTTCGTCGGACGGTCCATGTCCCGGCCGAAGTTAGCGGGAAGCAGCACCGTGCGGGCCCGGGACGCCGTCCCTCCTTCAGGTGCGCCGAGTACCTCCCGGCCGTACGCACAAAAGGCTCGTCGACGGCGGTCTCGCGCAGCGCCTGGTCGATTCGTCGGCGCCGGCCGAGGCACGACGGACCCGCGCCCACCAAGGTGCGCTTCTGCCCCGTCATTGGGCCCGAAAACACGCTGGTTTCGGGCCCAATGACGGGGCAGAAGCGCACCTCGGGGTGGGCGGGCTCGGTCAGGTGTCGCACGCGACCGGACCCGCCGGCTCACGCTCGCGGTCGGCCACGACCCGTACGGCGACCTGGTCGCTGGTGCTGATCCGACGACGGACGCTCGCGGAGCGCCTCAGTAGGCCCGGAAGGTCTCGACGGTCCTCGACCCGCTGCCCGACAGCCACCACCGTCCGCCGCCGATCTTGCGGAGGTCGACGTCGAGCTCCAGGTCACGGACGGCCCACGTCCCCGGGCCCCCGGCGCGCGCGTAGTCGGACGGGAAGATGTAGACGCGCTCGGAGAACGTGGCGTTCCTGTCCGGCTTGCTGCCCTTGCGGATGCGTTTCAGGTCGGCGTGGAAGGAACCCGCCGTCCCGCCGTGGCTGCCCAGGCGGAACCCGACGTCACCGCCCGCCAGCAGCTTGTGGTTGCACCGCACCTTGCCCTTCACGGTCACGTAGCCCGGCAGGTTCTTGGCGCCGATCGGACGGACGTCCACGCGGCAGCGGGCCTGCACGTAGCGGTCCTGCGCCGGTATGTAGTAGGTGTCGGTGACGACGAGGTCGTTCTCCCATGCCGCGGCGCTCGCGGGCGCGGCGCTCGCGGGCGCGGCCGTCACGGACGCCGCGACGAGCGAGAACGCCCCGGCAACGGTCGCGACCCAGTTCCTGAGCCGCGTCGGGTGCTTCTTCTGCCGCATGACTACCTCCATGTATCAGGTCGGCATGTATCAGGTCGGCATGTATCAGGTCGGCACCACCAGACCTACTGCGCACGGGGCCCGGTCGCCACGTGGCGCCACGGTCTGGAGCAGAAATCACCCCTCGACCACGCCCCGTAGGCTCTGGCACCGTGGCCCTTCTCGACGACGCAGCCCTGATCCAACCCGACCTGGTCGCCCTGCGACGGCGCATCCACCAGCACCCCGAGATCGGCCTGCACCTGCCGCGAACGCAGGCCGCCGTCCTGGAGGCGCTCGACGGGCTGCCCCTGGAGATCACCACCGGCACGGGGCTCAGCTCCGTCGTCGCCGTCCTGCGGGGGGACCGCCAGCCGGCCGGCCAGGGGCCCACCGTGCTGCTGCGCGGCGACATGGACGCCCTGCCCGTGGTCGAGGAGTCGGACGAGCCGTTCGCCTCGACCAACGGCGCGATGCACGCGTGCGGGCACGACCTGCACGTGGCCGGCCTGGTCGGCGCGGCCCGCCTGCTCAGCGCCCGGAGGCACGAGCTCGCGGGCAACGTCGTCCTCATGTTCCAGCCCGGCGAGGAGGGACCCGGCGGCGCGCTCCCGATGATCGCCGAGGGCGTCCTGGACGCCGCCGGCACCCCCGTGGACGCCGCGTTCGGGATCCACGTCACCGGCCTGTACGACAAGGGGCTGTTCGTCTCCCGGCCCGGCCCCGCCTGGGCCGGCGTCAACATCCTGGACATCACCGTGCACGGCCGGGGCGGCCACGGCTCGTCACCGTGGATGTCCGTGGACCCCGTACCGGTCGCCGCCGAGATCGTGCTGGCGCTGCAGTCCTACGTGACCCGGCGCGTCAGCGTGTTCGACCCCGTGGTGATCACCGTGGGCCAGCTCCACGCGGGCACCGCCTCGAACGTCATCCCCGATCGGGCCGAGCTCACCGCCTCCGTGCGCACCCTGTCGGACGCGTCCCTGGCCCAGCTCACGGCCGAGCTCCCGCGGCTGGTCCAGGGCATCGCCGCCGCCCACGGCTGCACCGCCGACGTCGTCCTCGAACCGGAGTACCCCGTGACGGTCAACGACGCCGCCATGTGGGACCACACGCGCAGCGTCCTGACCGGTCTGTACGGGCCCGGCCGCGTCGTCGAGCGGCCCGAACCGATCATGGGCGCCGAGGACTTCTCCTACGTGCTGCAGCGCGTGCCCGGCTGCTTCGTCCAGCTCGGCGCCCGGCCCGACGACGTCCCCGCGGACGCCGCGCCGTCCAACCACTCCGCGAAGGTCCGCTTCGACGACGCCGTGCTCGGCGAGCAGGCGGCGGCGCTCGCGGCGCTGGCCCTCACCACCCTGACGAAGCTGGGGACGACGACGCCCGCGTGACGGTCCGGCCCGGGACACCCAGGGCGTGGCGCGTGAGGCGGTCGAGCACGGTGATGCCGTCGGCCGACAGCACCGACTCCAGGTGCCCCTGCACCGAGGCCACGCCCGGCCCGCGCAGCGCCGTCAGCACGCCGTCCGCGTCGACGGACGGCTCCAGCGCGAGCCGCGCCACGGGGTTGTCGGCCGCGGCGGCCGAGACCGTGGTCAGGTGCGCGCCGAAGGTGTTGTAGTAGCCGACGGCGGCCGTCGTGCCGAACACGTCGGCGTCCAGCCGCACGCCCTGCCGCGGCGCGGGCAGCGCGCGCAGGGGGAAGCCCGCCAGACCCGCGAGCACCTGGTGGCTCAGGCAGACGGCGAGCAGCGGGCGGCCCGCCGTGACGCGCTCCAGGATCCGGCGCGTGAGGGCGGCGATGCGCGGGTCCTCCTGGTCGCGCGGGTCGCCCGGCCCGGGGCCGAACACCACCAGGTCGTCCGCGAGCACGTCCGTGACGGCGTCCCACCGCACCACGCGCGCGTTCATGCCCAGGTGGCCCAGCTGGTGGGCGAGCATCGTCGTGAACTGGTCCTCGTGGTCGACCACGAGCACGTCCCGGCCGACCAGCGGCGACCCCCCGGCGGCCTCGGACGGCACGCGGCCCGACGCCGTCGCGCCGGACGGGGCGGGCCGGGCGGGCGTGGCGCTCGCGGCCTCCTGCGGCCGCACCCAGAACTCGGCGAGCTGCTGGTTGCGCGCCGTCAGCGCCTCGGCGACGCCGGGCTGCGCGTTCAGGTCGACGACGGCGTCGGGCCCCGCGCCCCGCGGCACGAGGCCGAGCGAGGCGAGCACCCCCGCCGCCTTGGCGCGGGTCTCGGCCACCTCGTGCTCGGGCACCGAGTGCCGCACGAGCGTGGCCCCGGCGGGGACGGACACGCGGCCGCCCGCGTGCAGGTAGGCCGTGCGGATGAGGATCGGGGCGTCAAGGGAGTAACCGGCGGGGTCGCCGGAAAGGTCCGGCCCGGACGCGGCCTCCGGCTCGAACAGGGCCAGGAACCCCGAGTAGTACCCGCGCGGCCGCGTCTCGTGCCGGGCGATCACCGTGCAGGCGTTCTCCATGGGCGACCCTGTCACGGTCGGCGCGAACATCGTCAGGCGCAGCGCGTCGCGCGGGTCCACCGTGGTGCGGCCCTCCAGCAGGTACTCGGTGTGGCTGAGCCGCGCCATCTGCTTGAGGTACGGGCCCACGATGCGCCCACCGTCCGGGCAGAGCGCGCTCATCATCTTCATCTCCTCGTCGACCACCATGAAGAGCTCCTCGTTCTCCTTGGTGTCGGCCAGGAAGTCCAGGACGCCCTCGCGCGTGGGGCCCGACGCCGGGTGGCGGTAGGTGCCGCTGATCGGGTTCATCCGGGCCACGCCGTCGTCCAGGGTCAGGTGCCGCTCCGGGGTGGCGCCCGCCAGGGACACGGCCTCCGCGGCCGGGCCGACGGCGGGCGCGGTGTCGCCCCGGGACGTCGTGGGCGCCGGCGCGTGGATCGCGAACGTCCAGTACGAGCCGACCTCGTGCGTGAGCAGCGCGCGGAACCACGACGTCAGGGTGCGCACGGGGGCGGCGTCGGTGCGGGCCTCGAAGCTGCGCATCACCACGAAGTTGGCGCCCGCGCCCTGCCCGATCTCGTCGTCGATCACGCGGCGCACGATGCCCGCGTACTCGTCGTCGGCGATGTCGAAGCCCAGCGGCTCGGCGGCCACGGGCTCGGGCGGCAGCGCGGCCAGGGCGTCGGCCAGGGCGACGCGCTCGGACGCGCGCACGACCAGGCACCGCAGCGGGGCACCGTCGTCCTGCACGGTGAAGCCGCGCTCGCGGGCCTGGCGGTAGGGCACGACCGCGAGCACGGGCGCGCCGTCGAGCGGGATGTCGCGCAGCAGGTCGGCGTCGACGACGTCGCCGGTCAGCACCTCGACCTCGGTGCCGCCGTGGCGGCGCAGGAGCGCGAAGGGGAGCGAGCCGTCGGAGGCCAGGACCCGGTCCAGGAGCGGGTGCGAGTGCGGGTGCGGGCCGGTCGAGCCAGGGTGGAGGGACATGTGGAGCCTCTCGGTGCGGGGTGCTCGCCCGGAACCGGGAGTCTCGTGGGGAAACACGAAACGACCGCCTCGGGCGAGGCGGTCGTGGACGTGAGTGGATGCGTCGCGAGCCCGCCTAGTCGGCGGGCCACCAGTCCAGGCAGATGCGGGGCGACGTCATGGCCGGAACGTTAGCCGGGCGGGGGCGGTGGTGTCCACAGGTGAGCCGTCGGATCGTCCAGGCCGCACCGCAGAACTCCCCATTCCGGACGCCGGGGGTAGGACCCTACGGTCTGGACCATGATCACCGTCGATCGGCACCGGACCAGCGCCACCGCGAGGCCCCGGCCGCACCGCAGGAACACACCGGCACGTACCCTTCTCGCGCTCGGGGGCGCGGCCGCGCTGCTCGCCCTCTCGGCGTGCGGCGCGTCAGGACCAGGGGACGGCGACGCCGCCACCGGCACCATCCAGTGGTGGACCTGGGACGACAAGCAGGCCGTGTCCTGGGGCAAGTGCGTCGAGCCGTTCGAGCAGGCCAACCCCGGTATCGAGGTCGAGGTCCAGCAGTACGCCTGGGACGACTACTGGACCAAGCTCACCGCGGGCTTCGTGGCCGGCAACGCCCCGGACACGTTCATGAACCACACCTCCAACTACCCCGAGTTCGTCGACCAGGGCCAGCTCCTGCCGCTCGACGACCTCATCGAGGAGACGGGGTACGACGTCGGGCAGCTCGGCGTCGGCGTCGACACCTGGACGTACAGCGACGGCGCCACCTACGGCCTGCCGAAGGACTGGGCGACGGTCGGCTTCTTCTACGACAGGGCGAAGCTCGCCGACGCCGGCCTCACCGAGGACGACGTGCAGAACATGACCTGGAACCCCGACGACGGCGGCACCTTCGAGAAGGTCGTCGCCCGCCTCACGGTCGACGAGAACGGGGTGCGCGGCGACGAGCCGGGTTTCGACAAGGACAATGTGGCGACCTACGGGATCAACAGCCTCGGCTCCAACGGGATCAACGGCCAGGACACCTGGGCCAACTTCGCCTCGACGACCGGCTGGGAGCTGGGCGACAAGGACAGCTTCCCCACCACGTTCCGGTACGAGGACGAGCGGTTCGTGAAGACCGCGAAGTACCTGCGCGGCCTGGGGGAGCGCGGCCTGTCGCCGGTCGAGGGACAGTTCACGCTGGGCCCGGCCGAGCAGCTCGGCACGGGCAGCGTCGCCATGGTCTCGGGCGGGTCCTGGTACGCGACGACGTTCTTCGCGCTCGACGGCGTCGACGTCGGGATCGCGCCCTCGGTGCAGGGTGCGGACGGGCAGCGTGCCGGGCTCTCCAACTCGAACGCGGACTCCGTCTGGGCGGGCACCAAGCACCCGGAGGCGGCGTTCAAGTGGGTCGCCTACATGAACTCGCCCGAGTGCCAGGACGTCGCGGGTGCCGACGGCACGTTCTTCCCGTCGATCGACTCGTCGATGAAGAAGACCCAGGCGGCGCTGCTCGACCAGGGCATCGACGTGACGCCCTACACGCAGCAGTTCGTGGACGGGACGCTGTTCGAGACGCCGGTGTTCGCCGGCGGCCAGAAGATGGGCTCGGCGATCAGCCCGCTGATGGAGGGGTACTTCACCGGGCAGCGCGAGGACGACGTCTTCGCGGAGATGGACGAGCTGAGCCGCGAGATCCTCGCGGAGTAGGTCCTGCGCGGGGACCGAGACCGGCCCGGACCACCTCGCGGTGGTCCGGGCCGGTCTCGTGTCGACTGCGGGGTCAGCCCCGGACCGTCAGCTCGACCGTCGTCCAGTCCCGCGTGCCCTCGCTGTCCGTCGCGATCAGCCGGGCCGTGTACCGGCCCGGGTGCTCGTAGACGTGCGTGACGCCCTGCCCGTCCGCGGTGGTCCCGTCACCCAGGTCCCATCGGTAGGAGACGATCTCGCGCCCCTCGGGTGCCACGGCCGACCCGGACAGGTCGACCGAGCCGCCCGCCCGGACCGCGCCGCGGCCGGCCTCCGCCGTCACGACCGGGGCGGTGTCGTCGGCGACGCCGCGGCCGTGGAAGACGAGCCAGTCGAGACCGAGGTTCGCGCCGTCGGCCGGCTCACGCTTGCTCTTCGCGACGAGGTAGAGCGTGGTGCCGCCCTGCTGGTCCGGGAGGTCGATCGTGGGCGAGACGACCTGCCCGGCCCCGGTGGCCCTGGCGACCTGGACCTGGCCGAGCTTGCGCCCGGTCGGGCTGCCGGCGCGCACCTCGACGGTCGTGTCGGCGGCGCCGCGGACGGCGCCCACCGTCAGGGCGTCGATGCCGCGCAGGTCGACGGGGCCGAACGCGATCCAGTCGCCGTGGTCGACGTCGGTCACGAGCCGCCCGCCGCGGGCGTCGGCGCCGTCCGCCACCGTGACGCCCGAGCTGTCGACGTAGAACTCGGCCTCCTTGTCGCGTACCTGGAGCCGGGCCGTGTCCTGGCCGGCCAGGGCCGGGACGCCGGCGGCGCCCAGGTCCTCGTAGCCCGCCCCGAGCACGGGGTAGACGTTCTGCCCCACGCCGTGGTCCGCGGGGTCGAGGAACACCGACCCGGAGCACCCGGTGTAGTTGTCCAGGGGGTGCGCGTGGGAGTCGTGGCCGAGCTGGGTGTTCACCGTGACCTGCTCGCAGTCGATGGTGCCCGCCTCCGTCGAGCCGTCCTCGACGTCCGCCACGTCCACGGAGTAGTCGACGGTGTCGCCGAGCTCGGCGAACCCGCCGTGGTACGGCGCCCCGAAGGAGACGTCCGGCCGGGTGTTGCCCACCGTGATCTTCTGCACGGAGACGCCGGTGAAGCCCTCGCTGTCCGTGACCGTCAGACGGGCGCTGAACTGGCCGCGCCCGGTGTAGGTGTGGCTCGGGTCAGCCTCGGTGGAGTCGACCACGCCGTCGTTCTCGAAGTCCCAGGCGTAGGTGATCTCCAGCCCGTCGGGGCTCTCGCTGGCGGCGCCGTCGAAGGCGACGGTCAGCGGTTCGTGGCCGGAGTCGACGTCGGCCGTGAACCGGGACAGGGGCCGCCGGCCGTCGGCCGCGTAGTCGACGCGGTAGATGCCGGCGTCGGTGTTGCTGCTCCCGCGCCCGGCGCCCGAGCCGCGGCCGAAGTCGATGATGTAGAGCGAGCCGTCAGGGCCGAACTCGGCCTCGAACGGGGCGACGAAGGTCTCGCCCTCCAGGAACGGGTCGATCGAGGCCAGCTCACCCGTGGCCTCGTCGAGCGAGAGCACCTTGTAGTAGTTGCGGGCGTACTCGGAGACGAACCAGTGCCCGTCGAACTCTGAAGGGAACTTCGTCTTGACGTCCAGCTCCGGGTCGAACCGGTAGACCGGGCCACCCATGGGGGCCGCCCCGCCGGAGCCGAGCTCGGGAAACTCCTCCGAGACCCCGTAGCCGTACCAGACGAGCGGCAGCTGCGAGGGCGGGAGCTCGCGCAGGCCCGTGTTGTTGGGGGAGTCGTTGACCGGGTGCGCGCAGTCGAACGCATCGCCCGAGGCGCCGGTGGCGAAGTCGTAGTCGATGTACGCCTGGTTGTCGGCGTGGCAGTACGGCCACCCGTGGTTGCCCGGCTCGGTCATCCGGATGAACTCGACCTGGCCGTCGGGGCCGCGCAGCGGGTTGGCCACCCGGGCGTCAGGCCCGTAGTCCCCGATGAGCACCGCGCCGGTCCCCGGGTCGACCGTGATGCGGAACGGGTTGCGGAAGCCCATCCCGTAGATCTCCGGGCGGGTGTTCTCCGTGCCCGGTGGGAACAGGTTGCCGTCCGGGACCGAGTACGTGCCGTCGTCCTCCGGGGTGATGCGCAGCACCTTGCCGCGCAGGTCGTTCGTGTTGGCGGACGTGCCCTGCGCGTCCCAGCCGCGGCGGCCGGGCCGCTCGTCGATCGGGGTGTAGCCCGCCTGGTCGAACGGGTCGGAGTTGTCACCCGTGGCGATGTACAGGTCGCCGTCCGGCCCCATGGCGAGCGAGCCGGCCATGTGCGAGTTGGCGCGGCCCTCACCACGCCAGATCGTGTAGTCGAGCAGCCGCTTCTCCGATGCCGGGTCGATGGTGTCGTCCGGCCCCATGGTGAACCGCGAGAGGTTCATCTTCGCGACGTCGGGGTCGCTCCACAGCAGGTACAGCCACCCGTTCTCGGTGAAGTCCGGGTCGAGGGTCAGGCCCAGCAGGCCGTCGGACTGCGTGAGCAGGTCGAGCGAGTAGTCCAGGTCCAGGGCCGTGGTCTGGCGCAGGGTCTCCTGCTCCAGCACGATCACCTGGCCCGTGCGCTGGATGTAGACGACGCGGCCGTCGTCGGCCACGTCGAGCTCGAACGGGTCGGCGAGGCCCTCCGTGACGAGCGGGACCTTGTCGAACGCGGTGGCCTCGGCATGGTCGGAGCCGGCATGGTCGGAGCCGGCGTGCTCCGAGCCGGGCGGGACGTCGTGGGCGGTGGCGGCAGTGGTCGCGGGGACCAGGGCACCGAGCGCGACGACCAGACCGGTCGTCGCGGCCAGTGCCCGGCGGTGAGCCCGGCGGTGCGGTGCGGACATCAACACTCCCTCGTGCTGGGTCGGATGGTGCGGGGTGCCCTCCAGGAGAGGGCGGGCGTGGCTCAGTAGCGCAGCCCGGCGAGGTAGCCGAGGCTCGTGCACGCGGACGTCACGCCGTCCGGGGACGGCTGGTCGTGCTCCGTGAAGCCGTACCGGACCCCGGCGAGCGGCGCGGCGGCGAAGATCTCGGCGAAGTCGATGGTGCCCGAACCGACGTCGGCGAAGGAGCCGTCCTCGGCGATGTCCTTGAGGTGCAGCAGCTCGAACCGGCCCGGGTAGCGCGCGAACAGGTCGGTGGCCGCGGTGTCCGTGCTGGCGGCCCAGTACACGTCGAGCTCCATCGTGACGAACGCCGGGTCGGTCTCCCGGACCAGCACGTCGTAGCCCGTGACCCCGTCCTCCGCGGTCTCGAACTCGAACCCGTGGTTGTGGTAGGCGACCCGGATGCCCTCGGCGGCCAGCGCCTCGCCCGCCTCGTTGAGGATCGCGGCCGTCCGGGAGTAGTCCGCGAGCGTCCACGAGCCGGAGCCCGAGACGCGCACGTACTCCGCGCCGATCGCGTGCGCCTCGGCGGCCACCAGGTCGACGTCGTTCTGCAGGTTCGACAGGCTCACACCCAGCGACGGCACCTCCAGACCCGCCGCGTCCGTGAGCGGCGCCAGCCCCGCGGCCGAGTAGCCGTAGAAGTTGCCGGCGCTGCCCGACGGCTCGATGTTCCGGAAGCCGCACTCCGCGAGCGCCCCCAGCGTCCCGGCGGCGTCCGTGGGCATGGTCGCGCGGACCGTGTAGCCCACCAGGCCGATCGCGGACAGGTCGACCGACCGGCTGCCCGTCACCGGGTGCGGCCTGCCGACCTCCGAGGCGGTGGCGGCGCGGACGACGTCCCGGCGCTCGCGGGCGGTGAGGACCCGTTCGCGGACGAGGCCCTTGGTCACGGCCGAGACGGTGCGGACGAACGCGCCGTGCGTCGCGAACGGCGCGTCGGCCATGATCTCGTCCATCACGGTGCAGCCGGCGCGGGTCTCGCGGTTGGGCACGCCGGAGTCGGCGTCGGCGCCGAACCAGACCGTGGCCTGACTGGTGTAGCCGTAGGCGCAGGCGCTGGTCCCGGCCGGTGCGGTCCCGGCCGCCCCGGTTCCGGCCGTCGCGGACGGGGCCAGGACCGGCAGGGCCAGGGTGGCGATCACGGCGGCGGCGAGCCACGGCCGTGCGGTGGGCCTCGGGGTGCGGGTGCGGGTCGTGGTGCGGACAGTGCGTTCCATCAGATGAACCTCTCCTTCGAGGGACAGCTCGGCGCGGGACCAGGTCAGCGGACGGTCAGGTAGACCGTCGTCGTGCTCCGCCGGTAGACGGTGTCGCCCAGGTACTCGACGGTCACCGGGTGCACCCCGGCCGCCAGCCCGGCGGTGGGGATCCGGAGCCGGGCGGGGCCCCGGCCGAGCGCGGCCGTGACCGGCGTGTCCCCGACGGTCACCCGGACGGTCCCCGTCGGCGCCGGGCTGCCCTTCGTGCCGGGCACGGTCACCAGGGCCAGCGCGTCGTCGCCCGCCGTGACCTTCGGTGGGGTGAGCCGCGCCGCGACCCCCGTCGTCAGGCCCTGCCTGGTGTCCTCCTGCTCGGTCAGGCGCTCGATCCAGACGTTGCGGAACCGCGGGTTCAGGCCGGCGTCCCCGTGGTCCTGGAGCTTGATGTGACCGGGGGCCGGTCCCTCCGCCCGGCCGTTGCCCGTCTTGCCGTCGATCGCCACGTCGTCGTGCACGAGCTGGCCGTTCCACCAGAGCGAGAGGCGCGCGTCCTCGGTCTTGGTCCCGGCGGCGTCGAACCGGGCGGCGCGGAACACGAGGTCGTACGTCTGCCACGTGCCCATCGCGGTCGCGGCGTTGATGTCCGGGGCCTTCTTCAGGTAGATCGAGCCGGCGTCGTTCGTGGCCGGCGGGTCGATGCCGAAGGACTCCAGAACCTGCACCTCGTAGCGCTCCTGGATGTAGATGCCGCTGTTGCCGCGGGCCTGGCCCGTGACGTCGTCGGCGTGCTGGGGCTGGTACCACTCGGCGTGCATCCGGAAGTCGCCGAACGTCTCCCTGGTGCGGATGTCGCCGCCGAAGGACTCCATGGTGCCGTCCGCGACGGGCCACGTCGCGGCCCCGCCGCTCACCTTCTCCCAGGCGTCGAGGTCGCCGCCGTCGAACAGGGTGATGCGTTCGGTGGGGGTGACGGTGAGGCTGTCGAGGTTCACGTGCCCCACGTCGTCGGCGTCGTACGCGTAGGCGATCGTGTTCGCGCCCTTCCGGAGCTGGATCGTCTCGGTCTGCGTCTTCCACGTGGACCAGCTCACGGTGCTGTCGAGCCAGACCTGCTTCTGCTTGACGCCGTTGACGTACAGGCTCATCGACCGCGGCGTCGGGCTGGGGTCGGAGTTCTGGCCGTTCGCGTAGCGCAGCGCCAGGTCGTGCGGGCCGGCCTCGCCGGCCTCGACGGCGAACGTGGTGCGCGCGCCGGGCTCCCAGTTGCGGTCCACGAACCCGGCGCCCGAGTACCCGGCGTGGTTGGTGTTCCAGCCGGCGCCGCCGGAGATGTCGGCGGCCTCGGCCTCGTAGACGGGCGGCGGGGTGGTGCCGTCCGGCAGGCGGTTCAGGGTGTACCAGGCCTCGGTGCTCCACAGCTCCGCGCCGCCCTGGGCCGCGAACGGCCGCGGGGAGTGCACGTTGACGACCCGGCCGGCCTTCAGCCCGTCGATCATGAGCGTGACCGTCCGGCGGTCGTCGGACAATGTCGCCGAGGTGACGTCCAGGTCCTCCTCGTCGACCTTGGGGCCGCCGTACTGCGGCGTGGAGACGTAGCGCCACTGCGCGGCCTCGTACTTGTCGGCCAGGTTCTCCGCCGTCTCGGCCGACAGCGGCTGGGTGTACTCGATCTCGAAGCCGCCGTCGACCGCGCGCATCTCCAGCATGTCGAACGCCCGGTTCTCGTCGTAGGTCAGCTTCTGCAGGCCGTAGCCCAGCTTGCCCGCCTGGCCCCAGTTGCCCGACCAGCCGATGCCGCCCACGTAGATCGAGCCGTCCGGGCCGACGCTCGTCCTGCTGACGCCGGACTCCAGCCCCTGCGTCATGCGGAACACGGCGCCCTGCTCCTGGCCGGCGACGTCCTCCAGGTAGACGCGCTGGAGGCCGCCGTAGGTCACGTCCCCGATGGCCATCTGCCCGGCGAACACGCCCTCGGTCAGGATGACGGGGTTGCTCGGGGAGTTCGAGATCTCGCCGTGCGGCATCCACACCACAGGCTCGGTCACCGGCTGGTCGTCGTACGGGCCGTCCGGGTTGGTGTAGTGGTTGTAGAACGCGCCCTCCTGGACGCGCACCAGCTTCGACGTCGGCACGTGCATGCCCTGGTTGTCGGTGACGTACATGCCGCCGTCGGCCCCGAAGCCGAGGCCGTTCGGGGTGCGCAGGCCGCCCGCCAGGTACTCGACCTCGCCGGTGTCCTCGTCGATCTTCAGCACCGAGCCGCGGTTCTCGACGAGCTGCGGGTCGCGGGTCGCGCCGCCGGGCACCATCGCGATGCCCGTGGAGACGTAGAAGTAGCCGTCCTCGTACAGCAGGCCGAACGCGAACTCGTGGTAGTTGCCGCCGAACGGCCATGTCGCGACCTCGCGGTACTCGTCGGTGACCTCGTCGCCGTCGGTGTCCACGAGCTCGGTCAGGCCGTGCTTCTCGGAGACGTAGATGCGGCCGTCGACGACCTTCAGGCCCATCGGCTCCTGGAGCTCCTCGGCGATCTTCGTGTACGTCACCTCGTCGGCGCCGCCGTCGCCCGTCACGTTCTCGACCAGGTACACCTCGCCGAGCACCGTCTCGCGGTCGCCGCCCCACGTGGCGATGGCCATGCGCCCGTCGGGCAGCCAGTCCATGCCCGTGACCTGCGGCTCGAAGCCCTCGGGGCGCAGGTTCGTCAGCGTGTAGTCGGGGTGCACCTCGGTCAGGGGCAGGCCGTCGCCCGGTGCCTCGTCCACGCCCTCGCAGACCTTGCGGCCCGGCGAGGTGACGCGCGTGACCTCGGCGTCGGTGCTGAGCACGGTGTTCGGCACCAGCGCGAAACCGGTCGCGCCCGGCGGGCGCCACTCCAGCGTGAGCTGCTGGCCGAAGTCGCCGTCGAAGTGGTCGATGCGCAGGGCGTGGTACCCGGCCTCCAGCGCGACCGAACCGTCCTTCGGCGTCGCCCCGTGCTTGCCGGGGTGGTCGACGACGAGGGTGTCGTCGAGCAGCAGGCGGGCGCCGTCGTCGCTCGTGACCCGGAAGTCGTACGTGCCGGCGTCGGGCACGTTCAGGTAGCCGGTGACCTCGGTGACGAACCGGTCCGTGAGGCCGAAGTCGGCGGCCGTGCGGTAGTCGATCGTCGGCATCAGCTTGTCGACGTTCGGCGTCTGGCCCGGCTTGAGCGTGCAGTAGTCCTCCAGCGGGACCTGGACGTCGAAGACGCGCAGGGTCACGCCGGGCTCCTGGGGCCGGGTGGGGTCGGTGGCCGCCTGGGCCGAGGCCTGCGCCGCCGGCCGGCTCGCGGGCTGCGCGGCGGCCGGGAGCACCGTCAGCGGCAGCACGAGCACGCCGAGCATCGCGGCGAGAGTGCGGTGGGTCGATCTACGTTCCATGGGCCTTGCCTCTCCATCGAGGACCTTGCCTGCCGGGGACCGTGCCTGCCGGGTGCGGTGTCGTGGACGCCGTCGCCCTGGGCACGCCACGTCACTATGCGGCGAGCGATGACCCCGGACAACGAGTTGCCACTTGTTGCCCCTCGGCCGGGTCAGGGGCGGCGGGCCGTGGAGCCGCGCTCGACGAGCTTGGCCGGGAGCAGCGCCGGGGCCGACAGCCCGGCGGACGCCGTGGCCGACAGCCCGGACGACGGCGCGCGGAGCTGGTTCAGCAGGCGCTGGACGGCGAACGTCCCGAAGTGGCGCAGGGGAGAGGCGACCGTCGTCAGCGGCGGGGTGCAGAAGTCGGAGCCGAAGATGTTGTCGAACCCGACGACGCTCAGGTCGCGGGGGATCTCGACCCCGAGGCGTGTCAGCCCGCGCATCGTGCCGATCGCGACGAGGTCGTTGTAGGCGACGGTCGCGGTCGCGGAGTGGGTGGTCAGCGCCTGCGCCGCCGAGAGCCCGCCGGCGAGCGTGGGCGCGAACGGCCCGAGACGCCACGCCCGCAGGCCGAGCTCCTGGGTCGCCTCACGGAAGGCGCGCCAGCGCATCCCGTCGGCCCAGGACGCCTCGGGTCCGGCCAGGTACGTCAGCCGGGCGTGCCCGAGGCCCGCCAGGTGCTCGACGGCGCGCCGCATCCCCTGGGCGTTGTCGGTCACCACGCTCGGGACGTCCGTGACGACGCGGTTCATGACGACGGTCGGCCGCTGCTTGGCGACCGCCCGGATCGCCGCGTCCGAGAGCCGCGACGTGGCGAGGACGACCCCCTCGACGAGGGGCAGCGTCCGCTCCAGGGCGCGGCGCTCCGCCCCGCTCGACTCGTGCGCGTCCACCACCAGCAGCGTGTACCCGGAGTCGATGGCGGTCTTCTCGGCGCTGCGGATGATCTCGAAGAAGAACGGGTTGGTCAGGTCGGCCACGACGATCGCGAGCAGCGCCGTCCGGCCGTCCGGCAGGCCGCGCCCGATCGGGCTGGTCCGGTAGCCGAGCTCGTGCGCGACGCGCCGGATGCGGTCCGCCGTGTCCGCGTTGACGCGCCCCGGCCGGGAGAACGCCCGCGACACGGTCGAGGGCGCGACGCCGGCAGCCCTGGCGACGTCGTAGATGGTCGGTCTGTTGCGAGAGCTCCCTGTTTCGCCAGTTTCGCCCATGCGCGGGGAGCGTACGGCGAGCAGACGCCGACGGCAACCATTTGCCGTCGGCGGCCCGGGCGCGGCAGGTCCTTGCGCGCCCGGCAAGAGGTGGCAACACCTTGACCGCCCCGGGTGCGGCACCCTCGAATGACGCCATGACCCTGCCTACCGGCCTGCCCGACGTGCCGCCCGAAGCGGTAGCGGACGACGCGGTCCAGGTCGAGGCCGCGGAGAGCGAGCTTCGGCGCCTCGGCCTGGAGGAGATCCGCGTGCGGCACCACGGCGACCTGGCGCGGCTCGAGGCGCCGCACGCCGACCTCGCGAGCCTGGCGGTCGAGCCGCTGCGCGGGGAGGTCCTGCGGGCCGTGCGGTCCGCGGGCTTCCGGTCGGTGGCCGTCGACCTGGAGGCCGTCACCGACGGCTGACCGGCGCCCGGTGGCAACCGCGGCCCGCCCCAGGCCCCCGCCGGCGGGGCAACAAGTGGCAACTCGTTGTCCGGCCCGGGCACGGCTCATAGTGTCCGTCGTGACGCGCAGCTCCACCGGCCGGGGCTGCTGACCTGCTCTACCGACCGGCACGACCCGGACGACGACGTCCGCCGTGCCCCGACCCGCTGCCCCACGGGTGTCGACGCCGACCCCGTGCGACGAAACGGAAAGAGCGAACTATGGAGGATCACGCCATGGTGACCACCCAGGAGGCCCGCCCCACGACCCCGTCCCCGCGCGGGCCCGGGTCCCGGCCGACGGCGCCGCCGTCCGGCGGCACGCCGCTCGGGACCCGGGCGCTCAGCCTGCTCGCGGAGTCGTGGCGGCCGGTCGCGGTGCTGCTCGCGCTCTTCGCGCTCTGGTGGTTCGTGGCCTGGCGCGAGCTGGTCCCGGCCTACCTGGTGCCCTCGCCCGGCGCTGTCGCGGAGACGATGGTCGCCGAGTGGGCGATGCTGCTGGAGCACACGTGGGTGACCACGCTGGAGACGATCGTCGGGTTCGTGCTCGCGGCAGTGATCGGCGTGGCGGCGGCCGTGCTGCTGGTCTACTCCAAGACCGCGGAGAAGTCGCTGTATCCGCTCATCCTCTTCGCCCAGGTCATCCCGAAGATCGCCATCGCCCCGATCCTGGTGGTCTGGTTCGGCTTCGGGATGACGCCGAAGATCGTCCTGGCCGTGCTCATCGCCTTCTTCCCGGTCGTCGTCTCGGCCGTGGCCGGCCTGCGCTCGGTCGACCCGGAGCTGCTGGAGATGTCCGCGACGATGGGCGCCTCCCGGTGGAAGACCTTCCGCAAGATCCGCTTCCCCGGCGCCCTTCCGCAGCTCATGTCCGGCCTCAAGGTCGCGGTCACGCTGGCGGTCGTGGGCGCCGTCGTCGGCGAGTTCGTGGGCGCCGACCGCGGTCTCGGGTACGTGCTGCTGCTCGCCAGCGGCAACCTCGACGCGCCGCTGCTGTTCGCCGACCTGATCCTCATGTCCCTCATCGGCGTGGTCCTCTTCGTGCTGGTCGAGGTGCTCGAACGCCTCCTCATCCCGTGGCACGCCTCGCGGCGCGGGAACCTCGCGCTCGCGACCGTCTGATCCCCGGACCGCACTCTTCCGCGTTCCCGCCGTCCCCGTGACGGCACGACCAGAAAGGCTCTCCCATGCGTGGTGCAGCGAAGCATGACGACAAGAAGCGTGCCGGCAGGACCCGTGCCCGCAAGACCATGATGTCGCTGGCCGTGGGCGGCGTCGCCCTGGCGACGGTCGCGGCCTGCGGGCAGACCGCGGCCGGCGGGCCGGCCGAGCAGAACGCCGAGGGGCTGAGCGAGGTCACGGTGACGCTCAACTGGGTGCCCTACGGCGAGCACGCGCCGTTCTACTACGGCGTGGCGGAGGGGATCTTCGAGGACGAGGGGATCGACCTGACCATCCAGCCGGGCAACGGGTCCGGCAACACGGTGCAGCAGGTCGCGCAGGGCAACACCGACTTCGGCTGGGCGGACACCCCGCCGCTGGCGAACGGGATCAGCTCGGGCATGCCGGTGCGCAGCGTCGGCGTCTTCCTGCAGACCGGCCCCAGCTCCGTCGAGTTCTTCGACGACCAGGGCATCACCGAGCCCGCCGACCTCGTGGGCAAGACGGTCGGCGGCACGCCCGGCGACGCCATGTACGGCACCTTCCCGGCGTGGCTGGAGATCAACGGCGTGGACCCGGACGACGTCACGGTGGTCAACGTCGACGCCGCGGGCAAGATCGCCGCGCTGATCGAGGGAAAGGTCGACGCCATCCAGGGCTTCTACCACGACCAGGCGCCGACCATCGAGAACCAGACCGGCAAGGAGGTCTCGGCCCTGCCGTTCTCGGAGTTCGGCATGAACATGCTCGGCACCGGCCTCCTGGCGAACGAGGCGACGATCGAGAGCGACCCCGAACTGGTCCAGGCGATGGTGCGGGCGACGTCAAAGTCGTTCCTCGCGGCGTCCGAGGACCCGGACGCGGCCGTGGCCGCGATGGCTGCCGACGCCGAGCAGGCGCCGGAGGAGAGCGTGCTCGCGGCGCAGCTCGAGGCGACGATCGGCCTGCTCAACCTGGAGGCCGCCCCCGCACCCGGCGTGAACACCGAGCAGCAGTGGACGGACACGCTCACGTTCCTGACGGAGAACACGGAGTTCGAGGGCGAGTCCACGCCGGACGCCTACTGGGACGCGACCTTCGGGGAGGACCTGTGACCGCGACGGCAGAGCGAGCGGCGTCTCCGGGGGTCGACGCCGGGCCCATCATCGAGGTCGCGCACCTCACCCGCCGCTTCACGTCCAAGCGGTCGGAGACCGTCGCGCTCGACGACGTGTCGCTGGCCGTGCGGCCCGGGGAGTTCGTCACGATCGCGGGGCCGTCGGGCTGCGGCAAGTCGACGCTGCTCAAGATCATCGCGGGGCTCACCCGGGCCACCGAGGGCGACGTGCGCCTGTACGGGCAGCCGGTCACCGGGCCGCAGCGCGAGATCGGCTTCGCCTTCCAGCGCTCGGCCCTGCTGGAGTGGCGGGGCGTGCGCAAGAACATCCTGCTCCAGGCCGAGATGCGCGGGATGGACCGACGTCGGGCGGAGGAGCGCGCGGACCACCTCATCGAGCTCACCGGCCTGACCGGGTTCGAGCGGGCCCTGCCGCACGAGCTGTCCGGCGGCATGCAGCAGCGCGTCGCGCTGTGCCGCGCCCTGCTGCACGAGCCCCGGGTGCTGCTCATGGACGAGCCGTTCGGCGCGCTCGACGCGCTCACCCGCGAGCAGATGAACATCGAGATGAACCGGATCTGGCGCGAGACCGGCACCACCGTGGTGCTGGTGACCCACTCCGTGCCGGAGGCGGTGTACCTGGGCAGCCGGATCGTCGTCATGAGCCCGCGGCCGGGCCGGATCGTGGAGACCCTCGAACCCGGACTGCCCGACCGCCGCGAGTACGGGCCGACGCTCGCCGACCCGCGGTTCACGGCGGCGGCCGAGCGGTTGCGCGAGCTGCTCGGCGCGAGCCATGCCCCGGAGTGACGCCCCTCTCGGCGTCGGGATCATCGGGATGGGGGGCATCGGCGGGATGCACGCCCGGGCGCTCGGTGAGCTCGGCGGCCGGGCGCGGCTCGTCGCGTACAGCGGCCGGGCGCGCCCGCCGGCCGGTCCCGGGAAGCCGGACGCGCCGGCCGCGCGTCTCGCACCGCACGAGGTGATCGCCCACCCCGACGTCGACGTCGTGGCGGTCTGCACACCGAGCGGCACGCACGCGGCGCTCGCGCTGGCGGCGCTGGAGGCCGGCCGGCACGTCGTCGTCGAGAAGCCGCTCGCGCTGGAGGTCGGCGACGCGCTGCGGGTCGCGGACGCGGCGCGCGAGCGCGGGCTGACGGTCTCGATGATCTCCCAGCGCCGCCTGGAGACCGAGCACGTCGCGCTCAGGCAGGCCCTCGACGACGGCGCGCTGGGCGAGCTGCGGCTCGCGACCACGCACGTGCACTGGCACCGCGACGACGCCTACTACCGCGCCGCGGGCTGGCGGTCCTCGACGGCACAGGGCGGCGGGTCGCTGATGAACCAGGGCGTGCACAACGTCGACCTGCTGCGCTGGCTGTGCGGCCCGGTCGAGTCGGTGACGGCGCAGTCGGGCACGCTCGCGCATGCCATCGAGGCGGAGGACACGACCGTGGCGACCCTCCGGTTCGCCTCCGGTGCGCTCGGCGTGGTGACGACGACGACGGCGACGCCGCCGGGGTTCCCCGCGACGATCGCGCTGTTCGGCTCCCAGGGCTCGGTCGAGCTCGGGCAGGGGGAGGTGCGACGCTGGGACGTCCCGGGGGTGCCGGCGCCGTCGTCCGGGGCGATCGCGAGCGGCGCGGCCGCACCGCTCGCGATCGGGCACGCGGGACACCTGGCCCAGTGGATCCGGATCCTCGACGCGCTGGAGACGTCGGCGCCGGTGCCGGTCGGCGCCGACGAGGCGGTGGAGACCGTGCGGCTGCTGTGCGCGATCCAGCAGGCTGCGGCGACCGGGGCGGTGGTGCGGCCCGCAGGCCTCTGAGCAGGGATTATGCTGGCTCCTGCCGATTCTGAGCCCCGCTCACGAACCTTCGGCCCACCAGGTCGCGACGAGGGGGAGCTCGATGCCGGTTGCACATGAAGAGGACACGGCGCGACCGGAGCCCGTAGCTGCGGACCTGGTCTCGCCGGGCGACCACGATCCTCAGGTGCGGCGCGACCGGCGCCTGGGGAGCTGGATCGTCGGCGGGCTGGTCGGTGCCGTGCTGATGGCCGCGGTCGTGGGCATGCTGGGCCTCCGCGGAGCTGACGACCTTGACCCGGTGTTCGCACCCACCGACGTCCCGACGGCCCTGCCCGTGGGTGGGGCCGCTCAGGGCGCCGGTGCGACCGAGTATGTCGCCGGTGTCCCCGCCGGCTTCCCGCAGAGCATCGACGGCGCGGTCTCGGCCCTGATGACCTACAGCAACGCGGCCGACGCGGCGCTGTCGCGGACACCGCAGGAACGGGCGGAGATCGCCGAGCGGATCTTCACCGACCAGGGGCGTGCCGCCAGCGGCCTGTCCGACCAGGCGGCCGCGGACGTGCAGGACCGGCCGGACGCGACCGCGTTCACCGGGTGTGCCTACGAGTTCGGCGCCTACAAGGTGGTCTCGGTGGGAAGCCACAGCGTCGAGTCGCCCGACCCGGACGAGCCCGCGCAGGTACCCACCGAGGTGGTCGTGTCGACCTGGGCGCGGTGCCTGAGCGGCGTCGGCGGGGCGCGGGACACCTCCGACGTCGACATCCGCTGGACGCACCACGCCGCCACACTGCGCTGGGACGGCAGGGACTGGCGGGTCGACACCGTCGTCTCTCCCGGCGGCCGGGTCCCGGAGCCGGACGACCCAGATGACATCGCTATCACGCTCGAGGAGCGAGCTCGGCTCCTCGGGACGGGCTGGACCCTGCCGGCCGACGCCACAGAGGAGGTCGCCACAGACTTCTGGTCGCGTGGCTCGCTGTGACCAGCACCCGACCTGTCAGCGGCCGGCGGACGCCGCCAGCGTGTCGGCGATCGACGTCGCCCACGCGTCGATGGCGTCCCACTCGCGGAAGTCCCCCTGGGGCATGGCGTCCCGGATCCCCGGCATCCACGCGATGATCCGGTCGGCCCCGCGGATCTTGTCGTGGTCGTACGCACCGCGGAACACTTGTGTCCCGCGCGGGTGCAGCAGGACCGCGTACTCCTTGAACTGCTTGGGCTCCGCGCCCTTCAGGACGTCGTTGCCGTCCTTGTCGACCGTCTCGGTGCCGAGCGGTCCGCTGCTGAACAGCCACACCGGGTGCGCGGCGATCTTCTCGGCGTTGCGCTCCACGAACTTCCTGGCCTCCTTGCGCCAGTTGAACTCGTACACCGCCGACCCGACGACGCAGGCGTCGTAGCCGGCCACCTCGGCCACATCGGCGCACTTCGCGACCTCGACCTCCAGCCCGCGCCCGCGCAGGGTCTCTCCAATGCGTTGCGCGATGCCCTCTGTCGCTCCGTACTTGCTCGCGTAGGCCACCAGTACCCTCATCGGACTCAGCCTCCTTCGAAACGAATCAGCCTCCTCGGAAACACCGGACGTGCGCTGAATTCATCGTAGGCACGCCTGACCGACCATGCGGGGCGTGCGGGCCGCGGACGCATGGTGCGGGGAACGACGAAGGCCCCCGCCGCAGGGCGGGGGCCTTCGTGTCCTACCGGTCCGGGCCGCTCAGTGGCGGGCGTTCACCGCGAACGCGTCGACCACCGTCTCGGAGAACGTGGCCCCGGCCGCGTCCCGCGCCTCGGAGCGCAGCGAGACCGTCGTCGACCCCGGCGGAGCCGTGACCGTGGCGCTGTAGGCGCCGGCCCCGTCATGGCCCGGGCCGTGCCCCGACGCCCGGGTCACGCGCACCGGCGTCCAGTGCTCGCCGCCGTCCGTGGAGGACCACAGCTTCAGGCTCGTGACGGGTGCGGCTCCGACGGCGCCGTCCTGGTGCGAGACCTGGAGGTCCAGCTCCGTGGAGCGCCGGCCCGCCGTGTTGTACGCGTCCAGGCCCTGCACGCCGTAGTCGAGCTGGAGCAGCGGCAGTACCTCCGGCGCCTTGCCGGCGCCCGGGACGAAGCCCCACTCGGTGGTCACGTCCGTCGACAGCGGCCACCAGGGGGTGTCGCGGTGCGTCTCCAGGCGAATGCGGAACCGCTCCTTGCCGGTGCCGACGTCCGGCGTCGCGTACGTGCCGAACGCGTCGTCCGTCAGCAGGTCGTCGCCCCGCCAGACCCGGAACCGGCCCGTGGAGGCCTCGTCCGGACCCCACTCCTGGGCATGCCCCTCGTCGTCGACCCGGTACGGCAGGTTGATCCCGAGGGTGCTGCCGTCGCGGTAGACGGCGGCGTCCTGCGGGACGGCCGGGGACGCCCAGAACCCGCCGTGGTGCACCTGGGCGTTGTAGGTCTCCTTCGGCTGCTTCCCGGGCCGGTAGGTCACCGGCTCGCCGTCGACCCACGCCGGCCAGGCGTTCAGACCCTGGGCGGCGGTGGCCCCGCGCTGGAACCGCACGCCGGGCTCGGTCGAGTAGTAGACCGTCCGCCCGCTCACCGCGCCCGTGGTCCAGGACTGCTGCCAGCCGCTCATCGTGCTGCCGCTGGTGATGGTGAGTCGTTCGGCGTTGCGGAGCCCCGCCGCGAACGGCTTGAACGACCGCAGCTCGGTCTCGACCGCCGCGAGGTCCTTGGCCGAGGGTCGGTAGGTGAGCGAGCGGGGGATCGTCCGCCCCTGTTCGGTGTAGCCCAGCGCGTACTGGTACGACGGCGTCGCGCGGCCCGTGCCCCGCAGCGTCGCGCCGCGGTGGGCTGCCTCGACGAGCTGCAGACCCAGGTCGCGCTTCAGCGTCAGCGTCGGCACGGCCTGGTCGCTCATCGTGTTGATCGTCCGGTTGTCCACCTGGTGGTAGAACGGGCCCGGCGTGGACCCGTACACGATCAGCGCCACGGCACCGGCTTCCGCCGCGGCCTGCGACTGCGGGTTCAACGTGAGGTCGCCGGTGTCCTCGACCAGCACGACGGCGCCGTCCGCGGGCACGGCGGCCAGTTCCTCGGGGGTACCGGTCCCGCCGTCCACGAGCGGGGCCGACATCCGGCCCTCGTAGCGCGGGGACCGGACCGCGTTGCCGAGCTCGCGCGACACGTCGAGCGTCTTGCCCCGGCCCACCGCGGCGACGTCGAGCAGCGGCTGGTCCAGCAGGTAGCGCGACGTCACCGTGGTCTCTCCCGCCAGCGGGGCGCCGTCGCGCAGCACGTACGCCGTGAGGTCCATGCCGCCCGTGTAGTCGCCGGTGCTGAACGAGGTCCCCGTGGTCACCGGATAGCTCC
This sequence comes from Promicromonospora sp. NPDC019610, assembly GCF_044389365.1. Taxonomy (NCBI): domain Bacteria; kingdom Bacillati; phylum Actinomycetota; class Actinomycetes; order Micrococcales; family Promicromonosporaceae; genus Promicromonospora; species Promicromonospora sp. NPDC019610. The sequence goes on along the minus strand of NZ_JBIRXX010000002.1, from coordinate 1,813,641 downwards.
GGCCCGGCAGGTCGCGGACCAGGTCCGAGGACAGGGCACGCGGCGCCACCTTCTTCGGCGTCTCCATGCGCACCGGCACCGCCGTGCTGCCGTCCAGCGTGAGCGTGGCGTCACCGGCCGTCAGGTCGGCGTCGCGCGTGAAGCTGACGACGCCGTCGAAGAAGGCGGCCGACGGCGACACCGCGTCGAAGAGCTGGCCGAGGACCGCGTAGCGGCCCGCGGGCAGACGCACCTCGGCCACGCCGTCGGTGAACTGGAACCACTGGTTCACGTTCGGGTCGTCGATGCCGTGGACCCAGCCCGCATCCGGGTTGGCGGCCGGCTCGCCGCCGAGGCGGCTCGCCTCGATGCGCAGCGTGTACATGTCCGGGTCGATCTGGAACGCCAGCACGGTCCGCACGGCGGGGAACCCGGCCCCGGTCGCGCGGAGCACCCCGGCGAAGACGTCGGGCTCGTCGGAGCGCGGGTCGATGGTCACGTCCACGGACGCGGAGCCGTGGGCGGGGATCGTCAGGGTGTCCGTGGACAGGGACGCCACGCTCGCAGGGACGGGTACGCCGTCGCCCGCGTTGACCGAGAGCGCGAGGTCCACGTCGACGGCGGTGCCGGAGTCGTTCGTGTACGTCACGGTCTGCGTGCGCGGCGTCTGCTCGGCGCGGGGCGAGTCGAACAGCCCGAACGAGAGCGAGGCCGGCGTGGCGTAGACCGCCTCGCCGATCGCGCCGGGCACCCAGGCACGGCCCGCGCCCTCAGCGAACACCGAGTTCCCCGCAGGCTGGGCCGAGCCCATGAGCACCGACTTCAGGGCCTCGCCGTCCAGCTCCGGCCGGGCCTGCTTGAGCAGCGCGGCCGCCCCGGCCACGTGCGGGGTGGCCATCGACGTGCCGGACATGGCGGCGTAGTGGTCACCGACCGGCACGTCCGGGGTGGTCCCGGCGGCGCGGGCGGCGACGATCCCGTCGCCGGGCGCCGCGATGTCGGGCTTGATCGCGTAGTCGCCGGCCCGCGGACCCATCGAGGAGAAGTACGCGATGTCGTCGGAGTCCGTGACCGCGCCGACCGTCAGGGCGCTGTCCGCGGTGCCGGGCGTGGTGACCGTGAACGGGGTGCCCCAGTTGCCCTCGTTGCCGGCCGCGATGGTGACGAGGGTGTCGTAGCGCTCCGAGATCGAGTCGACGGAGAGGGCCGCGGGGTCGGTGCCGTCGGTGTACGCGCCGCGCACGCCGAGGCTCATGTTGATGACGTCGGCGCCGTTCGAGGCCGCCCACTCCATGGCGTCGATGGCCCAGGACTCGTCGCCCTCGCCCTCGTCGTTCAGGACGCGGCCGTTCAGCAGCCGGGCGCCGGGCGCGACGCCGCGGTTCTCGCCGTCGGACGCCTCACCGCTGCCCGCGATGATCGAGGCGACGTGCGTGCCGTGGCCGAGGGCGTCGTGCGTGCTGCCCGAGCCGGTGAAGTCCCGTTCGAGCGCCACGGTGCCCCCGTCCAGGTCGGGGTGGGTGGTGTCGATGCCGGAGTCCAGGACCGCGACGGTCACGCCGGTGCCGTCGATGCCGAGGTCCCAGGCGTCGGTCGCGCCGATCTGGGGCGTGGAGTCGGCGTCGGACACTTCGAGCGGGGCGTCCAGCCACACCTTGCTCACGGTCCGGCCGTCCTCGACGGCGTCCACGAGCGGGCGGGCACCGTCCGCCGGGACGTCGCCCGCGACCGCGTCGATCGACTCCAGGGTCCGGTCGACGTCGAGGTCGAGCTTCTCCCAGGTCGGCTCCGCGGACCGGGCCGCGCGGGCGGTGGTGGTCTGCACGATCACCGGCAGGCCGGTGTCGTCGGTGCCGGCGTCCTGTGCCGTGTCCTGCGCCGCCTCCAGGGCGGTGACGTCGAACAGCCGGAGGTCCAGCTTCGTCGGCACCAGGTCGGCGACGTCCGACGGGACGACGAAGTAGTGGCCCGCCGCGTCGCCGAAGGCGGCGTAGCTGACCGGTCGGCCGTCGGGCCGTGGCGCGGCCTCGAACCCGACGGTCGGCGTGCCGTCGTCGGCGGTGCTGGTGGTGACCCGGTCACCGGTGACGAGGACGACGTCGGTGTCGGGGACGTCGGGGACGTCCGGCGCCGACGGCGGTGCCTGCGGGGTGGCGGCCACGGCCGGTGGCGCGGAGCCCACGGCTGCCGCCGTGGGCAGGGCGCCCACGACGAGCGCGGCGGCGGTGGCCGCGACGACCAGTCTTCTTGCTCTCACAACGATCTCCCAGTGGTTCCGCAGCGGTACGGAGGGTCAAGCAGTCGCTGCAGACGCTGACAGGCCTGGGAGCCGTTGCTGTGTCCGGCGTGTGTCGTAACGATTTCGATGATGCCGGACGTTCCGGTCTTCGACCGTTTTGTGTGTTGTAGGGATCCATCGAAGATGTCGGTCCGGCCGCTGTTTGTCGGCGACATGTCGGTATGCCGGTTTTCTGTCAGCTTCACCCGCTGCCGGGGCGTAGTGACGCAGCGGTAGCCGTGTGCAACGTGCAGGAAGCCAGGCAATCACTCGACGCCTCAGCTCTGCGCGGCAATTTGTGGACCGCTCACTTCAACAGCACGATCGTCGAGACCGGCACCGACATCTACGGCCTGGCCCACTTCCGCAACCACGAGCGGGGACTTGGACCCCTACCCGGGCGGAGAACGGCCCTCACATCACCGGCCGTCGCTCGACGTGACCGGGACGCGCTGCAGCACGAGGAACTCGGTGACCCCGAGGAGGCGCACGAAAAAGGTGTGCCCCGGGAACAGGTGGTGGTGGGGCGCCGCCTCGGCCCGACCGACGACCCGCGCGGCCGATACCTGGTGCGTTTGGCCGTCGACCACCAGCTCGGCGGTGCCCGCCGCGCGGAGGTTCCGCAGCCAGTCTGTCTCCTGCCCGTACGACAGGTTGACGAGATAGCCCTCCTCCAGCGGGTACACCCCGATGACCGTCTCGTAGGGCTTGCCCGAGCTCCGTCCCACGTGCCGGAGCACGCTGAGCTCCGCGCCGGGCCGGCCCGCGTGCCGCAGCATCCGGGGGTTGTTGAAGCGCCGGTTGAACTCGCGGACGACGGCGAGCACCCGTGGCTGCTTGGTGCGCATGGTGAGCACGAGCGCGAGGGACACGCCCAGCACCAGCACCACCAGGCCGACGACCGTCCAGAGGACCCAGCTCCACATACCGTCCCGCTTCCGTGACGCAGTTCCGCAATGCCGACTTGCCCGAATTTAAGGCGGGCGCCGCCCGGACGTGTAAATCTTTCGAGATCGTAAGAATTCAAACCGTCCCCATGGACCAGGGCGGCGTTGACTGGCCTGTGGGGCAGGCAGTCGCGTGGCCGGGCCCCACAGCGTCCGCCCGTCGGCCTGGGCTCAAGCGCACGAGCACCGCCAGCGCCTCCCGACACCCTCACCCCCGCGGTCACCATCCTGGACCACAACGACAACCGCCGCGGCTCAGTGGCCGACCCGCGCATCGACCTCGTCGCGGGGCACCGCTCATCCACCGGCGCCCCGGAGCGCGCCCCGTCGGACCGCTCACACCTCTCGGACAGGACCTGAGCCGAATTCCTACATGTGTCTTCGGGTGGGCCGCTCAGCGCAGCGTCGGCCCTTCCACGGCCACGGGACCGTGGGCACCCGGGTGCTTGATCTCCAGGTTCAGGGTGCTGCGCGACGTCGGGATCACGACGACCTGCGCCTCTCCACCGTCGGTGTCGATGGCGCGCACGTGCAGGTGCCCGTCCTTGAGCTTGAGGGCGAACTGGTCGGCCCCGGCGACGAAGCGCACCTCGCTGTCGTCGGTGATCACGGTGGGGGCGGTGGGCAGGGTCTTCGGCATGGGTACAGCATGCCTCAGTGACGGGAAATGTCCTTGCCCGCCCGTGTCCGTCCCCGGTTCGGCCCAAGACCAGCGCCCGAGCGAGGAGGTCCGGTGACGGCGAGGAGCCGTGGCCGCCGCCCGACGTCGCTCGGCCGGTGCCGCGCCGCTATCCGGCAGTCCTCGCACCCACTGCTGTAGAACGCGCGACGTCGTCGAGGATCCGTGCGAATCCGACCTCACTGACCACGGGGATGCCGTAGGACTCGGCCTTGCGGGCCTTGCCTGACATCGAGTCCGGGTCGGCTGCGACGACCAGGCGCACCTTCTTGGTGACCGCCGGATGCGGGACGAGACCGGCCGCACCGGCCCGGCGCTCCCACACTTCTCGTGGCTCGTCCATCGAGCCGGTGAAGACGACCAGGTCGCCGGGGTTGAGCGTGAAGCGGCTCGACACGCTGCCGGATCCCGCGTCGACGGGGACCGTGTTCCTGCTCGTGGTGTCCGGGCTCGTGCGTGTCGGTGACTCCAGGATCTGCCGGGCGTCGGCTACAGGTACCTCCAGCATGCCGGCTACGGCCAGGAAATCGGCCACCTCGGCCGAGTCGAGCACGCCGTCGGCCCAGGCCACGGCCGCCAGCCCGGAGAGATACTCGCGATGCAGTGCGCCGGCTTCCTCGCGACCGATCTTGAGCTGCACACAGAACTCGGCGAGCTGGTCGTGCTCGCGTGCCGAGATGTGCCTGTCCAGCAGCGCCCGGTCGACCAGCTCGAGGTACTCCTCCTTCTCCCATGTGGTGATAGGCAGCGTGCGAGCCGCGGCGAGCCGGGCGAGGAAGTGGGTGTCGCGCTCGGTCGCGATGCCACGCCGCACGGGCGTAGCCCCAGTGGCAGGGATGAGCGGCCAGGGCGTGGTTGCGGCGAGCTCGACGATGTCGTCCCAGCCGGGCACGGCGTGGCGGGCACCGCCGGCCAGGTAGATCCGCAGCAGATCTGCCGCAGCACGGGCGTCGGAGAGGGCCTCGTGCGCCGAGCCGAGGGTGACTCCGTGATGAAAGCACGCGCCTGCCAGGGAACGCGGCGCGGTGGGGAAGAGCTGCGCGCCGGTGCGCATCGTGCACAGGGTGGTTGGCGCGATGAGCGGGACGCCGTATCCAGTCGCGGCGAACGCGTGCCAGACGAACCGACGATCGAACTGCGCGTTGTGCGCCACGAAGGTGCGTCCCCGCAGCAGCTCGGCGACCAGACCGGCGATGTCGTTGAACGTCGGGGCGTGGCGGGTGTCGGAGGCACTGATCCCGTGGATCTGTTGCGGCCCGAGATCTCGTCCCGGATTGACGAGCGTGGTCCAGGTGTCCTCGATCTGGCCGTCCGAGTCGACCTGGACGATTGCGATCTCTGCGATCCGGTCGTGCCCACCGGGGAACAACCCGGTGGTTTCCACGTCCACGACGGCGTACCCGGTCACGTGCGTCTCCCCTCACAACGGCGTCAGAACCGGACAATCGTTGCAGCCGACCTGAAGCCATGCAGGGTGGTTGGCGGGTGAAGAGGAGGTGCGGCGGGGTGATTTGCCCGGGCAGGCACGTGGTCGCGGTACGCCGCTACGTCAGTACTCCCGTCAGCGCAAGGATTCCCGTCAGGAAGCCGACGACGACCATCACGATGCCGGCCACGCGGGCGCCCAGGACGTTGGACCGGTGACTGTGCTGGATCCAGAGCCACTTGGGCCCTCGCTCGGCGGTGTCCGCGAAGTTCTTCCACCAGGGTCGTCCGGAATAACCCTTGCCCGCCCGTGCCAGGATGCGACGGTGGAGCCCACCGACGTCACGCGTGCCATCGCGGCCGCGACCTCGCTCGCCGCCGCGCTCGACCTGCCGGCCGACGACGCCGTCGTGCTGCACGACTCGAACAAGCTGGCGCTGCGGCTGACGCCCTGCGACGTCTTCGCCCGGGTCGCGCCGGTAGGACAGGAGGTGGCGCAGTTCGAGGTCGACCTCGCGCAGCGGCTCGTCGAGGTCGGGGCCCCGCTGGCGCCGTTGGAGCCCCGGGTGGACCCGCGGGTGCACGTCCGCGACGGCTTCGCCGTGACGCTGTGGACCTACTTCGAGCCCGTGACGCCCCGCGCCGCACCGGCCGACGTCGCCAAGGCGCTGGAGGAGCTGCACGCCGGCCTGCGCACGGTCGACCTGCCGAGCCCACGGTTCACGGACCGGGTCACGGAGGCGGAGGAGATCGTCGCCGACCCGGACCGCTCACCGGATCTCGCCGGTGCCGACCGCGCGTTCCTCGGCGGCCGGCTGGCAGACCTGCGGCGGGCGATCGAGCGCCGCGGCGCCGTCGAGCAGCTGCTCCACGGCGAGCCGCACCCGGGCAACGTGCTCAGCACGACCAGCGGGCCGTTGTTCATCGACCTGGAGACGTGCTGCCGCGGACCCGTCGAGTTCGATCTCGCCCACGTTCCCGAGGCGGTCTGCGCGCACTACTCCGGCGTGGATCGGGAGCTGCTGGACGAGTGCCGGCAGCTCGTGCTCGCGATGGTCGCCGCGTGGCGGTGGGACGCCGACGACCAGTTCCCGCGGGGGAGGCTGTTCGGCGAGGAGCTGCTGCGCGTGCTGCGCGCGGGTGCTCCCTGGCCGACGCTCGACACGGTGGTCGAGCGCCTGGACGGCCGGTAGCGAAAGGGCGCCTGACCTGGGACTCGGGTCGGCTGATCCGATAGCGTTCCGACATGACCGAGACGCTGGAGTACCTCGACGACGAGCAGATCGTGCAGCTCATCCCCGCCGACGGCTGGGTGGCCGTCTATCGGGACGAGGAGGCCGAGGTGCGCGCGCCGCTGGTGGCCTGGGGGCTGCGCCGCGACGGCGAGGTCGTCCCGCTGGACACCGACCCCTCGGGCACCGTCGGTGACCCCCGGGAGACCGCCGGCTTCGACCGTGTGGAGCGGGTCGGGCGCTAGCCCGCTGCACCGCACGTCACGCCCGGCCGCACGATACGTTGGCGTGATGGCGGTCGTCCTGCATCGTGCCCCGCGCACGGACCTGCTCGCGGAGGCGCTGGGGGACCTGCTGGCCGTACCCCTCGCGGACCCGTTCGCGACCGAGGTCGTGGTGGTGCCCGCCCGGGGCGTCGAGCGGTGGCTCGCGCAGCGCCTCAGCCACCGGCTCGGCGCCGCCCCCGGGCGGGACGACGGCGTGTGCGCCGGCGTGGACCTGCGCTCCCCGGGTTCGCTGTTCGCCGAGGTCACGGGCACGCGCGACGACGACCCGTGGGCGCCGGACGCCCTGACCTGGCCGCTGCTGGCGGCGATCGACGCGAGCCTGGAGGAGCCGTGGGCCGCGCTCCTCGCCCAGCACCTCGGGCACGGGATGCCGGGCGAGGAGGGCGACCTGCGGCGCGGCCGCCGGCTGTCCGTCGCCCGCCGGCTCGCGCGGCTCCTGGCGGGCTACGCCGCGCAGCGCCCGGCGCTCGTCGCGGACTGGGCCGCCGGACGGGACACCGACGGGTGCGGGCGCGCGGTCCCGGCCGACCTCGCCTGGCAGCCGCCGCTGTGGCGCGCCCTGGCGGACCGGGTCGACGCCGAGCCGCCGCACGTTCGGCACGCCGCCGTCGTCGAGCGGCTGCGCGCCGAGCCCGGCGGCTTCGACCTGCCCCCGCGGCTGTCCCTGTTCGGCCACACCCGCCTGGCCGCGACCGAGGTGGAGCTGGTCGGCGCGCTCGGCGCGCACCGCGACGTGCACCTGTGGCTGCCGCACCCCTCGGCGCCGTTGTGGTCGGCGCTCCAGGACCTCGGCGGCCCCGTCGACCGGGCGCTGGACCGGTCCCACGAGCGCGTCGGGCACCGGCTCCTGGCCACGCTCGGCCGCGACACCCGCGAGCTGCAGCGCACGCTGTCGGCGATCGAGCTGCGCGACGAACCGGTCACCGCGGCGGGCGACGGCGGCTACACCCCCGGCGACGCCGCCGACCAGGAGGAACAGCCGGAGACCCTGCTGCGGATGCTCCAGCACGACCTGCGGGCCGACGCGCTGGGCGACGCCGGCGCCCGCCTCCTGGTCCCCGCCGACCGGTCGGTCCAGGTGCACGCCTGCCACGGCCCGGCCCGGCAGGTCGAGGTGCTGCGCGACGTGCTGCTCGGCCTGCTCGCCGACGACCCGACGCTGGAGCCGCGCGACGTCCTCGTCATGTGCCCCGACATCGAGACCTACGCGCCCCTGGTCACCGCCGCCTTCGGCCTGGCCGACGTCGTGGGGCCGCACGGGCACCCCGCGCACGGCCTGCGGGTGCGGCTCGCCGACCGGGCGCTGGACCGGACCAACCCGCTGCTCGCGGTGGTGCTGCGCCTCCTGGACCTGGCCGGCGGCCGGGCGGGGGTGGGCGACGTCATCGACCTGGCCCACGCCGAGCCCGTGCGCCGCCGCTTCGGGTTCCGCGACGACGACCTCGAGCAGGTGGCCCGCTGGGCGCGCGAGACGGGGGTGCGGTGGGGGTTCGACGCCGGGCACCGCGCCGGCTTCGGCCTGGCCGACTACGGGTCCGGCACCTGGCAGGAGGGCCTGGACCGGCTGCTCGCCGGGGTCCCGATGTCGGACGACACGGGCACGTGGCTGGAGCGCGTCCTGCCCCTGGACGACGTCGGCAGCGGGCAGGTCGAGCTCGTCGGCCGCCTGACCGAGCTCGTGGAGCGGCTGCGGGACGTCACGGACGCGCTCGTCGGCGGGCACCCCCTGGAGCACTGGCTGACGGCGCTGGAGGACGGCGTCGCGGCGCTCACCACCGTGCCGGCCACCGACGCGTGGCAGCTCGCCCAGGTGCGGCGCGAGCTGGCCCGTGTGCGTGCCGACGCGCCCGACCCGGCGGTGCCCCTGCGGCTGCCGGACGTGCGCGCCCTGCTCGCCGACCGCGTGGCCGGCCGCCCGACCCGCGCCAACTTCCGCACCGGCACGCTCACCGTCGCGACGCTCGTCCCGATGCGGTCGGTGCCGCACCGCGTCATCGCCCTGCTGGGGCTCGACGACGGCGTGTTCCCGCGCGTCGGCGTCACCGACGGCGACGACGTGCTGGCCCGCGAGCCGAGGACGGGCGAGCGCGACCCGCGCAGCGAGGACCGGCAGCTCTTCCTCGACGCCGTCCTCGCCGCCACCGAGACGCTCGTGGTGACCTACAGCGGCGCCGACGAGTACTCCGGCCAGGAACGCCCGCCCGCCGTGCCGCTCGGCGAGCTGCTCGACGCCCTCGACGAGACGGCGCACACGCCCGACGGCCGCCCGGTGTCCCGGGCCGTGACGGTGCGCCACCCGCTGCAGCCGTTCGACCGGCGCACCGTCGAGCCCGGGGCGCTGGTGCCCGGCACCGCCTTCACGTTCGACCGCGCGGCCCTCGCCGGCGCCCGCGCCGCGGCCGGCCCGCGCACGCCCGCCGGGCCGTTCCTCGCCGCGCCCCTCGACCCGCTGCCGCCGCCCGCGCGCGGGATGGCCGACGACGGCGTCGTCCCGCTCGACGACCTGCTCGCGTTCTACCGCTCGCCCGCGCGCGGGTTCCTCGTCCAGCGCCTCGACGTCGGCCGCCCCTTCGCCGAGGAGCCGCTCGACGACGGCCTGCCCGTCGAGCTCGACGGCCTGGGCCGCTGGGCCGTGGGGGAGCGGGTGCTGCGGGACGTGCTGCACGGCACCACGCTGGAGGACGCCGTGCAGAAGGAGTGGCGCCGCGGGCAGCTCCCGCCCGGCCGCCTCGGCTGGCGCCCCCTGGTCCGTGTCGCCGACGACGTCGGGCCGCTCGCCGACGCCGCCGCCGGGCTGCGGGCGAGCCCCGCCCGTGTCGTCGACGTCGACGTCGACCTGGGCGACGGCCGCAGCCTGCGCGGCTCCGTGCCCGGCGTGCACGGCGACCGCGTGGTCGCCGTGTCGTACGCCCGGCTCGGCGGCCGGCAGCGCCTGCAGGCCTGGGTCCGGCTGCTGGCGCTCGCGGCGTCCGACGACGACCGTCCGTGGGTCGCCTACGCGCTCGGCCGGCCGGCCAACCCGCGCTCGCGCAGCACGTGGCAGGGGTCGCGGCTGGGGCCGCTGGACCACACCGCCGTCGACCTGCTGCGCGACCTCGTCGCGCTGCGCGACCGCGGGCTCACCGAGCCGCTGCCCCTGCCCGTCAAGGCGTCGGCGCTCTACGCCGAGGCACGCCGCAGCCGCGCCGACCCCGCCGAGGCGCGGTTCCGGGCCGGGCAGACCTGGACCGGGCAGCGGGGGCCGGGCGGCCGCCTCGACGGCGAGGGCGCCGAGCCCGAGCACGTGCGGATCCACGGCCCCGCAGCTCCGCTGCCCGGGACCGGCGAGGAGCCGCGCCCGGGCGAGGAGCACCCCGGGGAGACCACCCGCTTCGGCGCGCTGGCGATGCGCGTCTGGAGCCCCCTGCTGGAGAGCGAGAGGTTCAGCGAGTGACGGACGTTCAGCGGGTGGCGGACGGCTTCCACGGTGTCTTCGACCTGGCCGGGCCGCTGCCGCGCGGCACGGCGCTGCTGGAGGCCAGCGCGGGCACCGGCAAGACCTTCGCCATCGGCGCGCTCGTGACGCGGTATGTCGCCGAGGGCGTCGTGCCGCTCGACCAGATGCTGGTGGTGACCTTCGGGCGCGCCGCGACCCAGGAGCTGCGCGACCGGGTGCGCGGCGCCCTGCTCCGGGCCGAACGCACCTTCGCCGCCGTGCTCGCGGGCCGCGACCCCGGCCCGGCGGACGCCGTCCTGGCGGCGCTCCTCGACGTCGACGACGCCGAGCGGGCCCTCCGGCACCGGCGGCTGGCCGACGCCCTGGCCTCGTTCGACCACGCCACCATCGCGACGATCCACCAGTTCTGCCAGCTCGTGCTGCGCTCCCTCGGCGTCGCCGGCGACACCGAGCCCGGGGCCGAGCTCGTCGAGTCCCTGGCCGAGCTCACCGTCGAGGTGGTCGACGACCTCTACCTGCACCGGTACGGCAACGCCGCCGAGCCACCCCCGTTCGACCGGGCCTGCGCCCTGCGGGTCGCCACGGCGGCCGTCGAGGACCCGCGTGCCGCGCTGGCCGCCGCGGACCCCGACGACGCCGTCGGCTCGGCCCGCGTCTCCTTCGCCCACGAGGTGCGCGCCGAGATGGAGCGGCGCAAGCGGCGCCTCGGCATCCTGTCCTACGACGACCTGCTCGGCCGGCTCGCCGACGCCCTGGACCCGGCGTCGGCCGACGGCGGCGCGGCCGTCGGCGCGCGCATGCGCGAACGCTGGACGGTGGTGCTGGTCGACGAGTTCCAGGACACCGACCCCGTGCAGTGGCAGGTGCTGGAGCGGGCGTTCGGCGGCGGGCGGCCGGCCGGCCGGCCGGGAACCCGGCCGGCGGCACCGACCCTGGCGATGGTGCTGGTCGGCGACCCCAAGCAGGCCATCTACGCCTTCCGCGGCGGCGACGTCGTCGCCTACCTCGACGCCGCCCGGGGCGCGACCACCCGCGCGACGCTCGGCAGCAACTGGCGCTCGGACGCGCCGCTGGTCGAGACCCTGGGAGTGCTGCTGGGCAACGCGGCGCTCGGTCACGACGAGATCGTGGTGCACCCGGTCACGGCGCAGGGCGGGGCCGCGGGCGGCGGCAGCCGCCTGGCCGGCGCACCGCACCCGGCGCCGTTCCGGCTGCGCCAGGTGCTGCGCGACGGGCTGCCGCAGTACAAGGGCCTCGTCAAGGCCGCCCCGGCCCGCGAGCACGTCGCGACCGACCTCGCCGCCGACGTCGCCGGCCTGCTCGCCTCGGTCGCGACGTGGGACGGGCGCCCGCTGCTGCCCGGCGACGTCGCCGTCCTCGTCTCGGCGCGGACGCACGGCCGGCTCGTGCAGGACGCGCTCGCCGCGCGCGGCGTCGCGGCCGTCATGCCCGGCGGCGACGTGTTCGAGACGCCGGCCGCCGACGACTGGCTGACCCTGCTGGAGGCGCTGGAGTCCCCGCACCGCTCCGGCCTGGTGCGGGCCGCCGCCCTCACCCCGTTCCTCGGCCGCACCGTCGCCGACCTCGACGCGGGGGGCGACGAGGGTCGTGAGGCCCTGACCGCCCGCGACGCCGACACCCTGCGCGGCTGGGCGCTCCTGCTCCGCCACCGGGGCGTGGCCGCCCTGCTGGAGGCCGCCGAGGAACGCGGGCTGAGCAGCCGCGTCCTGGCCCGGGCCGACGGCGAACGGCTGCTGACCGACGTCCGCCACCTGGGGCAGCTGCTGCACGAGGTGAGCGTCACCGAGTCCCTCGGCCTGACCGCCCTGCTGGCCTGGTTCCGCGACGAGCGGCGGCGGACCGGCACGGCCGAGCGGCCCCGCCGCCTGGACTCCGACGCCGCGGCCGTGCAGATCGTCACCGTGCACGGCAGCAAGGGCCTGCAGTACCCCGTGGTCTACCTGCCGTTCGGCTACGACAACTACGCGCGCCCCGTCGAGATCGCGCTCTACCACGACGAGCGCGGCGCCCGGACGATCGACGTCTCCGGCTCCGGCGCGCAGTGGGACACCCGCTGCGCCGCGCACCGCGCGGAGGAGGACGGCGAGGAGCTCCGCAAGCTCTACGTGGCCCTGACCCGCGCGCAGTCCCAGGTCGTGGCGTGGTGGGCGCCGACGTCGAGCACCCCGACCAGCGGGCTGCACCGCCTCCTGTTCGGCCGTACCCCCGGCACGCGGCAGGTGCCGGGCACCCAGCCGGTCAAGGACGACGACTACGTCACGCGGGTGCTGGGGCTGCTCCAGGAACTGGGCGGCCCCGCGGCCGAGGTCGCCGTGCCCGCCGCGGCGTCCGCCCCCGTGCCCCCGGACCGGCACGCGCCCTTCGCGGCGCGGACCTTCGACCGCGCCGTCGACACCGCGTGGCGGCGCACCTCCTACAGCGGGCTCGTCGCGGCCGGCGAGGACGCGGCAGGCGCCGGTGCGGGGGCCGGTGCTGCTGTCGGTACCGGTGCTGGTGCCCGCGCGGGCGTGGGCAGCGAACCCGAGACCGCCGGCACGGACGACGAACCGGACGCCCCCGAGACCGACCCGCTCCGGCCGGGCGCCGACGAGCCCGCCGCGCCCGACGCCGCCGCCTCACCGATGGCCGACCTGCCCACGGGCGCCGCGTTCGGGTCCCTGGTGCACGCCGTGCTGGAGCACACCGACCCGCTCGCGCCCGACCTGCGCGCCGAGCTGCTGGACCACGTCACCGAACAGCTCCGCTGGTGGCCCGTGCCGGCCGACCCCGCGGCGCTCGCCGACGGTCTCCTGCCGCTGCACCGCACGCCGCTCGGACCGCTGGCCGGGGGCCTGACGCTGGGCGAGATCGGCCGGGCGGACCGGCTCCGCGAGCTGACGTTCGAGCTGCCGCTGGCGGGCGGCGACCTCGGCGCCGGACGTGGCGGCCCCGGCCCCGCCGAGCCGCTGCTGGGCGACCTCGCCCCGCTGCTGCGCGCGCACCTGCCCGCCGACGACCCGCTCGCCGCCTACGCGGACCGGCTCGACCAGCCCGCCCTCGGGGACCAGGCGCTGCGCGGCTACCTCACCGGCTCGATCGACGTCGTCCTGCGGCTGCCGACCGGGCGGTTCGTCGTCGTCGACTACAAGACGAACTTCCTCGGCCCCGCCCTCGCCGACTACTCGCGCGACCGGATGGCCGAGGCCATGCTGCACTCGCACTACCCGCTGCAGGCCCTGCTGTACGGCGCGGTGCTGCACCGCTACCTGCGCTGGCGGCTGCCCGGCTACGACCCGGGCACCCACCTGGGCGGGGTGCTCTACCTCTTCGTGCGCGGCATGGCCGGACCGGACACCCCGGGCGCGGACGTCACGCCTGGCGCGGACGCCGCCCCGGACTCCGGCGGCAGCCCCGCGGGCGTGTTCTCGTGGCAGCCGCCGCCGGCGCTGCTGGTCGCGCTGTCGGACCTGCTCGCCGGCGTCGCGGGGGAAGAGGCCGCATGACGTCGATCGAGCGCTGGACCAGCGACGACCCCCACGACGCCCGCCGGGCGCTCGGCGCGACCGGGCTGCTGCGCACCTTCAACGACGCCGGCGTGCTCACCGCCGCCGACGTGCACGTCGCGCGCCGCACGGCCGACCTCGCCGGCGAGGACGACGAGGCCGTGCGGCTCGCCGTCGCGCTCGCGGTGCGCGCCGTGCGGCAGGGGTCGGTGTGCGTGGACCTGGGCGGGTTCGCCGCCGATCAGGACCCGGGTGCGGGGCCCGACGACGAGGCGCTGCCCTGGCCCGCCGCCGACGGCTGGCTCGACCGGGTCGCCGCCGGCCCGCTCGCCGAACGGTCGGTCGTGCGGGCCGACCTCGGCCTGCTCTACCTCGACCGCTACTGGCGCGAGGAGCGCCAGGTGTGCGACGACCTCGCCGCCCGCCTGGCGGCGCCCGCCCCCGCCGTCGACGACGCGCTCCTGGCGGACAGCGCGGCGCGCCTGTTCCCCGGCGCCGCGTACGCCGAGCAGCGCGCGGCCGCGCTGACCACCGCGCGCCGCCTGACCACCGTGCTCACCGGCGGCCCGGGCCGCGGCAAGACGACGACCGTCGCCGGCCTGCTCGCCCTGCTGGCCGAGCAGGCCGAGCACGCCGGCGGACGCCGCCTGCGCATCGCGCTCGCCGCGCCGACCGGCAAGGCCGCCGCCCGGCTGCAGGAGGCCGTGGCCGAGGCGCTCGACGCCCCGTCCCGGGCCGGCGCGCGCCCGGAGGCCGGGCGGCCGGAGTTCACCGCCGACGACCGACGCCGGCTCGACGGCCTCCAGGCGGGCACGCTGCACCGGCTGCTGGGGTGGCGGCCCGGGTCGAGCACCCGGTTCCGGCACGACCGCTCCAACCGCCTGCCGCACGACGTCGTGGTGGTCGACGAGACGTCGATGGTCTCGCTCACGCTCATGGCCCGGCTGCTGGAGGCCGTGCGCCCCGACGCGCGGCTCGTGCTCGTCGGCGACCCCGACCAGCTCGCGTCCGTCGAGGCCGGCGCCGTGCTCGCCGACCTGGTGGCCGGCCTCGGCGGGCGCGCCGACGGTGTCGTGACGGCCCTGCGCACCGACCACCGGTCGGAGAGCGCGGCGATCACGCGCCTGGCCGCCGCCATCCAGGACGGCGACCCGGAGGCGGCGCTCGCGGCGCTGACGGCCGGCGACGGCGTCGTCGAGCTCGTGCACCCGGACGGCGCCACGGCGCTGGCCGGCCTCCAGGACGAGCTGACCCGGCACGCGCTCGCCGTGCGCGGCCTGGCGCTGGCCGGGGACGCCGCCGGGGCGGTCGAGCTGGCCGAGCGGCACCGCCTGCTCTGCGCCCACCGGGAGGGGCCGTGGGGCGCGGCGCACTGGAACCGGCTGGTCGAGCGGCGGCTCGGCGAGGCCTCCGGTGCCTACCTCGGCGCCGCGGTGGGCGCCGAGTGGTATGCGGGGCGGCCGGTGCTGATCACCGCGAACGACTACGGCCTGGGCCTGTTCAACGGCGACACCGGGGTGGTGGTCGCCGACGGCGAGAACCTGCGGGCCCACATCGGCGGCGGCGCGTCGTTCGGCGTCTCCCGGCTGGGCGACGTCGAGACGCTGCACGCCATGACCGTGCACAAGAGCCAGGGCAGCCAGGCCGAGACCGTGACGGTGCTGCTGCCGGACGAGACGTCGCCCCTGCTCACGCGCGAGCTGTTCTACACCGCGGTGACCCGCGCGCGGCGCCGGGTGCGGGTGGTCGGCACGCCGGAGGCGGTGCGGGCGGCGGTGGTCCGGCGGGCGCAGCGGGCGAGCGGGCTGGCCGTGCGGCTGCGGGGCGGACCGCCGACGGCGTAGGCCCCCAGGGGGAGGGCCTGGCGCAAGATCAGACCACGGGGGGAGGACTGAGGCGCCACGACCTGCCACCGTGGGGACATGGCACCCACCGGACCGGACGACCAGGGCGGGGACGACGCCACACCGACCACGGGCTGGAGCTGGGGCGCCGGCGTCGCCGTCGGCCTGTGCATCGGGGTGGCGCTCGGCTTCGCGCTGGACAACCTCGCGATCGGCATCGCGCTCGGCGTGGCGTTCTTCCCGGTGTTCGCGATGATGCGGGGCACCTCGCCCACGCCGTCGGACGACGCCGCGCCCGACGACGAGAAGCCGTGACAGGTGGGTGGGCGCTGGTCAGCGGCAGACCGCGGGACGAACCGGCTCAGACCAGCTCGACGCGGTCGGCCTGCGGTCCCCGGTCGCTCTGCCGCACCTTGAACCGGACCCGGTCGCCCTCCTCCAGGACCTCGTCGCCCCGCACGACCGACACGTGCACGAACAGGTCCGGGCCCCCGGCGTCGGGGGCGATGAAGCCGAAACCACGGTCCGCGTCGTAGCGCGTGACGGTGCCCTCACCGCCGCGCACCGGCCCGCCCGAGGCCGCGGGACGGCTCGGCCGTCCGCGGTCCGTGGCCCCGCGCGTGCTCCCGACGCCGCGCACGAGCTGCACGTTGCGGGCGTTCGGCCCCTTGTCGCCGTCGACCACGTCGAACGTCACGCGGGCGCCCTCGGTGAGCTCGGACAGCCCCTGGCCCAGCCCGCTGACGTGGACGAAGACGTCCTCACCACCCGAGTCGGGGGCGACGAACCCGAAGCCCTTGGTGTCGTCGTACCAGGACACGGTGCCGTCCGCGCCGTCGGACGCCGACGGCGCGGCCTGCGCGCCGAGCGGCAGCAGGTGGTCCGCCTGCGGCCCCTTCTCCCCGTCGACGACGAGGAACGCCACCCGCTGTCCCTCCGCGATCACGCCACCCCCGACGATGGCCGAGCTGTGGACGAAGACCTCGCCGCGGCCGCCGTCGGGCGTGACGAAGCCGTAGCCCTTGGCCGGCTCGTACCAGGCGACGGTGCCGAGCACGCCCAGGGGCGCGTCGGCGGCCCGGTCGCCCGTGACCCGGACGTGGCGCGCCTGCGGGCCACGGTTACCCTCGCCCACCTCGAACTCGACGACCTGCCCCTCCCGGAGGAGTCGCGGTCCGTCGTCGCCGACGATCTCGGTCGCGTGCACGTACAGGTCCTCGGCCTCGCTCCCGAGGTCGATGAAGCCGAACCCTCGGTCGGCGTCGAACCATCGGACAGTTCCCTGGGGCACCTTGCGCTCCTTGCAGTGGCAGACATTGCTGTCGTCCATTGTCCCTGACGCAACCGGGGGACGACGCCGCTTCAGGCGCGCTTCTGGGCGGCCTGCGCGTGCACCCACCGTGCCTCGACGACGACGGGTGTCGCGTCGCTCGTCTCCGCGAGGACGACGGCGCGCGCCGCCTCGTCCGTCGCTTCCTGGGCGTTGCCGAGCTGGAGGTGCGCACTCGCCAGGTGGGCCCGTGCCCGGGCCTCCCACGACCGGTAGCCGTGCGCCGTCGCGAGCGCCGCGGCGTCGGCCAGGGCGGCCGCCGCCTCGGCGGTCTGCCCGCTCGCCAGGAGGCTCACGCCCAGGCCGTCGCCGGTGATGACCTGCGCCCGGGGGTCGTTCAGCCGGAACGCGGCGGCGTGCGCCTCGCGGGCGGTCTCGACGGCCTCGGTGGGCCGGCCGGTCTGGGCGAGGAGCCGGCCGAGCTCGTCGAGCGTGGACAGCTCCCCGCGGGTGTGGCCGCGCTGGCGGAACCCGTGGAGGACGTCGTGGAGCTGGGTCTCCGCGGTCTCCGTGTCCCCGAGGAGCCGGAGAGCGCTGGCGAGGTTGCCGCGGATCGTCAGGTCGGCCACCTCGCGCTTGTTGCCCTCGCTGATGCGGATCGCGGCACGGAACGAGTCGGCGGAGCGGGCGAGCTCGCCCTGCTCCAGGCAGGTCATGCCGAGCCCGTTGAGGGCGAGGGCGCGGGCCTGGCTCGCGGGCCCGGTCCGGGACAGCATCTGCTCGAAGCAGGCCGCGGCCTCGACGAGCCGGCCGGCCTCGTAGTGCTCCCAGCCCACGTTGTGCGCCAGGTAGGAGACGGCGTCGGTCCAGCCGCTGAGCTCGGCGAGGCGGGTCGCGTGGACGGTGTCCGCGTGCGATTCGTCGATGCGTCCGTGCGCCCAGTGGGCGTAGCTGCGGGAGATGTACATCGCCGCGCGCGCCTGGTCGTCGCCGGTGCGGACGGCTGCCCGCAGGCCGGCCTCGGCCAGGTGCTCCCAGCTGTCGAACCGGCGGAGCAGGAGGTATCCGCGGAGCTGGTCGACGAGCCGCCAGACCTCGGGACCACGGTCGGGGTCGTCGGCCGACGAGGTCGCCAGGGCCAGCATCGACGGGTACTCCAGGTCCGTCCATCGCATGGCGGCGTCCTCGTCGGCGAACACGGCGGTGCGGTCCGGGTGGCGGGCCAGCCGGAGCAGGTGCGGGTGGATCCAGTCGACGGCCGCGGTGGCCCGGTCGAGGTACCAGTGCCGGAGGCGGCTCTCGGCGTCGGCGACCCGGTCCTCGGGGGTGAGCTTGCGCCGGGCGAACAGGCGCAGCAGGTCGTGGCTGCGGAACCGGTCGGCGGCGTGCTCGGTCAGCATGTTCGCGTCGAGCAGCTCGTCCAGCGCCCGGGCCGCCGTCCCGTCGCCGACCAGCACCTCCGTCGCCTCCGTGCCGAAGTCGATGCCGGGATGGAGGGACGACATCCGGAACACGCGCTGGGCGGTGGGGGAGAGCTCCGTGTAGCTGAGCTCGAAGCTGTTCCACAGGCTCGACGTCCCCACGGCGAGGTGGTCCAGGCGGTCCTGCCCGTCCCGGAGCCGGTGCACCAGGTCTGCCGGCGCGAGCTGCCGCCGGCTCCGCAGCTGCGCGGCCGTGATCTGCAGGGCGAGCGGGAGGTCGCTGCACAGGCGGGCCAGCTCGTCGAGGACCGCCGCGTCGTCCCCGTCCGACGTCGTCGCGGAGGCCAGCAGACGGACCGAGTCGGCGCGGTCGAGCACGTCCAGGCGGACCAGGGTGGCGCTGTCGAGCTCGGGCAGCAGGTTTCTGCTGGTCACGAGCACGTCGCTGTCGCCGAGACCGGGGATGAGCGGGCGTACCTGGGCCGCGTCCCGGGCGTTGTCGAGCACGATCAGCATCGTCCGGTCCGCGAGCCGGCTGCGGAACAGTGACGCCGCCTCGGGCAGGTCCGCGGGCGGCGTCCCGGGGCCCGTGGCACGCAGGAAGCGCTGCAGGATCTCCAGGGGCGGGACGGGAGCGCCCGCGGCGTCCTGCAGGTCGGCGAACAGCTGACCGTCGGGGTACCGGTCGTGCGTCTCGTGCGCCACGGACAGGCACAGGGCGGTCTTCCCGACGCCCGCGGCGCCGCTGACCACGACGGGCACGTGTGCGCCGGCGGGACCGCGGTCGAGCGCCGCCGTGATGTCGGAACGTTCCGCCGCGCGCCCCACCAGGCGTGGTGGCGCCGCGGGCACCTGCCAGGGGATCGAGGCCGCGGCGGCCGACTCGTCCGTCCAGCGCTGCCGCAGCGCGTCCAGGTGCGCGGTGCGCAGCCGTTCCCCGGGGTCCACGCCGAGCTCGGTGGCGAGTGAACGCCGGGTGGACTCGTACCGGCTGAAGGCCTCCGCCTGGCGACCCGCCGCGGCGAGCGTCTGGATCAGCGACGCCTGGACCACCTCGTCGAGCGGGCGCCGGACCGCCATCGTCGTCAGGGGCACGACGGCGTCCTCCGGCACGCCGAGCTCGCGGGTGATCCGGGCGTACGACAGCAGCGCCGCGACGTACTCCTCCTCGACCGCCGCGACGCGGTCGGGTGACGTCACGAGGTCCGGGTCCGGACCGCCGCGCCACAGCGAGACGGCGGCGGCGAGGGCGTCCTTCGCGCCGCTCGTCGCCCCCGAGCGGTGCGCGTGCGCGGCGAGCTCGCGGAACCGGAGCAGGTCGAGCTGGTCGGCCGGGACGAGGAGCCGGATGCCTGCGCGGTCCTGCTCCACGACGGGCCGCCGGTCGTCGGTGTCCTCCAGCAGGCGACGCAGGCGGGTGAGGTGGATGTTCAGGGCCGCCGTCGTGGCCGAGGTCTCGCCCGGCCAGAGCGCGGCCACGAGCGCCTCGCGCGGCACCGGCGACCCCGCGGCGACGGCCAGCTCGGCGAGCAGCACCTGCTGCATCCGGGAGCGCAGGGGGATCCGCGCCCCACCCCGGTGCAGCAGCAGCGGCCCGAGAACGCTGATGTGCACGGCTCCGGGGCTCGCCGTCGTGCCGTCGTGCCGGGACCGTACGAGCACCTCGGCGAACCGCTCCCGAAGCCGGTCGGCCTCCGGGCCGGTGAGCCCGAGGGCGGCGACCAGGGCGGCGACCGACTCCCGCCGGGGACGGCGGCTGCGCCCCTGCTCGATGTCCCGCACCGAGGCGAGGCTCACCCCGGAGGCCTCGGCGAGGTCGCGCTGAGTCAGTCCGCCGGCCTCCCGATGCCGGCGGAGCAGCTCACCCGCGGACTCCCGGACCCGCTCGACCTCGGACGACGGCACGCCGCGATCATAGGCGACGACAGATCGTCGACGGTCGCCGATCGTCTGGGCGACGGGCCCTGCGGCGGCTCAGGAATCCCGCTCCACGGCCCCGAGGATGCGGTACGCGGCCACGCGGAAGTTCACCCAGTCGGCGTGCAGGCCGACGGGCACGCCCGTCCGGTGGACGTCGAAGACGTTCCCGTCGCCGGCGTAGAACGCGACGTGCGTGACGTTGCCGGTGAACTCGCCGTCGACGTCGTAGAAGATCAGGTCACCGGCCTGGAGCTCGGAGTACGGCACCTCCTGGGCATAGACCCTGCCCTGGCCCGGGTGCGTCCGGGCCCAGTCGTACATCGCCTCCGACGAGCGCACCGGCCACCCGGGGAAGCCGGCCACCTCGGCGTAGGACGCGTGCACGAGTCCCGAGCAGTCGTAGGCCGGCCCGTCCCCGCCGGTCTCGGAGTACGGTGCCCCCTCCTTCTCCAACGCCTGCCGGAGCCCGAGACGCGACCAGTCGTACAGGTCCGCGTGCTGCGTGCACCGGGTGCCCTCGGCCGGCGTGCCGTCGGCGACCTCGACGCGCAGGTGGTCGACGGCGCCGACGGTCCCCGGGTCCCAGTCGTCCTCGCCGCCCCAGGGGCCGAGGCCCTCGCCGTCCGCGCGGACGCGGGTGACCGTGCCGTCGTCGAAGACGTGGGCGGCGGACCCGCCGTCCCCGGTCACCGCGGAGATCCGCAGGACCGGGCTCCGGCCGTCCGCGGCGGTGTCGTGCAACCGGTACCTCAGCGACACGGCGTCCGCGGCCCAGACGACCTGGATCGCCACCTCGGCGTTCCCGCAGCCGACCACGACCTCCTGACCGGGGACCGGGAACGGCACCGCCTCCGCCGCCTCCGCCGCCTGCGCCGCCGGTGCCACCGCGGCCAGGCCCCAGAAGGCGGTCACGAACGCCACGAAGCCGCTCACCAGTCTGCGCATGGTTCTTCCGTCCCGGTTCTCGAGGGCGTCCCTCGCGGCTCCTCTGACACCGACGACGCTAGGAACCTGACCCGACAACCGGCTTTCCGTACCCCGCCCGTACCTGCACGGCGCCGCCCGGACGACCGAGATCTCCTCCGCTATCGTTCCGCCGTGCCCCTCCTCTGGATCGTCGTCGGGGCGGTCCTGCTCCTCGACGCCCTCGTCGTGTGGATCGCGACCGTCCTCAGCTCCGGCGTCGTCGCGACGTTCGGGCTCGGCGTCCTCTACCTGCTCCACGGGCTCCACGGACTGCGCCGGGGCCGGAACCGGGGCCGGACCCCGGCCGGAAGAGGGACCGGCCCGTTCCGGTGGACGAAGGTGCTCGTCCCGGCCGCCACGGCACTGCTGCTCGTCCTCCTCGCAGCCCTCGCGGCGTTCGGCAGGACGGACACCGTCTCGCACCAGGAGGACGCCGTCATCGTCCTCGGGGCCGGGCTGAAGGGCGAGGAGGTGACGCCGTCGCTCCGCTCCCGGCTGGACGTGGCCGTCGGGTACTCGGTCGCGAACCCCGAGGCCGTCGTCGTGGTCGCCGGCGGGCAGGGGCCCGGGGAATCGATCAGCGAGGCGCTCGCGATGGAGCGGTACCTGGTCGCGCACGGGGTCCGGGCCGACCGGATCCTCCGCGAGGACCGGTCGACCAGCACCCACGAGAACTTCGTCCTCGCGAAGCGCCTGCTGGACGAGCGCTTCGAGGCGGGCTGCACCACAGCCTTCATCACGAGCGACTACCACGTGTTCCGGGCGAGCGGCATCGCCGAGAGAGCCGGGATCGGCAGCACCCACGCGCACGCGGACACGCCCTGGTACGAGATCCCCGTCGACCACGTGCGGGAGTCCCTGGCGATCACGAAGTTCTTCCTGACGGGGCGGTGAACACCTCACCAGTTAATTGACAGTGACAAAAAAAGACGGTTGAGTGTCCGCACCAGCAACGACGCCGGAGGGGCACTCATGTCAGTCAGATCCGCATCCGACCAGGTCCGGCGGGCCGACCGTGCCTGGCTCGCCGCCGGCCTGGCGCTCGGCGTCGTGGTCACCATGGGGGCGGCGCCCGCTCCCGCGGCCACCGCGGCCGACCCGAGCGGGGCCACCATCGAGGCCGAGGCCACCCAGGTGGTCCTCGACGGCGCGAGCCGCAGCGGCTGCTCCGCCTGCTCGGGCGGGAGCAAGGTCGGGAGCATCGACCCGTCCGCCACGGCGAACGTCCCCGGCGTCGTCGCGCCCGAGGACGGCACCTACGCGGTGACGCTGCACTACCTGAGCGGCGACGACTCCCGCGCGCTCACGATCACGCCCGACGGCGGCTCGACGGTCACCGTGCCGGTCGCCTCGACCGGCGGCTGGGACCGCGTCGGCACCACCACGGTGGACCTGCCCCTGCACGCGGGCGAGAACAGCCTGACGTTCAGCGCCCCCGTCGGCGCGCTCGGTCCCGACCTCGACCGGGTCGACGTCGCCGGCGCGACCGGGAAGGACTACACGCTCACCGACCCGGACGCGGCCGACCCGGTACCCGTCGACCCCACCCGCGCCGCACCGGGCGGTGAGCGGACGGTGCTCCGCGGCGGCGACGTCGTCATCGACTACTCGCTCCGCAGCGGCACCGCCGACGCCCGCTGGGGCGGCCGCGCGGCCGTGACCGGCTTCTACAGCGGCGTGCGCCTGGGCGACGAGTTCGTCACCACCAAGCAGTACGACGGCGCCTGTCGGCTCACCGCCCGCACCACGGTCACCTGCGCCAGGCCCGGGCTGCCCACGCTCCGGCAGGTCTTCGCGTTCGACGGCGACCACTCGTTCTCGGTGCGGCTCGACGTGACGGGCACCGACGGCCCGGTCACCACCTCGATGATGGTGCCGGTCATGACCGACCGGCGCGGCTCGGTCGACCTCGGGCGCGCGGGCGACAACCGCATGGTGCTCGTGCCCTTCGACAACGACCACTGGGTCCGCTACGAGACCCCGGCGATCAAGGACGTGACGCCGGCCCGGCGCAGCTTCGAGGTCACCGCCTTCATCGACGACACCTCGCGCCGCGGCCTCGTCGTCGGCTCCCTGGACCGCGACACGTGGAAGTCCGGCGTGGTGGCCGACGGCAATCCGCACGGCGGCCTGGACCGGCTGCAGGCCGCCGCGGGCCTGACGGACTGGGGCTACGACTACGGCGACGGCATGAACAAGTACCAGTTCAACCGCGAGCTCAAGCCGCACGCCGAGGTCAGCGGGGCCACGGTGCGCTCCCCGCGCATGTTCGTGGGCCTGTTCCCGGACTGGCGCGAGGGCATGGAGACCTTCGGCAAGGCCGCCGCCCAGGCCGCGAGCTCCCGCACCTGGGACGAGGGCACGCCCTTCGGGTTCAACAGCTGGGGCGGCCTCGGCGCCCGCGGTGGCGACGCCACCGTCATGGAAGAGGTCTCTCAGTTCCTGGCCGAGGAGACCCCCGGGTTCCACAACACGGAGTCCGCGAAGGGCCTCTACGTGGGCGTCGACTCCTACTGGGACAAGATGCTCGCCCCCGAGTACGCGTTCGAGGACCCGAACACCTCCTGGGCCGAGCTCGAGCAGTACGTCGCCGACGTCAAGGCGCGCGGCCAGGAGCCGGCCCTGTACTTCCAGCCGTTCGCCAACTTCTGGCGCGAGGGCCTGGACGAGCCCATCGGCGGGACCGCGCTGTGCGACACCTGCGAGAACCAGACCTACCGTCAGATGGCGCTCAAGGTGAACGGCATCCCCGTGAACATCGACGGCGCCTGGGCGCTCGACCCGACCAACCCCGGCGTGCAGAACCGCGCCCGGATCGCGCTGGGCACGTTCCGCGAGCTCGGCGTGCGCTACGTCAAGCTCGACTTCCTGACCCACGGCTACGTCGAGGCCGACGACTGGTACGACACGGGAGTGCACACCGGCCAGCAGGCGTTCCGCCAGGGCATGGCGCAGGTGGTCGACGTCGTCGGCGACGACATGTTCGTCGACCTCGCCATCTCGCCCCTGTTCGCCTCCGAGTTCGCCCACGCCCGGCGCATCTCGTGCGACGTGCACGGCGCCCTGAACAACTGGCACCCCACGCAGCCCGACCGCTACCAGAAGAGCACCGAGTACCTGCTCAACTCCCTGACGTACGGCTGGTGGCTCGACGAGGTCTACGCCTTCAACGACGGCGACCACGTCCAGTTCGGCAACTACGAGTACGACGGCAACGCGAACGCCTACCTCCTGGACGACCCCTACCCGAGCATCTGGCCCGAGGGTCAGAACCGGGCGCGTGTCACCTCCGCCGCCATCACGGGGATCTACCAGGTCAGCGAGGACCTCACCGCCACTGGCCACCCGGTCGTCAAGCAGCGGGCCCGCGACCTGCTGCAGAACCCCGGCATCAACCACCTCGCCGAGCTCGGCCGGTCCTTCGCCCCCGTGCGGGCCGGGGCCGACGCCTTCACCGCCGCCGACACGTTCGTGCTGCACGACGGCGGGACCACCTACGTCGCCGCGTTCAACTACGGCGCGACGCCGCGCACCACCGACCTTCCGCTGCGCGACCTGGGACTGGGCGGCGGCCGGTACGACGTCACCGAGCTGTGGACCGGTCAGGAGAGCCACGCCGCGGGCCGCCTGCGGGCCGTCGTGCCGGGCGAGGACGTGCGGGTCTGGGCCATCACGCAGGGACGGCGCTCATGACCACGACCGCCGTCGACCGCCCCGCCGGCCGGACCGGCGGCGGGGGAGCGCCGGCCGGTCCGGCCAGACGACGCCCCCGCACCCAGCTCTGGCCCGCCCTGGGGATGATCGCCCCCGCGGCCCTCGGGTTCCTGGTCTTCTACCTCTACCCGACGCTGCGCGGCGCCTACCTGTCGCTCACCGAGTACAACGTGCTGGGCAGCCCCGTCTTCGTGGGCCTGCGCAACTACGTCGAGATGGCGCAGGACGACGTCTTCTGGAACGCGATCCGCGTGACGCTCCTGTACGTGGTGCTGAACATCGGGTTCCAGACGGTGCTCGCCGTCGGGCTCGCGGTGCTCATGCACCGCCTGACCAGGTCCGTGCTGATCCGCGGCAGCCTGCTGCTGCCGTACCTGATCGCCAACGTCGTCGTCGCCCTGCTCTGGTACTGGATGCTCGACTACAACATCGGCATCGTCAACGCGGTGATCGACGCCGTCGGGCTGCCCAAGGTCGCCTTCTTCGGCGACGAGGCCTGGACCGTCGCGACCATCGCGGGCGTCAACACCTGGCGGCACCTGGGCTACACGGCCCTCCTCGTGTTCGCCGGCCTGCAGATGATCCCGGCGAGCGTCTACGAGGCTGCCGCCGTCGACGGCGCGGGGGAGTGGCGCACCTTCTGGCGCATCACCCTGCCACTGCTGCGCCCCGTGCTGGTGCTCGTGCTGGTCATCACCGTCACCGGGGCCTTCCAGGTCTTCGACACGGTGGCCGTGACCACCGCCGGCGGACCCGGCAACGCCTCCCGCGTGCTCCAGCTCTACATCTACGAGCAGGCGTTCGCCCGCGGGCACTTCGGCTACGCATCGGCCATGTCCGTGGTCCTGTTCCTCATCCTCGCCGGGGCGGCCTTCGCGCAGATGCGACTGCTGCGCGCCGGCGAGTCCGACCTCTCCTGATGGGAGCGCACATGCGTACACGGATCACCTGGGGCCGGGCGCTCGCCTGGATCGTGCTGTGGTTCTTCGTGCTGGCCACCGTGCTGCCGTTCTACTGGATGCTGCGCACCGCGTTCTCGGACAACCAGGCGCTCGCCGCCCAGTCCTTCTCGCTGCTGCCCGCCGACTTCACGCTCGGCCCGTTCAAGCGGGTGCTCGGCCTCGCCACCCCGGAGGAGGCGATGGCGGAGGGCGGTTCCGGCGCGTCGCTGAGCTTCTGGCTCTACCTGCGCAACTCGCTCGTGGTCGCCACGGCCGTGACGGTGGGCCAGGTGCTGTTCTCCTCGATGGCGGCCTACGCCTTCGCCCGGCTCACCTGGCCGGGGCGGGACGCCTGGTTCGCCGTCTTCCTCGGGGCGCTCCTGGTGCCGCCGATCTTCACCTCGCTGCCGAACTTCCTGACGATCAAGTCGCTCGGCCTGCTCAACACGCTGCCCGGGATCATGCTGCCGAGCCTGTTCATGACGCCGTTCGCGATCTTCTTCATGCGGCAGTTCTTCCTCGGCATCCCGAAGGAGATCGACGAGGCGGCGATGATCGACGGCGCCCGGCCCTGGCGCATCTTCTTCCGGATCATCCTGCCGATCTCGGCGGCACCGGTCACCACGCTCGGCATCCTCACGTTCATCAACACCTGGAACGACTACTTCTGGCCGCTCCTGGTCGGCCAGACGGAGGAGTCCAAGGTGCTCACCGTGGCCCTGGGGGTCTTCCGCTCCCAGACGCCGCAGGGCGCGCCGGACTGGGCCGGGCTCATGGCCGCGTCCCTCGTCGCGGCCCTGCCCATCGTGATCCTCTACGCCGTCCTCGGCCGCCGGGTCATCAACTCCATCGGTTTCTCCGGCATCAAGTAGCCGGGCCAGAAAGGAACACCATGAAGCGAAAGATTCTCGCGGGCGCCGTCGCCCTCGCGTCCCTGTCCCTGACCGCCTGCGCGGGCGGGTCGTCCGGCGCCGAGGCGGAGGGCCAGATCGACTACTGGCTCTGGGACTCGAACCAGCAGCCCGCCTACCAGCAGTGCGCCGACGCCTTCCACGAGGCCAACCCCGACCTGACGGTCAAGATCACGCAGCGCGGCTGGGACGACTACTGGTCGGCGCTGACCACCGCGTTCTCGTCGGGCACGGGCCCGGACGTGTTCACCGACCACGTGTCCAAGTACCCCGAGTTCGTGGCGAACGGGCAGCTCCTGGCCCTGGACGACCACATCGCCGACGTCGACCTCGACCAGTACTCGGCCGGGCTGGCCGACCTGTGGGTCGCGCAGGACGGCAAGCGCTACGGCCTGCCGAAGGACTGGGACACCGTCGCGATCTTCTACAACCAGGAGATGGTGAAGGATGCGGGGCTGTCGGAGAAGGACATGCAGGACCTCGACTGGAACCCCGAGGACGGTGGCAGCTACGAGGAGACCATCGCGCGCCTGACCGTCGACGCCAACGGCGTGCGCGGTGACGAGCCGGGCTTCGACAAGGAGGACGTCGCCGTCTACGGCCTGGGTATCCCCGGCGCCGGCTACGAGAACGGCCAGACCGAGTGGAGCATGTACACCGCCACCACGGGCTGGACGCACACCGACAAGAACCCCTGGGGCACGCACTACAACTACGACGACCCGCGCTTCCAGGAGACCATCGCCTGGTGGTACTCCCTGATCGAGAAGGGGTACGCCCCGCCGCTGGAGACCACGATCGGCGCGTCGGTGAACGACAACTTCGGCGCGGGCAAGTCCGCCATCAACATCAGTGGCGACTGGATGCTCTCGACCTACTTCGGCTACGACGGCGTCGACGTCGGCCTGGCACCCACGCCCACCGGCCCGAACGGGAAGCGCGCGAGCATGTTCAACGGCCTGGCCGACTCCGTCTGGGCGGGTACGGACAACCCGGAGGGCGCCGCGAAGTGGGTCGCGTTCCTGGGCTCGACCGACTGCCAGGACCTCGTGGGCGCCGCCGGCGTCGTGTTCCCGGCCATCACCAGCTCGGCCGAGATCGCCACGGAGGCGTTCGCCGAGAAGGGCATCGACGTCTCGCCGTTCACCACCCAGGTCGAGGACGGCACCACGTTCCTGTTCCCGGTGACCGACCACGCCTCGGACGTGCACGCGATCATGACCCCCGCGATGGACGAGGTGCTGGGCGGCAAGGCCGACGTCAGCTCGCTGACCGAGGCGAACGAGCAGGTCAACGCCCTGTTCGACTGACCGGGAGGCGCGGCTGGTCGTGCTGGTTCTCGCGCCGGTACGCCGCCGGAGGCATGCCGCAGACGTCGCCGAACGCGGTGTAGAACCGGCTCACGGAGCTGAAGCCGGACTCTGCCGCGACGTCGGCGACCGGCAGACCGGTGGTCACCAGCAGCCGCCGCGCCTCGGCCAGCCGGCACCGGGTCAGGTAGTCGACCATGGTGGTGTGCACGACCTTGCGGAACTGGGCCATGGCGTAGTTGGGGTGCAGCCGCACGGTCCGTGCGACGTCCGCGACCGTGAGCGGTTCGCGGAAGTGCTCGGCGATGTGCCGCACCATCGCCAGCACCTGGCGCAGCGCCGGGTCGCCGGCCGCGAACTGCCGCACCGGCTGTCCCGGTGTGGCCAGTCCGAGCCGGCGCACCCGGGCCTCGATCTCCAGCATCGCGATGCGCCGCAGCTCGGGCTGGTCGCCCGACAGGTCGGCGGCCCAGTGCGTGAAGTTCGCCGGGTCGGTCGCCAGCGCTGCCTCCGGCGGTGAGATCAGCGGCATGCCGGACAGCAGGCGGCCGACCAGGGCGGCGGGCAGGCCCCAGCCGAGAAACGTGGAGAACGGCACGTGCACCCAGTGCGCCCGGGTCGCCGTGCTGGCGATGAGCTGGTGGGGCACCGCCGCCCAGAACGCCGCCACCGACCCGGGGCCGATCTCGACCGGCGCGCCGCCGAACAGGTAGAGCATCGTGCCGCCCTCGCTGACGAGGTTGATCTCCAGGTCGTCGTGCTGGTGGGCCGTGCCCATCAGGGTGGGGCGGCCGGACCAGCTCAGGAGAGCGGACGGCTCGATCTCGATCTGCGACGTCATCCGTCTCCCGGTGCCTGAGGATCCTGGAAGAACCGGCTCGGATCCGTGAAGAATTCGCTGATCGTAGGTACGTAGGGTCGAGGCCGTCAACGCGGCCGCCGGCCGTCGTCACACCCACGGCCGCATCGTCGCGGCCCGGACAAGGAGCATCCGTGTTCACACTTGGCATCGTCGGAGCCGGGCAGTTCGCCGGGCAGTTCGTCAAGCTCTGGAACCTGCACCCCGGTGTCGGGGACATCTATGTCACCGACCTGCTGCCCGAGCGTGCCGAGCGGCTCGTCGGCGAGTACGACCTCGCCGGGACCGTCCCGTCCTTCGAGGACCTGCTCGCCTCCGACGTCGACGCCGTCGCGATCTTCACCCAGCGCTGGACGCACGGGCCCCTGGTGGTCCAGGCGCTGCGCGCCGGCAAGCACGTCTACTCCTCGGTGCCGATGGCGGTCTCCGAGGGCGAGATCGCCGCGATCGTCGAGGCGGTCCGCGAGACCGGGCTGACCTACATGATGGGCGAGACGAGC
Source organism: Promicromonospora sp. NPDC019610 (assembly GCF_044389365.1). Classification (NCBI taxonomy): domain Bacteria; kingdom Bacillati; phylum Actinomycetota; class Actinomycetes; order Micrococcales; family Promicromonosporaceae; genus Promicromonospora; species Promicromonospora sp. NPDC019610. The sequence continues at coordinate 1,784,219 of NZ_JBIRXX010000002.1, read as the reverse complement.
TACTACAACCCGGCGACCGTCCACGCCCGGGACCAGGCCGCGAAGGGCGCCTTCGGCCGGCTGTTCTACGCCGAGGGCGACTACCTGCACGACATGGACCTCGGCTTCTACGACGCGTACCGGTACAGCGGCGGTGAGAACTGGAGGTCCACCGCGAGCTACCCGCCCCTGATGTACCCCACGCACTCCCTGGGCGGGATCCTCGGCGCCTGGCAGACGCACGCGACCAGCGTCTCGGCGATCGGCGTGCTCGACGACCGCGGGGACGGGGTGTTCGACAAGGACGTCAGCCAGTTCGCCAACGACTTCTCCAACGCCACCGCGCTGTTCGAGGCCGCGGGTGGCGGAGCGTTCCGCATCAACGAGTTCCGCCGGGTCGGGTTCCCCTCGCACTTCCGCGAGTCGCGGTTCCGGTTCTTCGGCACCGAGGCCAGCATGGAGCAGCTCGTCAACGTCAGCCTCTGGCAGGACAAGCAGGAGGTCGTGGACCTCACGGAGCACCTGGCGCCCAGGCCCACGCTCTCGGCCGACGACCCGTCGCTGGAGCACGTCTCGCCCGCGCTGCGGGACGCCTTCACCTCGGGCTCGGCACCGGTGCACGACCGCTCGCGGCTGCCGAAGGAGTTCAGAGGCGTCTCCAACGGCCACGAGGGCAGCCACCACTTCCTGGCCGACGACTTCGTCACGGCCGTCACGACCGGCGCGCTCCCGCCCGTCAACGCCTGGGCCGCGGCCCGGTACACGATGCCCGGCATCGTGGCGCACGAGTCGGCGCTCAAGGGCGGCGTGCGGCTGGACGTCCGCGACTTCGGGGACCCGCCGCAGAGCTGACCGGCGGCCGCGGCCGCCCTGACCTGGGGGCGTTCGCGGCCCGAGCGAGCGGGGCCCACCTGTTGTTGAATCCGAGTAGCGTCTTCTCGGGAACGGTGGCCGTGATGAACAGTCTGAACCTGGGGATCCCCGGGGTCGTGGGAGTCCGACCAGGAACGCACTTCTGTGCGCTCTACTCGGGCCCGGACGAGCGCGACCGGCTGTTGTTCTCCTTCCTGGAGGAGGGGCTGCGGCACGGCGACAAGTGTCTGTGCCTGATCGACGACGTCGAGCCGGACCGAGTCCGCGACCGGGCCCTGCGAACGGCCGGCCCGGAGCACTCCCCCTGGTCGGCCCAGCTCGACGTCGAGCGGGCGTCGGACACCTACCTCCGCTCGGGGGCGTTCAGCATCGACGACATGATGGGCTTCCTCCTCGAGCGGATGGACGCGGCCGTCGGCGACGACTTCGACCTCCTGCGTGCCGCCGGCGAGATGTCGTGGGTGCTGCCGGGCCCTCCGGGCTGGGAGAAGCTGTTCCGCTACGAGTCGGCCGTCAACCAGGCCGTCGTGCAGATGTCCGCCATCCTCATCTGCCTCTACGACCTGCAGAAGTTCGGGGCCGACATGCTCGTCGAGGTGCTGCACACCCACCCGCGGGTCCTGCTGGACCGCACCGTGATCGACAACCCGCACTATGTGGACCCGACGGAGTACGCCCCGCCGGCCGAGCTCACCTCGGGATCGCCGTATCCCCTGGTCAAGGCAGGTGCGGGTCGCGAACAGGGAGCGGGCGGGTGGGCGTCCCTGACCGACGCGGAGCTGCGGATCGGCTCCGGCGTCGCCCGGGGGCTGACCAACCGCGAGATCGCGGAGGTGCTGTACCTGTCCCCGCACACCGTGGATGCCCACCTCAAGCACATCTACGTCAAGCTCGACATCCACACGCGCGTCGAGCTGACCGTGCTCGCCCTGCAGCACCACGGCGCCACGGGCTAGCTCGGGCCCGATCCGGTCCCTCGATTACCCCGTTCACGGGATGTGGGCGACGTGCACGCCCGAGCAGCATGGCCGGTGGAACGTACCTCCGGCGATTGGACCAGTCATGGGCAGGGCAGTCGGTATCGACCTGGGCACGACCAACTCGGTGATCGCGGCGATGGAAGGCGGACAGCCGCAGGTCATCCCCAACACGGAGGGCAACCGGACGACGCCGTCGGTGGTCGCCTTCCTGGAGAACGGCGAGCGGCTGGTCGGTCAGATGGCCCGACGCCAGGCGATCCTGAACCCGAAGGGGACCATCTATTCCGCGAAGCGGTTCATCGGCCGCAAGTACGAGGAGATCAGCAGCGAGCTGAACGCCGTCTCGTTCGACGTGGTCGCGGATCCCGACGGCGCCGCGCGCTTCCAGGTCAACGGCAAGCTGTACGCCCCGGAGGAGATCTCGGCCCAGGTGCTCCGCAAGCTGGTCGACGACGCCGGGAAGTTCCTGGGCGAACGGGTCACCGAAGCGGTCATCACCGTCCCGGCGCACTTCAGCGACGCGCAGCGGCAGGCCACCAAGGACGCCGGCAAGATCGCGGGGCTCGAGGTGCTCCGGATCATCAACGAGCCGACGGCGGCGGCCCTGGCCTACGGGATGGACAAGCTCGAGAACGAGACCGTGCTGGTCTTCGACCTCGGTGGTGGCACGTTCGACGTGAGCATCCTGACCGTCGGGGAGGGCGTGGTCGAGGTCAGGTCGACGGCCGGGGACACCCACCTGGGCGGCGACGACTTCGACCGGCGCATCGTCGACCACCTGGCCGAGGAGTTCAAGAAGTCGAACGGCATCGACCTCCGCGACGACCCCCAGGCCCTGCAGCGCCTGTTCGAGGCCGCCGAGAAGGCCAAGGTGGAGCTCTCCGCGGTGTCGCAGACCGCCGTCAACCTTCCCTTCGTCACCGCTGACGCCTCAGGCCCCAAGCACCTCAACGTCAACCTGATGAGGTCGACCTTCGAGCAGCTCACCGACGACCTCGTCGAGCGCTGCCTCGGCCCGGTCCAGCAGGCCATGAAGGACGGCAAGGTGACCGCGGACGACATCGACGAGGTCATCCTGGTGGGCGGTTCGACGCGGATCCCGGCCGTGCAGGCACTGGTCCGCCGCCTGACCGGCGGCAAGGAACCCAACATGACCGTCAACCCGGACGAGGTCGTCGCCATCGGCGCGGCCGTCCAGGCGGCGATCATCAAGGGCGACGTCAAGGACGTCCTGCTCCTCGACGTCACGCCCCTGTCGCTCGGGCTCGAGACGATGGGCGGGGTGATGACCACGGTCATCGAACGCAACACGACCATCCCGGCCCGCCGCACCGAGATCTTCAGCACGGCGGAGGACAACCAGCCGGCGGTCGACGTCGTCGTCCTCCAGGGCGAACGGGAGAGAGCGGCGGACAACCGCGTGCTGGCCCGGTTCCGCCTGGAGAAGATCCGGCCCGCGCCCCGCGGCGTGCCGCAGATCGAGGTGACGTTCGACATCGACGCCAACGGGATCCTGCACGTCTCGGCGCGCGACAAGGACACCGGCGCCGAGCAGCAGGTGACCATCAGCGAGACCTCCACGCTGAGCCAGGAGGAGGTCGACCGGATGATCAAGGACGCCGAGTCCCACCGCGGCGAGGACGCGGCGCTGCGCGAACGGGTCGACGCCCGGAACGAGCTCGACTCCGTGGCCTACCAGGTCGGCAAGGTTCTCGAGGAGGCCGGCACGTCCGTGCCCGAGCACGACCGTGCGCGAGCCGAGCTGCTCCTCGGGGAGGCCCGGCAGGCCGTCGAGGGGGACGAGCCCGTCGACCGGCTCCGCGCACTCACGGGAGAGCTCCACCAGCTGCACCAGGCGCTCGGCGCCGCCACCCGCGGAGCCGCGTCGTCGGCGGCCGGATCGTCAGCGGCCGGGTCGGCGAGCGGCCCCGGTGACGGGTCCTCCGGTGATGACGACGACGTCATCGACGCCGAGTTCACGTCTCACTGACCGCCATGTCCGAGCACGAGGCACCCACGACAGCGGTTCCGGCGGACGAGCCAGGTCAGGACGAGGCCCTGGCGCACGAGAGCCCGGCGGACGAGACCCTGGAGCGCGCCGACGAGCGCGCTGCCGAGCCCGGCGACCAGGATCGTCGGATCGCCGACCTCGAGGATGCGTGGCGGCGCACGGCGGCCGAGCTGGACAACGTCCGCAAGCGCGGCGCGCGCGACGTGGTCAGCGCCCGCGAGCAGGAGCGCGCGGCCGTCGCAGGCCGCTGGCTGCCGGTCCTGGACAACCTGGAGCGGGCGCTCGCGCACGCGTCGTCCGACCCGGACCCCGTGGTCGAAGGCGTCCGGGCCGTGCTCGCGCAGGCGGTCGACGTCCTGGCCGACCTCGGCTACCCGCGGCGCGACGACGCCGGCCGGGCGTTCGACCCGGCCGTGCACGAGGCGGTCGGCACCGTGTCCGGTGAGGGGCTGGTGCCCGGGACGGTCGCTCAGGTCGTCCGTCCCGGTTACGGGTCCGACGACAGGATCCTGCGGCCGGCCGCGGTCGTCGTGGCCACCAGGGAGTCCTGATGGCCAGGGACTTCTACGAGGTCCTCGGTGTCGCCCGCGAGGCCGACGCGGCAGAGATCCAGCGGGCCTACCGCAGGCTGGCGCGCCAGAACCACCCGGACGTCAACAAGAGCGCCGAGGCCGAGGAGCGGTTCAAGGAGATCGCCGAGGCCTACGACGTGCTGTCGGATCCTGAGCTGCGTCGTCGTTATGACGCCTTCGGCGACGACTTCAGACGTGTTCCCCCCGACACGGACCCCGCCGCGTGGCGCCGGGCCCAGACCTACGCCGATGCGGGCGCGGGCGCGCGTGGCCGACGCTCGTCGGGGGCCGGTTTCGGGTCGGGCGGCTTCGGGGAAGACGTCGACATCGAGGACCTGCTCGGCGGGATCTTCGGCGGCGGGCGGCGCGGTGGACCGGGCTGGGACGGCTGGGGGCCGGGCCCGGTCGCGGGTTCCGACCACGAGGCCGAGGTCGAGATATCGGTCGAGGAGGCCTACCACGGCACCGAGCGCAGCGTCACGATCAGCGGCGGCCCGGGCCCTCGCACGCTCGACGTCACCATCCCGCCGGGTGTGGTCGACGGCCAGCGGATCCGGCTGCGCGGCCAGGGTGGCCAGGGCAGCGGCTCGGCCGCGGCCGGGGACCTCTACCTGGTGGTCCGGATCGCCGACCACCCGCGCTACCGCGTCGAGGGCCGCGACCTGCACGCACTCGTGCCCATCGCTCCGTGGGAGGCGGCGCTGGGTGCCTCGGTCTCCGTCGACACCCCGGGCGGCACCGCGACGGTGAAGGTCCCGGCCGGCTCGTCCAGCCACCGCCGCCTGCGGCTCAAGGGCCGCGGGCTGCCCAGCAGACGAGGCACGCCGGGCGACTTCTACGCCGAGCTCCAGATCCGCGTGCCCGACGCGCCCACCGACGACGAGCGTCGGCTCTTCGAGGAGCTCGCGCGGGTCTCCGGCTTCGACCCGAGGAGCAGACGATGACGCCGGCCGCACAGTTCGCCCTCGCCCGGCCCTACCGGCTCAGCCTGGACAGCTTCGCGCAGGTCACCGGGGTGCATCCCCTGCTGGTGCGCCGCCTGGTCGCGCTCGGACTGCTGGACGTCACCCGCGACGCGCACGGGCGGTTGTGGTTCGACCCGTCCCAGGTGCGGGAGATGGCCAGGATCCAGCGGCTGCGCATGAGCCTGAACCTCAGCTACTCCGCCATCGGGCTGGTGGTCGAGCTGCTCGACCGGATCGCAGAGCTGGAGAGGACACGGCGGCGGGTGCCGCGACGAGGAGACGCCCCATGGACATGAACAGACTGACCCAGAAGTCGCAGGAGGCGCTGCACGACGCCCAGACGAAGGCGTTGCGCTTCGGCCACGTCGAGGTGGACGGGGAGCACCTGTTGCTGGCGCTCCTCGACCAGACGGAGGGCCTGGTCGCGCCCCTGCTGACCCGTGCCGGGGGCGACCCTGGGCGGCTGCGCGAGGACCTGGAGACCGAGCTCGGTCGCCGCCCGCGCGTCAGCGGCCCCGGCGTGACCCCCGGGCAGGTGCACGTCACCCAGCGGCTGTCGCGGCTGCTCGACGTCGCGGACCGTGAGGCCCGCCGGCTCAAGGACGAGTACGTCTCGGTCGAGCACCTCGTCATCGCCCTGCTGGAGGAAGGCTCGGGCTCGGCGGCCGGGCGGCTCCTCCAGGCGCAGGGGCTGACCCGCGACAGCTTCCTGGCCGCACTGACAGAGGTCCGCGGGCACCAGCGGGTGACCTCGGCGACGCCCGAGGGAACCTACGAGGCGCTCGAGAAGTACGGGCGCGACCTCGTCGCGGCCGCGACGGCCGGCAAGCTCGAACCGGTGATCGGCCGGGACGCCGAGATCCGCCGGACCATCCAGATCCTGTCGCGCAAGAGCAAGAACAACCCCGTGCTGATCGGCGAGCCCGGCGTCGGCAAGACGGCGATCGTCGAGGGCCTCGCCCAGCGGATCGCCGACGGAGACGTGCCCGAGGGCCTGCGCGACAAGACCGTCTTCGCCCTGGACATGGGGGCGCTCGTCGCGGGGGCGAAGTACCGCGGCGAGTTCGAGGAGCGGCTGAAGGCCGTGCTCAACGAGGTGCAGTCCGCCGGGGGCCACATCCTGCTGTTCGTCGACGAGCTGCACACCGTCGTCGGCGCGGGCGCCGGTGAGGGGGCGATGGACGCGGGCAACATGCTCAAGCCGCTGCTCGCCCGCGGCGAGCTGCACATGATCGGCGCGACCACGCTCGACGAGTACCGCACGCACATCGAGAAGGACGCGGCCCTCGAACGCAGGTTCCAGCCGGTCCTCGTCGACGAGCCCGACGAGGAGGACGCCCTCTCGATCCTGCGCGGGCTCCGCGAGCGGTTCGAGGTCTTCCACGGCGTGAAGATCCACGACGGCGCACTGGTGGCTGCCGTGACGCTGAGCCACCGCTACATCTCCGACCGTTTCCTGCCCGACAAGGCGATCGACCTCGTCGACGAGGCCTGCGCGATGCTGCGCACGGAGATCGACTCGATGCCCGCCGAGCTCGACGAGCTCACCCGGCGGGTGACCCGGATGGAGATCGAGGAGGCGGCGCTCTCGGAGGAGAGCGACGCCGCGAGCAGGAACCGCCTCGAGGAGCTGCGCAAGGAGCTCGCCGACGCGCGGGCCGAGGCCGACGCCCTGCGCGCGCAGTGGGAGGCCGAACGGTCGGCCCTGCGCGAGGTGCAGTCCCTGCGTGAGGAGCTCGAACAGGTCCGCCTGGAGAGCGAGCGGGCCGAGCGCGAGTACGACCTCAACCGGGCGGCGTCCCTCCGGCACGGCCGGCTCCCGGAGATCCAGCGCCGGCTGGAGGCGGCCGAGTCCAGGCTCGTGGGCAAGCAGGGCGGGCGCGGGCTGCTGCGTGAGGTCGTGACCGCCGACGAGATCGCCGACGTCGTGTCCCGGTGGACCGGCATCCCGGTCACGCGCCTCCAGGAGGGGGAGCGTGACAAGCTGCTCCGCCTCGACGAGGTGCTGCACGAACGTGTCATCGGCCAGGACGAGGCGGTCCAGCTCGTGGCCGACGCCGTCGTCCGCGCCCGCTCGGGCATCAAGAACCCCCGGCGGCCCATCGGCTCGTTCATCTTCCTCGGCCCCACGGGCGTCGGGAAGACGGAGCTGGCCAGGACGCTGGCGGCCGCGATGTTCGACAGCGCCGAGAACATGGTCCGGATCGACATGAGCGAGTACCAGGAGCGGCACACGGTCAGCCGGCTGGTCGGGGCGCCCCCCGGCTACGTCGGGTACGAGGAGGGCGGTCAGCTCACCGAGGCCGTGCGCCGCAAGCCCTACTCGGTGGTCCTGCTCGACGAGATCGAGAAGGCCCACGTCGACGTCTTCAACACGCTGCTCCAGGTGCTCGACGACGGCCGCCTGACCGACTCCCACGGCCGGACCGTCGACTTCCGCAACACCGTGCTGATCATGACCTCCAACATCGGCTCGGAATACCTCCTCGACGGGGTCACCGCGGACGGCGAGGTCAAGGACGAGGCGCGTTCCATGGTGATGACCACCCTGCAGTCGCACTTCCGCCCGGAGTTCCTCAACCGCGTCGACGAGATCGTGATGTTCAAGCCGCTGACGCTCGCCGAGATCGAGCGCATCGTCGACCTCCAGCTCGAGGAGCTGCGCGAGCGCCTGGCCGACATGCGGATCACGCTCGACGTCACGGCCGAGGCCCGCCGCTTCATCGCGGACCAGGGCTTCGACCCGGCGTACGGCGCCCGCCCGCTGCGCCGGTACATCGCCCGCGAGGTGGAGACGCAGGTCGCCCGGGCTCTGCTGCGTGGCGACGCCGCCGACGGCGGCACGGTCTCGGTCGACGTGGTCGACCGGGCGCTCACGGTGACCGCGGCCGGGAGCTCCGCCGAGGGGCGGGCCGTCGCATGAGCGGGGAGACCCAGAGGTCGACGAAGGTCGTGTGCGGCACCTGCGGCGCCACGAATCGCGTCCCGGTGGTCGCCACGGGGACACCCCGCTGTGGGAGATGCAGCACCCCGCTGCGCTGGGTGGTGGACGCGAACGACGCCGACTTCCACGCCGTCGTCGACCAGTCCGGCGTGCCCGTGCTGGTCGACGTGTGGGCGCCGTGGTGCGGGCCCTGCCGGATGGTGAGCCCGGCCCTGGAGAAGCTGGCCGGCGAGCTGGCCGGCCACCTCAAGCTCGTCAAGGTCAACGCCGACGACAACCCCGGGGTGAGCCGGCGGTTCGACGTCCGGTCGATCCCGACGCTGGTCCTTCTCGACCACGGCCGGGTGGTCGACCAGCAGATCGGCGCCCTGCCCGAGCCGCGGCTGCGTTCCTGGCTGGAGTCCGCGCTCCCGGCGAGGTCAGAATGACCGCCGGCCCGGTCGGCGTCGACGACCCCCACCTCGAGATCGTCCGGCCCGTGCCGCCGCCCGCCCGGCACGTGTGCCCGGAGTGCGTGCTGCTGGGCACCCCGTGGGTCCATCTGCGCCAGTGCCTGACCTGTGGCCAGGTCGGCTGCTGCGACTCGTCACCCATGCGGCATGCGCGCGCTCACGCCGCCGCGACGAGCCACGTCGTGGTGCGCTCGATCGAGCCGGGGGAGGACTGGAGGTGGTGCTATGCCGACGAGCAGTTCGTCTGACGCCGAGCTCGAGGACCTGCCCGAGACCCCTGACATCACCGGTGCCTACCCTCGACTCACCGACGAGCAGATCATGCTGCTCTCCCAGCACGGCGAACGGAAGCCGCTGACCAGGGACACCGTGCTGTTCTCGGAGGGGGACCGCGACCGCGGCCTGTTCGTCGTGCTGGACGGCAGGGTCCGGGTGGTCCAGGAGGACGGTCCCGGGGGCGAACCGCGCGTGCTCGCGATCCACGGGCGGGGGCGCTTCGTGGGTGACCTCTCGATGCTGACCGGCCAGGCCGTCTACGTCACCGCCGTCGCCCAGACCGACGTCGAGGTCGTCGAGGTGCCCTACGACCGCCTCAAGGAGGCGGTCACCCAGGATCAGGCGCTCGGGGACCTGATCCTGCGGGCCCTCATCCTTCGCCGCAACATCCGCGCCGACCTGGGGGCCGGACTGCGGATCATCGGTTCCCGCTACTCCGCGGGCACCCGCCTCCTGCGCGACTTCGTGAGCCGCAACCGCATCCCGTGCCGGTGGGAGGACGTGGAGGACGATCCCGGGGCGGAGGCCACCCTGCGGGCGTTCGACATCCCACCCGACCAGACGCCCGTGGTGATCTGGCAGGGGCGGACGGTCCTGCGGAACCCCGGCACCACGGAGCTCGCCGACCTCCTCGGGCTGCGTGCGGCGCCCAGCCGCACGGCGTACGACCTCGTCGTGGTGGGCGCGGGCCCGGGTGGGCTTGCCGCGGCGGTCTACGCCGCCTCCGAGGGCCTCTCGACCATCGTCCTGGACGCGTTCGCCACCGGCGGGCAGGCGGCCACGTCGTCCCAGATAGAGAACTACCTGGGCTTCCCCGCCGGTATCACGGGCGGCGAGCTGGCGGACCGCGCCGTGGTCCAGGCCCGCAAGTTCGGCGCCGGGTTCACCGTCCCGGGCGAGGCCACCTCCCTCACGCAGGCCGACGGCTACCACGTGGTCGGGCTGGCGGAGGGAGGCGACCTGGACGCGCACGCCGTGCTCGTCGCCACGGGCGTGCGCTACCGACGTCTCGACGTCCCGGGGACGGACCGCCTCGAGGGCAGCAGCGTGTACTACGCCGCCACCGAGTTCGAGGCCCGGCTGTGCCGCCAGGACGCCGTCACGGTCGTGGGCGGCGGCAACTCCGCGGGCCAGGCCGCCTGCTTCCTGGCCCGACGGTCGCCGGAGGTGAACCTGGTCGTGCGGCACGAGGACCTCGGGAGGGACATGTCCCGGTACCTGGCCGAGCGCGTCGAGAAGTCCCCACGGATCCGGGTCTGGCGCACCACCGAGGTGGCCGAGCTCCTCGGCGACGAGGCGCTCGAGGAGGTGCTGCTGCGCGACCTCCGCACGGAGCAGAAGCACCGCGTCACGACGACGGCCCTGTTCGTGCTGATCGGTGCGGCGCCCCACACCGACTGGCTCCGGGGACAGGTCCCGCTGGACGCCGGGGGTTTCGTGCTCACCGGGCTCGCTGCCGGATGTCACGACGGGACGCTCGAGACCCGCCGGCACGGGGTGTTCGCCGTGGGTGACGTGCGGAGCGGGTCGGTCAAGCGCGTCGCCGCGGCCGTCGGCGAGGGTTCGGCCGCTATCCGCCAGGTCCACGACTACCTGGAGGCCGTGGGGCGCCGGTGAGCGACCCTCGGCGCGGACATCCGGGACCGCCGCACACCAGCCTCAGACGGAGCTCCCGTCGGTGAGGGTGCCGAGGAGCTCTTCGGGCGTCTCGACCTGCGGCAGGTGGCCGGAGCGGGGGAGCACGGTGAAGCTCGCCCTCGGGATCGCCGCGGCGTAGGCCCGGCCGTACTCGGTGCTGACGATCCCGTCGCTCGCGCCCCAGACGACGTGGACCGGCAGGTCGTCGAGCGCGCGGAGCCGCTCCAGCAAGGTGGGATCCGACATGGTCGGGCCGGTGTACGAGACCAACGCCTGGAGGTCCGGGCCGGGCCCGGGTGCTGCGGCGGCGGGTCGGGCGGGGGCCTTGCCCGGGTCGTGGAAGGACAGCTTGCTCAGGTCGGCGGGCGAGAGGCCTGCGACGCTGGTCGGCGGGTGTTGCGCGACCTCGATACCGATGCCGTCGATGATCACCGCGCCGCTGACCCGGGGGCTGCCCAGCAGCGCGATCTCGGCGGCGAGCCAGCCGCCGAACGAGTTGCCGATCACCGTGACGTCGCCGAGGCCGAGCTCGTCGAGCAGGGCGACGTAGGCCGCCGCGAGCGTGCGGGTGGAGTCCACGCCGGGCACTCGCGGGGTACCCGCGAAGCCGGGGTGGGTCGGGGTCAGCACGCGGGAGTGCGTGCGCCGGGCGAGCAGGTCGGCGAAGCCCGTCATCGTCGCCGGTCCGCCGCCGCCGTGCAGGAGGAGGAAGGGTCGGGTGTGGTCGCGGTCGTCGACGGTGATCGCACCGCCGGCGGTAGGAGTGCTGAGAGTGCGGGTGGGCCGCAGGCTGCCGGCGGGGACGGTGTCGTTCATGGGGTGCTCCTTCTGGACTATGTCTAAGGAACCTTATATAAAGATACTTAGTTTGCCTAGGAGGGGGAGGGCCGCAGGTGGTGGGTTACGCTGCGTCGGTGTCACCGTCGCTCCAGGAGATCGGCCTCGCCGTGAAGCGGCTGCAGTGGCGCCACCACCGCGAGGCCAACCGTCGGCTGGCCGAGCACGGACTCTCCCTGGTGCAGTGGGACGTTCTCCGGCACCTGCACCAGCAGCCGGACGCCACGCTGCACACGCTGGCGACCCTGACCTTCCAGACCGACCAGTCGATGGGCACCCTCGCCAGGCGCATGATCGAGCGCCGCCTGCTACGACGAGTCGACGGACCCGGCCGAGCCACCCGCCACGAACTGACGGGCGACGGTGAGCGCGCCTTCCAGGCCGGGTCGCTCGTCGTCGAATCCGTCCTCGCCGAGACCGTCGGCACGCTGTCCGAGGCCGACCGGGCCGTCCTGCACGAGCTCTTGATCCGGGCCGCCGGACCGCGCTGACGGCGCCGGGCTGCCACCGCCCGGACGTCACACGGAGAAGTATTTTCGCCTCTGGGCAAAAGGCCGCTGACCTGCAGAACTCATTCGTGACACCGTGAGGTGACACGAATTGGACACGTTTACGCGAACTCCTAGTCGAACATGTCGAGCCCGGGCCACCCGGCGGCATCCGGGCCCGGTCCGGTCTGCGCACCTGAAATGCATGAACGACTCGCGCCGCTTGGGACACCAGCCGCCTGCGCACGGCACCACACCCTGGAGAAGTGGCGTCGCTCCGGCTACGAGGGCGTCGGCCCGCGCTATCGCCTTCACGGCCGGCACGTGCGGTACGACCCGCGCGACCTCCTTGTGTGGAGCGAGTCGAAGGCGGTGTCCTGATGGGTGGCGGCCGTTCTGAGCTGAAGCCTGGCGAACACGGATCGATCAGCGCCTCGAAGCAGCCCAAAGGGCGCTGGCGAGTCGCGTGCGGTACTGCAATCTGCTCGGCGAGGAAGGCACGACGTCCGGTGTCGGCCCGACCAAGGCTGCGGCGATTGACGACTGCAAGGACAAGGCCGACGAACTCCTCAGAAGACGGCCATCGCGACTGTGACGACCGTCGGCGAGCTATGTTGGAGCTGGTACAACCCCATCGAGGCCGAGTCGACGGCGTTCTGGTCGCGACCGGACGCCGCTGAGCGTCGGGGTGAGACTCCGCCTCGTCGTCAGTCGCTCGTCCACCCCAAGCGGGCGGTGACGTACATCTGTGCCGAACGCGCCGGGATCGGCAGTCTGCGCAGATCCGGATTGGGCTCCGCGGTGCGGCTCGGCATCCTCCTGACCGACCCGATGGCAGGCGTCTCACCGGTGCGCCGACACGACCCACGGCCAGTCGCACTCGAGGCGAGCGAACTCCAGACCATCCGCGGCATCGTGCGTGACGACACGACCCTGACGATCGCACGCAAGACCGCGACCAACTTCGACGCGTTGCTGGTGCTGCTGCTCGGCACGGCTGTGCGCGTCGGTGAAGCTGTCGCGCTGCGCTCCTGCGGATGTCGACCCGCGGCAGGTGTACGAGGTCCACGGCGTCGTGCGGACCCGGTTTGCTCCGGACGGCACCGCCCTGTCCAGCCTGTCGGCGCCGTACATGCAGGCCGGCAACCTGCGTCAGGCACGCATCGAGCCGGGCATGCGGGTGCTGGAGATCGGCTCGGCCGGACCGCCTCCGAGAGGCTGCAGCGGCTCATGGCCCTTGTGTCGTCCCCGGGGGCCCGCTAGGCCGGTCACGGTGGGCGAGCCCCGTGAGGCTCGCCCACCTCGGATCAGGCGCGGTCCAGATCGCCGCGGGCGATCTTCGCGATGGCGAACAGCGAGACGGGGATGATGCTGAAAAGGTTGAACACCATCAGGGTCTCGAAGATCGCCGGTGTGCTCCATGATGTGCCGGTGGCGTCGATGATCGTGTCACCTTCCGTGTAGCCGAAGAACGCCGAGACGGAGCTGATACCGAACATCAGGAAGACCAGGGCGTGCTGCAGGAAGGACACAGCTGGCAGGGTCGCCGCCTCCTCGCCGCGGCGGGTCTGACGAGCAGCGACGACCAGTGCGAAGACCTGGAAGAAGGTCCAGGTGACGAACCACCAGCCTAGGTAGTTCGTGAATGGCACGCCGAAGACCCCGCCGCCCTGTTCCCAGATCCAGGTCTGCCGCACGGTGGAGGCGATCGAGTCGATACCGACGTCGAACATCGTCATGGTGGCACCCGCCAGCACGGGGAGCGCGATGACGTTGATCCGGCCGGTGCGGGTGCGCAGGTTCAGCCGTTCGTCGGCGCGGTCCAGGATCGTGTTGGCCGTCATCCAGCTCACGTAGCCGATGCCGAAGTAGGCCACGCCGATGATCACCGGTACGTAGAACAGCTGCGGCAGGAGCGTGTAGTGGTAGTTCCCGAACGGGAACCCAGTCATCACGCTCAGGTTCTCCCACATGAAGCTGATGCTGTAACTGATCGCGAAGAAGGCGAGCAGCGTCCCCCAGCCGTATCGCCGCGTGCCCTGCACGAGGGCAAGGGTGACGCCGAGCACGGCGATGACCTGGGTCGCCGCGGGCGCGCCCGTCAGCGGCACGACGACGGCCGCGGCGGCGGCTATCGCCACCACGACCCAGCCAAGGGCTTGTCGGACCCTGCCGTCGGACCGTCGCGCGGGCGTTCCAGGTGTGAGTACCACGTCGACGTTTGTGCCGCGGCTGATCGTGTCGGTCATGATTTCCTTCCTCGGTGGATTGTCTCCACTGTGCTGGAAGGCTGTGCCGTTATTCAGGACTCGCTGAACCAGGACATGCCGATCCGCCCATACTGCCTGCGGGTGTCAGCGAGGGGTCCGGGGCCCGGCCAGCTGCCGCAGCTTCTCGTAGCTCTCCGAGCGGGGGGCGGCGGCGAAGACGAGCAGGCGGTGGGACCGGTCGGGGTCGAGCAGGGTCTGACAGGTCAGCTCCAGAATGCCGACCTCGGGGTGCACGAAGCGCTTGACGGCGACCGGGGGAGCGCTCACGTCGTGTGAGTTCCACACTTCCCGGAACTCCTCGCTTCGTCCGAGGAGAAGGTCGGCGAGCTGTGCCGCCCGCGAATCGGGCCCGCGCAGTGCGATGACCTGGCGCAGGCTGGCGGTGAACCTTCGGGTGAGCAGCGGATGATCGTCAGGGTGGTAGAGCTGTCGGGCGGTGGGGTCGGTGAACCACCGGAACCCGATGCTGCGAGCTGGCCCGGTGTACCGGGTCCGGTCGCCTGTGAGCGCGGTTCCCAGCGGACTCTGCCGGAGGGTCTCCCCGAGCTCGGTGACGATCTCCGCCGGGGTGTCCTTCAGGGAGTCGAGGATTCCCAGCAGGCCGGGGGTGATGGGCCCACCGTCGGCGTCTCGTGCCGGCGGGTTGTGCCCGGCGAGCCTGAGCAGGTGGTCGTGCTCAGCGCTGGTCAGGCGCAGCCCCTGTGCGATGGCGGTGATCATCAGCTTGGACGGTTGATGCCCGCGCCCGCGTTCGAGGCGTGCGTAGTAGTCGGCCGACATGTGACAGAGGGTGGCGACCTCTTCCCGTCGCAGGCCGCTGGTCCTCCGGCGCCGTCCACGTGGGAGGCCGACGTTCTCGGGCTGGAGCGACTCGCGGCGCTGTCGGAGGAACTCGGCGAGTCCGACTCGATCGATCGCCATGCGCTGTCTCCGTTGCTTCTTCGTCGGACATGGTTGCTGCCCGTCCCGATCATCTGCTCCTGGCCGGGACCGACCACCCGGGGCCAGAGAGGGGGATTGGTGGCCCGTGGCTACGTCTGGTCGCGGACGGTAGAAAGCAGGTGCGGGGGCGGCGCACGTCCGCGCGCCCGCCGGCGCCATCTACCAGACGCACCTGAGATTAGGGCCCTGTGAAGACTTTCACCCTGAACGACGCGGTGTTCCTCAGGAGGAGATCTTCTTGACCACGAAGGTGTGGTCGGCCGAGGTGGGGTATGCGCGGATGTCAGCCGCGATCGACCGCGCTGTCATGCGCCTCGATACCACGTATCTGGACCTCATCCTCACCCATCAGCAGTACGGCGACGAGGGCTCGTCACTGCGCTGCAGGAAGCGGTCTGGGCGGGCAAGGTTCGCTCCATCGGCAATACGAGCGGCGCCCCACGTCCGGCAATGTGAGCTGGGGACTTTGCTCGAGCGACATGCCCGCCCCGCCCAGACCACCAACCGTTGAGCGACGGGCTGGTCGTGTGCCTGACGAGCTGAGCGATCCGCGACGACATCCTCCTGACGTGGCCCGCCCGCGACCGGCACCAGCCCGGAGAGGGCGCGGCGCGCCGTCGGGTGAAGAAGCGTCCAGCGTTCACCGATCGTGTTGCCCCGGCCCGAGGCGATACCGGGTCCGCGGTTCTCGCGGTCCAGCGAGCGCACGCCTGCCTCGACGACTTGCGAGGAGGCTCTGTAGTGCTCTCGGAGGATTAGTCGAGTGGGGTGCTCACGCGTGGTCTGCGGCGTAGGTGGCGAGGTCGTCGGCCCCGCGCTGCATGACCCGGGGCAGGACGAACGGCATCAGCCAGCCGATGCCAGGGCGTGCACTCCAGGTGCCTCGCCAGGTGATCGTGGTGCCGCCGGTGGCTGTCGGCCCCAGCTCGATCACCGCGCGGTAGTCCCGCAGAGCGGGGTTGAAGGTGTCCTCATAGGCGATGCGCCGGTTCTCCACCACCTCGGTGATCCGTTCCCCGGCGACAGTCCGTCCCGAGCGGAAGACGCGGACCGTCCCGACGCCGTCCCGCCCGTGGGGATCAAGACCGCTCGACCGGTCCTCCACGAGCTCGTCGATCCCGGAGGACCATCGGGGCCAGGAACGCCCGTCGATCAGAAGGTGCCACACGGTGTCTGGCCGGGCCGAGGTAGTGGCGTGGACGTGGTAGCTGGGCATGACAGGTAGTCCCTTTCGAGGTGTCAGGCGGGGGTGCGACAAGACGGACCGTGCAGCTAGCAGCAGGAAGTACTACAAGTGGCGTGGAGACGTCAGGTTCGAGCTCAGCTCGGCTACCCGAATGTCACGTCGCCGAGGTCTTCGAGGGCGGCCCACAGCCTCGCCGCGACGTGTTGGTCCTCGGCTTGTGCGGGAATCCCGGCCCAGGCTGGCAATCCGCTGAGTGCCATGAACCCTGCGGGGCCGTAGTAGGCGCCGGCCTCAGCCTGCGGCGACGTTGCCGCGTACAGGGTGGGCAGAGCGCCCCGAGCCGCCGGCTGGTACAGGAAAGGCATGAATCTGTGATTGCGCCCTTCCGTGCTGTCCAGACCGGGGCCGTCCGGGACCAGGTTGGTGCGGGCGACGCCAGGGTGTGCTGCTACGGACGAGATACCCCAGTCCTTCGCGACGCTGCGGCGCTGCATCTCGAAGGCGAGCATGAGGTTGGCTAGCTTGGAGTTGCTGTAGGCCGCCCCATAGTCATAACCGTGGAGGTGTTGGAGGTCGTCGAAGTTGATCACGCCTGTGGACGCGCGAAGGCTGGAGACCCAGACCACGCGTGGAGAGTTGCCCTCGCGCAGCAGGGGCAGCAGCTGGGCCGTCAACGCAAAATGGCCGAGCGTGTTCGTGGCGAGAACCCGTTCGAATCCATCGGTGCTCACTTCGCGGTCAAGCTGCCCCATGTAGCCGGCATTGTTGACGAGAAGGTCGAGACGTGATCGTGAGGTGCACATCCGTTCGGCAAATCCGGCTACCGAGGCGAGGTTCGCAAGATCCAGCGTCTCGAAGCGGATCGAGGAGCTGGGGACCGCTTCCCTGATCTGCCGAACGGCTTCGGTGCCCCGTGCCTGGTCGCGGGACGCAATGGTCACGTCCGCCCCTGCGCGGGCGAGCTCAAGGGCGTCGTGAAAGCCCAGGCCGCTCCGATCTTCTTCTGGATAGCCGTTGCCGCCCGTGACGAGCGCCGAGAGCCCCTGCAACGAAGGGATGTCAGCCGCCGTCCAGTCGGGGATTCTCGGCAGTCCCTGCTGTCGCGGGGACAGCGCCGGCCGGTTTGCGATGAAGGCAGTGGTGCCGCCGCCCACTGCCATGACACCGGCGCCCACCGCGGCGTACCGAATGAACGAACGGCGGGACAAACCCATCTTCTGAGCTTTGACGGGCCCATCCTCTGCCGGGGTATCTGTCATTGCATGAACCTTCTGCTGGTGGGTTTCACCTTGCCTGGTCCAGCAAGGTTCCTCCACGAGGGTGTCGACTTCCAGGACCCCCCGATCCATGGATAGCCGTGCCGTGGGAGAACCTCGAGGTCGGGTGGGTCTGTCCGGTGGGCGGTCGAGGCCGGTCAGGCTCGGGCACGGCGCGTGGTCCACCGGGGGTGGCGTTGTCGTGCTCCGCGACGTCGCTCAGGATCTTGGCGGCGGCGAGGTCGTCGCGGAGAGCGAGCCGGTCGAAACCGTCGACCGCGGGGTAGACGTAGCGCCCGAGCGTCGCGATGAGGACCGCTCCGAGCGCGAGGATGCCCATCAGTACCGCGATGACCGGGTTGTAGGAGCGCAGCTCGTCGTAGCCAAGGCCCACCAGCAGCGGGCCGAGGGCACTGGCCAGGAGAACACGGTCTGGACCGAGCCGATGATCTGGCCGGAGCTGCGCATGCCGAGGTAGCGGGTAATGAGCAGAGCCAGCAGGTCGCCCTCGACGCCGACGCGACGCCGATGAACGCGACCGCCACGGCGGCGGTGGAGAAGTGCAGCTGGAGGAAGAGCATCCCGGCGATCGGGGCGAGCATCACGACGGGGCCCACGATCGAGCCGTGGACGTGGTCGATGATGATGCTGCCGGCGACCCGGCCAACGAGCGAGGCCAGCCGAAGTCGACCAGAAGGTGCCCGCGGCCGTCGACCCGCGTCTCGGGGACGAGCCGCTCGCGGACGTGCCGTTCGGCGCGGCCCCGCACGAACACCGTGAACATGGTGACGGACACGACGACGGCGATCAGCGCCAGGTAGCCATAGGCCCGCCGCCATCCGACGCTGTTGATGAGCGCATCGGCGAGCAGGGGACCCGATGCGGCGCCGAGACCGACGATGCCCGTGCCGACGGCCAGCGCCCGGTCGTGTGGCTGAACCCGGTGCCCTCGACGATCGGCGGTACGGACAAGCCGGTGGTGGCCAGGTACATCTGGGGTCTGCAGCGTTGACCGTGCCCGCCCCCACCACGACCCACCAGGGCCTCCAGTGCCTGGTGGGTGGTCGGCGGACAGAACTCATACAGCTACTCCTGCGGCTCGCGCTCGGTTCTTGTCGTGAGCGGCAACGAGAGCACCGAGAAGCTGAAGCTGACATCCGCCGTCGGGCCGACCTCGGCCTGGGATCGGTAGGTCCTGGCTGTGTCCCTCCGTGTGCCACAGAATCTCGCAGAGTCCGGATCGACAGGAGTCCGGACGCCCCTGAAGAGAAGGAGACCTCGATGGATAGCGTTGCGCTGTTCACGATCGTGGGAGTGATCGCGCTGGGCGCGATCAGTCCTGGTCCGAGCTTCATCGTGGTGGCACGCACCGCGTTGGCGGCAGGCCCGGGTGAGGGTCGTCTGGCGGCGGTGGGGATCGGGGCGGCCAGCCTGGTCTTTTCTGTGATCGCGGTGACCGGCCTGGGCGTGGCGCTGGTCTACGCCGGGTGGCTGTTCACGGTGCTCAAGGTGGCCGGCGGGATCTATCTGGTCTACCTCGGGGTGCGGATGTGGCTCGCGCGACGGACCGGGGCGCCGGTCGAGGCGGGGGAGATGCGCGTGGGGTCACGGCGGGCGTTCCTGTCGGCGATGCTCACGCACCTGAGCAACCCGAAGACCATCGTGGTCTACGGGAGCATCTTCGCCACCGCGTTGCCGCACGATGCGTCCGTGGCCACGCTGGTGGCGGTGCCGCTCGGTGTCACGCTGGTGGAGTCGGCGTGGTACCTGATCGTGGCGACGGTCCTGTCGAGGACGGGGCCGCAGCGGGTCTACGCGCGCAGCGTGGGCGTGGTCGACCGGGTGGCGGGCACGTTCCTGGGCGGCTTGGGGGCGTACTTCGCCGTCGACGGGATCCGCACAGCCGTACGCTGACGGGGCTCGGTCGCCCGGCTGTGTCAGGCAAACGAGACCTCGGCGAGTCCCTCCAGCGTGTTCCAATACCTGGCTGCCAGCTGAGGGTCGCGGGCAGGTTCCGGGACGACGGCGTAGCCCGGCAGCCCGCTCAGGCCACGGAGCTGCTTGGGGCCGTAGTAGCCGCCGCCCGCAGCCTGCGGCGATGTCGCGGCGTACAGGGCGGGCAGGGCTCCGACGGCCGGGTCCTGCCAGATGAAGGGGATGTACCGGAAGCGCCAGCCCTCCGGGGTGTCGAGCCCCGGTCCGTCAACGACGATGTTCGTGCGGGCGACACCGGGATGCACGGCGATGCTGGTGACCCCCCAGCCGGCCGCCTTGCTGCGGCGCTCGCACTCGAACGCCATCAGGAGGGCGCCGAGCTTGGTGTCGTCGTACGCCGGCCCGTACTCGTAGTGGCGCTCCTTCTGCAGGTCGTTGAAGTTGATCGTGCCGGTGCGGGAGCTGGACGTCCAGACGATCCGGGGTTCGGAGCCGTTCCGCAGGAGCGGGAGGAGCTGCGCGGAGAGCGCGAAGGGGCCGCGGGCGTTGGTTGCGAAGACCCGTTCGAGACCGTCCGCAGTCTCCTCGCGCTCGATCCGGCCTTGGACGCCCGCGTTGTTGACCAGCAGGTCGAGGCGGTCACCGCGGTCGCTCACCCGGGCGACGAACGCGCTGATGGACGCGAGATCGGTGAGATCGAGCGTCTCGAACCGCACGCTCGCCCCGGGCGCCGCGGCGCGGATCCTGCGCACCGCCTCCTCACCGCGCTCGCGGTTGCGGGACGCGATCGTCACGTCCGCGCCCGCGACCGCCAGGGCGAGCGCCTCGTGGTAGCCCAGCCCGCTGCGGCCCTCGCGCGGGTAGCCGTTCGCGCCGGTCACGACCGCTCGCCGGCCCGCCTGCGACGGCATGTCCGCCGTCGTCCAGTCCGGCAGTTCCGCGCCCGGGGCGGTGATCCGCCCTGCCCCGAAGGAGACGGCGCCGGCCGCGAGGCCGACAGCGGCCATCTGAAGCAGCGAGCGGCGGGAGAGGACTCGACGCGGCTCGTGCTGATCGTCGTCCGACTCGGCCGGCCTCGGTCGGTCCCTGCCGGGTTCGGGCTCGCCGGACGGGCCGGGGGTGCGGATCGGGCGTCGTGTCATCTTCTGCTCCTCGTTCTGGCCCGCGCCGCGGCGGGCTGTGGTACCGATCTTTGGCGGACGGCACAGACCTATCCAGGACCCACCGATCAGAGGCTGGCTGTGCCGTGGTCGGGTCTGCACAGGGGAATCGGCCAGCGGCTTGTCGATCCGGACCAGGCCCACTCGCTGCGCTGACGCACGCGCTGCAGGTTGGTGAGCAGCTGAGAGGCCGCTTCCCGAAGAGAAGCGGCCTCTTAGGCACGGGGCCCGGAACCACTCGGCACGGTGGTGCCCGCAGCCCGGCCCGGGTGGGGCCGCCCTCCCGGCCACGCGGTGTCTGCCGGGCGGTGACAGCGGGCGTTAGTCGACGAGCAGCAGGCCCGCCAGCGCGCTGGTGGCGGCTGCGACCGCGAGTGCGACGGAGGCAGTCCGTGGCTCGTGTCGGCGTGTCTGGGTGACGGTCGCGCCGATCATCAGCGCGGTGAGGCAGCCCGCCGCGAGCGGAGCGAGGGCCGGGGCGATGTTGGTGGCGAGGGGGAGTATCAGTCCGAGCGCACCGGCCACCTCTGCGGCGCCGATCGCCTTGACGGCGGGGGTGGAGAAACCCTCGACGAATGTCATGCCTGCGGAGGCGAGGGCTGGCTTGGGGCGTGTGAGCTTGGCCCCGCCGGCGCCGAGGAAGATGAGGGCGAGTGCGGAGTTGAGGATCCAAAGGGCGATGATCATGGGTTGCTCCCGGAGACGGGCTCGGCGTGGGTGTCAGGCTGGGGTGTGAGGTAGGGGTCGAAGCGATGCTGTACACCGAGGCGGCGCGCGAACCATGCACCGAGTCGGACCAGGATGCGCTGGAGGCCGAGCGGCATGCCGACCACGAAGCTGTCGGACTCCTCGATCACGAGTGCCGCCTCGAGCAGGTTGCGGGGCAGCCCGAACCGGTTCGCCCGGCCTGCCGCTTCGCGGCCGAACCCTGCTCGGATGGAGCGTTCGTAGGCCGCACCAGGACGGGCGACGAACCGGAAGACGACCGGCTGGTCGCCGCCGTTGTAGTAGCGGTGGGCGAGCCCGATCGGCACCACGACGGACTGGCGTGCCGAAAGCTGTACGGCTCGTTGCTCGCCGATGTCGAACCACAGCACACCCTGCGCCGTCGTGAACGTCTCCTCGAAGCCGGTGTGCATGTGCAGCGGTGGGCCCTGCCCTCCGGCCTTGAGGACGACCTCGGTCTCGACCGAGGCATCGCTGCTCTCCTCGGCCGAACGCAGGAACGTGACACTCACGCCCATCGCGTCGCTGGCGACGGTGCGGGGCAGTCCGGACGGCGTGCGTGCGTCGGACGGGCTGTCGTCATCCGACCGGTATCGATGCGGCATACGAGGCCTCCTAAACGGAATATCTTCCACTTGGCCGACGAGCCTAGCATAAACGGAAACTATTCCGATTGAACCGAGTCGTCGTACGCTCGTCCCATGACGATCGCCCGCTCCGAGCTCCGCGCGGATGCCGCGCGCAACCGGGCTGCCCTGCTCGACGTCGCCCGGGAAGCGCTCGAGCATGAGGGGGCGCTGCCACCCTTGGCGGACCTCGCGCGCCGCGCCGGAGTCGGGGTGGGGACGGCGTACCGCCACTTCCCGACCACCGACTCCGTGCTGGCCGGGCTGGGAGAGGAGGGGATGCGTGACCTGCTCGCGACCGTCAGGAGCGCAGCAGCGATACCTGACCCTCGCAGTGGTCTGGCGAAGGTGATCGCATCGGTCGTGGACAGCGCGCTGGCGGACCCGGGTGTTGCGATGATCCTTGAAGGGATGGAGCAGGAGGACGGTGAGCTATCGCCGCTGGCGACCGAGCTGGCCGAGGTCGTCGACGGGCTTGTCGCGCGTGCTCGTGCGGTGGGCGCGATCCGGCGAGGCCTCGGCACGGACGATGTGCGACGTCTGGTCACAGGTCTGGTGCACGCGCTGCGTGGCGTGCGAGAGCGGCCCGATCCTGACAGTTATGTCCGAGTCCTTCTGGACGGGATGCGCGACCCGTCGAGCGGCGCCGGGGGTACTGGCTGAGCCGGATCCGCGCCCCCAGTGCCCCCGACGTGGGGGACCGTGACTAGGGAAGCAGCACGATCTTTCCGAGCTTTCCGCGCTGCACGAACGACTCGTAGGCGGCTGCGGCGTCGGCCAACGGGAAGGTCGCCGCGACTGGGACCAGGATCCTTCCGGCGGCGACGAGTGGGAGCACTTCTCGCTCGACCGCGCGCATCGCCGAGGCCTTGTCCTCGAACGGCCGGCTGCGCAGCGTGCTGCCGCGGATGGTCGCACGCTTCGCCCCGAGCACAGCCAGATCGATGGTGGCCTCACGGGTTTCCGGGGACGCGCCGATGACGACGATCCGACCGCTGAGGTTCAGAGCCCTCAGGTCCGACTCGACGTTGCTCGCCCCCACCAGCTCCAGGACGACGTCGTAGGGGCCGTGGCCGGCTATCTCTGAAGGGTCGATGGCCACAGCGGCACCGAGGGCGACGACGGCGTCCCTCGTCCCGGGACTGCGAACGGAGGCGACGACCTCCGCCCCCGCAGCGGACGCGATCTGGACACCGGCGATGCCCACGCCCCCCGCGGCGCCGTTGACGAGGACACGTTCACCCGGTCGGACCGCCGCCTGTGCGACGAGCGCGTCGTGGGCGGTGACGAATACCTCGGGGAATCCGCCGGCCTGCTCCCACGAGAGGGCGTCCGGTACGGGCATCAGCTGCCGCTCGTGAACGGCCATCAACTCGGCCTGGGCGCCACCACCCACGACGGCCATGACGCGGTCGCCGACCGAGAAGCGTCGGGCGTAGGGCCCGCGAGCGATCACCTCACCTGCCAGGTCCAGCCCTGGTATGTCCGGCGGTGAACCGTATGGGGCCGGGTAGAGGCCCATCCTTTGGCCGAGATCGGCCGGGTTCATTCCGGCGGCGCGAACACGTACCAGCACCTCGCTCACTCCGGGAACTGGGTCGGGGTGTTCCCGGACTGCCAGCACACCTTCGGGTTCTATGGTCAGCGCTCTCATGGGACTGCCTTCCTCGATGCGTGGGTCGTGCTGGGCCTGGTGACGCAACCCCCGACGAGCAGATCAATCGGTGCCGCGACCGTCGTCCTCTACCTCGGAGACCATGCCGCATCACGACCGAGGAGTGCGAGCATCCGGACCATCGGATCATCGCTGGTGCACGGGATCGGAGGGGCGACGATTCCCAGCCCGGCAAATTGCTCGACGTTCTCCTGTGCCCAGACCAGACAGAACGCCACCGCGTCAGGGTCCAGGGACCGGTCCTGACCGGACCCGCATGCCAGGTCCCATTCGTGAACGGTCAGGTCTACGAACATCTGCTCGGCGTAGGTCGACAGCGGAGCGTCACCCATGGAGAGATGGACCGTGGCCCTCGCGTCAGCAACTGCCCACCTGGGGCGAGATCCGCGAGCAGCGCCTTCCCATGCTGCGACAGGCTCCGTCCCGACCAGATCGCCGTCGTAGCGACTACCCACCTGCTCAAGGGTCTCGTTCGCGAGGATGTGGGTCGCCCAGAGATGTTCGCTCACCAGGTGGTTGACGAGGTCCCGGACGGTCCACTCCGTACATGGGGTCGGGTCGTCCCAGCGCCCGTCGGGGACGGCGCGCACCCGGGTGTCGAAGCGGTCGATGGCCTTGGCCATCGGGGGCAGCGTCGATGCGTCCATGCAGAGTTCGCGTTCCTTGTCGCCTCGGGATGGAGTCAACTGCGGCGGTGCTGCGCCAAGGCTGGCAACCGCGAGCAGAAACATCCAGGACCTGTCGATCCCTGGCTGTGGGGTCGTGATGACACGGCGGGGGTCGGGACCGGTGCCGCCCCCGCTCATCAGGGCACCGGCGGCAGGTCGAGGTGAGCTGCCGATCCTGTGATCGGCAGGGCCTGGATCGGTCTCGGCAGCCCACCGACGATTGATGTCATGGCCGAGCGTGCAACGTGAATGCTCGCACAAGGAGCAGACCGATCCGGCAGGAAAAGCCGCCGCGGTCGCCCGGTCCTCGAAAGGAACAATCATGGACGAGCATGTCTCTCAGACCGGTCCGGAGGTCATGCGTGACCTGGTGCGCGCCGCGAGCAAGGACCCGCAACGGCTCGAGGCGATGACCGGCTCCCTCGTCGACCAGACCCGGCACGAACCCGCGGTGGCCCGGGCATTGACCATCGCCATACGCGCCGCCCTGCGACCCACCCCACCACCAGGACACGGGAAGTCCAGCACCCTGTCACTGCCCGGCTTCGACGAGCAGCTGCGCGACGCCCTGGACGACGCGATCCGCGCCGGCACGGTCACCGACGCAGAAGTCGACACCTACCTGTGGCTCCTCCAGCAGAATCCCGGCCGGTACGACACCTTCGACCAGCTCGTCAGGGTTGTTCGGCAGGCGATGACCAGCACCTGAGAACAACGGAAGGGTCTATCCCGCGCCCACCCTCGGCGCCGCGGGCAGGTCGAGGTGTACCGTCAGCCCGCCTTCGGGGTTGGGGTGCAGCGCGAGGGTTCCGCCGTGCGCTGTGGCGACGGCCGCCACGATGGCCAGCCCCAACCCGTGCCCGGAGCCTCGGGTCATCGCACGTCCAGCACCGCGGACGAACGGCTCGGTGAGGGAGTCCAGGGTGTCGGGGCCGACCGGCGGGCCGGAGTTGGTGACAGTCACGCGTGCCGACGTCCCACGGGTCAGAACGTGCACCGTGGCGTGTCCGGAGGGCACGTTGTGCCGGATGGAGTTGCGCACGAGGTTGGTCGTGGCCTGCCGCAGCAGTACGGGGTCGCCCTGCACGGAGCATGGCGCGGATGCGGCGACCAGGTCCACGTCGGCCATTGCCGCCTCGTCGGAGAGCTCCGCGAC
This sequence comes from Promicromonospora sp. NPDC019610, assembly GCF_044389365.1. Taxonomy (NCBI): domain Bacteria; kingdom Bacillati; phylum Actinomycetota; class Actinomycetes; order Micrococcales; family Promicromonosporaceae; genus Promicromonospora; species Promicromonospora sp. NPDC019610. The sequence goes on along the minus strand of NZ_JBIRXX010000002.1, from coordinate 1,758,604 downwards.
GACCCCCTGGACCAGTTCGGCGAGGTCGACCGGTTCGCGGGTCGGGGTGCCCGAGTCGGCATCGGCGAGGTCCAGGAGCGCGTCGATGGTCTCGATGCTGGCCCGGTTGACCTCACCGATGCGTTCGGCGAGGGCGCGCAGCTCGGTGGGGTCGGTGTCCGGATCGGCTAGCGTCACGTCGATCATGGTCTTGGTGGTCGCCAGCGGTGTGCGCAGCTCGTGGGAGGCGTTGGCGGCGAACCGTCGGTGCGCGGTGAACGAGCGGTCGAGCGACGCCAGCATGCGGTCGAAGGTATCGGCAAGGCCGCGGATCTCGTCGTCCGGGCCGTCCAGGACGATGCGTTGGTCGAGTGTGCCTGCCGTGGCGCGGGCAGCGGCCGCATTGATGACTGCGAGCGGCTTGATGATGCGCCCGGCCACCATCCAGCCCACCGCTCCGCCGATCATGGCGAGCAGTACAAGTGCTACAACGGACGCGATCAGCAGGTTGTCCAGAAAGTCGGCGGCGGTCCTGATCTCAATACCTGCGCTGTAGCCGGTGGGGCCGGCCGGGCTCACCGGCGTGAGCCCGGTCGAGCCCGAGGTCCCGGTGGGCTCGGCCGGGCCTGGTCCCAGCGTTTGTGCCTCGATGATCTGATAGTTGGGTACATACCGCATGTAGAGGTACACGATCGTGATCAGTACCGCACCGCAGCCGGTCATCAGCCCCGCGTAGCTCAGGGTGAGGCGGGCCCGGATGGTCAGTCGGCGCCGCCGCCCGGCGCCGACCCGCGCGCCCGGGGCGGTCGTGCCCGAGTCCGTGGTTCCGGTGCCAGTCATCGGACGCCGAACCGGTAGCCGGCACCGGGAACGGTCTCCACCAGCTGGGGTTCGCCCAGGCGTCGGCGCAGGTTCGAGACCGTGACGCGAATGGTGTTGGTGAACGGGTCGGCGTTGGCGTCCCACGCACGCTCCAGCAGCGTCTCCGCGCTGAGCACCCCTCCGTCCGCGTTCATAAGAATCTGCAGCACGGCGAACTCCTTGGGGCTCAGCCGCACCAGCCGGCCGTCGCGGTAGACCTCGCGGCGGAACGCATCGAGCCGGACCCCGTGCCCTTCGACCACCGGGGGCCGCGCGGGCTGGCTTCGCCGCTCCAGCGCCCGCAGCCGCACCACCAGCTCAGGGAACTCGAACGGCTTGAGGAGATAGTCGTCGGCACCTAGCTCGAACCCGGAGACCCGGTCGCCGAGAGAACGGGCGGCGGTGAGCATCAGGACACGCACGCCCGGGTGGTGCTCGGCGAGTTGTCGGCAGACCTCGTCGCCGTGGATGCCGGGCAGGTCGCGGTCGAGCACCACTACGTCGTACGTGTGCTCCTCCACCGCGTCGAGAGCCGCGCGGCCCTCGTGGACCACGTCGGCGGCGATGGTCTCGCGGCGCAGGCCCTTCCGGATGGCGTCGGCGAGGTAGGGCTCGTCCTCGACGATCAACACGCGCACTGCCAACCTCCGACCACGGGGACACGACCGGACCAGACAACCACACGTGATGTTGGGAAAACATCAAGGTTCCTCTGAACGCCCTGATAACGGGCGCGCTGCTGGAGTGGGTCGGTGTCCACGGACAGCCCGTGACACCGATCCGAGGAGACCCTCATGCGTACGAACCGTCCCACCCGGCTGACCGTCGCCGTGTTGGCGATCCCGTTGCTGCTCGCCGCCCTGACGGGGTGTGGCCCCGACGATGCCGACGCGTCCGGCCAGGACGACGGCTCGGGCAGCAGCTCCGACAGCTCGACCTCCGACCGGTCGTTCGACGAGTACCAGCTCGATTTCGCGTCCTGCATGCGCGACAAGGGCATCGACATGCCCGACCCCGACAAGAACGGCGGCTCGATCGAGGCGCCCGCGGGCGACGGGTTCATGGAGGCTGCTCAGGCCTGCCAGGAGGAGCTCGGTCTGCCGCCCGCCGCCCCGGGCGGAGGTCCCGGCATGTCGGACGAGGAGCAGCGCGCCGAGTGGCTGGAGATCGCGGCGTGCTTCCGCGAGAACGGCGTGGACGTGCAGGACCCGGGCCCCGGCGAGGAACTCACCATCCCCTCGGACGTGGCGGGAGACATGTTCGAGACGTGCGCACCGCAGGGCGTCCGCGGTTCTACCGGGGTGAGCAACTGATGACTGGTACCGACCAGCGCACCGGGAACCCACCGCCGAACGGCGAGCCCTCGCACCGACGTCGAGGGCGCATGGTGGCTTGGCTGGCTGTCGGCGTTGCGGCGGCCGGTGGCGTGGGGGCGGGAGTACATGCCTTCGCGAGCTCGGCCGAACAGCAGAACACGGCCACACAGGTGTTCCAGGGTGACACCGACGAGGTGGTACTGGGCGACCTGGAAGGCAGCACCACCGCCGCGGGAACCCTTCGGTTCTCCGACCCGCGCGAGATCCAGTCAGCCAGTGCCGGAGTAGTGACCATCCTGCCGAAGGCCGGCACCGAGGTGCGCCCCGGCGAACGACTGTACGGCGTGGACAATGTGCCGGTCTTCCTGCTGGAGGGCGGCCTGCCCGCCTGGCGTGGCTACGAAAGTGGCATGAGTGACGGACCCGATGTACGCCAGCTGGAGCAGAACCTGCGCGCCCTGGGTCATCTTCAGGAGCAGCCCGACAACACGTTCACCTGGGCCACCACCGAGGCGATCATGGACTGGCAGGAGGAGAACGACCTCAAGCGCACGGGCGAGCTCCCACTCGGGTCGGTGCAGTTCGCGGGCGGCGCCCTGCGGATCGGCACCCTCACCGCATCCATCGGTGACCAGACAGCGCCCGGGGCCGAGCTGTTTGAAGCGACTGGCACCGAACAGGTCGTCAACGTGAACTTACGGCTTGCCGACCAGCAGCTCGCCGTGCTCGGCACCGAGGTGACAGTGCGGCTACCCGGCGGCGAAGAGACCACCGGGCGGATCACCTCGGTCGGGACCCCGACCGAGACGGAGGACGGGAACGGACAGCCGCAGACCGTCATCCCGGTCCTGGTCGCACTGGACGACCCCAAGGCCGCCGCTGCCTTCCAGGAGGCCTCGGTGACTGTCGATATACCCAGTGCCCGCCGCGAGGATGTCCTTTCGGTGCCGGTCGGCGCACTGATCGCTATCACGCCGCAGCAATTCGGCGTGGAGGTGGTCGACGCCGACGGGGGTACCCGTCAGGTGCCCGTCGACACCGGCCTGTTCGCTGGCGGTCGGGTCGAGATCTCCGGCGACGACGTGGGCGCAGGCCAGCGAGTGGTGGTGCCACAACGATGACTGTACTGATGACCGCGCCGCGTTCGAACCCGATCGTCGCGCTCGAGGACGTACAGCGCAGCTACGGTGATCCGCCTGTGCTTGCCTGTGCTGGCGTGACCCTGCAGATCCTGCCTGGTGAGCTGGTCGCGATCGTGGGCCCCAGCGGGTCGGGCAAGTCGACGCTGCTCAACCTCATCGGCACGCTCGACCGCCCTACCGCGGGCGTGGCACGGATCGACGGCCTCGACGTGGCCGAGCTGGATGACCGGTCGCTCTCGGCACTGCGCGCCCACCGGATCGGGTTCGTGTTCCAGCAGTTCCACCTCGCCGAGGGCGTCAGTGCCCTGGACAACGTGGCCGACGGGCTGCTGTACGTCGGCGTCCCGCAGGCGGAGCGGCGCCGACGAGCCGTCTTCGCGCTGGAGCGGGTGGGACTGGGCCACCGGCTCGACCACCGGCCCAACCAGCTCTCCGGCGGCGAGCGCCAGCGCGTGGCGATGGCCCGCGCGGTAGTGGGCGATCCGCCCCTGCTCCTGGCCGACGAACCCACCGGCAACCTGGACAGCGCGTCGGGGGCTGCGATCGTCAAGCTGCTCCACGAGCTCAACGACCAGGGCACGACCATCGTCGTGATCACGCACGACGTGGACCTCGCCGCGCAGCTTCCCCGTCGGATCGCTGTCCGCGACGGGCGCGTGGTGAGCGACACACGTGCTCCGGGGTCGGCGCCATGAGCACGAGGACGTCGACTCGTCTCCCGGCCGTGGAGCCCGGCACTCGCCCGGCACCTGCCCGGTCCCGGCTGCTCGGGCGGGACGTGCTACGGCTGGGCACCACCGGTCTGCGGGCCCGGCCCATGCGTGCCGTGCTGTCCGCGCTCGGAATCGCCATCGGCATCGCCGCGATGATCGCTGTGGTCGGCGTCTCGTCGTCCAGCCAGGCCAGACTGAACGACCAGCTCGCCGCGCTCGGCACCAACCTGCTCACAGCACGGGCCGGCACGAGCCCCACCGGCGAGCAGACCGCCCTGCCGCCGGACACGGTGAGCAAGGTCAGACGGGTGGACGGGGTCGTCAGCGCAAGCAGCACGGCGACCTTGCCCGAGCCCGTCTACCGCAGCTCGCTGTCGGACCCGGCCGCCACCGGCGGGATCACGACGATGGTCGCCGACCAGAACCTGCTCGGCGTGATCTCAGGAGAGGTGCGTTCTGGCGTGTGGCTGAACCCAGCCACAGCCACCCTCCAGACCGTCGTGCTCGGCGGCACGGCCGCCGAACGCCTGGGTGTGGTGGTACCGGGCACCCAGGTCTGGCTGGGCGGCACCTACTTCACCGTGGTCGGCATCCTGGCTCCTGTGGCACTGGCCCCGGAGCTCGACTCCGCCGCGCTCGTGGGGCACGGGATCGCCGGTGACCTGTTCGGTTTCGACGGCAGCCCGACCGTGGTCTACGAGCGGTCGGCGGACGACGCTGTGGAGCAGGTCCGTGAGCTCCTCGCGCCAACGATCGCGCCCGAGGCGCCCGACGAGGTCGAGGTGTCGCGCCCGTCGGACGCACTGGCCGCCCGGACGGCCGCGAACCAGGCGTTCACGGGCCTGCTGCTCGGGCTCGGCTCGATCGCGCTGCTGGTCGGCGGCATCGGCGTGGCCAACACCATGATCATCTCGGTGCTGGAACGACGACGCGAGATCGGCCTGCGTCGGTCGCTGGGGGCCACCCGTGAGCACGTCCTTGCCCAGTTCCTGGCGGAGGCCCTCCTGCTGTCGGCGCTGGGGGGCGTGTTCGGCAGCGCGTTCGGCGCGGTCGCGACGGCGGTCATGGCAGGCGTCAACGGCTGGCCGTTCGCGCTTCCGCCGTTCGCCATCGTCACCGGCGTGGGCGCCACCCTTGCGATCGGGGCGGTGGCGGGTCTGTACCCGGCGGTCCGCGCCGCCAGGACCCCGCCCACCGCGGCGCTCAACTCCTGATCGTGCGGTTCGGTGAGCCGGGTCGGTTCGACCTGGCCCACCGAACCGCCGGCGCGGGCAGATCTGGTCAGGCCGCATCGGCGCCGAGCTGGCGCAGGACAGCCCGGTTGTCGGTGCGAACGTGCTCGTCGACCGCCATGGCGACCGGCCGCTGCCGCTGGAACTGGACGTCACCGACCAGCCCGGCCATCGCCGTGGCCGTCCATGCCGCCAAGCAGCAGTTCGGTGGCATGCACTTGGTGGTCGATAACGCGGGGCACATGCTCAGAGGCGGTCTGCGAGCATTTCCTCGGACCGCTCCCAGAAGCGCCGGGCGAGGTCGCCGTCGAGCGCCTGCGGGTTGCGCGGGGTGCTGGCCCTGCGGTCGTAGTAGTAGGCCCCGGACTGCCAGTCGGTCCCCGGTGTCCCCTCGGCGAGCCAGACGATCTGGTCCGCGCCCTGATCGGGCGTGCGGAGCAGCGCGCGTCCGATCAGCGGACTGGTGCCGAGGAATCGCACGAGCCGCATGACCGGGTTCGTGGTGTCGGAGGCAAAGTTCGTCGCGATGTTGCCGGGGTAGAAGGACGCCGCCGAGAGCCCGGCTCCGTGGTGACGGCGGTGCAGCTCGTTGGTGAACAGGATGTTCTCGAGCTTCGCGGCGCTGTAGACACGCCCCGGCTCGTAGCCCCGTTCGTGCCCGAGGTCGTCCAGGTCGATCGTGCCGGCGAACCGGACCGTGCTGGACGTCTGCAGCACCGAGGCTCCCGACGCGACGAGCGTGTCCAGCAGCAGGCGGGTCAGCAGGAACGGCGCGAGATGGTTGACCTGGAAGATCTTCTCGAACCCGTCGACCGTCACGGTTCGCTCGCCGAACACCCCGCCGGCGTTGTTCGCCAGAACGTCGATGCGCGGGTATGCCGCGGCGAGCTCACCCGCCAGCCGCTCGACGTCGTCGAGCCGCGTGAAGTCCGCGACGTGGCCCCGGACGCCGAGCTCAGCGGCCACCGCCTGGGTCTTCTCGGGGGAGCGGCCCACTACGACCACGGTGTGCCCGTTCGCGTGCAGGCGGCGCGCGGCAGCGGCGCCGATACCGTCGCTCGCCCCTGTGATGACGACGACCTTCTTCTCGCCCATGATCACCCCTTCTAGTGACTGTGTGTCAAATATGGGACACAGTACCAGGACTGGACTGTAGTACCGTGCGGAGGTGAGTCCGAACAACGTCGCGAGCGGCGCGCGAGCCCGAGCCCGTCAGGCGATGCGCGCCGAGGTGGCCACGATCGTGGGAGACCTGGTCCTCGAACGGGGCTACGAACAGACAACCGTGGACGACATCTGCGCGGCCGCGGAGATCTCCCGGAGCACGTTCTTCCGGTACTTCCCTTCCAAGGAGGACGCGCTGTTCGGCCAGACCGCGGACGCCGGCGACGACCTGCGCGTTGCCCTGGCGGCCCGGCCCGACGGCGAGACACCCTGGACCGCGATGCGGCGGGCGCTCGACCCGCTCATCGAGAAGTACGAGGCGGACGACGAGCGCACCCGGCGCCTGACGCGCCTGATCGTCACCACACCCGCGCTGCTCGCCCGGCACCAGGAGAAGAACGCGCGCTGGCACGAGTTGCTCCGGCCCGAGGTCGCCCGGCGGCTCGGGGCAGATCCGGCGGACCGCTCCGACCCCCGGGCCGACGCCGTGATCGCCGCGGCGCTCGGCTGCGTGCAGGCGGCTCTGACCGCATGGACCGTGGGCGACCGTCCGCAGTCCCTCCCTGCGATCCTCGACCGTGCCATGGGGCCTATCGCCGGAAGGGTCTGACATCCCCGCCTTCAGCCCGTCGTCCCCGAGGTGATGTTCCCCGTCATCCCTGGCCCAGATGGCTCATCGTGTCGGCACTTGCTCGTGCAACGGTCCGGTCGGCAGGCTCCGGAGGGATTCGCGATACAAGGCATCCCAGTGCGGCGCACGGCCAGGTCTGGAGAAGTGGAGGGGCTGGTGTCCAGTCCTCTCGCTCCCGCCGGAACTCGCATAGGGCCCGACAGATTGTCAGCATGGCTGGTGTCACCCGTCCGTGCAGCAGTCCCCTTGCAGCAACCGCCAGCGGCCACGGCCGCCCAGTCGAGGTGGCTGTGGTGCAGAGCACCGCGGGAGCGGGAGTTTGACTGCTGCTCGAAGTTCGTCCAGTCCGCCTGAACCGTGATCGGACTTGCGATGCACTAGCCATAGGTCTCGGTAGAAGGAGACCGTGTACGCGGACTCGTCGGAGACCTTGCGGGCCCTCGCCCTTCTTCAGGTGGTCGGTCGACGATGTGTAGTGAAGGCCCAGGTCGAGGAGCAATTCGCGCCACGTTCCCACGTGTTCGACCAGGTCGGGCGTCCACCACCCCAGAAGTCACACGGAGAAGTACTTCGCCTCCGGGTGGTGGAACACGAACGCGTCCGTCGACTGCTCCGGGTGCAGCTGCAGCTCGTCCGACAGCGTCACGCCCACCCGCTCCGGGCGCAGCAGCTCCACGACCTTGTGCCGGTCCTCCATGTCGGGGCACGCCGGGTACCCGAGCGACATCCGCGCCCCGCGGTACTCCAGCTTGAACATGCCCTCCACGGTCTTCGGGTCCTCGTCGCCGAAGCCCAGCTCCGAGCGCACCCGGGAGTGCCAGAACTCCGCCAGCGCCTCCGTGAGCTGCACCGACAGCCCGTGCAGCTCCATGTACTCGCGGTACTTGTTGGCTTCGAAGAGGCGAGCGGTGTGCGCCGAGACCGTGTCGCCGACGGTCACGAGCTGCACCGGCAGCACGTCGAACCGCCCGGTCTCCTCGACGAAGGACCGCGGCCGGACGAAGTCCGCCAGGCACAGGTGCCGGTCGCGGCGCTGCCGCGGGAAGTGGAACCGCAGCCGCTCGGTGCCGACCTCGCCCCCGGAGCCGCCGTCGGGCGCCCCGATCCCGTCGAGGTCCCCGTGGTGCGCGACGACGACGTCGTCCCCCTCGGACCACACCGGGAAGTACCCGTACACCACCGTCGGGTCCATGATCTGGTCGGTGCGGATGCGGTCCATCCACTCGGCGAGCCGCGGGCGGCCCTCGGTCTCGACGAGCTCCTCGTACGAGGCACCGTCTTCGGAACGACCGGGCTTGAGACCCCACTGGCCCATGAACGTGGCGCGCTCGTCCAGGAAGGCCGCGTACTCCGAGAGCTGCACGCCCTTGACGATCCGCGTGCCCCAGAACGGCGGGTCCGGCACGGGGTTGTCGGCGGCGACGTCGGAGCGGGCGGGGAGGTCCTCGGGAGCCGTCTGCGTCACCGTCACGACGTTGTGCCGCCGCTTGCGCAGCGCGGGCAGGCCGACGTCGTCCGGCGACGCGCCCCGCGCGATCCGCACCAGCGGCTCCATGAGTCGCAGGCCCTCGAACGCGTCCTTCGCGTACCGCACGGTGCCGGGGAACTGGCCCGCGAGGTCGTCCTCGACGTACGTGCGCGTCAGCGCGGCCCCGCCGAGCAGCACCGGCCAGCGCTTCTCGAATCCGCGGGAGGCCAGCTCCTCCAGGTTCTCCTTCATCACCACGGTCGACTTCACGAGCAGCCCCGACATGCCGATCACGTCGGCGTCGTGCTGGATCGCGGCGTCGATCATGGCGCTCACCGGCTGCTTGATGCCGATGTTGACCACCGTGTAGCCGTTGTTCGTCAGGATGATGTCCACGAGGTTCTTGCCGATGTCGTGCACGTCGCCGCGCACCGTGGCCAGCACGATCGTGCCCTTGGACCCGTTGTCGCCCTCGACCCGTTCCATGTGCGGCTCCAGCAGCGCGACGGCGGCCTTCATCACCTCCGCCGACTGGAGCACGAACGGGAGCTGCATCTCGCCCTTGCCGAACAGCTCGCCCACCACCTTCATGCCCTCCAGCAGGTGGTCGTTGACGATGTCCAGCGCCTTCATCCCGGCGCCGAGCGCCTCCTCGACGTCCGGCTCCAGACCCTTGCGGGCGCCGTCGATGATGCGCCGTGCCAGCCGTTCGCCCACGGGCAGCGCCAGCAGCTCCGCGGCGCGCTGGTCCCGGATCGCCCCGGCGTCCACGCCCTCGAACAGGTCCAGCAGCTTGGACAGCGGGTCGTACGTCAGGTTCCCGTCGGCGTCCCACTCGCGCTTGTCCCACACGAGGTCGAGCGCCGTCTGCCGCTGCTCGTCCGGGATGGAGGACAGCGGCAGGATCTTCGCCGCGTGCACGATCGCCGAGTCCAGCCCCGCCTCGGTCGCCTCGTGCAGGAACACCGAGTTCAGCACCGCCCGCGCCGCCGGGTTCAGGCCGAACGACACGTTCGAGACGCCGAGCGTGGTGTGCACGCCGGGGTACTTGCGCGTGATGCGCCGGATCGCCTCGATGGTCTCGATCGCGTCGCGCCGCGTCTCCTCCTGGCCCGTGGCGATCGGGAAGGTCAGGGCGTCGACGATGATGTCGTCCACCCGCATGCCCCAGTCGCCCACCAGGGTGTCGATGAGCCGCGACGCGATGGCCACCTTGCCGTCGGCGGTCCGGGCCTGCCCCTCCTCGTCGATCGTCAGGGCGACGACGGCGGCGCCGTGCTCCACGACCGCCGGCATGATCCGCCCGAACCGCGACGTCGGCCCGTCGCCGTCCTCGAAGTTGACCGAGTTGACCACGCCGCGGCCGCCCAGCAGCTCCAGGCCGGCGCGGATCACGGCCGGCTCCGTGGAGTCGATCACCAGCGGGAGCGTCGACGCCGAGGCCAGCCGGGAGACGACATCCCGCACGTCGGCGACGCCGTCGCGCCCCACGTAGTCCACGCACACGTCCAGCAGGTGCGCGCCGTCGCGCGTCTGGGCGCGCGCGATGTCCACGACGTCGTCCCAGCGGGCCTCCAGCATCGCCTCGCGGAACGCCTTGGACCCGTTGGCGTTGGTGCGCTCGCCGATCGCGAGGAAGCTCGTCTCCTGACGCAGGTCCGTCGCGGAGTACAGCGAGGCGACGGCGTTCTCCCGTACCGGCTCGCGCGGCGCCACGGGCTGCCCGCCGACGGCCTCGACGACCAGGCGCATGTGCTCCGGCGTGGTGCCGCAGCAGCCGCCCACCAGGCCCAGGCCGAACTCGCGCGCGAACTGCGTGTGCGCGGCCGCCAGCTCCTGCGGGGTCAGCGGGTAGGACGCGCCGTGCGGCCCCAGCACGGGCAGGCCCGCGTTCGGCATGCACGCCACCGGCATCTGCGCGTGCTGCGACAGGTGCCGCAGGTGCTCGCTCATCTGCTCCGGACCCGTGGCGCAGTTCATGCCGATGGCGTCGACGTCCAGCGCCTGCAGCGCCACCAGCGCCGCGCCGATCTCCGAGCCCATCAGCATGGTCCCGGTGGTCTCGACGGTCACCGACACGATGATCGCGACCCGCTGCCCGGTCTCGACCATCGCCTGCCGGCAGCCCGTCACCGCGGCCTTGGACTGCAGCAGGTCCTGGCTGGTCTCGATGAGCAGCGCGTCCGCTCCGCCCTCGATGAGGCCCGCCGCCTGCTCCGCGAAGGTGTCCCGCAGGTGCTCGTACGTGGTGTGCCCCAGCGACGGCAGCTTGGTGCCCGGGCCCATCGAGCCCAGCACCCATCGAACACGGCCCGGCTCCCCGTCCTGCGCCGTGTAGGCGTCGGCCCGCTCGCGCGCGATCCGGGCGCCCTCGCGGGCCAGCTCCCGGATGCGGTCGTCGATGCCGTAGTCCGACAGGTTCGACCAGTTGGCCCCGAACGTGTTCGACTCGATGGCGTCCACACCCACCGCGAGGAACGCGTCGTGCACCCCCGCGATCAGGTCGGGCCGCGAGACCGTCAGGATCTCGTTGCAGCCCTCCAGTCCCTGGTAGTCGTCCAGGGTCGGGTTCGCCTCCTGGATCATCGTGCCCATCGCGCCGTCGGCCACGACCACGCGCGTGCGCATCGCCTCCAGCAGGGCGGCGGAACGCTCGGCGAGCGTGGGCAGGGCGGCGGGCAGCGCGGTCACCCGGGCAGCGTAAGCCTTGGCAGGACGACGACGCCGTCCGTGCCCGGCAGGCGGTCTCCCGCGAGCGGCGTCCGCGGCGTCCACCGCGAGTATCGTCCCGGCCATGACGACGCACGACTACCTGGACTCCCTGTTCTCCCTGGAGGGTCGCACCGCCGTGGTGACCGGCGGCAGCTCAGGCATCGGCCGGGCCATCGCCGAGGCCCTCGCGCAGGCCGGGGCACGCACCGTGCTCCTGGCCCGCGGCCCCGACCGGCTGGACGAGGTCGCCGCCGGCCTGCGCGACCGGGGCTGCGCCGTGGAGACCGTCGTCGCCGACCTCTCCAGCCGCGACGGCATCCGCGCCGCCGCCGAGGGGATCGTCGCGGCCGCCGGCGAGCCCGACATCCTCGTCAACAGCGCGGGCATCAACCTCCGCCCCCACCTCGGCCAGGTCGACCAGGAGACCTGGGAGGTCACCATGACCGTCAACCTGGAGGCGCCGTTCATGCTCGGCCAGCGGTTCGCCCCCGGCATGGCTGCCCGCGGCTTCGGCCGGCTCATCCACATCTCCTCGCAGCAGGCCCACCGGTCGTTCGTCGACAGCGGCGTCTACGGCGTCTCCAAGGGCGCCCTCGAGTCGCTCGCCCGCTCCCAGTCCGAGGCCTGGTCCGCGCGCGGCGTCACCGCCAACACCCTCGTGCCCGGGTTCGTCCTCACGCCCCTCAACCAGCACCTGCAGGACGACGCCGAGAAGGTCACGGCGCTCGCCGCCCGCACCACCGTGGGCCGCAACGGTGTGCCCGAGGACTTCGCGGGCGCCGCCGTCTTCCTCGCCAGCGCCGCCTCGGGCTACGTCACGGGCCACTCGCTGTTCGTGGACGGCGGCTTCTCGGTCCACTGAGGCGGTGCCACGGGTCTCCCTGGGCGCACGGCGGCCGACGGCGTCGCTCGTCCGGGGTAAGTCTTACGCAGCCGAAGGGGTAACGGAGAGGTAGCAGTGCTACCTGCTCGTTACCTTCCCCGCTGCGGAGGCTTTTCCCGGAGGCGTGCCTGCTCCACCGCGACGGCGGCCGTCGTGGAAGGTGCGTCGGCTGACTTCGCGCGCATCTGCCGAGTGCTGGGACGATCGTGCGGCGGGATCGCCGTGCCGCAGTAGGCTCGCGCGGTGAACGTCGACTTCCCGGGCCTGGGCACTCTTGTCAACGTCGGGACGATCGTCGTCGGGTCGCTGCTCGGCATGGCGGTCGGGCACCGGCTGCCGCAGCGCACCCACGCGGTCGTGACCGACATCCTCGGCCTCGTGACCCTCCTGGTCGCGGCGCTGTCGGCGGTCGCGGTCACCGACGCGGCGTTCGTCTCCGCCACCGGCTCGGGCGCGCCCGTGCTGATCGTGCTCGGCTCCCTGCTGATCGGCGGCATCGCCGGCTCGCTGCTGCGGATCGAGGATCGTCTGGAAGGGCTGGCCGGCAGGATCCAGGGCTGGCTGGCGCGGCGCTCCGACGTGCCGCGATCCGACGTGCCGCGCTCCGGCGGCCGGCGCACCGCGCGTCGTCCCGTGGTGATCGACGCGTCCGAGACCGGTCAGGACCCCGCGGCGCGCGAGCGGTTCATCGAGGGGTGGCTCACCGCGTCGCTGCTGTTCTGCGTCGGGCCGCTCGCGATCCTCGGGTCGCTCTCGGACGGTCTGGGCCGCGGCATCGACCAGCTCCTGCTCAAGTCGGTGCTCGACGGCTTCGCGGCGCTGGCGTTCGCGTCGTCGTTCGGCGTCGGGGTGCTGCTCTCCGCCGTGTCGGTCGGCGTGGTCCAGGGTCTGGTCACGCTGGCCGGGGTGCTGCTCGGGTCCGTGCTGCCGGACGCGCACATCGCCGCGCTCACGGCCACGGGCGGCCTCATGCTCGTGGGCATCGGCCTGCGGCTGCTGCACCTCAAGCAGATCCCGGTCGGCGACCTGCTGCCCGCCCTCGTGGTGGCGCCCCTGCTCACGCAGCTCGTGATCATGCTGCGCTGAGTCCCGCTGAGTCCCGGGGCTGGATCACCGAGCGTCCCGAGAGCACGGGGCGGTCGTCGTCAGCCCCGCACCGGCACCGGCAGCCGCACCTGACGGCCCGTCTCGTCCTGCCCGTCGAGCTGCCGCGCCAGCAGGTCCATCGCGGTGCGGCCCAGCTCCTCGCCGTCCACGTCGATGGCGGGCGTGTGCTCCAGGCCGAGCGCCTCGATCACCGTGGGCTCCGTGCTCACCACCAGGTCGCGCGGCACCTCGACGCCGCGCGTGCCCAGCGCCAGCAGCAGCCCCAGCCCGATGGACGTCGCGTACGGCACGACGGCGGTCGCCCCCGTCCCGACCACGGCCGGCGTCACCTCGACCCCCGCGACGAACGTCGCCGGCCTCGGGCCGAGCACGGTGAGCTCCGCACCGGCCCGCTGGGCGGCGTCGCGCACGGCGGCGGTGCGCTGTCGGTCCTGCCAGGACCCCTCGGGGCCGCCCACGTAGACGATGCGCCGGTGTCCCTCGGCAGCGAGCCGGGTGGTCAGGGCGCCGAACGCCGTGGCGGTGTCGGCCACGACCGACGTCATCCCGTCGATCTCACGGTCCACGAGGACGGCGGGCTTGGTCGCGCCGATCCCCGCCACGAGCGTGTCGGTGCCGCGCGGCGCGACGACGAGGAACCCGTCGACCTGCCGGGACAGCCGCTCGACGGCGTCCGCGGAGTCCAGGGCGTGCACGGCCACGGTGAGCTGGAGGCCCGCCTCCTCGGCGCGCGCCTGGGCGCCCGCGATGATCGGGGTGAAGAAGGTGTTGTCCAGGGTGGGGACGACGATGGCGATGATGCCGGTGCGCCCGCGCGCGAGCTCGCGCGCCGCGCGGTTGGGCACGTAGCCGAGCCGGGCGGCCGCGGCCACCACGCGCACCGCCGTCTCGGGGGCCACCAGGCCGCTCCCGTTCAGCGCGCGCGACGCCGTCGCCTTGGAGACGCCGGCCACCGCGGCGACGTCGGACAGATCAGGCACCGTACCTCCTTGGTCGTTGCGCACACTCTAGACGGCCGATGCAACCGTTTCCGTCCACCCTGCCCCTGTGCGTAACAGGAAGTTAACGCTGGATTGCTGAAGCGCGGCCGCACATGCCTTAGGGTCCGATGGAACCGGTTCCATCAACGAAAGACGGCTCGTGCGAGCACGTTCCACACTTCTGCTGCTCCTGCCGGGGCTGGCGTTCCTGCTCGTCGGCTTCCTGCTGCCGGCGGTCGCGATGCTGTTCGCCCCGCCCGGCGTGACGTTCGCCCAGGTGATCGAGCGCATGGGCGCCATGCTCACCGACCCCTACGACCTCGGGATCATCTGGCGCACCGTGCGCATCGGCCTGATCGTCACCGCCCTGTGCGTGGTGCTCGGGTTCCCGATCGCCTCGCTGCTGGCCCGGTCGCAGTCCCGCTGGGCGGGCGTGCTCCTCGCGCTGGCGATCTTCCCGCTGCTCCTGAGCAACGTGGTGCGCACGTTCGGCTGGCTGGTGGTGCTCGGCTCCAACGGCGTCATCGGGCAGCTGCTGACCGGCCTGGGCCTCGTCGAGGAGGCGCCCCAGCTCCTGTACACGGAGCTGGCGATCGTGCTGGGCCTGGTCCAGCTCTTCCTGCCGCTCGCCGTCATCACCTGCTACTCCGCCGTCGCGCAGGTCGATCCCGGCCTCGACGAGGCGGCCCGGGGCCTGGGCGCCAGCCGCACCCGCTCCTTCTGGACCATCCTGGTGCCGCTCTCGCTGCCCGGGGTCGTGGTCGCGGCCACGCTCGTCTTCGCGGGCTCCGTCACCGCATACACCACCCCGTACCTGCTCGGCGGCTCGAGCCAGCGCATGCTCTCGACCCAGCTCTTCTCCTACGCGAGCGTCACGGTCGACTGGGCGGCGGCGTCCGCCACCGCGATCGTCATGACGGTGCTGGTCTTCCTGGTCTCCGGGATCTCTGCGCTGGTCGGCCGGAAGGGAGCCACCTCATGAGCCGGACCACCGGGCTGCGCCACCCCGTGGCCGGCACGCTCGCCGTGGCGGGTTACGTGATCATGATCGTGCCCATCCTGTTCGTCGTGGCCACGGCGTTCACCGCCGGCAGCACGCTGCGCTTCCCGCCCGACGGGCTGTCGCTGAAGTGGTTCGGCGAGGCCGTGGCGTACTCGCCGTTCACGGAGGCCGTGGTCTCCAGCCTGGAGCTCGCGGTGCTGTCCACCGCGCTGGCCTTGGTGCTCGGCGTGCCGGTCACCCTCGCGATCCACCGCGGCCGCATCCCCGGCAAGGGGCTGCTGGAGGGCCTGTTCCTGTCGCCGCTCGTGGTGCCGGAGCTGGTCGTGGGCCTCGCGCTGTACCAGCAGCTCATGATCGGCCTGCACCTGGACAACTTCACCACCCTGCTGCTGGGCCACACCGCACTGCTGCTGCCGTACGCGGTCCGCGTCACCGGGGCGTCCCTGGCACTGGCGGACCCGGCCCTGGAGGAGGCTGCGCGCGGCCTCGGCGCCTCGCCGCTGCGGGCGTTCGTCACCGTGACGCTGCCGATGCTGCGCCCGGGCCTCATCTCGGCGGGCCTGCTGGGCTTCGTCACCTCGTTCAACAACGTGCCGCTGTCGCTGCTGCTGCAGACCCGCGACTTCCGGACGCTGCCCGTCACGATGCTGGACTACGTCCAGCAGAGCTACGACCCGATGGTCGCCGCCGCGTCCACGCTCGTGCTGGCTGCGACCGTCGTGGTGGCCGTCGTCGCCGAGCGCACGGTCGGCTTCGCCAAGATCTTCGGAGGAATCAACCGATGACCACCCCCGCCGCCGAGCTCGTCGGCGTCTCCCAGCGGTTCGGCAGCTTCACCGCCGTCGACTCGATCGACCTGCGCGTCCCGCGCGGCCGCCTGACCACGTTGCTGGGCCCCAGCGGCTGCGGCAAGACGACGACGCTGCGCATGCTCGCCGGGTACGCCTCGCCGACGTCGGGCCGCATCCTGATCGACGGCCAGGACGCGACCCGCACCCCGCCGGAGAAGCGCGACCTCGGCATGGTCTTCCAGTCCTACGCGCTGTTCCCGCACCTGACGGTCGCCGACAACGTGGCCTACGGCCTGACGATGCGCAAGGTGCCCGCGGCCGAGCGGCGGCGCCGGGCGGGGGAGGCCCTGGAGCTCGTGGGCCTGGGGCACCTGGGGGACCGCAAGCCCAAACAGCTCTCGGGCGGCCAGCAGCAGCGGGTCGCGCTGGCCCGCGCCATCGCCATCCGGCCCCGCCTGCTGCTCCTGGACGAGCCGCTGTCCAACCTGGACGCGCGGCTGCGCGTGCAGATGCGCGCCGAGATCCGCCGCATCCAGTCGGAGACCGGGCTGACCGTCGTGCTCGTGACGCACGACCAGGACGAGGCGCTGGAGATGTCCGACGAGATGGTGCTCATGCGCGCCGGCAAGGTCGTGCAGACCGGCGCACCCCGCGACGTCTTCCCGGCGCCGGCCGACCGGTTCGTCGCGGAGTTCCTCGGCTACGAGAACTTCCTGACGCTGGCCGACGGCCGCGAGGCCGCCGTCCGCCCCGAGCACCTGCGGATCGTCCCGGCCAGCGCGTCCCTCGACGGGGCGGACGGCGTGGTGGCCGGCGGCGCCGCCGACGGCGACGTCGTTCTCGACGCCGTCGTCGCGGACGTCGCCTACCGCGGCGTCGACCTGCTCGTGACCCTCGACGCCGCCGACCCGGCCGGCGCGCCCGTGCGCCTGCTCGCCGACCACAGAGCCGACCATCGGGCCGACCACACCGGAACCGCGACCGGGCCGGCGCCGTCGGCCGGCGACCGCGTCCGCCTGCTCGCGCCCCGCGCGCGCCTCGCCCTGCTGAACGCCGAACCCGCAACCGAAGGAATCTCATGACGCACCACCGCCCCGCCCGCCACGCCGCCGCCGCCCGCCGCGGCACGGCGCTCGCCTCCGGCCTCGCGGCCACCGCCCTGCTGGTCTCCGGCTGCTCCGCCGGGGACGACGCCGCGGCCGAGGACACGATCGTCGTCTCCACGTTCCCGTTCGGCGTGGAGGAGTTCCAGGAGGCGGTGATCGACCCGTTCACCGCGAAGACCGGGATCAAGGTCGAGGTGGAGACCGGGTCGAACGCCGACCGCCTCTCGCAGCTCCAGGTGGCGGGCGACGACTCCGGCATCGACGTCATGCTGATCTCCGACTACTACGCCGCGCTCGGCCAGGAGAGCGACCTGTTCCAGGAGGTCGACGCAGCGCAGGTGCCGTCCCTGGACGAGGTGGCCGACTTCGCGCTCGAGGACGGCTACGCCGGCCCCGCCTACAGCTACCAGCTCAACGGGACGATCTACTCGACCGAGGACCTGTCGGCCGAGGAGGCCGCCGAGTGGGACCTCTACGGCGACGAGGCGCTCGCGGGCCGCCTCGCGCTGCCGGACATCTCGGTGACGGCCGGGCAGCTCATGGTCTCGGGCGTGGGGGAGACCTACGGCGACGGGCCGTACGACATCGACACCGCGCTGGACACCCTCGGCGGCTGGGCCCCGGGGATCCTGCAGTTCTACTCGTCGTCCACCGAGGTGACGAACCTGCTGACGCAGGGCGAGATCGTCGCCGCCGACTCCCTGAGCGGCTTCGCGACCGACCTCGTCGCCTCGGGCGAGCCCTACGCGTGGACGCCGCCCGCCACGGGCCGGTACATGGCCACCAACCGCGCCATGATCCCGGCCGGCGCCCCGAACGCGGACGGCGCCCACCAGTTCATCGACTACCTGCTCTCGGCCGAGGCGCAGACGACGTCCGCCGAGCTCGTGGGCGACCTGCCCGTGAACCCCGGGGCGACCGTGCCGGACTCCATCGCGGCGGTCGTGGGCGACATCGCGGCCGACCCGGTCGCGGCCGGCTACGCGACGCTCGACCCGGCGGAGCTCGTGCCCACGCGCGGCGAGTGGGTGGACCGGTTCGCCCGTGAGGTGACGGCCGGCTGACCGGGCCGCGAACCATGACGAGCACTGACACGAACACCGACACGGGCTCCGCGGCGACCGGCACCGCGCTCGACCGCATGCCCAAGGTCGACCTGCACTGCCACCTCATCGGCACCGTCCGGGCCGGCACCTTCGCGGAGCTGGCCCGGCGCGAGGGCCTCGACCTGCCGGCCGAGCCCGAACGCATCTACGCGGACATCAACTCGCTGCCGCCGGACCCCGACCTGTACCGCGACACCCGCGTCCCGGTGCCGCAGGGGCGCGGCGCGGACGAGCCCGAGGTCTCGTACTCGCTGTTCCAGGCCTCCCGCTGGGTCACCCAGGTGCTGCGCGACGCCGACGACCTGACCCGCATCACGTACGAGGCCTTCGAGGCGGCGCACCGCACGAGCGCGACGCGCCACCTCGAGGTGTCGTTCGACGCCGTGCCCGAGCACCTCGCCTCCCTGGGATACCTCGGCTGCGTCGAGGCGTACGCCGAGGGGATCCGGCTGGCGGAGCGCGACTTCGGCATGTCGGGCCGGCTGATCGCCGCGATCGACCGGTCCGGCACGGGTGAGGACGCGCTGGAGCGCGTGCGCACCGTCGTCGACCACCCGCACGAGTACGTGGCGGGCATCGGCCTGGACAACCTGGAGACGGCGGGGCCGCCCGAGCGGTTCGCGGCCGCGTACCGGCTCGCCGGCGAGGCGGGCCTGGGCCGCACGGCGCACTCGTCCGAGCACGCCCCGGTCGCGGTCAACACGATCACCTGCCTGGACGTGCTCGGCTGCGACCGCATCGACCACGGCTACTTCGTCCTCCAGGACGACGACGTCGTGGCGCGGGTGCGCGACGAGCAGGTGCCGTTCACGGTCATCTCGACGACGTCGCGCCGCTCGTGGCGGCCGTGGCGCCGGGCCTCCATCGCCGCGATGCTGGACGCGGGGCTCAACGTGATCCCGGCGTCCGACGACCCGGGAATGTTCCCCACCACGCTCGCGGGCGAGTACCGCATCCTGGCCGACGACCTCGCGGTGCCCGACGACCGGCTGCGCCAGATGGCGCTCGCCGGCGTCGAGGCCGCGTGGCTGCCGCCCGCCGAGAAGGCGGCGCTGCGCACCCGGTTCGAGAAGGAGCTCGCGGACCTGGCCTGAGCGCGTCGCCCCGACCGGGCCGGCCGGCTGGACCCCGGGGTCAGAACGGCAGCGGCCCGTTCTCGTCCTGGAGGGTCCCGGTCGGCCCGTCCGGGCCGAGGGTCGCCAGCGCCACGACCACGGCGGCCGACTCCTCGGGCGACCGGCCGATACCGAACGACGCCGTCATGTCGGTGGCGGTGGTGCCCGGCTCCAGGGCGTTGAACCGGATGCCGGGGTGCGCCTTGGCGTACTGCACGGTCAGCATGGTGGCCGCCGCCTTGGACGCCGCGTACAGCGCGATCGGCAGGGTGTACTCCGGCCGCTCGGGGTGGGTCACGGCCCAGAACGAGCCGGCGCTGCTGGAGACGGTCACCACGTGCGGGCTCTCGGAGCGGCGCAGCAGGGGGAGCGCCGCCTCGGTGACCCGCACGATCCCCACCGCGTTGGTGTCGAACGACCGCAGCGCGGTGGGGCCGTCCAGCGTCGTGTCCAGCACGCCCGCGTTGTGCACCAGGACGTCGAGCCGGCCCTCGGCCGCGTCGATGCTCGCGAGCGCGGCGGCGACCGACGCGTCATCGGTCACGTCGAGCTGGACGAACCGCGCGCCCAGCTCGGCGGCGGCCTTCTCCCCACGCCCGGCGTCGCGGGCGCCGATCCAGACGTCGTGTCCCCGCTCCAGCAGCTGCTTGGCGGTCTCGTAGCCGATGCCCTTGTTGGCCCCGGTGATCAGCGTGACGGTCATGCGTGTCCTCCCGAAATATGCGGCCCGAACGGGTCGTTGGGAACGCTATGAGCGGCGACACCGACCAGCCAGGACCCTTCGGAGACCAGGGTGTGGCGGGACCCCCTCTCCGTGAGTCGACGAACCCGCTGGGCGCGTACCTGCGGGCGCGGCGCGAGCTGGTCACGCCCCGGCAGGCGGGCCTCCCGGAGACGGGCACCCGGCGCGTGCCCGGCCTGCGCCGCGAGGAGGTCGCGCTGCTCGCCGGGATCAGCGCCGACTACTACCTGCGGCTGGAGCGCGGGCGCGACCGCAACCCGTCCGGGCAGGTGCTGGAGTCCCTGGCGCGCGTGCTCCGCCTCGACGACACCCACGTCGCGCACCTGCGCACGCTGGTGGCCGACGCCCCCGGCCAGCGCGTCCGGCAGCGCGGGCACCACCCCGGCGAGGAGGTCGTGCCCGACGGCGCGCGCAAGCTCCTGGACTCGCTGGTGCAGCCGGCGTTCGTGGAGGGGCGGTACTTCGACGTCGTGGCCTCGAACGCGCTGGCCCGCGCGGTCGACCCGCGCCTGGACGTGGGCGGCAACCAGCTCCGCGACCTGTTCCTCGACCCGGCAGCCCAGGCGCTCTACCCGGAGTGGGAGAGCGTCACGGAATGCTTCGTGGCCAGCCTGCGGCAGTCGGCGGGCACCGACACCGACGACCCACGGTTCGTCGAGCTCGTCGGGCAGCTCTCCGCCAGCGCGCGGTTCCGCGAGCTCTGGGCGCGGCACGAGGTCCGCGGGCAGCGCGGCACCCCGCTGCGCATCGACCACCCGCAGGTCGGGGAGCTGACCGTCAACAGGGAACGGCTCAGTATCGGCGGCGCCGAGCACCTGATGCTCGTCGTCTACCACCCGGACACCGGGTCCGCCGACGCCGACAAGCTCGCCCGCCTGGCCCTGGCCGGCGCCCCGGCATAAATCCCGTGGCCGACGGCATCCCGGTCGCCTAGCGTGGCGGCATGTCACCCGTGCGCGCCACCATCGCCGACCGCGCCGCCGCGCCGGCCGTCCTGACGCACCCCACGGCGGGCGGCCTCACCTGGCGTCCCTGGACACGGGCGGACGTGCCCGCGCTCGCGACGCTCGTGCGCGCCGTCCAGGAGGCCGACGGCCGCGACTGGTTCACGCCCGCCGACGAGATCGCCGAGACCTTCGACGCCCCCGCGTACGACCCCGCGGACACGCTGCTGGGTCTCGACGCCGACGGCACGCCCGTCGCCTACGCCCACGCCGAGCGGTTCCCCACCGAGGGCGCCACCATCCTGCGGGCCTGGCTCCTCGGTGGCGTGCACCCGAGCCGCCGCGGCGAGGGGATCGGCACCGAGCTGCTCGCCTGGGCCACGGCCCGCGCCCGGCAGACGCTCGCGGCCCACGACGGCGACCCCCGGCTCGCCGGACTGCCCGCGCGGATCGCCGTCGACCTCGTGGACGGCGACCCGGCCGAGCGGCGCGACCTGCTGCGCGCGGGCGGCTTCGAGCCCGTGCGCTACTACGCCAACCTGCTGCGCGACCTGTCCGTGCCCGTCCCCGCGATCGGCCTCGAACCCCCGCTGCGGCTGGTGCCGTGGACCGACGCCCTGGAGGACGCCGCGCGGCTGGCCCGCAACGACGCGTTCCGCGACCACTGGGGCAGCCAACCGCGCACCCCCGAGTCCTGGCGGGCGCACCGCAGCGCGTTCGCGCCCCACTGGTCGTTCCTCGTGGTCGACGAGTCGGTGCGCTACCCCGGCTCCGAGCACGAGCAGCCCGGCGACACGACCGTCGCGCCCGGCACCCCGTACGTCGTGGGGCTGCACCGGGCCGCGCGGCACGAGCACGACTGGGCGACACAGGGCTACACCGCCGGCTACACCGAGCTGCTGGGCGTGCGCCGCGCCTACCGCGGACGCCGCATCGCCGCCGCGCTCCTGACCCACGCCCTGCGCGTCTACGCCGACGACGGCATGCAGCACGCCGAGCTCGACGTCGACACCGACAACCCGACCGGTGCCCCCGCCCTCTACGCCCGGCTGGGCTACGCCAAGAGCGACGGCTCCACGCTGTACGCCATCGAGCTGTGAACTCGCGTCGCACCACCCCGACCTGACCCCCGAAGGAAGCACCATGAGCACCGAGACCGACGACCCGGCCGCGACCGGCCTCGCCCCCATCGCCGAGCGCGCCGCCGCCCCGGAGACCGTGACCCTGCCCACCGCGGGCAACCTCACCTGGCGCCCCGCCACCCGCGAGGACGTGCCCGTGTGGCTCGCCCTGCGCAACCTCATCGCCCGCGCCGACGCCGAGCCGTACGTCGAGACCGCCGAGGAGATCGAGGAGATCTTCGACGGCACCTGGCGCGACATGACCCGCGACTCCCTGCTCGGCTTCGACGCCGACGGCGCCCTCGTGGCCTGGGGCTACGTCGCCAGCCCGCCCGGCGACGTCACCGAGGTGCGCGCCTTCACCTGGGGCGGCGTGCACCCCGACCGCCGCGGCGAGGGCATCGGCCGCGAGGTCCTGGCCTGGGCGATCGGCCGCGCCCGGCAGCTCCTCGCGGCGTCGGGCAAGGACGTGCCCGCCCGCATCGCCGTGTTCGCCGAGGACAACGGGCCCGCGAGCAAGCAGCGCCTGTACGAGCGGGCCGGCATGTCGGTGCGCCGCTACTACTCCGACCTCGCGCGCCCCCTGACCGGCCCCGACGCCGCGCCCCTGCCCGAGGTGGCCCTGACCGGGTCGCTGCGCCTCGCCCCGTGGTCCGACGCGCTCGACGACGCCACCCGTCTGGCCCACAACGACGCCTTCCGCGACCACTGGGGCAGCCAGCCGCAGACCCGCGAGCAGTGGGCCGAACGCGCCGGCTTCGCACCGCAGTGGTCGTTCGTCGTGGTCGACGACGCCCCCGACGTCGACGCGCTCCTCGCCTCGCCCGACACCGAGCCCGAGACCGCCGCCGCCCTCCGGGCGGGCGAGCCGCTCGTCGTCGGCTACTCTCTCGCCGGCCACTACCCCGAGGACTTCGCCGTGCGCGGGTACTCCTTCGGGTACATCGACATCCTCGGCGCACGCCGCGCCTACCGGGGCCGCAAGGCCGCGCTCGCGGCGCTCGCGGCGAGCATGCGGGCGTTCGCCGCCGACGGTATGGAGTACGCCGCGCTCGACGTCGACACGGCCAACCCGAGCGGCGCCCACGGCCTGTACGCGAGCCTGGGCTACGTCAAGACGACGGGCTCGCGGATGCTGTCGATCGAGCTCTGAGCTACCGGGCCAGGCGCTGGCGGCGGGCCTCGTAGAGCACCACCGTGGCCGCGTTGGCGGCGTTGAGCGAGCTCGCGGAGCCCGTCATCGGGATGCTCAGGGTCACGTCCGCGGCGTCCCGCCACGACTGGGGCAGGCCCGTGGTCTCGTTGCCGACCAGCAGCAGGACGGGCTGGGTCAGGTCGTAGGCGGAGACGTCGGCGTCGCCGTGCTCGTCCGTGGCCACGACGACCACGGGCAGCCCGGCGGCCCGGCGCGCCGTCACCCAGTCCATGACCTCCGCCGTGGAGGGGGAGCGCACCACCGGCATCGCGAAGAACGACCCCGTGCTCGCACGCACGGACTTGGGGTCGTAGGCGTCGGCGGCGTGCCCCGTGGTGATCACGCCGTGGGCGCCGAACGCGTCGGCCGACCGCACGACGGCGCCGATGTTGCCCGGCTGCGCGGGCCGGTCGAACACCACCCCGAGGAAGTCGGGACCGGCCTCGATACGGCTCAGGTCGTCGGGCCGCATCGCGATGACCGCGAGCAGCTCGGGGTCCTCCTTCTCCGCGAGCTCCGCCAGCAGGTCGGGCGCCATCTTCACGTGCTCGGTGTGCGGGTGCGCCGCGAGCAGGTCCCGGGCCCACTGCGAGAGCCGGCGCTCGGCGTCGTACAGCAGGGTGCGGACCTCCCAGCCGTGCTCGACGGCCATCGTGATCGGCCGCACGCCCTGCACCAGGAACTCGCCCGCGCGGTGCCGCTTGTTGCGGTTCGTCACGAGGGTCGTCAGCTGCTGGAAGCGTGCGTTGCGCTGGGAGATCCGGGTAGCCACGGCCCCATCCAATCAGCCCTCGGCTTCACGGGCCCCATCCGGTCACCGCGCCAGCAGCTTCTCCATCGCGGACCGGGCGCGCGGCGAGGCGAACAGGTCCGCCGACGAGGCGACGACGTCGTCCACCTGCGCGTCGAAGCGGTCCAGCGTGTCCGCGTTGAGCAGCTCCTTGGTCGCGGCCAGGCCCTGCGGGTCGGCCGCCGCGAGGCCCGCGAGGACGGCGTCGACCTCCGTGTCGAGGTCCGCGGCCGGCACCGCGGTGGTCACCAGACCCCAGGCGGCGGCCTCGGCCGCGGTGAACGGCGCCCCGGTGAGAAAGGTGCGCGACGCCGCGCGCGACGTCATCCGCGGCAGGACGGCGAGCGAGATGACGGCGGGCGCGAGCGCCAGGCGGGCCTCGGTGAAGGCGTAGGTGATGTGGTCGGCGCTGACCGCGACGTCGCACGCGGCGACCAGCCCGATCCCGCCCGCCCGCACCGGCCCGTGCACGCGCGCCACCACCGGCTTGGGCAGCGCGAGCAGGTCGCGCAGCACGTCGGCGAGCCGGCGCGCGGAGACGGTCATGCCCTCGGCCAGGGCCTCGGTGAGGTCCGCGCCGGAGCAGAACGCGGGGCCGCTGGCCGCGAGCACCACGGCGTGCACGTCGTCGTGCGCGGCGCGGTCCAGGGCGGCGCGCAGCTCGTCGAGCAGGGCGTGGGACAGGGCGTTGCGCCGCCGGGGCGCGTCGAGCGTGATCCGGGCGTACGGCACGGGCGGCGCGTCGGGTGCGGCGTCGGGTGCTGCGTCGGGTCCGGCGTCAGGTCGGTCGAGCGCTACGACGTCGTACGCGACCTGGCTGAGGGTGGTCATCGAGAAGTCCTCCGGGTGGGGCCTGGCGCTGTGAGGTTAATGGTGGTTAACCTCTGTGACATGCGCAACATGCATACACCAGAGAACCCGGAGCACACCAAGCTCCGGGACGCGGTACGTGACTATGCCGACCGTGAGATCGCGCCCCACATCGCCCGATGGGACAGGGAGAGCCGCCTGCCCGTCGAGGTGGTGCACCAGATGGGTGAGCTGGGCCTGTTCGGCCTGACCGCCCCGGAGGAGTACGGGGGGTCCGACCTCGGGCTCACCGGCCTCTGCATCGCCGTCGAGGAGATCGGCCGCGTGGACCAGTCCGTCGGCATCACGCTCGGGGCCGGCGTCGGCCTCGGCGTCGGCACGCTGCTGGCCTACGGCACCGAGGAGCAGAAGAAGACCTGGCTGCCCGACCTGGTCGCCGGACGGCGGCTGGGCGCGTTCGGCCTGACCGAACCCGGCGCGGGCAGCGACGCCAACGCCATGACCACCACCGCGGAGCTGCGGGACGGCCAGTGGGTCATCAACGGCGCCAAGCAGTTCATCACCAACTCCGGCACCCCCATCACCAGCGTCTGCACCGTCGCGGCACGCACCGGCACCCGGCCGGACGGCAGTCCGGAGCTCAGCGCCGTCATCGTGCCCACCGACACCCCGGGGTACGTCGTCGAGCCCCTGCACGACAAGATGAGCTGGCGCTCCTGCGACACCCACGCGCTGCGGTTCGAGGACGTGCGCGTGCCCGAGGCCAACCTCCTGGGGGAGCGTGGCAACGGGTTCAAGCAGCTCATGATCTGCCTCAACACCGGGCGGGTCGCCGTCGCGGCGCTCGCGACCGGCTGCATCCAGGCCATGCTCGAGCTCGCGGTGGAGCACGCCGGCGTGCGCCCCACGTTCGGCGGCCCGATCGGCCGCAAGCAGGGCGTCGCGTTCCAGATCGCCGACATCGAGGTCATGCTCCAGGCCAGCCGCGCGCTCACCTTCCGGGCGGCGGCGCTGAAGGACTCGGGGGCGCCGCTCGACGAGTTCCGGCGGGCGTCCTCGGTCGCCAAGCTCTACGCCACGGAGTCCGCCGTGACGGCCACGCGCATCGCGGCGCAGGTCTTCGGCGGCTACGGCGTCATGGAGGACGGGCCGATCGCCCGCTTCTACCGGGACGCGAAGGTGCTGGAGATCGGCGAGGGCACGTCCGAGCTGCAGCGCATGCTCATCGCGCGGGGGCTGGGCCTGCCGGTGGAGTGACCTCCGCCGGTGCGAGCAGGGCGGCGCGCGCCATGCGGGTCAGGAGGGCCCGCATGGCCGCGCGGCCGATGCGTGCGCTGTGCGGCGTCGAGTTGAGCAGGCCGAACGCGGCCTGCACGGCGGCCCGGGCCTCGGTACCGCCGAGGTCGGGGCGCAGGGGGCGCAGCGCGTCGGTCCAGACGTCGATGTACGCGAGCTGGTGCTCCCGCACCTGGGCGCGGGCGTCGGCGCCCAGCGCGCCCCACTCGCGTTCCTGGATCACGATGAGGGCGGGGTTGTCGAGCGCGAAGTCGGCGTGCCGGGCGATCAGCGCGGCGAGGGCGCCGTCGGGGCCGCTCGGCGCGTGCGGTCCGGCGGGCACGCCGTCGTCGGACAGCAGCTCGCGCGCCCCGGCCAGGAGCTGGTCGGAGGCGTGCAGGAGGCACTGCCCGAGGATGTCCTCCTTGCCGGCGAAATGTTTGTAGAGGGCGGGGCCGGAGACACCGACGGCCGCGCCGATGTCTCCCATGGAGACGCCGTGGAAGCCACGGGCGGCGAACAGGTCGGCCGCCGTGCTCAGGATCTGCTGCCTGCGCGGGGTCACCGGAGCAGTCTAGGAGCGACCTGCCCGAACGAGGGGTTAACGATCATTAACCGGAAGGATAGGCTGCCGCACATGACCACCGACGTCGGCGTTGGACCGGATCTGCGCACCCTGACCGCGCAGCTGCGCGAGCGGCTGGCGCGCGTGCGCCAGGGCGGCTCGCCCGAGGCGCGCGCCCGCCACACCGGGCGCGGCAAGCTGCTCGCCCGCGACCGGGTGGACCGGCTGCTCGACCCGGGCAGCCCGTTCCTCGAGATCGGGGCCCTGGCGGCGTACGACATGTACGGCGGGCAGTGGGCGGTGCCGAGCGCGGGCATCGTCACCGGGATCGGCCGGATCGCGGGGCGGCAGTGCGTGGTCGTCGCCAACGACGCGACCGTCAAGGGCGGCACGTACTACCCGGTCACCGTCAAGAAGCACCTGCGCGCCCAGCAGGTCGCGGCCGAGAACCACCTGCCGTGCGTCTACCTCGTGGACTCCGGCGGCGCGTACCTGCCGATGCAGGACGAGGTGTTCCCCGACCGCGAGCACTTCGGGCGCATCTTCTACAACCAGGCCAACCTCTCGGCCCGGGGCATCCCGCAGGTCGCCGCGGTCATGGGCTCCTGCACCGCGGGCGGCGCGTACGTGCCGGCGATGAGCGACGAGGCCGTCATCGTGCGCGACCAGGGCACCATCTTCCTGGGCGGGCCGCCCCTGGTGCAGGCCGCCACGGGCGAGGTCGTCACCGCCGAGGAGCTGGGTGGCGGCGTCGTGCACACCACCACCTCCGGCGTCGCGGACCACCTGGCCGACGACGACGCCCACGCCCTGCGCATCGTGCGCGAGATCATCGCCACCACCCCGGCCGCGGCCCCCGTGCTGGACCGCGTGCCGCCCGAGGAGCCCGAGCTGGACCCCGACGGGCTGTACGACGTGCCCGCCGACCCGCGCACCCCGTACGACGTGCGCGACGTGATCCGGCGGATCGTCGACGGCTCCCAGCTCGCCGAGTTCAAGGCCCGCTACGGCGAGACCCTCGTGTGCGGGTTCGCGCGGATCGACGGCTACCAGGTCGGGATCGTCGCCAACAACGGCATCCTGTTCTCCGAGTCGGCGCTCAAGGGCGCGCACTTCGTGCAGCTCTGCGACCAGCGGCGCATCCCGCTGGTGTTCCTGCAGAACATCGCCGGGTTCATGGTCGGCAAGGAGTACGAGCACCGGGGCATCGCCAAGGACGGCGCCAAGCTGGTCACCGCCGTGGCCTGCACCTCCGTGCCCCGGTTCACCGTGGTGCTCGGCGGCTCCTTCGGCGCCGGCAACTACGGCATGAGCGGCCGCGCCTACGACCCCCGGTTCCTGTGGATGTGGCCCGGCGCCCGCATCTCCGTCATGGGCGGCGAGCAGGCGGCGTCCGTCCTGGCCACCGTCCGCAAGGACCTCGCCGACGCCCCCGCCGCCGACGTCGAGGCGTTCAAGGCCCCGATCCGCGCCCAGTACGAGACCCAGGGCAACCCCTACTACGCCACGGCCCGCCTCTGGGACGACGGCGTGATCGACCCCGCCGACACCCGCCGTGTCCTGGCCCTCGGCCTGGCCGCCACGGCCGCCGCGCCCATCCCCGAACCCTCCTACGGCATCTTCCGGATGTGATGACGATGCACACCCTGCTCATCGCCAACCGCGGCGAGATCGCCCTGCGGATCATCCGCACCGCCCGCCGGCTCGGGCTGCGCACCGTCGCCGTCCACTCCGACGCCGACACCGGCGCCCCGCACACCCGCGCCGCCGACGTCGCCGTCCGCATCGGCCCCACGCCCGCCGCCGAGTCCTACCTGTCGATCCCCGCGGTGCTCGCCGCCGCGAAGGAGACCGGCGCCGACGCCGTCCACCCCGGCTACGGGTTCCTGTCCGAGCAGGCCGACTTCGCCCGCGCCGTCGTCGGCGCCGGCCTGACCTGGGTGGGGCCGCCGCCCACCGCGATGGACGCCATGGCGCGCAAGGACACCGCGCGGGAGATCGCCCGGAAGGCGGGCGTGCCGGTGCTCCAGTCGCTCGGCAAGGTCACCGGGGGCGGGTGGTTCGCCATGCCGGGGAACGCGACCTATCCCCTCCTGGTCAAGGCCGCCGCGGGCGGCGGCGGCAAGGGCATGCGCATCGTGCGCGCCGAGGACGAGCTCGCCCCGGCGATCGCGGCGGCCGGGCGCGAGGCCGCCGCCGCGTTCGGCGACGACACCCTGCTGCTCGAGCGGTACGTCGAGCACGGCCGGCACGTCGAGGTCCAGGTCCTCGCCGACGAGCACGGCACCGTCCTGCACCTGCACGAACGTGACTGCTCCGCCCAGCGCCGCCACCAGAAGGTCCTCGAGGAAGCCCCCGCGCCCGACCTCGACCCGGCCCTGCGCGACGCGCTGCACCTCTGGTCCGTGAACCTGGCCCGCCAGGTCGGCTACACCGGCGCCGGCACCGCCGAGTTCCTCGTCGACCCCCGGCTGGGCATCGAGGGCGCCTGGTTCCTCGAGATGAACACCCGCCTCCAGGTCGAGCACCCCGTCACCGAGGAGGTCGTGCGCGTCCGCGGCGAGCGCATCGACCTCGTCGAGCAGCAGCTCCGCGTCGCCGCCGGCGCTCAGCTGGGCTTCACGCAGGACGACGTCACCGTCACGGGCCACGCGATCGAGGCCCGGATCTACGCCGAGGACGCCTTCGGCGGGTTCCTGCCGCAGGCCGGCACCGCCACCCACGTCCGCTGGCCCGCGACGACCGGCCCCACCACCGTGCGCGTCGAGGCCGGGCTCGAGGACGGCACCGTCGTCCCCGCCGCCTACGACCCCATGGTCGGCAAGATCATCGCGCGCGGCCCCGACCGGGAGGCCGCGCGGCACGCCCTCGTCGACGCCCTCGACGACACCGCGATCGGCGGCCTCGTCACCAACACCGGGTTCGTGCGGGCGCTCGCGGACTCCGGCGCGTTCCGCGACGGCGAGGTGCACACCGCCTGGCTGGACACCCACGCGCTGCCCGCGCCGGACCCGGGGCCGGCCCTGGTGGCGGCCGCCTGGTCGGTCGCCGCGGCGGCGGCGCGCGACGGCGGCGACGGCTGGCGGCTCGGCGGTCCGCCCGCCGACACCTGGGTCGAGCTCGACGACGCGGTGCTCCGCGTGGGCGTCGCCCGGGGCGAGGTGCGGCGCGACGGCGAGCCGCCGACGTCGTGCCGGGCCGTCGGGGGCGCGGCGGGCGGTGCTGCCGGCGCCGACGGTCTGCAGGTGCTGGAGCTGGACGGCGTGACCGCCCGCTTCGTGGTGGACGTGCGACCGCGGTCCGTGGAGGTGAGCACGCGCGGGCACACCTTCCGGTTCGCCCGGCCGGGCGGCTCCCGCGCGGCCGAGGCCGACCTGTCCGACGGCGTCGTGGTGGCCGCGATGCCCGGTGCCCTGGCCCGCGTGGAGGTGCGCGACGGCGACATGGTGACCGCCGGGCAGCCGCTCGGCGTGCTGGAGGCGATGAAGATGGAGGTGACGCTCGTGGCGCCGTCCGACGGCGTGGTGCGGGTCCGGGCCGCCGCCGGGGAGCAGGTCGCGGCCCGGCAGGTGCTGTTCGTCGTGGAGGTGGCTGATGCCTGAGCCGATGTCCGGGCCGGCGCCCCGGGAGTACCGCCGTCCGCAGGTGGTGCGCGACCCGGCCCTGCCCGAACGCGTGACCGTCTACGAGGTGGGGCCGCGCGACGGGCTGCAGAACGAGAAGGCGGTGGTCCCGACCGCGGTCAAGGTGGACCTGGTCGAGCGGCTGCTCGACGCCGGGCTGCCGTACGTGGAGGCCACGAGCTTGGTGCACCCGCGCTGGGTGCCGCAGCTCGCCGACGCCGCCGAGGTGCTGGGGGCGCTGGTGGACCGGCTCGGCGACCGGGCCCGTGACCTGCCGGTGCTGGTGCCGAACGAGCGCGGCCTGGAGCGCGCCTACGACCTGGGGCTGCGGCACATCGCGGTCTTCGCCAGCGCGACCGACTCGTTCGCGCGCCGGAACCTGAACCGGTCCCTGGACGAGCAGTACGCGATGTTCGAGCCGGTCATGACGCGGGCGCGCGCCGCGGGGATGCGGGTGCGGGCGTACGTCTCCATGTGCTTCGGCGACCCGTGGGAGGGCGACGTGCCGCTGGAGCAGGTGGTCACCGCGAGTCGGCGGCTGATGGACCTGGGCGCGGAGCAGCTCTCCCTGGGTGACACGATCGGCGTCGGGACGCCGGGGCACGTCGTCGCCCTGCTGGACGCGCTGAACGAGGCCGGCCTGCCCGACGACGTGCTGGCCCTGCACGCCCACGACACCTACGGGCAGGCGCTGGGCAACGTCGCGGCCGCGCTGCGGCACGGGGTCACCACGTTCGACACGTCGGCCGGAGGCCTCGGCGGGTGCCCGTACGCGGAGTCGGCCACCGGGAACCTCGCCACGGAGGACCTGCTGTGGATGCTGGACGGGCTGGGGATCACCACGGGGGTGTCCCTGCCGCGGGTGGTGGAGACCAGCGCGTGGCTGGAGCCGAACCTGGACCACGAGCTGACGAGCCGCACGTACCGGGCGTTGGGTGGCGGCGGGGCCTGAGGACCTGTCAGCCCGCCGTCTCGACCACGTCGCGCACGTAGAACTTGTACCAGAGCCGGACCGGGGTGCCCTCGCCCTGGCCCACCGCCATGCTGGGCTTGATCGACGTGGAGACCTCGCCGTTCGAGCCGTTGTAGTTGGCGTCCGTGCGCGTCCGGTTGGTGTCTGCCGTCTCGGCCCAGCGGGCCGTCTCCGCCCACTCGGCGACCCGGGTGCCGTCGACACCGAGGAGATCCGCGTCCGCCACCATGCGGTCGGCGGCGGCCTGTCCGTCGGCCTCGGTCCAGAACAGGTCGACGGAGTCCACGTAGCCGTGCCGGGTGCTCACCGCCATCTGCTCGGTGCGCCCCGACCAGGTGCCCGTGGGGAGCGTCAGGCTGACGGTGGCGCCCTCCGGGACGTCGACCTCCACCCGCTTGTCGTCCGGGAGGCCCAAGGCACCCGCTTCGAGCGGTCGTGTCAGGTCCCACTCCATGCTGTTCCCCTCTCCGAAAAGCTCCGCGCCGCCGCCGTCGTCAGCCCCGCCGACGCGGACCGTGCAGCCGGCCGTCACCGCGAGGGCGAGGACCGCGCTCACCGCGAAGATCATGTGCCGTACCGACATGGCCCCCACCCTGTCACGACGCCGGACGTCACTGGTCGACATCGACGCCCCAGTTCGTGGCCAGCCGGTCCACGATGCGACCCAGCCGGTCCGGGTTGGTCAGCCGGTACTCCTCGATGCGGTCGGACACGTCGGTCTGCAACAGCTCCTGGACGCGGCCCGGGTCGTTCCGCAGCAGCTCCTGGTAGGCGGGCAACGTGTCGTTCGAGACGAAGTCCCAGCGCTGCGCTGCGTCCGCGATGTTGCCGTCCGGCAGCGGTGTGGTGATCGTGACCGACCCCTGTGCGGGGTTGTCGAACGACACGCCCGTGAACGGGATCCCGATGTTCTCCGGACCGGGCGTCTCCACGGTGACCTGGAGCGGGTTGTGCTCGCCGAACGTGACCGCGCCCGGGATCGACGCCTCGCCCACGACCGTCATCATGTAGGTCATCGCCTCGCCGGTCACGGGGTGGTTCCGCATGGCGTCGTAGTCGTCCGCGATGATCTGGTTCTGCTCGCGGTCCAGGAACTGCGTGTTGCCTTCCGCCACGCGGGTGGGATCGCCGGAGTCGATGTCAGCCCAGGAGTCGTACACCGCCTCGTCGATCGCACCGGACTCGTACATCCGCTGGATCTCGGCCATGCCTCCGTGCTCGTAGGCGGCGTGCATGGAGGCCTGGTCGGCGAAGATCTCCTGCTGCATCGCGAGGAACGTCGTCTCGTAGAACTGCAGCTCGTCGTCGGTCATGCCGGCGACCTGCTCGATGAGGGCACCCTGGGCGAGGCCGCCCGGCAGGTGCTGGAGCACCTCGCCGCCGACCTCGACGCCCTGCGCGACGTCGCGCATCAGGGCCAGGTCGAGGAACCCCGCGGCGAACGACGGCCCGATCATCGCGGCCATCCCGGCCCACTGCAGGTCGGGGTTGTTCAGGTAGAGGTCGGCGTAGTACTCGTAGACGGCCTCGATGTTGCCCTGGTTCGCCTCGGCCCCGAGGCGCGGGTCCCACGCGAGGTAGTCGATGCCGGCGTCCTGGGCAGCCTGCCGCGTCCAGTGCGCGTTCGCGACCGGGCCGGCGTCCGGCCCCGGGTACAGGCCCTGCGCCTCCAACGAGGCCAGGAGGGCAGCGATCTGCTCGTCGGACGCCGTGGCCAGCCAGTCCGTGCGCTCGCCCTCCGACAGGTCGAGGTACTCGTCCGGGGTGAGCGTGGGGACCGGGGGAGCGGCGGGCGCCGGGGTGCTGGTCCCGGCCGGGCCGCCGCCGGCCCCGCTCGTGCCCGTCGCCCCGCTCGTCCCTGTCGTGCCGCCTGCGAGCCCGGCGTCCGCGCTGGTGCGTTCCTGGTCGTCGGCGTTGCGGTCCAGGGCGTGGCCCGCCTGGACCAGGGAGTCGATGGCCGCGGTCAGACCGCCGCGGTGCGTGTCCGACCACTCCGCGCGGAACTGCTGGCCGCTGGGGCCGAACCAGTCCAGGTCGCCGACGAGGGAGTCCACCAGGGCCCGCATGGTCTCCAGCGCCTGCGTCCGGTCCCGCATCGTGGCCGCGAGAGTGCGCAGCTGGGCGACGTCGGAGCCCCAGACCTCACCCATTGTCTTCCCCCCGCTGTCGACCGGCAGAGGCGAACCTAGCGGTACCCGGCCGGGACGGCCATGGGGAGAACTTCCCGGCCCGGGCGATTCTTCCTGGCGTCCGGTCTGCCCCGTCGTCGGATAGTCCTGAGCAGCAATGATGTGATGTGCGCGACGAGCGGGTTCGCGCGCGGGCGATGCGGCGTAGGGTCGCAACCGTGACTCTGAAGATCGGGTACAAGGCGTCCGCCGAGCAGTTCGGGCCGCGCGAGCTGGTTGAGCTCGCAGTACGCGCCGAGGAGGTGGGACTGGACAGCGCGATGGTCTCCGACCACTTCCTGCCGTGGCGGCACGAGGGGGGTCACGCGCCGTCGGCCCTCGCCTGGCTCGCCGCAGCGGGGGAGCGCACGTCCCGCATCCAGCTCGGCACGAGCGTGCTGACCCCCACGTTCCGGTACAACCCCGCGGTGATCGCGCAGCAGTTCGCCACGCTGGCGCTGCTCACCGAGAACCGCATCATCCTCGGCGTCGGCACGGGCGAGGCCCTCAACGAGACCGCCGTGTCCGGCATGGAGTGGCCCGAGTTCAAGGAGCGGTTCGCGCGTCTGCGCGAGGCCGTGCAGCTCATGCGGGCCCTATGGACCGAGGACTCGGTCGACTTCAAGGGCGACTACTACGAGCTGGTCGGCGCCAACATCTACGACCGGCCCGAGAACCCCGTGCCCGTGTACATCGCGGCCGGCGGGCCCCTCGTGGCCCGGTACGCGGGACGCGCGGGCGACGGCTTCATCTGCACGTCCGGCAAGGGCATGGACCTGTACACGGAGAAGCTGCTGCCCGCGGTCGCCGAGGGCGCGGCCAAGGCAGAGCGCGACGTGGCCGACGTCGACAAGATGATCGAGATCAAGATCTCCTACGACCGCGACCCGGCCGCCGCGCTGGAGAACACCCGGTTCTGGGCGCCGCTGTCGCTCACGCCCGAGCAGAAGCACAGCGTCACCTCGGCCACCGAGATGGAGCAGCTCGCGGACGAGCTGCCGATCGAGCAGGTCGCGAAGCGCTGGATCGTCGCGTCCGACCCGGACGAGGCCGTCGCGATGATCAAGCCCTACGTCGACGCCGGGCTGGGCCACCTCGTGGTGCACGGGCCGGGTCACGACCAGGAGCGGTTCCTCACGCAGTTCGGCGAGGACGTGCTGCCGAGGCTGCGGGCGCTCTGAGGTCCCGGTCGTCCCCGGCGGGCCTGGTCAGGGTGTCCTGACCAGGCCCGTCTCGTACGCCAGGATCACCAGGGCCGCCCGGTCGCGCGCGCCGAGCTTGGCGAGCAGCCGGCTCACATAGGTGCGCGCGGTGGCCGGGCTGAGGTAGAGCTCGGCGGCGATCTCGTCGTTCGTCAGCCCGCGGCCGAGCTGCTGCAGCACCTCCCGCTCGCGCTCGGTGAGCGCGGCCAGCCGGTCGTCGGCGCCGGTCCGGGGCGCCGGGCCCGCGGCGACGGCGCGCAGGACCGTGGCGGTCACCGCCGGGTCGAGGAGCGCGTCGCCCGCCGCGACCACGCGGACGGCACGGCGCAGCTCGGCCGGGGCCACGTCCTTGAGCAGGTAGCCGGCCGCGCCCGACCGGACGGCCTCGAAGACGTGGTCGTCCTCGTCGAACGTGGTCAGGACCAGCACCCGGGTGCCCGTCAGCGCCGGGTCCGCGACGATCTCCCGGGTCGCGGCCAGCCCGTCCAGCCGGGGCATCCGGATGTCCATCAGCACCACGTCGGGGCGCAGCTCCCGCACCCGGGACACCCCCGCCAGCCCGTCGGTGGCCTCGCCGACCACCGTGATGTCGCCGTCGCTCTCCGCGAGGGCCCGCAGGCCCGCGCGCACGAGCTCCTGGTCGTCCACCAGCACGATCCGGATCATGGCCGGTCTCAACCTTCCAGTCGCAGGGGCAGGTCGGCGACGACGAGGAAACCGCCGTCCGGGGCGTCGCCCGCGCCCAGGGTGCCACCCAGCAGCGCGACCCGCTCACGCATCCCGGAGATCCCGGACCCGGGGACGACGTCGCGGCCGGCACCCCGGCCGTCGTCGGACACCCGCAGGGCGAGGCGACCGCCGTCGACCCGCGCGGACACCGCCACGCGCGCGGCGCCCGCGTGCCGCAGCACGTTGGTCAGCGACTCCTGGACGATCCGGTAGGCGGCGGCGTCGATCGCGCCGTCGAGCACGCCGGGCGGCACGTCGAGCGTGACGTCGACCGTGAGGCCCGCCGCCCGGGCCGACGCCGCCAGCGCGTCGATGCCGGCCAGGCCGGTCGGTGCGGCGTCAGGCCCCGCGGCGTCGGCCCCCGCGGCGTCGGCGCCCGCGGTGCGCGCGGACCCGCGCAGCACCCGCACCGTCGA
This sequence comes from Promicromonospora sp. NPDC019610, assembly GCF_044389365.1. Taxonomy (NCBI): domain Bacteria; kingdom Bacillati; phylum Actinomycetota; class Actinomycetes; order Micrococcales; family Promicromonosporaceae; genus Promicromonospora; species Promicromonospora sp. NPDC019610. Next base: position 1,722,742 of record NZ_JBIRXX010000002.1, on the reverse strand, counting down.
GCGCAGCTCGCGCAGAGTGCCCGACGTCGCCTCCCGGACATGGTGCAGCGCGCCCCGGGCGGCGTCGTCGTCCCGCCCCACCGCCTCCGCGGCGACGCCGGAGTGCAGGGCGATCACCGACAGGTTGTGCCCCACGACGTCGTGCAGGTCCCGCGCGATGCGCAGCCGCTCCGCCTGCAGCCGCTGCTCGGCCTCGTGCGCCTCGTGCACGCGCGCCTCGCGCGAGAGGCGCACCGCGACACCCAGCGCGATCGCCGCCGCGACCAGCGCGAGGTTCGTGACCAGGTCGTACGGCGTCAGGTACTCCTCCTCGGTGCCCGTCACCCGGTAGTAGGTCGCGACGGCGACCAGCACGGCGCCCCCGACGACCGCCCAGCCCGTACGGCGCACCTCCGCCGCCGAGTACAGCGCCGCGACCGCCGGCAGCGCCATGCCGATCGGCGCGAACTGGAACGTGTAGTAGGCGAAGACGCCCAGGACCGTGAGCACCACCATCGTGCGCGGCATCCGGCGCCGCAGCAGGACCAGCGCCCCGAAACCCACCGCGAACAGGTACGCCCCCGGCCCCGCGTGCCGCGCCGCGTCAGGGTCCGCGGCGATGACGACCGCGACCACCAGCGCCATGGCGATCGCCAGCGCGACGTCGACGACGCGTGGGTCGACGGTCACACGTGGGTCGACGGCGACACGGGGGTCGGCGGCGACACGTGGGTCGGCGGTCCGCGGGACCTCGCTCTGCTCGGGCACACCGACACCCTACGGACGGCCCGACCCTGAGGCATCAGACCACGGTCCAGGGTTCGAGTCGCCTCCGGGCGACACCAGGAGACGATCCCGGGCCGATGTGGCACTCCGGCCCCGGCGGGCACCGTCGGGGCATGACCTCACCACACCTTCCGGCCCGCCCCTCGCCGGGCCCTGTGCCCGGCCCCGCCGCCGTCTCCTGGACCCTCGTCGCGGGCCTGTCCGCGCTGGCCCTGCTCTGGCCGCTCACCGGCCTGACGGGCGCGCTCGGCACCGGCGCACCCCGGGCGCTGACGATCATCGGCCTCACCGCCGCCGTCTGGATCGGCGTCGTCGGGCTGGGCCGCGTGCCCCGCCCCGTGCTCACCCTGACCCTGACCGGCCTGGCCTACGGGCTGGTCGCCACCGTCATCGGCACGCTCGTCCCGGTGCTCTCCGGCTTCGGCCCGGGCGGCGGACCGGCGTGGACCCTCCTCCCCGCCCTGGCCTTCGACACGATGTGGGGCGCGCTCGCCGGCCTCGTCGCCGCGAGCGTGCAGCGCCTGCGCGGGGGTGCGCGATGATCCGGCCGACGAGGCGCGTCGGTCCTGCTCACGTGGCCGGGTCCGTGGCCGCCGGCACGGTGGCGCTGCTGCTCGCGCTCGCCGGCTGCGCCCTCGTCCCCGGCTCCGTCACCCCGGTGGACGAGGTCGAGTTCACGAACGAGCTCGCGATCCCGCCCCTGGCGCCGTCACGGGTCGTGGACGGCACACGCGTCTTCTCGCTCACCGCGCAGGAGGGCACCACCGAGCTCCTGCCCGGGATCGAGACCCGCACCTGGGGCTTCGACGGCTCCTACCTGGGGCCGACCCTGCGCGCCGAGCGCGGTGAACGTGTCGCCGTCGACGTCACCAACGACCTGGCCGAGCCGACCAGCGTGCACTGGCACGGCATGCACCTGCCCGCCGCCATGGACGGCGGGCCGCACCAGGAGGTCGAGCCGGGCGCCACCTGGCGCCCGACCTGGCGGATCGACCAGCCCGCCGCCACCCTCTGGTACCACCCGCACCCCCACGGCGCCACGGAGAAGCACGTCTACCGCGGCCTGGCGGGCCTGTTCCTCCTGGACGACGACGCGTCCCGCCGCGCCGACCTGCCGCAGGAGTACGGCATCGACGACGTGCCGGTGATCGTGCAGGACAAGATCCTCGACGACGACGGCCAGCTCGAGCTGGAGGACAACGGCAGCGAACCCGGCACGCTCGGCAAGATCGTCCTGGCCAACGGCACGGTGGGCGCCTACCACGAGGTGACCACGGAGCGCGTGCGCCTGCGGCTGCTCAACGGCTCGACCGCGCGCACCTACCAGCTCGGCTTCCCGGACCGGGAGATGGACCTGGTCGCGACCGACGGCGGGCTGCTCGACGCGCCGGTCCGGCTGAAGCAGGTGCGGCTCGCGCCCGGCGAGCGCGCCGAGGTCGTCGTGCGCATGGCGCCCGGGGAGACCACCCGACTGCACTCGTTCGAGGCCGACCTGGGCGGCGTCGTCGTCCCGTTCGCGATGGGCGGCAACGACGCGTTCGACGTGCTGGAGCTGCGGGCCGCGGACCGGCTCGCGCCGTCGCCCGAGCCCGCCTGGACGCCGTCCGTCCATGCCGGTGAGGACGCGCTGCGGGAGTCCGACGCCGCCGTGACACGCGAGTTCGAGCTCGACGACCGGCACATCAACGGCCGGACCATGGACATGGCCCGCATCGACGAGGCCGCCACCGTCGGCGACACCGAGGTGTGGCAGGTGCGCAGCATCGTGCCGATGCCGCACAGCTTCCACGTGCACGACGTCCAGTTCCGCATCCTGACCGTCGACGGCGACCCGCCGCCCCCGGAGCTCGCCGGGCCCAAGGACACCGTGTACCTGGAGCCGCAACGCACGTACCGGCTGCTCATGCGGTTCGACGACTACACCGACCCGGACGTGCCCTACATGTTCCACTGCCACATGCTGCTGCACGAGGACGAGGGGATGATGGGGCAGTTCGTCGTCGTCGAACCGGGGCAGGAACCGGGGACCGTGCCGGAGCACCACGGGAGCGGGCACGACGGGAGCGGGCACGACGGGGCCGGCCTCGACGCCGCTGCCGTGCCCGCCTCCGGGACCGGGCCCCGGTACGTGCCCGGCGCGGACGCGCACCAGGGGCACCACTGAACCTGTGCGACGCTCGTGCCGTGACTCTCTCGCTCCCCTCCCGCACCACGCACGTCCTGCTCGACCTCGACGGCACCCTCACCGACTCCGCACCCGGCATCATCGCGTCGCTGCGCACCGGCTTCACGAACGCCGGCTTCGACGTCCCCTCCGACGCGGTGCTGCGCACCTTCGTGGGCCCGCCCCTCGGGGCCAGCATGACCCGGGTCGGCCTGTCCGACGCCGACGCGAACGCCGTGATCACCGCCTACCGGAGCGACTTCGAGGTGCACGGCATGTTCGACAACTCGGTGATCCCCGGCATGCCGGAGGCGCTCGCGGGGCTCCGGGAGGCCGGGCTGACGCTCCTGGTCGCGACTGCCAAGCCCGAACACTACGCGCGCGAGATCGTGGAGCACTTCGGGCTGGACGGCTACCTCGAGGGCGGTCTGGACGGCGTGCACGGAGCGGCCGCGGAGGCGGCCGGGCTCCTGCAGGGCAAGGAGGTCGTGGTGGAGCGGGCTGCGGCGCACGCCGTGGCCCTCGGGGCCGACGCCGCGCAGGTCGTGATGGTGGGCGACCGCGAGCACGACGTGCACGCGGCCGCCCACCACGGCGTCGCGACCGTGGGCGTGACCTGGGGCTACGCCGTGCCCGGGGAGCTGGAGACGGCGGGCGCGGCGGCGATCGCGACCACGCCGGAGGAGCTGCGCAAGCTGCTCACGAGCTGAGCACGTCGTCGAACGCCCGCTGGACGCGCTCGTCGACCACGACGAACCGCACGTCCTGCAGGTCCGCCTCGGAGTGCTCGGCGAGCCAGTTCCGGGTGGTCACCACGGCGATGCGCGCGACGTCGGACACCGGCCAGCCGTAGGCGCCCGCGCTCACCGCGGGGAAGGCGATCGATCGAAGGTCGAGCTCGGCGGCGACGTCGAGCGACCGCGCGAAGCACGACGCGAGCAGGGCCGGGTCGTCCTGACCGCGGTGGAGGTTCGGCCCGACCGTGTGGATCACCCAGGACGCGGGCAGGTCGAACGCGGGCGTGGCGACGGCGTCGCCGACGGCCAGGCCGTCGCGGTGCGTCGTGTTCCGGAGCTGCCGGCAGGCCTCCAGGAGGCGGGGTCCGGCGGCGGCGTGGATCGCGCCGTCGACCCCGCCGCCGCCCAGGAGCAGGGAGTTGGCGGCGTTGACGACGGCGTCGGCCTCGACACGCGTGAGGTCACCGATCTCGATGGACAGGCTCATGTGGCTGCTCCCGGTTGACGTGCGGGCGCCCCCGCGGCGCTACCGGGGCGTTCCATCCATTTGTACTCCTCGGTGACCGGCGTCCACCCGAACTGCGCGTACAGCCCGTGGGCGTCGGCCGTGGCCAGGATCGTGCGGCGCAGGCCGAGCCGGTCGAGCTCGGCGACCACGCCGGCCACCAGCAGCTTGCCGATGCCCTGCCCGCGCAGGTCCGGGTCGACGATGACGTCGGCGAGCCACGCGAACGTCGCGCCGTCCGTCACCACGCGGGCGAACCCGACCTGCTCGCCCGTGTCCCGCCGGTAGACGCCGTAGGGCCGGGAGCCCGCGATGGCGGCATCCATCACCTCGCGCGGGCGGTCCTTCGCCCAGTAGGTGTGCCGCGAGACAAGCTCGTGCACGCGGCTCGCGTCGATGCGGGCGGGGTCGGTGGAGAACTCGTAGGACGGGTCGTCGGTCATGCGCTGGAGTCAACCACTGGACACCGACATCGGCTGAGGGGATTTCGGGTCCGGGACGCTGCCAGCCGCCGCCGCGCGCGCGATACACGGTGCAGGCGCACCGTACAGCTCGTACGCGGCTGGCAGAAGGCAGGGCGGGCGGGCGTTCGAGTGGCTACGGTCGAACAGGCGTCCGCAGCTTTGAGGCTGATGGATAAGGTGAGGATCAAGGGGGTGGTGACATGGATGACGGGCGGAAGTACAGAACGATGGGCCGTGCGCTCCTGGAGGACGAGGTCTCTCCGGAGCAGGTCGTGGGGGAGGGCCTACCGGCCTGGTCGCCCGACGCTGTGTCGGTCGAGTCCTCGGCCTGGTCGGTCGACCGGATCCGGGCTGCGTTGACGGGCGCAGTGGGCGCCGAGCTGGCGCGGGTGGTCGACGAGCTCACCGGCCCGGAGGCGGGTCTGTTGTCCGACCTGCCGGACGACACGCTGGGTGACCTGGTGGTCGCGTGCGGGCGGCTGCAGTCCTGGGCCGCCGGGCTGCAGGCCCGGACGGTGGGCGAGCGGGCGAGCAGGGAGACGAGCCCGCTGGCGCACAGCTCACTGGTCGCGCAGGTGACGGGTGAGCTGGTCGTCACCGGGGCGGAGGCATCGGAGGTCGTGGTGCGCGGCGAGTCCGGTGTCGACCATCCCACCGTGATCACCGCCCTGACCGCCGGGCAGATCGACGTGAAGAAGGCGCACACGCTGCTGCGGTCCGCCGCGGACCTCACGCTCGAGGAACGAGCCGAGGCGATCGCGCGCTACCTGCCGCAGGCGCCGTACCGTACGTGGCGGTGGCTGCGGTCGAAGCTTCTGGCGTTCGCGAGGTCGCGGCACGGTTCCGCCGAGACGGCTCGGGTCGCCGCACAGCGCCGCAACGTCCAGCTCGACCGGGCGGAGAACGACATGGGCTGGCTCTCCGCCTACCTGCCGGCCGTCGATGCCATGGCGCTGTGGAACGTCGTCGACGACATGGCGCACCAGCTCCGGCGAACCGCCGGTGAGGAGCGGGACCTGGGTCAGCTGCGCGCCGACTGCCTGACCGGCATCGTGACCGGCCGCCTGGTGCCGGCCGGCCGGTTCGCGGAGGTCGGTGGGACGGCCGGTCCGGGTGCCGGAGCCGGGGCGGATGCGGATGGTTCCAGCGGCTCTGGCCCCGGCGTGCACGAGTGCGAGTGCGGCGGTCGTGCGCCGGTCCAGGTCGTGCAGGTCACCCCCACCCGGCCGATCGTGCGGGTCACGGTCCCGGCGACCGCGCTGCTGGGTCTGGACGACGCGCCCGGAGAGCTGGAGGGGTTCGGTCCCGTCCCCGCGGAGACGGCTCGGCTCCTGGCGACGGATGCGACCTGGCAGCGTCTGGTGACCGACCCGGTGACAGGGGTGCTGACCGATTGCTCCACCACGTCGTACCGGCCGGGCAAGCTGCTCCGACAGGCCGTGGTCGCCCGCGATCGCACCTGCGCGTTTCCGCACTGCGAGCATCCTGCGGACTGGGACGACCTGGACCACATCGTGCCCTTCGACCACGATCTCGACCCCTCGGTGCTCCCGCTCGACACACCCGGGCAGACCCGCGCCGACAACCTGCAACCCCTGTGTCGACGGCACCACCTGCTGAAGACGCACGGAGGATGGGGTGTCGTACGGGACGCCGACAGCGGCATGACGACCTGGACCGCGCCCTCAGGCCGAGTACACACGCGCCCGCCGACGGTCCTGGACACCCATGTGGAATTCGATGACATCGACCCTGACTCGAGCTACGACCTCACAAGGCGGTCCGTGACGGGTCGACGACTACCGCGCCGGCGCACCACGGCCGAGCCTGATGCGACGCCGGCCGAGTCCGCCGGCCCTTCGGGCCCGGCCTGCCCAGGCCAGCCGCCGTTCTGAGTCACCTCACCCCGCATACCGGCGACAGAACTCGCGCAGCGGGCCCTCGGGCACCACGTCGAGCAGCTCGCGGTACCGGCCGGCCGCCTCGTCGGTGCGGCCGGTCCGGCGGGCCAGGTCGGCGAGCGTCAGGCTCGCGTCGCGGGCGGCGTACGGCGGGCCGTCCGCGACCAGCGACTCGAGCTCGCGTTCGACCGGGACGAGGTCGCCGCCGTCGCGCAGCGCGAGCCGGCCGAGCACCACCAGCCGGGCGACCTGCGTCGACGGGGACGGCCAGGTGTCGGCCAGCGCGTCGTAGAGCTGGGCGAGCCGTGGCCAGTCCGTGGCGGCGGCGTCCGGTGCCGTGGCGTGCACGCCGGAGATCGCGGCTTCCAGCACGAAGCGGCCGGGCGGTCCCGGGGCTTCTGGGGACGTCGACCGAGTGAGCGCGACCGCGGCGTCGTCGAGCCCGGCGGACAGCAGCCGCCGGTCCCACGCCGACCGGTCCACCTCGTCGAGGGGGAGCGCCACCCCGTCGCGCACCCGGCCGGGGCGCCGGGCCAGTCCGAGCCGGCAGACCGCGCGCAGGCCGAGCACCTCGGCGTCGTCCGGATACTCCGCCACCAGCGCCTCGGCGAGCGTCAGCGCGTCACGTGCCGGATCCTGCGTCGCGTCCGCGGGCTGCAGCTCCTCCCGCTGGCCCACGGTGAACAGGCCGGCCACGCAGGCGAGCACCACGGGCAGCCGCGCCGCACGCGCGGGCCCGTCGGGCACGGCGAACTCGCCGCGCGCCCGGGCCAGCGCCGACTTTGCGCGGGTGAGCCGGGCGGCCGCGGTCGCCTCGGCGATGCCGAGGTGCCCCGCGATCTGCCGGATCGTGAGCCCGCAGACCACGCGCATCGCGAGCACGAGCTGGGCGCCGGGCGCGAGCGCGTCGTCACAGGCGACGAACAGCAGCGCCAGGCGGTCGTCCAGCTCGTCGCCCGGGGCGTGCGGCGTGTCCACGTCGGCCACCTCCGGGCGAGCGAGCTGCGGCTGGATCCGGTCGAACACACCCTGGTGGCGCAGCCCGTCGAGCCAGGTGCGCCGGCCGACCTGCACGCACCAGCCCACCAGGTCGTCGATCGCACCGTCGGGCTGCGCCGCGGCGCGCGCGAACGCCTCGGCGGCGTACTCCTCGCCGTGGTCCAGGCTGCGTGTGGTCACCGCGAGCGACCGCACCACCTGGGGCCAGGCGGTGCGGAACGCCGCGGGGTCGATCACCGGTCGGGGTCCGTCGGTCAGGAACCGAAGCTCATGACCTTGCGCCACTCGACCACGTTGCCGCTCGGGACGAGCGCCGCGATCTTGCGGGCCGTGGCCTCGTCGCACTCGACCTGGTAGAACCCCGTGATCACCTCGTTGGTGTCGGTGAACGGCGCGTCGGTGTACACGGGTTCGGCGCCATCCTTGCCGACGGCGACGTACCCGCCGTACTTCGCGTTCTGCAGGGCGTCGCCGCCGGTGATCTTCACGCCCAGGGCAGCCACGGCCTCGCTGAAGCGCTCGTGGGCGGCCATGTCCTCGGAGAGCTCCTGGCGGTTGCGCCCGCGCAGGTTCTCCGGGAGGTAGGCGTCCGAGTCCCAGTCGTTCTCGCGGATCAGGAAGACCCAGGTGTCGGTCATGACGTGCTCCTCGTTGGTGGGATGTTGACACGCCTTGGACGGGCGAGCCGCGCCGGAATCGACACCTCCCACTGCACTACTTTCCCGAGATCACCCGATGACCGCGACCGGCACCGCGATGGGCGTCCCGGAGCCGTCCCGGCGCTGGTCCACCTCGGGCAGCTCGACGGGCTGGCCGCCGGCGCCGAGCGCGCGCGGGGGAGTGGCGCCGACCCAGGCCAGGATGAGGCCGTCCTCACCCTTCAGGAGCCGCTGCGACCGGACGCCGCCGGTCGCCCGGCCCTTGCCCGGGTACAGCGCGAACGGCGTCACCTTGCCCGCGCCTGGTTCGATGCCCGGCAGCGCGTCGCCTGCGCCGGCGATCGTCACGACGGTCGCGTCGACCCCGGCCGGGACGGCGCCGAAGAACACGGCCCGCCCGCCCTCGGCGAGCTTGATGCCCGCCATGCCGCCTGCCGCGCGACCCTGCGGGCGCACGGACGACGCGGGGAAGTGCAGCAGCGAGGTGTCGTCGGCCACGAAGACCAGCTCGTCGTCGTCGGCCACGACGGCGGCACCGATCACGGAGTCGCCGTCCTTGAGCGCGATGACGGGCCACTCGTCGCCCTTGGCCGGGGCGTCGGACGGTGCGACCCGCTTGACGATGCCCTGCGCCGTCCCGACGGCGACGGTCGGCGCGTCGGCGCCGAGCCCCGTCACGGCCAGCACGCTCTCGCCGCGCTCCAGCTCCACGAGCTCGCTGACCGGGATGCCGCCCGACAGCGACGGCGCGCCGTCCGTCGGCGGGAGCGAGGGCAGGTCGAGCACGGAGATGCGCAGCATCCGCCCGGCGGACGTCACCAGGCCCACGTGACCGCGGGTGGACGCCGCGGCGTCGCCCCGCAGGGCGTCGTGCGCGGCGCGGTTGCCGTCACGCGGCACGGGGACGTCGTCGGGGAGCCGGGCCAGCAGGCCGGTGGCCGACAGGACCACGCGGGTGGGCTGGTCCTTGATCTGCAGGTCCAGCGGCTCGGACTGGCCTCGACGTCCGTTCGCCCGCCCGTTCGCGGGGGCCACGGCCACGGAGCCGACGGACCCGCCCGCTGCGTCGAGCAGCACGGTGCGGCGCGGCGTGCCGTACGTCTTGGCCACCTCGCCCATCTCGGTGCTCACGAGGCGGCGCAGCAGCTTCTCGTCGCCGAGGATCTGCTCCAGCTCCGCGATCTCGCGGCGCAGCTCCTCGGCCTCCTTCTCCAGCTCGATGCGGGAGAACTTGGTCAGGCGGCGCAGCTGCAGGTCGAGGATGTAGGACGCCTGCGGCTCGGACAGGTCGAAGATCTCGCGCAGCCGGTCGCGCGCGATGGCGGCGTCGTCGGACGAGCGGATGACCTGGATGACCTCGTCGATGTCGACGATCGCGATGAGCAGGCCGTCGACCAGGTGCAGCCGCTCCAACCGCTTGTCCAGGCGGTACTGCGAGCGGCGCCGTACCACCAGGATGCGGTGGTCCACCCAGACCCGCAGCATCTCGAGCAGGCCGAGCGTGCGCGGCTGGCCGTCGACCAGGGCCACGTTGTTGATGCCGAACGAGTCCTCGAGCGGCGTGACGCGGTAGAGCTGCTCCAGCACGGCGTCCGGGTCGAACCCGGTCTTGACCTCGATCACGAGGCGCAGCCCGTGCGTGCGGTCGGTGAGGTCCTGGACGTTGGCCACGCCCTGGATACGCTTGGCCTTGACGCCGTCGGCGATCTTCTCGATCACCTTCTCCGGGCCCACGAGGTAGGGCAGCTCGGTGACGACGATGCCCTTGCGGCGCGGCGTCACGTTCTCGATCCGCGCGGTGGCGCGGGTGCGGAAGCTGCCGCGACCCGTGCGGTAGCCGTCGCGCACGCCCTCCAGCCCGACGATCTTGCCGCCCGTGGGCAGGTCTGGCCCGGGCACGAACCGCTGCAGGTCCTCCAGCGTGGCCTCGGGGTTCTTGATCAGGTGCTGCGCCGCCGAGACGACCTCGACGAGATTGTGCGGCGCCATGTTCGTGGCCATGCCGACGGCGATGCCGGACGCGCCGTTGACCAGCAGGTTCGGGATCGCGGCGGGCAGCACCTCGGGCTGGGTGAGCTTGTTGTCGTAGTTCGGTACGAAGTCCACGACGTTCTCGTCGAGACCCGTGGTCATCGCCATCGACGGCGCCGCGAGCCGCGCCTCGGTGTACCGGGGGGCGGCGGGGCCGTCGTCGAGCGAGCCGAAGTTGCCGTGCCCGTCCACGAGCGGGAGCCGCAGCGAGAAGTCCTGTGCCAGGCGCACGAGCGCGTCGTAGATCGGGGCGTCACCGTGGGGGTGCAGCTTTCCCATGACCTCGCCGACGACGCGCGACGACTTGACGTGCGCGCGGTCGGGCCGCAGCCCCATGTCCGACATCATGTACAGGATGCGGCGCTGCACGGGCTTGAGGCCGTCACGTGCGTCGGGGAGCGCCCGCGAGTAGATGACGGAGTAGGCGTACTCGAGGAACGAGGCCTCCATCTCCGAGGCGACGTCGATGTCCACGACCTTCTCGTGGATCTCGCTCTCGTCGAGCGGCTGCGACGGCTTGCGCGCCATGGTTCGTGGGGCTCCTGGGCTCTGGGGCTGGACGTGGACAGGCAAACCGTACCTCGCGCCACCCACACTCCCCGCCGCGCACACGCCCCTGCGCACAGGAGGCTTTCACGGACGTCTCACCAGGTCATCGCCGAGCCGTGTGCACAGACCTCGTCCCACCTGGCAGTATTCAGGTATGCCCGAATTGCCGCTGGTCAGCAGGTCGACGACCGTTCCGGGCTGGCTCGCCAGGATCGGCCTCGCCTACGGCGTGGTCGGGCTCAGCGTGGTGCCCGTCCTGGTGCTCGGCGCCCTCGTCACGTGGTGGATGCAGTCGTGGCGCTGCGCCCAGCAGGAGTGGGGCTGCCTGGAGCAGGGCATCACCATGTGGGCGGGTCTGGCGATCCTCGCGGCGGTGCTGCACATCGTGGTCGCCATGCGGGTCGGGCTCGGCGTGGTGCACGGCCTGGTGGTCGTCGCGGTCGCCGCCGTCGCCGCGAACGTGGCGCCGTCGGTCGGGGCATGGCTGCTGCTCGCGGCGGGTCCTGCGGTCGCGGCGATCCTGACGGCGTCCGGCCCCAACCGGCGCCAGCGCCTCGTGCTCGTGGGCTTCGCCGTGATGCTGCTCGTGGGCATGGTCCTCGTGGGCTGAGCAGTGGGCCGAGCAGTGGGCCGAGCAGTGGGCCGAGCAGCGGGCCGACCGCCGGTCTGACGCCCGGGACGGCCGCGCCTCCGGCGGGGTCGTTAGCCTTGTCCCGTGGACCAGCCAGAACGGGCCGACCGGAAGGTGGGCACGGTGCGCTCGCCCTACGCGACCGGCTACCCGGTCGAGTGGGAGGCCGACGTGGTGCTGCGCGACGGCTCGACCGCGCACGTGCGCCCCATCCGGCCCGAGGACGCCGACGCGCTCCAGCGCTTCCAGATGGCCCAGTCCGAGCGCTCCACCTACCTGCGGTTCTTCGCCGCGCTGCAGCGCATCCCGGAGCGCCTGCTCACCCAGCTCGTCACGGTGGACCACGTGCGCCGGGCCGCGCTCGTCGCCGTCCGGCCGGGTACGGACGACGACGGCACGAGCCGCGAGGACATCGTCGGCGTCACGCGGTACGACGTGACCGACGACCAGCCGGGCCGCCGCACCGCCGAGGTAGCCTTCAACATCGCGGACGCGCTCCAGGGCCAGGGCCTCGGTTCCGTCCTGCTGGAGCACATCGCCGCGGCGGCGCGCGAGCGGGGCGTGCACCGGTTCATCGCCGAGGTGCTGCCGCAGAACCGCGCCATGCTGGGCGTCTTCCGGGAGGCGGGCTACGCCGTCGAGCAGCACCTGGACGACGGCGTGGTGACGGTCTCGGTCGACCTCGACCCCACGGACCGGTCCCGCGAGGTGATGGCCGACCGCGAGCACCGCACCGAGGCCCGCTCCATGCAGGGCCTGCTCTCGGCGCGGCGGGTGCTCCTGGTCGGCCCCGCGGGCACCGGCCAGTCCGCCGACGACACCACGATCGACGAGCTGCTCGTCGACCGCGTGCGCGAGGCCCACGCCGCCGACCCCGGCGACACCGAGCTCCTGGTGCTCGGCGACGACGTGACCTGGGCGGACCTCGCCCCCGACAGCAGCACCGGCCCCGACAGCAGCACCGGCCCCGACAGCAGCACCGGCCCGACCGGCGTCGACCTCGCCGTCGTCGCCGCCCCGCCCGACGAGGTGATCGACACCGTCCGCCGCCTGCGGGGGACGGGCGCCCACGGCGTCGTCGTGCTCTCGGCGGGCTGGGCCGAGGCCGGGCCGGCCGGCATGGCCCGCCGCCGCGAGCTGCTGCGCACCGCGCACGGCGAGGGCATGCGCGTGGTGGGCCCGGCGAGCTACGGCCTGCTCACCAACGTGCCGGGCGCGCGCCTGCGCGCGAGCCTGGCGCTGACCGCGCCGCGGCCGGGGCGCGTGGGCCTGTTCAGCCAGAGCGCCCCGACCGCCGTCACCGCGGCGGAGACGGTCAAGCGGCGCGGCCTGGGCTTGTCCACGCTGGTCTCCGCGGGGCACCGGGCCGACGTGTCGGGCAACGACGTCATGCAGTACTGGCAGGACGACCCGCACACCGACGTCGTGTGCCTGTACCTGGAGACGCTCGGCAACCCGCGCAAGTTCTCGCGCATCGCCCGCCGGCTCGCGCTGGTCAAGCCCGTCGTCGTGGTCGTGGCCGGGCGGCACGGCAGCGTGGTGCCGCCCGGCCACACCGTGCGCGCCACGCGCGCCCCGCGCCGGATGCTCGACGAGGTGCTGCGGCAGTCCGGCGTGATCCGCGCGGAGAACACGCACCAGCTCATGGACGTCGCGCAGGTGCTGGCGCACCAGCCGCTCCCCGCGGGCGGCCGGGTGGGCATCCTCGCCAGCTCGCCGTCGCTCGCCGCGCTCGTGGCCGACGCCGTGGCGGCCGCCGGCCTGACCGTCGTCGGGCCGCCGGAGTCGCTGTCGGCGGGGGCGCCCGACGACGAGATCGCCGCCGCCGTCGACGCCCTCTACGCGCCGGACGCGTGCGACGCCGTCGTCCTGGTGTCCGTGCCCGTGGTGCTGCCGCGCACCGAGGCGATGGCCCGCGCCGTGGCCGAGGCCGCTGCCCGCACGGGCCGCACCACCGTCGTCAGCGCGCTGGGCCTGCACGGCATGCCCGACGAGCTCGCGGCGAGCCACGACGGGCGCGAGGTGCGCCTGCCCGCCTTCTCCACGCCCGAGGACGCCGTCTGGGCCCTCGGCGAGGTGGTGCGCTACGCGCGGTGGCGCACCCAGGACCACGGCGCCCCGGTGCGCCCCGCCCTCCGGGAGGGCGTGTCCGACGGCGTGGCCCGCACCCAGGCGCGCACCCTCGTGGAGTCGCTGCTCGGGCGGCACCCCGACGGCACGGTCCTGGACCAGGAGGCGGCGACGGAGCTGCTCGCCTGCTACGGCCTGACCCTGTGGGGCTCCCGGCTCGTGCGGACGCCGCAGGAGGCGGTGGCCGCCGCGCAGGAGCTGGGCTGGCCGGTGGCGCTCAAGATCGCCTCGCCCGCGCTGCGGCACCGTGCCGACCTGGGCGGCGTGCGCCTCGACATCGCCGACGCCGAGGACCTGACGGAGGACGCCGAGCGCATGCTCGCCGCGGCGTCCGCCCTGCTGCCCGCGCCCGACCCGGTGCTGGAGGTGCAGGCCATGGCGCCCACGGGCGTGGCGTGCGTGGTGCGGTCCGTGGAGGACGAGCTGTTCGGGCCCGTGGTCTCGTTCGGGCTGGCGGGCGACGCCGTCGACCTGCTCGACGACGTGACCCACGGCGTGCCGCCCCTGACCGACGTGGACGTGGCCCGGATGGTGCGCGGCGTGCGCGCGGCGCCCCGGCTGTTCGGGTACCAGGGCGCGCCCGCCGCCGACGTCGCCGCCCTGGAGGACGTGCTGGCCCGCGTCTCGGTCATGGCGGAGGACCTGCCGGAGCTCGCGTCCGTGGAGCTGTACCCGGTGGCCGTGGCGGAGCGCGGCGCCTCCGTGCTGCACGCGACGATCCGGCTGCGCCCCGCCGAGCGCCGCACGGACGCCCTGCGCCGGGCGCTGCCGGGCTGAGCGCCTACTCCTGCCGCGTCGGGTCGCCGCCGAAGTTGGCGAACACGTCCGTCATGACCTCCCCGATGTCCTCGGCGCTCGTCGCGTCGTAGAACGCGCCGCCGGAGGCCGCCGCGATCTCCTCCAGTGCCCCGGTGGCGCTGGCCGCGTCGGCGCCGTAGGCCACCGTGTAGACCTGCACGCGATGGTCGTCGTTGTTCAGGCCGGGATCCCGCAGGTGCGCCAGCAGGCCGTCGAGACCGTCGGGGTCCTTGGTCTCCTCGCCGTCGCTCAGCACCACCACGGCGTTGATCCGGTCGGCCTCGTGCAGCTCGTGCGCCTGGTCGAAGGCCGTGGTCACGGCCCCGTACAGCGCGGTGTTGCCGTCCGCCCGCAGCGCGTCGACCACGCACGCGCGCAGCTCCGGCGCGGGCGTGTCCGCGCAGTCCGCGGCGACGCACCCGCCGGTCCGGTCCGCCGCGCACGGCGGCAGCGCGGCGGCCGCCTCCTGGTCGGTGGCCGGCAGCGCGCTCCGCACGTCGTCGGAGAACACCGTGATCCCGAGCCGGTCCGCAGGCGTCAGCATGCCGATCCCGAGGTTCGCGGCGTCCTGGGCGAGCTCCAGCTTGCTCGGCCCGCCCGCGCCCGCGGAGTCGCCCATCGAGCCGGAGACGTCGACCACGAGCGTCACGTTCGCCCGCCGCTGGATCCCGACCCAGGTGTCCAACATCGTGCCCAGCACGTCGGCCGGCGGCGCGGGCAGCAGGTCCTGCTCCTGGCCGGCACGGATCCCGAGCGTGCCCTCGAGGACGGCGGTGGGACTGGCCGGTTCAGCGGCGTCGCGGAAGCCGAGCTCGACGAACTTCGCCTGGGCGTCCGGCTCGCGCAGGTACGCGTAGAAGTCCTCGGCGGCCGCCCGCACGTCCGGGTCGCCCTGTTCGAGGAGGACGAACGGGTGGTCCAGGGCGAGGGACCCCTCCGTCGGGTACACCGCGGTCAGCGGGAGCCCGGGCGGGTCGTCGCACCGCAGCTCCTCGATCTGCCCGCCCTCGGGCACGTTGCAGTTGTACAGGTGGATGAGCTGCTCCTGCACGACGACGGCGTTCAGCGGGCGCTCGCCGTCCACCCCGTCGGCCTGCCCCTCGTCGTAGATCTCCCGCATGAACCCGGTCGCCTCGAGACCGTAGCGCTGGACCGACTGCTCGACGCCGTGCACGAAGCTGCCCACCTCGGTGTCGGTCACGAGGCCGGCGACCTCCGCCCAGTCCGGCTCGGGCGTGAGCACCTCCGCGTACCCCGCCGCCGACATCCCCGCGTAGTAGGTGGCGACCGTGGCCGCGAGCCCGGACGACGAGTTGTGCGGGTTGTCGCGGCCGAGGACGAACGCCGTGTCCGCGGACAGCTCGCTCAGCCGGGCCCAGTCCTCCTCGCCCTCGGGGAACAGCTCGTCCCGGTCCGCGGCCGGTACCGCGATCGCGAGGACGCTGCTGGTCACGGAGCCGAGCCGGTCGTCGTCCGGCACCGCCTCCGGCCGCTCGGCGGCCACCTGGTCCACGGACATGCTCGACGTCGGCAGCCAGACGTCGGGCCGGTCCCCGCCGGTGACCGCGGCGTCGGCGGACTGCCAGTCGTCGGCGAGCGCGGCGGCGGCGACCCCGGAGGTCAGCCCGGTGACCCGCACGTCGACGCACCGCCGGCCCACGCCGCGGCTGTTCTCGAAGTCCTGGGCGAGCTCCGCGACGAGCTCGTCCTTCTCCGTGGACACCGTGGTGTCCAGGACCACGCAGTTCCCCGACACCCCTGGCAGGACGCCGCCGCCCAGCAGCCACAGCGCGAGGGGGACGCCGACGCCCAGCACCGCCAGCCCGACGGCGGCCGGCTTCCAGGCCCGCCGCACGAGCCCCGCGAGCCCGGAACCGAGCTTCCGCAGCCGCGGCCCGACCCGCTCGAGCAGCGTGGCGGGCGGGAGCAGCCCCCGGATGACGTCGGAGGGGACCGCCAGCGCGTCGCTGTGCGCGCCCGCGACCGTGGTCTTGACGAGCATGCCCATGACGTTCGGGGTCCCGGGCACGATGACGGGGCCGCCGCTGAAGCCCGGCTGGAGGGGGACGCCGTCGGTCGAGTTGAGCTGCAGGCGGTCGTGCCCGACGCGGCCGGCCACGACGGACTGGTTCCACGCCCCGCCGGCACGGGCCTCGGGATAGCCGTAGACGTCCACCTGGGTGCGCACCCGCGGCTCGACCAGGCGCAGCACGGTCAGGTTGTCCGGCATCCGCACGGTGCGCAGGACGCGCAGCACCGCCAGGTCCGCGTCGGCGTCGTCCACGACGACGCGGGCCGTCCTGCTGCGCCGGTCCGCATGGAACGTCACGGCGATCTCGGAGCCCTCCGCGACCACGCCCGGCAGCGCACGCAGGACGTGGTGGCACGTGACCACCGTGCGCGGTCCGACGGCGAACCCGACGCCGACCCGGCCGTCCGTGCCGCCGATGTCGACCAGCGCGGCGTTGGGGTCGGTCATCGGTCCCCGGCCGACCACGTGAGCCGGACGGTGAAGTTCACCTCGGCCGATCCGCTGGAGACGACCACCGACGAGCCGGCGGTGAGCTTGAGGCCGAACTCGACCTCCGCCGTGTCCGGGCCGGCCGACCGGGCCCAGCCCGCGAGCGTACCGAGCACCGGGCGCAGCTCGTCGAGCGCGGCGTCGAGGGTCGCCCCGGCGCGGCCGACGAACGCCCCGGGCCGGGCCGCGGGGACGAGCTCGTCGGTGACGGGCCGGGCGACCTCGACGAGGAACGAGTCGCCGTCGTCCAACGGCATCTCGATGACCTGGATCTGACTGGACATGTCCGAAATGCCTCCGACGCGTGGTGTGGGGAAGAGCGTAGTGGCGACCGCTGCTCCCGTCTCGTCTACCTGGGCACTTGCATCATGTGGACCTGACCTCCGCGTGGATGGGATGATTCCCCTCGTGCCCCATGCCCCGACCGATGCCCGTGACGACCTGACCGCCCACCTGCACCGGGCCGGCTACTACCCGGAGCTCGTCGCGGACGTGCTCGACGTGGCCCTGGCCGGCGAGGAGGTGGTGGCCCACCTCGTGCAGGCCGAGACCACCTTCGACTCGGAGGTGCGCCGCCACCTGACCGTCCTCGTGCTGACCCCGACCCGCCTGGTCACCGCACACGTCGACGACCACACGGGGGAGGACCCGGCGCGGTCCGGCTCGGCGTCCGCCACCACCGAGGTGGTGCCCGTGCGCGAGATCCGCTCCGTGGCGCTGACCCACGTGATCGCGGACCCGGCGCAGTACCCGCAGCGCGGGGCCACGCGCGAGGTCACGCTGGCCGTGGGCTGGGGCGCGGTCTCCCGCGTCGACCTGGAGCCCGCCTCCTGCGTGGACCCGAACTGCACGGCCGACCACGGCCTGACCGGCCAGGTGACGCCCGACGACGTGGTGGTCCGCGTCTCCGGCGAGGCCGAGGGCGACGCCGCCGTCCGGGCGGCCGTCGACTTCGCCCGGGCGCTGTCCCGGGCCACGTCTGCGTGAGCGCACCGCACCTGCCCGAGGGCCTGGTCGCGCCGTCCTACGACACGACCAGCCTCGCCGCCGTGCTGCCCGCCGCCGCGGGCGCCCTGGGCCACGACCTCAGCACGGCCACGGGCCTGACGGCGGCCGGCTGCCGCGCGGCCCTCGGCCTGCCCGACGCCGACCGTGTCGTCGTCGTGCTGGTGGACGGGCTCGGCATCCGCAACCTCGCCGAGCGCGGGGGCCACGCGCCGTTCCTGCGCGGCCTGCTGCGCGAGCGGGACGAGGCCGCCGCCACGCTCACCTCCAGCTTCCCGTCCACGACGGCGGCGGGCCTGAGCATCCTCGGGACCGGCACCGCCCCGGGCCGGACGGGCATGCTCGGCTACACGCAGCGCAACCCCGAGACCGGTGCCCTGGCCGCGGTGGTGCAGTGGCGCGACCTCGGCGATCCCGCCGACGTGCAGCGCGAGCCCACGGTCCTGGAGACGCTCGCCGCCGCCGGCACGCGGGTCGTGGCCCCCGGCCCGCGGAAGTTCGCGGGTTCCGGCATGAGCCAGGCCGCCCTGCGCGGCCCCGTGCACGTGGCCGCCGAGACGTTCGAGCAGCGCGTCGACGCCACCGTCGCGGCGCTGCGCCGGCCCGCCGACCCGGCGGGCAGCGGGCAGAGCCTGGTGTACCTGTACCAGGGCGACGTCGACAAGACCGGCCACGGCTTCGGCTGGGACTCGTGGCAGTGGGGCGACGCGCTGGAGGCGACGGACCGGGAGCTGCGCCGCCTGCTGCGCAGCGTGCCGCGCGGCACCCTGGTGCTGGTCACGGCCGACCACGGCCAGATCACGGCCGACCTGACCACGCAGTGGGACGTCGCGACCGACCCGGCCCTGCACCCCGGCGTGGCCCTGGTGGGCGGCGAGCCGCGCGCCCTGCACGTCTACACCGAGCCGGGCACCGACCCGGCCGACGTCGCGGCCCGGTGGGCCGAGCGGCTGGGCGACCACGCCCTGGTCGTGCTGCGGGAGCAGGTGGTGGCGGGCGGCTGGTTCGGGCCGGTCGCCGAGCACGTGCTGCCCGCCATCGGGGACGTCGTGGTGGCGATGACCGGCGCCGCCACCGTCGTCGACTCCCGGGTGCACTCCGCGAACGCGCGGGCGCTGCCCGGCGTGCACGGCTCCCTCACGCCGCACGAGATGCTCGTGCCGTTCCTGACCGCCCTCTCCTAGGAAGCTCTCGTGGCCCAGCTCGTCTTCTTCTCCGGGACCATGGACTCCGGCAAGTCCACGCTCGCCCTGCAGACCGACCACAACTTCCGCGCCCGCGGGCGCGAGGGGCTCATCTTCAGCCGGGGCGACCGGGCGGGCGCGGACCGGGTCTCCAGCCGGCTGGGCCTGGAGGTCGCGGCCGTCGAGGTGACCGACGACACCGACTTCTGGGTCGAGATCAGCGGCCGCCGCGCGGGCGGCGAGGCCGTCGACTACCTGGTCTGCGACGAGGCGCAGTTCTACTCGCCCGCGCAGGTGGAGCAGCTCGCCCGGCTGGTGGACGAGACGGAGATCGACATCTTCGCCTTCGGCATCACCACCGACTTCCGCACCCGGCTCTTCCCCGGCTCGGCCCGACTCATCGAGCTCGCCGACCGCGTCGAGCTGCTCCAGGTGCAGTCGCTGTGCTGGTGCGGCGCGCGCGCCACCCACAACGCGCGCACCGTGGACGGGATCATGGTCACCGAGGGGGAGCAGGTGGTGATCGGCGACGTCGGCCTCGCCGAGGTCGCGTACGAGGTGCTGTGCCGCCGGCACCACATGCGCCGCATGACGGCGCTCACCGCGCGCCGCCGGTCGGCGGACGAGTCCCTCTGGGGCTAGCAGGACCCCGGTACTAGACCTCCGGGCGCGACCCGAACACGATCTCGTCCCAGCTCGGCACCTGCGCGCGGGACTTGCGGCCGCGCTTGGGCGCGGGCCGCTTGGCGGCCGCCGGCTCCTTGTCCGGCACGTTCACCGGCTCCGGCTCCGGGGCCGGAGCGGGCTCGGGCTCCGGCGGCGGCGTCGCCTCCGGCTCGGACGGCGGGGGCGTGGCCGGCACGGGCCCCGGGATCTCCCACTGGCTCGGCCCCTCCCACTCGAGGTCGGCGGGGGAGTCCGGCACTGTGACGGACGGCATCCGGGGACGGGACCCCCCGCGGCGCGCGCCGATGTCGACCACGGCCGCGGCGGGCTCCGGCGCGGACTCGTCGGGCTCGTCCGGGCTCGCCGCCGAGCCCGGGCCCGCCGGCCCGCCGTCCAGGTGGTCGAGCTCCAGCAGGTCGGGCGGTCCGACGTCGGGCGCGGAACGCCGTGCGGGCCGCTGGCCGCGCCGCTCGGAGAGGTTGTCCAGCAGCAGGTCCGTGTCGTCGGGCTCGGGCGGGGCCGGCCGGGAGCCGCGCGCGCCCAGCCGCTGCGGCGGCAGGGTGGCGACGCCGGCGAGCGCCGGGCCCTCGTCGTCCTCGGGGAGGCCCAGCCAGCGAGCCTCGTCGTCGAGTGCCGTGACGAAGCCGCCGCGCGGCTCCAGCGACCAGCGGCCCTCCCGCGGCCGCTCGCCCGCGGTGAACTCGACCTGGACGATCCAGGGGTGGGTGCCCTCCCGGGTGGCGGTCCACCGCGCGTCGTCGGGCCGCACGCCGCGCGAGCGCAGGCGCTCGTCGGCGACCTCGCCGAGCGTGGTGGCGGTGTCGTCGTCGTTCAGCACGGCCTTGGCGCGTACGCGGGAGATCGCGTGCTCGCGCTCGGAGATGACGGGGTACTCGAAGCGCCGCACGTGCTCCACGGGCAGGCCCGAGGCCTCGGCGAGGGCCTCGCAGGTCTCGCCCGCGCGCAGGCGCGCCTGGATCTCGCGCGGGCGCAGGGTGGACTCCTCCTGGGCGCGGATCGACTCCATGCGCGGACGGTCGCCCCGGAGGGCGGCGCGCAGGGCGTCGGTGATCGGCAGGGTGCTCTGGGTGCCGTCGCGTGCGGCGAGGACGAGGCGTTCACCGTCCTCGTGCAGCCTCACCAGCTCCAGCTCGTCCATGCCAGTCCTCCCGGGGTAGTCCTGTGAGCCGAGCCTGCCACCGAGCGGGGGCGGCGCGGCGCAGGCGCGTCGGTGTGCCGCCGGATCGTAGCCCGCCGACGGGTGCGGCAGGATGGGCGCGTGATCTCACCCGCACCGCACGCGCTGCCCGACGGCGTCACCGTCACCGCCCTCCGCGACCTCGCCGTCCGCCTCGCGACGGCCGCCGGGAGCCTCGTGCGGGAGGGCAGACCGGAGCGGGTCGAGGTGGCCGCGACCAAGTCGAGCGACGTGGACCCCGTCACCGTCATGGACCGTGCCTCGGAGGAGCTGCTGCGCGAGATGATCGCCGCGGAGCGCCCGGACGACGCGATCCTGGGCGAGGAGGGCGACGACGTGGCCGGCACCAGCGGGCTGACCTGGGTGCTCGACCCGATCGACGGCACCGTGAACTACCTGTACGGCGTGGCGTCGTGGGCCGTGTCGGTGGCGGTCGTGGCGGGTCCGCCGGAGCCCGCGTCGTGGACCGTGCTGGCCGGGTGCGTGCACAGCGTCGCCGACGGGCGCACCTGGTCGGCCGGGCTGGGGGAGGGCGCCACGCGCGACGGCGCGCCGATCCGGTCGGGCGCCCCGGCGTCCCTCAGCACGTCCCTGGTGGGCACGGGCTTCGGGTACGACGCCGTGCGCCGGGCCGAGCAGGCCCAGGTCCTGGCGCAGGTGCTGCCCCGGATCCGGGACATCCGGCGGCTCGGCTCCGCCGCGATCGACCTGTGCCTGCTCGCCGACGGCTCGCTCGACCTGTACTACGAGCGCGGCCTGAACCCGTGGGACATGGCGGCGGGCGTGATCGTGGCCACCGAGGCGGGCGCCGTCGTGACCGGTCTGCGCGGCCGGCCCGCCGGCAACGCGATGACCGTCGCGGGCCCGCGCGAGCTCGTGGCGCAGCTCGCCGAGATCCTCGAGGCGGTGGACGCCGACGGCGCCGGGAGCCCCGTCGGCGGGTGATCTTTTTTATGACACACCCGTGCAAGAGCGGTCACCGTTGACCGGGGTCAAAAAGCCGAAAACGGGCCGTCGTCGCAGGTCAGAGCGTACGTGACCGGGGTTACACCGGTAGATGTAGCGCGCCTGACAGAAATGGTGCACAATCCGTGGGCCGACTCGGGAACAAAACCGGGGCCGTGTGCATTATCTGCGCGTACACCCGCTTGCGGTCGCTGTTCGACGGTGCTTGCGGTGTCCCGGCCGGGGCGGCGTCGAACCCCGGAAGTCCCGAACCCTTCCGGCGCGACCACCTACCGACGGAGAACACCACATGGCAACTGACTACGACGCCCCGCGTAAGAACGACGAGGATGTCGAGCAGGACTCGATCCAGGAGCTGCAGGCACGTCGTTCTGACAAGTCCTCGGGCGTTGTGGACGAGGACGAGACAGAAGCGGCCGAGGGCTTCGAGCTCCCGGGCGCCGACCTGTCGGGCGAGGAGCTCGCAGTACGGGTGCTGCCGCGTCAGGCGGACGAGTTCACGTGTTCGAGCTGCTTCCTGGTGCACCACCGCAGCCAGCTGGCCTACGAGAAGGCCGGCCAGATGATCTGCACGGAGTGCGCCGCCTGATCCACCAGGCCTTCGGCACTGACGACACGACCGGGCTGTCATGCGGTGCATGGCAGCCTTCGTCGTACCCGGGCCCGGGGCGGGGCCCGGGTCGGCGCTGCTCTGCTTGTCTGCCGCCCGAGCCTGCGGCTCAGTCGGTGAGGGCTTTGACCAGGAGCTCCGGGCGGCGCGTGGAGACCAGCCAGTAAGGGGTGGGGTCGGCCGGGTCGTCGACCGCGACCCGCACCCCGGTGCGCGCCCACGCGCGCAGGCAGACGTAGGCGCGTGCGTCCAGGCCGGGACCCAGCTCGTGCCGCATTGCGGCCACGTCCAAGGCCTGGGTCGTGCCCAGCAGCGCGACCGGGATGCGGGCGCTCCCGGCGCGCAGGACGCCGTCGGACACCTCGACGACCGGCGACGACACGGCCAGGGCGACCGCCGACCCGACGCACACCAGGAGCCCGACGGTGACCGCCGCGACCGCGTGCACGGGCCACAGCACGATCGCCCCGATGGCGCCCAGACCGACCGTGCCGAGCCAGCCACCGGGACCGGGGAGAAGACGCTCGTGGAAGGTGAGGGTGGTCGCCGTCATGGACACATCATCCCAGCCCCCGGCACCGCCCCGGCACTCTTGCGGCGGCGCGGGCCCAGGTGGCGTACTCTTCCGGCGTGCCCACCCCTGAGCCAGCTCACGACGGCAGCACGGTCGACGTGCTCATCCGCCTCCTGGACGACGTTCCCGTCCCCTCCTACGCCCATCCCGGCGACGCCGGCGCCGACCTGGTGACCACGGTCGACGTCGAGATCCCGCCGCAGGGGCGGGTGCTGGTGCCCACCGGGGTCTCGATCGCGCTGCCGGACGGCTACGCGGCGTTCGTGCACCCGCGCTCGGGCCTCGCGACGAAGCACGGCGTGACCATCGTGAACGCGCCGGGCACCGTGGACGCGGGCTACCGCGGCGAGATCAAGGTCACGCTGCTCAACACCGACACGACGCAGGCCGTGAAGCTGGTCCGGGGCGACCGGGTGGCGCAGCTCGTGATCCAGAAGGTCGAGCGCGCGCGGTTCGTGCCCGCGCAGACCCTGCCCGGTTCGCACCGGGGCGACGGCGGCTTCGGCTCCAGCGGCGGTTTCGCCGGGCGCTGAACGCGTGTCCAGTTCGGCGCCGGACAGGTCTAGGCTGTAAGTAACGAGCGGATAACGCCGCCCGGCGCAGTAATGCGTGCGCGCGGGTGGGGCGAGCAATGGACGAACGACGAAGGAGTGTGGCTGTGGGTCTGTTCAGCCGACGAGGTACGGCGGATGAGCCCGCCTCGGTCGAGTGGGCGTCGGTGGAGGCCGAGCAGCAGAAGCGGCCCCACGGACCCTTCGACCGGTCCCAGGTGGACGAGATGGGCCCCCGGGTCGACCTCGGTGCCATCTGGCTGCCGGTGATGCCCGGTCTCGAGCTCCGCATGGAGATCGACAAGAAGACGCAGAAGGTCACCGGGGTGACGGCCGCGCTGGAGGGGTCCAACCTCCAGATCCAGGCGTTCGCCGCGCCGCGCACCGAGGGCATCTGGGACGAGATCCGGCACGAGATCGCGCAGTCCGTCAGCGGGCAGGGCGGCATCGTGGACGACGTGCCCGGCGTGTTCGGCCGCGAGCTGCTGGTGCGCATGCCCGTGACGGGCCCCGACGGGCAGCCCGGCCAGCGGCCGGCGCGGTTCGTGGGCGTGGACGGCCCCCGCTGGTTCATCCGCGGCGTGCTCGCGGGCCGGGCGGCGCTCGACGCCGAGGCGGCCAAGCCGCTGGAGTCCGTGTTCGCGAACATCGTCGTGGTGCGGGACCAGAGCCCGCGCCCGCCGCGCGACCTGCTGCCCCTGGCGCTGCCGAAGTCGGCGCGCAAGGATGGTGCACAGCCGGCGCAGGAGCCGGCCGGTCCCCAGGGCGCCACGCCGCAGATGTCGGACTTCAACCCGTTGCGTCGCGGCCCTGAGATCACCCAGATCGGCTGACGAGGTGAACCACTGATGGGGCTCCGTTCGGCACTCGCCTCCCGCATCGCGGCGACGCTGGCCTCGAACGAGGAGGTCAGCGACACCGCGGAACGCGTGGACGCCTCCAAGAACATCGGCTGCGCGGCGGTCACGTCCGTGCCCACCCGCTCCCGGGGCAAGGTCGCGGGCGTGCTGCGCTCGGTCGTGCTGCGCCCGCGCGAGGGGGTGCCCACCCTGGAGGCGGAGCTCTTCGACGGCTCCGGGGCGCTGGACCTCGTGTGGCTCGGCCGCCGCACCATCGAGGGCATCGAGCCGGGCCGCCGGATCCGGGTCGAGGGCATGGTCTGCGACGTCGACGGGCGGCGCACCATGTTCAACCCGCGGTACGAGCTGAGGCCCCGGCCGGGCGAGGCACAATAGCCCCCATGAGCGATCCCGCACGTCCTGACGTGCCCCCGCAGCAGCCCGCGACACAGCCCGTAACCCAGTCCGCGGCTCGGCCCGCAGAGACCCCGGCGCGCGGCATGCGCGCCCTGGCCGGCGACGAGTTCTCGGCCGCGCAGGCCGTGGGCGGGTTGCGCGGCCTGGTCGAGGCGGTGCTGCCCGGCCTGGTGTTCGTGGTCGCGTTCGTGATCACCAACGACCTGACCGTCCCGCTGATCGCGTCGGTGGTCGCCGCCCTGGTGCTCGTCGTGGCGCGCCTGGTGCAGCGCACGCCGGTCACCCAGGCGCTGGGTGGCCTGCTCGGCATCGCCGTCGGTGTGGTCTGGGCCTGGACGTCGGGCGACGCGGAGGACTACTACGCGGGCGGCCTGCTGCTCAACGCCGGTTACCTCGTGGTGCTGCTCGGCACGATCCTCGCGCGCCGCCCCGCCGTCGGTTACGTGGTGGAGGCGCTGCGCGCCGGCCTGACGCCGGAGGCCGTGAAGGCCGACGCGGACCGCCCCGACGACCAGCCGTCGGTCTTCGCCGCGCTGACCGCCTGGCGGTCCGACCCGGCCAGGATGCGCATGTACTCGATCGCCACCTGGCTCTGGGTGGGGCTGTTCGCCCTGCGCCTCGCGGTCAAGACGCCGCTCTACTTCGCGGGCGACGTCGCCTGGCTCGGCACGTTCCACCTGCTGCTCGGCGTCCCGCTCTGGGCACTCGTGCTGTACCTGACCTGGTACGTCGTGCGCCGGCCGAAGGCCCCGGCGACCGCCTGAGACGGCGGCCGGCCGGGCCGGTTCAGCCCTTCGGCACCAGCAGCTTCTGCAGCGCGTCCGTGTCGGCGTCCGAGCCGGCGACCAGCAGCAGCTCGTCGCCGGCCTCCAGGGTGTCGTCCGGGCTCGGCACCAGCGGGCGGCCGTCACGCACGATCGTCGAGAGCGTGACGTCCGCCGGCCACACGACCTGGCCCACGCGCGTCCCCGCGACCCGAGAGTCGGCGGGCAGCGTCAGCTCCAGGATGTCGGCGCGCGACTGGCTGAAGCTGAAGATCTTCACGAGGTCGCCCACGGCGACGGCCTCCTCGACCATCGCGGTCATGATGCGCGGCGTCGAGACGGCGACGTCCACGCCCCACGACTGGTCGAACATCCACTCGTTCTTCGGGTTGTTCACGCGCGCGACCGTGCGCGGCACCCCGAACTCCGTCTTGCCCAGCAGCGAGAACACGAGGTTCACCTTGTCGTCGCCGGTGGCGCCCACGACGACGTCGGCCTGCTCCAGCTCGGACGCCTCCAGCGCGGGCAGCTCGCACGCGTCCGCGAGTACCCACTCCGCCTCGGGGACCTGCGAGACGCGCATGGCCGCCGGGTTCTTGTCGATGAGGGTGACCTCGTGCTCGTGGCTCAGCAGCTCGCGGGCGATCGAGCGGCCCACCGAGCCGGCCCCGGCGATGACGACGCGCATCAGTCCTCCTCGGCGGTCGGCGCGGCGGTGAGGATGCGCTCGATCTCGGCGGACCGGTCGGCCGCCATGAGCAGGTGGAGCACGTCGTTCTCCTGGAGCACGATGTCGGGCGTCGGCAGGATCGCCGACGAGTAGCGGGTCACGAAGGCGACGCGCGCCCCCGTGGCGGCCTCGATGTTGAGCACGGGCCGGCCGACCCACCGCCGGTGGTACTCGATCTGCGCGAGCCGCACCGTGCCGGACGGGTCGCGGTACTCGTCGGTGAAGCCCAGCGGCAGCATGCGGCGCAGCACCTGGTCCGCCGTCCAGCGCACCGTGGCGACGGTCGGGATGCCGAGCCGCTGGTAGATCTCGGCCCGGTGCGGGTCGTAGATCCGGGCCACGACGTTGTCCACCCCGTACGTCTCCCGGACCACGCGCGCGGACAGGATGTTGGAGTTGTCGCCGTCGGACACCGCCGCGAACGCGTACGTGTCCTCGATCCCTGCCTGCACGAGCGTGTCGCGGTCGAAGCCCACCCCGGTCACCTTCTTGCCGGAGAAGTCCGCAGGCAGACGCCGGAACGCGTCCGGGTTCTGGTCGATGACGGCGACGGAGTGTCCGCGGCCCTCGATCTCCTGGGCGAGGCTGGAGCCGACGCGGCCGCAGCCCATGATGACGAAGTGCACGGACGGAACGCTACCGCGCCGGGGGTGACGATGGTGCGCCGGGTGCGCCGGAGGCCATCGACGGGCATAGAGTCTTCCAACGTGTCGGACATCGTCGATGCGGCCAAACGACTTCTGGTCGGCCGCCCCATGCGCAGCGAGAGCCTGGGGCACACGCTGCTGCCCAAACGCATCGCGCTGCCGGTGTTCGCCTCGGACGCCCTCTCCTCGGTGGCGTACGCGCCGGACGAGATCCTGCTGACCCTGTCGCTGGCGGGTATCGCGGCCCTGGCGTTCTCCCCATGGGTCGGTCTCGTGGTGGTCGTGGTGCTGCTCATCGTGGTGGCGTCCTACCGGCAGAACGTGCACGCCTACCCCTCGGGCGGCGGCGACTACGAGGTCGCCACCACCAACCTCGGCCCCTCGGCGGGCATCGGCGTCGCCTCCGCGCTGCTGGTGGACTACGTGCTCACCGTGGCCGTGTCGATCTCGTCGGCGGCCCAGTACGCCTCCGCGGCCATCCCCGGGCTGCGGGGCCACGAGGCGCTCGCCGCCGTCATCGCGGTGTCGCTGCTCACCCTGGTCAACCTGCGCGGGGTCAAGGAGTCGGGCACGGCGTTCGCCATCCCGACCTACTGCTACATGGCGATCATCGGGGCCCTCATCGTCACGGGCGCGTTCCGGTTCTTCTCCGGCACGCTGCCCCAGGCGCAGAGCGCGGAGTTCGAGCTGTCCGCCGAGGCCGCGTTCGACCAGGGCCTGGTGGGTATCGCGGGCGCGTTCCTGCTGGCCCGGGCGTTCGCGTCCGGCTGCGCCGCCCTGACCGGCGTCGAGGCGATCAGCAACGGCGTGCCGGCGTTCCGCAAGCCCAAGTCGCGCAACGCCGCGACCACGCTGCTGCTGCTCGGCACCATCTCGGCCACGATGATCATGTCGATCCTCCTGCTGGCCCAGGCCACGGGCGTCCAGTTCGCGGAGGACCCGCACAGCCAGCTCACGCTCGACGGCGAGCCGGTCTCGGACCACTACGTGCAGATCCCGGTCATCGGCCAGCTCGCCGAGGCCGTCTTCTCGGGCTTCCCGCCCGCCTTCTACGCGGTCTCCGCCGTGACGGGCCTCATCCTGGTGCTCGCCGCGAACACGGCGTTCAACGGGTTCCCTGTGCTCGGCTCGATCCTCGGCCGGGACGGCTACCTGCCGCGCCAGCTCCACACCCGCGGCGACCGGCTCGCGTTCTCCAACGGCATCATCACCCTCGCCGTCGCGGCGATCGTGCTGATCGTGGTGTTCGACGCCGAGGTCACCCGGCTCATCCAGCTCTACATCGTGGGCGTGTTCGTGTCGTTCACGCTGTCCCAGCTCGGCATGCTGCGGCACTGGACGCGCGGGCTGCGTACCGAGCCCGACCCGGCGGCGCGCAGCCGGATGAAGCGCTCGCGCCTGGTCAACGGCGTCGGGTTCGGGCTCACCGGCATCGTGCTGATCATCGTGCTGCTCACCAAGTTCACCCACGGCGCCTGGATCACCCTGCTGGCCATGGGCGTGCTGTACGTCCTCATGCGTGCCATCCGCAAGCACTACGACCGCGTGCGCGACGAGCTGGAGCTCGACGACGTCTCCGCGGCGCGGGCGCTGCCGAGCCGCGTGCACGCCGTCGTGCTGGTCTCCAAGGTGCACAAGCCGACCATGCGCGCCCTGGCCTACGCGCGGGCCGCGCGGCCCAGCGTGCTGGAGGCCGTCAGCGTGGGCGTGGACCGCGAGGACGTCGAGAAGCTCACCGCCGAGTGGGAGGCCCTCGACCTGCCCGTCCCGCTGCGCATCCTGGACTCGCCCTTCCGCGAGATCACCCGCCCGGTGGTCAAGTACGTGCGGTCCGTGCACCGCGAGTCGCCGCGCGACCTCGTCATCGTCTACATCCCGGAGTACGTGGTCGGGCACTGGTGGGAGCAGCTCCTGCACAACCAGTCGGCGCTGCGCCTGAAGGGCAGCCTGCTGTTCACGCCCGGCGTCGTGGTGGCCTCCGTGCCGTGGCAGCTCGCCTCGACGCGCGGGCAGACCGGGCTGGAGGGCGACACCTTCCTGCGCGGCCGCAGGATGTGACGCCGCCGGACGTGACGCCGCCGGATGTGACGCCGCAGGGTGTGACGCAGCCGAGCGCCCGACCGGGCGGCTGCGGGCGGCCCGTGGGCGATACTTGAGCACATGCCCCGCAACCCCGACCGTCGCACCGCGCCCGCAGACCCCGAGCAGGGCGGCCGCCCGCGCCGTCGTCCCCAGCGTTCCCCGCGGCCCGGCCGCGCGCGGCGTGTGAGCGACGCCGCCCCGGGGCCGGAGGTGGGGCAGGAGTTCGAGCTCGAGGTCGGCCCCGTGGCCCACGGCGGCCACTGCGTGGCCCGCCTGGACGGCCGCGTCGTGTTCGTGCGCCACACGCTGCCGGGGGAGCGGGTCCGCGCCCGCGTCACCGAGGGCGGCCCGACCTTCTGGCGCGCCGACGCCGTCGAGGTGCTCGAGGCGTCCCCGGACCGCGTGGAGCCGCTGTGGCCCGCGGCCGGCGCCGACGGCGCGGGCGGCGGCGAGCTGTCCCACGTCGCCCTGCCCGCGCAGCGCCGCTGGAAGATGGCCGTGCTCGTCGAGCAGCTCCAGCGCCTGGCACGCCTCGACGCCGACTGGCTCGCCGAGCACGTCGGTGTCGAGGCCGCGCCGGGCGACGACGAGCGCCGCGGCCTGCACTACCGCACCCGGATCGACCTGGTGGCCGACGCCGACGGCCACGCCGGCATGCGCAAGCACCGCTCGCACGACGTCGTCGCGCTGAAGAAGATGCCGCTGGCCTCCGCCGAGCTGGCGGCGTTCGCGGTCGCCGAGGACGTGTTCACCCGCACCTGGACGCCGGGTGCGCGGCTGGAGCTCGTCGCCCCGTCCGAGGGCGACCCGGCGCTGCTGGTCGACGGCGAGCCGTGGCGACGCGGCAAGCCGGACTCCCGGCCCAACGCCCGCCGCGCCGTGACCGAGGTCGTGACCGGCCCGTGGGGCACGCACCGCTACCGCGTGGCCGCCGACGGGTTCTGGCAGGTGCACCGCGAGGCACCCGCCGTGCTGACGGGCGCCGTGCTGGACGCCGCCGGCGCGAGCACGGGGGAGCTGGCCGGGGCGACCGTGCTGGACCTGTACTCCGGCGCGGGCCTGTTCACGCTGCCGCTGGCGGACGCCGTCGGGCCCGAGGGCCGGGTGGTCGCCGTCGAGGGCGACGAGCGCGCCGTGAAGGACGCGCGCCGCAACGCGCACGCGTACGGTCAGGTGGAGCTGCGCCTGGGCGCGGTGGACCGGGTGCTCGCGGGCGGGCCGGGCGAGGCCGACGTGCCCGCCGCGGACGTCGTCGTGCTGGACCCGCCCCGCTCGGGCGCCGGACGCGCCGTGGTGGACGCGATCGCGGCCCGCGAGCCGCGCCGCATCGTCTACGTGGCGTGCGACCCGGCGGCGCTCGCGCGCGACGTCGGCTACCTCGCGGCGCACGGGTACGCGCTGACGGGCGTGCGCGGGTTCGACCTGTTCCCGCACACGCACCACGTCGAGGCGGTCGCGGTGCTGGACCGGCAGGGCTGACCGGACGACGGACGAAGCCCCAGGTCAGTACGCATAGGATGCGCACCGTGAAGCGGTGGCTGGTGAGCGGCGGGATCGCTGTGTCGGTGGTGGCGGCGTTCGCCGTCGCCGTGCTGGTGGGCATGGTCCTGGGGGCCGGCGGCATCGCCGTCGGCGGGACGGGCGGGGCCTCCGTGCCCGCGCCGCGGGGCGCGCCGAAGGTCTGGGCCGACGCGGGGTCGCCGTCCCCGTCCCCGTCCGTGTCGCCGTCCCCGGTGGCCGAGAAGGAGCCGGTGGCCCTCTTCGTCGGCGACTCGTACACGGTGGGGCAGGGCGCGACGTCGCCCGAGCTGCGGTGGAGCACGCTCGTGTCCGAGAAGATGGGCTGGCGCGAGCTCAACGTGGCCGACGGCGGCACCGGGTTCGTCAAGGGCAACCCCGAGCTGGACAAGCTCAACTACCCCGCCCAGCTCCGGTCCGTGCCGCGGGGCAGCGTGGACGTCGTGGTGATCGCCGGCGGGCAGAACGACTTCAAGGACCTGCGGGCCAAGCCCGGGCCGGTCTTCGCGGCTGTCGCGGACACGTACGCCCTGGCCGAGCAGCGGTTCCCGGACGCCGAGATCGTGTCGGTCGGGCCCTCCACGCCCTGGGCGGTCGGCCTGGAGGCGCGCGCCCTGGACAGCGCGGTGCGGGCCGCGGCGGCCGAGGCGGAGGCCACGTACGTGTCGCTGCTGGACCCCAACATCGTCCAGGGCCGCCTGGTGCACGAGGACGGGATCCACACGACCGACGCGGGCAACGCCGCGATCGCCCGGCGGATCGTGCGGACGCTCCAGGCGCCCGCGGCCGAGCAGGAGGAGACGGGCGCCCACCCGGCAGATATCTTGACGTCAAGATAAATGCGTTATGCTGGCTCCAGCAGCCCGGCCTAGGCTGGGTGAAGCCCCCTGGAACCCATGCGGCGGCTCCTTCGCGCGATGACCGCGCCTGTGAGAGCCGACGCACCGTCAGCCCCGCAGAAGGAGCCCGAGTGAGCACCGTGGACACGTTCGGATCAAAGGGAACGCTGGAGGTCTCCGGCACGTCCTACGAGATCTTCCGGCTCAGCGCGGTCGAGGGAGTGGAGCGCCTCCCGTACTCGCTGAAGATCCTCGCCGAGAACCTCCTGCGCACCGAGGACGGCGCGAACATCACCGCCGACCACGTGCGTGCCCTCGCGTCCTGGGACCCGGACGCGCAGCCCGACACCGAGATCCAGTTCACGCCGGCCCGCGTGATCATGCAGGACTTCACCGGCGTGCCCTGCGTCGTGGACCTCGCCACGATGCGTGAGGCCGTGGCCGCGCTCGGCGGCGACGCCACGAAGGTCAACCCGCTGGCCCCCGCCGAGATGGTCATCGACCACTCCGTGCAGATCGACGTCGCCGGCCGCGCCGACGCCTTCCAGCGCAACGTCGAGTTCGAGTACCAGCGCAACCACGAGCGCTACCAGTTCCTGCGCTGGGGCCAGACGGCGTTCGACGACTTCAAGGTCGTCCCGCCGGGCACCGGCATCGTGCACCAGGTCAACATCGAGTACCTGGCGCGCACCGTGATGACCCGCGAGGTCTCCGTGAACGGGGAGGCGCCGGTGCTGCGCGCCTACCCGGACACCTGCGTCGGCACCGACTCGCACACCACCATGGTCAACGGCCTGGGCGTGCTGGGCTGGGGCGTCGGCGGCATCGAGGCCGAGGCCGCGATGCTCGGCCAGCCGGTCTCGATGCTCATCCCGCGCGTCGTGGGCTTCAAGCTGAACGGCTCGATCCCCGCCGGCGTGACCGCCACCGACGTGGTGCTCACGATCACGCAGATGCTGCGCCAGCACGGCGTGGTCGGCAAGTTCGTCGAGTTCTACGGCGAGGGCGTGGCCCAGGTGCCGCTCGCGAACCGCGCCACCATCGGCAACATGTCGCCGGAGTTCGGCTCGACGGCCGCGATCTTCCCGATCGACTCGGTCACGGTCGACTACCTGCGCCTGACGGGCCGCTCCGAGGAGCAGCTCGCCCTGGTCGAGGCGTACGCCAAGGAGCAGGGCCTGTGGCTCGACGCCGACTCGGCCGAGCCGGTCTTCTCCGAGTACCTCGAGCTCGACCTGTCCACGGTCGTGCCCTCGATCGCCGGGCCGAAGCGCCCGCAGGACCGCATCGAGCTGACGAACGCGAAGAGCGCCTTCATGCGCGACCTGCCGACGTACGCGCCCGACGTGCTGGACCAGGTGGACGAGGCCGAGAAGGAGTCGTTCCCCGCCTCCGACTCGCCGGCCATCACGGCCAACGGCCGCAAGCACGTGCACGTCACGAACAGCGACGGCAAGGAGTTCGAGCTGTTCCACGGCGCGGTCGCGATCGCCTCGATCACGTCCTGCACCAACACGTCGAACCCGTCGGTCATGCTCGCCGCGGCGCTGCTCGCGAAGAACGCCGTCGAGAAGGGCCTCGTGTCCAAGCCGTGGGTCAAGACCTCCATGGCGCCGGGCTCGCAGGTCGTGACCAACTACTACGAGAAGGCCGGCCTCTGGCCGTACCTCGAGAAGCTGGGCTTCCACCTGGTGGGCTACGGCTGCGCCACCTGCATCGGCAACTCCGGCCCGCTGGACGAGAAGGTCTCCGAGGCCGTCAACGAGCACGACCTGTCGGTCGTCTCGGTGCTGTCGGGCAACCGCAACTTCGAGGGCCGCATCAACCCGGACGTCAAGATGAACTACCTGGCGTCCCCGCCGCTGGTCATCGCGTACGCCCTGGCCGGCACCATGGAGTTCGACTTCGAGCACGACCCGCTGGGCCGCGACGAGGCCGGCAACCCCGTGTTCCTGCGCGACATCTGGCCCTCGCCCGAGGAGGTCGAGGCGACCATCGCATCCTCGATCGACCGCAAGATGTTCGAGGCGGACTACGCCGACGTCTTCAAGGGCGACGAGCGCTGGGCCGCGCTCGAGACGCCCGAGGGCGACACGTTCGCCTGGGACAGCGAGTCCACCTACGTGCGCAAGCCCCCGTACTTCGACGGCATGGGCATGACGCCGGAGCCCGTCACCGACTTCTCCGGCGCGCGTGTGCTGGCCAAGCTGGGTGACTCGGTCACGACCGACCACATCAGCCCGGCCGGCTCGATCAAGCCGGACAGCCCGGCCGGCAAGTACCTCGCCGACCACGGCGTGGGCCGTCGCGACTTCAACTCCTACGGCTCGCGCCGCGGTAACCACGAGGTCATGATCCGCGGCACGTTCGCGAACATCCGCCTGCGCAACCAGCTCCTGGCCTCCGAGAACAACGGTGCGGGCGTCGAGGGTGGCTTCACCTTCAACTTCGTGAAGAACGCGCAGGACACGATCTACGACGCCGCGCAGGACTACGCCGCGGCCGGCACCCCGCTCGTGGTGCTCGGCGGCAAGGAGTACGGCTCCGGCTCGTCGCGCGACTGGGCCGCCAAGGGCACCGCGCTGCTGGGTGTGAAGGCCGTCATCACCGAGAGCTTCGAGCGGATCCACCGCTCCAACCTCATCGGCATGGGCGTGCTGCCGCTGCAGTTCCCGGCCGGCCAGAACGCCGACTCGCTGGGCCTGGACGGCACCGAGGTCTTCGACGTCACCGGGGTGACCGCCCTGAACGAGGGCGTCACGCCCGAGACCGTCAAGGTGACGGCCACCAAGGCCGACGGCTCGCAGGTCGAGTTCGACGCCGTGGTGCGCATCGACACCCCGGGCGAGGCGGACTACTACCGCAACGGCGGCATCCTGCAGTACGTGCTCCGGTCGCTCGTTTCGTAACACGTCACCGACCGACGGCGCCCCGTCCCTCCTTCGCGGAGGGGTGGGGCGCCGTCGTCGTCCCGGGACCTGGGGAGGTCAGCCGGCGGCCAGCGCCCCCGCCAGCAGCCGGACGACGCCGCGCAGGCCCGCCTCGTCCGCGTGGTCGGGGTTGACCTCCACGCAGGTCATGGCCACCAGGCCGGGGTCGGCGCCGAGGGTGCGCAGCACCCGGTCCAGCGTCGCCGGGACCAGGCCGCGGCCGTACGTCGGCACGTCGGCCACCGGGAGGGTCAGGAAGTCGAGCACGTCGACGTCGAGGTGCAGCACGAACGGGGTGCCGCCCACGGCGGCGAGGGCGCGGCGAGCGGCGTCCTCCGGGTCGGCGAGCACCTGCGCGGCGGGGATCCGGACCGCGGGGACGAGCCCGTGGACGTCCTCCTCGTCGTCGGAGTACCCGAGGTAGACGAGCCGGTCGGCCCTCAGCAGGGGGCGTCGGTGGCCGGCCGCGGCGAGCGGGGGCCAGGCGCCGGGCAGGTCGAGGAGGTGGGCCACGCCCATCGCGTCGAGGACGGGCTCGTCGGGGTGGTCGGGCGGGAGCTGGAGGTCCTGGCCGCCGTCCACGTACACGAGGGCCACGTCGGGGTGCCGTTCGGCGACGGCGTCGACCACCCCGAGGGTGACGGTGCACTCCCCGCCGAGCACGAGGGCCCGCTCGCCCCGGGCGAGGACCGCGTCGACGCGCCGCCGCACGCCGCGCAGGCCGTCGATCACGCGGCCGGCGTCGTTGGGCTCGCCGGGCGCGCGGTGCGCACGCCAGGCCGCGGCGGGCAGGTCGCCGTCGTCCCGGACGTCGACGCCGGCGGCGGCCAGGGCGTCGAGCAGCCCGGCGGCGCGCAGGGCGGCCGGGGCCTTCTCCAGCCCGCGGGAGTGCGCCGCGGCGCTGGACGGCACACCGACAACTGCCCAACCGGCCGTGGACGCCATGCGCCCAGTGTGCCCGAACGACGGAGCGGACCGTCTGCCCGGGGGCAGACGGTCCGCTCCGTCTCGCAGGTCGTGCCGGTCCTGCCGGGCCGGTGCTAGCGCCCGACGTCGGACTGGCGGGCGGCCCGGACCAGCTTCGTCACCTCCTGCGCGGTCAGCACGTCGGCGTCGTCGAGCTGGTCGGCGACCTGCTGCACGTGGCTCACGAACGCGGTGTGGCTGACCCAGCCGCCGTCCGCGTCGACCAGGTCGGCGACCGTGCACCCGTTGCCGGTGTCGTAGTTGGTCACCTTGCTGTCCTTGTTCCCGATGATCACCGTGGGGCGCTCGTCGGAGACGGGGCAGGCGTCGATCGCGCCGCGGGCCACGTCGAACCGCAGGGTGCCGGTCCGGGTCACGTTGCCCGCGTTGTCGGTGGCCCGGTACGCGAACGCGTGCGACCCGGGCTCCGTGACCTCCACGGCGCCGGTGTACTCCCGGAAGGCGGTGTCGTCGAGCGCGTACTCGATGAACGCCACCCCCGACTCGTCGTCCCGGGCGGTGATGGTGACCGTGGCGGACCCGAGGTAGGCGCCCTCGTCGTCCTGGTCGCCGTCCACCTGGGCCGACGCGATGGGCTGCGTGGTGTCCGGCGGGTCCTGCCCGTCCACCACGACCAGCTCCACGCTCCCGGGCTCGGACGTGTTGCCGGCCGCGTCCGTGGCCCGGTAGCGCAGGGTGTGCGCGCCGGTCACGTCCACGACCACGGGCGCCGTGTAGGCCGTCCAGCCGTCGCCGTCCAGGTCGTACTCGACGGACTCGACGCCAGAACCGGCGTCCTCGGCAAGGATCGCGACCGTGGCCGACGCGACGTACGCGCCGTCGTCGTCCTGCTCGCCGGTGACCTGGGTGGTGACGGTGGGCGCCGTCTCGTCGACCGGGGGCGCCTCGACCACGGTGAACGTGGCCGAACCCGGCTCCGAGACGTTGCCGGACCGGTCCGTGGCCCGGTAGGCCACGGTGTGCTCGCCCGGGGTGTCGACGACGACGGGCGCGGTGTACGCCGCCCAGCCGGCCCCGTCGAGGTCGTACTCGATGCCCGCCACACCCGATCCGGGGTCCCGGGCCGTGAGATTCAGGGTCCCGGACCCGACGTACGCGCCGTCGGCGTCGAGGTCGCCGGTCACCTCGGCGGTGACCACCGGCGGCGTGGTGTCCTCGCCGTCGGGGGCGACGACCGTGACGTGCAGCATCTCCGGCTCGGAGACGTTGCCCGCCACGTCGGTGGCCCGGTACTCCAGCATGTAGGTGCCGGGCTCGTCGAGCACGACGGGGGCGGTGTACGGGGTGTACCCGGCCCCGTCCAGGTCGTACTCGACGGACTCGACGCCCGAGCCGTCGCCGTCGTCGGCCGCCAGGCTCACGCTCGCCGAGCCGACATAGGCGCCCTCGTCGTCCTGGTCCCCGGCGACGTCCGCCGTGACCGTGGGGGCGGTGGTGTCGTCACCGCCGCCGCCCTCGGTGACCACGAGCTCGCCCACCATGGTGCTGTGCCCGGGGATCGCGCAGAAGTACCGGTACGTGCCCGGGGTCAGCGTGACCTCGGCCTCGTAGCGGCCCCCGTTGGCGTCCAGCGGGTTGGCCAGGATGTCCAGGGTGACGTCCTGGTTGTAGCCCGGGGTGCCGGTGTCGAACGTCAGGGTGTGGGACATCCCGATGTTGTTGCCGGTCGCGGTGCTGTTCTCGAACACGATGGTGGTCGGCCCGGCGGCCGCCGTCGTGGGGGCGGACGCGTACGCCGAGACGCTCGCGCTCGCGGTGAAGGTCAGCACCTGGTCGGCCGCCTGCGTGGTGGCCTGGCCGGCGGCCCGGTTGGCGGCCCGGTCCGGCGTGACGTCGGCCACGGGCTTGACGGTGCTGGTCCCGACGGTGCTGGTCTCAGCGGTGCCGGTCTCGACGGCGGTGGCGGGTGCCAGCGGCAGCGCCACGAGGGCGCCGACCGCGGCCACCGCCAGCAGGCGGGACAGCCTGTGTCGCATGGGTGTTCCTCTCGTCTTCGCGGGCCTGGTCACAGGTCACGCACCCGGATGTTGCGGAACTCCATGGCGTCCGCGTCGCTGTGGTTCTGCAGGCCGATGTAGCCGCGCAGGAACTGCCGCAGGTCGGTCGGCGGGTCGCCGGCGCGCGAGGACTGCTTGCCCGGCGAGTTCTCGAACTCGTTGATCACCTCGCCGTTGCGGATGATCGTGTACTGCTGGCCGACCACCTGGATCTCGTAGGTGTTCCACTCGCCCTTCGGGGTCACCCCGGCGTCCTGAAGCGTGTTGGGGTCGAAGTTGTACACCGACCCCGTCTTCTGGACCTCGCCCGTCGGACCGTCGTAGAGCTGGATCTCGTGGCCGCAGTAGATCGCCACCCAGGCCTCGTCGTTGGTGCCCTGCCCGCACTCGGGCCGGTCGTCGCGCGCCACCCGGGGGTCGGGGAACCGCGTGAAGACGCC
The DNA here is from genome assembly GCF_044389365.1 of Promicromonospora sp. NPDC019610. Classification (NCBI taxonomy): domain Bacteria; kingdom Bacillati; phylum Actinomycetota; class Actinomycetes; order Micrococcales; family Promicromonosporaceae; genus Promicromonospora; species Promicromonospora sp. NPDC019610. Next base: position 1,684,944 of record NZ_JBIRXX010000002.1, on the reverse strand, counting down.
GCTGTTGGCGAACCGTCCCTCCGGCGCGACGTCCTTGAACTCCAGCTTCAGCGAGAAGTCGCCGAGCTCCTCGCCCGGGTGCCAGAGCATGCCGAGCCCGCCGGTGGACAGGATCGACCCGTCGTCCTTCAGGTCGAACTTGCCGCCGGGGGCCTGCCGCCAGTCCGCGAGCTGCTCGGCCGTGCCGTCGAACAGCCACCGGTAGCCGGTGCTGCCCTCCGCCCCGATGCCGGACGACTTCGCCGCGCTGATCAGCTTCTTGCGCTCGGCGACAGTGATCACCTTGTCGGCCCGGAGCTGGTCGGCCACGGCCGTGACGTGGTTGACGAACCGGCCGTTCGTGTCCCACTCCCGCTCGTCCTGGATGATGTCGTTGATCGTGCAGCCACCCAGGTCGTCGTTGGTGACGCCGCTGTTGGTGTCACCGAACCACACGGTGCCCCGGTCGTCCGGGATGGTGCAGGTGGTCTCGGCCGCGACCTCGACCGTGGACGTCTCGCCGTCGGCGTAGGTCACCGTCAGCGTGGCGTCGTAGCTGCCCACGCGGGCGTAGGTGTGCCGCGGGTTGGCCTCGGTCGAGGTGCTCCCGTCCCCGAAGTCCCAGGCGTACGAGACGCCGCCCGAGCGGTCACCGGTGAAGGCGACGGTCAGCGGGGAGCTCTGCACGCTCGTGCCGGACGCGGCCGGCACCGGGGTCGGAGCCCCGCCCTTGTAGCTGATCCGGACGAGCTTCTGGTTGGGGTGCAGCGAGAAGAAGCCGCCCGCGTAGTCCAGCAGGTACAGGGCGCCGTCCGGGCCGAACTTGGCGTCCATCCAGCTCTGCACCTGCTCGTTGCCCGCGCCGCCCTGGATGATCTTGCGCAGGTCCTCGGCGAAGACCGGGGGACCGGCCTCGTCCACCGTGTCCGGGTTCACCGTGACGGCGATCCGGTTGCTGGCGTTCGACTGGTCGCCGATGAACCACTTGTTGTCCCAGTACGCGGGCCAGGCGACGCCGCTGTCGGTGTCCACCTCGGACCGGTGGTAGGTGGGACCGTCCATCACGGCCTGACCGCCGCCCCGCAGGTACGGCTGGGTGTAGGTGGCCTCCTCGTCGACGTACGACGGGATGCCGTCCTCGTTCCTCGGGAAGACCGGGCCGCCGCCGCTCGGGGAGTACCAGATCATGTTGTCGCGCACGGGCGGCAGGTCCACCAGGCCGGTGTTGCGCGGCGAGGTGTTCTTCGGGTGGTCGCAGTCGTACCAGCCGGTGAGCACCGTGGCGTCCTCGTTGCTGCGGTCACGGTAGGGCTGCCGGTTGCCCATGCAGTACGGCCAGCCCTGGTTGCCCGCCGAGGTGATGATGGTCGCGGTCTCGTACTTCGCCGGCCCGAGCTCCGGGTCGGGCGCGCCCGCGTCCGGTCCCACCCAGGCCGCCGTCAGCCAGTCGTTCTTCTTGTCGTAGGCCAGGCGCGAGATGTTCCGCACGCCCATCACGTAGATCTCCGGGCGCGTCTTGTCGCCCGGGTCGTCCGCCTCGGGGAACAGGTTGCCCTCGGGGATCGTGAACGTGCCGTCGTCCTCCGGGTGGATCCGCAGGATCTTGCCGTTCAGGTCGTTCGTGTTGCCGGCCGTGCGGCGCGCGTCCTGGAACGAGAGGCCCGCGAACTCCTGCGTCCAGTTGTTGCCGGAGTAGCCGTTCGACCCGCCCGAGGAGTTGCTGTCACCGGACCCGATGTACAGGTTGCCGTCGTTGTCGAAGTCCATGCCGCCGCCCGCGTGGCAGCAGCTGTGGATCTGCGTCTCCCAGTGCAGCAGGTCCTTGCGGGTGGACTGGTCGATCGTGTCGGCCGCCGCGTCATAGGTGAAGCGCGAGACCGTGCGCTGGCCCACGCGCCGCTCGACGTCGATCGACTCGTGCGGCATCCAGTAGACGTAGATCCACTGGTTCTCCTCGAAGTCGGGGTCCAGCGTGATGCCCAGCAGCCCCTCCTCGTTCTTGACCAGCTCGCTGCCGCTGCCGCGGTTGCCCATCACGTCCAGCGTGGTCAGCAGCGTGGTCTCGCCCGCCTCGGGGTCCCAGCGGTGGATCGTGCCGCAGCCCAGCCCCACGTCCGGGTCGTCCCACGAGACGATCGGGCCGGACGGGCAGGCGCCCTTGCCGACGTAGAAGACGCCGCCGTCGGGTGCGACCGTGAGCCCGTGCGGCTCGCCGATCTGGTCGAGCGTGCCGGCGGTGTTCTGCGCGGTCAGGCGCTCGGCCTCGTAGTTCGCCGCGATGGTCGCCTGGCAGTCACCGCGCACCATGCCGGCCGCCCAGAGCAGGCCGCCCAGCAGGTGGTCACGGAAGCCCTCCTCCGCGTAGCTCTCCGCGGTGCCGCCCATGCCGGTGTAGAACGAGCGGCCGCCGTCGTAGTCACGGCACCACGAGATCGGGTGGAACGCGCCGTTCGCGCCCTCGCCCGGCTCGTAGTCCCACTCCTGGACCTGCGCCACCGTGTGCACGTCACCGGTCGGGTTCGGCGACCAGTTCAGCCACCGGTCCTCACGGGTCCAGTTCAGGGGCAGCCCCTCGTTGGCGGGGTGCGCGCGGTCGACGACGTTCACCGTCGCCTCCTGCACCGGGACCTCGGGGTCCGGCTCCTGGTCGCCCGAGGTGTCGAAGAGCTGGATCTCGGCGAGCTGGGTGAGGTCCTCGCCCGCGTTCGCCGTGATGTCCAGCCGGTAGTGCTGGTAGGCCACGTCGTTGTCGACGTCGTAGTCGTTCGTGGCGAACCGGTCCGGGAAGTCCTCGCCGGCCCGCGTGTCCAGGTCGGTCCAGGTCTCGCCGTCCGTGGAGCCCTGCAGCGTCCAGTCCTGCGGGTCGCGGCCCTCGGAGTCGTTGGCGGAGGTGAGCGCGTACCGGGCGGCCGCGAGCGGCTCGTCCAGCTCCAGCTCGATCCACGCCGTCGGCTCGAACGCCAGCCACTTGGTCCGGGAGTCGCCGTCGATCAGGTTGGCGGCCACCTCGTTCGGCGGGTTCTCGGCGCTCGCGGTGGCGCTCGCCACCGGCAGCGGGTCGGGCAGGTTGCCCGCGGGCCGCGTGCCGATCAGGCCCGTGAACCACTGCGAGCGGGCCTGGGCCCGCGCCGCGTCGCGGACGCCGAGGAACCCGCCGCCGGCCTGCACGTAGGCCTTGAGCGCGTCCTCCTGCGCGGTGCTCAGCTCGACGCCCTCGGCGGACAGGAACACGACCCCGCGGTACTCCGCGAGGTTCTTGGCCGTGAACACCTTCGGGTCGCTGGCCGTGTGCACGGTGAAGCCGTTCTCCGCGCCGAGCTCCCGGATGGTCCGGGTCGCGACGGCGACCGGGTCGGCCTGGTCGGCGGCCGCGCCGTGGAACACGAGCACGGTGGGCTCGGTCGCGGCGGTCGTGGCGGCGGCGACGGGTGCGGCGGCCGCCAGGGCGGTCTCGACGGCGGTGTCGACCGCCGTCGCGCTCCGCTGGGCCGCGGCCGGCGTCGTCGACATCGTGGCGACGAGGGCGGCACCGGCCACCGCGGCGATGATGCCTCTTCGGGTTCGTTCCATCACTGCTCCTTTGCGCGTGAACGGGGAGTAGGGGTCAGTGGCCGGCATGGGCCGCCGCTCCGGACTCGGTCTCGGTGGCGGACATGTCGCTCATCGTGTGGCCGCCGTGCTCGTGGAACCGGTCGATCGCCGCCTGGGCGCCGGCGGGCATGCTGCCGTCGGCGTTGCGCACCAGGAAGATCCCGGCCATGCCGCCGTCCGAGTGGAACTGGACGTGGCAGTGGTACATCCACGCGCCCGCGCCCACGCCCTCGCCCGCCACGACCTGGAACCCGAACGAGGAGCCGGGGTTGAGGTCGCGGGTGTCGATCACCCGGGTGGGGTCGTCGGGTCCGGTCAGCCAGCCGGTGCGGTTGTCCGCCCAGCGGTGGGCGTGCACGTGGAACGTGTGGAGCTGGTCCCCGTGGCCGATCGCGATGAACTCGACCTTCTCGCCCTTGTTCGCCTCCAGCATCGGGGTGTCGGGCGCGACCTTGTTGTTGATGGTCATGTCGTTGAACACCACGGTGTGCTGGCGGTCGGGCAGCGTGTCGCCCTCCCGCCGCACCACGAGCGCGCCGTACAGGCCCGCGCGCAGCCCGGGGGTGCCGTGCTCCCCGCCCATCGCGTGGTCGTGGTAGTGCCAGTAGCCCGCGGAGCCCGCCATCCAGGTGCCGTCGGCGCGCTGCCTGGGCTTGTGGGTCTTCCAGACGTACGTGCGGGTCTCGCCGGGCTCGTTGAACGAGTCGTTGAAGGGGCTGCCGTCCGAGTCGGTCGCGTAGTCCACGCCGTGCGGGTGGATCGACAGGCGCTTGTCGGTGGTGTTGACGAGCTCGACCTGGAGGGTGTCGCCCTCCCACATCTCCAGCACCGGGCCGGGGATGGTGGCCTTCCCCGGCGTGAGCCCGTAGCCGTACTGGCCCCCGGGCAGCGCCTCGGCGTACAGGGTGATGTGCCGCGTGGACGCGAGCGGCCGGACCGCCGACGAGACGGCGGCGGCCGAGTCGGAGCCGAGCGCCAGCGCCGCCGTCGGCGCCATGAGCCCGGCGAGGGTACCGGTCAGGATCGAGCGGCGGGACACACCGCCGGACGGGGTGGGGGCGTCAGTGCTGTTCTCGGGGCTGTTCTCGGGCATGGGTCTCCGTTCGACACCGTCGGGCAGGCGGGAGTGCCGTCCCGGCGAGACATGAGGTGCGGGAGGGGACTGGCTCAGGCGCGCGAGGCCGGTGGCGTCGACGCGGTGAGTGACAGCGTTGTCACGAAGGTGGACCTCATCGTCGTTCCCTCCAGGGGTGCGTCACGTGGTCGTCGGCGACGGCGGCCACGCCCCCGTGGCAGGACGTGCTCCACCGGGTGACTTTGTCGAACATAGGAGGACTTATGCCGACTGTCAAGCAAAAGATGGACAAACAGCGACAGGATTCGTCTATGCGACCAAGCAAAGATCTCGGTGGGTCGGGCCGCCTCAGGCGAGCGCGAGCAGCAGCCACGCCGCCGTGGCGACCAGGGTGGTCCCCGTCAGCAGGCCGGTCAGCGGGTGGGCGAGCGCGGCGGTGGGGCGGTGGCCGCGCGGGCGGGTGACCAGGCGGAGGATCCAGCCGAGCGGCCAGGCGAGGAGCGCGGCCGCGAGCCCGGCCGCGGCGCCGAGGTACAGGTTCGGCACGGCGAGCGTGTTCGCGACGACGCCCACCTGGATCGCCGTGGACACCGCGACGACCGTCGGGATCACGTGCAGCCGGGACTTGCCGGTGGTCACACCGGCCTTGTCCGCGTCCTTGGCGGCGGCGACCGCGCGGCGGTACTTTCCCGCGAGGAACCCGGTGCACAGCCGGGTCAGGCCGGCGTGCACGAGGAGCGCCGCGACGTAGATGCTCACGACCCGCCCGGTCACCACGCTGCCGTCGGGCCAGGCGCGGGCCGCGGTCAGGGCGCCCAGCGCCGCGACGACGACGGCGAGCACCGTGCCCGCCACGGGCAGGAGCCGGGACCACGGCCCGGAGTGCCGCACGGTCCAGGCGAACCAGAGGGCCGCCAGGACGCTGACCACCGTCACTGCGAGGGCGCCGTCGCTCGTGTGCTCCATCGTCCTACCTCCGGGTTGAAATGGGTATAAACCGGACAGCAGGGTACGACGTCGTCGCAGGTCAGGGAAGGTTTCGGGTATCCGACTGGTGATGTCGGCAGGAGTTCACGCGGTGTTCACGCCGCGGGTGGCCGGTGGGCCGGCACCCGGTCGGTGCGGGCCGGCGCCGCGAGGTGGTCGAGGATCCGGGACCGGACCGCCCGGTCGCCGAGGATCTTGTTGTGCCCGAGCCCCGTGGTGGTGAACAGCTCGCTCGAGCCCGCATGTGCCTCGTGGAGCTGGACCGACAGGTGGTGCGGGTTCACGCGGTCGCCGTCGTCGTGCAGCCAGAGGGCCGGCACGGAGTCCGGGACGGTGTGCCGCAGCAGGTCGAAGCGCTCGATGACACCCGGGTGGTCGGGCAGCCCGTACCGCTGGACGGCGCTCGCGAAGGCGTCGCGCAGCGCCCAGGGGAGCCCGGCCTCCCGGACGAAGCCGTCGGTCGTGACCCGGACCGAGGTGAGTCCGGAGATCGCGACGAACCGCTCGGCCCGGACGCCCTCGTGCAGCGCGATCCCCGCGCCGAGCACCCCGAGCGAGTGGCCGACGACGGCGGCCCACGGCGCGTCCTCGGCGTCGGACAGCCGGCGGATGACGGCCAGGTCGTCGAGCCCGGTGCGCCGCTGCCCGCCGGAGGCGCCGTGACCCGGCGCGTCGTAGGCGACGGCCCGGAGGCCGGCTCCGGTGAGGTCCTCGACGATCCGCCCGAACACCGACGCGCGGGAACGCCAGCCGTGGACCAGCAGGACCGCGAGCGCACCGGGGTCGCCCCAGGAGTAGGTGGCCACCGTGGCGGTCCCGCCCGCACCGAGGCGGCCGTCCCGGCCGCGGCGGAACGTGGGGCGGTGCTCGATCGGGGCGCGCCGCGCCGAGTCGTGGACCGCCTGGTCGGCGGGCCGGACCGGGGCGGGCGCGCCGGCCCGCCAGTAGGCGCTCGCGCCGAGCGCCAGGGCGGCCGTCGGCGCGACGCGGCCGAGGGTGCGGAACAGGGCGCGGGCTGCGCGTCGGGTCTGGGGCACGGGGACCTCCGGGAGGCGGGAAGTATCTGTACGAACGTTCGCACACTATCGAATGAGCGAACGGTCGTACACTCTCTTTCTGTGAGCTCGCCGACCGATCTGCGCCGCCTGCGCGGCGACCGCACACGCCGCGCCGTGCTGGACGACGCCGTCCAGGAGGCGTCCGTGCGCGGGCTGGACGCGCTGTCCTTCGGCGCGCTCGCGGCGTCGGCCCCCGTGAACAAGAGCGCGATCGCCGGGCTGTTCGGGTCCAAGGAGCAGCTGCAGCTCGCCGCCGTGGAGCGGGCGGCCGAGATCTACACGGAGCACGTCGTGGTCCCGGCGCGGTCCGCCGCCCGTGGGCTGGACCGGGTCTGGGCGCTCGTGCGGGCGTGGACCGAGTACTCGCGGGCGCGGGTGTTCCGCGGCGGGTGCTTCTTCCGCACCGTCGAGATCGAGTTCGACATGCGCGACGGCGCCGTGCGGGACGCCGTCGTCGCCGCGCAGCGGTCCTGGGAGGCGTACCTGGAGCATCAGGTGCGGCTCGCGGTCGCCGCCGGCGAGCTGGCCCCGGAGACCGATCCGGCCCAGGTCGTCTTCGAGGTCGATGCGCTGCTCTACGCCGCGAACGACCGGTCGCTGCTGTTCGGCGACGACCGCGTCTACGCCCGGACGATCGAGGGGGTGCGCGGCGTGCTGGCGGCGCGCGGCGCTGATCTCGCCGCATTACGGTAGAAACGTTCAATTGTTTCAAACCCGTATACATACCGTCGTTACCCTCTGTTCATGGCGATGTGGCAGGAAGTTCCCGGCGGCACCTCCCAACCACCCGCGGCCGTCGAGCTCGTCACGACCAGATGGGGCGCCGGCCCGGGCCGGGCGCTGCTCCTGCACGGCATCGTGTCCGCCGGGGCCACCTGGTGGCGGCTCGCCGAGACCCTCGCCGACGACGGCTACGAGGTCGTGGCCCCGGACCTGCGCGGGCACGGCGCCAGCCCGCGGGCCGACTCCTACCTGCTCGCCGACCATGTCGCCGACGTCCGCGCGCTGGGCTCCGGCTGGGACCTCGTGGTGGGGCACAGCCTGGGCGGCCTGCTCGGTGCGCTGGCCGCCGACGCCGACCGGCGGTTCACCCGCCGGCTCGTGCTGCTCGACCCGGCGCTCGACGTCGAGGAGGACCGGTTCGAGGCCATCGCCGAGGCGGAGATCCGGGACGCCACGAACCCGCCGTCGGCCCGGTCGGTGCAGGGCGCGCACGCGGCCTGGGACCGGCGGGACGCCGCGGCCGTGGCCGCCGCCGCGAAGGCCGCCGACGCCGCGGCCGTGGCGCACACCCTGCGCGACAACGCGCCCTGGCGGCACACCGCCGTCGTCACCCGGCTGACCGTGCCGACGCTCGTGCTGGGCGCCGACCCGGCGCGCGGCGCGCTGTTCCAGCCCCGGACCGGCGTCGAGCTGATGATCCGCAACCCGAGCGTGCGGGCGCGCGTCGTGGTGGGCGCCGGGCACGCGGTGCACCGGGAGCGGCCCTCGGCCGTGGCGACGGCCGTGCGGTCGTTCCTCTGGTGACGCGTTCCTCCGGTGACCCGTTCCGACGCCGCGCGCCGGGCGGGTCCGCGGCCGGGGTTAAGGTCGGTCGGTGAGCTCCTCCGCATCCGCGCGCAAGCAGCTGGTCGCCCTCGCCGAGCGGGGCTTCGAGGGCCCGTGGCGGCACGCTCGCGGCGACTTCACCGGCGGCGCGCGCCCGGCGTCCGTCCTCGTCCTGTTCGGCGTGCTGGACGACCTGGCGACCGGCCGCGACGACCACGACCTCGCGGTGCCCGCCGACCTCGACGTCCTGCTGCTGGCGCGCGCCGCGACACTGCGCAGCCACGCCGGGCAGGTCGCCTTCCCCGGCGGCCGCGCCGACGACGGCGAGGACGCCGTCGCCGCGGCCCTGCGCGAGGCGGTCGAGGAGACGGGCCTGGACGCCTCCGGGGTCGAGGTGCTCGGCACGTTCGGTGAGCTGCCCATGCCCGTCAGCAACCACGTGGTCACGCCCGTGCTCGGCTGGTGGGCCCGCCCCACGCCCGTGCGCGTGGTCGACGTCGCCGAGTCCGCGCACGTCTTCCGCGCCCCCGTGGCCGACCTGCTCGACCCCGCCAACCGGTTCACCACCGTGCTGCGCCGCGGCAACCAGACCTGGCGCGGCCCCGGCTTCCACGTGCACGACGGCGACCTGACGCACCTCGTGTGGGGGTTCACCGCCGGGATCCTGGACGCCATGTTCGACCAGCTCGGGTGGACCGAGGACTGGGACCGCGACCGGGAGCTGGAAATCTCATGACGCCGAAGGAGCAAGAACGATGACCGAGGTGACCCGGGACGCGATCCGCGCCGCGGAGGCCGTGATCCGCCCCCACGTGCGCCGCACCCCCGTGCTGGAGGTCGACCTGGCCGACCTCGGCCGGCCGGCGCAGCCCGTCGCGCTCAAGCTCGAGTGCCTCCAGCACTCGGGCTCGTTCAAGGCGCGCGGCGCGTTCACGAGCCTGCTGACCCGCCAGGTGCCCGACGCCGGCGTGGTCGCCGCCTCGGGCGGCAACCACGGCGCCGCCGTCGCCTACGCCGCGGCCCGGCTGGGGATCCCCGCGACGATCTTCGTGCCGAGCGTGACGTCGGCGGCCAAGGCCGAGCGCATCCGCGGCTACGGCGCCAAGCTCGTCGTGGGCGGCGACCGGTACGCCGACGCGCTGGCCGCGAGCGAGGAGTTCGTCGCCGGCACCGGGGCCATGACCGTGCACGCCTACGACCAGCCGCAGACGCTCATCGGGCAGGGCACCCTCGGCCTGGAGATCGCCCAGGACCTGCCGGACCTCGACACCCTCCTGGTCGCCGTGGGCGGCGGCGGGCTGATCGGCGGCATCGCCGCCTGGTTCCGCGGCGACGTCAAGGTCGTCGCCGTCGAGCCCGAGGGGGCGCCTACCCTGCACCGCGCGCTCGCGGCGGGCGAGCCGGTCGACGCGCCCACCGAGGGGATCGCCGCCGACTCGCTCGCCCCGAAGCAGGTGGGCGGGCTCATGTTCCCGCTGGCCCAGCAGTTCGTGGCGCAGTCCGTGCTGGTCACCGACGAGGCCATCGCCTCGGCCCAGCTCTCCCTGTGGGAGGCGGCCCGTGTCGTGGCCGAGCCGGGCGGCGCGACGGCGCTCGCCGCGCTGCTGTCCGGCACCTACGTGCCCGAGCCGGGCGAGCGGGTGGCGGTGCTGGTCTGCGGGGCGAACACCACGGCCGTGCGGTTCTGAGCGGCCGCGCTCAGCCGAGGAGCTGCTCCACCGCGTGCTCCCCGACGCCCACCATGACCGGGTGGGTGTCGGGGTACGCGAAGCAGATCGCGGTATAGAGCACGGCCCAGCCCTGCGCGCGGCGCCACATGCCGGCGTCCCAGCCACTGCCGTCGCGCGCCTCGGCGTCCACCACGGCGCGGAAGCGCCTGCGACCCTCCGCGTCGAAGGTGAGCCACGCGGTGCCGAGGTCCGACGCCGGGTCGCCGCTGGTCACGTCCCCGAAGTCGATGACGGCGGAGAGGCGGTCGCCGTCGGCCACGAGGTTGGCCGGGTGCGGGTCGCCGTGCAGCCAGACGGGGACGCCGTCGAACGCCGGCGCCGCCAGGGCCTCGGCCCAGACCTCGCGGGCGCGCGTGCGGAACCGCTCTGGCAGCAGCCCGATCCGCTCCTCGAAGCCCTCGTGCCGCGCCGCGACCGGGACGCCCCGGAAGTCGTTGGCGGGGGCGGCGGCCGGCGCCGGCCGGTGCAGCGCCACGAACACGCGGGCCAGGTGCTCGGCCCAGGGCGCGCGGCGCGCCGCGGGGACGGTCGCGGCGGCGACGCCGTCCGCCCACCGCACCACCCCCCAGGGCCACGGGTAGCCCAGCGTCGCGCTCGGCGCGCCGACGCGGACCGGGTCCGGCACGGCGACCGGCAGCTGCGGGGCGAGCAGGGGGAGCACCCGGTGCTCGTTGCGCAGGAGCTGCGCCCCGAGCTCGCGCCGCGGCAGGCGCAGGGCGAGGTCGTCACCCAGCCGGAGCACCACGTTGTCCCAGCCGTTCGCGACCAGCGTCACGGGGCGGTCGGCGAGGTCGGGGTGCTGCTCCCGCAGGAGGGCCCGGGCGAGGTCGACGGTCACGTCGAGGTCGGCGGCGACCACAGGGGACTCCTTCGCTGGTACGGGGTTCGCTGGTACAAGTTCACTGGTACGCGGCCGTTCACCCTACCGGCGGCGCCGCGCGCCCGTCGCACGCCGTGCCTCCGCCCGCCGCACGCCGTGCCTCCGCCCGCCGCACGCGGGGCGGGACGGAACGCGATACTGGCCGCATGACGACCACCTGGACCGACGGCGACCCCGCCGCCTACCTCGACGCCGTGACGCCCGCCGTCCGGCGCCGCGACGCGCACACGCTGCGCGACCTCATGGAACGGGTCACGGGGCAGACGCCGCGGATGTTCGGCACGTCGATCGTCGGCTTCGGCGAGTACCACTACGAGTACCCCACCGGGCACTCCGGGGACGCGCCCGCCGCGAGCTTTGCGCCGCGCAGGGCGGCCAGCACGATCTACCTGCCGGACGGCGTCGGCGCGCACGCGGACCGGCTGGCCCGGCTCGGGCCGCACACCACCGGCGTCGGCTGCCTGTACCTGAAGGACCTGGAGCAGGTCGACCTCGCGGTGCTGGAGGACATCCTGCGCCGGTCGTGGGCGACGGTCACGTCGGGGACGTTCGGGCAGCGGGCTCGGGAATCGTCCTGAACCGCGTGCCACGTCCGGACGCGGTGCACACCCGGGAACGTTCTGAAGCACGATCGCGTTGACACCAGGTTCCGACAACGAGGAGACCCGGTGCAGCCACGCCAGACCGAGCAGTCCGCCGAGCAGTCCGCCGAGCAGCAGTACGTCGACACCCTGTACGCGCGGCTCGACCGCGAGACCGAGCGCGTGCGCACGGACCTCGACGACGCCGTGCGCGCGTCGTCGACCGACCCGGCCGAGGCCTACACGCGCGAGGTGCGGGTGGCCATGCTGGGCCGGCGCGCCCGCACCCTCGGCGCCGCCGAGCACCACCTCTGCTTCGGCCGGATCGACGGCGCCGACGGGCGCTCGCTGCACATCGGCCGCACCGGGCTGAGCGACGGCGACGACCAGCTCCTCGTCGACTGGCGGGCCGAGGCCGCGCGTCCCTTCTACGCCGCCACGGCCGTCCACCCGATGGGCCTGCGCCGCCGCCGGCACCTGGCGCTGGACGGCCGCCGGGTGTCCCGCGTGAGCGACGAGATCCTGGACGGCACCGAGCCCGGGCCGCACGACGTCGTCGGGGACGGGCCGCTGCTGGAGGCCATCAGCGCCCGCCGCACCGGCCGTATGCGCGACGTCGTGTCGACGCTCCAGGCCGAGCAGGACGCGATCATCCGTTCCGCGCACCGCGGCGTCACCGTCGTCGAGGGCGGCCCGGGCACGGGCAAGACCGTGGTCGCGCTGCACCGCGCCGCGTACGTCCTGGCGGGCTTCGACGAGGCGCGGACCGACGGCGTCCTCGTGCTCGGCCCCGGCACGCGGTTCCTCGACTACATCGCGGAGGTGCTGCCGTCCCTCGGCGAGAACGACGTGGCGATGAGCACCGCCGACCGCCTGGTGGCGGAAGCCCTCGGCCTGGCCGAGCCGGCGGCCGCGGGCCACGAGCTGCGCCGGGCCGCGGGCGACGCCCGGCTGGCCGACGAGCTGGCCGAGATCGTGCGGGGCTACCAGGCGCCGTCCGGCACCCTGACGGTGCTGGTCGACGGCGATCCGGTCACCCTGGACGAGCACGCGCTCGCCGAGGCGCGTGAGACCGCCGGCGGCACCGGCCTGCCGCACAACCAGGCCCGGGCACTGTTCAAGGACCTCGTCGTGGAGTGGGTGGCCGACGAGGTGCAGGCGCGCGCCCGCGTGTTCCTCGCCAAGCTGGACGAGGACATCGAGGTGCTCACCGGCGGGGTGAACGTCGACAAGGCGGCGGCCGGCGACCTGGCGCGGCTGGGCTTCGCCCCCGACGACGGCGGGAAGTTCGGGCACGCCGCGGCCGTGGCCGAGCTGGACCCGGGCGCGCTGCAGGCCGAGCTCGCCGAGGACGTCGCCCTGGAGCGTGCGGTCGAGGGCGCCTGGCCGCACCTCGTGGCCCAGGACGTGGTGCTGGACCTGCTCGACGCGCACCCTGAGCTGACGGGCGCCGGGCTGACGGACCCTGGGCTGACGGGTTCCGGGCTGACGGGTTCCGGGCTCGCGCCGGCCGACGGCGACGCCCCGGTCTGGACGACGGCGCACCTGCCCCTGCTGGACGAGGCCGAGCACCTGCTCGACGGCCCGCCCGCCCGGATCTACGGGCACGTCGTGGTCGACGAGGCGCAGGAGCTCACGGCGATGCAGTGGCGCTCGGTGCTGCGCCGCTGCCCGGGCCGCTCGATGACCGTGGTCGGCGACCTGGCGCAGGCCGGGCCGGCGACCGGGGCGGCCTCGTGGGCCGACGCCCTGGGCGCCGACCTGGCCCGGCGCGCGGACGTGCGCACCCTGACCGTCTGCTACCGCACCACCGCCGAGGTGCTCGACGTGGCGGCGCCGCTGCTCGCGCGGATCGCCCCCGGCCAGGCACCCACCCGCGCGGTGCGGCACGGGGACGTGCCCCGTCGCGTCGCGACGGCGCCCGGCGAGCTGGTCGCCGCCGTCGTGCGGGAGGCGGCGGCGCTCGCGGACGCCGCGCCGGACGAGCTGGTCGCCGTCGTCGCCGCGGATGCGCGGGTCCCCGAGGTCGCCGGAGCGCTGGACGGCACGGGGGTGCGCGTGGTGCCCGTCTCCCAGGTGCGCGGCCTGGAGTTCGACGCCGTCGTGGTCGCCGACCCCGACGGGATCACCGCCGCGCGGCCGGGCGGGGAACGCGACCTCTACGTCGCGCTGACGCGCCCGACGCGCCGGCTCGTGGTGGTCGGGTAGCTCACCAGCTCGTCGCGACCGGCATGCCCTCCTGGTAGCCGGCGGCCGACTGGATGCCGACCACGGCGCGCTCGGAGAACTCGGCGAGCGACCGGGCCCCGGCGTAGGTGCACGAGGACCGCAGACCGGAGGTGATCTCGTCCAGCAGGTCCTCGACGCCGGGCCGGGCCGGGTCGAGGTACATCTTGCCGGTCGAGATGCCCTCCTCGTACAGCGCCTTGCGGGCCCGGGCAAACGCGGTGCCGTTCCCGGCGGTGCGGGCCGCCACGGCCCGCGCCGACGCCATGCCGAACGAGTCCTTGTACAGCCGGCCCGTGCCGTCGTCCTTCAGGTCGCCGGGCGACTCGTACGTGCCGGCGAACCAGGAGCCGACCATCACCTGCGACGCGCCGGCGGCCAGCGCGAGGGCGACGTCGCGGGGGTGGCGTACGCCGCCGTCGGCCCAGACGTGCTTGCCGAGCTCGCGCGCGGCGGCCGCGCACTCCAGGACGGCGGAGAACTGCGGCCGCCCCACGCCGGTCTGCATGCGGGTGGTGCACATGGCGCCCGGGCCCACGCCGACCTTGAGGATGTCGGCGCCGGCCGCCACGAGGTCGCGCACGCCGTCTGCCGTGACCACGTTGCCGGCCACGACGGGCACGTCCGGGTCGACGGACCGCACGGCCTCCAGGGCGGCGAGCATCTTGGTCTGGTGGCCGTGGGCGGTGTCGACCACGAGCACGTCCACGCCCGCGGCCAGCAGGTCCTTCGCCTTGGCGGCGACGTCGCCGTTGATGCCCACGGCGGCGCCGATCCGCAGGCTGCCGGACGCGTCCAGCGCGGGGGAGTAGATCGAGGAGCGCAGCGCGCCCTTGCGGGTCAGCACCCCGGCCAGGAGGCCGTCGCGGACCACGGGCGCGAGGTCGAGCCGGGCGGAGTGCAGCACGTCGAACGCCGCCTCCAGCCCGCCCGGGCCGTCCAGCAGGGCGGCCTGAAGGAGCAGGGGCTCGGCGGACATCACCTCGGACACCCGGGTGAACCTGTCCACGTCGGCGCAGTCGGACTCGGTGACGACGCCCACGGGCCGGCCGTCCTGCACCACGACGGCGGCGCCGTGCGAGCGCTTGCCCAGCAGGGTCAGCACGCTGTGCACGGTGTCCTGCGGGGCGACGACCACGGGCGTCTCGATGACAGGGTCCTTGGCCTTGACGTCCGCGACCACGCCGGCCACGACGTCGGCCGGGACGTCCTGCGGGATGATCGCGATGCCGCCGCGCCGCGCGACCGTCTCGGCCATGCGCCGGCCGGCCACTGCGGTCATGTTCGCGACGACGACGGGGATGGTGGTACCGGTGCCGTCGTCGGACGCGAGGTCGACGTCGAACCGCGACGTGACGTCCGAGCGTGACGGGACGAGGAACACGTCGCCATAGGTGAGGTCGGTTGCCGGAGCCTGCTCGTCGAGGAATCGCACGTTCACCAAGAGTAAAGAGTTTGCCTGCCTGTGCCTATGAGTCCTGCCACATCGTTGTGGAGGTATCGGAGACAGGCACGGGAGGCAGCCCTGTCGTGGCACAGTGGAGTGGTCGGTTCCCCTTAGAGTGGGGCCCCGATTCGCCCCTCACCGGGCACGACGAAAGGACGCGCATGGGCTTGCTGAGCGACATCCGTTCGCCCGAGGACGTCCGGGCGCTGACGCCCGGGCAGATGCCGGAGCTGGCCGAGGAGATCCGCCGGTTCCTGGTGGACAGCGTCTCGCGCACCGGCGGGCACCTCGGCCCCAACCTCGGTGTCGTCGAGCTGACCATCGCCCTGCACCGGGTCTTCGACTCGCCGCGCGACACCCTCGTGTTCGACACGGGCCACCAGTCCTACGTGCACAAGCTCCTGACCGGCCGCCACGACTTCTCCGACCTGCGCAAGCGCGGCGGCATGTCCGGCTACCCGAGCCGCGCGGAGTCCGAGCACGACGTCGTGGAGAACTCCCACGCGTCGACCGCCCTGTCCTGGGCCGACGGCATCGCCAAGGCCAACCAGGTGCGCGGCAAGGACGACCACGTCGTGGCCGTCATCGGCGACGGTGCGCTCACGGGCGGCATGGCCTGGGAGGCGCTGAACAACATCGCCGAGAGCCGGGACCGCAAGCTGGTCGTGGTCGTCAACGACAACGGCCGGTCCTACTCGCCGACCATCGGCGGGCTCGCGAACCACCTCGACACCCTGCGCACCACGCGCGGGTACGAGGCCTTCCTGAGCTGGGGCACGCGTGCCCTGCACCGCTCCGGGGCGCCCGGGCGCTTCGCGTGGCGCTGGCTGCACGGCCTGAAGAAGGGCCTCAAGGACGTCGTCGCCCCGCAGGGCCTGTTCGAGGACCTGGGCATCAAGTACATCGGGCCGGTCGACGGCCACGACACCGAGGCGCTCGAGCGCGCGCTCGGCCGCGCCAAGGCGTACGGCAGCCCCGTGATCGTGCACGCGATCACCGAGAAGGGCCGCGGCTACAAGCCCGCCGAGGACGACATCGCCGACCGGTTCCACGCCGTCGGCGTCATCCACCCCGAGACCGGGCTGCCCGTCGCCGCCAGCCGGTTCGGCTGGACCAAGGTCTTCGCCGACGAGATCGTCAAGATCGGCCGCCGCCGGTCCGACGTCGTCGCGATCACGGCCGCCATGCTGCACCCCGTGGGCCTCGCACCGTTCCAGGAGCAGTTCCCGGAGCGCACCTTCGACGTCGGCATCGCCGAGCAGCACGCCGCGACGTCCGCGGCGGGCATGGCCTTCGCCGGCCTGCACCCCGTCGTCGCCGTCTACGCCACGTTCCTGAACCGCGCGTTCGACCAGGTCCTGATGGACGTCGCCCTGCACAAGGCCGGCGTCACCTTCGTGCTGGACCGCGCCGGCATCACCGGCGACGACGGCGCCAGCCACAACGGCATGTGGGACATGGCCATGCTGCGCATCGTGCCCGGCCTGCGCCTGGCCGCCCCGCGCGACGAGACGACGCTGCGCGCCGCCCTGCGCGCCGCCGTCGACGTCGACGACGCGCCCACCGTGGTCCGCTACCCGAAGGGCGCCGTCGGGGACGACATCCCCGCGGTCGAGGAGCTCGACGGCGTGGACGTCGTGGGCCGGTTCGCCCCGGACGCGAACCGCGCCCAGGCCCCCGTGACCCGCAAGGTGCTCGTGGTCGGCGTGGGCTCCATGGCGGCCTGCGCCATGGAGACCGGCGCCGCGCTCGCGGCGCACGGCGTCGAGGCCACGGTGGCCTCCCCGACGTGGGTGCTGCCCGTGCCGGAGAACCTGGTCAAGCTGTGCGGCGAGCACGACCTCGTGGTCACGGTCGAGGACGGCGTGGTCGACGGCGGCGTGGGCGACATGCTGGCGCAGCGCGCGGGGGAGCAGGGCATCGGCACGCCGCAGGTGCACCTGGGCCTCCCGGTCCAGTTCCTGGACCACGCGAGCCGCGACCACATCGTCCGGGCGCAGCGCATGACCGCGGCGGACGCCACCCGGGACGCCCTCGCGGCGCTCGCACTGCTGTGACGAGCGCTGTGCCGGGCGAGGTGACGGGCGCGGTGACGACCACCAGGCGCACTGTCGGCGTCGAGGAAGAGCTCATGCTCGTGGGGCACGACGGTCGGCCGATCGCGCGCGCCCAGGACGTGCTCGGGACGGCGGAGCCGGACGACGGCCCGCTGGAGCACGAGTTCATGGAGGAGCAGATCGAGACGGCCACGCCGCCGCGCTCGACGCTGGAGGACGTCGCCGCGGCGATCCGCGAGGGCCGGGCCGGTGCGCAGGCGGCCGCCGAGCGGCACGACGCGCGCATCGCGGCCCTCGGCACGTCGCCGCTCGCGTTCGCCGGGACGACCGTCGGCAAGCTCCGCTACCTCCAGGCGCGCGCCGAGTTCGGCCTGACCGCCCGCGAGCAGCTCACCAGCGGCTGCCACGTGCACGTCTCCGTGGCCGACGACGCCGAGGGCGTCGCCGTGCTCGACCGCATCGGGCCGTGGCTCGCGCCGCTCCTGGCGCTGTCGGCGAACTCGCCGTACTGGATGGGCGACGACTCCGGCTACGCGAGCTTCCGCTCGCAGGTCTGGTCGCGCTGGCCCACGGCGGGCCCGACCCGGACCTTCGGGACGCCTGAGGCGTACCACGCGGCCGTCGCGAACCTGGTCGCGACCGGCACCATCCTCGACCAGGGGATGGTCTACTTCGACGCCCGCCTCTCGGCGCGCTACCCGACCGTCGAGATCCGGGTCGCCGACGTGTGCCTCTCGGCGGACACGGCGACGCTGCTGGCCGCGCTGGCCCGCGGCCTCGTCGAGACGGCGGCGCGGGCCGCGGCGTCCGGCGAGCCGCCGCCCGAGGCGCCCGTCGAGCTGCTGCGCACCGCCCTGTGGCGGGCGGGCCGCTCGGGGCTGTCCGGCGATCTCGTGGACCCGCGGACCTGGCGGCCGGCCCCGGCGCACGACGTCGTGGGCGCCCTCGTGGACCACGTCCGCGACGTCCTCGTGGACCTCGGCGACCTCGACACCGTGACCGAGCTGCTCGGCGGGCTCTGGGCCCGGGGCAACGGCGCGTCGCGCCAGCACGCCTGGGCGGCCCAGGCCGACGGCGACCTCGGCGTGGTGGCGCTGCACGCGGCGGACGCCACCCTGGAGTGAGCCCCGCACCTGGTGCGGCGACCGCCGGACTCCGGCCGGTCGTCGCACCGGGCCGCTCACCGGTAGTTGCCGGCCAGCTCCCGGGCCGGCTTGCGCGGCTCGGTGACCAGGACGGCAGGGTCGCAGCCGAAGAGCAGGGCGAGCGTTCCGAGCTGGTCCAGGGTCCAGGCGGTCCGGCCCCGGAACCGCTCGGACACGGCGGCCCGCGACAGCCCGACCTCGGCGGCGATCTGCCGCTGGCTCAGGCCCCGCCGCGCGGCCTCGAACCGGACGGCCCCCGCGCACACCAGCGCCAGGCCGTCGAGGTGCAGGGTCGGCGCCCGTCGCGGGGTGACCACGGGGGCCGTCACGTCGTCGTCGAGGTCGGGGTCGAGGGTGCCGTCGAAGAGCGGGTCCCGGTCCAGCGGGTCGTAGTTGGTGCGTGCCATGCGACCAGCCTGCCCCGCCGCGGGCGCCCGCGGAGCCTGTCCACAGGGTCGCCGTTCCCGGCCGCCGGACCGGGCCTTGTCCGGACCGGTCTGCGCGAGGGCGGACTCGAGCAACGAGTCTGCGGCACGGGGATCTCCGGGATCTCCGGTGTCTGCATCGGAGGCGCACGGTAGCGCCTCGGGGTGACGCACACCCGGGTGAGGGGTGTCGGGCCGGCTGAACTTCGCTCGTCTAGGCCCCGAGGAGTTCGGCCTGGGCGGACTGTTCGGCAGAGGCAGAATCGTCGGGGTCCCGATGGCCGAAGTTCACCGCGGCCGGCACCCCTCGTCCGGGCGTGGCTTGCCTCCGCCCGCGACACGCCGTCGGCTCCCGCGACACGCTGAAGGCCGAGGTACCCGGTCAGCCGTGCGGTCGGTGCCCTCGCGGCCGGCCGGGGACGGGGTCTCGATTTCAGGTTGCCCGCGCCCGGCGAGACCTGGAACGGTCGGGCGATGGACCTCGCCACCGCCTTCCCGCCGTTCGGGCTCCGGGTCACCAGCGGCGACCTCGAGCTGCGCCTGCCCGACGACGCCGACCTCGTCCGCCTGGCCGACGTCGCCGCGGCCGGCATCCACCCGCCGGAACGCAGCCCGTTCGTCGTCCCGTGGAACCTCGGCGCGCCGGACGAGGTGCGTCGCGGCTTCCTGCAGTTCCACTGGGCGTCGCGCGGCAAGGTCTCGCCCGAGGCCTGGGGGTTCGAGCTCGGGGTGTTCCGCGCCGGTGAGCCCGTCGGCGTGCAGGGCGTGGGCGCCAAGGCGTTCGCCGCGACCCGCTCCGCCGGGACCGGCTCGTGGCTCGGCCTGACGCACCACGGCCAGGGCATCGGGAAGCGCATGCGGCTGATGGCGCTGCACCTGCTGTTCGAGGGGTTCGACGCCGCCGTCGCCACGACCGAGGCATTCGACGACAACCCGGAGTCCAACGGCGTGACGCGGTCCCTCGGCTACGCGCCGAACGGCGTCGCGCTCGTGGACCGGCAGGGCACGGCGGCCACGGAGAACCGCTACCGGATGACCCGCGAGATGTGGGCGGCGCGCCCGGACCTGCACCGGCCCGACGTCACGCTCGTGGGCGTGGCGCCGGTCCGCGCGATGCTCGGCCTGGACGCGTAGCACCCTACTTCTTGGCGAGCGCCCACCAGATGATGCCGCCGATCAGGAGCAGGAAACCCAGCCCGCCGATCAGGAGGCCGAGCAGGAGGACGAGCCCGCTGCCGCCGATCCCGGCGACGCTCTCCGCGTTGAACGGGCCGCTCACGGCGATGCTCACGTCGTCGGTCGCCACCCGCGGGTCGACGACGATCGCGTGCGTACCCTCCTCGTCGGGCACCAGCACCCCGACGGGGTGCACCGTCCAGCCGTTGACCTCCAGCGAGCCGGACTGGTCCGGCCGGCTGATGCGCACGGGGCCGCTCGGTCCCTCGGCGCCCACCGACGAGGTGGGCAGGCCGGCCGACGCGTCCTGCGAGACCTCCAGGACGAGGTAGGCGCCCCGCTCCTCGACGTCGAAGGTCACGGGCGTGGTGGACGGCCCCAGGGCGAGCGCGTCGCTGCCGGCCGTCCCCTCGCTGGTGACGAGGTCCGTCGGCACCAGCTCGACGATGCCCCGGGCGGCCCCCGCGAAGCCCACGACGGCCACGATCACGCCCACCAGCAGGACGCCGATCGCGGCGAACGTGAGCACCTTGGGGCCGGTCCGCCGCGGCCGTGGCGCGGGGTACGGCCGGCCCCCGCCGGGTGCGGGCTGCGGCGGGACGGGGCCGGGTGCGGGCTGTTCCGGAGGAGGCGCGGACATGTTCGCATCGTCCCTCGGTGCCCGGGGACTGCAACCAGAGCCGCGAAGTTCACCCCGGCGGCCCGTCCCGGACCGCCTGCTCAGCCGTAGATGGTCTCGGCGTACTTCGGGCCGTAGTACGCGTCGAGCTCCTCGATGCTGGCGTCCTGGCGCTCCAGGGTCCGCGAGATGACCGCGCGGCGCGGCACCGACTCCTGCCCCCACGTCTCGGGGTCCCAGGTCCTCGAGCGCAGGAACGCCTTGGAGCAGTGGTGGAACACCTCGTCGACGTCCACCTCCAGCGCGAGCACGGGCACGTTGCGGCGCACCTGGAGCCCGGCGAGGTAGGGCGCGTCGCGCACGAGCCGGGCCCGGCCGTTGACGCGCAGCGTATCCCCACGGCCGGGGATCACGAAGATCAGGCCGACGTGCGGGTTGGCCAGCACGTTCAGGAACCCGTCGGTACGCCGGTTGCCCGGGCGCTCGGGGATCGCGATCGTGTGGTCGTCCAGCACCCGCACCAGCGACCCGGCCGGGTCGCCCTTGGGCGAGACGTCGAGGTTGCCCGCGGCGTCCGACGTCGCGACCAGGCACAGCGGCGCGGCCTCGAGCCACTGCCGGTCGAGCTCGTGCAGGGCCGGGCGGACCTTGCCCGCCGCCGCGCCGAGCGGCGGCGGGATGATCTCGCGGAGCTCCTCGACCGTCGTGACGGGCGTCCCGCCGAACTTGCTCTGCTCGTGGGTCATGGCCCCAACATAGCCCCGTCGTAAATGGGGCATGTCAGACCATCCGGGTACGCTCGCAGCGCCATGACCGAGCAGACGACCCTCCCCAGCCCTGCACCAGCCCCCGCCGTCGGCCCGCCGCGGCCGTGGAAGGCACGCGCGGCCCGCCGCGTCCTGGAGCAGGCCGAGTCCCTGCTCGACGACGCCCGGCTGCTCACCACCGCCGACCTCGGCCTGCGCGAGCGCGTGCGCGACGCGTACACGGCGACCCGTGAGGTCCGCGTCCACGCCGACCTGCGCACCGTCCCCGTCACGGCGCTGGAGGAGCGGCGCAAGAAGCTGCGCGTCGCCGTCCTGGAGAAGGCCGGCTACCGGCACGTCACGCAGGTGCTCGTCGCGGGGACCGACCGGCTGGTGGAGGCCGGCATCGGCGCGGGCACCGCCAAGCTCGCCACCGCCGCCGCCCGCGAGCTCGCCGACGAGGTCGACGCCGACCTGCGCTTCCGCATCGACGTCGACCCCGACGACCCGTACGCCACCGTGCTCGTCCAGTCCCTGTACGCGTTCGGCCTGGCCACCGACGCCCGGCACCGCCACCTCGACGAGGCACGCCGCGTGGCCGACGTCGTGCCCGCGCACCTCGGACCGGCGCGGCTCGCCACCAGCGTCTGGCGCCGGCTCGTCGCACCCGCCGACCGGAAGGCCGCCGCCCTCGCGGCCGTCGCGGCGCTCGCGGAGCAGGTGGAGGCCGCCCGCCTGACCGACGACGCGCGGGCGGTGCGCACCGCCGTCGGGCAGCCGCCGGAGGGCGGTGAGGTGTGGGCCGACTTCGAGGCGCGGTCCGCCGAGTACTACGGGCTGCTCTCCCAGGTCGTGGACCTCGGCGACGACCACGAGGCCGCGGAGGGCGGCCTGCCCGCCGACGTCGTGCGGCGCGTCGAGGCGCAACCCCTGGACCGGAGCCTGCTGCGGGCCAACCTGCGCGGCTACCAGCAGTTCGGGGCGAAGTACGCGCTGGTGCAGCGGCGCACGATCCTCGGCGACGAGATGGGGCTCGGCAAGACCATGCAGTCCATCGCGGTGGCCGCGCACCTGGTGGCCACGGGCGGCACGCACGTGCTGGTGGTGTGCCCCGCGAGCGTCGTGACCAACTGGAAGCGCGAGGTGGAGCAGCACTCCGACCTGCGGGCCGTGGTGCTGCACGGCACCGACCGGGAGCGGGCGGCGGAGGGCTGGATCGCGGACGGCGGCGTGGGCGTCACGACCTTCGAGGTGCTCGGCCGGCTCGACCTGCCCTACGACCTGCGGCCCGCGCTCATGGTCGTCGACGAGGCGCACTACGTGAAGAACCCCGAGACGCTGCGCGGCCGCGAGGTGCGGCGGTGGGCCGACCGGTCGGACCGCGTCCTGTTCCTGTCCGGCACCCCGATGGAGAACAAGGTCGCCGAGTTCAAGAACATGGTGGGCTACCTGCAGCCGGAGGTGGCGGGTCAGCTCGACCCGAACGCCGGCCTGTCGGGCGCCAAGGCGTTCCGCCGCATCGTCGCGCCCGCCTACCTGCGTCGCAACCAGGAGGACGTGCTCACCGAGCTGCCCGAGATGGTGCAGGTCGAGGAGTGGGAGCAGTTCGGCCCGGTCGACGGCGCCGCCTACCGCGACGCCGTGCTCGCCGGGAACTTCATGAAGATGCGCCGCGCCGCGTTCGCCGTCTCCGCGGCCGACGACTCCGCCAAGCTGGTCCGCCTGCGCGAGCTCGTCACCGAGGCGGTCGACGCCGGCCGCCGCGTCATCGTCTTCTCCTACTTCCTGTCGGTCCTGGAACAGGTGACGGACCTGCTCGGTGATCTCGCGATCGGTCCCCTGACCGGGTCCGTGCCCGTGGCGGAGCGGCAGACCATGGTGGACGCCCTGTCCGCGCCCGGCGGGCCGTCGGTGCTGGTCAGCCAGATCACCGCCGGGGGCGTCGGGCTCAACGTGCAGGCCGCGAGCGTCGTCATCTTCTGCGAGCCGCAGGTCAAGCCCACCATCGAGGCGCAGGCCGTCGCGCGCGCCCACCGCATGGGCCAGACCCGCACCGTCCAGGTGCACCGGCTCCTGGTCGAGCAGTCCGTGGACCAGCGGATGATGGAGATCCTCGGGTCCAAGTCGGCGCTGTTCGAGGAGTTCGCGCGGCAGTCCGAGATCACCGACGCCTCGCCGTCCGCGGTCGACGTGGCGGCGCCGGCAGAGGCCGCGTCGTCCGAGGCCACGCTGTCGCGCACCATCCTCGCCGAGGAGCAGGAGCGGCTGCTCCGCACACCGTGACACACACCATGAGATGACCCGTGGCCGCCCCTTTCGGTGTGATAACCGCTTCGTGTGGGATTGGGGTTCACTGACGGTGTGTCCACGTTGTCGTCACGCCGCCGCACGGCGCTCGCGCACACGATGTCGCCCGGACGGCTGCTGGCCGCGGAACGACACGTCGTGCCGTTCGTCGGCCGGCGCGCCGAGCACGCCTCGCTCGTCGTGTGGTGCACCAGCCCCGAACCGGTGGGGGTCCGGCTGGTCACGGGCCCGGGCGGAGTGGGCAAGACCCGGCTCGCCCGCGAGCTCGCCCAGCACATGGCCCGTGCCGGCTGGACCTGCCTGAACGTGCCCGACGGCGCCGAGCCGCGCGCCCTGGCCGCCGTCCCGGACGGCGCCCCGGCCCTCCTGCTGGTCGACGACGCCGACACGCGCGGGCCAGCGCTGGCCGCCCTGCTGGCCGACGCCGCCCGGGGCCGCAACGGCGCCCTGCGGATCGTGCTGGTCGCGCGGGCCGCGGGCCCGTGGTTCGACCGGGTCGCGGCGACCGGCCTGCCCGTCCGCGTGCTGCTGGAGGCCGGGCGGGCGCGCGAGGACCTCCCCGCCGCGGTGCTGCCCGGGCAGGTCGACGCGCGGGTCGTGGCCGCCTTCGTCGAGCCGTACGCGGACGCCCTGGGGCTGCCCGCGCCGCAGGTCTCGGTGGCCTCGGTCCCGGGCGGCGCCCGGATGCTCGACCTGCACGCGGCCGCGCTGTGCGCCGTCCTGCGCGCACAGGCGCACGGATCGCGAGGGCCCCGGGGTGCGCTGCCCGTCGACGTGTCCGACGCCCTCGACGAGCTGCTGGAGCACGAGCGCTGGACCTGGTACCGCTCCGCGGAGGAGGCCGGGCTGCTGGGCGAGGCGGGCCTGCTGCCGGAGGCCCTGGACGGCCTCGTCGCCGCGGCGACCCTCACCGGCGTGCGGACGGCGGACGCGGCGGAGCGCCTCGTGCGTCGCGTCGCCGCCGTGCTGCCGGGCGTGCGGCCCGGCGCGGAGCACGACGTCGGCCGGTGGCTGCTCGACCTGGACCCGCACCGGGCGCTGCCGGCCCGCCTGGTGGACCCCCACCTGCTGGCGGAGCTCACGGACGTGCCCGAGCTGCTCGGCGCGTGCCTGGCCGGGGCCGGCGCGCCCGCGGTGCGGCGGTCGGCGCTGCGCACGGCCGGGATCGTCGTGGACCGCCTCGACGGACGCACCGGCGACCTGGACGCCGCCCTGGACCTGCTCGGCGCGGCGGTCGCGGCACTCCCCGCGGACGCCGACACGCTGCGCACCGTCACGGGCGTGCTCCCGCGTCCGTCGCTCACGCTCGGCGAGCTGCGCGCCGAGGTCACGCTGCGCACGCTCGCCGCCACCGGGCGCGACGACGTCGCCCGCCGCGCCGAGGCCCTGGCCGACGCCGGGCTCACGCTGGGCGACGTGGGCCGGGCCGCCGACGCCGAACCGTACGAGCGGGAGGCGGTCGGCCTGCTCCGCGAGGCGGCCCAGGCCGACCCGCAGGGGTACCGGCACCGGCTGGCGGCCGTGCTGGCGCACCTCGGCGCGACCTGCGCGGCCCAGGGCCGCCCGGCCGACTCGCTGCCCTGCCAGGAGGAGGCCGGCAGCCTGCTCCGCCTCGTCGCGGCCGCCCACCCGGACGCGGTCGCGTTCGACCTGGCCGCGGCGGAGACGGCCGCGGCGGCGACCCGCGCCGGGCTGGGGCAGCCGCTGGTCGCCCTCGGGCCGGGCCGCGCGGCGGTCGCGCTGTGGCGCGAGCTCGCCCGCCGCGGCCCCGAGCGGTGCGCCGCGCCCCTGGCCCGCGCGCTCACCGAGGTGGCGCGCCGGCTCCTGGAGCTGGGCCGGGGCGCGGAGGCGCAGGCCCCCGCGGAGGAGGCGCTGGAGCTCCGGCGCCGCCTCGTGGCGGCCGCCCCGGACACGCACCTGCCCGGCCTCGGCGACGCGCTGGAGGTGCTCGGGAGCGTGCTGACCGCGCAGGGACGGGCCGAGGAGGCGACGGCACACCTCGTGGACGCCGTCGCCGTCCGCCGGCGGACCGCCCAGGAGAACCCGGGGCGCTACCTGGCGGACCTCGCCCGCTCCCTCCAGGCGCTGGGCGTCCGGCGCTCCGACGCGGGCCGGTGGGAGGAAGGGCGCGAGCTCCAGCAGGAGGCCGTCGAGGTGCTGCGGCGTCTCGCGGCGGAGGACCCGGGACGGTACGTCCCCGAGCTGGCCGAGGCGCTGTCGGCCCTCGGCGTCACCCACTCCCGGCTGCACCGGTCGCAGGAGGCGCTCGACGCGGAGCACGAGGCGACCAGGACGTGGCGCGGCCTGGCGGACGCCGACCCGCACCGGTACCGGGCCCGGCTCGCCCAGTCGCTGAGCAACCTGGGCGCGCTCCTCGCCGTCCTCCGGCTCGGCGACGAGGCGGTCGAGCTGGTGCGCGAGGCCGTCGCCCTGCTGCGGGAGCTCCTGGCCGAGAACGCCGCGAAGTACCGGCCGCGGCTCGTGGAGGCGCTGCGGACGCTGGCGCTCGCGCTCCACGACCAGGAGCGGTTCGACGAGGCCCGGCGGGCGCGGGCCGAGGCGCTGGAGCTCGGGGGACTGGTCGCGGCGTAGGGGTGGCGACCGGACCTCCTTGTCCGAAAACGGCTAGACTTTACTAATTCATTGCCCTATCCTGGCGGCCCTGGCGCCGGGAGCTGTGACGCCAGCAGGTGCGCGGCTCGCGGAGATGCTGGGGTGGTCCACATGCGGCACGGAAAGCCTGGACGGTGAGGGGCGACGGGCGGTTGGCCCAGGGCGGTCTGGTCGTGGTGGCGCTGGGTGTTGCATCCAACCTCGCTCTGACCTTCGTCCCGGACGTCGTTCCTGAGGTTGCAGCGGAAGTCATCGTCTACTGCATGACCGCCGTGGTCATCGTCGTGGCACCGCTCTGGGTCTACCGTGAGCTGGTCGAGTCATCCCGTCGGCTCGAGGCGGACCGGCGCCGCATGCGTGGCATCGAGGCGGTCGGCGGGGACTACAGCCGGGAGTCGGACGTCCACGACGTCTGGAGTGCCGCGAGGGAGCGTGTGGTGTGCTTCGGCGTCGGGCTCACCGCGGTCACGAGGGATGTCGACCTCATCGTCGAGGCGACGCGGCGTGGTGTGCACGTGGACTTCGTGATGGTTGACCCGCACTGGTTGCGTACCCAGCGGCGGTTCCGCGCGCTGATGGACGACTTCTACGACGAGTCCGCCTTCGCCGACCGCGTGGAGAGGGCGTACCTGACGATCAGGTCGCTGGAGCGGCGGCTCGGCGCCGAAGGCGCTGAGGGAGTGGTGCGCCTGCACACCTACCGGGCGTGGGTCCAGCACAGCGCGACGATCGCGGACCCCTGGTCGGACGAACCGAAGGGCTACATGGAGTTCCACGTGTTCCGCCGCCGGTCGGCGTGGATACGCCTCGTCGCCTCCGGGTTCGAGGGGCCGCGGGGCAACCGGCCCTACGTGTCGCACATCTTGGGGGAGCTCGACCGCCTGCTGGGCTACCAGCTCGCAGGCGCCGGAGCGAGGTGAACGCCGCCCGACGCGTCGACGGCGTGCTGTCCCTGCCGGGTTGATGTGGCACGATCCAGTGATGTCTCTGGACCGAGTGGCCCTGATCAGCGACGTCCACGGAAATCTGACCGCGCTCGACGCGGTGCTCGACGACATCGAACGGCGCGGCGTCGACCAGATCATCAATCTTGGCGACTTCGTCGGCAAGGGTCCACGGGGCAGCCAGGTCGTGGATCGGTGCGAGAGTGCCTGTGACGTCAACGTCCGCGGAAACTGGGACGACTTCCTCCCTGTCCTGGTCGACGAGTCGTCGCCGGCGATGGCCTGGTGGCGCGACGAGCTGCGAGCGGACCAGCGCGACTGGCTCCGGGCCCTTCCCCTGAGCCACGACCTGTTGATCAGCGGGCGTCACATCCGGCTGTTCCACGCGTCGGCGACCAGCCCGCACGTACGGGTCCATGCGCATCACACGGTGGACGAGTTCGACGGCATGTTCGCCAACACGCCGATGACGGGGGCTGGACCGGTCCCCTCCATGGTCGGCTACGGCGACATCCACGAGACGTTCGTCGAGGTCGCCGACGGCCGGACCTTGTTCAACGTCGGGAGCGTCGGCAACCCGCTGGACGAGCCGGTGCCGAGCTACGTCGTGCTCGAAGGGTCGATCGCGGAGAGCAGCCCGGCGCCGTTCGGGATGCAGATCGTCCGCGTGCCGTACGACGTCGAGTCGGAGATCTCGACGGCGACCAGGCTCGGCATGCCGGAGCTCGAGCCGTACGCCGTCGAGCTCCGGACGGCGCTCTACCGCGGCAGGCAACCGTCCCGGGCGTGAGGGCGGCACCACGACGGGTCCCGGGATGACCACGAACCGCCGTCGGGTCAGCCGGTCCTGGTCGCCACGAGGTCCGACCAGAGCTTCTCAGGCCGTCCCGGGTCCGGCGACACGTGCTCCTCGATCGCCCATGTCTCGCCTCGACGGCTCCTGGAGACCCGTCGGACCAGGCCGTGGAACGAGTCCTGGGTGTAGTGGTTGCGCCAGCGCACGTCACTGAGCGGCCGGCCGGGGCCTGGACCCTCGTCGTCCTTGGCTCGGGGCCCCTGTGAGTCGTACGCCTCGACCGTCGTGGAGATGACCGCGCACCCCCCGGGCCGCACGTGCGCCAGGAGAGCGTCGGTGATCGCGCCGTCCAGCGGATCTGGGAAGAGATGGACGAAGGCCGTGGCCAGCACGAGGTCGAACAGCGGGTCCTCGGGGACCCAGGTGCAGAAGTCGTGGCGGACGAAGGTGGGCCGGTTGTCGAGGCCGGTGTCTCTCGACGTTGCGCGGGCGGCACTGATCATCAGCGGGCTGAAGTCGAGCCCGGTGACTTCGTAACCCTGCTTGGCGAGATAGAGGGAGTTGGTCCCGACCGCGCAGCCGACGTCGAGCGCCCGCGTGCCGGGACGGTCGCTCAGCGTGGTCAGGATCGGCAGGAGCCACGTGTCGGCGCCGACGAAGCGGTCCGGGGCACGATCCCGGTAGTGGTCGACGTGGACCTCGTACGCGGCTTGGTTCATGGCTTGGACATGGGACTCGTGCTCCGAGAGCAGAATCACTTCGACAGGCATGGGTGCTCCTGACCGCTCTTCCTACCAAAGACTCCGCTGGGGACGGCCTGCTTTCGAAGCTGTTCATAAAGAACGGTCTGTTCGGCGCGGTCCGTTCGGAGCGAGATGGCTGGATCCTGCCATGTGCGGTCCGAGAAGTGCCAGCCCGAGAATGCCATTGAACTGAAGGTATTCTCCGTGTTCACAGGTGAATGCGGTGGAGACCGGCGCGCATGCCTCTGACCTGCATTTTCAAGGGAAGAGGGCGTCGCTGGCGGCGCCGGTGCTACTGATGGATACACAGTGACCACGGGATCCTCACGCGAAGTAATGCGTGTGGCTTGGTCTGTTTCACCAAAAGCCGACAGGGTGAAATTTCGTTACCGGCAATCCCTCACGGCGAGCCTGTAGCGCGGCCGTGGAGCCGCTGAAGTTCGTTCTGCACTTTCAATGACCGGTATGTCCGAAAGGCGAACGTGGCGCGGATTTCCGGACATCTTCCGACTGGGGAGAAAAGAATCACCACCCAATATCGAAACCCGCACCGATTCGACTGGACTCGGGGCCTCGGGACGCGCAAGACTGGTCGTGTGAACGAGATCACATTGGAAACCCAAGCCGACAGTCCGCACGAGGACCTCACCACGCTCGAAGCCGCGCGGTTGCTGGGAGTCTCGAAGCTGCACGTCATCGACCTTCTCGAGGCCGGTGAGATCGACTACCACATGGTCGGTGCAGACCTGATGTTCAGCGCCGCGGAGATCGAGTCGTACAAGTTCGACCGGGAGCACCGCGACACGGAGTCTCTCGTATCCGCATGACCCCCGCGTGGCGGACGACGCCCTGGCGTGTCCGCTGACGCAGTGCGTGCTCCGCGAACCTGCGGCCCCACGCACCTGACGCCTGAGCGCACGTTCATCACCTGCGAACGTGCGCTCTTGTCATGTCCAGGCCAGCGGCTCCAGGTCGCGTGGCCCCTCGGCGATCAGGTCCGCGATCGTGGCGGCCGCGACCGGCCGCCCGCCCCATGCGTCGACGCCGACGTTGATCTGCCGGCCCCGCTGCCGCCAGGTGTCGTGCACGTGGCCGTGCACCACCCAGCCGCCGCGGTCCGCGAGCCGGTACTCGACGAACCGGTCCGCGCCGTGCGAGTCGCCCTCGAAGGGGAAGTGGGACAGCTCGAACGTGTGGCCGTCCGCCGTGACCGGCCCCGGCCGGTCGTGGATCTCGGCGAAGCCGGCCGCCAGGTAGCGCTCGCGTTCCTTGGTCCGACGCCGCTCGCGCGCCTCGGGCTCGCCCGTGCGCAGGGAGCGGTCGCCCGCCCAGCAGCGGTCGTGGTTGCCCGGCACCAGGATCTTGCGTCCCGCGAGCCGCCCGATGTTGGCGAGGGACTCGTCGAGGGCGCCCAGGGCGACGTCGCCCAGCACCCACACGGTGTCGTCGTCGGTGACGGTCTCGTTCCAGAGCTGTACGAGCCGGGCGTCCATGGCGCCCACGCCGGGGAACGGGCGGTCGCAGAACCGGATGATGTTGAGATGTCCGAAGTGCAGGTCGGACGTGTAGTACGTAGTCATGTCGGAACGTATTCAACCGGTCCCGTGCCGCCGAGGGAACTCCTATTCGGCGCCACGGGACCGGCGGGTCCGCTCGTCAGCGGTCAGCGGTCAGTGGTCATACGTCCAGGTGCAGAACCCGCCGCTGGCGGTGAAGCTCACCTTGTCGACCTCGTTGCCGAGCCAGCCCTGCACGATGCCGTCCGAGCGGGTGGCCGTGATGTAGTCGCCCTTCGGGAGGGTGACCGTCGTGCTCGGGTGCGTCAGCGAGTAGGCGCTGCACTCGGGGTCCTCGCCCTCCGGGACGTACTCGCAGTCGTCGCACGCCTCGATCTCGACCACGCCGGTCGCGGGACCGGTGTAGACCATCTCGAACTCGTCGGGGCTGTAGTTGTAGACGGTCAGCGTGATCGTGCCCTCGGGCTCGTCGCGGGCCGGCACCTTGACGCCCGCCCTGGGGTCCACCAGGGCGATGCTCGCGGCGATCTGGACCCGCTCGGCGTAGTCGGCCTCCTTGGCCCTCGGGTACGACTCGAGCAGCCCGGCCAGGTTCTGGGCCGACGCCGCGTACTGCCTGCGCTCGAGCTGCTGCACGCCGCACCTCAGCAGCCCGGCCGGCACCTGCGTGCGCGCCTTGTCCGCCAGGGCGCTGACCTTGCCCGAGTCGAAGCCGGCGAGAAAGCCCGTCGACCCCGTCACGTGGACCGTGTCGTCGCAGCCGTCCTTGCCGGCCAGGTCCTTGAGCAGCCCGTCGCGCCACTTCTCGAGGTCGCCGGGCAGCGCGGCGGCCGGGTCGCTGACCGGGTGGTCGGTCAGGAGCTCGGTGAGGTGCTTCTTCGCGGTGGGGAACTGGCCGAGGTCGGCAGAGCGCAGGCCGCAGTCGTGCAGGGCGCCCGGCATGTCGGCCTCGGCGACGCGCTGCAGCGGCCCGGGGGTGCCCGGCTCGGCGTAGTGCCGCACCACGGTCAGCGCGTTGCACGCGTCCTCGCCCTTGGCCTGCGCGTACAGGTCGTCGACGAGCCCGGGGACCCGGTCGGCGGCGCGGGTGCCGGGGTACTCGTCCGCCGTCCGCACGTACGTCGCATACGCGGCGTCGTACTCGTCCCGGAACGGCCCGAACACCGAGCCGGCCCCCTGCAGGCTCTCGTGGGCCTGGTCGAGGTCGTAGGCGAGGTACTCCTCCAGCACCTCGTGCTGCGTCACCACGTAGCCGGCGAACAGCAGCGGCACGACGGCGAGCGTCGCCCACGCGACCCGGCCGGCGACGCGCGGCGACCAGACGGTCCGGCGTCGGGTCGCGTGCCGTGCCCGCCGTCGGGCGAGGAGGGCGGCGTCCAGCGCGAGCACGGCGAGCGCGCCCACGTAACCCACCGCCCACCAGACGGCGATCGGGTCGCGCCCGATCGGCAGCGCCACCCAGGCGAGCCCCGCGGTCGCCGCCAGCGCGACCACCAGGCGGACCCACGCCCGCAGGTGCAGGTAGCCCAGCCCGAGTCCGCTCAGGTTGAGCAGGGCGGCGGTCAGCGGCCGGGCCGACGGCGGCAGGTCGCCCGGGTCCGCGGACGCGTCGGGCGCCCCGGTCGGGCCGCCGGGCTCGTCCGCCCCGGGCGACCCCTCGGGCGTCCCTTCGGACGTCGTGCCGGAGGGCGTCTCGGACGCCGCGGCGGACGAGGCCGGGGCCGGCGCCGCACCCGGGACGGCAGCCCGCGCCGCCGCCTCGGTCAGCAGCTCGGAGACGGTGTCGTCGGTCGCGTCGGTCGCGTCGGTCGCGTCGGGCTCGTCGGACGTCGCGCCGGACGGTTCCTCGTCCGAGGCCCTCCCCGGTGCGGTATCGGTGCTCATACGCCGGGATGCTAGGGCCGACGGCCGGGCGAAAAGCCCGAAAACGCCTGGTTGGCCGGGTGATTTGTTCGCTGAGTCCGAACTGTGACGAGCAGGCTCGTCGGATGAGCCATGATCGGCAGGTGGACCTCGCCGTCGATCTCAGCAACCGCACCGGACGTACCGACGCGATCTACCGCGCCCTGCACGCCGCGCTCACCACGGGCCGCGTGCCGGCGGGGGAGCGGCTGCCGTCGACCCGCGACCTCGCGCAGGACCTCGGCGTCTCGCGCGCCAGCGTCGCCACGGCGTACGAGCGGCTCGTCGCGGAGGGCTTCCTGGAGACGCGAACGGGCGCCGGGACGTTCGCGACCGCGGCCGCGCGCGACGCGGTGCCCGCCCGGCGGCGCAGCCCCGGTGTGCTGCGGCCGCGCGCGGGCTGGCGGTGGACCGTGCAGCCCGCCAGCGGCGACGTGCCGGCGCCCGCCCACGACTTCCGCGTGGGCATCCCGGACGCGAGCCTCTTCCCGTTCGACACGTGGCGGCGGCTGCTGGCGGCCGAGTCCCGCGCGGGCGGGGCCGCGGCGGGCTCCTACGGCGGCCCGGCGGGCCTGCCCCGGTTCCGCGCGGCCGTGGCCCGCTACGTGTCGGGGGCCCGCGGGGTCAGCGCCGGGCCCGACGACGTCCTCGCCACGACCGGCGCCCAGCAGGCGCTCGACCTGGTGGCGCGGGTGCTGCTCGAACCGGGGGACGTCGTCGCCGTCGAGGACCCGGGGTATCCCGAGGCGCGGGAGCTGTTCGCGCTGCACGGGGCCCGGGTGGTGCCCGTGCCGGTCGACGAAGAGGGCCTGGTCGTCGACAAGATCCCCGCGCGTGCGCGGCTGGTCTACACCACGCCGTCGCACCAGTTCCCGCTCGGCATGCCGCTGTCGCTCGCCCGGCGCCGCGCCCTCCTGGCGCACGCCGCGCGGCACGACGCCGCGGTGGTCGAGGACGACTACGACAGCGAGTTCCGCCGCGCCCGCCGTCCGCTCGAGTCCCTGCAGGCCCTGGACCGGGACGGCCGGGTGATCTACGTGGGCACCTTCTCGAAGTCGCTGCTGCCGGGCCTGCGCGTGGGCTACCTGGTGGCGCCGCCGTCGCTGTGCGAGGCGCTGCTCGCCGCGCGCCAGCTCACCGACGGGCACGGGGCCGTGCACGTTCAGGGCGCGCTCGCGCGCCTCATCGACGACGGCCTGCTCGCCCGGCACGTCCGCAAGGCGTCCGCGGTCTACGCCGAGCGGACCGAGATCCTCCTGGACGCGCTGGCCGGGCTGCCGGTCGAGCCCGTCCCCGCCGCGGCGGGGCTGCACGTCGCGGCCTACCTCGCCGACGCCGCCCCGCTGACCTCGACCGCGCTGGTGACCCGCGTCCGGCGGAAGTCCGTCGCCCTGGACTCGCTGGCCTCCTTCGCGACCGGTCCCCACCGGGACGGCCTCGTGCTCGGCATCGGCGCGGCGGTCACGAGCTCGATCCGGCCAGGCATCCAGGCTCTGGGTCGCCTGCTGGAGCCGTGACGGGCGCGTCGACAGCCGTAGCGGCGGGCACCGGGACGGCCACGGCGGTGCGCGCCCGGCGCCGGCGCCAGGCGGTCCAGGCGAGCCCCCCGAGGGCGGCGACCACGGGCCCGGTCATGTGGGCGCCGGTCATCACGAGCAGGCCGAGCGCGGCCACCAGGGACACGGCCGCGCACCACCAGGCCGCGCCCCAGCGGGGCAGCAGCCGCAGCGCCGCCGCGGTCCCCACCACGTAGAGCAGGGAGAACGTCGCGGTCGCCATGAGCAGGATCGCGTCGGTGGACTGGTGCGTCGCGGCGAGCACCGCCGTCGTGCCGAGCGCGACGACCGTGATGAGGGCCAGGGAACGCCGCGGGGTGCGGCCCGGGGCGCCGGCGAGCCAGCCCGGCAGGGCACCGTCCCGCGCGAGGGCCGCCCCCATCCGGCTGCCGCCCGCGAAGTAGACGTTGATGGCGCCCACGGTCAGCAGCACCGCCACCACCGTGGTGACCGGCCGGGCGTGCTCGCCGAACCCGAGCACCAGCAGGTCGGACAGCGGCGCGGGGCCCGGGGCGGGCCCGAGCACCGCGACCGTGGCGAACGCGACGCCGAGGTACAGCACGCCGACCACGGCCACGGCGACGGCCGTGGCCCGCGGGATGTCCCGGGACGGGTGCCGGTACTCCGCGGAAAGCGAGCCCAGGATCTCCCAGCCGGCGAACGCCCAGACCAGCAGCGCCGCCGCGGAGCCGACCGCGCCCCACCCGTGCGGGGCGAACGGCGTGAGGTTGCCCGGCTGCGCGTGCGGCAGCGCCACCACCACGGCCACGGCCAGCAGCAGCGCCACCGAGCCCGCGATGACGAGCTGCGCCGTGCCGGAGACGCGCAGGTCGAACCAGTTCATGACGGCGCACACCGCGATGATGGCCACCGTCGTGACCAGGGCGGTGCCGGCCCCGCCGCCGGTGGCGTCCGCGACGTAGGCGCCCGCGAAGCCCGCCGCGGCGGGCGCGCCCACGCCGATGGTCGCGTAGAACGCCCAGCCGACCATCGTGGACGCCCGCTCGCCGAACGCGAGCCGGGCGTAGGTGGCCACGCCGCCGCCGTCGGGGTGGCGAGCACCGAGGGCGGCGAACGTCGTGGCGAGCGGGATCGAGAGGAGCACGAGCCCCGCCCACGCCACGAGCGAGGCCGGACCGGCCACGCCGGCGGCGAGGGCCGGGAGCGAGATGACGCCGGTGCCGAGCATGGCGCCGAGGGTGAGCGCCGCGCCCTGGGGGACGCTGAGACCGTTCTGCATGGTCTCGACCCTAGGCGCGCGGTGGACCGGCGAACGGTCCGATATCGGGTCAGTCGTTCAGTCCGCTCGTCGCCGGGGCCAGACCCGCCGGGGCGCGCGCCAGGTCGCGCAGGCGGAGCAGACCCGTCGTGGTCGCGATGACGAACACGCGGTCGCCCGGGTTCAGCGGCCGGCCCTGCGAGGGTTCGAACATGCGCCCGCCGCCGCCGCTCGAGTGGGTCACCGAGTCGAACGCCAGCAGGCGGCTGCGGGTCGCGTCGGCCTCGTCGAAGGTGACGTCGCTGCTGTGCGCCCCGTCGAGGGCGCTGCCCCGCTCGACCAGGATCTCGGCGAGCACGAGCACGCGGTCCCGGTACGGGATGGTGGCCTTGACCTCCTGGCCGATCATCGCGGCCGCGAAGGACGGCGCGGCCAGGAACGACGAGCTGAGCCCCACCGAGTCCGGGATCTCGCGCCGGATCCGCCGGGCCAGGTCCCGGTCGAACACCCGCAGGACGGTGCGCAGGCTCGCCGGCGCGTCCTTCGCCCGGGGGATCGAGCGGGCCGCGAAGCTGATCCCGATGGTCGTGGCGCCGCCGCTCGTGACCACGACGATCGCCTGCGCGGCCCCGACGTACGCGCCGCGCAGGGTCGTGGCCCGCCGGGCGTCGCCGATCACCACCGGCACGTCCCGGGCGCGCGCCACGGCGATGCCGCGAGCCGACTCGTCGACGTCGACCGCGATCACCGGCACGCCGCGCCGGTCCAGGGAGCGCACGATGCGGGTGCCGAGGTCACCCATGCCGACGACGACCACGTGGTCGGACATCGCGTGCAGCGGGGAGCCGGTGTCGAGCAGTCGCTGGGTGCGCACCACGCCGTCGACCACCACACCCGTGACCCAGGGGATGACGGCGACGCTCACGACCGTCAGCGCCACCTGCGTGACCTTCACGACCGGGTGCGCGTCGTGGTCGGGGTCGCTGCCGGCCAGGGAGGGCAGCACCGCCTCGTACAGGGCCCCCAGCAGCGAGGCGCCGGTGGCCAGCTTGATGGTCACGGCCCCGACGAGCACCACCACCAGGAGCACCCCTGCGGCGAGCAGGAGGTTCCGCCCGGACGTGAGCGCCAGGGTCCGCAGGTACTCGCCGAAGCGGCGGCGCCGGTGCGGGTCGACCTCGTCCTCGTCGGGCTCCAGCTCCGCCCGGACCTCCGGCAGCACGTCGTCCTCGCCGGCGTCCGCCAGGAGCACCTTGGGCGTGAGCGCCGCCAGCTCGCCCTCGCTCGGCAGGGCCACCACCGTGTCGGCCCCGTCGGTCGCGAACAGGACCATGCGGGTGGGCAGGGACGGCTCCTCGTCCGAGACGGTGACCAGACGCCGGTGCCGCACCGGCAGCCGCACCTGGCGCCGCAGCGCCGCGCCCACGATCTCGGGCGCGGCGAACGCCGACGACGACAGGACCGTGCAGCGGTCGTGCTCCAGGTGCCGGCCCAGCGACTCGTCGAAGATGCGCACCACGACGTGCAGCGCGGGCCAGGTCTCGCGCAGCAGGAGCGCGAGGGCCACGTTGCCGCCGTCGTCCTGGTCCACGAGAGCGGCCGCGGCGGCCCGGTCGGCGCCCGCCGCCCGGAGGGCCTTCTCGTCGACGCGCTCGGCCCCGAGGACGTCCACGCCGTCGAGCACGGCCATCTCCTGGGCGTACCGCGACGTGCGGTCGGGCACCAGCACGGTGACCGTACCCCGGAAGCGGGTGCTCAGCGCCCGGGTGAGGCGGAAGGCGAGGGGACCGTCGCCGACGACGACGTAGTGCGCGCGCGTGACCGGTCCGGCGGCTGTCATGGTCGCAGAGCGTAGCGGGACCCTCCGACACCGGGCGCACACCGTGCGCGCCGGTACCGGAGGGTCCCGGTGGTCCTGCTCAGCCCTGCGAGGAGAGGGGCACGTTCGCCACGCCGTCCGGCAGGAAGCGCCGGCCCAGGACCTTCTCGCTGTAGCCGGTGCGGTCCAGGTACGGCGTGATGCCGCCCGTGTGGAAGCCCCAGCCGGCGCCGAGGATCATGGCGAGGTCGATCTGCTGCGGCCCGGGCACCACGCCCTCCTCGAGCATGAGGCCGATCTCGGTGGTCAGGGTGGTGAGCACCGCGTCGAGCACGCCGTCGCCGTCGAG
The DNA here is from genome assembly GCF_044389365.1 of Promicromonospora sp. NPDC019610. Taxonomy (NCBI): domain Bacteria; kingdom Bacillati; phylum Actinomycetota; class Actinomycetes; order Micrococcales; family Promicromonosporaceae; genus Promicromonospora; species Promicromonospora sp. NPDC019610. The sequence goes on along the minus strand of NZ_JBIRXX010000002.1, from coordinate 1,647,909 downwards.
CACGACCTCGCCGTGGCGGCCGGTCCCGCCCGCGACGAGGGCCTCGCCGAACACGGCCTGGATGGCCGGGTCGACGGGCTTGGGCAGGCCCTTGGCGGGCGCGTCGAGCACCACGCGGGTGCCGTCGGCCACGAGCTTCTGCAGCCCGGGGGAGGCCGGGATGCGGTCGCCCAGGTCCTCGCGCAGCGAGGTGAGCACGTGCAGGCCGACGGCGGGGCCGACCAGGTCCAGCAGCTCGAACGTCGGCATGGGGAAGCCGAGCGGCGCGAGCGCGCGGTCCGCGACGTCGACGGGCGTGCCGTTCTCGATGGCGTCCATGACCTTGCCCATCACCAGCAGCAGCAGGCGGTTGACGACGAAGCCCGGGCGGTCGCCCGACAGCACCGCGGTCTTGCGCAGCTTCTTGGTGATCGCGAACGCCGTGGCCAGGGCCTCCTGCGACGTCTTGTCGGCGTTGATCACCTCGACCAGCGGCATCTGGGCCACGGGGTTGAAGAAGTGGATGCCGACCACGCGCTCCGGGTGGGCCAGGTCGGCCGCCATCTCGGTGACGGACAGCGCCGAGGTGTTGGTCGCCAGGATGGTCTCGGGGGCGATGACGCCCTCCAGCTCGGCGAACACCTTCTTCTTGAGCCCCATCACCTCGGTGACGGCCTCGATCACGAAGTCGCACGAGGCGAACTCGCCGAGGTCCGTCGTGCCCGAGACCGAGGCGACGATGCGGGTGGCGGCCTCCGGCGTCAGGCGCCCGCGCCCGGCCAGCTTCTCGGCCGTCTCGCGGACGAAGGACAGGCCCTTGTCCACGCGCTCCTGGTCGAGGTCGCGCATGACGACGGGCACGCCGAGGCGCTGGGCGAAGAGGAATGCCATCTGGGCGGCCATCAGGCCGGCGCCCACCACGCCGACCTTGGTGACCGGCCGCGCGAGCTGCGGGTCCGGCGCGCCCACCGGCTTCTTGCCGGCGCCCACCAGGTTGAACGCGTAGATGCTGGCGCGCATCTCGTCGGACATGATCAGGTCCGCGAGGGCCTCGTCCTCGGCCGCGAACGCGTCCGCCTTCGAGGCGTTGCGGGCGGCGGCGATCAGCTCCAGCGCGCGGCCCGGGGCCGGGCGCGAGGTACCGACCACGGCGTCGAGCTGGGCCTTCGCGGCGCCGACGACGGCGTCCCACACGGGCTGGGGGTCGAGCTCCCGGCGGGGCACCTCGATCTCGCCCGTGACCACCTTGGCGGCCCAGATGATGGACTGCTCCAGGAAGTCGGCGGCGTCGAACTGCGCGTCGACCAGGCCGATCTTGAGGGCCTCGGCGGGCTTGAAGGGCTTGTTGGCGGCCGGGCGGGTCAGGATGACCTCGACGGCCTTCTCCACGCCGACCAGGCGCGGCACCAGGTAGGCGCCGCCCCAGCCGGGCACCAGGCCGATGCCGGTCTCCGGCAGGCCGAGCGCGGCGGCGTCGGACGCCACGGTGCGGTAGTCACAGTTCAGGGCGACCTCGAGGCCACCGCCGAGCGCGAGGCCGTTGACGAACGCGAACGTCGGCACGCCCGTGGTGGCCCGCAGGTCGCCCAGGATCGTGTACGCGGCGTGGCCCATGCGGCCCAGCTCGACGGCCTCGGCGTGGCCGTTCAGGGAGGTGACGCCCTTGAGGTCGGCGCCCGCGGCGAGGAAGTACGGCTTGCCGGTGACGCCGACGGCGGCGAGCTCGCCGGCCTCGGCGCGGGTGCGGACGACCTCCAGGGCTGCCCTGAGCTCGGCCATGCCGGCCGGCCCGAGCGTGTTCGGCTTGGTGTGGTCCAGGCCGTTGTCCAGCGTGACCAGCGCGAGGACGCCGGCGCCGCCGGGCAGGGTGACGTCACGGACGAGCGAGTGGGTGACGCGCTCCGCCGGAGCGTTGGGGGTGGTGGTCTCAGGCACGGGTCAGTTCTCCTCGTCCGTGTGGCCGGAGTAGTCGGCGTGGTGCGGGTTCTCCCAGATGACGCTGCCGCCCTGGCCCAGGCCCACACACATGGCGGTCAGCCCGTAGCGGACCTCGGGGTGCTGCTCGAACTCGCGGGCGAGCTGCGTCATGAGGCGCACGCCGGAGCTGGCCAGCGGGTGGCCCATGGCGATCGCGCCGCCGTAGGGGTTCACCCGCGGGTCGTCGTCGGCGATGCCGTAGTGGTCCAGGAAGGACAGCACCTGCACGGCGAACGCCTCGTTCAGCTCGAACAGGCCGATGTCGTCGATGGTCAGGCCCGCGGCCTTCAGCGCCTTCTCGGTCGACGGCACGGGGCCGTAGCCCATGATCTCCGGCGGCACGCCGGCGTACCCGTAGGACACCAGGCGCATCTTGGCGGGCAGGCCCAGCTCGGCGGCGACGTCGCCGGCGGCCAGGATGGCGCCCGTGGCGCCGTCGGTCAGCGGGGAGGACGTCGCGGGGGTGACCCGGCCGCCCGCGCGGAACGGCGTCTTCAGGCCCTGGATGGACTCGAAGGAGGTCTCCGGACGGGGCAGCTCGTCGGCGGTGGCCAGGCCCCACCCCAGCTCCGCCGAGCGGACGGCGACGGGGACCAGGTCCGGCTCGATGTTCCCGTTGGCCAGCGCCTTGGCGTACTTGGCCTGCGACTCGACGGCGAACCGGTCGGCGCGCTCCTTGGTGAGCTGCGGGAACTTGTCGTGCAGGTTCTCCGCGGTGACGCCCATGTTCAGGGACTGGGGGTCCACGAGCTTCTCGGCCACGAACCGGGGGTTGACGTCGGCGTCGAAGCCCATCGGGTGGCGGCCCATGTGCTCCACGCCGCCCGCGATCACGACGTCGGCGGCGCCCATGGCGATGCCCGCGGCCGTGGTCGTGGCGGCCGTCATGGCGCCGGCGCACATGCGGTCGATGGCGTAGCCCGGCACGGACTGGGGGAGGCCGGCGAGCATGCCCACGGTGCGGCCGAGAGTGAGCCCCTGGTCGCCCTGCTGCGTGGTGGCGGCGATCGCGACCTCGTCGATGCGCTCCGGCGGGAGCTCGGGGTGCCGCCGCAGCAGCTCGCGCACCACCTTGACGATCAGGTCGTCGGCACGCGTCTGCGCGTACATGCCGTCGGGCTTGGCCTTGCCGAACGGCGTCCGGGCGCCGTCGACGAAGACGACGTCGCGTACGGCGCGGCGGGCACGCGGTGTTTCCGGGGCTGCGGTCATCAGCAGAACTCCTGGGGTTTTCGGGACGGCGGCGTCCATGAGCGACGCCGCTGGATCGAGATACACGCTACCGCGAGTACCGGTAAAAAGCACGCACGATCTGAGACGGCGTCCCGCGCCGTCCTGAAACCCAGTCTCGGACGCACGAAAGTGCGCTTCTACCCCGTCATCGGGCCCGAAATCACGCTGGTTCCGGGCCCGATGACGGGGTACAAGCGCACTTGTGCGTCGCTCGGTGAGCCGAGCGCGGGGGCGCGCTCCGGCGGGGCGGCGCTCCGGCGGGCGGCGTCCCGGCGGGTGGCGCGGCGGCTAGTTGCCGCGGAGCTTGCGGACCACCTTCTTGGCCGTGGGCAGCGCGCTGTTCCAGGTGGTGTACCAGCGCGAGAAGGACACGTCGATCGACCCGACGAGCTCGTCGGTGTGCTTCGCGAAGCTCTTCTTGAAGTCGCTGATGCCGTCGTTGAGCAGGCCGTTCATGTCGTACCGCACGAGGCCCTGCTCGCGGGCGATCTCGATGGTGCGCCAGTAGGTGGGCGCGGTGGCCGTGGCCTTGCGGCCGGCGTCGTTGCCGCCGCCGTACAGCAGGAACGAGGTGCTGGCCGAGTTGACGCACCACGCGAAGCACGCCGGCACGTCGTCGATGTAGGTGGCCACCAGCACCGACTTGTCGCCGAGCTGCCGGTTGATGTCGAGGTAGTACTCGTCGGCGTGGATGGCGAACCCGGCGCGCTGCGCGGTCTCCTTGTAGACGTCGAGCACCCGCAGCACCTCGGCGTCCTCGGTGACCCGGCGGATGTCCAGCCCGGCGCGCGAGCCCTTGCGGATCTCGTACCGCGTGGACTTGCGCATGTCCGCCAGCAGCTCGTCGGCCGGGCGGGTCAGGTCCAGGATCAGCGTGCTCGGGATGAGGATCTGGTTGGGGGCGTACCGCCGTCCGGCCAGGTCGAGCTGCGTGCCCGCGGGCCAGTCCGGCTCGATGGTGATGCCGACGCCGCCCACGTTCTCGCGCGCCCACTCCACCACCGTGTTGGTCACGGCGTTGCGGGTCGCGGTGTCGCCCACGCCGAAGACCGCCTGGGCGGTCTCGCCGTCGTGGTGCGCGACGACGGGGCCGCGCGGCACGTAGGACAGCGCCCGGAACTGGGCCGGCAGCGGCCGCACGAGCAGCTGCGCGAGGCCGACGGTCGAGCCGTCCTCGGTGACGCGCAGCCGGTGCGCGCGCCAGCTCCCGGCCGCCTTGACCTCGCCCCAGCCCCACAGCTGGAGCGGGTGCCCGCCGAGGGCGAGCACCTCGCGGTCCCAGGTCGAAGGATCGGTGACGACGTCGACGGCGAGCGTGATGGGCTCCGACAGGGCTGGCATGGGGACGACTCTACTGGGGTCGGCGCGGGGCTTTCACACCGGTTCCTGCGCGGCCTGCGCGAACGCCCGCTCCAGACCCTCGGCCAGGAGCCCGACCTGCCACTCGCGGGCACCACGCCCGCGCAGGAACTCGGCGATCGCGGCGACGTCCGCGGGCGACGGCGGGGTCCAGCACAGCCGGCGCAGCGCGTCGGGCTGCAGCAGGTTCTCCACCGGGACGCTCAGCTCCTCGGACAGCGCGGTCACCAGCTCCCGGGCGAGGGTGAGGCGGCGCGCGGCGACGGCGTCGCGGTCGCCCCAGGTGCGCGGCGGCGGCGGGCCGTCGGAGCGCGGGCCGCGCACGGACGGCAGCTCGGCGTCGGGCAGGGCCCGCGCGTCGTCGATCGCCTTCTGCCAGTAGGCGGCCCGGCGCTTGGTGCCCTTGCCCGCGAACTCGGGCAGCAGCACGAGCTGCCCGGCCGTCCGCGGCATGGCCTTGGCCGCCGCCACGATGGCACGGTCGGGCAGCACCCGGCCCGGCGAGATGTCGCGCGCCTGGGCGCTCGCGTCCCGCGCGACCCACAGCGCCCGCACGGCGGCGACCTGGCGCGGGTTGCGCAGCACGTGCATGCCGGAGGTGCGGCGCCACGGGTCGACGCGCGGCGCCGGCGGGGCGGCGGTGCGCACCGCCTCGAACTCCTGCTCGGCCCACTGCGTCTTGCCGGCCGCCTCCAGGCGCTCGGCGAGGCGGTCGCGCAGCTCGACGAGCACCTCGACGTCGAGGGCGGCGTACCGCAGCCAGTCCTCCGGCAGCGGGCGCGTGGACCAGTCGACGGCGGAGTGCTCCTTCGCCAGCCCCAGCCCGAGCACCTCGGCGACGACGGCGGCCAGGCCCACGCGCTCCATGCCGAGCAGCCGCGCCGCGAGCTCGGTGTCGAAGACACGGGCCGGGTGCAGGCCGTGCGCGGCGAGGCCCGGCAGGTCCTGGGAGGCGGCGTGCAGCACGAACTCGGCGTCGCCCACGGCCTCGCCCAGCGCGCTCAGGTCGGGCACGCCGACGGGGTCGATCAGTGCCGTGCCCGCACCGGCGCGCCGTACCTGGACCAGGTACGTCGCCTGCCCGTAGCGGTACCCGGAGGCGCGCTCGGCGTCGGCCGCCACGGGACCCGAGCCGGCGGCGAACGCCTCGACGACGCGTGCGAACGCGCCCGGCGTCGCCACGACATCGGGCAGCCCGTCGGCGGGCTCGGTCAGGGGGGTGACGGGTGGCGGCACGGGCGTCGATGTCTCCGCAGGGACTCCTCGCTCCGTGGTGGTCATGGGCCTACCGTATGGCGTTGCCTGGATCGGTCGGTAAAACGCCTGGTGAGAGCCGCGACGCCCTCGGGCAGCGGCGGCACTCCCGCGGCCATGGTGAGCAGCGCGGCCCACGCGCGCAGGTGCGTCCCGAGCCGCGTGTCGACGGGTGTCCACGACGCGCGGATCTCCAGGTCGACCGCGTCCGGCGTGCCGTCCAGGGCGCCGTAGCTCTGCGACAGCACGCGGGTGACCGTGCCGCCGTCGGCCAGCGTGTCGGTGCCCGGGGCCAGCCCCGCGGACTCGAGGCACTCGCCCACCCAGGACCAGGCGACGTCGGCCAGCATCGGGTCGGCCGCCATCTCGGGCTCCAGCGTGGCCCGCACCAGGGTCACCACGCGGAACGTGCCGTGCCAGGCCTCCTGCCCCGCGGGGTCGTGCAGCACGACGAAGCGGCCGGTGGCGAGCGGGTCGGTGTCGTGGTCGTGCTCGTCGGACCGGTCCGGCTCGCGCCGGCCCGGCGGCGCGCCCGGCAGGACGTCGCCCGAGAGCGCCACGCTGAACGGCGCCACCCGGCGCGGCGCGGGGATCTCGGTGAGGCGTACCTCGGCGCGCAGGGCCGCGCCGCGCAGGTCAGCCAGCGCTGCTGCGAAGTCGACGGGAACACCGGTGGGCGGGCCGCTGGTCACCACTTCACCGTACGTCCGTGGTGCCGCCGCCACGGGGAGGCGCGCGGCTGACGCCGGATCGTGACCTGCGCGGTGGCGAACCGAGCCTGGGCACTAGGCTGGCAAGCGGGTCGCGGCGCGCGCACCGCGGGCGCCGGCCCGTCTTCCACTGCAGAAGGAGCAAGAACGTGTCAGGCACAGCACAGATCGGCGTCACCGGGCTGGCGGTGATGGGTCGCAACCTCGCGCGGAACTTCGCACGTCACGGATACACGGTGGCGGTCCACAACCGCTCGTACGCGAAGACCGAGTCGCTGGTCACGGAGCACGGTGACGACGGCAAGTTCGTCCCGAGCGAGTCCATGGCGGACTTCGTCGCGTCGCTGGAGCGGCCGCGCAAGGTGGTCATCATGGTCAAGGCCGGCGGTCCCACGGACGCCGTCATCGACGAGCTGGTGCCCCTCCTCGAGGAGGGCGACATCGTGGTCGACGCCGGCAACGCCCACTTCCCGGACACGATCCGGCGCGAGGCGGCCCTCAAGGAGCACGGCCTGCACTTCGTCGGCACCGGCGTCTCCGGCGGCGAGGAGGGCGCGCTGAACGGCCCGTCCATCATGCCGGGCGGAACGCGCGAGTCGTACACGTCGCTCGGGCCCATCCTGGAGGACATCTCCGCGAAGGTGGACGGCTCCCCGTGCTGCACCTACGTGGGCTCCGACGGCGCCGGGCACTTCGTCAAGATGGTGCACAACGGCATCGAGTACGCCGACATGCAGCTCATCGCGGAGGCCTACGACCTGCTGCGCCAGGGGCTGGGTGCCTCGGCCGCGGAGATCGGGCAGATCTTCGCGCAGTGGAACACGGGCGACCTGGAGTCGTTCCTCATCGAGATCACCGCGGACGTGCTCCAGCACGTCGACGCGGAGACCGGCAAGGCGTTCGTCGACATCGTGCTCGACCAGGCGGAGCAGAAGGGCACCGGCCGCTGGACGGTGCAGAACGGCCTGGACCTGGGCGTGCCGATCACCGGCATCGCGGAGGCCACCTTCGCCCGCGCCCTCTCCGGCTCGGTGCCGCAGCGCGCGGCAGCCCGCGCCGCGCTGCCGGCGCACGCGGCCGAGTGGGAGGCACCCAAGGACGACGCCTCCCGTGCTGCATTCGTTGAGGACGTCCGCCAGGCCCTCTACGCCTCCAAGGTCGTCGCCTACTCGCAGGGCTTCGACCAGATCGCCGCGGCCGCCGCGGAGTTCGGCTGGGACATCGACCGGGGCGCGATGGCCCGGATCTGGCGCGGCGGCTGCATCATCCGCGCCCGGTTCCTCAACCGGATCACCGAGGCCTACGAGCGCGACGCCGACCTGCCGCTGCTGCTCGCCGACCCGTACTTCACCGACGCCGTCGCGAGCGGCCTGCCCGCCTGGCGCCGCGTCGTGGCCGGTGCGGCACAGAACGGCGTGCCCACGCCGGCGTTCTCGTCCTCGCTCGCGTACTACGACGGCGTCCGCGCCGAGCGGCTCCCGGCCGCCCTGGTGCAGGCGCAGCGCGACTTCTTCGGCGCCCACACCTACAAGCGGGTCGACCGCGAGGGCACCTTCCACACGGAGTGGTCCGGCGACCGCACGGAGGCCGAGGCGTGAGGGGTTTCCCCGCTGAGCAGGGACCGGTAGGCGGCGGGGAGCAGACGGCTCCCGAGATGCTGGTGGTGGGGATCGGCGGCGACGTCGGGATGTACGCCCTGGTGCGTGCGTTCCACGAGCAGTACCGCACGCACGCCGTCGTGCTGTCCAAGGTGGCCACGCGCGCGATGCAGGACTCGGCGATCGCCGAGAACGTGGTGGTGCCCGGGCTGGACGACGTCGACGTGTTCCTCTCGACGCTGGAGGGCATCGCCCAGCAGCACCGGGACAAGACGCTCGTGCTGCTGACGAACGCCGACTGGCACGTGCGCACCGTCATCCTGAACCGGGAGCGGCTGGAGGCGGCCGGCTACGTGCTGCCGTACCCGTCGCTGCCGGTCCTGGAGCAGGTCAGCAGCAAGGAGGGCTTCGCGCAGGTCTGCGACCAGCTCGGCATCCCGACGCCGCGCACGGTGCCGGTCGACGTCGCCAAGCTGGTGGCCGAGGGCGGCCGCGCCGCGGTGCCGGCGCTCACGGTGGACCTGCAGTACCCGGTGGTCGGCAAGCCGTCCAACAGCGCCGAGTGGTACTACGTGGACTTCCCCGGCAAGGCGAAGATCCACCACATCGACTCCCGCGAGGAGCTCGACGTGATCCTGGGTCACCTGGCGGACGCCAACTACCCGGGCACGTTCCTGGTGCAGGAGTTCATCCCGGGCGACGAGACGCAGATGCGGTCCCTGACCGCGTACCGCGACACGTCGGGCGAGGTCACGCTCCTGGCCACGGGCCGGGTGCTGCTGGAGGAGCACACGCCGGGCACGCTCGGCATCCCGGCCGCGATCCTGGTCGAGGCGTACGACGACGCCATGGACGCGGCCACCCGGTTCCTCGACCTGACCGGCTACGTGGGTTTCGCCAACTTCGACTACAAGCTGGACCCGCGCACGGGCAAGCACGTGTACTTCGAGGTGAACCCCCGCATCGGCCGGAACAACTACTACGTGACGGCGGGCGGGGCCAACGTGGCCCGCGTGCTGGTCGAGGACTGGGTGCTGCACCGGCCGATCCGCCCCGTGCGGGCGGTCCGCGAGGTGCTGTACACGGTGGTGCCCTTCGGCCTGCTGTCCAAGTACGTGCTGGACCCGGAGCTGAAGCACCGGCTCAAGGCGCTCAAGGCGAGCGGCGACGTGGTCAACCCGCTGAAGTACGACGGCGACTCCGGCCTCAAGCGCCGGCTCATCGTCGAGGCGATCACGCAGAACTACCGCCGCAAGTACGCGCAGTACTACCCGGAGCCCACCGCGACGGGCTACTGACCCCGGCGGTTCCGCCCGGACGTGTCAGACGCTCAGGCCCCTGGAGGGACCTGAGCGTCTGACATGTTCGGGGGCCTTTCTCACCCATGGGTACTTCTGCCCAGATTTAAACCTTGCGCACTTATTGACGGATCGGGACACTGTGTGCGCACTTGCTGGAGATTTCCGGTAAGAACCGTGAGAGAGGCTTTTTCCTGATGTCGTTCATCGAGTCCATCCGGACCGTGCTGTCGAAGTACGCCACGTTCAGCGGCCGTGCCCGGCGCTCCGAGTTCTGGTGGTACTACCTTGCCGTGACGATCCTCGAGAGCGTGCTCTACTTCGCGCTCATCGTGCCGGGCCTGACGGCCTACACGACGGCCATGCTTGAGGCCGCCAACGCCGGCAGCACCACGGTGCCCGCCATGCCCGGCTCCCTGACGACTGGCTACCTCGTCGTCTCGCTGGTCGCGCTCGCGCTCCTCCTGCCGACGCTCGCCGTGATCGTCCGCCGCCTGCACGACACCGGCAAGTCGGGCGCCCTGGCGTTCCTCCTTCTGATCCCGTTCGTCAACTTCATCCTGCTGATCGTGTGGGGCGCCTCCGCCGGCACCCCGGGCCCGAACCAGTTCGGCCCCGACCCGAAGGCCGTCGACCAGGCCGCCGCGGTCTGACCTACGTGTCGATCGTCGACTCCGTCCGGACCTGCCTGCGCAGGTACGGCGACTTCACCGGGCGCGCCCGGGCCTCCGAGTACTGGTTCTTCTACCTCGCGCTCGCGATCGTGAACGCCGTGATCTTCGTGGCGCTCCTGATCCCGGCCCTGGTCACGATGGACCCGGTCACGCAGGAGCCCGGGGTGCTCGGGTCGATCGGCTCGGCCCTCGTGGGGATCGTCGCGCTCGGTGCGTTCGTGCCGCTCCTCGCGGCGGGCGTGCGGCGCCTGCACGACACCGGGAAGTCCGGCTGGTTCTACCTGCTGTGCCTCGTCCCGGTCGTCGGCGGGATCATCATCGTCGTGCTGCTCGCCCTGCCGGGCGAGCCCGGACCCAACCGGTTCGGGCCCGACCCGAGGGCCGTGCCGCAGCCGGCCGCGCTCTGACCTAGTCTGAGCCGCATGACCGGTCCCCGCCCCGTCCTCGTGGTCGGGGCCAGCGGCTACGTCGGCAGCCGGGTCGCCCGCGGCCTGGCTGCCGACGGGCGCGCGGTGCTCGCCGCGGCCCGCGGCCCGCTGCCCGACGCCGGCGGCGTGCGCCCCGTCCGGTACGAGACCCTCGCCGACCTGCCCGACGCCGTCCGCAGCGCCTGCGGACGGGCCGGCGCCCCGCTGCCCGGGGCCGTCGTGGCGTCGATCGGCGGCTGGCACAAGGGCGCCGCCCTGCTGGACGACGACCCGGACCGGTGGGCCGCGACGCTGGCCTCCCACCTCACCGCGCACCTCGACGCCGCCCGCGCGCTCGTCCCGCTGCTGCGGCCCGGAGACCCGTACGTCGTGATCAACGGATCGGCCTCGCGCGAGGCCATGGCCGGCTCCGGCGTGATCAGCGTGACCGGGGCCGGGCTCGCGATGCTGGTCCAGGTGCTGCGCCTGGAGGAGGAGCAGCGGCCGTCCGGGGTGCGGTTCCACGAGCTCGTCATCGACCACGCCGTCGCGGGCGACGACCGCAACGTGGACCCGGCCCAGACGCGGACCGCCGCCCAGGTGGTCCACGCCCTCGGCGAGGTGCTCGACCGGCCCGGCGCACCCGCCGTCGTCCATGTGTGACTCCACGGGGGACCGCAGCGTGTGACGTTGCTCTCGTGGCACGCCCCGTGACCTCGGCCGCCGGTAATCTTCTGCTTCGTGACAGCCCCCGCCACCGAGACCCAGACCGTCCGGACCACCCAGGCCCTCAGCGCCGTCCGGCCGCAGGTTCCCGTCGACCGGCTCGTCACCGACCTCGTACCGCCGCGGCACTTCGCCGCCGCGCGGTTCGCGACGTACCGCGCCAACCCGGCGCACCCCAGCCAGGGCCGCGCCCTGGCCCGCCTGACGGAGATCGCGCAGGAGATCACGGCCCCGCGGCGCGGCCTGTTCGCGCGCCGCCGCCCGGCCCCCGCGGTGTACCTCGACGGCGGCTTCGGCGTCGGCAAGACGCACCTGCTCACCTCGTTGGCCCACGCCGTGGGCGAGGCCCTCGGATCGGGTGCTGTCGCGTACGGCACGTTCGTCGAGTACACCAACCTCGTGGGGGCCCTCGGGTTCCTCCCGACGGTCGAGGCGCTGGCGGCGAAGAAGCTGGTCTGCATCGACGAGTTCGAGCTGGACGACGCCGGCGACACGACCCTCATGTCGCGCCTCATGCGGGAGCTGGCCGACCGCGGCGTCGCGCTGGCCGCGACGTCCAACACGCTGCCCGGCGCGCTGGGCGAGGGCCGGTTCGCCGCCCAGGACTTCGCGCGGGAGATCAAGGCGCTGTCCGACCGCTTCGAGACGCTGCGGGTCGACGGCGAGGACTACCGCCACCGCGACGTCGTGACGGATCCCGAGCCGCTGACCGTCGAGGCGGTCACGGCGGCCGCCGCCCGTCCGGGCGCCACGCTCGACGCGTTCGACGACCTGCTGGAGCACCTCGCCACGGTGCACCCGAGCCGCTACGGCGCGCTGCTCGACGGCGTCTCCGTCGTCGCCCTCACGGGTGTGCACCCGGTGACGGCGCAGGCCGTCGCGCTGCGCCTGGTGGTGCTCGTGGACCGGCTGTACGACCGCGACGTGCCCGTGCTGCTGGCCGGCGCGGGAGACACGCGCGGCCTGTTCACCGACGAGATGCTCGCCGGCGGGTACCGCAAGAAGTACTACCGGGCCCTGTCCCGGCTGGGTGCGCTGGCCGAGGCGGGCCGCAAGCTCGTCGGCTGAGCCGGAGCGGAACCACAGACTGAGCCGACAGAAGAGCAGAGCGCCAGCCAGAACTGACGGTCTCGACAGGCTCGACCAGCGCGGCTCACGTCGCCGCGAGCCGCGCCTTCTCCGCCGCCACGTCGAAGTCGGCGGGCGGCCAGCCCAGGTCCAGCGACCGCAGGGCGTCCGTCAGCAGCTCGGTGACGGCCAGGCGGGCGTACCACTTCCGGTCGGCCGGCACCACGTACCAGGGCGCCTCCTTGGTGGAGGTGCGGTCCAGCATCTCCTGGTAGGCCGCCAGGTACTCGGGAAGCTTGAGCCGCACGTCGATGTCGCTCGGGTTGTACTTCCAGTGCTTGTCCGGCCGCTCCAGACGCTTGGCCAGGCGCTTCTTCTGCTCGTCGGGCGACACGACGAGCGTCACCTTCACGATCACGGTGCCCGACGCCGCCACCTCGGCCTCGAACGCGTTCAGCTCGGCGAAGTGCTTGCGCCAGACCCGGACCGGCTCCAGCCGGTCCACCCGGACCACCAGGACCTGCTCGTGGTGCGACCGGTCGAAGACCCCGAGGTAGCCGGGCCGGGGCAGGGCGTTGCGGATGCGCCAGAGGTAGTCGTGCTGCTGCTCCTCCGGCGTCGGCACGCCGAACCCGCGGTGCATCACGCCCTGCGGGTCCACCATGCCCACCACGTGCCGCACGATGCCGCCCTTGCCCGAGGTGTCCAGGCCCTGCAGCACGAGCAGCACGGACCGGTCACCGCCGGTGCGGCCGTGCGCGAAGAGGCGCTCCTGCAGGTCGGCGAGCTCCTCGCCGCGGGCGGCCATGAGCTTCTCGCCGTCGGCCCGGTCGCCCGCCCAGCCGGGCGTGCCGGCCTGGTCCAGGGCGCTCAGGTCGGTGCCGCGCACCCACCGCAGGACGTCGGCCGCCGGCGTCTCCCACCGGTCGGCCGGACCCGGCGGTGGCGCGGACTTCCTCGCGCTGTTCACCGCGGTCTTGCCGTCGTTCTTCACCGCGGCCTTGCCGCCGTTCTTTCCCGCGGCCTTGCCCGCGCTCTTCCCCGCGTGCTTCCCGGTCGACCTGCCCGGCTTCTTCGCCATCGGACGCCTCCTTCGCGGGACCGGTCGGTGCCGTTCCCCGCACCCAGGTTCCCAGGTCAGGTGTCCGCGCGCAGCACGGCCGTCATCCGGGGCGGGACCGTGAGGGTGTCGCCGACCAGGCGGGTCGCCCCCGGTTCCCACGCGGCGGCCAGCCGGAACGCCCCGGGCAGCGGGGCCCGGGTGGCGCCCTCGGCGGGCCGTAGGAGGCTCCCGAGCCGCAGCGCGGCCAGGCCGTGCCCCGTGTTGAGCACGAACGCCAGGCTGCCGCGCAGCACCGCGATGACCGAGCGGTCGGCGGTGGACCGGATCTCCAGGGGGAGGTCCAGCTCGTCGGTGATGGCGAGCCGGATCGCGATCAGGTCGTGCGCCCAGCTCGCGAGCCGCTGCTCGTTGACGTTGCGCGGGACCACGGGCACGTGCACCGTGTCGAGCACCAGCGGGTTGCCCGCGAGGATGACGGTGGCGAGCACGCTGGCCCGGATGTCGACGTCGTCCACGCCGAGCAGCGCCGTGGCGGGGCTCTCCTCGCCGGCCCACGGCACCGTGAGCTGCGCCGCGGGCAGGCGGGTGATGTCCTCCACCACGCTGGCGCCGGACCGCACGCGGCTGCGCCGCCCGCCGTTCTGCCGGGTGGCGCGGCGCACCGACGGGTGCACCAGGTCGGCCAGCATCTGCAGGGCCTGGATGTCCTCGGTCTTGCCCGGCCCGGACAGGATGCGCAGCAGGATGGTGGTGAGCCGGTCGCTCCGGCCCGGCCCGTCCACGAGCAGGCTGAACCGGCGCTCGAGCTGCTCGCCCAGGCCGACGACGTAGTCGGCCAGCTCGCCGAGGAACGGCGTGGGGGAGCGGTCCACGAGCGCGTCGACGTCGAGCACCAGGCCGTCCACGTGGTACTCGCGCAGCCAGTGCCGCGCGTCGTCCACGAGGAAGTCCCGGGGCCCGCGGCTGCCGCTGCCGTCGAGGTTGATGCGGTCGCCCACGTAGTCGGTCCGCACGGTCGGCGACGACGGCACCTTGCCGGCCCGCGTGCCGATCGTGGGCACCTGGCCGGTGCGGAGCTGGATGGGGCCGGTCCGCGGCCGGTCCAGGGGCACCTGGCCCGTCCGGGGGCGCATGGCCTGCAGGGCGTACTCGCCCGCGTCGCCCATCTCGGTCCGGGCCGCGCGCGGGCGGCCGCCGCCGCCCGTCAGGTAGGGGCCGTAGGCCTCCAGGCCGAGCTCGTCGGCCACGGCCCAGCGGTAGGGGATGTCCAGGACGACGGCGAGCCCCGCGGCGTGGGCGGCGTCGACGAACCGCTGGAGCGCCCGCGGGCCGCCGTACGGCTCGTGCACCGAGTACAGGCGCACGCCGCGGGCGGGGCCGAGCGCCGGGTCGAACGCCGCGACGGGCGCGAGCTCGACGCCGTGCACCCCGAGGCCGGCGATCGTGGGCAGCAGCTCGGCGGCGGCGTCCAGCGTGCCCGCGGGCGTGAAGGTCTCGATGTCGACGTGCATGAGCACGCTCGTGGAGAGGTCCGGCGGGGACCACGTGCCGTCGGTCCACTCGAAGGCCGGGTCGAAGACGCGCGTGGGCCCGTGGATGCCCTGCGGCAGCCACACGCTGCGCGGGTCGGGCAGCAGGGGGCCGCCGTCCACGGAGTAGCCGTAGTCGGTGCCGTGGCCGAGCACGCTGTCGGCGCCCCAGTACCCGGGCTCGCCGGCACCCACGAGGCGCAGCGGCATGTGCTCGGGCTCCTCGTACGGGTCGTACGGCACGAGCACCTCGATGATGCGGGCGCGCGGGGCCCACACCACCGGTCTGGGCCCGGGAACGGGCATGTCAGGGCCCGGGCGGGGCGGTGGGGTGCTGCCTCCGGTTCCACTCCTCGGTCCGGTCACGGCCGACAGCCTAGCCCGGTGTTCCGGATGGGCGAGTCAGTACGACCACGCTGCGGCCCGTCACGGACAGACCGGTGCCTGCCTGGAGCGTCGTCCCCGGCTCGGCGCTGCCGTCGGTGTCCAGGACCACGGTCCACGACTCCCCGTAGCCGGCGGGCGGCAGCGTGAAGTCCAGCGCCTCGAAATGGGCGTTGAGCAGCAGCAGGAAGGAGTCGTCGACCACCGCCTCGCCGCGGCGCCCCGTCTCCGTGATCGCGTCGCCGTTGAGGAAGACGGCGACGGTCCGGGCGTAGGCCTGGTGCCAGTCGGTGTCGTCCATCCGGGCGCCGGTGAGGTCGAGCCACTCGATGTCCGCCGGCCCGCCGGCGGCGTTCGGCGAGACCTTCCCGTCGAAGAACCGGCGGCGGTGCAGGATCGGGTGGTCGCGGCGCAGCCGCACGGCCTGCCGGGCGAACTCCAGCAGGGCGGCGCTCTCGGCGTCCAGCCCGTCCGGGCCGCCCCAGTCCACCCACGTGAGCTCGTTGTCCTGGCAGTAGGCGTTGTTGTTGCCCTGCTGGGTGCGGCCGAGCTCGTCGCCGTGGGCGATCATCGGCACGCCCTGGCTCAGCATCAGCGTCACGAGCAGGTTGCGGCGCTGGCGGGCGCGCAGCTCTCTGATCCCGGGGTCGTCCGTGGGCCCCTCGGCGCCGCAGTTCCAGGACCGGTTGTGGTTCTCGCCGTCCTGGTTGTCCTCGCCGTTCGCCTCGTTGTGCTTCTCGTTGTATGCCGTCAGGTCGGCGAGCGTGAAGCCGTCGTGCGCGGTGACGAAGTTGATGGACGCGCTCGGCAGCCGGCCGCTGTGCTCGTACAGGTCGCTGGACCCGGTCAGGCGCGAGGCGAACTCCGGCAGGGTGGCCGGCTCGCCGCGCCAGAAGTCGCGCACCGTGTCGCGGTAGCGACCGTTCCACTCGGTCCACAGCGGCGGGAACCCGCCCACCTGGTAACCGCCGTCGCCCAGGTCCCACGGCTCGGCGATCAGCTTGACCTGGGAGATGACGGGGTCCTGGTGCACGATGTCGAAGAACGCGCTCAGCCGGTCGACCTCGTGGAACTGGCGGGCGAGCGTGGCCGCCAGGTCGAACCGGAACCCGTCGACGTGCATCTCCTCGACCCAGTACCGCAGCGAGTCCATGATGAGCTGGAGCACGGCGGGGGAGCGCATGAGGAGCGAGTTGCCGGTGCCGGTCGTGTCGAAGTAGTGCGCGTCGTCGCCGTCGACCAGCCGGTAGTAGGCAGCGTTGTCGATGCCGCGGAAGCCCAGGGTGGGGCCCAGGTGGTTGCCCTCGGCGGTGTGGTTGTAGACGACGTCGAGCAGCACCTCGATGCCCGCCTCGTGCATCGCCTTGACCATGGCCTTGAACTCCATGACCTGCTGGCCGCGGCTGCCGTAGCCGGCGTAGCCGTTGTGCGGGGCGAAGAACCCGATCGTGTTGTAGCCCCAGTAGTTCGTCAGGCCCTTGGCGGCCAGCGACGGGTCGGTGACGAACTGGTGCACGGGCATGAGCTCGATGGCCGTGACGCCCAGGCCGCGCAGGTGCTCGATCACCGCGGGGTGGGCCAGCCCGGCGTAGGTGCCGCGCAGCTCGTCGGGGACGTCGGGGTGGCGCATCGTCAGGCCCTTGACGTGCGCCTCGTAGATCACCGTCTCGTGGTACGGCGTGGCCGGCGGGCGGTCGTGGCCCCAGTCGAAGAACGGGTTGACCACCACGGAGACCATGGTGTGGCCCCGGGAGTCGGCGGGGTCCGGCGTCGTGCCCGTCGTGGCCTGCTCCACGTCCGTGAAGGGGTACGAGAACAGGGACGGGTCGCCGTCGAGGTCGCCGTCCACGGCCTTCGCGTACGGGTCCAGCAGCAGCTTGGCGGGGTTGCAGCGGTGGCCCGACGCCGGGTCGTACGGCCCGTGCACCCGGTACCCGTAGCGCGTCCCCGGCCCGACGCCGGGCAGGTACACGTGCCACACATGCGCGTCCGTCTCGGTGACCTCGACGCGCGTCTCGGTGTCGTCGTCCGCCAGGAGGCACAGCTCCACCCGTTGTGCGACCGAGGAGTAGAGCGCGAAGTTCGTCCCCGTACCGTCGAAGGTCGCCCCGAGGGGGTAGGGGCGGCCGGGCCACGTCTGCATCGGACGATCATCACACCCCGCGGGGGGACGTGGGGGGAGATCCCGTGGTGGGCGTGCCGTGGTCGTGGAGGCTTGGCGTGGATTCGAAATACTGTGCCAAGCGGATGCGGTGAACCCCCAGTTCCTGCGAGAATGGGTCCATGATCACGGGGGAACCCCAGCCCACCAGTGACTCGGCCGAATCGGTCCCGACCGATCTCGTCGACGAGTCGAACGCCTCCTACGCCCACATCGCGCCGCCGGTCGCCCGCCGCGTCGCCACCCGTCGCGGCCTGCTCGGCGGCGGTGACGTCTCCAAGGCCCCACGCAACCTCGCCGGCTGCGAGCTCGACCCGATCTCGGGCTCGTCGAGCGGCGTGTCCTGGGACGACCCCGACGAGCTCTGACGGCCCCTGTCGAGGGGCCGCCCCGTCAACGGGGCAACCGCGCCGGATCCACCGGGATGAGCCGCGGCATGCCCGCGGGCGCCACCTCGCTCAGGGCCAGGTAGCGCGCCTCGGCGCGGTGCAGCCGGATGTGCTCGTCGAGGGACCAGTGCGGCCCGTTGGTCAGCGTCATGCCGCAGGCGCAGTCGATCTCCTCACGGTCGCCCGGCAGGTGCCGCACCTGTCCCACGGTGGTGTGGGAGGCGCGGGCGTCCGCCTTGGCGCGATGCATCGCGGCGCTCACGGGAGCATGTTCGGTCACGCCCTCACCCTAAGCGCCCCTCGAACGTTGTTGAGTGCTGGCTATTTGCGGCCCGGAAGGCCTCCGGACCGCAGATAGCCAGCACTCAACGAAGGAGGGGGTGGGTCAGATGCGGTCCAGGGCCTGCAGGACGTCGTCCAGCAGGTCCGTCACGTCCTCCAGGCCCACCGACAGGCGGACGATCGACGGCGAGACCTCGGCCTCCGTGCCACGCACCGACGCGTGGGTCATCTCGCTCGGGTAGTTGACCAGCGACTCGACGCCGCCGAGCGACTCGGCCAGCAGGAACACCTCGGTCGACTCGGCGAACGTGCGCGCGGCCGCCTCGCCGCCGGCGAGGTCCAGCGAGATCATGCCGCCGAACCGCGTCATCTGGTGCGCGGCGATCTTGTGGCCGGGGTGGTCGGGCAGGCCCGGGTACAGCACGCGCGCGACGGCGGGGTGGTGCACGAGGCGCTCGGCGAGTGTCTGCGCCGTCTCGGAGTGGCGCTGCATGCGCACCGACAGCGTCTTGATGCCGCGGGTGGTCAGGAACGCGTCGAACGGCCCGGAGACGGCGCCCGCGGCGAACTGCACGTAGCGCACCTGCTCGGCGAGCTCGTCGGCGCCCTCCTTGACGACGACGGCGCCGCCGACGACGTCGGAGTGCCCGCCGAGGTACTTGGTCGTGGAGTGCACCACGACGTCGGCGCCGAGGTCGAGCGGGCGCTGCAGCGCGGGGGAGGCGAACGTGTTGTCGACCACCAGCAGCAGGCCGTGCTCGTGGGCCAGCTCGGCCAGCGCGGGGATGTCGCTGATCTTCATCAGCGGGTTCGACGGCGTCTCCACCCACAGCACCTTGGACTCGGGGCGCACGGCGGCGCGCACGGCGTCGAGGTCGGCGGTGTCCACGGTCGTGTGCGCCACGCCCGCCTTGCCGTGCACGGTGCGGATCAGGCGGTGCGTGCCGCCGTAGACGTCGTTCGGCACGAGCACGTGGTCCCCGGGGGCTACCACGGCGCGCAGCAGCGCGTCCTCGGCGGCCAGGCCGGAGGCGAACGAGATGCCGTGCGCGCCGCCCTCGATGGCCGCGAGCTGCTCCTCCAGGGCCGTGCGGGTGGGGTTGCCGCCGCGCGAGTACTCGTACCCGCCGCGCAGCCCGCCGATGCCGTCCTGGGCATAGGTGGAGGTGACGTGGATCGCGGGGATCGCGTCGCCGGTGGTCGGGTCGGTGCGCTGTCCCGCGTGGATGGCGAGCGTGTCGAAACGGCTCGGTCGGGCGTCGGTCATGGGAGGTCAGGTCTCTCTTCGAAGGGTGCGTGCGGGTCAGACCGCGAGGTAGTCGAGCAGGTCGGAGCGGGAGACCACGCCGAGGGCCTTGCCGCCGTCGGTCACGAGCAGTGCGGTCTCGTCGGCCAGGGCCGCGCGCAGCGTCCCGACCGGCTCGTTGACGCCGATGAGCTGCAGGGGCCGGCCGATCAGGCCACCGACTTCGTCCGACAGGTTCGCCTTGCCGGCGAACACCCCGTCGAGCAGCTCGTCCTCGTGCACGGCGCCGGCGATCTCGCCGAGCACCACGGGCGGTTCCGCGGTGAGCACGAGCAGCTGGGAGACGCCGGACCGGGTCATCCGGTCGATCGCCTCCCGCACCGTGTCGGTCTGGTGCACGTAGAGCAGGGGCGGGGTGCGGTCGGCCTTGGCGGCCAGCACGTCCGCGACGGTGTGGTCCTCGATGGCCGGCGCGAAGCCGTAGGACCGCATCCAGGTGTCGTTGAAGATCTTGCCGAGGTACCCGCGGCCGCCGTCGGGCAGCAGGACCACGACGACGTCGTCGGCGCTCAGGTCGCGCGCGGCCCGCAGGGCCGCGACCACGGCCATGCCGCTGGAGCCGCCCACGAGGATGCCCTCCTCGCGGGCGAGGCGCCGGGTCATCGCGAACGACTCCGCGTCGCTCACCGCGATGATCTCGTGCGGCACGCTCGGGTCGTAGGCGGCGGGCCAGAAGTCCTCGCCCACGCCCTCGACCAGGTAGGGGCGGCCGGTGCCGCCCGAGTAGACCGACCCCTCGGGGTCGGCGCCGACGATGCGGACCGTGTCGCCGGAGACCTCGCGGAGGTAGCGGCCGGTCCCGGTGATGGTGCCGCCCGTGCCGACGCCGGCGACGAAGTGCGTGACGCGGCCGTCGGTGTCCCGCCAGATCTCCGGGCCGGTGGTCTCGTAGTGCGACCGCGGGCCGTTCGGGTTGGAGTACTGGTCGGGCTTGAAGGCGCCCGGGATCTCGCGCACGAGCCGGTCGCTCACCGAGTAGTACGACTCGGGGCTGTCGGGCGCCACCGCCGTCGGCGTGACGACGACCTCGGCGCCGTAGGCGGTCAGCACGTTGCGCTTGTCCTCGCCCACCTTGTCGGGCAGCACGAAGACGCAGCGGTAGCCGCGCTGCTGCGCCACCAGGGCGAGGCCCACCCCGGTGTTGCCCGACGTGGGCTCCACGATGGTGCCGCCCGGCAGCAGCTTGCCCTCGCGCTCGGCCGCGTCGATGATGCGGCCCGCGATGCGATCCTTCGAGGAGCCACCGGGGTTGAGGTACTCGAGCTTGACGAGCACGGTCGCGCTGGTCACGCCCTCGGTCACGTGGCTGAGCCGGACCAGGGGGGTGTTGCCGACAAGGTCAACGACAGAATTGGCGTACTGCACCTGTTTCTCTTCCTGTTCTGCGCGTGCGACGGCGCGCGCGGGGGACTGACGGACCGGGGTGGGGTGTCAGTGACAGCAACAGGAGAGGTGTGCGAGCACGTCGCAACTGTAGCGGGGCGGGCCGCTCAGTGCGAGTGCGCGATGCCCAGCTCGTGCATCCGCTCATGCTCCTCACGGTCCTTGATGCGCTGCGCGATGCGCGCCTGGACCTCCGCGCGGCGCAGCGGCGGCACGGTCTTGGGCGGCTGACGGCGTTCGGGCAGCTCGTCGAGCAGGCGGGTCACGATGTCCGCGATCTCCGCCGTGGCGCGCTCCACCGGGTCGCGGGTGGCGTCGCTCACCTTGGTCACACCCGTGACCTTGCGCACGAACTGCAGCGCGGCGGCGGTGATCTCCTCGTCGGTGGCGGCCGGTTCGAGGCCGCGCAGCGTGGTGATGTTTCGGCACATGCTCCGACCGTACGCCGGACGGCGCCGACGGGGGAGGGGGCGCCGTCCGGCGTCGTCCGGCGGAAGGCCCGAGCGTGACCTGCGGGGTCAGTGCCCGCCCGCCACCTCGCGCAGCCCCTTGACGGGGATGGTCGCCGCGATGGCCGAGGCCACCACGGCCATGCCGCAGCCGAGCAGCAGGGCGACGCGGAACCCGCTCTCGGTGGGCAGGGTGTGCTCGCCGAAGGTGGTGCTCATCCGCGCCAGGACGACGCCGATGACGGCGGCCGACGCCGAGGTGCCGATGGAGCGCATGAGCGCGTTGAAGCCGTTCGCGGCGGCCTTCTCGGAGGCGGGGACCGAGCCCAGGATGATCGCGGGCAGCGCGCCGTAGGCGAAGCCGACGCCGGCCGACGCCACGAAGGCGGTGACCGCGAGACCCACGAGCGTGTCCATGAACAGCGTGGACAGGCCGTAGCCGAGCGCCATGACGAGGCCGCCCAGGACGAGCGTCGTCTTGGGCCCGCGGGCCCCGGTGATGCGCGCGCCCACCGGCGACATGAGGGTCATCGCGATGCCCGACGGCGCCATCCACAGACCCATCTGCAGCATCGACTGGCCCAGGCCGAACCCGGTGGCGGCCGGGGCCTGCATGAGCTGCGGCAGGATCAGCGACTGCGCGTACATGGCGAACCCGATCAGGATCGACGCCAGGTTGGTGAGCAGCACGGCGGGGCGGGCGGTGGTCCGCAGGTCGACCAGCGCGGCGGGCGTGCGCAGCTCCCACCAGCCCCAGGCGAGGAGCACCACGACGGAGCCGCCGAACAGGCCCAGCACGAGCGGGCTGGCCCAGCCCCACTCGGCGCCCTGGGAGACCGCGAGGAGCAGGGCGACGAGGCCGGCGGCCAGGCCGAGCACACCGACGTGGTCGAACCGGGTCCGTGCCCGGGGTCCGGCCGCGGCCCGGTCGGTGGCCCGGTCGGTGGCCCGGTCGGTGGCCCGGTCCGTGGCTCGGTCCGTGGTGGGGCCGGGGATCGCCCGCCAGATGACGACGCCGATGACGACGGCGCAGACGGTGATGAGCCAGAACAGGATGCGCCAGCTCGCGAACTCGGCGACGGCGGCCGCGAACGGCAGGCCGAGCGCGCCGCCGATGCCGAGCGACGAGCTCATCAGGGAGATGGCGCCGGCGGTGCGCTCCTTGGGCAGCAGGTCGTGCAGCATGCTGATGCCGAGCGGGATGAACCCGGTGGCCAGGCCCTGCAGGCCGCGCCCGGTGACCATGACGGGCACGGTCGTGGCCACGGCACAGATCGCCGACCCGAGGGCCAGCGGGACGAGCGAGACGAGGATCATCCGCTTCTTGCCGTACAGGTCGCCCAGCCGCCCGGAGACCGGGGTGCAGATGGCGCCGATGAGCAGGGTGACCGTGATGATCCAGGACGTCCGGGACGCCGGGGCGTCGAAGATGGTGGGGAGCGACGCGACGATCGGGACCACGAGGGTCTGGGTCATCGCGACGACGATGCCGCCGATCGCGAGGACCGCGACGACGCGGTTCGGGTGGATCGCCGGGGCGGTGGTCACGGCTTCGGGCGGTGGTGCGGGGCGGGACGCGGTGGTCGTCACGAGTCTCCTCGAAAGATTGCTGTGCATCATGCACATTGGGGTTCGCGCTCAGGATGCCATATCTTGTGCATGATGCATAGAAGCGCTTCGGTGCGAGACTCCGGGTGCGCGCGTACGGGACCGTCCGTACGGGACCGGCTGTGCGAGACCGGCTGTGCCAGACCGGAGGTATGACGACGATGACGTCCGCGATCGACGAGATCGAGTACGAGGGCATGCTGTTCGGCCGGCACCTGGCCGCGCTGCCCGCGGGCCGCACGCGCCGCAAGGGCGGGCTGCTCGACCAGAGCGCGTACACGCTGCTCAGCCTGCTCGACGCCGGCGGCCCCGCCAGCCTCGCCGAGCTCGCGGCCGCCACCGGCCTCGACGTCTCGACCCTGAACCGGCAGACGGCGGCGCTGCGCCGCTCGGGGCTGGCCGAGCGCTTCGACGACCCGGACGGCGGGCAGGCGCGCAAGCTGCGGCTCTCCGCAGAGGGCGCCCGGCTGCTCGGCGAGGAGCGCGCGGCCAGCCGAGCGCTGCTGGCCGAGCTGCTGCACGACTGGTCGGAGGCGGACCGGGCCCGGTTCGGCGAGCTGCTGGGCCGCTACAACCGCGTCATCGAGGACCGCTCGAAGCGTCACTGGCCGCGGCCCTGACGCCCGTCCGGATCGGTTGAGCACAGCACCCGCTGCCACGCGAGCCGGCCTCCTGGCAGCAGCTGCTGTGGTCGACCCCCGTTTTGTCGTGGCGACGCCCGGCGGTCGTGCGGCAGGGTGGGCCGCATGAGCGCACCCAGCGACGCCGCGTCCGGCTCCCGTCCTGCCGCCCCCGCCGTCGACCCCCGGCCCGTGACCAGCGTGCGCGAGGCACGGGCCGAGGACTGGCCCGCGATCTGGCCCATCGTGGAGGAGGTCGTGCGCGCGGCTGACACCTTCGCCTACGACCCCGCCATGGACGAGGCCGACGCCCGCGCCGGGTGGCTGGAGGCCCCCGCTCGCGTGGTGGTCGCGGTGCGCGACGGCGTCGTGGTCGGCACCGCGAACATGTACCCGAACCGCCCGGGCCCGGGCAGCCACATCGCGTCCGGCAGCATCATGGTCGACCGCGCGGTGCGCGGCTCCGGCGCCGGCCGCGCCCTGGTGCAGGACATGATCGCCTGGGCGGCCCGCGAGGGGTACGCCGCCGTGCAGTTCAACGCCGTGGTCGACACCAACGCCGCCGCCGTCCACCTGTACGAGAGCCTCGGCTTCGTCACCCTTGGCATCGCGCCGGGGGCGTTCCGGCACCCCGAGCTGGGCGACGTCGGACTGCGGATCATGTGGCGGGACCTGAGCGACCTGCGCGGCGGTGCCACCGGGAGCGAGGGCTGATGCGCTGCTCCGTCAACGTCCCCAACTTCGGCGACTTCGCCGACGCCCGCGCCGTCGCCACCGTGGCCCGCGCGGCGGAGGACGCCGGCTGGGACGGCCTGTTCGTCTGGGACCACGTGGTGCACCGCAAGGAGGCGCGCCGCGGTCAGCCGTTCGGCGACCCGTGGATGCTGCTCACCGCGGCGGCGCTCGCGACCTCGACGATCCGGCTCGGCACCCTGGTCACGCCGGTGGCCCGACGCCGGCCCGAGCAGCTCGCACGGCAGGTCGCCACCCTGGACGCCCTCAGCGGCGGCCGCGTGGTCTTCGGCGCGGGGCTGGGCGGGCCCGTCGAGGACGAGTTCGGCAGCTTCGGCGACGAGACCGACCCTGTGGTGCTCGCCCAGAAGCTCGACGAGGGCCTCGGCCTCCTGGCCCGGTACTGGTCGGGGGAGCGCGTCGACCACGACGGGCGGCACTACGTCGTGCGCGACGTCGAGATCCTCCCTGCCACGGTGCAGCGGCCCCGGCCGCCGGTCTGGGTGGGCGGCTTCTGGCCCGCGCGCCGGCCGTTCCGCCGCGCGGCGCGGTGGGACGGCGTCGTGCCGCTGTTCGCCTCCGGGCACGGCGAGCCGCCGACGCCGGACGAGGTGCGCGAGGTCACGGAGTACGTCACGGAGCACCGTGACGCGAGCGGCCCGTACGACGTCGTCGTCGGCGGGCTGACCGCGCCGGAGACCGCGGCCGACGTCGTCGGCCCGCTCGTCGAGGCCGGGGCGACCTGGTGGGACGAACGCGGTCTGTACGAGTCGCCGGACCTGTACTCCCTGCCTGCGGTCCTGCGCCGCGTCGAGGCGGGTCCGCCGCGGCTGTGATGCTGGTTGGCGAGTTCGGCAGTTCCGCCTGACGTCGGCAGTCTGCATCGAGGTCGGCACAGGGCTGTGCCGACCTCGGTGCCAACTGCCGACTTTGTGCGACAAACTGCCGACTCTGCGGCGCAAACTGCCGACCTGGACGTGATCGGCTGATCTCTGGGGTGCCGGCTGCCGCCTCAGCCCGGCTGCCGCCTCAGCCCGGCTGCCGCCTCAGCCCGGCTGCCGCCTCAGCCCGGCTGCCGCCTCAGCCCGGCTGCTCCGCGTTCCAGCGGGCGATGTCCTCGTCGGTCACCTCGACCGGGCCGGTGGCCGGCTGCGTGATGCGGATGTGGTTGCCGAACGGGTCGCGCAGGGCGCAGTCGATCCCGTAGGGCTGCTCGACCGGCTCCTCGGTGAACTCAACGCCCTTCGCGCTGAGCTCGGCGTAGGTGCGGCGGCAGTCGTCGGTGGTCAGGATGCACGCGACCCCGAGCGCCCCCTTGGTCAGCAGGTCGCGGACCTGGGCCGCGACCTCCTCGCTGAGGGACGGCGGGCCCGGCACCTCCAGCAGCAGGTGGCGGTCCGGGTCGGCGGGCAGGGAGACGGTCAGCCAGCGCATGAAGCCCATGTCGACGTCGTTGCTGACCTCGAACCCGAGCTTGCCCACGTAGAAGTCGAGGGCCTCGTCCTGGTCGAGCACGGTCACGGCGGTGATGGAGATGTTCTTGAACATGTCCACCACGCTAGGACCGCACCGGCCCGGCGTGCTTCTCCGAATCTGCTCGGCCGCGGAGCCGCTCAGCCCGCGGGGCGCAGCCAGCTCTTGACGAAGCAGACGGGCGCGGCCACGGGGCGCGTCCGGCGCCGGTACTCGGTCGGCGAGACGCCGACGACGTCGCGGAACGTGCGGCTGAACGTGCCCAGGCTGTTGGAGCCCACCTGCAGCGCGATCTCCGTCACCGGCGTCGCGGTATTGCGCAGCAGCGCCATCGCGCGCTCCAGCCGGCGCCGCTGCAGGTAACGGTGCGGCGTCTCGCCGAAGGCCGCCCGGAAGCTGCGGCTGAAGTGGGACGGCGAGACGTGCGCGATGCGGGCCAGGGTCGGCACGTCGAGCGGCCGGGCGTAGTCGCGGTCGATGGCGTCCCGGGCGCGCAGCAGCAGCCGGTTGTCGCGCTCGTGCGGGGACATCAGCGCTCCTCCCCGAGGAACACCGCGTACCCGTCCAGGAGACGGGCCAGGCCGAACTCGAAGAGCGTGTCGAGGGTCAGGTCCACCTCGGCCGACGTCGCCGCCACCAGGTGCGGGTGGCGGCGCGGGTCGACGGCTGCCTGGAGGTCGGGCAGGGTGCGGTCCATCCACTCCTCGTCGGTCAGCCCGTCGTCCTTGCGGGCCTGCGCCGCCGGCTCGATGCCCACCCCCAGCCCGCGCACGAGCTGGAAGACGGACACGGTCAGGTGCATGCGGGTGTCGAGGTCCAGCCGGCGGCCGGGCAGCTCGCCGAACGCGGACAGCAGCGCCTCGGTGTGCGCGACGCCGTGCGGCAGCACCTGCGGCCGCGTCATCGACATGACGTGCGCGGCCCACGGGTGCCGCTGGAACGCGGCCCACATCGTGCGGGCGCAGACCTCGGCGCGGGCCCGCCAGCCGTCCGGCAGGGGGTCCGGGAGCGGCGAGGTGGCGTACACGGTGTCGAGCATCCGGGCCAGCAGCTCCTCGCGGCCCCGGACGTAGCGGTACAGCGACATCGTGGGGATGCCCAGGTCGGTCGCGATCCGCCGCATCGACAGCCCGCCCAGCCCTTCGGCGTCGGCCGTCGCCATGGCCAGGCGCACGACGTCGTCCACCGTGGGGGCGCTCGCGGCGGACGCCAAGGTGCCCGGGCGGGCCGCGCCGGAGCGGGCCGGGCCGCCGGCCGCACCCACGGCCACCACGGTGCCGACGCCGCGCCGCACCTCCACGAGGCCGTCGCGGCGCAGCGCGTCGAGCACCCGGCTCGCGGTGGCCATGGCCACGCCGTGCTCCGCGACGATGCGGCGGGTGGACGGGACCGGCGCCCCCGGGGCGAGCTCGCCCGACCGGATGCGGCCCCGGATCTCGTCGGCGATGCGCTCGGACGGTGTGGTCATCTTCGGCTCCCTGTACTAGTGCGGTCGGGGGTCCGTCTGGCCCGCTGCGGCCCCGTGGCCTGCGTGTTCGTGGGGTGCACTACCTGGTGTACCACCCCGCCCTTTACCCCAGCATAGGGCGCTTCGTACGGTGTACGAAGCGCCTCGCCGAGACACCTCGGCGAGGAACCTTCGAACCAGGGAGCAGTCATGACTCACGTCCTCGTCTCCGGCGCCAGCGTCGCCGGGCCGGCCCTCGCCTTCTGGCTCCGCCGCCACGGCTTCGACGTCACGGTGGTCGAGCGGTCGGCCGGGCCACGCCCGGGCGGCCAGGGCATCGACGTGCGCGGCGCCGCGCGGACCGTGCTCGACCGGATGGGCCTCACCGAGCAGGTCCGCGCCGCCCACACGGGCGTGCGCGGCATCGCCTACCTCGACGACGCGGGGCGGCGCACCATGGAGCTGCCGGCCGAGATGTTCGGCCACTCGGGTGGCGTCATCGCCGACATCGAGATCCTGCGCGGCGACCTCATGCGGATCATCATGGACGCCGCCGACGGTGTCGAGTACCTGTACGACGACAGCATCACGGCGCTCGACCAGCGCGCCGACGGCGTCGACGTCACCTTCGAGCGCTCCGCCCCGCGCCGGTTCGACGTCGTGGTGGGCGCGGACGGCGTCTTCTCCACCACGCGGCGCCTGGCCTTCGACGGCGCCTGGCGGGCCGTGGACTCCGGCTACCACCGCGCCGTCTTCACGGCCGAGCCGGCCGGCGCCGGCGACACCTGGGGCCTCGACGGCTGGGAGCTGCTGTACTCGATGCCGGCCGGCAACGGCGTCGGCGGGCGCAACGTGCTGCTGTACCCGGCGCACGGCGGTGCCCGCGGCATGGTGCACTTCGCCGGGGACCCGGTCGAGTACGACCGGCGCGACATCGCCGGGCAGAAGCGCCTGGTCGCCGGCGTGCTGGCGGGGGAGGGCTGGGAGGTTCCGCGCCTGCTGGACGCGATGGAGCGCGCGGACGACTTCTACTTCGACCGGCACGTGAAGATCGAGATGCCGTCGTGGCACCGCGGTCGCGTCGCGCTCCTGGGTGACGCCTGCACGGCCGGGTCGGTCGGGATGGGCACCTCGCTGGCGCTCGTGGGCGCCTACGTCCTGGCGGGCGAGCTCGCGCGGGCGGACGGCGACCCCGCCGTCGCGTTCCCCGCCTACGAGGCGACCGTGCGGCCCTACGCGGCGGTCAACATGAAGCAGCTCCCGGGCGGCGCGCGCGGGTTCCTGCCGCCCTCGCGGTTCGAGATCAAGGCGCGCACGGCCGTGATGGGGGCGCTGCTGAGGACGCCGCTGGCGAGCAAGATGATGGGCGGCATCGACAAGGCGGTCGACCAGATCGACCTGCCGGGCTATCTTGACGGGCGGGTGCTCAAGTGATTTAGTCACTTTATGACTCAAGGTAGAGCCTCGTTCTCGGAACAGCTGGCGGACGACATCGTCGAGCTGATCCGCTCCGAGAGCCTCGGACCCGGCGACGTGCTGGAGTCCTCCCGCGACCTGGCCAAGCGGTTCGCCGTCACCACCCCCACCGTCCGCGAGGCCCTGCGGCGGCTGGAGGCCACCGGCGTGGTCGAGCTGCGGCACGGCTCCGGCACGTACATCGGCCCCGGCATCGAACGGTCGGTGCTGGCCAACCCGCACCGGCCGCACATCACGCGCTCCTCGGTGATCGAGCTGGTCCAGGCTCGTCTCGTCATCGAGCCCGGCATCGCGGCGCTCGCCGCGAGCGCCCGCGACGCCGCCGCCCTGCAGCGCCTGGAGGCTGCGACGGCGACGGCGCTGCAGCCGCCGGTGCACGGGTTCCGGCCGGCGCTGAACTTCCACGTGGAGCTGGCGGCGGCGTCGGGCAACGGGCTGCTGCGCGAGACGGTGGAGGCGCTGCTGCACGTGCGGGCGTCGGAGCAGACGGAGATCCGGTTCCGGTACGACGACCGGCAGCGGGACCACGCGGAGCACCTGGAGATCCTGGGTGCGGTCCGCGACGGTGACGGCGCGGCGGCCGAGCGGCTGACGCGGGCGCACCTGACCACGATCCGGGCGTCGCTGGAGGCGGCGGACTTCGGGGAGGCGGCACCGTGAGCGCGCCGTTCCGCCTCGCGGAGATGACGACGGCGGAGGCGGCGGACGCCGTCGCGCGCGGCACCGTGGTGCTGATCCCGGCCGGAGCGCTGGAGCAGCACGGCCCGGGCATGGCGCTCGGGACCGACCTGGTGCGGGCCGAGGGTGTGGTGGCGCAGGTCGCCGCGAACCTGGCGGGCCGGGTGGTCGTGGGGCCGTCGATCCCCGTGGGCGTCTCGCCGCACCACATGGCGTTCGCCGGAACGGTGACGCTGACGACCACGACGTTCGCGGCCGTGGTGCGGGAGTACGTCACCAGCCTGCACCGGCACGGCTGGACGAGGTTCCTGGTGGTCACCGGGCACGGCGGCAACAACGCGACGCTGACGACGGTGGCGCAGGACCTCCTGGTGTCCCACCCGGGGGTCCAGCTCGCCTGGTCGCCCCTGACGCCGCTCGCGGGCGACGCCGTGGCCGCGATGGAGCCCAGCGCCGTGCACGGGCACTCCGGCGAGGCCGAGACCGCGCAGATGCTGCACCTCGCGCCGCACCTGGTGCACACCGACCGGCTCCGGCCGGGCACCACCACGCCCGACCAGCTCGACGACGTCTCCCGCACGGCACGCCGGCACGCGCAGCCCACCCTGACCCTGCCGTACGACCGGCTCAGCCCCAACGGCGTGCTCGGCGACCCGCGCCGGGCCACCGCCGAGGACGGCGCCGCGATCGTCAAGGCGATCGTGGCCCGCATCACGACCTTCCTTCAGGAGTGGCCGCCCGCGTAGCGCCCGGCACACCTCCGACAGCACCCACAGCACCTCCCCCGCACGCGCCTGGCCCGCCAGGTGTCCGCCCCGCCGTGCCCGCAGACGGGCACGGCGCCCAGAAAGGACTCGCATGTCAACGACGACAGCATCACCTCGCCCCGCACCACCGGGCCGACGGCGGCCGGGCCGGCGCGCGGCACTCCTCGCAGCCCTGGCGCTCGCGGTCTCCGGCCTGGCCGGGCCGGTCGGCGCCACGACGGCGTCCGCCACGACGGCGTCGACCGCCTCCGGCCTGCGCTCCGCGGGCTGCGGCACCGACCCGGGCCAGGAGCCGGGCAGCAGTGTGCTGCGCACCCTGACCAGCGACGGTCGCGGGCGCACCGTGCAGCTCCACCTGCCGGACGGTTACCGCAGCGACCGGGCGTGGCCCGTGGTGCTGGTGTTCCACGGCCGCGGCAACACGGGGGCGGGCACGGAGGCGTTCTCCGGGCTGGACGCGCTGCCCGCGATCGTCGCGTACGGCAACGGCGTGGTCGGCACCGGGGACGGCGACCGGCAGGCCTGGGAGGGCGCGCCGTACGCGGCCCCCGGCGTCGACGACGTGGCGTACACGAACGACCTGCTGGACACGCTGGAGCGGGACCTGTGCGTGGACCCGCGGCGCGTGTACGCGACGGGCAAGTCCAACGGCGCGGGGTTCACGGGGATCCTGGCGTGCGAGCTGTCCGACCGGATCGCGGCGATCGCCCCGGTGGCCGCCGCGTTCTACGGCACGGGCCACCCCGACTGCGAGCCGGCGCGGCCGGTGCCGGTGATCGACTTCCACGGCACGGACGACGTGACCATCCCGTACGCGGGCGACGCGGACCGCGGCCTGCCCGCGATCCAGGACTGGGTCGGCGGCTGGGTGGCGCGCAACGGCTGCGCCACGGGTCCGGACGTCGAGCGGACGGCGTTCGACGTCACGACGTCCCGGTGGACGGGCTGCGACCGGGGCGCCGAGGTGACGCACGTGGCGGTGCTCGGCGGCGGCCACACCTGGCCGGGGGAGGACAGCTACTCGGGCGGCGGGTACGCGACGCACAGCATCGAGGCCCACGAGGTGCTGTGGGAGTTCCTGCGGGACGAGCGGCTGCCGGTGCGTTTCCTCAGGAGCCACGGCACGGAAGGGGCGGCGTCATGACCGCGACGTCGAAGCAGGTCGCACCCGGGACCGAGCCCGACCGGCTGCCGCGCGTGCTGCGCGCGCTGGCCGTCGTCGAGCGCCTCGGCAACGCCCTGCCGCACCCGTTCTGGCTGTTCTGGATCCTGGCGGCGATCCTCGGCGTGACGAGCGCCGGGCTGGCGGCGGCGGGCGTGTCCGTGGTCTCGCCCGCCGACGGCGAGACCGTGGTGGTGCAGAGCCTGCTCAGCGGCGAGGGACTGGCCATGGCCGTGTCCACCGCCGTCGACAACTTCGCGACGTTCGGCCCGATGGGCACCATCGTCGTGGTCATCATGGGTGTCGCCATCGCGGAGCGCACCGGCTTCCTGTCGGCGGCGATGAAGGTCTCCGTCTCCCGGGTACCCGTCTCCTGGGTCGTCTTCGCCGTCGCGTTCGCGGGCACCGTCTCGCACGTCGCGAGCGCCGCCGCGTACATCATCCTGGTGCCGCTGGGCGGGCTGGCGTTCCGGGCGGTGGGCAAGTCGCCGATCCTCGGCGTCGTCGTGGCGTACACGTCCATCGCCTCGGGGTACGACGCGAGCCCCGTGCCGACGCCGAACGACGCGATCTTCGCGGGCATCACCACGGAGGCGGCGCGGATCATCGACCCGAACGCGTACGTCTCGCCGGTGAGCAACTGGTTCTTCAACATCGCCTCGTCGCTGCTCCTGGCGATCGTGATCACCCTGGTCACCAACCTGGTGCTGGCCAAGCGGCCGGACCTGGGTGCGGACCCCGACACTGTGCGCGACGAGGCCCTGGACGACGTCGCGGGCCTGGAGCTCTCGCCGCGGGACCGCAAGGCGCTGCGGGCCGCGCTGCTGTCCGGCCTCGCCGCGATCGTGCTGATCACCGTGGTGGTGTTGCTGCCGTCGTCCCCGCTGCGGGGCGAGGGCGGCAGCCTGACGGAGTCGCCGTTCCTGGACGGCATCGCGGCGATCGTGGCCGTGCTGTTCGCGCTGGTCGGCATCGTGTACGGGTGGCGGTCCGGGGGGATCACGACGGCGGGGGACGTGCCGAGGCTGATGGCCGAGGGCGTGCGCCAGATGGCGCCGGTGCTGGTGCTGTTCTTCGCCATCGCGCAGTTCCTGGCGTACTTCGACTGGACGCACATCGGCGACGTCATCGCCGTGAACTCGGCGGAGGCGCTGGAGACCAGCGGCGTGCCGATCTGGGTGGTGTTCCTGGCGATCCTCGCGCTGCTGTCCGTGGTGAACGTGCTCGTGACCAGCGGTTCGGCGATGTGGGCCATCGCGGCGCCCGTCGTCGTGCCCATGCTGATGCTGCTGGACGTGCCCGCCGAGACCACGCAGGCGCTGTTCCGCATCGCCGACTCCGGGTCCACGGCGATCACACCGATGAGCCCGTACTTCATCATGGCGCTCGGGTTCCTGCAGCGGTACCGCAAGGACGCCGGCATCGGCACCCTGGCCTCGTACACGCTGCCGCTCGCGGTCTGCATGACGCTGGCGTGGACCGCGCTGTTCTTCGCCTGGTGGGCGCTCGGCATCCCGCTCGGGCCGGGCGCGCCGGTGCGCTGACGCATCCCTGCCCCGCCGTGGCCCCGCTGCCGCCCCGTCACCGGGCGCGACGGCGGGGCCACGGTGATGATGTGCGGTGATGAACGCGATCCTCCTGCTGCCCGCCGGCATCGTCCTGCTCAACGTCTTCGCCCTGGCCCTCGTGCTGCTGCGGGCCCCGTCGTTCCGGCTGCCGGTGTACTGGCCGATGGTGCTGAACATCGGGCTGTCCGTCGCGCCCGCCGTCGTGCTCGGGATCGGGCTGCTGCTGGTGCTGGGCGTCATCACGTTCGTGCCCGACCAGGCGCTCATGCTCACCGTGATCGCGGTCGTGCTCCTCGTGTGGGTGCTGCTGCTGCCCAACTCGGCCTACCTGGTCACGGAGCTGAACTTCTCCCACCGGCGGCCCACGAACGACCCCGCA
The DNA here is from genome assembly GCF_044389365.1 of Promicromonospora sp. NPDC019610. Lineage (NCBI taxonomy): Bacteria > Bacillati > Actinomycetota > Actinomycetes > Micrococcales > Promicromonosporaceae > Promicromonospora > Promicromonospora sp. NPDC019610. Next base: position 1,614,770 of record NZ_JBIRXX010000002.1, on the reverse strand, counting down.
CCGCTCTGGTACGACATCGTGATGGTGCTGTCCCTGGCACTGTCCGGCGTGCTGAACATGCTGATGAACGTGCTGCTCGTGCAGTTCGCGTACGTGCTGATCGTGCGGCCCAACGACGACGACCCCTACCGGCAGCCCGACTCGTGGGTGCTGGTAGGGGTCACCCTCGTGCTGGTCAGCGTGGGCATCTACCTGGGGCGCTACGTGCGGTTCAACTCCTGGGACCTGCTGCACCCGTCCTCGTTCGTGCGCAAGCTCGCCGCGCACTTCCGGGTGGGCGCGCACTGGCGGACGCTCACGGGCTTCGTCGTCGTGCACACGCTCTTCTTCGGGCTGATGTACCTGCTGGTGGTCGCGCCCGTGGTGCTGATGGTGGCCGCCGTGAGCCGGTAGGGCGCACGGCGGCCGGCCGTCTCCAGGGGCTCAGTCCGGCAGGGCTCCCACCGCGAAGTACGTGGTGCAGGCGCCGCCCTCGGACTCGTACCCGGTGGACAGCTCCAGCAGCTCGTCCCGCTCGGGCAGGGCCAGCAGCGTGGGGCTGTAGTTGGGGCAGTAGTTGTTCCACGGGTCGAGGATGCTCACGGGCGCGTCGGCCGTGCTCCAGGCGGCCTCCGGCACACCCTCGTTGGTCATGATCGTGGACCCGCTCCCGGGCAGGACGGCGCCGTCGGCCCCGTAGAGCATCTGCCCGACGCCGAGCAGCCGCCCGTCGCGCGTGCCGTCGTCGTACCAGGAGATGTTCGGGGTGTGCCGGAAGTGCGTGCCGTCCGCCGTCGCGACCGGGCTGCCGATCTCGGTGACGGGCTGCCACGCGATCCCGTCGGCCGAGCGGCGCGTGTAGTGCCGGCAGTCCTGCACCGGGCCGCACACCTCGTAGCTCATCAGGTAGTCGCCGTCCGGCAGCGTCCGCACCACCGGCATGCCCGGGCGCAGACCGGGGTCCGCCAGCGCGATGACGTCCGTCAGCGGCGACCAGGTCACGCCGTCGGGCGACGTGGCCTGCACGATCACCTGGCTGTGCGCCGGCTGCTGGTTCTCGTCGGAGACGTACAGCACCAGCTCGCCGCGGGGGGAGACGGCGAACTCCGGCTCCCACAGTCCCTTGCCGCCCGCCGCCGTCGCCGCGGTCGAGACGTGCTCCCACGTGCGGCCCTGGTCCGTGCTGGCCCACACCGGCAGCGTCATCCGGCGGGTGGCCTCGTCCTCCTGCTGGCCCACCGAGGCCGACCACAGCAGGGTGCCCTTCGGCAGGTCGCCCACCTTGCGCGGCAGCTCGAACAGGGTCGAGCAGCACAGCCCCCGCGTGGCCCCCGGGTCCGAGACCGTGCCGACCCGCTCGAAGCTGCGGCCGTCGTCCGTGCTGGTGAAGATCGCGCCGTGACCCGTGGCGCCGTCGAACGTGACCGTGCTGACCACGATCGTGCCGTTCGCCCGGCCGGAGTGCTCCAGCCGGATCGCGCGCGGGTACAGCGAGGTGCCCGCCATCAGCCGGGTGCCGTTCTCCGCCCCGCCCGGTGGCGGTTCGGCGGCCGCGTCCGCCGTCGCCGGGGCGACGGCGGCCGACAGGGTGAGCGCGGCGAGCGCGAGCGCTGCGAACAAGCGTCGCAGGACCATGGTGGGCTCCTCTTCGATCGACTCTGATCTCGGACGGCGACAGGCGACCTTTCTCGACCTGTGACCGCCGTCACCGTAGTGACCGAACGCTCGTGAGTCAACGTTGCATCAGTGTGGTCCGCGCCGAGAAGCCCAGGCGCTCGTAGAACGGCATCACCGAGTCGCGGGAGTCCAGCGTGAGCTTGCGGACGCCCAGGTCGTCGGCCACGGCGCACAGCGACTCGACCAACCGCCGGCCGATGCCGCGCCCCTGCTGCTCCGGCACCACGAAGACGCTCTGCACGTCACCGGACCTGCGGACGAGGTCGCCCGGGTTGGGCACACGCTCGAACACCGCGAGCCACGCCATGCCGACCAGGCCGCCGTCGAGCTCGGCGACCTGGCACACCGACCGCTCGCGCTGCGCGGCCATCCACCCGGCCAGCGCCGCGGCGAACTCGCGGGCCTCGTCCGGGCCGGGCGTGCGGCCCGGCTGGGCCCACCGCCAGCGCAGCGCGGCCAGGGCGGGGGCGTCGGCGAGAGTGGCTTGTCTGATCACGAGGTCTGGTGGCACCGGGCCATGCTGGCACGGAGCGCCGGCACGGAGCGCGCTGGTATCGGAGCGCGCTGGCGGGGGCCGCGACGGCGACGGCGCGGCCCCTGCTGGTACGGACCGCGCTGGCACGGACCTTGCCGGCACGGACCTTGCTGGTACGGACCCTGCTGGTGCGGACCCTGCTGGCACGGAGCGCGACCGCGACGGCGGCGGCGGCGCGGCACCCGCAGGAGACCGCCCCGGCGACCCGCGCCGCCTAGGATTCCTGGCGTGAACGCCGCTCGCCGGAAGAACCACCAGGTCGCCGTCCTCGTGCTGGAGGGCGCCAAGCCGCTCGACGTCGGCATCCCGGCGCAGGTGTTCTCGAACCGGCCGAGCATGCCGTACGAGGTGCGGGTGTGCGGCGCCGCGCCCGGGCTGGTGACCGGCGGCGACGGGCTCTCGTACCACGTGGCCGAGGGCCTGGACGCGCTGGAGCGCGCCGACACCGTCTTCGTCCCCGGGTACCGGACGCCGGCCGCCGCCGACCCGCCGGCCGTCGTCGTCGACGCGCTGAAGGCGGCGCACGCCCGCGGGGCGCGGCTCGCGGCCATCTCGACCGGCGCGTTCGCACTGGCCGCGACCGGACTGCTCGACGGCAGGCGCGCCACGACGCACTGGCACTACACGCGGGCGCTGCGCGAGCGGCACCCGCTCGTGCAGGTCGACGAGAACGTGCTGTTCGTCGACGAGGGCGGCGTGCTCACCTCGGCGGGCGCGGCGTCCGGCATCGACCTGTGCCTGCACCTCGTGCGGCGCGACCACGGCGTCGGCCTGTCCAACCACGTGGCCCGGCGGCTGGTCGCCGCGCCGTACCGCAGCGGGGGACAGGCGCAGTACGTGCCGCGCAGCGTGCCCGAGCCGCTCGGCGACCTGTTCGCCGACACGCGCGAGTGGGCCCTGGAGCACCTCGCCGAACAGCTCACCCTGGAGGCGCTCGCGCGCAACGCGCGGGTCTCGGCGCGTACGTTCTCGCGGCGGTTCGTCCAGGACACCGGCTACACGCCGATGCAGTGGGTGCTGCGGGCGCGCGTGGACCTGGCGCGTGAGCTGCTGGAACGCAGCGACCTCAGCGTCGAGCAGATCGCGCACCGGGTCGGGCTCGGCACCGCGGCGAACCTGCGCCTGCACTTCCACCGGATCCTCGGGACGTCGCCCACGGAGTACCGGCACACGTTCTCGTCGGGCCCTGGCGGCGACCTGTAGGCCGGCTGCTCGGCTGGCCGGCTGGTCGCACTGTGGACAAGAGATCAGGTGGTCGACAAGCGGTGGTCGGCCGGTCGCACGGTCGCACGGTCGCACGGTCGGCAAATGGTCAGGTGGTCGGCAAAAGGTCGGGTGGTCGGCAGGATGTCAGGTGGTCGGCAGCTCGGACTGCCGATCACCTGACATTTTGCCGACCACCCGAATCCCGGGCGTCAGCCCGGGCAAGCCTCAGCCCCACGCGAGCCTCAGCCCGCCCGAGCATCAGCCCGCCCGAGACGCAGCTCACCCGAGCCTCAGCCCGCCTGAGCCTCAGCCCTGGGCGAGCCTCAGCCCACCCGAAGCTCAGCCCTGGGCGAGCAGCTCCAGCGTGTCGATCACGCGGTTCGAGAAGCCCCACTCGTTGTCGTACCAGGCGACGACCTTGACGTGCTTGCCGTCGACCCGGACCAGGGCGGAGTCGAAGATCGCCGAGGCCGCCTCTCCGGTGATGTCGCTGGAGACCAGCGGCTCCTCGGAGTAGTCGAGGATGCCCTTCAGTGCCCCGTCGGCCGCGGTGCGGTACGCCGCCAGGACCTCCTCGCGGGTGACCTCGCGCTCGACCGTGGTGTTCAGCTCCACGACGGAGCCCACCGGCACCGGTACGCGGATCGAGTCGCCCGACAGCTTGCCGTTCAGGTTGGGCAGCACCAGGCCGATCGCCTTGGCGGCGCCCGTCGTGGTCGGCACGATGTTGACGCCGGCGGCGCGGGCCCGGCGCGGGTCGCGGTGCGGCCCGTCCTGCAGGTTCTGTTCCTGGGTGTAGGCATGCACGGTGGTCATGAACCCGTGCTCGATGCCGGCCAGGTCGTCCAGCACGGAGGCGAGCGGCGCCAGCGCGTTCGTGGTGCACGACGCGTTGGAGACGATCACGTGCTCCGCGGGGTCGTACGCGTCGGTGTTCACGCCGTAGGCGAGCGTCACGTCCGCGCCGGCCGAGGGGGCGCTGACCAGCACCTTCCGGGCGCCGGCGTCGAGGTGCGCGCGGGCGGCGTCGGCGGAGGTGAAGCGGCCGGTGGACTCCAGCACGAGGTCCACGCCGAGCTCCGCCCACGGCAGCTTGCCGGGCTCGCGCTCGGCGAGCACCTTGATGCGGTGGCCGTCGACGACGAGCTCGTCGCCGTCGACCTCGACCGGACGGCCCAGTCGGCCGAGCGCGCTGTCGAACTTGAGCAGCTGGGCGAGGGTGTCCGGGGCGGTGAGGTCGTTGATCGCGACCACCTCGAGCTTGCTGTCGCGCTCGAGCAGCGCGCGCAGGGTGTTGCGTCCGATCCGGCCGAAGCCGTTGATGGCGATGCGGGTCATCGGTTTCCTTTCGTCACCGACCATGCTGCGCGCCGTGGCATCGGGCCGAAAGCGGCTGGAAGGCCACTGTCCGCAAGGATCCCGCCCGAGGTTTAGCCACTGGTCGCAAGGATCTCGCCACCCCTCTGAGCCGGCCTGCAACCGATCACCCCGCCGGGTGGTGCCCCCTCCCGAGGGACGTTGCCGCGACCTCCGCGATCCAGCGCCGCTGTCCCGGTGTCTCCACCGCACGCGGGTGGTAGCGCGCGCGGACCCACGCCACGGCGTCGTCGGGAGCCACGCCGCTCATGATCGCGAGGACCGCCATGGCTGTGCCCGTCCTGCCGATCCCGCCGCCGCAGGCGATCTCCACCCGCTCCGTGGCCGACCGCGCATGCGCCTCGCGCAGCGCCTCCAGCGCCTGTTCCGTCGAGTCGGGCCGGCGGAAGTCGCGCCAGCGCACCCAGCGGTACTCCCGGTCGGCGAACTGCGGGTCCCGGCCCCGCAGGTAGACCGCGAGGTCCGGGAGGGGAACCTCGCCGCGCGGCCGGCGCAGCCCCGTGCCGCGCACCCGCCGCCCGTCGGGCAGCTCCACCACGCCGTCAGCCAACTCCCAGTGATCCATCGCTCCAGCCTAGGGAGGCGGCCGCCGATGAGTAATGGGGCTTTCCGCAGTCGGACGGTGATGGAAACCGGAGGGAGTCCGCGATGAGCAAGGTGATCACGCACATGACGATGTCCCTGGACGGCTTCATCGCCGACCCGGACGACCGCATCGACGACCTCTTCGACTGGTACGCGGTCGGGCCGGTCAGCGTACCCAGCGCCAACGAGGGCGTCTCCCTGCTGGTCGACGAGGCCAGCGCGGGGATGCTGCGTGACCTCACCGAGGGCACGGGCGCGCTCGTGTCCGGCCGCCGCCTGTTCGACATCACCGACGGCTGGGGCGACAGCCATCCCGTGGGCGCCCCCGTCGTCGTGGTCACGCATCACGTCCCCGAGGACGCGGAGCGGTGGCCGCGCACCACGTTCGTCGGCGACGTCACCGAGGCCGTCGCCCGCGCCCGCGAGATCGCCGGTGACAAGGACGTCACGATCGCGAGCGCGAACGTGGCCCAGCAGGCGCTCGCGCTCGGCCTGGTGGACGACGTGTGCGTCAGCCTCGCCCCGGTGCTGCTCGGCAAGGGCATCCCGTACTTCGCGGACCTGGGCAAGCACCTCCTGCTGGACGACCCGGAGGTGGTCCAGGGCCACCGCGCGCTGCACCTGCGGTACGCGGTGCGCCGCTGACTTCGGTCCGTTGCCTTGAGATCGGTCGACCGACCGACCGATCTCAAGACAACTGACCGAAGTCGCTTCGGCAGGCGGTCAGAAGGTCCAGCGCTGCTCGGCGGCGCCGGAGCAGGTGCGGATCTCCAGCCGCTGGCCGTCGTGCAGGGGCGTGCCCCCGACCGCCGTCAGGCACTTGCCCGACTGCGGGTTCACGAGCGCCTGGCTGCCGGACTGGTAGGTCCAGCTCTGCGCGCCCGTGCCGTTGCACTCCCAGAGCTGCACGACGGCGCCGTCCGCCGAGCTGCCGGACGCCACGTCCATGCACCGGCCCAGCGCGCTGAGGGTCGAGCCGGACCGGGTCCAGGTCTGGGCGGTGTTGCCGGTGCAGTTCACGATCTGCAGAGGGTTGCCGTTGAACGAGTCGGCCCAGGGGACGTCCACGCACATGCCGTTGGACGCGTGCACCGCGCCCGTGCCGGACGGGAGCGGACCGCTGCCGCCGTCGCCCCCGCCGCCGTCCGACCCCGCGATGGGCGTCGCGGTGCCGGAGAAGGGATCGAGCTGGATGTAGGCGGCCGACGGGTTGCCGTCGTGCACCAGGGACTCCTGGGCGAGGACGTCGTCGAACGCGAAGCCGTACGCCTTGCCGTTGGCCATCTGCTGGTGGATGAACTTGGAGTAGTAGTCGGTCACGGAGGCCTCGTAGAACCCCGTGGTGCTGGTGCCGGGCTGGGTGGTGCGGGTCAGCAGGGTGGAGCGGTGGAAGCCGGCGCACAGGGTGCGGGCGATGGCGCCGATGTCGTTGTTCGGGGCGGCCAGGTCGTTGTAGCAGCCGAAGACCGAGTCGCTCGACGGCTTGCGGAACTCGGTCACGTAGGCGCCCGAGGCGTTGGTGAACCGCATGACGCCGTTCTGCACCCGGCCGGTGAACACCGCGGCGGGGTCGTACGAGTAGGGCGCCACGGTGAGGTTCTCGTTCGTGTACTTGGCCCACACCTGGTCCACGTACGACGAGAGGATGTTCGCGTCGATCTGCCCCGTCCCGATCGCGTGCCCGGGCGCGAGGACGCGCAGCAGCGACCCGTCCGGGGCGCGTTGGGCGAGGTTGCCCCAGCCGGGGGTGGCGGCCAGGGCGTTGACGACGTTCTGGTAGCCGTTCGGCTTGAGCATGCCGGTGCTGATCACCGAGCCGTCGGCCTTGCGCAGACCCGTCTGGTACGGGGCCGAGAGGAAGTCGACCTGGGTGCTGTTGATCCACAGGCCGGAGTCGTTGAGCGTGAACTCCGTCCAGCTGAACAGCTTGTTGCGGTTGGGGTCGCTGGGGTTCTGCACCGCGGGCTGGACCAGGCGGCCGTCGTTGACGACCTTGAAGCTGAGCTTGCTGCCGTACGAGAAGTAGACCCGGCCCGACATCTTGGGCAGCTGGATCGTCTTCGACTGCCCGTCGGCCGGGCCGGCGATCGAGGCGTCGGGCGCGTCGACGGGGGTGCCGCCCACGGTGGGCCAGGCGTGGAACGCGCCGGACGCGTCGGCCCAGCCGAGCCGGCCGGTGCCGGGGTCGCCCAGGACGTAGACGAACACCTGGTCGCCGCGCCCGGAGTCGTTGGTGATGGTCAGGGGGATCGTGGCGGGGACGGCCGCCGCCGGGGTGGGTTGCGCGACGACGAGTGTCGCCGCCGTGACCGCGAGCGCGCCGAACACGGCGAGCACGCTGCGGAGCGGGTGGAGTCTGAGCCTTCGTGCACGTGACGGGGTTCGTGACATGGGGAGATCTCCTCGTGTATCCGGGTAGCACGTCGTTGTACTTACTGGACTGTCAGGGAATCGGATATTAGTGAGGATCCCTGCCAATGTCACTAGTCGGGCGAAACATTCTCCTGCGAAAGATGGTCGGGAAGGCGGTCAGGGGCGCCGGTCCAGGATCGCCTGGGTGGCGTTGTCGAGGTTCTCGACGAGCTTGTGCACGCCGTCCAGCAGCGCGGCGACGCCGATGAGAAGGGCCGCGACGCCGACGATCACGGCGACGGTTCCCACGGCGCCGGCGCCGAGGGTGAGGAGGATCGGCCCGATGAGCAGCCCGGCCAGTCCCAGGGTGATCGTGCCGGCGGAGCGGTTGGCCGTGGTGGGGGAGTTGCGCACGTGCTCGTTCGCATCAGTCATGCGGCACATCGTGCTGCCCGGAAGGGCCGGTGACCAGGGAAGTGGATGATTCGGCGAGGGGCGATCGGCGTGCGAACAGGCGCCGGGCGACCGTATCCGTGCGCGATGCGCCTCGATCTGACCTGGTGAATGCGAGTCAGTAGCAACGGGGGCAAGCGAAAGGCCCTCCCGCTCAGCGTTTCCGCTGGCTGGAGGGCCTTTCTGCACGGTGGGCGATACTGGGATCGAACCAGTGACCTCTTCGGTGTGAACGAAGCGCGCTACCCCTGCGCCAATCGCCCGTGCTGCCTGCCCGGTAGGGCGTGCGTGGACGATATTAGCCTGGTTCGAGCGCGGATGCGAAATCCGAATCGCCGGGCCGCGTCAGGGGTCGGTGCGCTCGCGCATGTTCCGCTCGAACAGGTCGCGTGCGGCCGCCGACAGCTCGCCGATCTGCAGGTCGACGCCGTCGAGCCAGACCGTCGGCTGCACGTTGCGCACCGAGCCCGTCAGCAGCATCGTGGCCTCGCCGGAGGACACCCGGTCGAGCGCCGAGAACGGCAGCTCGCCGTCCTTGGCCTCGCGCACGGGCAGCCCGGCCTCGGCGCCCCACTCGAGCAACAGCTCGCGCGTGATGCCGGCCAGGCAACCCACGCTGAGCGGGGGCGTGACCAGCTCGCCGTCGAGCTCCAGGAACACGTTCGAGCCGGTGCCCTCGCACAGGTCGCCCGCGGTGTTCGCGAAGACCGACTCGTCGGCGCCCTTGCCGATCGCGTCGGCCAGCGCCACGACGTTCTCGGCGTACGACGTGGTCTTGAGGCCCGCTACGGCGCTGTTCTCGTTGCGGGTCCAGGGGGAGCGGGCCGCGCGCCCGGTGGGCACGACGACGGCCTCGGTCGCCGCGACCACGACCGTCTGCGGGGTGTCCGACCGGCCGGAGCCCAGCGGCCCGATGCCGTCGGTCACCGTGATCCGAAGCCGGCCGGCGTCGGGCGAGGCGGCGAGGACCGCGTCCACGCCGTCCCGCACCTTGCGCAGGTCCAGCGGCGCCATGCCCATGCCGGACGCCGACCGCTCCAGCCGCGCCAGGTGGCGCGTCAGCGCGAACGCCTGCCCGTTCAGGACGGCGCAGGTCTCGAAGACGCCGTCGCCGACCGTGATGCCGTGGTCCACCGCGCTGAGCGCGGCCTCGCCGGGCGCGACCATGCGCCCCTCTGTCCAGATGACCGTCATGCCGCCCAGTCTGTCACCGGCGCAGCGTCACGTGGGTCACCTCCGGTGTGTGCCGCACGCTCGTGGAGGAGAACTCGATGGGCGGCACGCCGTCGAACACGCGCGTGCCCGAGCCGAGGGTGAACGGCACCACGTGCAGGCGCAGCTCGTCGACGTGCCCCGCGGCGAGGTACTCGTTGAGCGTGGTGGCGCCGCCCGCGATCGAGATGTCGCGGTCCCCGGCGGCCTCCCGGGCCTGGGCGAGCGCGCTCTCGATGCCGTCCGTGACGAAGTGGAACGTGGTGCCGCCCTCCATCTTCACCGACTCGCGCGGGTGGTGGGTGAGCACGTAGACCGGCCCGTGGTACGGCGGGTCCTCGCCCCACCAGCCCGTCCAGTCGAGGTCCCACTCACCCCGGCCGGCCGTGAACATGTTGCGGCCCATGATGTACGCGCCCGCGCCGACGATGGCGTCCACCTCGGCCTGGTGCGCGTCGCCGTGCTCGAACATCCAGGTGTGCAGGCGCTCGCCCGCCAGCGGGCCGAACGGGTGCTCCAGGCTCTGGTCGTGGCCCGCGGAGTACCCGTCGAGCGAGACTGCCAGGTCTGCTTTCACGATTCCCATGCCCGTCCGACGACGGCGGCCGTCGGAACTCATCGGTGGCCGCCCCTCGTCGACGGAGGGCGGCTCAGTCCTCGCCGCGGTAGCTCCCGAAGCTCCACAGGTTGCCCTCCGGGTCGCGCACCACGCAGGACCGGCCACCGTAGTCCTGGTCGGCAGGCTCACGGAGGCCGGAACCCCCGGCGGCGAGCGCCGCGGCGTAGGTGCCGTCGACGTCGTCGGTCACCGCGTAGGCCGAGCCCGTCCCGGCCTGGTCGGGCCAGTTGGGGCGCGGCCGGTGCGTGCCGAGCATCACGCCGCCGCCCTCCGGCCAGGCCAGCTCGGCGTGCTGGACGACGGCGGCGTCGGCGTCGTCCCGGTAGACGGCGCGCTCGGTGAAGCCGACGGCCTTCAGCCAGGCCAGGCCTGCGTCGGCGTCGCGGTAGGACAGCGTCAACCACAGTCCGGTGCTCATCGTGATCCTCCTCGTTCGGGTGTCTCCCACGATGCCCGGGGCGGGTCGGCGACGTCTTGAACGAACGGGAACTCCTCGCGCAGCCAGGTGGTCGGGGTGCAGCCGCCCAGGGCCACCCACTCGCGCGTCAGGTGGGCGTGGTCGGCGTACCCGGTCGACGCGGCGACGTCGGCCAGACCCACGCGCCCCGACCGGGCGGCGACGACGAGCGCGCGGCGCGAGCGGGCGAGGCGGGCCACGCGCCGCAGGTCGCGGGGAGTGAGCCCGCACTCGGCGCGGACGAGGTCCTGCAGGCGACGGCGGCTCCAGCCCTGCTCGGCCGCGACGTCGCGGACCTGGCCGCCGCGCGCGATGCCGGCCAGCGCCCGCCCGACGTCGGCCCGCGGGCCTGGCTCCCCGGCCTGCGCGAGGCGCTCGACGAGGACGCGCACGACGGCCGCGCCGTCCGGCGCCGTACCGTCGGAGGACGTGGCGAGCAGCTCGGGCAGGTGCGCGAGGTGGGGCGCGACCTCGGACAGGTCCGTCAGCTCGCCGGCGAGCTCGCCCGCGGGCACGCCGAGCAGCGCCCGCGTTCCCCGCAGCGTGAGGGAGATGCTCAGGCCGCGCTGCCGGCCGTCGTGGTGGATGGCGGCGGGCCGGGTGTGCAGGCCGGACACGCACGACCAGGCCTGCCGCCGCGAGCCGTCGGACCCGGCCCACGAGACGTCGAGCGGATCGTCCAGCGGCAGCTCGAACGTCACGCCCGTGCCGGGCATGCCCCGGTGCACGCCGGGGGCTCCCAGGTCGAGGTCGTACGGGACGACGGCGGAGACGTAGGGAGCGAGGACCTCCGGGACCCCGGAGCCGGGGACGTGCGCCACGCCTCCACGGTAGACCGGGCCTCCGACAGCCGGCCGGCGGTGGCCAGCCGGACGACGGCGACCGGGAGCCCCTGTCGTCCGGCGGACGCCGAGCAGCTACGAGGACGCCAGCGCGACCAGCCGCTCCGCCTTCAGTTCGGTCTCGTGCCACTCCGCCGTCGGGTCCGAGCCCCAGGTGATCCCGGCGCCCGTGCCGAACCGCAGCACGCCGTCGGCCCACCAGAAGGTGCGGATGCCGACGGCAAGGGAGGCCCGGCCGCCGTCGACCCAGCCCACGGCCCCGCAGTACGGGCCGCGCGGGGCGGTCTCCAGCTCCCGGATGATCCGCAGCGCGCTGGACTTCGGGGCGCCCGAGACCGAGCCGGGCGGGAAGGTGCCGACCAGCAGCCGGCGCCACAGCGTGCCGGGGCGGACGACGTCGTCGGCCAGGACGCCGCGCACCCGCGAGACCAGGTGCACCAGGCCCGGGTGCTCCTCGACGGCGAGCAGCGAGGTGACCTCGACCGTGCCCGGGCGGCAGACCGTCTGCAGGTCGTTGCGCACCAGGTCGGTGATCATCACGTTCTCGGCGCGGTCCTTGTCCGTGAGGCCCTCGGGGGTGCGGGCGGTGCCCTTGATCGGGCCGGACTCCACGACGGGCCCGTCCGGGCCGTCGGCCAGCGACAGGTACAGCTCGGGCGACGCGCTCACGACCCACACCGGGTCCAGCCCGCTCGCGGCGGGGACGTGGACGGCGGCCGCGTGCGGGGCCGGGTTGCCCGCCGCGAGGCGGGCGGCGAGCGCCCGCGCGTCGGGCTCGGCGCGCGTAGTGCCGCCGCCGTCCTGAGCGGGGAGGGGCGCGGACAGCACCCGGCAGATGTTGGCCTGGTAGACCTCGCCCTCCCGCACGTACTCGCGCACCCGGGCGACCGCAGCCTCGTAGGCGGCCTGGTCCATCGAGGTGGTCCACGTGTCGGACGCCGGTCCGTGCCACGCGCCGGCGGGCTCCGTGCCGGCGTCGCGCACCTGGGCGAAGCGCCACGCGCGTGCCCGGCCCTCGAAGTCGGCGACGACGAACCAGGTGCCGGTCTCCAGTCGTTCCGGGTGTTCGTGCACGTCCACGCACTCGACGGCGCCTGTGGCGACGCGTCCGGCGAAGCTCGCCCAGCCGGTGGCCCCCGTCACGTCGGCCAGGGCCGCCGGGGCGCCTGGGCGGGACGGAACCGGTGGGATCGTGCGGTTTGCGGGCGAATGGGCGGGGCGCGGTGACACGGGACAACCGTACGGCGGCGCGCGCGATTGGACGGTTCGCCCTCCGTTCGATTAATGTTCAGAACGCCGGAACACCGGGGGAAACCCCAGGATGCCCGGCTTCGCGGATGTAGCTCAGTGGTAGAGCATCACCTTGCCAAGGTGAGGGTCGCGGGTTCAAGTCCCGTCATCCGCTCGGAAAGTCGCTCTCGTGATTCTTCGGCTGAAGAGAGCAGCCGTCGGCTGCGGTCTGGCCGAGCGGTGGGTTGGCCGAGAGGCGAGGCAGCGGCCTGCAAAGCCGTACACACGGGTTCGAATCCCGTACCCACCTCGCAGCACGACGGGCGATTGGCGCAGCGGTAGCGCGCTTCCCTGACACGGAAGAGGTCACTGGTTCGATCCCAGTATCGCCCACGCGTAGAAGAGGCCCCCGTGGCCGGCGGTGACGCCGCCCGGGGGCCTCTCGCATGTGCGGGTCCTAGCCGGCGCCACCCCGCCGCCCCCTCCACCGCGCGAAGCCCGCGGCCTGTCCCTCGTGGATGGCGCCCACCCACTCCCAGCCGGGCTCGATCCCGCCGATGCGCGGGTCGTCCGGCGTGCGGCCGTCCCGCAGGGCGTGCAGGTAGGCGCGGTCCAGGTCGATCCGCGCGTGCACCTGGTCGGCCCCCGCGACGGCGGACCCGTGGCCCGGGACCAGCACCTCGACGTCGTCCGCGACGCCCTCCAGCGCCCGCAGGCCGGCGAGGTACTCCTCGACCGGGTCGCTCGTGTCGGTGAAGTCGCCGAGCATCGGCACGAACACGTCGGACAGCATGTCGCCGGCGGCCAGGACGCCGGACTCCTCGACGAGCAGCGCCGCATGGCCGGGGGAGTGCGCCGGGTGCTCGATGACCCGGACCGCGGGACCGTCCCACGGGATCTGCGCGGTGCCGGCGGGCAGCCCGGTGACGAGGCCGAAGAGGTCCAGCGGGACGTCGTCGGCGATCTCCGGCGGGAGGCCCTCGGTGACACGCGCCCGCCAGTCCGCGGCCGACCGGAGTGCCTGCAGGTCGGCCGCGCAGCGGGCCGTGCCGTAGCGCGGGGCCTCGCCGAGCTCCGGGTGCCAGAGCACGTGGTCCCAGTCGGGGTGCGTCGAGAAGCCCGCGGCCACCGGCAGAGCGAGCGAGTTCAGGTCGTTCGCGAGGCAGGCCATCTCAGCCCCCGTGATCCCGGCGTCGACCACCAGCACGCCGTCCCGGCCCCGCACGACCACGGAGTTGTTCCGGAGCAGCTCGCTCCGGTGGACCAGGACGCCGTCCGCCACTTCCGTCAGCATGTCTTGTCCACTTCCGCGTCCGGCCTCAGCTGCCGGTCCCGGGCGGCCCGTCGAGCACGGTGGGCACGTAGTCCAGCAGCTGCAGGCGGCCGTCGAACGTGCGGTGCTCGACCAGCTCCATCGCCACGTCCGGGTACCCGTCGAAGATCCGTTCCTTCCCGCTGGCGCCCGTGACCACCGGGAACACGACCACCCGGTAGCGGTCCACCAGGCCGGCGAGCAGCAGCGACCGGCACAGGCTGAGGCTGCCGAGCGTGCGCAGGGGGCGGTCGGAGGTCTCCTTGAGCTTGCGCACCGCCTCGACGGCGTCGCCGGTGACGAGCTCGGTGTTGGCCCAGGTCAGCGGCGTCGCCAGGGTCGAGGAGAACACCACCTTGGGCATGTCGGCGAGCGGGTCCTCGGGGACGTCCGCCATCAGCGTGGTCATCACGCGGTACGTCGTCGCGCCCATCAGGGTGGTGTGCTGGTTCTCGGCGTCCTCCCCGAGGAAGGCGAGGTACTCCGGGCCCTCCAGGCCCCAGAACCCCGGCCAGCCCTCCGCGGCCGCGTAACCGTCGAGCGAGATGATGAAGTCCACCATGAGGCTCTGCATCGGTCTCTCCTTCGCGTTCGATGTCGTGTCCTGACGACCCGACACGGGGGAGAAACTCATCGACGGACCGCGGCGCGGTGACCGCTGGCGTCGCGAAGACGCCCCGAGAGGGTTAAATTTGCCGGGAAGTGATACGCAGTATCTTGGTGGGTCGGCGCTCGATGCCCACCACCAGGATGACGCGGTCGGCCCTCTCCCGCGGTGCCTGTGGTGGGAGGAAGCGCTGTACCGCAGACACAAGTGCACGGAGAGCTCGCCGGCGGGATCGGGGACCACCCCGACCGGCCCCGCGGACCTCGACGTACTCGGCGGCATTCTCACGGGTGAGGATCGCGAGGCTCATCGGCGGATCGCGCTGCGGATACCTGCAGCGCCTCGCTGGTGGTCGGTGCGGCTCATGGCCGGTGTGGCGGACGGGTCGGCACCCGTCCCCGGGGGTGGGCTCGCCGCTCACCGGCCTCCACACACCGAGAGGTCGTCATGAACTTACATCCCCCAGCATCTCGCCCTGTTGCCGCGGCGCGGGTCCCGCTCACCGTCCTGGCCGCGGCGGTCGGGCTCCTGACCTCGGTCACGGTCGGACCCGCCAGCGCGACGGGTTCCGACGAGCCGACCGACACCGAGCTGGCCGAGGTGAACGAGGCTGTCGAGGAGAGCGGCGTCGACGGCATCGCCTGGCATACCGACGGGGTCAACGACGAGGTGGTCGTCACCGCCGACTCCACGGTCTCCCTCGCCGAGCAGAACCGGATCCGCTGGGCCGCCCGCGAGGACCTGGACGCACTGAAGATCGAGCGGGTGAGCGGAGCCTTCGAACCCTTGCGGGCGATGTACCCCGGTGACGCGGTCTACGGTCGCGGGGTGCGCTGCACCATGGGCTTCAACGTCCGCAAGGGCGGCAAGTACTACTTCCTCACCGCGGGGCACTGCGGCAAGCTGGTGCCGGTCTGGCACGCGAGGTCGTCCCAGGGCAAGGTGATCGGTCGGACCGTCATCTCGCCGTACCCGAACAAGGACTACGCACTCGTCAGGTATGACAGCAGATGGCGGGACCGGCCCGGCGGCTACCGCTGGGCGAAGCCCCGGGTCGGGGAGGCGGTCACCCGGGACGGTTCCACGACCGGTACCCATTCCGGCCGGATCACCGCGCTCGGCGTCACCGTCCGTTACGTGGGTGGGACCACCGTGCGGGGTCTGGTTCAGGCCGACATCTGTGCGGAGCCCGGCGATTCGGGCGGCCCGCTCTACCGGGGTTCCAAGGCGTTCGGTCTCACGTCCGGCGGAGCGGGCGCCTGCCCCGCCCGGGGCATCACCTTCTACCAGCCCGTCGGCAAGATCCTCCGGGCCCACGGGCTCAGTCTCTACTGACGTCCCGTCCCGTGCCGGGACGCGAGGCCCCGGACGCGACGTCCGGGGCCTCGCGTGCTGCTCGACCCGCGGCTCGGGCTACTGCGTCGTGTAGTGCTCGATGCTCATCACCAGGATCACGCGGTCGGCGCTGTCCGCGGGCGGCTGCTGCGCGGCGTTGCCGTAGCGCTTGCCCAGGTGCACGTAGAACTCGCCGGTCGGGTCGGGGACCACCTCGACGAGCTTGCCGCGCACCTCGATGTAGTTGAAGGCGTTCTCGTCGTTGAGGATCGCGAGGCTCATCGACGGGTTGTGCTGCAGGTTGCGGTACTTGGCGCGGTACGTGGTGTGCGTGAAGCGCAGCGTCTCGCCGTCGAAGTCGAACCACATCGGGTTCACCTGGACGGTGTCGTCGGGGCGGATCGTGCCGAGGAACGCGTAGTTCGGCTCCTCGAGCAGGTGCATCAGGTGGGCGGGGATGATGTCGGAAGCACTCATGCCGCCGAACATAGCCCGCCCGCGCAAGCGCTGCCGCGGGTGAAACCACCTCGAAAGAGGTGGTTTTCGTTTCCTGCCGGTTACATCTGCTTTGAGGTCTTGTGGGCGAAATGTGCCACACGTCACACTCGGGGTCAGTGAGACGGCGCGGGCGGCGATCCGTCCTCGCCGAGCAGGGCCCGCCGCCAGCGGGTCCATCACCCCAGGAGGATGCAATGACGTTCATTCGCACCGCTCTCCGCCCCGGTCCCGCTCGGCGGGCCCGACTGATCGCACTCACCGCCGGGCTCGGCCTCGCGGTGTCCGGCCTGGCCGGACCGGCGGCCTCGGCCGCACCCGACAAGCCCACGGCCGCCGAGCTCGCGACGGTGAACGCCGCCGTCGGGACGGCGGACGTGGACGGCGTCGCCTGGTACACGGACGCGACCACCGGGAAGGTCGTGGTCACCGCGGACTCGACGGTCACCGCGGCCGAGCTGAGCACGCTCCGCAAGGCGGCCGGTTCCGAGGCGGACGCCCTGACCATCAAGCGCGCGCCCGGCACCTTCAAACCGCTGCTGGGCTCGGGGGACGCCATCTACGGCTCGGGGTACCGCTGCTCGGTGGGCTTCAACGTCCGCAGCGGCAGCCAGTACTACCTGATCACCGCCGGGCACTGCGGCAACGCGGTCCCCACCTGGTACACCAACTCGGCGCAGACCACCCTGGTGGGCGCCACCGTCGGCTCCAGCTTCCCCGGCAACGACTACGCGATCGTGCGGTACGACAACACGTCGCTGAGCCACCCCGGCGGCTACACGGCGGGCAACGCCTTCGTGGGCCAGAGCGTCACGCGCGACGGTTCCACGACCGGTGTGCACTCCGGCACGGTCACCGCGCTGAACGTGTCGGTCCGGTACGCGGAGGGTGTCGTGCGGGGCATGATCCAGACCACCGTCTGCGCCGAGCCCGGCGACTCCGGCGGCGCGCTGTACAGCGGGTCCACCGCACTGGGCATCACGTCCGGTGGCAGCGGCAACTGCTCCACGGGCGGCACCACGTTCTTCCAGCCCGTCACCGAGGCACTCAGCGCGTACGGGGTGTCCATCTACTGACGGGTGCCCCTGACCTGCTCGGGCGGCGTCGCCGGACCATTCCGGCGGCGCCGCACGGGCGCCATCCGTGCGCCGTTCGGCGGCGCGGGACCCCGCGCAGGTGGCGCGGGGATTTCGATTGGACCGGCACGCCGTTTGTGAACTACTCTTCCGGAGCGTCACCACGCCGGGACCGAAGGGTCCAGGATGGTCATAGCGCGGATGTAGCTCAGTGGTAGAGCATCACCTTGCCAAGGTGAGGGTCGCGGGTTCAAGTCCCGTCATCCGCTCGATACCCGCTTTGGTGGGGAGCACGGTGGGTTGGCCGAGAGGCGAGGCAGCGGCCTGCAAAGCCGTACACACGGGTTCGAATCCCGTACCCACCTCGGGCGATTGGCGCAGCGGTAGCGCGCTTCCCTGACACGGAAGAGGTCACTGGTTCGATCCCAGTATCGCCCACCAGCACGACGAGGCCCCCTGGCCTGCGGAGACGCAGACCAGGGGGCCTTTCGCGCGTCCAGTGCCGGGGAACTGGCGCCATACATCGGATCTCTCGGCGCGGGCAGTGTCTGAATCGCCCCGTCTGCTCGACATCCCGGGCGAGCGCGGTGAGGAAACATCAGGTGTTTGGTTGACACCGCTCGGGCACGTTGCTTGAATGCTCGCGAGCACCGCCCGGCGTCCACGATGGCGCAGGGGACGACGACGACGTCGATGTTCCGGAGGCCGATGATGACCTGCCGCTCGATCCCACTGCTGATGCGCCGCCCCGCTCGACCCGCCATGGCGGCCGCACTGGCGCTGCTGCTCGCCGCCCCGATGTCCGCGGCCGCAGCGGAGGCCGCCCCGAGGAACACGACCGCCCCCGCGGCCACGACAGCACCGGAGGACACGACAGCACCGGAGGACACGACCGCCCCCGCGGACACGACAGCACCGGAGGACACGACCGTGCGGGACGACCGACCGCGCCTCGACGGGGCGCCCGACACGATCTGGTTCGACGAGCCGCTGTCGACCGCCGGCGACCACCAGCGCAACTGGGAGCAGCGCGCGCTGCCGATCGGCAACGGTGCCCTGGGCGCCGTCGTCTACGGGGGCGTCACCGACGAGAAGCTCCAGCTCAACGAGAAGAGCCTCTGGACCGGGGGGCCCGGCGCGCAGGGCGGCTACGACCACGGCAACTGGACCGACGGCCGCGGGCCCGGGACGATCGACGAGGCCCGGCAGCTCATCGCGCAGTCGCCGACCGGCGGCGTCGCCCCCGAGACGATGGCGGACCTGCTGGGCAAGCCGAAGCTCAACTTCGGCTCGTACCAGACCTTCGGTGACCTCGACCTCACCATGACGGGTATCGGGGAGGCGAGCGACTACCGCCGGCAGCTCGACATCGGCGACTCGGTGGTGACCACGTCGTTCACCGCCGATGGCGTCGGCTACACCCGCGAGTACTTCGCCTCCGCGGCCGACGACGTCGTCGTCGTGCGGCTGACGGCGGACCAGCGCGGCCGGATCGGGTTCGACGCGCGGCTCGACCTCCCGTCCGGGCGGACGGCGGTGACACAGACGGCCGAGGGCGGGCGGCTCACGACGGCGGGGCGGCTGGCGAACAACGGGCTGCGCTTCGAGTCGCAGCTGCAGGTGCTGAACAGCGGCGGGTCGGTGACCGCCGGCGACGGGACCATCGGCGTCCGGGGCGCGACCTCCGTCACGCTCGTGCTCGGCGCCGCCACCGACTTCGCGATGGACCACGCGGCCGGCTACCGCAGCGGCGTCGACCCCCACGGGCAGGTCACCCGGGCGGTGGACGCGGCGTCCGGCCGCGGGTTCAAGGCGCTCCTGAAGCGTCACCAGAGCGACTACCGCGGCCTCTTCGACCGGGTGGAGCTCGACCTGGGCGCCCGGCTCCCCGACATCCCCACCGACGAGCTGCTGGCGGAGTACCGGTCGACCATCGACGCCGAGAGCGCCCGCGCGCTCGAGGAGCTGTACTTCCAGTACGGCCGCTACCTGCTGGTCTCGTCCTCGCGCGGCGGCTCGCTGCCCGCCAACCTGCAGGGCGTCTGGAACCGGGTGAACAACCCGCCGTGGGACGCCGACTACCACGTGAACATCAACCTGCAGATGAACTACTGGCCGGCCGAGACCACCAACCTCTCCGAGACCACGCAGCCGTTCTTCGACTACGTGGACTCGATGGTCGCCCCGGGAACGGTGACGGCGAGCCAGATGTACGGGGCGCGCGGCTGGGTCGTGGGGAACGAGACGAACCCCTACGGGTTCACCGGGTTCCACCAGTACCCGCAGTCGTTCTGGCAGCCGGACGCCGCGGCGTGGCTGGCGCAGCACTACTGGCAGCACTACCTCTTCACCGGGGACGAGCAGTTCCTGCGGGAGCGCGCCTACCCGATGCTCAAGGCGGTCTCGGAGTTCTGGATCGACTTCCTCGTGCGCGACACGGACGGCACCTACGTGGTCACGCCGAGCTACTCGCCCGAGCAGGGCGACTTCACGGTCGGGGCGTCGATCTCGCAGCAGATCGTCACCGAGCTCCTGACCTCGGCCGCGGCCGCCGCCGAGCTCACCGGCGAGGACGACGCCGCCTACCTCGCCGACCTCGACGAGAAGCTGCGGGGCATCTACCCGGGCCTCGCGATCGGGTCGTGGGGGCAGCTCAAGGAGTGGAAGGTCGAGCAGGCGCTCGACAACCCGTCGAACCAGCACCGGCACGTCTCCCACCTCTACGCGCTCTTCCCCGGGACGGCCGTCTCACCCGCCGCGACGCCGGAGCTCGCAGAGGCCGCCCGCACCACGCTGGAGGGGCGCGGCGACGGCGGGACCGGGTGGTCGAAGGCGTGGAAGATCAACTTCTGGGCGCGCCTGCTCGACGGCGACCGCGCGCACAAGCTGCTCTCCGAGCAGCTCAAGGGCTCGACGCTCGACAACCTGTGGGACGACCACCCGCCGTTCCAGATCGACGGCAACTTCGGCGCGACGTCCGGCGTCGCGGAGATGCTGCTGCAGAGCCAGGCCGGACGGATCGACGTGCTGCCCGCGCTGCCGACGGCCTGGCCGGACGGCTCGTACTCGGGGCTGAAGGCCCGGGGCGACGTCGAGGTCGGCGCGACGTGGGCGGAGGGATCGGTCCGGCGGATCGAGGTCCGCCCCGCGAACGACGGCGAGCTGCGGATCGGGAACCAGATCTTCCAGCCGGGCCTGTTCACGCTGACCGACCACAGGGGGCGGCCCGTCGCGTCGACGGTCGAGGACGGCGTCGTGGTCTTCCAGGCGCAGGCCGGGAAGCGGTACGTGGCGAAGGCCACGGCGGCGCTGTCGGTCACGGCGCCCGCGACGGCGACGTCGGGCGACGAGATCCCGGTCACCGTGCGCGCCGAGGCGATCGGTGCCGAGCCGGTCGAGGACGCGGTCGTGCGGGTCACCGTCCCGGACGACACGGCGCCCGGCTACCCGCAGTGGTCGGCCGAGCCGGCGGAGCTGACGTTCGGCACGATCCGGCCCGGCGAGAGCGTCGAGCGGACCGTCACCGTCACCGTCGGCGCGGGCAGCGCCGCGGGGCAGTCGCCGGTCACCGCGACGCTGACCGCGGGCGACGTCACGCTCCGCCGCACGGCGGTGGTGGGCGTGCGCCCACCGACGCCGTGCCCGGTACCCGACCGGGACGGCGCGCTCGTCGCCTGGGACCTCGGCGGTGACGCCGGCGGCGACGCGTCCGGCAACGGCCGCGACTGGCGTGTCGAGGGCACGCTCGGCGTGCTCGCCGACGGGCCGACCGCCGCCGCCCAGCAGCTTGCGACGACGGGCTACGTCACGAGCGTCGACCCCTTCCCGCTCGGGTACCTCGAGGAGTCGACCTTCGCCGGCGAGTTCAGGATCGACAGCGGTCAGTCGGGCCATCGCCGCCTGTTCGACCACCGGTCGGCGAGCAGCGACTCCGACGGCATCATGATCGACACGACGCCGTCGAACAACGTCCGCGTCATCACGGCGGGCACGGGGACGACGACGAACGCCGTGGTCCCGACGGACCGCTGGTTCGAGCTGGTCGTGACCGTCTCGACCACCGGCCTGATCACGGTGTACGTCGACGGCACGCAGGCGGCCACCGCCACGATCGGCGGCTACGAGGCGGCGAACGCGTGCACGTCGCGCACCCTGCACGTCGGCGCGAACCGGGACGGCGGCGAGCGGCAGTCCGGCGGCGCCGACCGGCTGGCGATCTTCGGCCGGGCGCTGACGGCGGACGAGGCGGGCCGGTGGCAGGAGCTGGCCTTCCCCGGGAGCTAGGGGGAGCCCGGCCGGGGAGCTACGCCCGCACCAGCCGGGTGCGCAGCGCCCGCACGTGGCCCGGGGTGAGCCCGCCCCGGGCCAGGTACGCCTCGACGCCGCCGTGCGCCGTGGTCAGGTGCTCCAGCGCGCCGAGGATGACGTCCCGGGCGGGCGGGACCCGGCGCTCGGCGGGCCGGTCGTAACCAGGCTCGGCCTCCCGCTCGACGTACCGGGACGCGAGCCGCTCGTTGGTGACCTCGTAGTCGGCGGCGAGGGCGTCGACGTCCGCCCCGGCGAGCGTGAGCGCGAGCGCGACGACCAGGCCCGTGCGGTCCTTGCCCGCGGCGCAGTGGACCAGCACGGGCCCCTCGGGTGCGTCCGCGATCGCCGCGACGGCGCGCGCGAACAGCTCCGGACGCCGGTCCAGCATGCCCTGGTACAGGTGCACCCACGGCCCCTCCTCGGGGTCGCCGGGGCCCTGCACGGGAAGGTGCAGGGTGGCCCGGCCGGCCAGCCGGCTCGGCCACTGCTCGAGCTCCTCCGGCCGGCGCAGGTCGATGACCCGCGCCAGCCCGTAGGCCGTGGCGGCGGTGACGCCGACGTCGGTCAGGTAGCTGGGGCACTCGGAGCGCACCAGCGCGCGCTCGCGGATCGTGCCGCCGCCCGTGAGCGGAAGCCCGCCCAGGTCACGGACGTTCAGGCAGCCCGGCCAGTCCAGGTGGAGCGGTGTGTAGTCCGTCACGCCCGGAGGCTAGCGCTCCGGGTCCTCCTCGCGCAGTGAAAACCTGCCCTTGCGCATCTCGACGGCGATCTGCTCGGCGTCCAGCAGGTCCAGGGCGGTGCCGAGCTGGGCCGAGTCGTAGGTGCCGGCGGAGCGCGCGGCGAGCAGCTCCTCGCGCTGGGCCGCGATCGTCGCGAGCCGCAGCTCCCGGTACTGGATGAAGCGGTCCTTGGTGAGCACGGCGTCCTCGTCCTGCGACTCGTGCTCCCGGTAGGTGTCCTTGCGCACGCGGGCGACCACGCCGGCGTCGTACGGCGTGCCGTCCGGGCGCTGAGGGTCCGCCAGGAAGTCGCGTGCCGCCTGCTCCGTCTCGCGCCGCAGGGCGGGCAGGTCGCTCGCCGTGTCCTGCCCGACCAGGCCGAGCCGCCGCGCCAGCCAGGGCAGGGTGCTGCCCTGCACCAGGAGCGTGCCGAACGCGACGCCGAAGGCGACCAGGATGAGGAACGACCGGTGCGGGGTGCCGTCAGGCCCGCCGGGCAGCGTCTGCGCAGCCGCGAGCGTCACCACGCCGCGCATGCCCGCCCAGACGAGCAGCGTGCCCTCGCGCCAGCCGAGCGGCCGGGCGAGGTCGTAGTCGATGTCGGCGGTCCTCCGCCGCAGCGTGCCCTGGATCCGCTCCAGACGCTCGGCGGTCGAGCGGCGGCCCTTGCGCCGCCCCGTGGCCTGGTCCGGTTCGGTGGGGGTGGGCGGGGTCGCGGCCGCGCGCTGGTCGATCCGGTCCTGGAACGCGGTGAGGGTCTCGCGCACGGCCTCGCCGCGCCGCGCCCGGCGTGCCTGGATGCCGATCAGCGGCGTGACGAACGCGGCGCGCACCACGAGGATCGCGACGGCGGCGATCGCGGCGACCCCGAAGGCCTGCCAGACGGACCCGGTGCCGGCCTCGACGTCCTCGATGAGCGCGAACAGCTCGATGCCCATGATGAGGAACACGGCGCCCTCGAGCAGCAGCTCGACGGTGTGCCAGTTGGAGCGTTCCGCGATCCGGTCCTGCGGGCGCAGGTAGCGCGGCGAGCCGTTGCCGGTCACGAGGCCCGCCGCGACGACGGCCACCAGGCCGGACGCGCCGAGCTCCTCGGCCGGGATGTAGGCGACGAACGGGACCACGAACGACATGGCGGTGCTCAGGGCGGCGTGGCCGAGCCGGCGGCGTACCCGCAGGCCGAGCCAGCCGACGGGCACGCCGATCGCCACGGCCACCAGGGCGGCGTAGGCGAAGTCGCCCACGACGCCCCACAGGCTGACCGAGGCCGCGGTGGCCGCGATCGCGGACCGCAGCAGCACGAGGGCGGACGCGTCGTTGAGCAGGGACTCGCCCTCCAGCATGGTGACGCTGCGCGGGGACGCCCCGAGCCGTTTCACGATCGACGTCGCCACGGCGTCGGTCGGGCTCACGATCGCGCCCAGCGCGATGGCCGTGGCGAGGTCGATACCGGGGATCAGCCAGCGGAAGAGCAGGCCGAGCAGCACGGAGCTGATCACCACGAGCGTGACGGACAGGCCGCCGATGGCCGTGAAGTCCCGCCGGAAGTCCATCGACGGCAGCCCGACCGCCGCCGAGTAGAGCAGCGGGGGCAGCACGCCGCCGAGGATCACCTCGGGGGGAATCTCGACCGCCGGCACCCACGGCAGCAGGCTGACGCCCGCGCCCAGCACCACCAGGACCAGCGGGGCCGCGACGCCCGCCCTGGGCGCGAGCGAGGTGACGGCGATGATCAGGATGGCGGCGACGACTGCGACGATCAGGTACTCCACAGGCTGACGTTACGAGACGGCGGCGTCCCACGCCGACTTTTTCGGCCCTGCGAGATACCAGGTGAGGCCGTGTTACCGCGCGCGCGAGGCCCGCTGCGACTAGGTTCGGGGTGCCGGCGGGACCCCGTCGTGCGCAGGGGGCGCACCTGGTGTGCCAGTGTCGAAGAGGAGTCGAACCATGGGGCTTTTTGACAAGGCCAAGGAGTTCGTGACCGACCCGGACAACGTCGCCAAGGCGAAGGAGCAGCTCACCGACGAGAACGTCGACGCCGCCACCGACAAGCTCAAGGAGATCGCGCCCGACAAGGCCGACGGCGCGATCGACTCGCTGGGTGAGAAGGCCAAGGACTTCCGCGACAGCTGATCCGCCGTCCCGCTCGCGGTGAGCCCGCGGGCACGGGACCGGCACTGTATCGGTACGATCGAGGGGCACCGTCCGTGCGGGCGGCGCCCCTCGATCCATTTCGTCTTCCGTTCCCCAAGGAGCACTCCTGTGTCCGACGTCGCATCGCCGCCCAGCCCCACCGACCTCGCCGCCGGCGAGACCCCGGCGCAGAACTCCACGGAGGCGACGACGACCACGGCCACGACCACCGGCGTCGAGCTGTACGGCGACCGCCGCGACGTGGTCGTCGTGCGCGTGGACGGCGAGCTGTGGGACCTCGACCGCGAGATCCCGGCCGGCCACAAGGTCGAGCCGGTGACCATCGGCGAGCCCGACGGCCTCGCCGTGCTGCGGCACAGCGCCGCGCACGTGCTGGCGCAGGCCGTGCAGCAGGTCAACCCGGACGCGAAGCTGGGCATCGGCCCGCCCGTCACCGACGGCTTCTACTACGACTTCGACGTCGAGACGCCGTTCACGCCCGAGGACCTCAAGGCCCTCGACAAGACGATGGCCCGCATCATCAAGGAGGGCCAGACCTTCCGCCGCCGCGTCGTCACCGAGGACGAGGCGCGCGCGGAGCTGGCGAACGAGCCGTACAAGCTGGAGCTGATCGGGCTCAAGGGCGGCGCGGCCGACGGCGACAGCACTGCCAACGAGAACGGCGAGGCCGTCGAGGTGGGTGGCGGCGAGCTGACCATCTACGACAACGTGCGCGGCGCCGGCCGCGAGAGCGAGACCGTGGTCTGGAAGGACCTGTGCCGCGGCCCGCACCTGCCGAACACCCGCCTGATCGGCAACGGCGTGCAGCTCATGCGCAGCGCCGCCGCCTACTGGCGCGGCAGCGAGAAGAACCCGATGCTCCAGCGTGTCTACGGCACGGCGTGGCCGTCCAAGGACGAGCTGAAGGCGTACCTGGAGCGCCTGGCCGAGGCCGAGCGCCGCGACCACCGCCGCATCGGCGCCGAGATGGACCTGTTCAGCTTCTCCGACGAGGTGGGCTCGGGCCTGCCGCTGTTCCACCCCAAGGGCGGTGTGATCAAGCGGGTCATGGAGGACTACGTCCGCCAGCGCCACATCGAGGAGGGCTTCTCCTACGTCGGCACCCCGCACATCACCAAGGACGGGCTGTTCCACACCTCGGGCCACCTGCCGTACTACGCGGACACGATGTTCCCGGAGATGGACCTCGAGGGGTCCAAGTACCGGCTCAAGGCCATGAACTGCCCCATGCACAACCTGATCTTCGCCTCGCGCGGGCGCTCCTACCGTGAGCTGCCGCTGCGCCTGTTCGAGTTCGGGTCGGTGTACCGGTACGAGAAGTCCGGCGTGGTGCAGGGCCTGACGCGCGTGCGCGGCCTGACCCAGGACGACTCGCACTCCTACGTGACGCCCGAGCAGGCGCCCGGCGAGGTCAAGCACCTGCTCGACTTCATGCTCAGCGTGCTGCGCGACTTCGGCCTGGACGACTTCTACCTGGAGCTGTCCACGCGCGACGACTCCAAGCCCGACAAGTTCGTGGGCTCCGACGAGGACTGGGCCGCCGCCACCGAGATCCTGGAGCGGGTGGGCCGCGAGACCGGCCTGGAGCTCGTGGCCGACCCGGGCGGCGCCGCGTTCTACGGCCCCAAGATCTCCGTGCAGGCGAAGGACGCCATCGGCCGCACCTGGCAGATGGGCACCGTGCAGTACGACTTCAACCAGCCCAAGGGCTTCGGGCTGGAGTACACCGCCGCGGACGGCACCCGCCAGCAGCCGGTCATGATCCACTCGGCCAAGTTCGGCTCCATCGAGCGGTTCATGGGCGTGCTCATCGAGCACTACGCGGGCCAGTTCCCGGCCTGGCTCGCGCCCGTCCAGGTGCTCGCCGTGCCCGTGGCCGACGCGTTCGACGACTACCTCAAGGACGTCGTCGCCCAGCTCCGCGCCCGGGGCATCCGCGCCGAGCTCGACCTGTCCGACGACCGGTTCGGCAAGAAGATCCGGAACGCGTCCAAGGAGAAGGTCCCGTTCGTGCTCATCGCGGGCGGGGAGGACGTCGAGGCGGGCGCCGTGTCGTTCCGCTTCCGCGACGGCACCCAGGAGAACGGGGTGCCGGTCGCCGAGGCGATCGAGCGGATCGTGAAGGCGGTCGACGACCGCGTGCAGGTCTGACCGGCCCGAAGGTCGTCCTCGGATGAACAGCGAGCCCCTTCCCGAGTCGCCGACGGCGTTCGGTCCCTCCGACGACGGCCTGCAGCGGCTCTGGACGCCGCACCGCATGGTCTACATCGGCGGGCAGGACAAGCCGGCCGACGGGACCACCCAGCAGTGCCCGTTCTGCCGCATCCCGGCGGGCGACGACGAGCAGGGCCTCGTCGTCGCCCGCGGGGAACGGTGCTACGTGGTGCTGAACCTGTATCCGTACAACTCGGGGCACATGATGGTGCTCCCGTACCGGCACGTCTCGGACTACACGGACCTCACCGAGGCCGAGACGGTCGAGCTGGCCCGGATGACTCAGCAGGCCATGCGCGTGTCGCGCGCCGTCCACGCGCCCGCAGGCTTCAATCTTGGTATCAACCAGGGCGAGGTCGCCGGTGCGGGCATCGCGGCGCACCTGCACCAGCACGTCGTACCGCGCTGGCTGGGCGACGCCAACTTCCTGCCCGTCGTGGGCCAGACCAAGGCGTTGCCCGAGCTGCTGGCGGACACCCGTCGTCGGCTCGCGGAGGCCTGGGAGACCGCGGGGGGCGGAGAGGAGAACTGATGTTACGGGGCCTGCGCTCCTTCATGACCACGCTGTTCACCCCGTTGGCGCGCCTGCTGCTGGCCCTGCGGGTCTCGCCGGACGCGGTGACGATCGCCGGCACCGTCGTGGTCACCGCGGTGGCCCTGACGCTGTTCCCCACGGGGCACACGCTCGTGGGCGGGCTCCTGATCGGCTTCTTCGTCCTCTTCGACTCGCTCGACGGGGTCATGGCGCGCCAGGCCGGGCGCTCGGGCCCGTGGGGCGCGTTCCTCGACTCCACGCTCGACCGCGTGTCCGACGGCGCGGTGTTCGCCGGCATCACCCTCTGGTTCGTGCTGCACCCTGCCGAGCACCACGGTCTGTGGGGCACGGCGGCCGCGCTGGCCTGCCTGGTGCTCGGCAGCGTCGTCCCCTACGCCCGCGCCCGCGCCGAGAGCGTCGGGGCAACCGCCCAGGTCGGCATCGCCGAGCGTGCCGACCGGCTCCTGCTGGCGCTGGTCCCGTTCACCTTCCTGCAGGTGGGCCTGCCCGTCGTCGTGCTGGAGGTCGTGCTCACCCTGCTGGCGCTCGCGAGCCTGGTGACCGTCTTCCAGCGCATCGCCACCGTGCGGGCGCAGCTTTCCCGACAGGGACTGGAGCAGCGCGACGGACCGCTGGCCGGGCAGGGCGCCTGATGGACGTCGCGGCGGCCTACACGTTCGCGTGGCGCAACGCCACGAAGATCCCCGAGCCCGTGCTGCGGGCCGTGTTCACCGCGGTCGCCGACGTCACCTGGCTGCGGCGCGGCAAGAGCGTGCGGCGCATGGAGAGCAACTACGCGCGGGTGCGGCCCGACCTGGACGCCGCCGCGGTCCGCCGGCTGTCCCGCGTCGGCATGCGCAGCTACATGCGCTACTTCCGGGAGGCGTTCACCCTCCAGGGCGTCACCTCCGAGAAGCTCCGGGCGCGCGTGCGCCTGGAGGGCTACGACGAGCACGTGCGGCCCGTGATCGCCGACGGCGGCGCGGTCTCGCTCGCCCTCGGCCACCTGGGCAACTGGGACCTGGCCGGCGCCTACGCCTCCCAGAACCTCGCGGGCGTGCTCACCGTCGCCGAGCGGCTCAAGCCCGACGAGCTGTTCGAGGAGTTCGTGCGGTTCCGCGGCTCCCTCGGCATCGACGTGCTGGCCCTCGGCAACGGCGACGTGCTGGGCGCCCTGGTGCGCGGCGCCAAGCAGGGCGGCCGGCTCATCCCGCTGCTCAGCGACCGCGACCTCACCTCGACCGGCATCGAGGTCGACCTCGCCGGGCACCGCGCCCGCGTGGCCGCCGGCCCGGCCCTCCTGGGCCTGGAGGCAGGTGTCCCCGTGCACGCCGTCGGCATCACCTACGAGCGGCTGCGGGGCGACCGCCGCCGGGCCGCCGGCACGCCGTGGGGCATCGTCATCCACTTCTACCCGCCCCTGCCCGTGCCCGACGTCGGGCTGCCGCGTGCCGAGCAGGCGCGGATCCTCACGCAGGGCTGGGTCGACCAGCTCACCGGGACGATCGTGGAGCACACCCACGACTGGCACATGCTCCAGCGCGTGTTCGTCGCCGACCTGGGCCCGGCGCGGCAGCGGGCGGCAGGGCGGGCGGCACAGCGGTCCGTGCCCCCGCCCGACCTGACCCCCGCGCCGGACGAGTCCGTGCCCGACCCGGCCCCCGCGCGGGACAACGGATGAGAGGCGCGCGGCGGCGCGGCCACCGCGCCCTGCGGGTCGGCATCGTCTGCCCCTACTCGTTCGACGCCCCCGGCGGCGTCCAGTTCCACGTGCGCGACCTCGCCGAGGCGCTGCAGGCCGCGGGCCACCAGGTCTCGGTGCTGGCCCCCTCCAGCGACGACACCGAGCTGCCCGACGTCGTCACGGCCGCCGGCCGCGCCGTCCCCGTGCCG
Organism: Promicromonospora sp. NPDC019610; assembly: GCF_044389365.1. Classification (NCBI taxonomy): domain Bacteria; kingdom Bacillati; phylum Actinomycetota; class Actinomycetes; order Micrococcales; family Promicromonosporaceae; genus Promicromonospora; species Promicromonospora sp. NPDC019610. Next base: position 1,585,595 of record NZ_JBIRXX010000002.1, on the reverse strand, counting down.
TACAACGGGTCGGTCGCGCGCCTGACCTTCGGGCCCCTGACCGCGACGCGGGTGCGCCGCTGGCTGGAGGGCGGCATCGGCGGCAGCCCGTTCGACATCGTCCACCTGCACGAGCCGATGGTCCCGTCCCTGTCGATGCTCGCCCTGTGGCAGGCCACCGAGCCGGTGGTCGCCACCTTCCACACCTCCCAGGTGCGCTCGCGGGCGCTGCAGGTCGCCTACCCGCTGGTGCGGCAGTCGCTGGAGAAGATCGCGGCCCGGATCGCCGTGTCCGAGGACGCGCGCCGCACCCTCGTGGACCACCTGGGCGGCGACGCCGTCGTCATCCCGAACGGGGTGTACACGCAGGTGTTCGCGAGCAGCGGCCGGCGGCCGGAGTGGACGGGCACACCCGACGCGCCGACCATCGCCTTCCTCGGCCGGCTGGACGAGCCGCGTAAGGGGCTGAGCGTGCTGGTGCAGGCGGTCCCCGCGATCCTGGACCGGGTGCCCGGCGCGCGGTTCCTCGTGGCCGGGCGTGGCAACGGGATCGTCGCCGAGACGCGGGAGGCGCTGGGGGAGCGGGCGTCGTCCGTCGAGTTCCTCGGCGCGGTGTCCGACGCCGAGAAGGCGGCGCTGCTGGCGTCCGCCGACCTGTACGTGGCCCCGCAGACCGGTGGCGAGAGCTTCGGCATCGTGCTGGTGGAGGCGATGAGCGCCGGCTCGGTCGTGGTGGCCAGCGACCTGGGCGCCTTCCAGCGCGTCCTGGACGACGGCGCCGCGGGCGCGCTGTTCCGCACCGGCGACCCCGCCGACCTGGCCGCGACCGTGCTGGACCTGATCGCCGACCCGGCGCGGCGCGACGCGTACCGCGCCCACGCGGCGCAGTGGGTCCAGCGGTTCGACTGGTCCGGCGTGACCGAGCAGGTCCTGGCCGTCTACGAGATGACGCTCGACGCCGACCACGCCATCGCCGGCGACGCCGTGGGCCGCATCATGGGGCTGTTCCCGCGCCGGGTCGGGGGTGACGCGTGACCTGGTCGGAGATCGCGCTGATCGCCCTGGCGGCCGTCGTCGTCGGCCTGATCTTCGCCTGGCAGGGCGCCTCCCGGCTCGACCGGCTGCACCGCAAGGTCGCGGCGTCGCGCATCGCCCTGGACGCGCAGCTCGTGCGGCGGGCCTCGGCGGCGGTGGAGCTGGCGGCGTCGGGCGCCCTCGACCCGGCCAGCTCGGTGCTGGTGGCCGACGCCGCGTACACGGCGTCCGACGCCGGACCGGTCACCTCGCCCGCCGCCGCGCTGAAGATGGACGGGCTGGACTCGGCGCGCGAACGGGCCGAGTCGGGGCTCACGGCGACGCTCCGGGAGGCGTTCGGCTCGCCCGAGGCGGTGCGGGAGCTGCGGGCCGGCCCGGCCGGCGAGGTCGTGGCCGGCCTGGCGTCCGCCTGGTACCGGGTGACGCTGGCCCGGCGCTTCCACAACGAGGCCGTGGCGCAGGCCCGGCGGGTGCGCAGGCTCTGGTACGTGCGCCTGTTCCACCTGGCGGGCCGCGCGCCGATGCCGCGCACCGTCGAGCTCGACGACGCCCTGCCGCCCGGGCTGGAGCCGGCCGCCGGGTGACCGCTTTGTCCAGCAGGTGACCGTTCTGCGGGCGGCGGCGGGGACGCCGCAGACCGGGCGATAAGATCGAGCCAGGGCGCCGACCGCGCCCGGAACGACCGTCGTCGATCCCACCGGCGAGAACTATGCGAGGTAACCGTGACTGAATCCGTGACCGGCGAGAACACCGTGGGCACGGTCGGCACCGCGCGCGTCAAGCGCGGCATGGCCGAGATGCTCAAGGGCGGCGTCATCATGGACGTCGTCACGCCCGACCAGGCGAAGATCGCCGAGGACGCGGGCGCGGTGGCCGTCATGGCGCTCGAGCGGGTGCCCGCGGACATCCGTGCGCAGGGCGGCGTGTCGCGCATGAGCGACCCCGACATGATCGACGGCATCATCGAGGCCGTCTCGATCCCCGTGATGGCGAAGGCGCGCATCGGGCACTTCGTCGAGGCGCAGGTGCTGCAGTCGCTCGGCGTCGACTACATCGACGAGTCCGAGGTGCTGACCCCGGCGGACTACACGAACCACATCGAGAAGTGGAACTTCACCGTTCCCTTCGTGTGCGGTGCGACCAACCTGGGCGAGGCGCTGCGCCGCATCACCGAGGGCGCCGCGATGATCCGTTCGAAGGGCGAGGCCGGCACCGGCGACGTCTCGAACGCGACCACGCACATGCGGCAGATCCGTCAGCAGATCCGCCACCTCACGTCGCTGCCCGAGGACGAGCTGTACGTGGCCGCCAAGGAGCTGCAGGCGCCGTACGAGCTGGTCAAGGAGATCGCGACCACCGGCAAGCTGCCGGTCGTGCTGTTCACCGCGGGCGGCATCGCCACCCCGGCGGACGCCGCGATGATGATGCAGCTCGGCGCCGAGGGCGTCTTCGTCGGCTCGGGCATCTTCAAGTCGGGCAACCCGACGCAGCGCGCCGAGGCGATCGTCAAGGCGACCACGTTCTTCGACGACGCCGACGTGATCGCCAAGGTCTCCCGCGGTCTGGGCGAGGCCATGGTCGGCATCAACGTCGACGAGATCCCGGAGCCGCACCGGCTGGCCGAGCGCGGCTGGTGAGCTGAACCGTCGTCGAAGGGCCCCGCGGACCTGATGTCCGCGGGGCCCTTCTGCTTCGGGTCAGCAGGGCTCCGGGACTGTTGGCTGACTCGCGTTCAGCAGGCTGGTGCAGAGCCATAAGTCAGCCGATCACAGCCGTCTGGTGCCTGCTGAACCAAGGTCAGGGGGCACCGGGCAATCGGGGCTGCCCTCCTGTGCACCCTGACGTGTACGTCTGATGAGACGTGTCCGGCAGAACGACCACGATCCTTGCGGCAAAACGACCAGGCGAGCAGCGGCAAGACGACGACCTGTGTCCCGGACTCGGGCTGAGCTCTTCCATTACAGGACGCGGGACCAGGTTGAGGTCGACATCGTCCTGGAGAATCGCCGGGGCGAAGTGATCGCGATCGAGGTGAAGTCGTCGGCGACGCCGTCGACCAAGGATTTCCGCGGCATCCGGCACCTCCATGAACGGGGTGGGTGCCGACCTTGTTGCAGGCTACGTCCTCCACGCGGGACCGCACACGCTGCCGTTCGGTGACAAGTACCTGGCGGTTCCCATCAGCGCGATCTGGGAGACGGCGTCTGCCTGAGCCTGTTGTCCGAGCGCGGCGGCTCTGTCGAAGGAAGCGGTGCGTCCGCGGGGCCCTTCTGCTTGGGTCGGTCCGTCGGCTGACTCGCGTTCAGCAGCCTTGGCAGAGCAGTGATCGAGCAACCTGTGGCCGCCTGGCGCCTGCTGAATCAAGGTCAGGAGCCTGCTCCTACCAGGGCGACGGCTCGTAGTCCTTGAGGAAGCAGCCGTACAGGTCGGTCCCGGCCTCGCCCTGGACGATCGGGTCGTAGACGCGGGCGGCGCCGTCGACCAGGTCGAGGGGCGCGTGCCAGCCCTCGGCAGCGATCCGCAGCTTCTCCTGGTGCGGGCGCTCGTCCGTGATCCACCCGGTGTCCACCGCGGTCATCAGGATGCGGTCCTTCTCCAGCATCTCGCCGGCCGAGGTCCGGGTCAGCATGTTGAGGGCGGCCTTGGCCATGTTGGTGTGCGGATGCCCCGCGCCCTTGTACCGCCGGGAGAACTGCCCCTCCATCGCCGACACGTTGACGACGTACCCGCGCCGGGCCGTGGCCGTCGCGGCCCGCATCGCCGGCCGCAGCCGGGAGATGAGCAGGAACGGCGCGATCGCGTTGCAGAGCTGGACCTCCAGGAGCTCCAGCGGGTCGACCTCGTCCACGACCTGGGTCCACGAGTTGTTCTTCTGCACGTCGGGCAGGAGCCCGCCGGCGTCGACCGCCGTGCCGGCCAGGTGGGCGTCCAGGGAGGCCGAGCCGGCCCTCAGGGCCAGCGCCGTCAGGGACGCGGCGGTGTGCGTCGCGACGGCGTCGTCCTGCGACTGCCCCTCGTGGTGGGCGACCGACAGGGCGGCGAGCGCGCCCGCGATCGCCGCGGGGTGCGCCTCTGAGACGTGGTCGAACGTGACCATCTCCGGCGGCCGGAGGCCGAGGGGGAGCGGCGCGACCGGCGCCGACTCGCCCGTGACGAGCTGCGAGTAGGCCCCGGGGGAGCGGCGGACCGTCTGGCACGCGTTGTTGATCAGGATGTCGAGCGGGCCCGCCGCGGCGACGTCGTCGGCCAGCGCGATCACCTGGGTGGGGTCGCGGAGGTCGATCCCGACGATCTTGAGCCGGTGCAGCCAGTCGGCGGCGTCGGGCATCGCCGAGAAGCGCCGCACCGCGTCCTTCGGGAAACGGGTGGTGATCGTGAGGTGGGCGCCGTCGCGCAGCAGGCGCAGCGCGATGTACATGCCGATCTTCGCCCGGCCGCCGGTGAGCAGCGCGCGGCGGCCGGTCAGGTCGGTGCGCTGGTCGCGCCGCGCGTGGCTCTTCGCGGCACAGTCCGGGCACAGCCAGTGGTAGAACGAGTCGACCAGGGTGTAGTCCGTCTTGCAGATGTAGCAGCCGCGGGCGGTGCGCAGCTCCCCGGCGAACGCCCCCGGCGCGGAGGAGACCAGCGGGATGCCCGCGGTCTCGTCGTCGATCCGCGCCGCCGAACCGGTCGCCGTCTTCTCGATGATGCTCCGGTCGTGCGCCTGGATCTCCTCGCGGACCGCGGCCTTGCGGGACTTCTTGAGCAGCTTCCACATGTAGCCGGTCGCCCGTTTGACCGTCTGGACGTCGGGATGGTCGGGCTCGAGGTCATGGAGCTGGCCCAGCACCCGGAGGGTGGTCGCGAGCTCGTCCGGGTCGATCCCCGCTTTCGTTGGCACCGCCGAAGGATATCTGGCGCCCTGTGCCGCACGACCACCCGTTGCTAGGGTGCACGGGACGTTTGCGACAAATCGGCACCCCGATGTGACGAAGCTCCACCTGCCGCGACACTGCGCCGCCCTTCGAGAGGAACTCGCCATGAACCTGAGCCGCAAAGAGATGCTGAGACTGATCGGGACGGGCGCCGGGGCGCTGGCGCTCGGGTCCGCGGCGACGAGCACCGCAGCGGGCGCGGAAGCGGGCGGCGGAGGCGACATCGTGCGCGACGTCGTCGTGATCGGTGGCGGCGCGGCCGGGACGTACGCGGCGATCCGGCTGAAGGAGCTGGGGCAGAGCGTCGTCGTGGTCGAACGCAACGGGCGGCTCGGCGGCCACACGCAGACGTACACCGACCCCGCCACGGGCGCCACCGTCGACATCGGCGTCGTCGTCTGGCACGACCAGCCCCTGGTGCGGCAGTGGTTCGAGCGCTTCGACATCCCGCTGCAGAAGGCGTCGTTCAGCGCCGGGCAGACCATCTACGCCGACTACCGCACGGGCCGCGAGGTCCCGGGCTACTCGCCGCCGAACCCCGCCGCGGCACTGGCCCTGTACGGCGAGCAGCTCGCCAGGTTCCCCTACCTGGAGTACGGCTTCGAGCTGCCCGACCCGGTGCCGGCGGACCTGCTCCTGCCGTTCGGCGAGTTCGTGCGCCGGTACGGCCTCGACGAGGTGGTGCCGACGGTCGTCCAGTTCGGCCAGGGGCTCGGTGACCTGCTGCGCCAGCCGACCCTGTACGTGATGAAGAACTTCGGCTCGGACATCCTGCGCAACCTCCAGACCGGCTTCCTCAGCACCTCGCGCCGGAACAACAGCGAGCTCTACACGAAGGCGCGTACCGAGCTGGGCGACGACGTACTGCTGAACAGCCGGGTCGTGTCCACCGAGCGGGACGGGGCGCGGCACGCCGCCGTCCGCGTCGACACGCCCGCCGGACGGCGGACGATCCGCGCACGGAAGGTCCTGGTGACGATCCCGCCCCTGCTCGGCAACCTGGACGGGTTCGACCTCGACGGCCTGGAGCGCGACCTCTTCGGCCAGTTCCGCAACAGCGCCTACTACACCGGCGTGCTGCGCGACTCCGGGCTCCCCGACAACCTGTCGGTGCGCAACGTCGGCCTGGACACCCCCTACAACACGCCCCAGCTCCCGGGCGTCTACGTCATCTCCCCGACCGGCCTCCCTGGCCTGCACAACGTCAAGTTCGGCAGCCCCGTCGCGCTGTCGGACCGCGCGGTGCAGGACGAGATCCGGGCGAGCGTCCTCCGCCTGGGCGAGGCCGGCACCGTACCGACCACGCGCCCCGACTTCGCCACCTTCGCCAGTCACACCCCGTTCGAGCTGACGGTGCCGGCCGCCGCCGTCCGCGCGGGCTTCTACCGCCGGCTCGCCACGCTCCAGGGCCGCAACCGCACCTACTACTCGGGGGCGGCCTTCCACACCCACGACTCGTCCCTGATCTGGCAGTTCACCGAGACGCTGCTGCCGCGTGTCGCCGCCTGACCGGACGTCCGGGCAGGTCGGCGGTCCGGACCGGGATCAGCCCACCGGGACGATCCCGGTCCGTCCCGCCCACGTGCCGTGCTCCGCGAGCGGGCGGAACCGGAACGTCGCGAACTCGTGGTGGAAGTCGCGGCGCCGCCGCTCGACCATGGCGTCCGCGTGCCGCCGGTCCGCGGGCGCCTCACGGGGCGCGTGGGCGGCGCGGCCGTGCACCATGGACTCCATCTCGCGCACGGTGCGCCACACGGAGAACGTGGAGATGGTGCCCGGCGGCCGGTAGGCGGCCAGGGCGAGCGTGGTGCCGGGATGGTCGCGCACCTGGCGTTCGACGGGCCTGCCCCATCGCAGGAACCGGGGCACCTCGGGCAGGCGCATCCGCGCGACGGTCACCGCGACCACGGGCTCGTCCTGGTCCCACTCACCGGTCCGGGCGGGCAGCCCGGGCAGGGCCGCCAGCCGGGACCAGCGGCGCAGGTACTCCAGGCGGACGTGCCAGCCGGTCGCCAGGTGGCGGCCCAGGACGTCGTCGGACAGGAAGCGGTCCACGGCGTCCTCGTCGCGCCACTGCGCGAAGACCGCGATCCGCCGCAGCTGCAGCCGGTCCGGGGAGACGACGGGCGCCCCCAGGCGCATGAGCGCCAGGCACTCGGCGTGGTCCAGTCCGGGCGTCGTGCTGCCCGACGGCGGTCGCAGCAGGGCGCGGGCCGTCACGGCGCCGGGCAGCTCGGCGAGGTGGAAGGTGTGCATCATCGGGCGCGCTCCGTCGTGTCGCGGTCCATCTTGTAGTGCAGACGCATCATCCAGGTGCGCCACATCCGCAGCTCGTGGTCCGTGCGGAGCACACCGTACGGGTCGACGTACAGGCGGAACGTCTCGTGGAGCGGGACGCGCGCCGCGAAGTCCCGTCCGCCGTCGCGCGCGACGACGTACGCGCCGTCCTGCCCGAACCGGCCCGGGGGCGACTCCAGGACGAGCCCGCCCTCGGTACTGACGGCCGGGCGCAGGAACACCTGGACGTTGCCGGACTCGAGCGGGAACGCGACGTGGACGCTCGGCTGCGCGCTGCCGGGGAGCCGGCGCGCCGAGTAGCAGCCGCTGAACACGTAGCGGCCCGACGGCCGGAGCGTCCGCAGCCACGCGGCGCCCACCTGCGCGCCGTCCCGGTCGCGGAGCACGCGGACCCGGCTGTCCATCCCGTGCGCGACGTCGAGCGGGCGCATCGGGAGGGAGAGCTGCTCCACCCGGTGGGCGAACAGCCGCGCGATCAGCTCGCCGGCGGGCCAGAACAGCGGCGACCACCCGCTCCACACCTCCATGTGCCAGGCGGCGGTGTGCTCGTAGAAGTCGCGGATCCGGGGGTCCAGCCGGGCGGCGTCGAACCCGGGGCCGTCGAGCACCGACATCGCCGGGAGCAGGCCCGGCGCCCGGGCGGGCGGGGGATCGGCGGACGTCGCGTCGTCGTCGACCGTGCCGCCGTGGTGCGCGGCCTCGGCGGCGAGCCAGCCGTCCCCGACGGTGGACGAGCTGCTCACCGGGGCGCGCAGCCAGGAGTGTTCGCCGGCGAGGTCGACGGGCCGGCCGACCAGCCGCCAGAACTTCCGGGACCCGAGGTCCAGCAGATGGTTCACGAGAACGCATTGTCGCAGGGTGTCCGCCGGTTGCGGTCGGGAGTGCCGACCCGTCCGGAGCCGCCGTCGCCCCGTCGTCCTGCAGGTTCCTGCAACCTGCTCGCCGGCCCCGGGTATCAACTGTGGTCATGCGAAAAGACCGACAGATCAAGCGCATCCTGACCGCGGTTCTCGGCGTGGCCCTGGGGACGACCATGTTCGTCGCCTCGCCGGCGGTGGCGGCCGAGCAGATCGCGCACAGCTGCGAAGGGGACCAGTCCGGCGACCAGATCCTCCGGTGCGCCAACGTGGAGATGTCGTCCGCGGGGGTGTTCAACGCCCATGCCCGGGTGGCCGACCGGGCCGGCGGGAACAACTACAGCGTCCAGGTCGTCGAGGTCCGCCTCCAGTACAGCTCCAACGGCACCTGGTTGAACCTCCGGGACAGGTTTCCCGCAGACAGCTGGGCTTCCGAGCAGGATGTCGAGCGCACCACCTCGTGGTCGTGCGGTTCCTCCGCGCGCAAGCTCGTCCGGGCGCAGGCGTACGTGCAGTGGCAGCGGTCCGGCTCCGTGGGCGGGGACTGGGTCACCACGGGGTCGGTGTACGTCTGCCCGCGAAGCTGACCACGTCGCCGGGAACGCCCGGTCGCCCCGGACCGCGGCGACCGGGCGCTCCCGGCGCGCGGGAAGCTCAGGAGATCCGGACCGAGTCCGCGCTGTTGTTGAAGCCGTACACGTTCAGGTTTGCGGCCTGATCGATGAAGGGCGTCGAGCTGCCCGAGAAGTTGGTGCCGTTGTACAGCTTCACGTCGCAGCCGTGGTAGGTCTTCACCGAGTTGATGTCGTTCCGGTGCGCCGCGCCGAGGTTGAAGCGCCCTTCGTTGTCCCCGGTGCCGCTGGTGCAGCCGACGGAGTATCGCGGGTTGTAGATGACGATCTGGAAGCCCTCGACACCGTTCCTGGTGACGTTGAAGTCGCTGTACTGGTAGAGCCGCGCCACCACGAGCCCGCTGCCGACCGGGTAACCGCTCTGGCAACCGGTCGTCCCGTCGAGCACCGCGCAGTAGTAGTAGGTCTGGGCCTGGGTACCGACCTCGCCGGACGCTGCTTCCTTCGCCAGGACCTCCTCGATGGTGAGCGTCTCCGTGGCGGGCAGCGCCTGGGCTGCGCTCATGGGCGCGGCGAACAAGAAGGCGGAACAGAGGACGGCGATCGCGGCTGCGACGGGACGGTGGATCCGCATGGTGTTGCTCCTCGCATCTCGATGTATCCCCGCTGTCCGGGGAGACGGACGAGCAGCATCGTGGCGCAGCCCGGCACCGGCACCTTGCAGGAATCTGCAACGCGCGCCCCTCCTGGACCGGCGGCGTGCTTCGACGCCGTGGGTGCGGGTTCCCGGGTGATGATCGGTTAGCGTCAGGGCGTGCTGCTGCCCGAGTCGACGGTCCCCGGGGCGGACCTGCCCGTCCGGGCCGTCCTGCCCGCCACCGTCGACGCCGTGCGGTCGAGCGGTACCGCCGTGCTGGTCGCGCCGCCCGGGTCGGGGAAGACGTCGCTGCTGCCGCTCGCCCTCGCCGACGCCCTCGCGGGCACCGTCGTCGTGGCCGAGCCACGCAGGATGGCGACCCGCGCGGCCGCGACCCGGCTGGCGACGCTCGTCGGCGAACCGCTCGGGCAGCGGATCGGCTACGCGATGCGCGGCGAGCGCAGCGGCGGCAAGGGCCTGCGCGTCGAGGTCGTGACGACGGGGCTCCTCGTGCGGCGCCTGCAGCAGGACCCGGAGCTGCCTGGTGTCTCCGCGATCGTGATCGACGAGTGCCACGAGCGGCACCTCGACGCCGACCTGCTGCTGGCGCTCGCGATCGACGTCCGCGCGAACCTGCGCGAGGACCTGGCGCTCGTCGCGACGTCGGCCACGGCGGACACCGTCCGGCTGAGTCGCGCCCTCGGCACGGACGCGCCGGCGCCCGTGGTCACCGCGTCCGCCGCGCTGTTCGACGTCGCGGTCGAGTGGGCCCCGCCGCCGGTCCCCGCACCGCTGCTCCCCGGCGGGCGGGTCGACCCGCGCCTGCTGGACCACGTCGCCGCCGTCGTCCGGCGGGCGCTGGCCGAGAACGACGGCGACGTGCTCGTGTTCGTGCCCGGCGAGGCCGAGATCAACGGCGTGACCCGCCGGCTGGCCGGCGAGAACGTGCTGCCGCTGTTCGGCCGCCAGTCCCGGGCCGAGCAGGACCGCGCGCTGGCGCCGTCCGCCACGCGCCGGATCGTGGTCACGACGTCGGTCGCGGAGAGCTCGCTGACCGTGCCCGGGGTCCGGGTCGTGGTCGACTCGGGCCTGTCCCGGGAGCCGCGCACCGACCAGTCCCGGGGCCTCGGCACGCTGGTCACCGTCCGGGTCTCGCGATCGTCGGCCGACCAGCGGGCGGGGCGCGCCGGGCGGGAGGCGCCCGGCCGGGTCTACCGGTGCTGGTCCGCGACCGACCACGGCCGGCTCGACGACCACCCGGCGCCGGAGATCGCGATCGCCGACCTGGCCTCCTTCGCCCTGGACCTCGCGGCCTGGGGCGCGCCGGGCGGCGCCGGTCTGGCCCTGCTTGACGCGCCGCCCGCACCCGCGCTGAGCGCGGCCACCGAGCTGCTGGATCGGGTCGGCGCCGTGGACGACGCCGGACGGATCACCGAGCGGGGCCGGCGGATGGCCGCGATCGGGGCGCACCCCCGCCTGGCCCGTGCGCTGCTCGACGGCGCGGCGCGGGTCGGTGCCGACCGGGCGCGGGAGGTCGTCGCGCTGCTGTCGGACGACTCCGGTCGCGGCGCCGGCGACGACCTGCCCGCCCGCTGGCGGGCCCTGCGCCTGGGCGACGACCGCGGGGCCACGGCTCGCTGGCGGGAGGAGGCGAAGCGTCTCGGCCGGGGCACGCCGGCAGGCGGCGCGCCGGCAGGCGGCGCGCCGGACGGGACACCGGCGCGTGGGGTGCCGGACGATCTGGCGATGGGGATCGTGGTGGGGCTGGCGTACCCCGAGCGGATCGCGCGGGTCCGGGGGAGCGACTCGGCGACCTACCAGATGTCCGGGGGCACGGGTGCTGCGCTGGACCCGCAGTCGCCGCTGCGGTCCACGACGTGGCTGGCGATCGCGGTCGCCGACCGGGCGCCCGGACGCGCCGACGCCAGGATCCGGTCCGCGGTGCCGATCGACGAGGCCACGGCGCGGGACGTCGCGGGCGACCTCGTGGCGACGACCGACCAGATCCGCTGGACCGACGGCCGCGTCGTGACGCGCCGCGTCGAGACGCTCGGCGCGATCGTGCTGGCCGACGTCCCGCTGGCGAAGCCCGACCCGCTGCTCGTCCAGGCCGCCGTCCGCGACGGCATCCGGCGGGAGGGCCTGTCCGTGCTGCGCTGGTCGGAGGCCGCGCTGGCCCTGCGGGGACGCCTGGCGTTCTGCCACGCCCACCTCGGCGCCCCGTGGCCCGCCGTCGACGACGAGGCGCTGCTGGCCGGTCTCGACGAGTGGCTGGGCACCGAGCTCGCCTCGGTGCGGGCCGCACGCGACCTGGCCCGCATCGACGTCACCTCGGCCCTGCGGCGCCTGCTGCCCTGGCCGGCCGCGGCCCGGCTGGACGAGCTCGCGCCGGAACGGCTCCGGGTCCCGTCGGGCTCGCAGGTCCGGCTGGCGTACGACGGCGTCGAGCCGCCGGTCCTCGCCGTGAAGCTGCAGGAGGTCTTCGGCTGGACCGCCACCCCGGCCGTCGCGGACGGTCGCGTCCCGGTCGTGCTGCACCTGCTGTCGCCCGCGGGCCGCCCGGCCGCGATCACGAGCGACCTCGCCTCGTTCTGGAAGCAGGGCTACCCCCTGGTCCGGGCCGACCTGCGGGCCCGCTACCCGCGGCACCCGTGGCCGGAGGACCCGCTGACGGCGGCGCCGACCAGGCGGGCGAACCCGCGGCGGTGAAGCCGCTGGGCGGCGGTGTCGTGCTGTTGGTCGCGGGACCTGCGGAAACCCCGTTGACGCTCGGTCAGACGCTTCGGTTGACTGCGCGCATGCTGATCGCCCAGGTCCAGGACCTCGTGAGAACCCACTATGTCTTTCCCGACGTGGCGGTCGGCATCGCCGACGCTCTCGACGGGCTCACCACCGATGCGGCTGACGAGCCCGCGTTCGCCGAGGCCGCCACGACGGTCCTCCAGTCGGTCAACGGCGACCGGCATCTGCGGGTCCGGCACTACCCGGAGGGCGTGCCACCCGAGAAGGACGAGGACGAGGTGCGCGCCTACTTCGCCACCCTGGCCCGGGAGAGTGGACCCGCGATCAGCGAGGTGCGCCGCCTCGACGGCAACGTCGGGCTGCTGACGATCGGCCCGCTGATCCTGCCGCCGGAGTACGTCCGTCCTGCCGCGTCGGCGGCGTTCACGCTGCTGCAGGGCGTGCGTCGGCTCGTGATCGATCTGCGTGACTGCGTGGGTGGCGTGCCCGAGTCCGTGGCACTGCTGGTGAGCCACCTGCTCGGCGACGAGCCGGTGCACCTCCTCGACCTCGTGCACCGGGACGGCACCGTCGAGCCGTCGTCCACCACGCCGGACGTTGCCCCGCGACTGCCGGATGTGCCGGTCGTCGTCCTCACGAGCAGCCGGACGTTCAGCGGCGGTGAGGAGCTCGCCTACGACCTGCAGGCGCTCGGCCGGGCGGTCGTCGTCGGCGAGACGACGATGGGCGGGGCTCATCCCCGCGAGGCGTTCGACCTCACCGCCCACCTGCAGCTCCACGTGCCGATCGCCCGGTCGGTCCACGCCGTCACCGGCACCAACTGGGAGGGCGTCGGGGTCGTTCCCGACCATCCGTGTGCCGCGGAGCGGGCGCTCGACCTCGCGCTGGCGCTGTGACGCCGAGCCGCCGAGCCTGTGCGCTCGCCTCCGCCCGCCTGACGCGGGCGCGGGAGGTCCGGCTGGACCTCCTGCGGCGGCAGGTCGGACCGCGCTGCACCGACGGGTGCGGGGGGTAGTTTGTGGGGACCGGCCGGTCCGCCCGCGGCGGACCGGCCGGTCCCCACAAACGCTCAGCACCAGGAGGTCGCATGACCGGGTTCCCGTCGGAGACCGCCGACCAGCACCGGCCCGTTGTGCCGCCCGAGGTCGGGCCCGGCACCACCTCCCTGGGGGACGACTGGGTCCCGGGACCGGACGGCGTCCGCGAGCGCTCGGCGGCGCGCGTCATCCTGATGGACGACGCCGGCCGCGTGCTCGTGATGCGCGGGCACGACGTCAACCAGCCGGAACGGTCCTGGTGGTTCACGGTGGGTGGCGGCATCGACGCGGGGGAGACCCCGGTGCAGGCCGCGCTGCGCGAGACGCGCGAGGAGGTGGGCATCGAGCTCGCCGCCGGCGACCTCGTGGGACCGGTGCTCACGCGCACGGGCATCTTCGACTTCTTCGCCGAGACGTGCCGCCAGTTCGAGGTGTTCTACCTCGCGCGGATCCCGGACGCCGTCGAGGTCACGGCCGACGGCTGGACGGACGCCGAGCGTGAGCTGCTCGACGAGATGGCGTGGCTGACGGCGGCCGAGCTGCGCGCGCAGCCGCTGGAGGTCTTCCCGCCGGAGCTGCCCGACGTCGTCGACGCCCTGGTGGCCGGCTGGACCGGCGAGGTGCGGCACCTGGGCGAGCAGTTCGACGACTGAGGCCGGTGGGTCCGCAGCACGGCCGTCCCCTCCGACGGCTCGGGGGTCAGGGCCGGTGGCCATTTCTCGTGGCCTTTCGTGTTGCTGGACATATCGATGTCTCAGGCATTGTTCGCCGATAATGTGGTGCCGTTTGAATGTATATCGACGCCCGGTTTGGCGACCATCGGCGCAGGTCCATCCACTTTCATGGTGACGCCAAACCCCCTGAATGCGGGGTGGTTCCGGCGAGTCAGACGCCCTTGGCCGTGAATTGCGGGTGAAAAAATGAGAATACTGAGTTACGTCGCGCGCATTGGTGATGCGCTGCCTAACGTCGACGGCGCAGGGGGAATTCTGACGGAAGGCACCTGTCATGGAAAGACTCACCAAGGCTGCGCTCGCGACCGGCGGCGCCGCCGCGATCCTGCTCGGCGGAGCAGGGACGCTCGCGTTCTGGACCGACGAAGGAATCTCGACCGGGACCGACGTCACCTCGGGCACGCTGGCGGTGACCGACGGCGCGTGCGGCGACTGGACGCTCGACGGCGGAGGTGCCGTCACCGAGGGCATCGTGCCGGGGGACACCGTCACCACCGACTGCGCGCTGACGGTGGGCGGCACGGGCGACCACCTCGCGCTGGGCGACATCACGGTGACCGCGCCGACGTGGGCGGAGACCAACGCGCTCACGGCCGTGCTGGCGGTGGACGTGGCGAGCGCGACGCTCGACGGCGCGGAGCTTACCCTCCCGCTCGCCGACCCGGTGCCGGTGGAGGCCGCCTCCGACCTCGTGGTCACGGTCTCCGCCGAGTTCCCGGAGGACTCGGGCAACGAGACGCAGGCTCTCACCGCGACCTTGGACAGCGTGGCGGTCCAGGTCACGCAGGCGCACCTCGTCCCGGCGCCCTGATCGCTCAGAACGCGGCCGGAACCGTGCGGACAGCGACCCGGTTCGTGGGGCGCGCGCTCGCCGTCGTCGTCATCGCGGTGGCGGGCGCCGCGCTCGTGCTCGGGGTGATCGTGCCCCGGGTGGCGGGCGCGACCCCGTACGTCGTGCTCACTGACTCGATGGAGCCCACCTACCCGGTGGGCACGCTGGTCGTGTCACGGCCGGTGGCGCCCGAGCAGATCCGGACGGGCTCGGTGATCACCTACCAGCTGCGCTCGGGACAGGAGCAGCTCGTGACGCACCGGGTCGTGGGGGTCGGCATCACGGTCGGTGGGGAGCGGACCTATCTCACCCGGGGTGACTCGAACGACGTGCCGGACGCGCGGCCCGTGCGCGAAGCCCAGGTACGGGGGGCCGCCTGGTATCACGTGCCGTACGCCGGGTACGTCGCCGGCGCGTTCACCGGACAGCGGGAGGGGATCGGCCTCGCCGTCGCCGTGCTGCTGATCGGCTACGCCATCTGGCAGGTCCTGCGCTCCGCCCGCGAGCGTGCGGCTCGTGGGCGCAGCGCACCAGCAGGGACCGATGCGTCCCGGACAGGTTCGACCCAGGAGGGCATGCTGTGAGAAGACCGGCACGATGGACCGCTCTGGTGGCGCTGCTCCTCGTGGGAACAGCAGTCGGCGGCCCCGCGGCCGCGCGCCCGGGGACCGCGGTGGTCCCGGCGGACACCGGTGACGAGCTCCTCCTGAGCGTCGACGGCAGGACATGGGCGCCGGACGTCACGACGCCGCTCATCGACCCGGACCTCGTCTGGGTGCCTGGCGACGTCGCCACGGGCAGGCTGTACGCGCGCAACGCGTCCGTCGACGAGGCCAGCGCGGTCGCGACGGTGGTCCTCGGGACCGGCGAGGGAACCGCGCTCGCCTCGCAGCTGCACGTCAGGACCCGGCTGGGCGCGGGCCCGTGGACCGACGGCCTCAGGTCCGGTGCCACCGACCTCGCGCCGGGCGAGGTGGTCCCGATCGGGCTCGAGGTGGCGTTCGATCCCGCCGCGACCAACGCGTCGCAGCGACAGCGCGTCGAGGTCGACGTGGTCGTGACGCTCTCGGGCGCCGGGCAGGACGAGCCCGGACCGGGCGACGCCGGTGCGGACGGGCCGGGCGTCCTGCCGCGGACCGGGGCGAACCTCCTGCTGCCGACACTGGTGGCCGCAGGAGCGGTCGTGCTGGGCGTCCTGCTGCGCCGAAGGGCCCGTCGTGGCTGACCGGCGCCGGCCCGCGGGGCGGGGACTGGCTCACCGTGCCGTCGTGGTGGCACTGACCACGCTCGCCCTGTGCGTGGGCGGCGGCGCCGCATGGGCCTTCTGGGCCGACGGCGGGCTCGCCGCCGGTCCAGGAGGCCCGATCACTGCCGGCGTCCTGCCGGCCGCGGACACGGTCTGCACCGATACCGACGGTCAGCTGTTCGAGACGGCGCAGGTGACGTGGCCGGAGGTCAGCGCGCCCCGTGCGCTCGACTACACCGCGACGATCAACGACGAGCCGGTGGCGGTCACGGACAACGGGACGACCCGGGCCGTCGTGATCGACCAGACGGTCCTGGAGCAGCTCTTCGGCGGCTTGGCCGACGGCACCCTGACGGTCGAGGTGACGGGCTCGCTGCCCGGCACGGCCTGGACCGCGCCCGTCGCGACCGAGACGGTCCAGGCGGGCGTCGTCGTCCTGCCGCCGGGACTCACGCTGGAGTGCACCCCCTGACGTCCCTGCCAGGCAGGCCGCCGCCGTAAGATGGACGGTTGTGAGCAACCCGACCATCGGCGTCCTGGCCCTGCAGGGTGACGTCCGCGAGCACCTGGCCGCCCTCGAGTCCGTCGGCGCGCACGGCGTGACCGTGCGCCGTCCGGGGGAGCTGGCCGCGGTCGACGGGCTCGTGCTGCCCGGCGGCGAGTCCACGACGATCGACAAGCTGCTGCGCATCTTCGAGCTCCGCGACCTGCTGCAGGCCCGGATCAAGGAGGGCCTGCCGGTGTACGGCTCGTGCGCGGGCATGATCCTGCTCGCCGACCGGATCCTGGACGGGACCGCCGACCAGCAGACCGTCGGCGGCATGGACGTCGTCGTGCGGCGCAACGCGTTCGGCCGGCAGGTCGACTCGTTCGAGACCGACCTCGACTTCGCAGGGATCTCCGACGTCGACGACGGCGGCCCGGTGCGCACCGCGTTCATCCGTGCCCCGTGGATCGAGGAGGCCGGGCCTGAGGTCGAGGTGCTGTCCCGCATCCCGGCTGTGGATACGCAGGGCCGTCCTGTGGCGGCCGCCGGTAGGATTGTCGCAGCACGGCAGGGGTCGCTGCTCGCCACCGCCTTCCACCCCGAGATCACGGGGGACGCGCGCGTGCACGGGCTGTTCGTCAGCATGGTCGCGGGCGGCTGAGCGGGTTCCCTCGCCGTTCGTCAGCCAATTGATAAGAGCCATCGAAATGCAAGGAGTCAGGTAGAGGCATGTCAGGTCACTCCAAGTGGGCCACGACCAAGCACAAGAAGGCCGCGATCGACGCCAAGCGCGGCAAACTCTTCGCGAAGCTGATCAAGAACATCGAGGTCGCGGCGCGGACGGGCGGCGGCGACCTCGCCGGTAACCCGACGCTGTTCGACGCGGTCCAGAAGGCGAAGAAGTCGTCGGTCCCGAACGACAACATCGACCGCGCGCTGAAGCGCGGTTCGGGCGAGGGCGCCGACGCCGTCGACTACCAGACGATCATGTACGAGGGCTACGGCACCAACGGCATCGCCGTCCTGGTCGAGTGCCTCACCGACAACAAGAACCGGGCGGCCTCCGAGGTGCGCCTGGCGTTCTCCCGCAACGGCGGCAACCTCGCCGACCCGGGCTCGGTGTCGTACCTGTTCTCCCGCAAGGGCCTGATCGTGGTGCCGAAGGCCGACGGCGTGGGCGAGGACGAGGTCATGCTCGCCGCTCTCGACGCCGGCGCCGAGGACGTCACCGACCAGGGCGAGGTCATCGAGGTCCTCACCGAGGCGACCGACCTGGTGCCCGTGCGTACGGCCATCCAGGAGGCCGGCATCGAGTACGACTCGGCCGACGTGATCTTCCACCCCTCCATGCAGGTCGAGGTGGACGTGGAGGGTGCCCGCAAGATCATGCGCCTCATCGACGCGCTGGAGGACAGCGACGACGTGCAGAACGTCTACGCCAACTTCGACGCGAGCGACGAGGTCATGGCGGCGCTCGACGAGGAGGAGTAGGCACCTCCCGGCCGTGTCCGCCCGGGTGCCGGAACCGCACGTGAGAGGGTTTCTCCGTGCGCGTTCTCGGTGTTGATCCCGGTCTGACCAGGTGCGGCGTCGGCGTCGTCGACTCGCTGCCCGGGCGGCGGGCCCGGATGGTCGCCGTCGGCGTCATCCGCTCGGACGTGGACCTGTCCACGGACCTGCGACTGCTACGCATCGCGGAGGGCCTCGACGCGTGGCTCGACGAGCACGTGCCCGACGTGGTGGCGGTCGAGCGCGTCTTCGCGCAGCACAACGTCGGCACGGTGATGGGGACCGCCCAGGCGGCGGGCCTGGCCATGGTGGCCGCGGCCCGCCGCGGTGTGCCCGTCGCGCTGCACACCCCGTCGGAGGTCAAGGCGGCCGTGACCGGGTCGGGGCGCGCCGACAAGGCGCAGGTGACGACGATGATCACCCGCATCCTCGACCTCGACGAGGCCCCGCGGCCCGCCGACGCCGCCGACGCGCTCGCGCTCGCCGTCTGCCACCTGTGGCGCCCCGCCGGGGCCCTGCAGGGCGGCGACCGGCACGAGCTCACGCCCGCGCAGCGCGCCTGGGCCGCGGCCGAGCAGGCCGCCAAGCAGCACCCCCGCCGCTGACGGCGTGCCTCCCCGGAGGGCACCCCACGCTTGTTAGGCTCCTCGCACGAACGTTCGATACCGGAACATCCGGCGAGTGAACATCCAGCAAGGAGGGGGAGCCCGTGATCGCCTCGCTGACGGGGACCGTGGCCTACGTGAGCCTGGACCGCGCGGTGGTCGACGTCGGCGGCGTCGGCTACCTGGTGCACGCCACGCCCGCCACGCTGGCCGCGCTGCGCGTCGGCGAGACCGCCGGCGTCGCCACGAGCATGGTGGTCCGCGAGGACTCGATGACGCTGTACGGGTTCGGCGACCCCGACGAGCGGGACGTGTTCGAGGTGGTGCAGACCGTCTCCGGCGTCGGGCCGCGTCTGGCGCTCGCCATGCTCGCGGTGCACACCCCGGACGCCCTGCGCCGTGCCGTCGCCGGCGAGGACCTCGCCGCGCTGACCCGCGTCCCGGGCATCGGCCGCAAGGGCGCCCAGCGCATCGTGCTGGAGCTCGGCGACCGGCTCGGGCCGCCGTCCGGCACCGGCGTGGCGGAGCCCGCGCCCAGCGCCGCCGCTGGGGCCACCGACCACTCCGAGCGAGTCGTGGAGGCCCTCGCGGGCCTGGGCTGGCCCGCCAAGCAGGCCGACGACGCCGTGGCGAAGGTGCTCGCCGAGGCGGGCGCCGACACCGTGGCGGCCGACGAGGTCGCCTCGACGCTGCGCGCGGCCTTGCGTGTGCTGGGAGGCCACCGTGGCTGACGTCTCGACCGAGACGGAGGGCGGCGGCCGCATCGTCGCCCCGAGCGCCGACGAGATCGAGCGGGCCGCCGAGGCCGCGCTGCGCCCCAAGCGGCTCGACGACTTCGTGGGCCAGCGCGTGGTGCGCGACCAGCTCTCCCTGGTGCTGCAGGCCGCGATGGCGCGCGGCAACCCGCCCGACCACGTGCTCCTGTCCGGCCCGCCCGGCCTCGGCAAGACGACGCTGGCCATGATCATCGCGGGCGAGCTCGAGTCGCACCTGCGCCTGACCAGCGGGCCCGCCATCCAGCACGCGGGCGACCTCGCCGCCGTCCTGTCCTCCCTGGAGGAGGGCGACGTGCTGTTCATCGACGAGATCCACCGCCTCGCGCGTCCCGCCGAGGAGCTGCTCTACGTCGCCATGGAGGACTTCCGGGTCGACGTCGTGGTCGGCAAGGGCGCCGGGGCGTCCGCGATCCCGCTCGCGCTGCCGCGGTTCACCGTGGTCGGCGCCACCACGCGTTCCGGCCTGCTGCCCGCCCCGCTGCGCGACCGCTTCGGGTTCACCGGGCACATGGACTACTACTCGCCCCAGGAGCTGGAGCGGGTCATCCTGCGCTCCGCCGGCCTGCTCGGCGTGCACCTCGACCACGCCGCCGCGCACGAGATCGCCGGCCGCTCCCGTGGCACGCCCCGCATCGCGAACCGGCTGCTGCGCCGCGTGCGCGACTGGGCCCAGGTGCGCGGCGACGGCCGGCTCGACCTGAACGCCGCCCGGGCCGCCCTGGAGGTCTACGAGGTCGACCTCATCGGCCTCGACCGGCTCGACCGCGCCGTGCTCACCGCCCTGTGCACCCGGTTCGGCGGCGGACCCGTGGGCCTGTCCACGCTCGCCATGACCGTGGGGGAGGAGGCCGAGACCGTCGAGACCGTCGCCGAGCCCTACCTCGTGCGCGAGGGACTGGTCGGGCGCACCCCGCGCGGCCGCGTCGCGACCCTCGCCGCGTGGGAGCACCTGGGCCTCACGCCGCCCCCGCAGGCGACCGGCAGCACGGCCGGGACGACGACCGGCCCCGCGACCGGGACCACCGGCCCGGGAACTTTGCTCGACCCCTGACGTTGTCGTTGTGGCGCCCCCGCAGCGGGCAGCCCGGGGATCCACGCCCGAGCACTACACTGGTTGGGATCCTCGTCGTGCGCCACGAACGTGCGCAGCACATCCGACACAGCAATCGAACAGGGACCTCACCGTGGAAATGCTCATTCTCGTCGCGATCCTCCTCGTGGCGATGTTCTTCATGTCCTCCCGCACCCGCAAGCAGCAGCGCGCGGCAGCGGAGTTCCGGAACAACCTCACGGTCGGGGCCAAGGTCATGACCGCCTCCGGGATGATCGGGACCGTCGTCGACGTGGACGAAGCGAACGACCAGGTGACCATCGAGTCCGTCCCCGGCAGCCAGACCACCTGGCTCCGTGCCGCCATCTCCAAGCAGGTCGAGGAGCCCGTCGCCGACGACGCGGACACCGACAACACGGCAGATGAGGCCGACGTCACAGCAAAGAGCGAAACGGGAAGTACGATCAGCCCCGACGCGACCGACGTCCCCGACGATCTGTCTGGCCTCGACACCGCCCAGCGCGAGTACCGGGAGCAGCAGCGACGGGACGCCGACGCAGACGGCAAGTGACGGCCGCGCCGTCCGGTGACCCCGGACGGCGCCGAACCCGCGCCGGACGTACCCCGGCGCGCACACGAGAAGAGACAGACGTTGGCGACTGACACCCGGCGCTCGCGGCCGGTTCGCACGATCGTGCTCCTGACGATCCTGACGATCCTGCTGCCCTTCGGCGCCCTCTTGGCAGGTTGGCAGCTCGACGGAAAGTCGAGCGACAATCCGGACGGCGCGAGCCTCGCACCCGGTCTGGCCCTCGACCTCCAGGGCGGCACCCAGGTCATCCTGAAGGCCGTCACCTCGGACGGCTCCGAGATCACCCCGGAGGCGATGGAAGAGGCCATCGGCGTGATCCGGCAGCGGGTGGACGCCAACGGCGTGACCGAGGCCGAGATCGCCAGCCAGGGCAACAACCAGATCGTGGTCGAGATCCCCGGCCAGGTGGACGACGAGACCGTCGCGCTGATCTCCAAGGCCGCGCAGATGAAGTTCCGCCCGGTCCTGGCCATCGGCAACCCGGTCCCGACGACGCAGCCCTCGGCGAGCCCGTCGGCGTCCGCGGACGGCAAGGGCGAGGACGCCTCCGCCGACGGCGACGCTGCCGCGGCGGACGAGCCGACCAAGAAGGAGCTCGCCGAACAGGACGAGGCCATCAAGGCGGCCACCGACCCGTCCGACCTGGCGCAGATCACGCCGTCGGTCCAGGCCGAGTACGACGCGCTGGACTGCACCGACCCCAAGAACCTCGAGGGCGGCGGCGGGGACAACCCCGACCGGCTGCTCGTGACGTGCGACCAGACCGGCGCGGCCAAGTACATCCTGGGCCCCGTCGAGGTGGACGGCACCAACCTGACCAGCGCGTCGTCGGGCCTCATGCCCGGCGCGAACGGGACGGTCACCAACGAGTGGGGCGTCAACCTCGACTTCAACTCGCAGGGCACCAAGGAGTTCCGTGAGACCACGGAGCGCCTGGTGAACCTGGAGCAGCCGCGCAACCAGTTCGCCATCGTGCTGGACGGCCTGGTCGTCTCGGCGCCGAGCACGAACGTCGCGATCACCAACGGCCAGGCGCAGATCTCGGGTTCCTTCACCCAGGAGTCGGCCGCCACGCTGGCCAACCAGCTGAGCTTCGGCTCGCTGCCGCTGACCTTCCAGGTCGAGGGGCAGAACCAGATCTCCGCCACGCTCGGTTCCGAGCAGCTCCAACGCGGCCTGTTCGCCGGCCTGATCGGCCTGGCGCTGGTCGTCGTCTACTCGCTGTTCCAGTACCGCGCGCTCGGCCTGCTCACCGTGGCCTCGCTGGTCGTGGCCGGCGCCATGACCTACGTGGTGATCGCCCTCCTGAGCTGGGGCATGGGCTACCGCCTGTCCCTGCCGGGTGTCGCCGGTCTGATCGTGGCCATCGGCTTCACCGCGGACTCGTTCATCGTGTACTTCGAACGTATCCGGGACGAGCTACGCGACGGCAGGACCCTGCGGCTGGCGGTCCAGCGCGGCTGGGTCCGCGCGCGCCGCACGATCTACGCCGCCAAGGCCGTGAACCTGCTGTCCGCCGTCATCCTGTACTTCATGACCGTGGGCGGTGTGCGCGGCTTCGCGTTCACCCTCGGCCTGACCACGATCATCGACGTCATGGTGGTCATCTGGTTCACGCACCCGGTGATGGAGCTGCTCGCCAAGGTGCCGTTCTTCCGTGACGGGCACAAGGCCTCCGGCCTGTCCCCGGACCGGATCGAGGTGACGCCGCGGTACCGGGGCGCCGGCCGGCTCTCCGGCGGGAAGCCCGACGCGACGAGCGACGTCCCCGACTTCGGCACCGCCGAGCCCGACCGGGAGCTGGTCACGGCGCAGTCCGTGACCCCGGCGCCGCGCACCGCCGAGGACGGCCGCAGGATGACGATCGCGGAGCGGCGTGCCGCCGAGCGCAAGGCTGCCGCAGGGTCCGCAGACGCGACCCAGCAGGCTCAGAACGAGGAGAACAGCTGATGGCGCGGGGTGGCTTCGCTCAGTGGGGTAACGACCTCTACACCGGTCGCAGGTCGTACCCGATCGTCCAGAAGCGTCGGCTCTGGTACACGATCGTCGGGGTGTTCTCGGTCGCGTCGATCCTGGTGCTGGGCCTGCAGGGCCTCAACCTCGGTATCGACTTCCGCGGTGGCTCCGAGTTCACGGTCTCCGGCGCGTCGACCACGGACGAGGACGTCGCGATCGAGGCGGTCGCGACGGTGGCTCCCGGCGAGGAGCCCCACATCAGCCAGGTCGGCGCGAACGCCGTCCGCGTCCAGGTCTCGCAGCTCGACAACGAGCAGACCGACCAGGTCGGCCAGGCGCTCGCCGATGCCTATGGCGTCGACGTCAGCGAGGTCACGTCGAACTTCATCGGCCCGACCTGGGGCCAGTCCGTGAGCATGCGGGCCCTGTGGGGCACCGTCGCGTTCGTGCTGGCGGCCGCGGTCTTCATGGCGATCTACTTCCGCGCCTGGCGCATGTCGGTGGCGGCCGTCGTCGCGATGCTCACCGACGTGCTGGTCTCGGCCGGCGTGTACGCGGTGATCGGCTGGGAGGTCACGCCGTCCACGATCATCGGCTTCCTGACCATCCTGGGCTTCTCGCTGTACGACAAGATGGTCGTCTTCGACAAGGTGCGCGAGAACACGGCCGCGGTGACCGAGCAGACCCGCAGCACCTACGCCGAGCGGGCAAACCTCGCGGTGAACCAGACCCTGGTCCGGTCCATCAACACCTCCGTGGTGGCGCTGCTGCCGGTCGCGGGCATCCTCTTCGTGGGTGGCTTCCTGCTGGGCGCCGGCACGCTGAAGGACATCTCGCTGTCCCTGTTCGTCGGTATCGCCGCGGGCGCGCTGTCGTCGCTCTTCTTCGCGACGCCGCTCGACGTGACGCTGCGGGAGCGCGAGCCCAAGATCGCGGCCCACACCAAGAAGGTCATGGACCTGCGCGCGGGTCTCGTGGCCGAGGGTGCGGACGAGGGCATGCTTGCCGCCGCCGCGTCCGGTTCGGCCCAGCTTGTCCCGGGTCACCACCAGGGACAGGCCGCTCAGCCCAGGCGTCGCCGGTAGGCTCACGCCTCGTGGCAGACGACATGACCGACGTCGCCCTCTCCGGCCTGCTGCCGGAGAGGGCGACGCGCGTTCGCGACCTGATCGCGGACGTCCCGAACTTTCCCTCTCCCGGTGTGCTGTTCAAGGACATCACGCCCCTGCTGGCCGACGCCGAGGGCCTGGCCGACGTCGTGGAGGCGTTCACGCGCCTCGCGCTGGCCGACGGCGTCGACGTGGTGGCCGGCATGGAGGCCCGCGGCTTCCTGCTGGGCGCGCCCGTGGCCCACGCGCTCGGGCTGGGCTTCCTGCCCCTGCGCAAGGCGGGCAAGCTCCCGCCGCCCACGCACAGCGTGTCGTACGACCTGGAATACGGCTCCGCGGCCATCGAGCTGCGCTCGGGAACACTCACCCCCGGTGCGCGCGTTCTCATCATCGACGACGTTCTCGCCACGGGCGGTACCGCGGCGGCCGCAGCAGAGCTGGTGGAGCAGTGCGGTGGAGTCGTCTCCGGGCTCGCCTTCCTGATCGAGCTGGAGGCGCTTCACGGGCGCGACAGGCTCCAGGGCCACAACGTCGATACTCTCCTGCGGGTGGACACCCTGTCCGGTCAATGATCGGGTCGGACGGCGAATAGAGGTCCAGGGCTAGACTGGCGACTCCGGGTCTCAACCCGGGGAAGGAGGCGCGTACATGGCGGAGAACACGGTGTCACGCGCTCCGGTGCCCGAGAAGAACCCGCCCACCCCTCCGGGCGGCAACCGGATGCGCAACCGGCTGGTGCGTCTGGGCGTGCGCAGCATCGGTGGCGGCACCCCGGCGGCGATCGAGCCGCTGCTGCAGGCGATCCGCAGCAACCACCCCAAGGCCGACGTCGCCCTGATCGAGCGCGCCTACGTGGTGGCCGAGAAGGCCCACCGTGGGCAGATGCGCAAGAGCGGCGACCCCTACATCACGCACCCCGTGGCGGTCTCCACGATCCTCGCCGAGCTCGGCTTCGAGGGCACGACGATCGCGGCCGCGCTGCTGCACGACACGGTGGAGGACACCGACTACTCGCTGGACACGCTGCGCGCGGACTTCGGTGACGACGTCGCGCTGCTCGTGGACGGCGTGACCAAGCTCGACAAGGTGAAGTACGGCGACGCGGCCCAGGCCGAGACCGTGCGCAAGATGGTCGTGGCCATGGCCAAGGACATCCGCGTGCTGGTCATCAAGCTGGCCGACCGCCTGCACAACGCCCGCACCTGGAAGTACGTGCCGTCCAAGTCGGCGGAGCGCAAGGCGCGCGAGACGGTCGAGATCTACGCGCCGCTGGCCCACCGGCTGGGCATGAACACGATCAAGTGGGAGCTGGAGGACCTCTCCTTCCAGACCCTGTACCCCAAGGTGTACGACGAGATCGTGCACCTGGTGGCCGAGCGCGCCCCCGCCCGCGAGGAGTACCTCGGCGTGGTGCGCGGGCAGATCGAGTCGGACCTGCGCAGCGCGAAGATCAAGGCCACCGTGACGGGCCGGCCGAAGCACTACTACTCGATCTACCAGAAGATGATCGTGCGCGGTCACGACTTCGCGGAGATCTACGACCTCGTCGGCACGCGCGTCCTCGTGGACACCGTGCGCGACTGCTACGCGGCGCTCGGCGCCATGCACGCGCGGTGGAACCCGGTCCCTGGCCGGTTCAAGGACTACATCGCGATGCCGAAGTTCAACATGTACCAGTCGCTGCACACGACGGTGATCGGCCCGGGCGGCAAGCCCGTGGAGATCCAGATCCGTACGCACGACATGCACCGGCGCGCCGAGTACGGCGTCGCCGCGCACTGGAAGTACAAGGAGAAGACGCCGGCGGCGGGCGGCAACGACCCGAAGAACCAGGACATGGCCTGGCTGCGCCAGCTCGTGGACTGGCAGCGCGAGACGGCCGACCCGGCGGAGTTCCTCGACTCGCTGCGGTTCGAGATCGGCGGCGACGAGGTCTACGTCTTCACGCCGAAGGGTTCGGCCATGGCGCTGCCCGGCGGCGCCACGCCGGTCGACTTCGCGTACGCCGTGCACACCGAGGTGGGCCACCGCACCATGGGCGCGCGCGTGAACGGCCGGCTGGTGCCGCTGGACTCCCCGCTGGAGAACGGCGACGTCGTCGACATCCTCACCTCCAAGTCGGAGACCGCGGGGCCGAGCCGCGACTGGCTCGGGTTCGTGAAGTCGCCGCGCGCGCGCAACAAGATCCGGCAGTGGTTCACCAAGGAGCGCCGCGAGGAGGCCGTCGAGACCGGCAAGGACTCGATCGCCAAGGCCATGCGCAAGCAGGGCCTGCCCATCCAGCGCCTCATGTCGCACGAGACCCTCGTCGGGGTCGCGGACGAGATGAACTACCAGGACGTGTCCGCGCTGTACGCGGCCGTCGGCGAGGGCCAGATCTCCTCGGCCCACGTGGTCGAGAAGCTGGTCAAGGCGCTCGGCGGGGCGGACGGCGCGGAGGAGGACGTCGCCGAGGCGGCCCGGCCCGGCGGCCTCACCGCCCGGCGCGTGCGGTCGGGCGACCCGGGCGTCATGCTCAAGGGCTCCGAGTCCGCCGACGTGTGGGTCAAGCTCGCCAAGTGCTGCACCCCGGTGCCGGGCGACGACATCGTCGGCTTCGTGACCCGCGGCCAGGGCGTGAGCGTGCACCGCACCGACTGCGTGAACCTGGACGGGCTGCGCAAGCAGCCGGAGCGCCTGGTCGAGGTGGAGTGGACGCAGGGCGCGAACACGATGTTCCTGGTGCAGATCCAGGTCGAGGCGCTCGACCGCTCGCGGCTCCTGTCGGACGTCACCCGCGTGCTGTCCGAGAACCACGTGAACATCCTCTCCGCGTTCGTCTCGACGTCGGACGACCGGCTGGCGGTCTCCCGGTTCATCTTCGAGATGGCCGAGCCCGCGCACCTCGCGACGGTGCTGTCGGCCGTGCGCAAGGTCGAGGGCGTGTTCGACGTGCACCGCATCACCGGCACCAAGCCGGTCGAGCGGCCGCAGCTGCCGGTCTGATCCGTCCTGTCAGACGTACAGGTCTCGGGTGACCTGTACGTCTGACACGTCAGGACGTCCCCGGAGCCCCTGGCAGCAGCTCGCCCAGGTCGAAGCTGACCGGCTCCTCGAGCTGCTCGTACGTGCAGGACGCCGGCTCGCGGTCCGGACGCCAGCGCTTGAACTGGGACGTGTGCCGGAACCGGGAGCCCTCCATGTGGTCGTAGCCCACCTCGAGCACCCGCTCGGGCCGCAGGGGGGTGAACGACAGGTCCTTGCCCGAGCTCCAGCGCGACTGCGCGCCGGGCAGGCGGTCGCCCTCCTCGGCCTTCGTGGGGTCGGTCCACCCCTGCCACGGGTGCTCCTCGGCCGCGGGCGTCCCGGGCTCCACGACGAGCGGCGCGAGCTCCGCGATCAGCTCGGCGCGCCGGGTGGCCGGGAACGACGCGGCGACGCCGACGAACTGCAGGCGTGGGCCGTCGTCGGTCTCGTCCCACAGGCCGAGCAGCAGCGAGCCGAGCAGCGGTTGCTCGGCGCTCGAGGTCTTGTGCAGCCGGTAGCCGGCCAGCACGACGTCGGCGGTCCGGGTGTGCTTGATCTTGAGCATGGTGCGCTTGTTGGGCGCGTACGGGCCGTCCGCGAGCTTGGCGACGACGCCGTCCAGGCCCGCGCCCTCGAACGAGCCGAACCACTCGGCGGCCTCGGCGGCGTCCTGGGTGCGGGGTGTCGCGAACACGAGCGGACCGGTCAGGCCGAGGCCGTCCAGGGCCGCGATCCGCTCGGTCAGCGGCCGGTCCATGAGGTCGTCGTCGCCGAGGGCCAGCACGTCGAACACCACGAGCGCGGCGGGGGTGGTCTCGGCGAGCATGTTCACGCGGGACTCCGCGGGATGGATGCGCTGGGACAGCAGCTCGAAGTTCAGGTGCGCGGCGCCGTGTCCGGGCCGCTGGGCGATGACGATCTCGCCGTCGACCACGCACCGTTCGGGCAGGGCCTCGCGGACGGCGGCGACGACGTCCGGGAAGTAGCGCTCCATCGGCTTGGCGTTGCGGGAGTCGATGCGTACCTCGTCGCCGTCGCGGTAGACGATGGCGCGGAACCCGTCCCACTTGGGCTCGTAGACGTACGCGGGGCCGGCGTCGTCGCCGGCGGGCTGGGCAGGCACCGAGGGCACGCTCTTGGCGAGCATCGGCCGGACCGGGGGCTGCACGGGCAGGTTGAGTGTGGTCACGGGTACGAGCCTGCCTCAGCGCGGCGCGTAGCGCAGGTAGACGCAGCCGCTGTCGAACGTCCGCGAGTCCACGAGGCGCAGCCGCAGCCGGGCGTCCCGGGGCAGGGCCGGCAGCCCGCCACCCACGACCTCGGGGTAGACCACGAAGCGGAAGTCGTCCACGAGGCCCTCCCGGATGAACTCCGCGGCCACGGTGGGCCCGCCGATCGAGACGACGCCGGGCGCGCAGTTCACGATGCGTCGCAGCTCGCCGGGCTGCAGGTCACGCACGAGCCGGGTCCGGGCCGACGTCACGGCGTCCTGCGGCAGGGACGACGACGCGACGATCTTGTCGACGCCCTGCCAGATCTGCGCGTACCGGTCCATGTGCGGGTTCGGGTCAGGCCCGGGGTCGTGCGTCTCCCAGTAGACCATCGTCTCGTACATGCGCCGGCCGTGGACGTAGACGGCGACGTCCGACTCGTTCTCGTTGACGAACGCGAGGAGCTCGTCGGTCGGCTGCGTGAAGTCGAAGCTTCCCTCGGCGTCGACCGTGTACCCGTCGGCGGACATGTTCGCGGTGTAGCGCAGCGTTCCCATGCCCATTCGACGCCGGACGCGCGCCGGACTCATCGGCCCGTGCACGTGCGAGCGGGGTGAGATCGGGCGAGGGTGGAGAAGAACGACCAGCACCGTCGGGAGGATCGACCATGCCGAAGCGTGACCCGGGACCGAGCGTCAAGGACAAGGAGCTGTACGAGAAGCTCCGCGACGAGGGCAGCTCCAAGGAGAAGTCCGCCCGCATCGCCAACGCGGCCGCGAACACGTCGCGCAAGAGCGTCGGCCGCAAGGGCGGGAAAGCGGGCGACTACGACGACTGGACGGTCGAGAAGCTGCGCAAGCGGGCCGCCGAGATCGGCATCGAGGGCCGCTCCACGATGCGCAAGGACGACCTGATCAAGGCGCTGCGGTCGCACTGACGGCCGCACCGTCCGTGGCGTGGCCCCGGCGCGGCCGTGGGGTGATCACTCCGTGACGGCGTCCTTGCTGCGGTCGCGGTCCTTGTCGCGGCTGGGCTGGACCCGCTTCGGTTCGCCCGGCATCTTCGGGTACTCGGGCGGGTAGGGGAGGTCCTCCAGGCCGTCCGACTCGTCGCGCGCCGCCAGGTCGAGGGCGGCGTCGAGCGAGCAGTCCAGCGCCGGGTCCCGGTCGGCGCGCAGCGCGGCGAACAGGTCGCCGCGCTCGGCGAACCGGCCGGGTGCCGTGAGCACGTCGAAGTCGTCGGGGTACACGTCGGCCACCTCGTCCCAGTCCAGGGGCATCGAGACCGTCGCCCGGCCGTTCGCCCGGATCGACCACGCGGAGGCGATGGTGCGGTCGCGGGCCATCTGGTTGTAGTCCACGAAGATCGCCTCGCCGCGCTCCTCCTTCCACCAGCGCGTGGTGACCTGTCCGGGCAGCCGGCGCTCCAGCTCACGCCCGATCGCGATCGTCGCCCGCCGCGCCTCGATGAACGTCCACCGCGGCTCCAGCGGCACGAACACGTGCAGCCCCCGGCCGCCGGACGTCTTGGGGTACCCCCGCAGGTCCAGCTCGCCGAGCAGCTCCCGCAGGTGCGGCGCCACGGCGGCGGCGTCGGAGAAGTCCGTGCCGGGCTGCGGGTCCAGGTCGATACGGAGCTGGTCCACCGCCTCGACGTCGTCCCGTCGCACCGGCCAGGGGTGGAACGTGAGCGTGCCCATGTTGGCCGCCCACGCCACCACGGCGGGCTCCGTGGGGCAGACCTCGTCCGCCGTCCGGCCCGACGGGAACGCGATGGTCGCGGTCTCCACGTAGCTCGGCGCGCCCCGCGGGATGCGCTTCTGGTAGAAGCCGTCTCCCTTCGGGTCGTCCGGCTTGGGCATGCGTGTGGCGAGGTGCGCGCCCTCGTGCCACCCCTTGGGCCAGCGCTCCAGCGTGGTGGGGCGGTGCAGCAGGGCGCCGGTGATGCCGTCGGCGACGGCGACGAAGTACTCGACGACCTGGAGCTTGGTGATGCCACGGGGGAAGACGACGCGGTCCGGGCTCGTCACGCGCACGGTACGGCCCGCGACGTCGAGCTCCACAGCGGGTGTCTTGGATCCGGCCATGGACCGAACCTAGCCCGCCAGCAGCTCCTGCGCCGCAGAAAGGGCCCGGTGCGCCGCCGGCCGGCCGACCACGCGGGCCCGCCGGTCCAGCAGTGCGGCGGCCTGCCGCAGGTCCGTCCCGGCCCGCGCCAGGGCCACCAGGACGGGCACGGCGGCCTCCTGTGGCGCGGTACAGGCGACGTCGACGGCGGTCCGGGCGCGGCTCGTCACCGGCACCCCGGCATGGTGCTCGGTGTCCCGACCGAGAGCCGGCGCGCGGCGCGCGACCTGGCCGGGACGCGGCACGGGCCGGTGGGTGTCGGGGGAGTAGGCCAGCTCGACCGGGGCGTCCTCCGGCCAGGACGGCGCGGCGACGCCGTCGTACAGGCCCGTGTGGACCCACGCCGCCGTGGCGGCGCCCAGGACGCAGCGCGCGGGCACCTCGCCGGCGAGCGCCAGGGCGCGGTGCGCCGGACCCACCACCGAACCTGCGCCGACCGCCGCGCCGTCGTGCAGCTCGACCAGCGCGCCCGCCCGCCGCAGCTCCGTCCACGCCACCGGCCCGCCCACGTGCGCCGGGGTGAGCACGAGCGGCGGCGCCGTCGGCTCCGGATCGAGCAGCGCGGCGAGGGACGGGAACGGCATGCGCAGAACCTACGCGCAGCGGGCCCGGTCGCGCACTGCGCGACCGGGCCCGCTGTGGACAAGCTCAGCCCCGGGAGTCCTCCGCGGCCTTGACGACCTGCTCCAGCCACGAGCGACGGGCCGCCACGGCGGCCTCCAGCTCGGCGACCTTGCGCTTGTCGCCCTTGGCCTGAGCCTCCGCGAGGTCCGCCTCGAGCGCCGCGATCGCGGCCTCGAGCTGCGCCGCCGCACCCTCGGCGCGCGCCCGCGTCTCCGGGTTGGTGCGCTTCCACTGCGCCTGGTCGGCGTCGCGGACCGCGGTCTCGACCGCACGCAGACGGGCCTCGATGCGCTGGATGTCGCCGCGCGGAACCTTTCCGGCCTCCTCCCAGCGCTCCTGCAGGCTGCGCAGGGCGGCCTTGGCCTTGTTGAGGTCCTTGACCGGGAGGAGCGCCTCCGCCTCCTCCAGCAGGACCTCCTTGACCTTCAGGTTCTCGCTGTACTCCGCGTCGATCACGGCGTTCTCGGCGTCCCGGGCCTGGAAGAACCGGTCCTGAGCGGCCCGGAACCTGGCCCACAGCGCGTCGTCGTCCTTGCGCGACGCCCGACCGGCCGCCTTCCAGCGCGTCATGAGGTCGCGGTACGCGCCCGCGGTGTAGCCCCAGTCCGTGCTGTTCGACAGCGCCTCCGCCTCGGAGACCAGCTTCTCCTTCTCCGTCTTCGCGGCGCTGTTGCGCTGCTCCAGGTCGGCGAAGAAGTGCCGGCGCTCGCGGTCGAACGCCGTGCGGGCGTGGCTGAACCGCTTCCAGAGCGACTCCTCCGTGGGGCGGTCGATGCGGGGCCCGGAGCGCTGGGCCTCCTTCCAGCGGTCCAGCAGCGCGCGCAGCTCCTCGCCCGCCGGGCGCCACTGCATCTTGCTCGGGTCGGTCGCCGCGATCTTCTCGGCGGCCTCCACGATCGAGGTGCGCGACGCGACGGCCTCCGCCTTGGCGGCGGAGCGCGCCTGCTCCAGCGCGGCACGGCGCTCCGCGGCGCGACCCCGCAGGGCCTCGACCCGGGCCCGCAGACCTGCCAGGTCGCCGACGGCGGCGGGCTCGGCGGTCTCCTCGCCGAGCTTCTGCAGCGTCTGGTCGATCTCGCGCACCGACAGGTCCGCGCTCTCCAGCCGGGCCTCGAACAGGCCGACCTTCGCGCTCAGGTCGAGGTAGCGGCGCACGTACAGGGCGAGCGCCTCCTCGGTGGTGACACCGGGGAACTGGCCCACGACGCGCTCGCCGTCACCGTCGTTGACGTAGACGTTGCCCTCGTCGTCGACGCGACCGAACTTCTCGGCCTCCGCGTGCGCGACGGCGTCCGCGGCGGCGGGAACCACGGGTGCGGGCGCCGCCGGGGCAGCCTGCGCCGCGGGGGCGGACGGCGTGCCCGGCCTGGGCGCGCGCGGCCGGGCGAGCGCGGCGGGCGAGGGGATCGCCGACGGCTTCGGGGTGGCGGGCTTCGGGGTGGCCGGCTTCGGAGCGGGCGTGG
The DNA here is from genome assembly GCF_044389365.1 of Promicromonospora sp. NPDC019610. Taxonomy (NCBI): domain Bacteria; kingdom Bacillati; phylum Actinomycetota; class Actinomycetes; order Micrococcales; family Promicromonosporaceae; genus Promicromonospora; species Promicromonospora sp. NPDC019610. Next base: position 1,553,197 of record NZ_JBIRXX010000002.1, on the reverse strand, counting down.
CTGCCGCGGCGGGGGTCTCCGCCGCGGGGGCCGGGGTCTCCTCGGCCGGGGTCTCCTCGACGGGAGCCTCCTCGACGGGAGCCTCCTCGGCAGGAGCCGCTTCCGCGGGGGTCTCGGTCTCGGCGGCCGGGGCCTCCGCTGCCGATGCCTCCACTGCCGGGGCCTCCTCGGCAGGTGCGTCCTCGGCGGGGGTCTCGGTCGCGGCGGTCGCGTCGGCGAGGGCCCCGTCCGCAGCGGTCTCCCCGGCGTCGGCCTCGGCAGCCGGGGCCTCCTCGGCGGGCGCGTCCTCGGCAGGCGTCTCGGCCTCGGCGGCAGGAGTCTCCTCGGCGGCGGCCTCGGTCGCAGCGGCTTCCCCGGCGGGAGTCTCGGCCTCCGCGGTGGGCGCCTCCTCGGCGGGAGCGTCCTCGGCGGGAACCTCGGCCTCGGCCTCGGGAGCCTCGGCGGCGGCCGTCTCCTCAGCGGGGGCCTCGGGGGCCGCCTCGGCGGCGCCCTCCGACGCGTCCGCCCCGGCGCCTGCCTCGGTCGCCTCGCTGACCGCCTCGGCGGGTGCCTCGGCTGCGGTCGGAGTCTCGGCCACGGGCTCGACGGGCGCGTCCTGCTGGACGGGCTCGGTCGAGCGAGAAGTGGGTTCGCTCACTGGGTCTCAACTCCTTCGATGGTGACCGGGGTGGCAGGCTCACCGTCTGGTGCTCCGTCTACCGCGCCCGTGTCAGCGACTGCTTGGACAAAGTCCAGGCCGGATGTGATCGTGCCGAAGACCGTGTACCCGCCGGCTGTGTCGGAGGGGATGGTCGAATCCTCGTAGACGAGGAAGAACTGGGAGCCCATGGACTCGGGGTCGTCGCCGCGCCGCGCCATCGCGACGGTACCGGCGGGGTAGCGGTCGTCCTCCGGGGCGTTCTCGATCGGCCCGAAGGAGTAGCCCGGGCTGCCGGAGCCCGTGAAGGTCGGGTCGCCGCACTGGAGCACGAAGATGCCCTGCGTCGTGAGGCGGTGGCAGCCGGTCCCGTCGAAGTAGCCACCCTGGGCGAGCGTCACGAAGCTGGCGACCGCCTGCGGTGCGGCCGCGCCGTCGAGCTCGAGCACGATGTCCGCGGTCGTGTCGCCCGAGCAGGCCTGCAGCGTGACGGTCCAGGTGCGGTCCTCGGCCACCGACGGGTCGGCGAGCTCGTACGTGTCCCGCGCCTCCTCGACGCCGGCCGGGCAGGCGTCGGAGCCCGCCTCGGGGGTGCCGGAGCCGATCAGCGCGGCGACCACGAAGGCGCCGACGAGCGCGAGCACCGTGAACAGTGCGACCAGGGTCCACAGGCGCTGCTTCTGCGCGCGCTTGGCCGCCTGCCGCTGCGCCCGCTTGTCGGCCTGCCTGGCCTGCTGCGCGCGCTGCCGCTGCTTGGTGGAAGCCACCGCGTTCCCTTCCCCGTGCTCTCTCGTGCTCACCCCGACCCGGGGCGCGGTCACGCTGGACCGATTCACCTGATGGATCCGGGGCGAATCACCCCGTGCGGGGACAGTGTAGGCATCGGATGCCAGGTCATACTGTCTGAGCGCCCCCGGCGACGGGTGAAGAAGGCTCTGCCAGGGCCGACGGGAGCCGTTAGCGTGGGTCGCGTGGAGCTTCGTGTCGTGGTCGCGCCGGTCTTCGGGACCAACTGCTGCGTGGTGTCCGCCGGTGCCGACTGCGTGGTGGTCGACGCGGGTGCGGGGGTCGCCGACGCCGTCGCACGCCTGGTCGACGACGCCGGGCTCAAGCCGCGCGCCGTCCTCGCCACGCACGGCCACGCCGACCACACCTGGGACGCCGGGGCCCTGTGCGCGCGGTACGGGATCCCGATGCGCCTGCACGAGGCCGACGCCTACCGCCTGGCCGACCCGTTCGGCACGCTGAGCCCCGCCCTGGAGACCGCGCTCGGGTTGCACCGCGACGACTACCGGGCGCCCGACCTGGTCGAGCCGTTCTCGACGCCCGGCGGATCCGCCGAGCTCGCGTTCGGCGACGTCACGCTGCACGCCGTGCACGCGCCGGGCCACACCGAGGGGTCCACCCTCTACCGCCTCGACGACGAGGTGGTCCTGACGGGCGACGTCCTGTTCGCGGGCTCGATCGGCCGCACCGACCTGCACGGTGGCTCGGACCAGGAGATGGGCGCCACACTGCGCGACGTCGTGCGCGGCCTCGACCCGGCGCTCGCCGTCGTCCCGGGGCACGGCCCCGCCACCACCCTGGCCCGCGAGCTGGCGACCAACCCGTTCCTCGCCGTGGACGGCGCGTAGGGCGAACGTCGGTACGCGCGGAGATGGCCGACGACGCCTGGTGCGCGATGGACGTGGCCGCTGACCCGACGCACCGACGTCGCCGAGTCAGCGCCCTGGTCGGACCGGGCGGCTGACTCGGCGACGTCGGTCTGGTGGGGACGTCGGTCCGGTGGGTCTGTGGAAAACCCGGGCTGACGGGTCGCCGCTCGTGGGAAGATCTGAGGCATGGCAAAGCCCACTCCTCTCTCCGGTTTCCCCGAATGGCTCCCTGACGGTCGCATCGTCGAGCAGCACGTCCTCGACACGCTGCGGCACACCTTCGAGCTGCACGGGTTCGCCGGGATCGAGACGCGGGCCGTCGAGCCGCTGGACCAGCTCCTGCGCAAGGGGGAGACCTCCAAGGAGGTCTACGTCCTGTCCCGCCTCCAGGAGGAGGACGGCGCCGCGCGCTCCGGGTCCGAGAAGCAGCTCGGCCTCCACTTCGACCTGACCGTCCCGTTCGCCCGCTACGTGCTGGAGAACGCCGGCCGTATCGCGTTCCCGTTCCGCCGCTACCAGATCCAGAAGGTGTGGCGCGGCGAGCGCCCGCAGGACGGCCGCTTCCGCGAGTTCGTCCAGGCCGACATCGACATCGTGGGCGCGGGCGAGCTGCCGTACCACTTCGAGGTCGAGGCGCCGCTGGTCATGGCCGAGGCGCTCGGCGCGCTGGGCGAGATCGGCCTGCCGCCGGTCCGCATCCTCGTGAACAACCGCCGCGTCGCCGAGGGCTTCTACCGCGGCGTCGGGCTGGACGACGTCGAGGGCGTGCTGCGCCAGATCGACAAGCTCGACAAGATCGGGCCGGAGAAGGTCTCCGAGCTGCTCGTGACCGAGTGCGGAGCTACCGACGACCAGGCCAAGGCCTGCCTCGCACTGGCGTCGATCTCGGGGTCCGACGTCGGCGTGATCGACGAGGTGCGGGCCCTGGCCGAGTCGTACGGCGCCGTGACCGAGCTCCTGGAGACGGGACTGGCCGAGCTCGGTGCGCTGATCGCCGCGGCGGCGCAGCGCGCCCCGGGCGTGGTCGTGGCCGACCTCAAGATCGCGCGGGGCCTCGACTACTACACCGGCTCGGTGTACGAGACGGTGCTGGTGGGACACGAGCAGCTCGGTTCGGTCTGCTCGGGCGGCCGGTACGACACGCTCGCGTCCGACGGCAAGAACACCTACCCCGGCGTGGGCCTGTCGATCGGCGTCTCGCGCCTCGTCTCGCGGCTGCTGTCCGCCGGCCTGGTGGAGGCGACGCGGTCGGTGCCGTCCGCCGTGCTGGTCGCGGTGTCGTCCGAGGAGGAGCGTGCGACGTCCGACGCCGTGGCCGCCGCGCTGCGCGCCCGGGACATCCCGGTGGAGGTCGCCCCGAGTGCCGCCAGGTTCGGCAAGCAGATCAAGTACGCCGACCGGCGCGGCATCCCGTTCGTCTGGTTCCCGGGCTCCGCGGGGGAGGACGGCGTCGTGGGCGCCGACCAGGTCAAGGACATCCGTTCCGGCGACCAGGTCGACGCCGACGCCGCGACGTGGGAGCCGTCTGCCGAGGACCGCTGGCCGCGGGTGGTCCCGCAGGCCTGACCGCCGGCCGGCCTGAACCTTGCGCACCCGCCCCGCACGACGAGGCGGGTGCGCGAGGCTCGGGTCACCAGATCGACTCGGCCCACTCCGGGTGGTCGATGAACGGGTTCCGGTTGTGCTGCCAGTCGGAGTAGATGATGTCGTTGCGGCGGGTCTCCGCCGCCGACACGGGGTCGGCGGCGTGCCAGGCGAGCAGCACGGAGATCTTCCCGTGCAACGGCACCGAGCCGTTCGAGGTCGACTCGTTCAGCTCGAGGTTCGGCCAGCCGTCGTCGCCCTCGTACCGGATCGCCATGTAGAAGAGCGCGCGTGCGACGTCGCCCTTGAACTGGTCGGCGGGTTCGAACGAGTTGGAGTCGGTGAAGCAGTCCGGGCACTCGGCGACGGCCGAGCCGCCGTTGTCGAAGTCCTTGTTGCCCCGGGTCGAGTTCACGGTGACGTCAGTGGGCCGCAGATGGTGCAGGTCGGTGCCCGGGCCGGTGGCGGTGCCGAAGTCGCCGTGGCTCTGAGCCCAGGTGTGCTCGCGGTTCCAGTCGTCGGGGTCGCCGCCGTTGAGCGTCTTCGAGATCGACTCGCCGGAGTAGAACTCGATGACGTTGTTCGGGTTGCTCGGGTCCTCGTCGGTCTCCTGGAGTGCGGTCCAGACGGTCGCGTAGCTCACGCCGGTGTGGTCGTCGATGATGCCGTGCAGGGCCGAGCGCAGCGCGGTGCCGGTCCGACCCGCCGCCGCGTCGTAGTAGCCGGCGGGGACCTCACCGCCACCGCCCCCGCCGCCATCTCCGCCGCCGCTGCCGACGACGGCGAACGCGGTGCCGTCCTTGAGCCCCGGGTGGGTGAAGTACGCCGTCAGGGCACCCGTGACGTCGAGCTGCTTGCCCATGAGGCCGGGGTTCGACGCAAGACCGAAGGCACTGCGGAATGCGGCGGGGATCTGCACGTAGACCATGCGCGAGGTGCTGCTCTCGCCGGGGGCGTCGGCCAGGGCAAGGGCGTAGTCGTTCGGGAATCCGCTGGTCACGACCGTGCTGGTGGCGGTCGGCTGTCCGACGACGTACCCGCGCACCGTCGCCGACGAACCGTTCTGGGTGGCGATCGCCGAGGCTACCGTGATCGGGGTGGCCGCCTGGCCGGACGTGGCCAGGCGGACCTGGGTTGCTGTGACCAGCACCAGGGTCAGGGCGAAGCACACCAGGGCGAGCGCCGTCGAACGCGTGGTCATTTTCTGCATCTACCGACCGTAGCGGGGTAATTAATGGCAGTCATGGCCTATACGTAAAATCTACGCAAAAAGGCGTGAATGCTGCGCGGGTGACCTCGTGGGTGAACTGGAGCACGTTGTCCGGTTTGCCCGGCGTACTGAACGCGCCTTCGGTTAGCCTCGCGTCGGGTCGATGAGACCCCGTAGGTGAATGACGCCGCCGGCCGCCGCTCGGCCCGCGGCGGGCCGAGGGGACAGCCGATGACAGGTTCGGGACGCGTCGACGACGGAGTGCTCGGCGAGCACTGGGAGCAGTCGCTCGTCGGGGTGACGGGGCCGGTCGGCGGGCCGGGCGTGGCGCCCGTGAGACGACGTCGCATCCGAGCCGCCGCGAGGCTGGTCCGGACGCGGTGGGCGCGGAACCCGCACCGCGCTGTGCGTGAGCACGCGGGCACTCCGGACGACAACCGGCTGCACGCGCCGCGCCGGGCGCGCCGCCGGTTCTTCGTGCCTGCCATCGTGCTCGGCGCAAGCCTCGCGGGATCCACGGCCGTGCTCGCGCTCAGCCCGGTCGAGGCCGAGCGCGTCGCGCTCGTCTGTCCGGCCGGCGTGTCCGCAGCCTGGGTGGACCAGTACCGCGACGTCCTCGGTCTGCGCCTGCCCGACCCACGGGACCACCTCGCGGTCACGGCGGCGGCCGGCTCGGTGGTCGCCGTGACCTTCACCGACGCCGCCGGCGTCGCCTACCCGACCGTCCGCGACACCGTGCCCAGCGGCGGCGGCGCCGACGGCGTCCTGACCGTGGAGCCGCCGCGCGCCCTGTCCGCGGCCGAACGCGCGCAGTGGCGGGTCGAGGCCGTGGTGTCGGCCGACGGTGTCCAGTCGGCGACGTGCGAGGCGCCACTGCTCTGACCGGCTCGTTCCCGCGCACCGGTCCCGACGGCCTGTGGACAGCTTGACGTCGGCTCGAACGAGTGTTCGAATCGGATCATGCGTTGGCAAGGTCAGGCGATCTCGAACGACGACGGCGCGCTGCCCGGGCTCGAAATGCCCGGGCTGCGCGGCGCCGGGCTGCTGCGTACCGTCCGGTCGCCCGAGTTCGCGGGGGTGACGTTCCACGAGGTGCTCGCCAAGAGCGCGCTGTCGAAGGTGCCGGCGGCGTCCCAGATGCCCTTCCGCTGGACGGTGAACCCGTACCGGGGATGCAGTCATGCCTGCACCTATTGCGTGGACCCGTCGACGCTCGTGCTGCTGGCCGACGGGCGCCAGCGGCCGATCCGGGACCTCAGAGTGGGGGACCGGATCGTCGGGACCCGGCGCGAGGGGTCCTACCGGAGGTTCGTGGAGACCGAGGTGCTGGCACGCCGGGGCACCACCAAGGCCGCCTACCGGGTGACGCTGGAGGACGGCACGGAGATCGTCGCCAGCGCGGACCACCGGTTCCTCACCGAGCGCGGGTGGAAGTACGTCGCCCCGCGGCCCGACGGGGACGGGCAGCGTCCGTACCTGACGACCAACAACCGGCTGCAGGGATTCGGTCTGGGGATGGTCACCGACGCCTACGCGGCGCCGCCCGAGTCCGCTGACTACCGGCAGGGGTACCTCACCGGGATGATCCGCGGCGACGGGATGCTCTTCGACAAGACCTATCCGAGTGGTCGGATCACCATGTTCCGCCTCGCCCTGGTCGACGACGAGGCGCTGATCCGCTCCCAGGGCTACCTCGCCACCGCGGGTGTGGCCACCAATCGCCGTCCCCTCTCGGCCGCCGCCGAGAGACGGCAGGCGATCGACGGGATCTTCACGTCCAAGCAGGCGACCGTGACGGCGATCCGGAAGATGATCGAGTGGCCGAGCCGGCCGACCACGGAGTGGCACGCAGGCTTCCTCGCCGGCATCTTCGACGCGGAGGGCACCTGCGACGGCCAGATCCTGCGCATCTCCAACTCGGACGAACGCATGCTCACCATGACCACGGAGGCCATGGATGTGCTGCGCATCCCGTACGTCAGGGAGCCGGCGAACAAGATCGGTGTCGCGAACATCCGCGTCATCGGTGGGCTGTCGAGCCGCCGCAGGTTCTTCGCGCTGACCACCCCCGCCATCACCCGGAAGCTCAAGATCATCGGGGCGGCCGTCAAGACATCGGTCTCGTTGCGGATCGTCTCCGTGGAGAGTCTGGGCGCGGAGTCGGAGATGGTCGACATCACCACGGGCACCGGCGACTTCATCGCCAACGGCGTGATCAGCCACAACTGCTTCGCACGCCCGACCCACGAGTACCTCGATCTCGACGCCGGCCACGACTTCGACTCCCAGGTGGTCGTCAAGGTCAACGCCGACCAGGTGCTCCGGGCCGAGCTGGCCAAGCGTTCCTGGAGCCACGAGGCCGTCGCGCTCGGCACCAACACCGACCCGTACCAGCGGGCCGAGGGACGCTACCGGCTCATGCCGGGCATCATCTCGGCGCTCGCGGACTCGGGCACGCCGTTCTCGATCCTGACCAAGGGCACGCTGCTGCGGCGCGACCTGCCGCTGCTCGTCGAGGCCGCGCAGAAGGTCGACATCGGCCTCGGCGTCTCGCTCGCGTTCGCCGACACGCCGTCGGGCAAGGAGCTGCAGCAGGCCGTCGAGCCCGGCACCCCGACGCCGAGGGCCCGGCTCGACCTGATCCGCGCGATCCGGGCGACCGGCCTGCCGTGCGGCGTGATGGTGGCGCCGGTGCTGCCCTGGCTGACCGACTCCCTCGCACCCCTCGAACGGTTGCTCGACAACCTGGTCGAGGCCGGCGCGACCGGCGTCACCGTGCTGCCGCTGCACCTGCGGCCCGGCGCCCGCGAGTGGTACCTCGGCTGGCTCGGACGAGACCACCCGCACCTCGTCGAGGGCTACGGCCGTGTGTACGCGCGGGGCGCCTACGCGCACCAGGGCTACCGCGACTGGCTGTGGGAGCGGGTGCGACCCCTGATCCGCGAGCGCGGACTCGGCGGGGCCGCGATGCACCGGACACGCGCCCTGTCCGGCGCCGCTACCGACGACCAGCACGCCGAGGGGGACTACCCGCGCGGCGCGTTCACCGGGGTGCGGTCCGACGGCGCCGGCGCGGCGTCCATCGGCGCCGACGTCGGGAACGAGACCCTCTTCTGATGCAGCCCCCGACCCCGCGTGTCGACCCACGCCTCCCCGGGTACCTCCTGGAGCCGCTGACGGGCGGATGGTCGGGGGAGACGTTCCTCGCGTCCCCGTCGCCCGGTGCGCGGGGAGGGGAGCGGCTCGTGGTCCGCTTCTTCGCCGACGCGCGGCATGCCCCGGACGCCGCGCGGACCCAGGCGGCGCTGCTCGACCGGGTCCGCGCCGTCCTGCCGGTGCCGGCCGTCCGCGCGGTGCACGACGGCGACGGCGAACTGCCCGGGGCGCTCGTCACCGAGCTGTTGCCGGGGGAGCGGGGCGACCTGGTGCTCGCGCGCCTGGTCGCGGAGGCCCGGGAGGACGGGCGCCGGGACACCGCGCTCGGTGCCCTGGGCGCCGGGCTCGGCCACGTCGCCGGAACGCTCGCCGCGACGCCCATGCGGCGCACCGGGCTGTTCGCCGGCCCGGACCTGCGGATCGAGCCGTTCGACCTCCGGCTGCCCGACTGGGTCGACGACCACGCGCCGCGACTGATCGCGGGAGGCTGGTCCGACGGCGAGGTCGCCGCCCTCCGGAAGGTCGCCGAGCGGGCCGCCGTCGACCTGGAGGCTGCCGCGCCCTGCCTGGTGCACAGCGACCTGAACCCCAAGAACGTGCTGGTCGACCCGGCCACGCTCCAGGTCACCGGCGTGCTCGACTGGGAGTTCGCGCACGCGGGGCACCCGGCCACCGACCTGGGCAACCTGCTGCGCTTCGACCGGGAGCAGACCTACACCGAGGGCGTGCTGGACGGCTGGTCCGCGGCCGTCGGCGCGGGTGGCTCCGACCGGCGCCGGGCCGTCCACCTCGCCCGGTCCGCCGACCTGGTCGCACTGGTCGAGCTCGCCGCCCGCGCGGAGACGAACCCGGTGGTGCGCCAGGCTCGTGCGCACCTGCGCGCCATCGCCCGCACGGGCGACGTCCGCGCCGCCCCCTGACCACTGGACTCCTGCGGTCGCCGACCCGGTGTCGGCGCAGGGCGAACCGGACCTATCGTGTCGGCATGGCTGAGCTCGCCCCGTACACGATCACCCCGGGCACCCTGGCGGCGCTGGCGCAACCCACGCTGACCCTCCCGGGCGGCGCACGGATGCGGCCCTGGAGCGACGGCGACGCCGACGCCCTCCAAGCCGCCTACGCGGACCCCGACATCCAACGTTGGCACGTCCGCCGGATCGACTCATCGGTCGAGGCGCGCGGCATGATCGAGGGCTGGCGGCGGGCCTGGGCGCAGGAGCGCCGCCTCGAGTGGGCGGTCGCCGCCGCCGACGGGACGCTGCTCGGCCGGCTCGCGCTGAAGGACCTCGAGCTGTTCGACGGCGTCGCCGAGATCGCCTACTGGACCGTCCCCGCCGCCCGGGGCCGGGGCGTGGCGCCGCAGGCGGTCACGGCGGCGTGCACCTGGGCGTTCGACCTCGGGTTCCGGCGACTGGAGCTGGAGCACTCGACGCTGAACCCGGCCTCCTGCCGCGTCGCGCAGAAGGCCGGGTTCGTCGCGGAGGGGACCCGTCGCCGGGCCGCCCGGCATGCGGACGGCCACCACGACATGCACGTCCACGCCCGGTTGGCCGACGCCGAGGGCACCCTCCCCTTTGAGGCCTAGGTTTCTTCGCTCTGCGGCCCCGCAAAGCGAAGAAGCCCGGGCCTCAAAGGGGAGGTCGGTCGCCGCCGTCAGGAGGGGAGGTCGGTCGCCGCCGTCAGGCCCGCACGTCCTCCAGGTACTCCGCGATGCGGCCGATCGCCTCGGTGAGCACGTCGACGTCGGGCAGCGTCACCAGGCGGAAGTGGTCGGGCTCGGGCCAGTTGAAGCCCGTCCCGTGCGTCACCAGGATCTTCTTGGCGCGCAGCAGGCCGATCACGAAGGCCTCGTCGTCCTTGATCGGGTACATCTCGGGGTCGAGGCGCGGGAAGCAGTACAGGGCACCGCGCGGCCGCACCGACGTGACGCCCGGGATCTCGTTGAGCAGCTTGTCCGCCAGCATGGCCTGCTCGTAGAACCGGCCGCCGGGCTGGATCAGGTGCTCGATCGACTGGTAGCCGCCGAGCGCCGTCTGGATGGCGTGCTGCGCCGGCACGTTGGCGCACATGCGCATGTTCGAGACGAGGGTGAGGCCCTCGATGAAGTCGGCGGCGCGGTGCTTCGGGCCGGAGATCATGGCCCAGCCCGACCGGTAGCCGCAGATGCGGTAGGCCTTGGACAGGCCGCTGAACGTGATGCACAGGACGTCGTCGGCGGCGAACGTCGCGGTGTGGTGGTGGGTGGCGCCGTCGAACAGGATCTTCTCGTAGATCTCGTCGCTCAGGAGCACCAGGTCGTGCTTGCGCGCCAGGTCCGCCAGCCCCTTGACCGTGCCCTCGCTGTACACCGCGCCGGTCGGGTTGTTCGGGTTGATGATCACGAGCGCCTTCGTGGCGGGCGTGATGCGGGACTCGATGTCCTCCAGGTCCGGGTTCCACCCGTTGGACTCGTCGCAGCGGTAGTGCACGGGCGTGCCGCCCTGCAGGCTCACGGCCCCCGTCCACAGCGGGTAGTCCGGCGCCGGGACCAGCACCTCGTCGCCGTCGTCGATCAGGGCCTGCAGCACGATGCTGATCATCTCGGAGACGCCGTTGCCGATGTAGACGTCGTCCACGTGCGTGTCGATGCCGTGCGACTGGTAGTAGTGCGCCACGGCCGTGCGCGCCGAGTAGATGCCGCGGCTGTCGCTGTACCCCTGCGCCTGCGGCAGGTGGTGGATCATGTCCGCCAGGATCGCCTCGGGCGCCTCGAACCCGAACGGCGCGGGGTTGCCGATGTTCAGCTTGAGGATCTTGTGACCCTCGGCCTCCAGGCGGTACGCCTCCTCCAGGATCGGACCCCGGACGTCGTACCGGACGGACTTCAGCTTGCGGCTCTGCCTGATCTCTCGCACCCGCTCATGGTCGCAGGTCCGGTGCAGTGCGCGCGCACCGTCACCTGGGGTCGAGATGACCGTTCCGGGTGCTTTCGGGAAGTTCACCCGGGTCAGGGCCCGATTTCGCCCGGGCGACGCCCCCGACGCCAGTAATCTCCGGTCGGGCACCGACGCCCCCAGGATCTCGACCCCCCCCGGACAGGTAACCGATGGCCACCACACGCGACGCGGCGCCGACCGCGACCTTCTTCGACCCGCTGGCCCACGTGCCCGACGGCGCCGCCCTGCGGGCGGCCCGGGACGCGCGCGACCCGGCGGCGGCGCTCGCGGTGATCCGCGGCCTCACGGCGCACGACGACATCGCCGCCGCGCTGTGGGCGTTCGCCGACACCGAGGCCGGGGTCACGGACGAGGGCCGGCGCCTCACGGCCGCGATCGAGGCCGCCGACGATGGCACGCCGGCCGCGCGCACGCTGCGCGCCGTCCGGTACGTCACGGTGGGCTGGGCCATCCGGTCGCACGCGCGCGCCGAGCACGTCTCGACGGGCCAGTTCGAGCAGTTCCACGACTGGCTCCGGCGGGCCGAACGCGTCCTGTTCGACCTGTGCTCGGAGCACCCCGGCTATGCGCCCGCCTGGGAGCCCCGGATCACGACCGCCCGCGGCCTGCAGCTGGGGCACGGCGAGGCGCGACGCCGGTACGACCGCCTCGCGGCCCTCGACCCGCAGTTCTTCGCCGCGCAGCGGGTGTACCTCCAGCAGATCCTGCCCAAGTGGAGCGGCTCGTGGGAGGACGCCTCCCGGTTCGTCGAGGAGTGCGCCGCCGGTTCCGCGCCGGGAGCGCTCGGACCCGCGCTCGTCGTCGACCTCGCGCTCGAGCGGTGGGCCGACGGCGAGAAGACCGTCCCGCCTGCCATGCTCGACCGCGTCCGCGGTGTGGCCGCCGCCACCGTACTGCACCCCGACCACGCGAAGACGGCGGCGACGGCGACCACCCACGCGAACCTCGCCCTGTTCTTCACGATCGCCAAGCAGCCGGCCGAGGCCTGGCCGCACTTCGAGGCGCTCGGCGACAGCCCCGTCGAGGGCACCTGGGGCTACTACAACGGGGCCGAGAAGATGTACCGCGCCAAGCGCGACGAGGCGGCGAAGGCCGCCACCAGGTCTGCCGGCACCCCCACGGGCGCACGCGCATGAGCGCCCCCACGCTGCCGGACCTGACCGGGTTCCCCGGCGTCGCCCTCGCCCAGGTCGACGGCGTCCCCGTGCTCCTCGCACCGCGCGACGGCAACGTCAGCGCAGGCATCGTCTTCCGCGTCGGCTCGGCGCACGAGACGCTCGCGACCTCCGGCATCACGCACCTCGTCGAGCACCTCGCCCTCCGCGGCCAGGTGCTCAGCGAGGCGCACCTCAACGGGCAGACGCACGCCGACGTGACCGTGTTCCACGTGACGGGGCCGGCGGCCGACGCCGTCGCCTACCTCAACGACGTCTGCGCGTCGCTGCGGGACCTCCCGCTCGACCAGGCCGAGACCGAGAAGGAGATCCTGCGGTCCGAGGCCGACGGGAAGAACGTGGGCTTCACCGGGCAGCTGCGGATCAACCGGCACGGCGCTAGCGGCCACGGGCTCGTGGGGTACGGCGAGCGCGGCCTGGACCGGATCACGACCGACGAGGTGCGGGACTGGGCGGCCACCTGGTTCACCCGCGAGAACGCCGTCGCCTGGATCACCGTGGACGCCGTCCCGGACGGTCTCGACCTGACCCTCCCTGCGGGTCGGCGCATGCCCGCGCCCGCCGTGACGGACGTCCTGCAGGGCACCCCGGCGTACCTGACGGGCCTGCGGGACGGCGTCGCGGTCGACGCCGTGGTGCCGCGCGGGGACGCAGGCACCGTGGCGACCTGGGTGATCCGGGAGGTCCTGCACCGGGACCTGCGCCAGGCCGCCGACATCGCGACCAGCGTGGACGCGGGCCACGACCTCCTGAACGCCGAGCAGGCACGCGTCTCCGCGGTGGTCCAGGCCGCCGAGGGCAAGCAGGACGCCGCGGCCGGCGGCCTCGCGGACGCGCTGAGCGGCCTCCGGTTCCACGTCGCCGACGACGACCTCGCCGCGGCGCGGGCCGGTGCGCTCGACGAGGTGGCCGAGCTCGCCGCGGCGTCCCCGGCGGACCTCCTCCCGTCGCTGGCCTACCGGACGGTCACGGGGCGGCACCTCGAGGGGCCCGCGCAGATCAGGGCGCGGGTCGAACGCGTCACGGCGGACGACGTCCGCGCCGTCGCCCGGGAGATCTGGGCGAACGCGCTCTGGTACGGCCCGGCCGCCATGGACTGGGCGGGCCTCGTGCCCGCGCTCCGGTGGTCGCCGGCCCGGGCCGAGGGGCGGGCCTACCCGCGCATCGACGCGCCCGACGTCTCCCTCGTCCTCGCTCCCGACGGCGTCGGGCTGGTCGCGCCCGACGGCGCCGTCACCGTCCGCTTCGCTGACTGCGTGCTCCTGGAGAGCGTGCCCGACGGCGCACGCGTGCTCACCGGGGCCGACGGGTTCCGGGTCGTGATCGAGCCGACGCTGTACCAGGGCCTTACCGCCGAGGACGTCACGGCGCACGTGGACCCCCGGGTGCCCGAGGACCTCGTCGTGCACCACCCGGCCCGGGCCCCGGGCGACGTCCCGGTCGCCGAGCCGCCGCGACCCGAGGTCGGGCAGCAGGCGGGGAAGCCGTCCGTGTGGGGCACGATCGTGCGCGTCGCCGGGCTCTGGGTCGCCGGGGTGCTCCTGCTCGGCGGCGGTCAGCTGGCTGCCGAGAGCTTGTTCGGCACCGAGATCCGCCTGGGCTTCCTCCCGGTGCTCGCCCTCGGTCTCGCCTCGGTGGCACTGGTCCGCAAGCGCCACGGGAAGGGCGACCGATGACGGCGGTCACGGGCCACGAGCCGGTGCGCACCCTGTCCGCGCGCCGCCCCGGCCGCACGACCGCCGGCCTGGTGTTCCGCGTCGGGCTCGCCGACGAGACGCTGGCCACCAGCGGCATCACCGCGCTGGTGGTGGCGCTCGCCCTGCGCTCGGTGGAGCGGCCCGGCCTGGACGTCAGCGCCTCGGTCGGCTCCGTCGTGACCCACGTGCGGGTGGGCGGCACCGCCGAGCGGGTGCGGACGACGCTCCGGGACCTGACGCGGGCCCTGGCGGACCTGCCGGTGCAGCATCGCGAGAGCGAGACTCGTGTCCTGGACGAGCGGGAGACGGAGGCCACCGGCGTCCTGGCCTGGCGGTACGGGTTCCGGTCCTACGGCCTCGGGCCGGGACAGCAGGTGGGACTGCACCGGACCACCGCCGCCGACCTCCGGGCCTGGGCGGCCGACCGGTTCGCCGCCTCCAACGCGGTCGCCTGGTACTCGGGCGAGGAGGAGCCGGACCTGGACCTGGCGCTGCCCGCCGGACCGGCCGCGGCCACGCCGTTCCCCCCGCCGGTCGTCCCGGACCCGGTGATCGCGCTCCCCGCCGAGGCGCCGGCCGGCGGCCCGAGGGTCGTCTGGGAGATCGTGGCGCCGGACGTCCCCGCGCTCCAGGTGCTCGCCGAGGTCGCGCGGCGGGCGCTGTTCCAGCGCCTGCGCCAGGACCAGGGCTGGACGTACGACGTGTCCGCCGTGACCGGCATGCTCGACGGGCGGCAGGCCACGCTCCAGATCGCGGCGGGCCTGCGGCCGGAGACGGCGGCGGAGGCCACCGGCGAGTTCCTGGACACCCTGGGCCGGCTGCGGCACTTCGTGGCCGACGACGACGTGGCGGCGGCGCGCGCCCACCTGCTGATGGCGTTCGACGAGCCACACCAGGACGCGATGTGGCTGATCGACGACGCCGTGCTGACCCTGCTGGGGAAGCCGGTCCCGTCCCCGGGCGAGCGCCGTGCGGCGCTCGCCGCGGTCACCGCCGCCGACGTCGTGTCCCTGGCCCGTGGTTCCTGGGAGTCCGGGCTGCTGGTCGCGCCCGCCGGTTCCGGCTGGGCGGGGACCACCGTCGCGCAGCGCGGGACGGGTGAGCCCGTCACGGGCCGCGCCTTCGAACGCCTCGACGTCGACGCGACGATCGTGGTCGGGGAGGAGGGCGCCACCCTGCGCGACGGCCGCACCCGGACGACGGTCCGGTTCGACGAGACGGCCGCGCTGCTGGCCCACCCCGACGGCGGGCGCCTCCTGGTCGCGCTGGACGGGGCGCGGATCCCGTTCGAGCCGACCCTGCACGACGACCTCGACGCGCGCGCCGTCGCCGAGCTCGTCGACCGGCACGTACCCGAGGAGCTGGTCGTGCCGGTGCCCCGCGCGGCGGCACCGGAGCGTCCCGACAAGGAACGCATCAAGCAGGCGGGCCGGGCCCGCGCCGACCGGGAGGTCGAGGAGGACGGGATCCTGCGCACCGCCGGAGCCGCGGTGGCCGGCACCGGCAAGGCCGTGCTCGCGTTCGGTCAGCTGATCGGCGTCCTCGCGCTCGGCCTGCTGCTGCTCGCCGCGACCGGTGCCACGCTCTTCTCCGGCGCGCTCCTGCTCGGTTTCGTGGGCAGCCTGCTGGACGGCGAGCCGGACTGGCCGACGCTCGCCGTGGTCCTGCCGGCGGGCCTGGCCTGTGCGGGCATCACGTGGCTCACCTACCGGGCCGTCATCAAGATGGGCGGCGAGGACAAGGAGCAGGCGGACGACGCCGGCTGACGCCCGGTGGCGACGGGCGGGTCAGCCCTCGGCGAGCCGCGCCGGGAACCCGCCCGTCGCCACCGGACCCCAGCGCTCGATCGTGATGCGCACGAGCGACTTGCCCTGCTCGATCATCGCCGCACGGTACTCGTCCCAGTCCGGGTGCTCCTTGCCGGCCGCCGCGCGGAAGTAGTCGACCAGCGGCTCCACCGACTCGGGGACGTCCAGCACCTCGGCCGTGCCGTCCACCTGCACCCAGGCGCCGCCGAAGTCCTCGCCGAGCGCCAGGAAGGACGCTGCGGGCCGCGCCTTCAGGTTCCGCGCCTTGGCCCGCTCCGGGTACGTCGAGACGACGACCCGGCCCTGCGGGTCCACGCCGTACGTCACGGGGCTGAGCTGCGGGGCGCCGTCGGCCCTGCTGGTCACGAGGATCCCGTCGCGGCGCGAGCGCAGGAACTCCAGCAGCTCGTCCCGGGTCACGGTCGTGGTGGTCGCGATAGTCCTGGCCATGGGCGTCAGGTTATCCCCGGGCCCGGCTCGTCCGTGCCCCGGGCGGGCCTCAGGCGGGCCGCAGGCAGAAGGGGTGCCCGGCCGGGCTGGCGTAGACCCTGCCGCTCGGCGGCGCGGCGGGGTCGACGTCGCCGGTGGGCCGCAGCCGACGGGCACCTGCCGCGAGGGCCTTCCTGTCGGCCGACGCGAGGTCGTCCGTCGTGAGGTCGACATGCATCTGCTGCGGGTTCCCGTCCGGCCAGCCCGGCGGGACGAGCCCCGGGACGAGCTGGACCACGAACACCGGGAACCCGTCCGCCCGCAGAAAGTGATGGGTCGGGGTCCGGGTGACCGAGCCGCCCAGGAGCCCCTGCCAGAACGTGCTCTCGAGGTCCAGGTCGGGGGCGTCGAAGCTGACCGCGCCGAGGTTGATGCTCATATCGTCGGGATGATGCCGCCGTCGACACGGAACTGGGCTCCCGTGATCCACTTCGCCCGGTCGGACGCCAGGAACGCGATCATCTCCGCGACGTCCTCGGGGTCACCGGGCCGGCCCATCGGCATGCCGAGGTGGTCGACGATCTGCTGCTGCACCTCACCGAGGCTGACGCCCCGCTGGTCGGCCATCTGCTGGTGGTGGGCACGGGCACCCTCCGTGACCACGAAACCTGGCAGGACGCACACCACACGGACGCCGTGCTCGCCCACCTCCGTCGCCAGCCCGCGGCTGTAGGCGTTGAGCGCCGCCTTGGCCGCGGCATACGGGGCCTCGTCGCGTTGCGGCAGACGGCTCGCGATCGACGACACGTGCACGACGACGCCCGAGCCGCGCTCGACCATCCCGGGAACCAGCGCCCGGTCGAGGCGTACCGCCGCGAGCAGGTTCATCTCCAGGTCGGAGCGCCAGGACTCGTCGGACCGCTGGAGGGTCGGTGTCGGCGTGGTCGCGGCGCCGGCGTTGTCGACCAGGACGTCGACGCCGCCGACGGCGTCGATCACCCGGCGGCCGAGCTCGGCGACACCCTGCTCGGTGGCGAGGTCCGCGGGGACGTGAGTGGCGCGCAGACCGTCCGGGGGTGCGGTGCGTGCGGCGGTGAGCACTGTCGCACCGGCGTCGGCGAACCGCTGGGCGGTCGCTCTGCCCAGCCCGCGGCTGCCGCCGGTGACCAGCACGCGCAGGCCTTCGAGTCCTTCGGCCGGAACAGGCACAGGGGTCTCCTTCTAGTAAGATGAACCAGGTTCCGGAAACAGTACACCTAACATGAACGTGGTTCACCTTACGGAGGTCCAGATGTCGTCGCCACGCCCCCTGCGCGCCGACGCGCGACGCAACCGGGAAGCGGTCCTGACCGCGGCGCGGGACGCCTTCCTCGCCGGGGAGGCAGGCATCCGCGTCGAGGAGATCGCCCGCCGGGCAGGGGTGGCGGTCGGAACGCTCTACCGTCATTTCGAGACGCGGGAGGCCCTCGTCGAGGAGGTCTACCGCCACGAGGTCGACGAGCTGTGCTCCGCGCCCGCGGCACTGCTCGACCAGTACGCCCCCGACGAGGCCCTGCGGCGGTTCCTGCTCCTGCTCGTCGAGCACGCCGCGGTGGGCAAGGGGATGGCCGTCGCGCTGGAAGCCATCATGGCCACCGACTCGCCCGTGTTCGGCGACGCCCGGGCCCGGATGGCGCAGGCGCTCGACCGTCTCCTGGCCGCAGGCGCCGCCGCCGGCGCCGTCCGCGGCGACGTCGAGGGGCGGACCCTCCTGCGCGCCCTGGGCGGGATCTGCGGGATGCGCGCCACCGACGGCTGGCAGGACGAAGCCGTGCGCATCACGGGACTCCTCTTCGACGGCCTGCGGTTCGGCGCACAGGACGCAGCCCCGACCGCCGTCACGCACTAGACTCGCTGCGCGCCCTGCGGCGCCCACCCACCGCCGTCCCGCCC
This sequence comes from Promicromonospora sp. NPDC019610, assembly GCF_044389365.1. Lineage (NCBI taxonomy): Bacteria > Bacillati > Actinomycetota > Actinomycetes > Micrococcales > Promicromonosporaceae > Promicromonospora > Promicromonospora sp. NPDC019610. The sequence goes on along the minus strand of NZ_JBIRXX010000002.1, from coordinate 1,534,978 downwards.
GCCAGGGTGCCCGGCGGCGGGAACACGTCTTCCGTCATGAAAGGACCTCTCCGTGCTCCGCACCCACACGGCCGGCTCACTGCGGGCCGAGCACATCGGCCAGACCGTCACCCTCACGGGCTGGGTCGACCGCCGCCGTGATCACGGGGGAGTGGCGTTCATCGACCTGCGCGACGCGTCCGGCATCGCCCAGGTCGTCATCCGCGACGAGGAGATCGCCCACCCGCTGCGCGCCGAGTTCGTGCTGCAGGTCACCGGCGAGGTCGGCCGCCGCCCCGAGGGCAACGCCAACCCCAACCTCGCCACCGGCGAGATCGAGGTCGTCGCCACCGAGGTCGTCACCCTCAACGAGTCCGCGCCGCTGCCGTTCCAGGTGTCCACGGCGCTCGCGGACACCGAGGTGATCGGCGAGGAGGCGCGCCTGAAGCACCGCTACCTCGACCTGCGCCGTCCGGCCCCCGCGCACGCCCTGCGCCTGCGCGCCAAGGCCAACCAGGCCGCGCGCCGCGTGCTCGACGAGCAGGACTTCGTCGAGATCGAGACGCCGACCCTGACCCGGTCCACCCCGGAGGGCGCCCGCGACTTCCTGGTCCCGGCTCGCCTCGCGCCCGGCTCCTGGTACGCGCTGCCGCAGTCGCCCCAGCTCTTCAAGCAGCTCCTGATGGTGGGCGGCATGGAGCGCTACTACCAGATCGCGCGCTGCTACCGCGACGAGGACTTCCGCGCGGACCGGCAGCCGGAGTTCACGCAGCTCGACGTCGAGATGAGCTTCGTGGACCAGGAAGACGTGATCGCCCTCGGCGAGAAGATCCTCCAGGCGCTCTGGGCCCTGGTCGACGTCGAGATCCCGACGCCGATCCAGCGCATCACGTTCCACGAGGCCATGCGCCTGTACGGCACGGACAAGCCCGACCTGCGGTTCGAGAACCCGATCGTCGAGCTCACCGACTACTTCACGGCCACGCCGTTCCGCGTGTTCCAGGCCGAGTACGTGGGCGCCGTCGTCATGGCGGGCGGGGCGGCCCAGCCGCGCCGGCAGTTCGACGCCTGGCAGGAGTGGGCCAAGCAGCGCGGCGCCCGCGGCCTCGCGTACGTGACGTTCACCGAGGACGGCGAGCTCGGCGGCCCGGTCGCCAAGAACCTGTCCGACGACGAGCGTGCGGGCCTCGCCGCCGCGACCGGCGCGCAGCCGGGCGACGCGGTCTTCTTCGCCGCCGGCAAGACGTCGGAGGCGCGAGCGCTGCTCGGCGCCGCCCGTCTGGAGATCGCGCACAAGACCGGCGCCGTCGACGAGGACGCCTGGTCCTTCGTCTGGGTCGTGGACGCGCCCCTGTTCAAGCCGGCCGGCGAGGACGACGACGTCGACCTCGGCTCGTCCGCCTGGACCGCCGTGCACCACGCGTTCACGTCGCCCACGCCCGAGTGGATCGACTCGTTCGAGAAGGAGCCGGGAGAGGCCCTGGCCTACGCCTACGACATCGTCTGCAACGGCAACGAGATCGGCGGCGGCTCGATCCGTATCCACCGCCGGGACGTGCAGGAGCGCGTCTTCGAGGTGATGGGCATCGGGCATGAGGAGGCGCAGGAGAAGTTCGGCTTCCTGCTCGACGCCTTCGCGTTCGGCGCCCCGCCGCACGGCGGCATCGCGTTCGGCTGGGACCGCATCGTGTCCCTGCTGACGAAGTCTGCCTCGATCCGCGACGTCATCGCCTTCCCGAAGTCGGGCGGCGGGTTCGACCCGCTGACGGCGGCGCCGGCGCCGATCACGCCGGAGCAGCGCAAGGAGGCCGGCGTCGACTTCACGCCCGAGGCCGCTCCCGTGGCGGCCCCCACGGCGTGACGCGGCTCGGCGGCCACGGGCTCGACCACGTCTTCCACCGGGCGCGCTCCGACTTCTTCGAGGTCACGCGTTCCTGGACGGACGAGACGGGTCCGGACGACGCCGGCGCGGCCGCCGTCGTCCAGCTCGCCGACCCCACGGGGGAGCGGCCCGGCCGGTGGCTCAACGCCGTCGGCCGGACCGACCGGCTGGCCCGTCTACTGACCACGGTGGTGCCCGACGGCGACGTCGTGGCCGCCACCGTGACCCGCGGCACGGGGGCCCTGGCCGGCGAGACGCTTGCCGGCTGGGGCCTCGTGCCGGACGCCACCTGGGACCGCATGGTCACGGAGATCGCGCCGCGCGTGGACGCCGGGGCGCCGACGGTCGAGGTGCTGGAGCTGGACCGGCACACGGACGAGATCGTCGACCTGCTCGCCCGGGCGAACCCCGGCACGCGGTCCGGCGCCCAGGGGCCCAGGGCCCGCCTGGCCCGCTGGTACGGGGTGCGCGTGGCGCCGACGTCGCCGGGCGCGCGCGCCGGTGCCCTCGTCGCCGTCGGATCCGCGACCGCGACCGCGACCGGGTCGGTCCACCTGGGGTCGATCGGCACGGACCCGGCGCACCGTGGGCAGGGTCTGGGCAGCGCCCTGACGGCCCGGATGATGGCGGACGGCGTCGCGGAGCGCGGGCTGGTGACGCTCGGCCTCTACGACGACAACACACCCGCGCGCCGCGTCTACGAGCGCCTGGGCTTCGTGCTGGCGCACGAGGTGGAGACCTGGCGCCGCGGGTGAAGGTCCCGCCGCCCGCGCAGGTCCGCGTCATCCCTGGTTAGGTGGAGGTGGGACGCCGGTCCCGGTGCTCCCAGCTCCCTGAACTGGAAGGGAAGGCAGCCTCATGACCGAGAACGAGGGCGGTACGCCGCGCGATCCCCGCGATCCCCAGCCGGAGACGCCGCCTACGCAGCCGTTGCCCGGGTCGACCCCCGTGCAGGGCTCGGACCCGACACCCACGCAGCCTCTTCCGGGCGAGCCGTACCGGGCGGAGCAGCAGCCCACCCCGCCGCAGCCCGCCGGACAGCAGGGCCCGCCGTACGGGCAGCAGGGCGCACCGACGCCCTACAGCCAGCCCGGTGCCCCGGCCGCACCGCAGTACGGGTACGGGCAGACGCCGCCCAAGAACGACCTGGGCGTGTGGGCCCTGATCACGGGCATCCTCAGCTACGTGTTCTGCCCGCTCCTGCTCGGGATCGCGGCGATCATCACGGGCACCATGAGCCGCCGGGCCGCCGACGAGGGCCTGGCGAACAACCGCGGCATGGGAACCGCGGGCCTGATCCTGGGCTGGATCAACGTGGCGCTGGTCGTGCTCGCCATCGTGTTCTTCGTGATCGCGCTGGCGGTCGGGCTCATCTCCGGCGGCCTGAACGGCTGGGGCGACATGCCGAACTCCAACGACTGGAACTACTGACCCTGCGCACGTCGAACACGGGTAGGTCTCCCCGCGCGGTTTTCCTGCCGCGCGGGGCGTCCTACCTGTAGGTTTGGCACCTCCGGGCCGGACCCGTCCCCCGGCTCACCGCAAAGCAGAGAGGTAGCACGATGACCCAGCCTGACGGCGGCCAGTCGCCCTACGACCCGCCGCAGCAGCCGCCCGAGCAGGGACAGCCGGCGACGCCCGCGCCGGGCTCGGTCCCCGGCCAGCCCGCCCCGTACCAGCAGGCGCCGTACGGGCAGCAGCCCTACGGCGAGCAGCAGCCGGTCTACGCGCAGGGCGGTCAGCCCGCCTACGGTGCGCCGCTGCCGAAGAACAGCCTCGGCGTCTGGTCGCTCGTGCTCGGCATCCTGTCCGTGCTCGGCTGCGGTCTGCTCACCGGTATCGCGGCGATCATCACCGGCACCAAGTCCCGGCAGGCGCAGCGCGAGGGTCTCGCGGACAACGGCGGCATGGGCCTCGCCGGCCTGATCATGGGCTGGATCGGCACGGTGCTGATCACGCTCAGCCTCATCGGGCTCATCGTTTTCTCGGTCGCTCTGGCGAACTCGCCGGACTTCCAGGAGGGCTTCGAGCAGGAGATGCAGAACAGCTACGAGCAGGAGCTCGGCGACTCCGGCGCGACCATGGACCCTGAGCTCCAGGAGCTCATGGACGAGCTCGAGAACAGCTGAACCACTCCCCAGCCGTCGGCCGGCCCGCCGCACCCGAGGTGAGCACTCCCTCCGTGGTGGGGCGGGCCGACGCGTCGTCTCCCGCCCGCGCCCCGTGGCGCGCCCGAGCATGGAAGGCAGCACGATGACCCAGCCCGACGACGGGCCCGGCCCGCAGGAGCCGAACGACCAGCAGGCCGCCCCGCCGGCGCCGGAGCAACCGGCCGGGCAGCCCGTGCCGGAGCAGCCCGCGCCGGAGCAGCTCGCGCCGGAGCAGCCCACGGTGGAGGAGCCGACGGTGGACCTGCCCGCGGGCGCGCCGGCGCCCCCGGCGCCGCCCGCCGGACCTGCGTACGGGTACCCCGCCCAGCACCCGTCGGGTCCGCCGGTCCAGCACCCGGGCCAGCCGGCCCAGTACCCGTCCGGCCAGTACGCCTCGGGCCAGGTGCAGTACCCGTCGGGCCAGTACGCCACGGGCCAGGGGCAGTACCCCTCCGGCCAGTACCCCTCCGGCCAATATTCTTCCGGTCAGGTGCAGCCGTACCCGCCGCAGGCTCCCGCCGCGTACCAGTACGGCGCTCCGCCGCAGTACGGCTACCCGGTCGCGCCCCCGAAGAACGACCTGGGTGTCTGGTCGCTGATCACGGGCATCCTGAGCTGGATCCTCTGCCCGCTCATCCTGGGCATCGTCGCCATCGTGACCGGGAACGCCAGCCGCAAGGCGATCCGCGAGGGCCTGGCGAACAACTCCGGCATGGCGACGGCGGGCCTGGTGCTCGGCTGGATCAACGTGGCGCTGACCGGCGCCGGGGTGCTCATCTGGATCGTCTTCGTGGTGGTCGGGCTCCTCGGGGCGGCGTTCACGGTGACCCAGGTATGACCGCGCTCCGGCCGTCCGCCGCGGCACGCGGCAGCTCGCGCAGCCCGGAGGTGGCGGCATGACCCAGCCGGACGAGTGGAAGTCGCCGTACGACCCGCCGAAGCAGCCGGACGCCCCGCAGAGTCCCTACGGGCAGCCGTACCAGCAGCCCGATCAGCAGCCCCAGCAGCAGTGGGACCAGCAGGGACAGACGTACCCGGGACAGCCGTACCCGGGACAGCCGTACCCGGGACAGCAGCCCTACCCGTACGGCGCGCCCTACGGGTACGCGGCCCCGCTCGAGAAGAACGCGCTCGGGGTCTGGTCCCTCGTGCTGGGTATCCTCAGCGTCTTCCTGCTGTTCACCTGCGGCATCGGGTTCCTGGCCGGCATCCCGGCGGTCATCACCGGCCACCTGAGCCGCAAGGCGCAGCGCGAGGGCCAGGCCGACAACGGCGGCCTGGCCCTGGGCGGCATCATCACGGGCTGGGTCACGATCGGCCTGACGCTGCTCGCGGTCGTCGGGCTCGTCGTCCTGTTCAGCATCCCGGAGTTCCGCGAGGGCTTCTTCAGCGAGACCACCTCCGAGTACTGAGCCGGCACGCGGCCGCCCGGCCGTGGGTCACTCTCCCGCGGCCGCGCCGGCCACGTAGCCGTCGGGCCGTACCAGCAGGGCGGTCGCGCCGCCGTCGGACCGGCGGACGACGACACGCTCGGCCGGGTCGACCTCGCCGGGCGCGGCCGGCAGGCCGGGCGCCGGCGCCCCCGCCGGGGCGACCAGCACGAACCGCCCGGCGCGGAGCGCCTCGGCGAGGCGCGACCCGCCCTCCAGCGGGAGGTCCCGCGCCCTCGTGCCGACCAGCGGGTGCGCCCCGCGCGGGCGCGGGTAGGCGACCCCCAGGGCGGAGATGGTCAGCGCCGCCCGCCGCCGGACCGGGGCCACCCGGGACACCAGGCCGACGACGCCGCGCCGTGCCGCCGCGACCAGGGGCCCCGGCAGCGTGGCGACCCGCAGGATCCCGCCGCTCGTGCGCAGCACCTGCTTCCCCACGGGGTGCCGTTCGGCCTCGTAGCCGTCGAGCACGGCGTCCGCCGCGGCGTCCGGCAGGCGCAGCGCGGCGGCGAGCCGCCAGCCGAGGTTCGCGGCGTCCTGCATGCCGGTGTTCATCCCGAGCCCGCCCGCGGGGCTGTGCACGTGCGCGGCGTCACCGGCGAGGAGCACGCGGCCCGCGCGGTAGGCGGGCGCCTGTCGCTCGTCGGCGTGGAACCGGGACAGGAAACGCGTCTCGGTCATGCCGAAGTCGTCGTGCAGGGTGGCGCGGGCGATGGCGCGCACCTCGTCGAGGTCGACCGGCTCGTCCTCGCTCACGTCGCGGTCGCCGTGCCAGCCGATGAACCGGTACCAGCCGTCGCCGAACGGGGCGAGGAAGCCGAGCGAGTCGTTCGCGGCGGCGACCGTGAGCAGGTCGGCGGGCTGCCGCGCCAGCCGCACGTCGGCCAGGACCATCGACCGGATCACGGCCCGGCCCGGGAACGGGATGCCGACGGCGTCGCGCACCGTCGACCGCGCGCCGTCGGTGCCGACGACGTACCGGGCGCGCAGGGGAGGGCGGTCGGCGGTGGTGACCGTGACGCCGTCGTCGTCCTGGGCCAGGGCCGTGACCCGGGTGTCGTGCCGGAAGACGGCGCCCGCCTCCTCGGCGCGGCGGCGCAACAGGCGCTCGACCTCGTACTGGGGCGTGACGAGCACGTACCGGAACCGGGACGGCAGGTCCCCCAGGTCGACGGTGAGCCGCTGGAAGAGCCGGAGGCTGGTGACCTGCTGCCCGCGGGTGAGCAGCTCGTCCGCCAGGCCACGGGCGTCGAGCACCTCCAGGCTCCGCGCGTGCACGGCGAACGCGCGGGTCAGGTTGCTCAGGCCGGCCGGCCGCTTCTCCAGGACGGTGACGCGCGCCCCGGCCGTGGCCAGGTCCCCCGCGAGCAGCAGGCCGGTCGGGCCGGCCCCGACAACGACGACGTCCGTGTCCATGATGTCCTCCTGGGATGCGGGGTCAACGGTTGTTTGCCAACGCTTGTTGACCAAAGTAGCGGTCGGCCCGGCGAAGGTCAACGGATGTTGGCATACAGTTGTTGGCATGACAGGCACGGATGCTCCGCGGCGGCGGTCGGACGTGACCCGCGCGTCGATACTGGACGCGGCCCGGGCGCGGTTCGCGGCCGACGGCTACGAGCGCGCCACGGTGCGCGCCATCGCGCAGGACGCCGGCATCGACCCGTCGATGGTGATGCGCTACTACGGCTCCAAGGAGGGCCTGTTCGCGGCCGTCATCGACGTGGAGCTGGTGCTCCCGGACCTGGCCGCGATCCCCGTGGACGACGTCGGGGCGGTGCTCGTGGGGCATTTCCTCGACCTCTGGGAGCACGGCAGCGTGCTGCAGACCCTGCTGCGCGTGGGGGTGACGAACGAGGCCGGGGCCGCGCGGATGCGCGACGTGTTCGCCGGGCAGATCCTGCCGCTCGCACAGCGGTTCGTCGGGAGCGGCGAGGACGCGGCGCGGCGCGCCGCGCTGGTCGCCTCGCAGGTGCTCGGCATGGCGCTGGTGCGGTACGTGCTGCGGTTCGGCCCCGCCGCGGACCTGACCCGGGCGGACGTCGTCGCCTGGCTGGGGCCCACGGTGCAGCGCTACCTCACGGCGCCGGAGCCCTGACCGGCGGGCGTGGCCAGCTGCGGCTGCCCGTGGTTGCCCGTCGCTGTCGAACCGTCGCTGTTAAACGGTTAGCGCCGTGTTCTCCGGACCGGCCGCGCCGTACGTTTCCGGGACCGCGCCGCCGACGTCGCAGAAACGGAGACCACGCCATGTCCCTCGATACTTCCGGCTCCACGCGCACTCCCGCCCGCACCAGCGCCCGTACCCCGGCCCGGACCGTCCGGCCCCTCGTCGAACGGGCGGCGCCCGTCGTCCGCCGAGCGGCACCCGTGCTCGGGTGGGTGGTCACGCTGGCCGTCGCGGCGCAGCTCGCCCAGGGCGCCTATGGCCAGCTCACCGAGTCCGAGCGGTCGGTCGGCATGTTCGAGGCCATCGGCTACCCGGCCTCGGCGGTCCTCCTGATCGGCGTGCTGCAGGGGGCCGCGGTGCTGCTCTACGTGGTGCCGTGGACGGCGTTCCTCGGCGCGCTGCTCCTGACCGCCTACCTGGGCGGCGCCGTGGCCGCGCACGTCCGCCTGGAGGACTCCCTGGCGCACACGCTCACGCCCGTCTTGTTCGCGGTGGGCATCTGGGCCGCGCTGTTCCTGCGCAGCGAGGGCATCCGCCGGGCCGTGCTCACCGGGCGGTGACCCGCGTCGGGGCGTGCCGTGATTCACGTTGCGCCCCGGCGTCGTCCCATGTCAGGCTGTGTGCGCTCCTGCGGGTGTGCCGCGCGTGTGAGGGAGCTACGGACAAGGACTGTGATGACGGGCATCTCCCGGTACGAGACCACCTCGCGCTGACGCCTGCCCTCCACGAGGGCACCGGGCGTCGGCACCACGCCACCTCCCGGGAGTCCCTGCTGTGTTGTCCAACCCTTCTGTCGTGCTGCACGACGTCACCTTTGCCTGGCCCGACGGCGCCGTCGCGCTCGATCACGTCTCCGGTGCCTTCGGTCGCGGCCGCACCGGCCTGACCGGCCTCAACGGGGCCGGCAAGTCCACCCTGCTGCGCGTCGTCGCCGGCCTCCTCGCGCCCACCTCCGGGCGGGTCGCCCTCAGCGGCACCGCCGACTACCTGCCGCAGCGCATCACGCTCGACGTGCACGCCACGGTCGCCGACCTGCTCGGCATCACGCCCGTCGTGCGGGCGCTGCGCGCCATCGAGTCGGGCGACGTCGACGAGGCGCACTTCGACGTCGTCGGCGACGACTGGGACGTCGAGGAGCGGGCCGTCGCGCTGCTGTCGGCGACCGGCCTGCCCACGGGCCTCGACCGCTCGGTCGCCACCCTGTCCGGCGGCGAGACGATGCTGACCGCCATCACGGGCGTGCGGCTGCGCCAGTCCAGCGGGGCCGCCGCCGTCGCACTGCTCGACGAGCCGACGAACAACCTGGACGGCGCCGCGCGCGAGCGCCTGTACGAGCTGGTCCGCGGCTGGCGGGGCGCGCTCGTCGTCGTCTCGCACGACCTGGCCCTGCTGGAGCTGATGGACGACACGGCCGAGCTGCGTGCCGGGTCGCTGACGACGTTCGGCGGCCCGTACTCGGAGTACCGGGCGTGGCTCCAGGTGCAGCAGGAGGCGGCGGCGCAGACGCTGCGCGCGGCCGAGCAGACGCTGCGCCGCGAGAAGCGGCAGCGGATCGAGGCGGAGGAGCGCATCGCGCACAGCGAGCGCAAGGGCCGCAAGGACGTCGCGAACAGCAAGTACGTCAAGGCCGTGATCAACGACCGGCGCAACAGCGCGGAGAAGTCCGCCGGTGCGCGGCGCGGGATGCTGGACGACAAGGTGGACGCGGCGCGCGCCGCCGTCGACCTGGCGGAGCGCGCGGTGCGCGACGACGACCGGATCTCCGTGGACCTGCCGGACCCGGGGGTGCCGGCCGGGCGGCGGCTGGCGGTGCTGCGGGGCGCGGACGGCCGGGAGGTGGTGATCCAGGGGCCGGAGCGGATCGCGCTGACGGGCCCGAACGGCGTCGGCAAGACGACCCTCCTGGAGCGCCTGCTCGCCGCCCCCACCTCGTTGAGTGCTGGGTATTTGTCGGGTCAGACCCCCTCCGAGCCGCAGATAGCCAGCACTCAGCGAGACGGCGTGGACGGAACGGGGTTCGCTTCCGGGGAGCTGCTGACCGAGCGCGCGGCGTACCTGCCGCAGCGGGTCGACGTGCTGCCCGACGCCGCCTCCGTGCTGGACGCCGTGCGGGAGGGCGCGCCGCACGTGCCGCCGGGGGAGCTGCGCAACCGGCTGGCACGGTTCCTCGTGCGGGGCGCGGCGGTGGACCGGCCGGTGTCGACGCTGTCGGGCGGCGAGCGGTTCCGGGTGGCGCTGGCGCGTCTGCTGCTGGCGGACCCGCCGGCGCAGCTCCTGGTGCTGGACGAGCCGACGAACAACCTGGACATCGCGAGCACGGACCAGCTCGTGGACGCGCTGACGGCCTACCAGGGCGCGTTGCTCGTGGTGAGCCACGACGGCGCGTTCCTGGAGCGGCTCGGTCTGGACGCGGAGATCCGGCTGGACGCGGAGGGGAACCTGACCCAGGTGCGGCGTTGACGTGTACGGGTTAACCCTGATGCGCCATTTTTCACCCGCTGTGTACGGTCTGCGTACGAATCCGACCGACATCTTCGGGAGACGACGATGCAGACCAACCCGAGGCGCCTCGCCCTGCTCAGCTCAGTGACCGCGATGGTCCTGGCGGCCGGCGGCATGGTCGGCGCCGCCGCGACGGAGGTCGCCGGAGCCCGGGCCGCCGGGCAGACCGAACCGCAGGCCGCACCGCAGGCCGTGGCGGAGAAGATGCCCGGCGCGCCCTATCTCTACCTGGGCTGGGGCGACCCGCAGAGCGCCACCTCGGTGATGAGCGAGACGGGGGTCTCGGCGTTCACCATGGCGTTCCTGCTGTCGTCCGGCGGCTGCACGCCCGCGTGGGACGGTCAGCGGCCGCTGACCGGCGGCGTCGACGAGCAGACGATCGACGCGATCCAGGCCGCCGGCGGCCAGGTGCAGATCTCCTTCGGGGGCTACTCGGGCAACAAGCTGGGCCCGAACTGCTCCAGCCCGGAGGAGTTCGCGGGGGCCGTGCAGCAGGTCATCGACGCGCACGGCCCCGACGTCGTGGACTTCGACATCGAGAACACCGACGAGTACGAGGACTACGCCGTCCAGGACCGGATCCTGCAGGGGATCGCGATCGTCAAGCAGAACAACCCCGGCGTCAAGGCCGTGGTGACGATCCCGACCACCACGACCGGCCCGGGCGGGGCGGGCTCGCGCCTCATCACGCGTGCCGCCGAGCTGGGCACCCCGATCGACAACTACACGATCATGACGTTCGACTTCGGCGGCTCCGACATGGTGGCCGACACGATCAGCGCGGCCCAGGGCCTGAAGGACCAGCTCAAGGCGGCGCACGGCTGGTCCGACGCCGAGGCGTACTCGTACTCCGGGATCTCCGGCATGAACGGGCTGTCCGACGTCGGCGAGACCACCACGCCCGCGCAGTGGACCGAGATCCGGGACTGGGCGAACGCCCAGGGCCTGTCCCGGTTCGCGTACTGGGCGGTCAACCGGGACCGCGGCTGCGAGGGCGGCGGCGTGACGTCCGACTGCAGCGGCATCGCGCAGCAGGACCTCGAGTTCACGCGGATCACCGCGGGGTTCTGAGTCCCCTCCCTTGCGGTCGGGCACCGGTTCGCCGTCGGCGAGCCGGTGCCCTTCGCCGTCCGGCGGCTGCTCGACGGCGCCGGCCGGCCGAACCTGTGTGGTCCCTGTACGGGTTAGCCCCAATGTTGCGGGTGGCAAAGAAGTCGTACGTTCTCCTTACTTACAGGCTTGAAAGTTCATGAGGAGGACGACCATGCAAGCACGTCAACGGCGCCATGCTCTTCTACGGCGTGGTCTCGGTGGCCTCGCGGCACTGACCCTGGCCCTGGCCACCGCGCTCACGCTCGGTGGCGGCGCCCAGCCCGCGCAGGCGGCGACGGGAGCGATCACCGGGTACGGCGGCAAGTGCGTCGACGTCGCGGCGGCGAGCTCCGCGAACGGCACGCAGATCCAGCTCTACGGCTGCAACGGCACGAACGCGCAGAGCTGGGACGTGCGCACCGACGGCACGGTCCGCGCGCTCGGCAAGTGTCTCGACGTCGCGGACGCGAGCACCGCCAACGGCACCCGCATCCAGCTCTGGGACTGCAACGGCAGCGCCGCGCAGACCTGGACCGCGGGTGCGGACGGCACGCTGCGCGCCCTCGGCAAGTGCCTGGACGCGACCGGCCCGAGCTCCGCGGACGGCACGCCGCTGCAGCTCTGGGACTGCTTCGCGGGCGCCAACCAGCGCTGGACGCTGCCGTCCGGCGGCGGCAACCCGCAGCCGAACCCGGCGAAGATGCCGGGCGCGCCCTACCTGTACCTGGGCTGGGGCAACCCGCCGAGCGCCACGTCGGTGATGAGCCAGACGGGCGTGCGGGCGTTCACCATGGCGTTCATCCTCTCGTCCGGGGGCTGCAACCCCGCGTGGGACGGCAGCCGCCCGCTCACCGGCGGCGTCGACCAGCAGACCATCAACGCGATCAAGGCCGCGGGCGGCCAGGTGCAGATCTCGTTCGGCGGCTGGTCCGGCAACAAGCTCGGCCCCAACTGCTCGACGCCGGCCGCGTACGCCGGGGCCGTGCAGCAGGTCATCAACGCGCACCAGCCGAACGTCGTCGACTTCGACATCGAGAACTCCGACGAGTTCGAGAACTACACCGTGCAGGACCGCATCCTGCAGGGCCTGACCATCGTCAAGCAGAACAACCCGAACGTGAAGATCGCCGTCACGATCGGCACGGGCCGCGGCGGCCCCGAGGGCGCGGGCACCCGGCTGATCAACCGGGCCGCGCAGCTCGGCGTCCCGATCGACAACTACACGATCATGCCGTTCAACTTCGGCTCCTCGAACATCGCGCAGGACACGATCAACGCGTCCGAGGGGCTGAAGAACCAGCTCAAGTCGGCCCGCGGCTGGACGGACGCGCAGGCGTACGCCCACATGGGCATCTCCGGCATGAACGGGAGCTCCGACCAGGGCGAGATCACCACGACCGCCGCCTGGACGCAGATCCGTGACTACGCGCGGAACAACGGCCTGACCCGGCTGGCGTTCTGGTCCGTCAACCGGGACCAGCCCGGGTTCGAGTTCACGCGCATCACGGGAGGCTTCTGATGAGGGTCCGCACCGCCAGGACCCGCACCCTGGTCGTGCTCGCGGTCGCCGTGGGGCTCGCCGTGCCCGCGGCCGCCGCGGGCACGGCGAGCGCCGCGCCCGGGCCGCGCGCCGCCGTCGGGCAGCAGGCGCCCGCTCTCCCGGACGCGGTCTCGGACGCGGTGCCGGACGCCGGGGCCGACGCCGCTCCGGGCGCCGCTGCCGCCGACGTGCCCGCGGCGTTCACGCACCCGGGCGTGCATGTGAGCGCGCCGCAGCTCGACTTCGTCCGGCAGCAGGTGCAGGCCGGCGCGCAGCCGTGGCGCAGCGCCTACGACTCGATGATGGGCAGCCGGTACGCGTCGCTGTCCTACACGCCGCACCCGCGGGCCGTGGTCGAGTGCGGGTCGTACTCCAACCCGAACTACGGGTGCACCGACGAGCGGGAGGACGCGATCGCGGCGTACACCCACGCCCTGGCCTGGTCGGTCACCCGGGACACGCGGTACGCGAACAAGGCGATCTCGATCATGAACGCGTGGTCGCCGGTGATCCGGGACCACACCAACTCCAACGCGCCGCTGCAGACGGCGTGGGCCGGGTCGGTGTGGCCGCGGGCCGCGGAGATCATCCGGTACACGGGCGCGGGCTGGGCCGCGGCCGACGTCGACCGGTTCGAGACGATGCTGCGCAACGTCTACCTGCCCGAGGTGATCAACGGGTCCAACAGCAACGGCAACTGGGAGCTGTCGATGATGGAGGCCGCTGTCGGCATCGCCATCTTCCTCGACGACCGCAGCGCCTACGCCTCGGCCCGCCAGCGGTTCCTGGTGCGGGTGCCCGCGTTCATCTACCTGACCTCCGACGGGTCGGTGCCGCGCACCGTGCCCGGGTCCGGCCGGGACACGCCGGACCAGATCTTCGCGTACTGGCACAACCAGCGCACGCTGGTCAACGGCCTGGCGCAGGAGACCTGCCGGGACTTCACGCACACCGGCTACGGCATCTCGGCGATCTCCCACGTCGCGGAGACCGCCGCGATCCAGGGTGACGACCTCTACCCGCAGGTGGGGGAGCGCCTGCGGCACGCGCTCGGGTTCCACTCGACCTACCAGCGCGGCACCGCGGTGCCGTCCTGGCTCTGCGGCGGGTCGGTGCACCTGGGCCTCGGCCCGATCACGGAGGTCGGGTTCAACGCCCTGCACAACCGGCAGGGGTTCGCGATGAGCAACACCCAGGCCCTCACGGAGTCCACCCGCCCGGCGGGCACCAACAACCTGTTCGTGGCCTGGGAGACCCTGACCCACGCGAACAACCCGAACGTCCTGCCCTGACGGGCTGAGCGGCGCGCGCCGACAGTCGGCACCGCGGCGTGGGTCGGCAGTCTGCTCGCGGGGTGGGTCGGCAGTTTGCCCCACGAACTCGGCAGTCTGCATCGAGATCGGCACAGGCCTGTGCCGATCTCGATGCAGACTGCCGACCCGGTTGCCGGACTGCCGACCTCGTCGCCGTGCGTGGCGGGCGGGTTCAGGGACGCTGCGTGTAGCGGGTGTGCAGCACGTAGTCCTTCAACGGTCCTGTCACGTGCCAGGTCAGCTCCCACTCCGGGGTGGGGACGGCGGCCACGGACAGGCCGCCCGCGTACAGGTCCCGGCCGCACAGGTGCTCGACGGCGCCCGGCGTCCACGGGTGGAAGTCGCGGCCGTCCTCGAAGGTCACGCGCCAGCCCGTCCCGGGTCCGGCGGCCGGCTCGTCCCGGACCAGGAACAGCGTGCGCGCCACCGGCGTGCTGCCCCCGGCCCAGCGCAGCGTGCCGTGCTCCGCCCAGCGCACGCGGCCGTCGTCCTCCGGGGAGAACCGGGCCTCGCCGTCCGCGGTGTACGCGGCGCCGTCGGCGTGCTCGATCTCCCGCCGGAAGTCCCAGGTGCCGACGAGGCGGAACGGATCCACGCCCACGACCCTAACCGCTGCGCGCGCACGGAAAGAGCGCGTCCGCGGGGCGGCTGATGGGCGAGGATGTTCCCCATGACCTCGACCCATGAGACCACCGCGCCCGCGGACCTGGACCCGGCCAACCCGTTCGCCGCCCCGTCCACCCTGCCGTACGGCCTGCCCGACTTCGCCGCGATCCGCGAGGAGCACTACGAGCCGGCGATCCTGGCCGGCATGGCCGCGCACCGCGCCGAGGTCGAGGCGATCGCCACGAACCCGGAGCCCGCCACGGTCGAGAACACGCTGGAGGCGCTGGAGCGGGCCGGCCAGCTCCTGGGCCGCGCCGCCCGGGCGTACTACAACCAGCTCCCGTCCGACTCCACCCCGGGGCTGGAGGACGTCCAGGAGCGGCTCGCGCCGGTGTTCGCCGCCCACCAGGACGCGATCAACATGGACGCGCGCCTCCACGCGCGGGTGCGCGCCCTGGCCGACGCCGCCGCCGCGGGCGACCTCGACCTGGAGCCCGACACCGCGTACCTCGTCGAGAAGCTGCTGACGCGGTTCCAGCGCTCCGGCATCGAGCTGTCGCCCCAGGACCAGGACACGCTGCGCGACCTCAACGCGCGCATCACGTCGCTGGAGGCCAGCTTCGGGCGCAAGCTCCTGGCCGGCGCCAACGAGGCGAGCGTGCTCGTGACGGACGAGGCGGAGCTCGCCGGCCTGACCGCCGACGCCCGAGCGGGCGCCCGGGCCGCCGCCGAGGCCCGCGGCCAGGACGGCTGGCTGCTGGAGATGCAGCTCTTCACGCACCAGAACGTGCTCGCGTCGCTGGAGAACCCGGCCACCCGCGCACGCGTGCAGGCCGCCTCCATGGCACGCGGTGCCACGGGCGGCGAGAACGACACCCGCGAGGTGCTGCTGGAGCTCGCCCGCCTGCGGGCGGAGCACGCCCAGCTCCTCGGTTACGAGCACCACGCGGCCTACATCGCCGCGGACGCGACTGCGGGCACCACCGAGGCGGTCAACGAGATGCTCGGGCGCCTGGCACCCGCGGCCGTCGCCAACGCCCGGCGCGAGGCGGGCGAGCTCGCGAAGGTGAGCGGGGCGCCGTCGGGCAGCGGCGCGGACAGCGTGGCCGCCGCCGACTGGTCCTACCTCAACGAGGCCGTGCGCAAGGAGCGCTTCAACCTGGACGACGCCGCCCTGCGCCCCTACCTCGAGCTCGAGCGCGTGCTGCACGACGGCGTGTTCCAGGCGGCCGGCCTGCTGTTCGGCCTCTCGTTCGTCGAGCGTCCCGACCTGCCCGGCTACCACCCGGACGTGCGGGTCTTCGAGGTGTTCGACGCGGTCGAGCCGGGGGAGCCGGGCGCCGGCCTCGGGCTGTTCCTCGCCGACTTCTACACGCGCGAGTCCAAGCGCGGCGGCGCCTGGATGGACAGCCTCGTCGTGCAGAGCGGCCTGCTGGGCGAGAAGCCCGTGGTGGTCAACAACCTCAACATCGTCAAGCCGCCGGCGGGCGAGCCCACGCTGCTCGTGTGGGACGAGGTGACCACGCTGTTCCACGAGTTCGGGCACGCGCTGCACGGCCTGCTCAGCGACGTCCGCTACCCGTCGCAGTCCGGCACCTCCGTGCCCCGCGACTTCGTCGAGTACCCCTCGCAGGTCAACGAGATGTGGTCGTGGGAGCCGCGGATCCTGAAGTCGTTCGCCGTCCACCACGTCACCGGCGAGCCGATGCCGGCCGAGTGGGTCGACACCATGCTCGCCTCCCGGGTCTGGGGCGAGGGCTTCTCGACCACCGAGTACCTCGCCGCCGCGCTCCTCGACCAGGCCTGGCACCAGCTCACGCCGGAGCAGGTGCCGACGTCCGTCGAGGACGTCCTGCCCTTCGAGGCGGCGGCGCTCGCCGCGGCCGGCGTCGACTTCGCGTCCGTGCCGCCGCGGTACCGCAGCACGTACTTCAACCACATCTTCGGGGGCGGGTACTCGGCCGGGTACTACTCGTACATCTGGTCCGAGGTGCTCGACGCGGACACCGTGCAGTGGTACGCCGAGAACGGCGGACTGACCCGGGAGAACGGCGAGGCGTTCCGACGCAAGCTGCTCGCCCGCGGCGGCTCGCAGGACCCGCTGGCCTCGTTCGAGGACCTGCGGGGGCGCGCCGCCGAGATCACGCCGCTGCTGGAGCGCCGCGGCCTGGTCTGACGCGCCGCCCGGGACCCGCCCGCTGACCCGCCACGCCAGATGCGCCGAGTCAGCGCCCTGGCCGGACCACCACGCTGACTCGCGCAGCGTCGCCTCGCGAGTCAGCGCGGTGGTCTGAGGTGTGAGACGCGGGGCCACGGTGGACCGGCCGCCTCGTGCGGGCGGTTACCGTGGGCCCTGTGACTGAGACTGTTCCCACCGCCGCGCCCGTGCCCACCGCCGCCGACGAGGTCATCCGGATCTGTCAGGAGCTGATCCGGTTCGACACGTCGAACTACGGCGACAACGAGGGCCCGGGGGAGCGTGCCGCGGCCGAGTACGTGATGGAGCTGCTGCACGAGGTCGGCCTGGAGCCCGAGCTGTTCGAGTCCAGCCCGGGGCGGGCCTCCGTCGTCGTCCGGCTCGAGGGGCAGGACCGCAGCCGGCCCGCGCTGGTGCTGCACGGGCACCTCGACGTGGTGCCCGCCGCGAAGGACGACTGGAGCGTGGACCCGTTCGGCGCCGAGCTCACGGACGGCCTGCTGTGGGGCCGCGGCGCCGTCGACATGAAGGACATGGACGCCATGATCCTGGCCGTCGTGCGGCAGATGGTGCGCGAGGGCCGCAAGCCCGCGCGCGACGTGGTGGTCGCGTTGTTCGCCGACGAGGAGGCGGGCGGCGTGCACGGCGCCCGCTGGGCCGTGGACCACCGCCCCGACCTGTTCGAGGGCGCCACCGAGGCGATCTCCGAGGTGGGCGGCTACTCGGTCGAGGTGGGCGGCAGGCGCGCCTACCTGCTGCAGACGGCGGAGAAGGGCATCGCCTGGCTGCGGCTGATCGCCGACGGCCGGGCCGGGCACGGCTCGCAGGTCAACGAGGAGAACGCGGTCACCGAGCTCGCCGCCGCCGTCGCACGGATCGGGCAGCACGCCTGGCCCACCACGATCACCCCGACGGTGGACGCGCTGCTGCGCGGCGTCGGCGACCTGACGGGGCTGCCCGTCGACTACGAGGACCCGGCCACGATCGACGCCCTGGTGGCCGCGCTCGGCCCGGTGGCGAAGTTCGTGGGGGCGACGGTGCGCAACACGTCCAACCCCACCCAGCTCGCCTCCGGGTACAAGGCGAACGTGATCCCCGGCCGCGCCGAGGCGACCGTGGACGTGCGGCTCCTGCCGGGCCACGAGGAGGCCGGGATGGCGACGTTGCGCGAGCTGGCGGGGCCGAACGTCCGGATCGAGCCGATCCACCTGGACACGGCCCTGGAGGTGCCGTTCGGGGGGTCGCTGGTCGACGCGATGGTCGCCGCGATCGACGCCGAGGACCCGGGCGCGAAGGTGCTGCCGTACACGCTGTCGGGGGGCACGGACAACAAGTCGCTGCACCGCCTGGGCATCACCGGCTACGGCTTCGCGCCCCTGCAGCTCACGAACGACCTGGACTTCGCCGGCATGTTCCACGGCGTGGACGAGCGGGTGCCCACGGAGGCCCTGAAGTTCGGCACGCGCGTGCTGGACCGCCTGCTCGCCACCTGCTGACGTTCGCGGGTCGAGCTTGTCGAGACCGGTCTCGACAAGCTCGGCCGGCGGGCGCGGGCTCGGCCGGCGGGCGCGGGCTCGGCCGGCGGTCCGGCCTGCTCCTACGCCGCGAGCTCGGCGAGCAGCGCACGCGTCTCGGGCAGGTACGACCCGCCGAACAGCACGGCGTGCACGGCGAGCGGGTAGAGCTGGTGCAGGCGCACCCGGTCGCGCCAGCCGGGCGCGAGCGGGTGCGCCTCCTGGTACCCGGCGAGGATCTCGGGCAGGTGCGGTGCCCCGAAGAGCGCGAGCATCGCGAGGTCGGTCTCCCGGTGCCCGCCGTGGGCGGCCGGGTCGACGAGCACGGCCTCGGTCGCGCCGGCCGTCCCGTCCCCGACCCAGAGCACGTTCCCGGACCAGAGGTCCCCGTGCAGGCGCGCGGGACCGTCGTCGGCGGTGGCGCCCGCCAGGCGGGGCAGTCGGGCGCAGACGGCCTCGACCAGCGCGGCGTCGTCGGGGTCGAGCACCCCGCGGGCGCGGCCCTGGTCGAGCAGCGGGCGCAGCCGCGCCTCGGCGTAGAACTCCGGCCAGGAGCTCCACGCCCCGCCCACCATCGGCAGCGGGTCGCGCAGCGGACCGAACCACCCGCCGGGGTCGCCGGACCAGCCCCGGGCAGCGGGCGGCCCGGCGCCGAACGCGGCCGCGCCGGCGTCGTGCAGGGCGGCCAGGGCGCGCCCGAAGGCGCGCCCGTCCTGCGGGCGTGGCACGTCGGACGACAGGAGGTCCAGGTCGAGGTGCCCGGGCCCGACGTCGCGCACGCCGACGACGCGCGGACCGCCGGGGACGCGGAGCCAGTCGAGGCCGGCCGCCTCGCGGGCGAAGAACCCGGCCGGGGCCCCGGCGTCGGCCTTGCGGAACGTGTCAGGCCCCGGGCCGTCGTCCGTCACAGGGTGGAGGAGACCTTGATGATCTTGCGGCGGAGCCAGACCTTGCGTCTGCCGCCGATGTAGAGAAGGGTCCGAGCCAGTTCCCACCGGCCGTACTCGGCCTCGTCGGTGAGCGCCTTGCGGGCGTCCGGCACCGTGGTGTCCGGCTCGAAGGTCACGACACGGTACTCGTACTGACTGTTCTTGCGGAACACGGAGCCGTCTCTCGCCATCTGATGCACCGTCCTCGGGTCGCGGGTGAGGTCAGTTTATGCCGGTTTGATTGCAGACCGGTGACAGCAATGAATTTCGTCTGCCCATTGTGGCCCATGGGGCGCTACCTTCAAGGCATGACCGTTGAACCGCGTGCCGCGCTCGACCGCCTCGTAGCCGCACTCGAGGCCCACCACCACGCGGTCGCCACTCGCCGGAGTGACGACGACCCCGCCGTCGACGACGCCTACGACGTGCTCGCCGACGCCTACGAGGTGTACGAGGACTCCCTGGCCACGGTGTTCGGCGAGGTGACGCCGTTCTACCTGGCCGACGAGGTGGACGAGGACGACGACGAGGACGACGAGTCGGACGAGGACCTGGAGGACCTCGAAGACCTCGACTTCGACGACGACCTGGGCGAGGTCGAGGAGTCGGAGGACCAGCCGCAGCCTGCGCAGCAGCGCTGACCCGGCGCGGGCTCAGGCCCGGGCGGGCGCACGGTCACCAGCGTTCCGGATAGCCGATCTCCGGGGCGGAGACGTCGTCGAGCGCGGCGTGCACCTCGTACGGCAGCTCGAGGGTCACGGCCGCCAGCGACGAACGGAGCTGGGCGGGCGTCCGCGCGCCCACGATCGCGGACGCGATGCCCTCGCGCTCCAGGAGCCAGGCGAGCGCCACCTCCCCGGCGGCGCGGCCCAGTCCCTCGGCCGCGGTCGCCACGGCCTCGACGACGGCGGACGCCGGCCCCTCCAGGTACGACTGGACGAAGCCCGCCAGTGCCCCGGCGGCCCGGGAGTCGGCGGGGATGGCGCGCCGGTACTTGCCGGTGAGCACGCCGCGCCCGAGGGGCGACCAGGCCAGCAGCCCGGCACCCAGGGCGTCGGCGGCCGGGACGACGTCGCGCTCCACGCCGCGCTGCAGCAGCGAGTACTCGAGCTCGACGGCGGCCAGGCCGACGTCCGGCTCCAGCAGCGTCGCCACGCGCGCCGTCGCCCAGCCGGGGTGGTTGCTCAGGCCCACGTACCGGGCGCGCCCGCTGGTCACCGCGATCCGCAGCGCGTTGCAGGTCTCCTCCAGCGACGTGTTGGGGTCGGGGCAGGCCACGAGGAACAGGTCCACGTGGTCGGTGCCCATGCGCACCAGCGACTCGTCGAGGCTGTCGAGCAGGGCGCCGCGGGAGGCGTCCACGACGCGGCCCGGGCCGCCGTCGGGGCGCGACTCCGACCGGATGCCCGCCTTGGTGGCCAGCACCAGCTCGCTGCGCGCGACCTTGCCGGACAGGAGCGTGCCGATCACGCGCTCGGCGTCGCCGTCGGCGTAGCTGGCCGCGGTGTCCACGAGGGTGCCGCCGGCGTCGAGGAAGTCCCGTACCTGCTCGGCCGCGTCGATCTCGTCGGTGTCGCGGCCCCATGTCATGGTGCCGAGCCCGAGCTCCGAGACCCGCAGGCCCGACCTGCCCACCCGGCGTCGTTCCATGTGCGGCAGACTAACCGCGGCGCAGGCGGGTGCGTCAGGAGGCGCGCCGTGGGGTAGTGTCACGGCCCGTGACTGCGTGGGAAGCCATCCTTCTGGGCCTGGTCCAGGGCCTGACCGAGTTCCTCCCGATCTCGTCGTCGGCGCACCTGCGGATCGTCGGTGAGCTGATCGGGTCGAGCGACCCCGGCGCGGCCTTCACGGCCATCACGCAGATCGGCACCGAGGCCGCGGTGATCATCTACTACCGCAAGAAGATCGGCGTCATCCTCGTGGCCTGGTTCAAGGCCCTGACGGGAGCCCACGGCCGGGGCTGGCGCGCCCGCGCGGGCCTGGGGCCGCGGCCCGGCTCCGTCGACGTGCGGCACGGCCGCCCCGGCCAGATCGCCGACCCGGACGCCGCGATGGGCTGGTACATCATCTTCGGCTCGGTCCCGATCGTGCTGCTGGGCCTGCTGTTCCAGGACTACATCGAGACCACGCTGCGCAACCTGTGGATCACCGTGTTCACGCTCGCGTTCTTCGCGATCCTGCTGCTCCTGGCGGACATCTACGGCCGGCGCGAGCGCGAGCTGACGTCGCTGACCGGTCGCAGCGCCATCGGCTTCGGGTTCGCCCAGGCCCTCGCGCTCGTGCCGGGCGTGTCCCGCTCCGGCGGCACCATCACCGCCGGCCTGGCCATGGGCTTCACCCGCAAGGCGGCGGCGGACTACTCGTTCCTGCTGGCCATCCCGGCCGTGCTCGGCTCGGGGTTCTACCAGCTCGTCAAGACGCTCGGCGAGCCGCTGCCGGCCGGGTCGCCCGGCTGGGGCGCCATCCTGCTGGCGACAGTCGTCGCGTTCGGCGTGGGCTACGCGGTGATCATCGGGTTCCTCAAGATCATCGGCAACTACTCCTACAAGCCGTTCGTGTACTACCGGCTCGTGCTCGCCGCCGTGGTCGTCTACCTGCTGATGTCGGGCACGATCGACGCGCAGGGCGGCGTCGCGTAGAACACACGCCGCGGGGCCCTGACATGGTCGGGGAGTGTCACAGCCTGCGGTTATCGTTGGTCGCGTGCACGCCTGGCCCACACCCCAAGTCCCGCTGCTCCCCGGCTCTCCCGCGCCCGCCCCGGTGCGGGTGCACGACTCGTCGACGGGTGAGCTCGTGGAGGCGGCGCCGGGTCCGCAGGCGCGGCTGTACGCCTGCGGCATCACGCCGTACGACGCCACCCACATCGGGCACGCCAACACCTACGTCACGTTCGACCTGCTGGTGCGCGCCTGGCGCGACGCCGGCAAGGACGTCACCTACGCCTCGAACGTGACCGACGTCGACGACCCGCTGCTGGAGCGCGCCGCGGCCACCGGCATGGACTGGCGCGAGCTCGCGGCCTCGCAGATCGCGCTGTTCCGCGAGGACATGACGGCGCTGGGCGTGATCCCGCCCGCGACGTGGACGGGCGCCGTGGAGTCGGCCCCCGACGTCGCCCGCGCCGTGGCGACCATGCTGGAGTCGGGCGCCGCCTACCGGGTCTCGCTGGAGCCGGGCGCCGGCGGGTCCACGCCGGAGCTGGGCGACGTCTACGCCGACCTCACGGCCGACCCGCGCTTCGGCGCGGTCGCGCACCTGGACCGCGAGCAGGCGCTGGCCACGTTCGCGGAGCGCGGCGGGGACCCGGACCGGGAGGGCAAGAAGGACCCGCTGGACCCGCTGCTGTGGCGGCGCGAGCGCCCGGGTGAGCCCGCGTGGGACGGCGGGCCGCTCGGCACCGGCCGCCCGGGCTGGCACATCGAGTGCGCGGTGATCGCGCGCGACGGGCTCGACGTGGCGGCGGGGGAGCGGTTCGACGTCCAGGGCGGCGGCTCGGACCTGCTGTTCCCGCACCACGAGATGTCGACGTCGCACCTGCGCGTCCTGTGCCCGGCGCCTGCCGACGGCGACCCGGCCGGCGCCCGCACGCACGTCCACGCCGGCCTGGTCGCCTACCAGGGCGAGAAGATGAGCAAGTCGCTGGGCAACCTGGTGCTGGTCTCCCGGCTGCGGGACGAGGGGCACGACCCGATGGCGATCCGCCTGGCGCTCCTGGCCCACCACTACCGCACGGAGTGGGAGTGGGACGAGACGTCGCTGCCGGCGGGCGAGGCGCGGCTCGTCCGGTGGCGCGACGCGGTCTCAGGCAACGGCGGTCCGTCGGCCGACGCGACCCTGTCCGCGGTCCGCGCGGCCCTGGCGGACGACCTCGACGCGCCGGCCGCGCTGGCCGCCGTCGACGCGTGGGCTGAGCGTTCCCTGGACGCGTCGCGGGACACCTCCGCCGACGAGGAGGGCGCCCCCGGGATCATCGCCCGCACGGTGAACGCCCTGCTCGGAGTGCGTCTTTGACCCCTCGGGCACCCGATTCCGGGCCCGTTTCGGCGAGGTAGGCCAGCACCGCGCCGGGCGCCCACCAGGTTAGTTTTGACCCCTGCTTCCGTTTGCATTTAACCCGGGGCAGGATGGGGAGCATGACGGAGTACGAGGAAGACTTCACGGGTGAGACCCGGGTCACCGTCACGACGGCGCCCAGGTGCAGCACGCGATACCGAGTGGTACGTAACGGACCGGGATACGCACCGGTCTACGACCGCGTCGAGGACGCCGCACGGTGTCTCGAGACATGGGTGGGCTTCCACGGGCCGGACGCAGGTGTGCGGATCGAGCCCATCTCCAGCAGCGCGTGACCGTCACGCCGGACCGAACGTCAGAGGCCTGAACCCCGTGGGGGCTCAGGCCTCTGTGCTTGGCGCGCTGTCCCGGGCCCGGGCTCAGAGCCGCTCGGGCCCGCTGTCCTTGCCGCCGCCGTCGCGCCGGCGCAGGTAGCGCTCGAACTCGCGCGCGATGGCGTCACCCGACGCCTCGGGCAGCTCGGCGGTGTCCTTGGCCTCCTCGAGCTGGGCCACGTACTCGGAGATCTCCGAGTCCTCGGACGCCAGCTCGTCCACGCCGTGCTGCCAGGCCGCGGCGTCGTCGGGCAGCTCGCCCATCGGGACCGTCTCGCCCAGGATCTCCTCCACGCGCGTGAGGATCGCGAGCGTCGCCTTGGGCGACGGCGGGTTGGCCACGTAGTGCGGCACGGCCGCCCACAGGCTGACGGACTGCAGGTTGCGCTCCGCGGCCTCGTGCTGGAGCACCCCGACGATCCCCGTGGGTCCCTGGTAGGTGTTGGCCTCGATGTCCAGCACGGACTGCAGGCCCACGCTGTCCGAGGTGGCGGTCATCGGGATGGGCCGGGTGTGCGGGACGTCCGCCAGGAGTGCGCCGAGCGTGATCACGGTGCGGACGCCCAGCTCGTCCGCCACCCGCAGCAGCTCCTCGCAGTACTTGCGCCAGCGCATCGACGGCTCGACGCCGTGCACCAGCACGACCTTGCGCTCGCCCACCTGCGCGACCGAGATCGTGGTCGTGGGCCAGGTGATGGAGCGTTTTCCGTCGTCGTCCAGCGAGATGTACGGGCGGTTGACCTGGAAGTCGTGGAACTCCTCGGGGTCGAGCTCGGTCACCTTCTCGGCGCCCCACACCTCGGCCAGGTGCGTGAGCGCCGTCGTCGCGGCGCTCCCCGCGTCGTTCCAACCTTCGAAGGCAGCGAGGAGCACGGTCTGGCGAGGCGAGGCCTGCTCCGGCTGCTCGTGATGCGCGTCGGTCATCCCCCCACCCTAGGGTGTGCGGCGCTCGACGTGACCAGGGGCACGGCCGCGTTCGCGGACGGGCGAATCCACCGCGCGACGGCGTGTCGGTGCCGGGCCGCGGGCTCAGAACACCGGGACGCCGGCGCGGAGCGCACCGCGCACCTGCACCTCGACACCGCGCCACTCGCCCGACCACAGCGTGTAGCCGGGGTTCATCATCCGCTGGTCGATGGCGTGGTCCAGGCCCAGCGCCCGCGCGATGCTCTCGCCGTCGTCCAGGTGCCAGGGCTGCAGGCACACGCGCTCGGGCGTGACCGTCAGGACCTCGATCCAGTCCGCGCGGACATGCCGCAGCAGGTCGATGACATCGCCAAGACGTTCTGTGACCGACTGCGAGGCAATGGGGTTCACGAGGCTCTCCGGGACACGGGTCGGACAGGTGGACTAGCTGATACCACTGTGCGCCGGGCACATGGGACGTGCCATCGGCAGCGCCCGGGACGTTTCGGTGATAGATACGTCCCTTGAGGGGGTGAGATGACACGTGAGAAACCAACGACTGGTCGCGGCGATGAGCCAGGCCGGCCTGAGCCAGGTCCGGCTCGCGGCCGCCGTCGGCGTCGACCCGAAGACCGTGGAACGCTGGGTGGCGCAGGGGCGCACGCCGCACCCACGCCATCGCGTCGCGGTCTCCGAGGCGCTGGGCTGCGACGTCGCCGCACTGTGGGGTGACGTCGACCGGGCGGAGGCCGCCGCCCAGGAGATCGTCGGCGTCTACCCGGCGCGGCGCGCCGTGCCGTCCGGGACCTGGCGGGCCTTCCTCGCCGGCGTGGAGCAGCGGTTCGAGCTGCACGCGTTCGCGGCGACGTTCCTACCGGACCAGACCCTGGACCTGACCACCGAGATCGTCACCATGGCGGCGCGAGGCGTGCAGGTGCGCCTGCTGCTGGGCGACCCGGAGGGCAGCGCCGTCACCGTGCGCACCGCGGAGGAGGGCGGCACGGGCCTCGCCGGGCGCATCGCCCTGGTGCTGGCCTACCTGGCCCCCGCGCTCGGCACGCCGGGCGTCGAGGTGCGGCTGCACGACAGCACGCTCTACGCGACGACCTTTCGGTTCGACGACGACCTGCTGGTCAACACGCACGTCTGGGGCTCGCCCGCGGGCGCGAACCCGCTGCTGCACCTCAAGGACGGTCCCGAGGCGTCGATGGCGCCCGCCTACCAGGCGGGCTTCGAGCGGGTGTGGAACGCCGCGACGCCGTTGACGGTCTGGCCGCGGACGGAGGACCCGGACGAGGTGTCGTGATGACGCGCCTGGACTACTTCGACGACCCGGCCGCACCGGCGGTGAACTCGGTGGTGCCCTCGGTCACGGTGGCGGTGCGTGACGACGGCGGGCGCCTGCTGCTCATCCACCGCACCGACAACGACCTCTGGGCGCTGCCGGGCGGCGGGATCGACCCGGGGGAGACCGTGCGCCAGGCGGGCGTCCGGGAGACCGAGGAGGAGACCGGCTACCGCGTGCGGATCACGGGCCTGGTGGGCATCTACACCGACCCGCGGCACGTCATCGTCTACTCGGACGGCGAGGTCCGCGCGCAGTTCTCCATCTGCATGCGCGCCACGGTCACGGGCGGCGCCGTCCGGACCTCGCACGAGTCCAGCGAGGTGGTGTGGCAGCCGGTGGACCGGCTCGGTGAGCTGGCGATCCACCCGTCGATGCGGCTGCGCATCGACCACGCGGTGGACCCGTCGCGCACCGAGCCGTTCCTGACCTGAGCGGTCTCGCCGGGCCTACCCGGCCGGGCCGCCCTCAGCCGCGCCGGAGGCGCTCGTCGACCGCGGACACGAGCCGCCGCAGCTGCGGCTCCGCGCGGTGGATGCTGCGCGAGACGAGGTGGCCCGGTGCGTAGCGGTCGTAGATGCAGTCCAGCCGCTCGTCCACGCTGACAGGGCGGCCCTGGGCCGAGGTGGTCATGTCGCAGTAGGTCAGCAGGTCCAGCAGGTCGCTGTCCGTCGGCACGGGGAACTCGCCCCGCAGGTGCGCGTCGAGGTGGCGCTCGCCCGCCTCGACCAGGGCCGACGTGTGGTGCGCGACCAGGCTCGTCAGCTCGTCCGGCGCGCCCAGGCGGCGCAGGTAGCGGGCGCCGTCGAGCTGGTGCAGCCCGGTGTCGCGAGCCGCGGCGGCGTAGCCGATGTCGTGCAGGTACGCCGCGGACACGAGCAGGTCGGACCGGCCCAGCACACGGGCGACGTGCTCGGCCCGCCGGCCGACCCCGAGCGAGTGGGCCAGGCGGTCGGTGCTGGGCTCGAAGACCTCGGCCAGGAGCGCTCGCGCACCCGTGGGACCGAGGTCCCGCGGGGTGGTTCCGTGCATCGGTTCACCGTAGGCCGGTGGGCCGTGGACGGCGCGGCGTGCGGCGCGGCGCCCGGTGAAGAGGGCGGTCAGAGAAGGCGTGCTGGTCTGCATCATGGCTCTCCCCCTGCGTCGTCGGAGCTGCGTGCCCCGGAGCTGCGTGTCTCAGAGCTCCGGGCGGCCCTTCGTGATCCACTCGCGCACCAGCGCCGTCGCGCGCCGGTGCCCGGCCAGCGCGTCCTCCCGCGTGGCGTGCATCTCGGCGTACTGCTCCGTGCAGTCGAGGAGCTCGTCCTCGGAGAGCACGCCGTCCGGGTCGAGCCGTTCGACGAACACCATCGTCTCGTAGATGAGCGGGGTGTGGTCGTCGTCGTCCTCCAGGGGCGCCGCGGTGTCGATACCCGTCCACACGGTGGACACGTGGTAGATCCCGAGGTGGTCGCGCGCGATGTGCGCGGCCCCGGCACCGAGCCGCAGCACCGACCACTGGTCCTGGGTGATCGGGTGACCGTCGAGGTCGTAGTACATCCGCTGCGAGAGCCGCTCGAAGAAATCGGGTCCGAACACGGTCTGTCTCCCCCTTGGTCGCTGCCGGGTCTCGGCGGCCTGAACCGTCGATCGAGGGCCAGCATCGCGCAGGACGACGCGACGCGCGCGGCGGGGGCGTGGTGGGTGTGCCTGCGGGGCCGGCCGCTTCCCGGCGGTTCGTGCGATCGGGGCGTTCTCCCAGCACACGGGCCCGGAACTTCGCTATCGTCGCGAACCGTGACCAGGGGGCGGCAGGGTGACACGACGCGCGGGAGCCTCGACCATCTGACGGGGGTCGTGCGCGGGCTGACCGGGCGCGGCGGCACGCCGGGACGCCGCGGGGCCGGTCTGGACGGCTGGCGCGTCCAGGACTGGCACGCCGCGCTCCTCGACGTCCCGCTCGACGAGCGGGCGTACGCGGACCGGTTCCAGGTCACCCGCGAGCGGGAGATCGAGCTGCTGTGGGCCTGGTGGACCGGGCGGGCCGATACCGTCGCGGTCGGGGAGGCCGGTGCGGTGGAGCCGCGCACCGCCGGCTACCTGGGGTACTACCTGCTCACGCTCGTCGCCATGCACAGCTCCGACCGGATGCGGTTCCACGGCGACGCGCCGTGGGACGTCGCGGTCGCCGGACGTCCCGCGGCCGACGTCAGCCGCGCGCTCGTGGCGGACCCCGACGTGCGGCGCGCCCTCGCCGCGCTCCACGACCCGGGCCGGGCGGACGGGCCCGGCTCCGGCTCGGGCTCGGACGCCGCGGGAGCGGACGCCGCGTCCACGGGCACGTTGTCGGAGTGGGCGGCGCTCGACCTCACGAGCCTGGAGTTCTACCGGCCCGGCACGACGTCGATCATCCTCACCGGGCGCCTCGCGCAGCCGTCCCGGGGGCGGACGGCGGCCTTCGTGCTCAAGTGCGTCATCCACCCGTACCTGACCATCCCGGCGATCGTGGCGGGGACCCGCGGGTACCTGGCCGAGCACGGCCGCCCTGACGCCGACGAGCCGTCCCCGGCGGTGCCCGTCTGGGCGAGCCACGACAGCTGGATCCTCATGGACCTGGTACGCGGCCGCACGATGGGGGAGTACCTGGCCCGCCGCGCCGCGGAGCAGCCTCCGCCACCCGCACGGGAGATCCTGCGGCCGGTGGACACCCCGGCGCTGCGCGAGCTGGGCGGCGCCCTGCTGAGCGCGCTCGCGGACCTCGAGCGCGACGGGCGGCGGCACGACGACCTCACGCCGTCCAACATCATCGTCCAGGACGAGCAGACCGGGCGGATCCGGCTGCGGTTCGTCGACCTCGGCGTCAACCACCTCCACGCCCGGTCGATCACGGGTCAGGGCCAGGGCGAGGAAGTGTTCGCCGCGCCGGAGGTGCGCCGCGACGGCGTCGGGCACCCGCTGGCCGACCTGTACTCCCTGGGCGCGCTGCTCGTCGCGATCGCCGGGATACCGCACAACCCCGACGGCACGGTGCCCGACCAGTTCTACGTGGCGTCGGTCGGCCTGGCCCGGCTCCTGGAGGACCTGACCGACGCCGACCCACGCCGTCGCCTGCTGGTCACCCCGGTCGATCCGACGGCCCCCAGGTTCGAGCAGATCGGCCGGGTGTTCGGCGACGAGGTGGCGATCCTCGAGCAGGACGGCCGGGAACGGCCGCGCAGCGCCTGGCAGAGGCTGCGCGACCTCTCGCCGGGGGCCGGGACGGTGGCGCGCCAGCGCCGCATGCTGCAGGTGCGCACCCGCCAGGTCCGGGACGCGACGGGTGCGGCGCACCTGCGACAGGCCCGCCGGCTCCAGCGCTGGGCGTGGCTCTTCGCCGTGCTGGTGTGGTCCGCCACCGCGCTGGTCGTGACGTGGTGGTCCCGCGATCTCGGGCTGTCCTGGCAGGCCAAGTGGTTCGAGATGGCCGACGAGGTGTTCGGCCGCTCGGGGGCCGGCCTGGTCTTCCTGGACGACGTCCGTGCCGACGACTACCCGATCCCTGACCCGTGGGGAAACCTGCCGGTGCGTCTGGTGACGTTGACGTTCGCGCTGGTCAGTGCCCGCCTGTACCTCAATGTCTTCGCCGAGCTGAGCACGGTCTGGGCCGTGCCCACGGGTCGGGGTGCCCGGCTGCGGGCGGTGACCGCGGAGGTGGGGCTGCGCTCGCTGGCGGTGCTGCCGGTGGTCTACGTGGTGCTGCCGACGCTGGTGCAGCGGGACTGGTGGCCGCTGGGCACCCTCGTCGGTCACGTCACCTTCGCCGTCGTGGTCCAGGCCTGCCTGTGGTTCGCGTGGGACACGAACGCGCGTGCCCGCGCGGCGGGCCTGACGTCGGTGCCGCGGGGCGAGATCGCGACGCTCGGCCGGCTCGCCGCCTGGCAGCCCACCGTCGCCGTCTACCTGGTGCCGATCATCGGTATCGGCACGCTGCTGTCCCTGGGTCTGGTGCAGGACGAGCTGGTCTACGCGTCGTTCGTCGCCCTCATCAACCTGGGCATCTTCTATCCCAAGAGCGCGGGCACGGACGCGCCGTACATCCGGGCCGGGATGAACCGCGCGGCCCTGGCCGCCGAGCGGCTGGAGCACCTGCGGCGCATGCGCGAGTGACAGCGAGCGACAAACGTGTGACCGGAATAGGCTGATATGCCCGTTAGTTCCGTCGCGGATCACACTCGCCGGCGCGCGGAACGCCCCAGGTCCGGGTGACGATGAACTCATGCTCAACCTGCGAAATCACCGGGTCCTGCTCTCCGCCGTCGGTGCGCTCGTCGTCGCCGGCGCCGGCAGCGGCATCGCCTGGTCCCAGGCCGAGCGCACCAGTGAGCCCGCTGACGTGCTGCTCGACGCCGTGGAGCACAGCGAGTCCACGATGCGTGACTACATCGACGAGGTCAGCGGACGGTTCGACGAGATCGAGGCCACGTCCGACGTCGACACGAAGGAAGAGCTCGCCGCGGCGCTCATGACCGACGTGCCCGACCTCGCCGAGGAAGCCCGGTCCGGCGTCCTGTCCGCCAAGGAGGACGCCCAGGCGGTGCCGCTGTCCGACGGCAGCCGGCTCGACGCGGCCCGCGACGCCTACGTGGCGCACATGGACGCCTGGATCGCGGAGTACGAGCGGGCGATCGTCACCCCGGCGAGCGTCGTCGAGATCGAGCCGCGGGTGAACCGCACGTTCGACAAGGCCGTCGCCGCGTTCGAGAAGACCGACCTCGACGCGGGCCAGGAGGAGCGGGCCGAGGAGCTGCTCGCGGACTGACCCCCCGCCCACCGGGCTGAGTCGGCGCGGCCCCCGGCCCGCCGGCTCAGTCGCGCCAGCTCATCGGGGACTGCGTGAGCGCGGCGTCCGCCACCCGTCTCGCGGCGTCCGTGCCGAGCGCCGCGTAGGACGAGTCGATCCACTCCTGCACACCGTCCTGGCCGCCGTGCCGGTACTCGACGGCCTGGACGAGGCACTCGAGCTTGTCCGCGTCGCGGGCGCAGCGCGCCTCCGGGGTCTCCTGCGCCTCGAACTCGGTGACCGCGCCGAGCACCGTGGCCGCCGCGGCGTCCGGCAGCGGGGCCACCTGGTCCCGCGTGACCGCGACGTTGTCCGGCTTGGTGACGTACGGCCGGGCCGTGTGCGGCAGGTCCGTGATGCGCGTCTCCTGGGAGTCGTGCCACAGCGCGAGGTAGGCGGCGCGCGCCGGGTCGGCGCCCTCCTCGGCTGCCAGCAGGGCGGCGAGCTGCGCGACGCGCAGGCTGTGCTCGGCCACGGACTCCGGGTCGCGCACCCCGACCTGCCACCAGCCTGAGCGGCGCAGGCGCTTGAGCACGCCCATCTCGAAGGTGAAGGCGGCGATGCCGGAGGCGGCGGTGTGTGTCATGGCGCTATCGTCCGGCATCCGGCAGGCATCGTCCGGCCATCCGGCCGGCCCGGACCTGCCCCGGACGTTCCCCGCTCGTTACCGGCCGTTCCATGTCGCCACCTAGCATGTGTCGGTGCCCCGCGAATCCTCTGCCCTGCCCGCCGCCGTCCTGTTCGACATGGACGGCACCCTCGTCGACTCCGAGGCCTACTGGATGCGCGCCGAGCACGAGATCGTCGTCGCGCACGGGGCCACGTGGACGCACGAGGACGCGCTCGGCGCCGTCGGGCAGGCGCTGCTCACCACGGGCGGCATGCTGCACGACGCCGGCGTCCCGCTGGAGCCGGCCGAGATCGTGGCCTGGCTCGTGGCCCGGGTCAACGAGCAGCTGCGCGAGGCCGTGCCGTGGCGGGCGGGGGTCCTGGAGCTGCTGGAGGACCTGCGGGCCGCCGACGTGCCGTGCGCCGTCGTCACCATGTCCTACCGCAGCCAGGCCCAGGTCGTGGCCGACGGCGCCCCCGCCGGCACCTTCGCCCACCTGGTGACCGGCGACGAGGTGACGCACGGCAAGCCGCACCCCGAGCCGTACCTGGTGGCCGCCGGCCTGTTCGGCGTGCGGGCCGAGGACTGCGTGGCGATCGAGGACTCCGGCCCTGGCATCACCTCGGCGCTCGCGTCGGGCGCCCGCACCCTCGGCGTGCCCGCCGAGGTGCCGGTGCCGCCGCGTCCGGGGCTGAGCCGGGCGGCGTCCCTCAAGCAGGTCGACCTCGACCTGCTCGGCCGGATCGCGGCGGGGGAGGTCGTCGACCTGCTCGGCGCGGGGGACCTGCCCGGCTGACGCGGGCGCACCCGAGCCCGCGTCAGCCGGGCAGGCCCCCCACGGTTCGTCCCGGCCGGCCGCGCGTCAGCCCGTGATGCCGAGCCGCAGCGCGACGGCGCCCTCCGGGATCTCCGGCGGCGTGCCCCCGAACTCGGGGCACATCGCCTGGTGGGCGCACCAGCCGCACAGCTTGGACCGGCGGGGCTTCCACTCGCCCGTCCGGGCGGACTCCTCGATGCCGGACCAGATCGCGCGGATCTTCTGCTCCGTGTGCTCCAGGTGCTCGGTCGTCGGCTCGCCGCGCAGCACCTGGCCGTCACCCAGGTACACGAGCTGCAGCATCTTGGGCAGCACCCCGCGCTCGCGCCACAGCACCAGGCCGTAGAAGCGCATCTGGAACACGGCCGACGTCTCGTAGCCGGGCCGCGGTGACCTTCCCGTCTTGTAGTCGACCACCCGCAGCGCGCCGTCGGGCGCCACGTCCAGCCGGTCCACGATGCCGCGCAGCAGCGGCCCGCCGTCGAGCTGGGACTCGACCAGGAGCTCCCGCTCGGCCGGCTCCAGCCGGTTCGGGTTCTCCAGCGTGAAGTACGTGCCCAGCAGGGAGCCCGCCCCGGCGAGCCAGCCCGCCCGGTCCTGGCCGTCCGGGCCGACCCCGTCGGTGAACAGCGACGCGTACCGCTCGTCGGCCTCCAGCAGCCGGTCCCACTCGCCGGGCAGGAGGTCGTGCGCCGCGGCCAGCGACCGCTCGCCCAGCGGGGCGTCGTACAGCCGCTCCAGCACCGCGTGCACGAGCGTGCCGCGTGCGGCGGCCGCCGACGGCGGCTCCGGCAGCCGGTCCACCGCGCGGAACCGGAACAGCAGCGGGCACTGCATGAAGTCGTTGGCGCGCGACGGGGACAGGGCCGGCGGTCGCGAGGGCGCGCGCACGGCCGGCGCGGCCTCGGCCGCCTCCGTCGCCACGTCCTGCTCCGGCCCCTGCGTCAGCTCCGTCGTCGTCATGGCCCCAACCCTAGGGGCGGGCACCGACATCCCCCGGTAGTTGTCCACAGCGTGCCGTCACCCGCAGGCCCCGCGGCCGGTTAGGTTTGTCTGGTGACCACCTCGGAGCCTGCCTCCCCGCCCGCACCCGCCCCGGAACGCTCGAAGGGGTTCGTCATCGGACGGGTCGCCGGCGCACCGGTGATCGTCACCCGGTCCTGGTTCCTCGCAGCCCTCGTCCTGACCATCCTGTTCGTGCCCGCCATCGAGGCGCGTGCGCCGGGGCTCGGCGGGGGCGTCTACCTCGCTGCGTTCGTGTTCGTGCTGCTCCTGTTCGGGTCGGTATTCCTGCACGAGGTCGCGCACGCGCTGGTCGCCCGGGCGCGCGGCCAGAACGTGACCGAGCTCGCCGTCACCCTCTGGGGCGGCCACACCGCCTATACCGGCGGACTCGGACGCCCGCTCGACGGCTTCCTGGTCGCCGTCGTCGGACCGGTGACGAACCTGGTGCTCGCGGCCGGGTTCGGGTTCGCCTACCAGCTCGCGAGCCAGGCCTCGGCGGTGCAGAACCTGCCGACCGTCCTGCTGGGCCTGGCGGCCGTCTCCAACGCCTTCGTCGGCGCGTTCAACCTGCTCCCGGGCCTGCCGCTCGACGGCGGCCAGATCCTCGAGTCGCTGGTCTGGGCCGTGACGGGCAAGCGTTCTACGGGCACCATCGCGGCCGGCTGGGTGGGCCGCGTCGTCGCCGTCGGCGTGCTGCTCTGGGCGTTGGTGCTGCCGCTCGTGCTGGGTGCTCGACCGAGCCTCACCACGGTGCTGTGGTCGGCGCTGATCGGCGCGTTCCTCTGGGCGGGTGCGGGGGCGGCGATCACCAACGGCCGCCGCCGGGAGGCCGTCGCGGCGCTGTCCGCGAGCGGGCTCGCACACCCGGCGCTCACCGTCGCGTACGGCTCCACCGTCGACGAGGCCCTGTCCGCCCGGGCGGCGGCGACCGCCGCGGGCGTCCCGGACGCCGCCGGCCACCGCCTGGTCGTGGTGGGTCAGGGCAACGAACCGATCGGCGTGATCGACGACGACGCCGTCGCCGCGGTACCCGCCGCTGCCCGGCACACGACGCCGGTCGACGCCGTGGCAGTCCCGTTCGTGCAGGGCAGCGCCGTCCACCCCGCGACGTCGGGCACGGAGCTGCTCAACCACCTGGCCACGCGGTCCGGCGGCGCCCGGCTGGTGCCGGTGGTCGACGGGGACCGGGTCGCGGGCGTGCTCGACCTCGCCGACGTCGCCCGGGCGGTCCGGGGCACCTAGACTGGTCGGTCGTGACCACACCCACCGATGCCCCTACCGCCACCGGCGCCGAGCTGCGCCGCGGACCGTTCCGCGTGGGCGACAAGGTCCAGCTGACCGACCCCAAGGGCCGCCTGCACACCATCACGCTGCGGCCGGGCGGCACCTTCCACACGCACAAGGGCTACTTCAAGCACGAGCAGATCATCGGGCAGCCGGAGGGCTCGGTGGTGGTGAACACGGCCGAGATCGAGTACCTCGCGCTGCGCCCGCTGCTGGCCGACTACGTGCTGTCGATGCCGCGCGGCGCCGCCGTGGTCTACCCCAAGGACGCCGGGCAGATCGTCGCCATGGCCGACATCTACCCGGGCGCCCGGGTGGTCGAGGCCGGCGTCGGGTCCGGC
The DNA here is from genome assembly GCF_044389365.1 of Promicromonospora sp. NPDC019610. Classification (NCBI taxonomy): domain Bacteria; kingdom Bacillati; phylum Actinomycetota; class Actinomycetes; order Micrococcales; family Promicromonosporaceae; genus Promicromonospora; species Promicromonospora sp. NPDC019610. The sequence continues at coordinate 1,500,183 of NZ_JBIRXX010000002.1, read as the reverse complement.
GCGCTGACGATGTCCCTGCTGCGCGCCGTCGGCGACGCCGGGCACGTGCACTCGATCGAGCGGCGCGAGGACTTCGCCGCGATCGCGCAGGGCAACGTCGAGACCTTCTTCGGCGGCCCGCACCCCGCCTGGAACCTGTCCGTGGGCGACCTCGCCGACGTGCTGCCCGAGGTGGCCGAGCCCGGCACCGTCGACCGCGTGGTCCTGGACATGCTCGCGCCGTGGGAGAACGTCGACGCCGTCGCCACCGCGCTCGCGCCCGGTGGGGTCCTGGTCTGCTACGTGGCCACGACGACCCAACTTTCGCGCACAGCGGAAGACCTTCGTTCCGACGGCCGGTTCGCCGAGCCGGCCGCCTTCGAGACGATGGTCCGCGGGTGGCACCTGGAGGGTCTGGCGGTCCGTCCCGAGCACCGGATGATCGGGCACACCGGCTTCCTCATCACCACCCGTCGGCTGGCCGACGGCGTGGTCCCGCCCGAGCGGAAACGGCGTCCTGCCAAGGGTGCGTACCCCGTGACGGCCGAGGCGGAGTGGTCGCCGGAGGAGCTGGGGGAGCGGGCCATATCGGACAAGAAGATCCGCAAGGTGCGACGTGACCTGGGGGTTGCGCCCGAGGCGGGGAACACCCCGTCTGCGTGAACGGCCTGTAACGATCGGGTACCCCGGACGTCTCAAACGGGTGTTCTTACTCCCGGTGTGTCAGTGACTGTGCTTAGAGTGCTGTTCTCGGAGGCGATTGCGTCATATGGTCGCCTCTCGGGCACTACGAGAGGGGATGTCATGACCGAGAACACGTCAGGATACAACCATCCCGAGCACGAGCCTTTGCCAAGCCGCGACTACGAGCGCCAGATTGCCCTCCTCTCAGCAAAGAACGAGCGCCTTGCGGAAGCACTCCGTGCGGCGCGTGATCAGATAGTCGAGCTGAAGAAACAGCTCGACGACCTGGCCAAGCCACCGGGCACCTACGCCGTGTTCCTGGGGGCTCATGCCGACGGCTCGGTGGACATCTCGTCCGCCGGTCGCAAGATGCATGTCTCCGCGAGCCCCAGCCTGGACGTGACCCGGCTGAGCCCCGGCCAGGAGGTCAAGCTCAACGAGGCCATGACCGTGGTCGGCGCGGGCGACTACGAACGCACCGGCGAGCTGGTGACCGTCAAGGAGATGCTGGGCGGCGACCGCGTGCTCGTGGTGGGCCGTGCCGACGAGGAGCGCGTGGTGCGCCTCGCCGGCTCGGTGATGGACGTCCCGCTCCGGGTCGGGGACTCGCTCACGGTCGACACGCGCAGCGGCTTCGTGTTCGAGATCGTGCCCAAGTCCGAGGTCGAGGAGCTGGTCCTCGAAGAGGTCCCGGACATCGAGTACGAGGACATCGGCGGCCTCGGGCCGCAGATCGAGGCCATCCGGGACGCGGTCGAGCTGCCGTTCGCGCACCCCGACCTGTTCCGGGAGCACGGGCTGCGCCCGCCCAAGGGCGTGCTCCTGTACGGCCCGCCCGGCTGCGGCAAGACGCTCATCGCCAAGGCCGTGGCCCACTCCCTGGCCGGGATGGTGGCGCGCGCCAACGGGGGCAACCCCGAGGTGAAGAGCTTCTTCCTGAACGTCAAGGGCCCGGAGCTGCTCAACAAGTACGTCGGCGAGACCGAGCGGCACATCCGGCTGATCTTCGCCCGGGCACGGGAGAAGGCCAGCCAGGGCATGCCGGTCGTCGTCTTCTTCGACGAGATGGAGTCGCTGTTCCGCACCCGCGGCACCGGCCTCTCCTCCGACGTGGAGACCACCATCGTGCCGCAGCTCCTCGCCGAGATCGACGGCGTGGAGCGGCTCGACAACGTCATCGTCATCGGCGCGTCCAACCGCGAGGACATGATCGACCCGGCCATCCTGCGCCCGGGGCGCCTCGACGTGAAGATCAAGATCGAGCGGCCCGACGCCGAGGGCGCCAAGGAGGTCTTCGGCAAGTACCTCACCAAGGAGCTGCCGATCCACGCGGACGACCTGGCGGAGTACGGCGGCAACGTCTCCGAGGCGCTGGACGGCATGATCACCTCGGTGGTGGAGCGCATGTACTCCGAGGACGAGGAGAACCAGTTCCTGGAGGTCACCTACGCCTCCGGCGACAAGGAGACCCTCTTCTTCAAGGACTTCAACTCGGGCGCCATGATCCAGAACGTGGTGGACCGGGCCAAGAAGAACGCGATCAAGGACTTCCTGGCCTCCGGTCAGAAGGGCATCCGCGTGGAGCACCTGCTGACCGCGTGCGTCGACGAGTTCAAGGAGAACGAGGACCTCCCGAACACGACCAACCCCGACGACTGGGCGCGCATCAGCGGCAAGAAGGGCGAGCGCATCGTCTTCATCCGCACCATCGTCCAGAAGAAGGGCGAGGGCGCCACGCCCCGCACCATCGACACCGTCCAGAACACCGGCCAGTACCTCTGACCACAACCGGGCAGGTCCGCGTCCGTCGACCGGGCGCGGACCTGCCCGACCAACGGGACTACTCCGGCATAGGGTGGTGGACGTGAGCGTGCGTCGTGTGATGGGCATCGAGACCGAGTACGGAGTGCTGCAGCCTGGCCGGCCCCTGGCCAACCCCATGCTGCTGTCGAGCCAGGTGGTGACCACCTACCGGGCCATCTCCACGCGGGCCGAGGGTTCGGGTGGCAAGGCCCGCTGGGACTACGACGACGAGGACCCGCTGCAGGACGCGCGCGGGTTCCACCTCGACCGCGCCTCGGCACAGCCGTCGATGCTGACCGACGACCCGGCGCGGCCCGCGCCGTCCGGGCCCGTCACGGGCCAGGTGCCCGTCGTGGAGCCCGGCCTGCCGGGCCGTGGCCGGCGCCGTCCGGGCTCGACCCAGGAGGTCGAGCGGCCGGCCGCCGACGAGTACGACGACCCGAGCGCCGCCAACGTGATCCTGACGAACGGCGCGCGGCTCTACGTGGACCACGCCCACCCCGAGTACTCCTCGCCCGAGGTCATGACGCCCGAGGACATCGTGCGCTGGGACGTCGCCGGCGAGCGCGTCATGCTCGCCGCCCTGCGGGAGCTGTCCGGCTTCCCGGGCAGCGAGGTGGTGCTCTACAAGAACAACGTGGACGGCAAGGGCGCCAGCTACGGCACCCACGAGAACTACCTCGTGGACCGCGCGCTGCCGTTCACCACGCTGGCCGAGCTCATCACGTCGTTCCTCGTCACGCGCCAGGTGTTCACCGGCTCCGGCCGGGTGGGCCTGGGCGCCACGAGCGGCACGGCCGGGTTCCAGATCTCGCAGCGCGCCGACTACATCGAGGCCGAGATCGGCCTGGAGACCACGCTGCGCCGCCCGATCGTCAACACCCGCGACGAGCCGCACGCCGACCGGCAGCGGTGGCGCCGCCTGCACCTGATCCTCGGGGACGCCAACCTGATGGAGGTGCCCACCTACCTCAAGACCGGCACGACGTCGCTGGTCCTGTGGGTGCTGGAGCACCTGGACGAGCTGGCCGACGCCGGCGTCGACGCGCGCGCCGAGCTCGGCGCCCTGCGGCTGGCGTCACCCGTGAGCGACGTGCAGAAGGTCTCCCGCGACCTCGACCTGACCGCCGCCCTCGAGCTCACGGACGGCCGCACCATGACGGCGCTGCAGATCCAGGCCGAGGTGGTCGACGTCGTGCGGCGCTCGCTCAAGGTGCTCGGCACCGACCCGGAGTCGGACGCCGTGCTCGACCGCTGGGCGTCCCTGGTCGAGCGGCTCGGCACCGACCTGGCCGGGTGCGCGCGCGAGGTGGAGTGGGTCGCCAAGCTGCGCCTGCTGGAGCGCCTGCGCTCGCGCGACAACCTGGAGTGGGACCACCCGCGGCTGCACGCGATGGACCTGCAGTGGTCGGACGTGCGCCCCGAGCGCGGCATCTACCACCGGCTGCTCGCCAAGGGCGCGGTGGACCGGATCGTCGACGAGGAGAGCGTGGCGCGCGCGGTGCAGCACCCGCCGACGGACACCCGTGCCTACTTCCGCGGCGAGGTGATGGCGCGCTACGGCAGCCAGATCTCCGCGGCGAGCTGGGACTCGGTGATCTTCGACGTCGACGGCGCGCAGGCGCTGCAGCGGGTGCCGATGCTCGACCCGACCCGCGGCACGCGGCGCCACATCGGCGCCCTGCTGGACGCGAGCCCGGACGCGGGGGCGCTGCTCGCCGGACTCTCCGGGCGAAGATGACCCTCCGTGTCGGTGTCACCGCCTAGGGTCAGTCTCTAGGGTCAACACCAAGCCTCAGGGCCTAGGCTTCAAGACCAGCACTACGTCAGAGAATCACCAGGAGGCGATCATGGCCGGTCAGGAAAGAATCAACCCGTCACACGAGGACCGCACTCCCGACGACGACGCCGAGACGCCGGCGCCCGCCGCTGCGGCAGCGCAGAAGGACGACGACGAGGTCGACGCCCTGCTCGAGGAGATCGACGAGGTGCTGGAGACCAACGCCGAGTCGTTCGTGCGTGGATTCGTCCAGAAGGGTGGGCAGTGAACCTGAACGCAGACCGCACCGCAGGACGACTCCCGGACGCCTTCCTGCGTCCGGGATCGTCGTCCTTCGTGGACTTCCTGGCCGAGCACGCCCCCGACCGGCTGCCCGGGAACCGGACCCTGCCCGCGGGCACGACCGACCCGGCGACCCTGTCCCCGCACGCCACCACGATCGTGGCGCTGACCTTCGACGGCGGCGTCCTGCTGGCCGGTGACCGGCGCGCCACGGCCGGCCCGATGATCGCCAGCCGCACCATCGAGAAGGTGTTCCCGGCCGACGAGTACTCGGCGGTCGGCATCGCCGGCTCGGCGGGCATCGGGCTGGAGCTGGTCCGGCTGTTCCAGCTCGAGCTGGAGCACTACGAGAAGATCGAGGGCTCGCTGCTGTCGCTCACCGGCAAGGCGAACCGCCTGGCCACGATGCTGCGCGGCAACCTGTCCATGGCGATGCAGGGGCTGGCGGTCGTGCCCCTGTTCGCGGGCTACGACCTCGACAAGGACACGGGCCGGATCTTCAGCTACGACGCCACCGGCGGCCGGTACGAGGAGCACGAGCACCACGGCGTGGGCTCCGGCTCGCTCTTCGCGCGCGGTGCGCTGAAGAAGCTGTGGCGCCGGGGCATGGACGCGGACGCCGCGGTCCAGGTCGCGGTCGAGGCACTGTACGACGCGGCCGACGACGACTCGGCGACCGGCGGGCCGGACACGGTGCGCGGCATCTTCCCGGTGGTCGCCACCGTGACCGTGGACGGATACCAGCGCATCGAGGACGCGGAGATCTCCCGCGTGGCGGAGCAGATCGTGGCGCAGCGCCGCGAGAGGGGGTCGATCGCATGAACATGCCGTTCTACGTCTCGCCCGAGCAGCTGATGAAGGACCGGGCGGACTTCGCCCGGAAGGGCATCGCGCGCGGCCGGTCCGTCATCGTCCTCGCGTACGAGGGCGGGATCGCCTTCGCCACGGAGAACCCCTCGCGGGCGCTGCACAAGATCTCGGAGATCTACGACCGCATCGCGTTCGCGGCCGTGGGCAAGTACAACGAGTTCGAGAACCTGCGGGTCGCCGGCGTGCGGTACGCCGACATGCGCGGGTACTCCTACGACCGGTCCGACGTGACGGCGCGCGGCCTGGCGAACGCGTACGCGCAGACGCTCGGCACGGTCTTCATCACCGAGTCCAAGCCGCTCGAGGTGGAGATCGTCGTCGCCGAGGTGGGTGCCCAGGCGGCGGACGACCAGATCTACCGGCTCACCTACGACGGCACCGTGGCCGACGAGCACGGCTTCGTCGTCATGGGCGGGCAGGCCGAGCAGCTCGGCCGGCGCGTCAAGGAGGGCTGGCGCGCGGACCTGTCGCTGGGGGAGGCGCTGCGGCTCGCCGTGGCGGCCCTCGGCTCGGGCGACGGTTCGACGCCGCGCACGATCGAGGCGGCGCAGCTCGAGGTGGCGGTCCTGGAGCGGGACCGCCCGCGCCGGGCCTTCCGCCGGCTGAACCGGCAGGTCCTGGCCGACCTGCTGGCCGAGGGTGCGCCGCCATCGGGCGAGCCTCCCGCCGACGACCTCCCGCCCGCGGGCGACGTCGCGGTCGGGGCGGCGACCCCGGGCCTGGGGACGCCGGACACGGTCCCGCCGGAGACACCCGCCGACCAGCCCGCCGACGAGCCGGCGGACCAGCCCGCCGAGGACTCCCCGACTCAGGAGAAGCCGGACGAGGGGCCGGACGCCTCCGGCACCACGCCCGGCGCCGACCGATAGCACCAGGTTCCGCGAACAGGGAGGGGAATCCATGGACCGCAGGATCTTCGGTCTCGAGACCGAGTACGGCGTCACCTGTGCGGCCGACGACGGGCGTGGCCTGTCGGCAGACGAGGTCGCCCGCTACCTGTTCCGGAAGGTGGTGGCGTGGGGCCGTTCCTCGAACGTGTTCCTGAGGAACGGCTCCCGCCTCTACCTCGACGTCGGCTCGCACCCGGAGTACGCGACGGCGGAGTGCGACGACGTGCGCCAGCTCGTCTCGTACGACCGGGGCGGCGAACGCATCCTGGAGGGCCTCGTGGCCGACGCGCAGCAGCGTCTGGAGCACGAGGACCTGCCGGGACGCATCCACCTGTTCAAGAACAACACCGACTCGGCGGGCAACTCCTACGGGTGCCACGAGAACTACCTGGTGCGGCGGTCGGGCGACTTCTCGCGCCTGTCCGACGTGCTCGTGCCGTTCCTCATCACCCGCCAGATCCTGGTCGGGGCGGGCAAGGTGCTCTCGACGCCGCGTGGCGCGGTGTTCTGCCTCTCGCAGCGCGCCGACCACATCTGGGAGGCCGTCTCCAGCGCCACGACCCGGTCCCGGCCGATCATCAACACGCGCGACGAGCCGCACGCGGACGCCGAGCTGTACCGCAGGCTGCACGTCATCGTGGGCGACTCGTCGATGGCGGAGCCCACCACGATGCTCAAGGTGGGCAGCACCGACCTGGTGCTGCGCCTGGTCGAGGCGGGCGTCCCCATGCGGGACCTCACGCTGGAGAACCCCATCCGGGCCATCCGGGAGATCAGCCACGACCGCACCGGCAAGCACGCCGTGACGCTGGCCAACGGCCGGACCATGACGGCGATCGAGATCCAGTCGGAGTACTACGAGCGGGCCCGTGAGCTCGTGGAGGCCAACCTCGAGGTCACCCCGGTGGTCAAGCAGGTGCTCGACCTGTGGGAGCGCGGGCTGCGCGCGCTGCAGGCGGAGAACCTGTCGCTCGTGGACCGGGAGCTGGACTGGGTCATCAAGCTCAAGCTGATCCGGCGCTACCAGGAGAAGCACGACCTGGGGCTCGACGACCCGCGCATCGCCCGGCTGGACCTGGCCTACCACGACATCTCGCGCACCGAGGGCCTGTACAACCTGCTCGCGGCGCGCGGCATGGTCGAGCGGGTCACCACCGACCTGGAGGTGTTCGAGTCGACGGCGCTGCCGCCGCAGACCACCCGGGCCAAGCTGCGCGGTGACTTCGTGCGCGCGGCGCAGGAGGCGCGCCGCGACTACACGGTCGACTGGGTGCACCTCAAGCTGAACGACCAGGCGCAGCGCACCGTGCTGTGCAAGGACCCGTTCAAGAGCGTGGACGACCGCGTGGAGCGCCTCATCGAGAGCATGTGACGTCCCCGGCTCCGCCCCGGGACCGGCCGACGCGCCGGTCCCGGGGCGGAGCCGTTACAGGACCACCGTTCCGGGGCTGCTGCCCCGGCGTGGGAGACTCTGCGGGTGAGTTCCTGGGTACGCGTCCTCGTCGGTGCGCTGGCGGCGGCGGCGGTGGCCCTGACGGCCGCGTGCGCGCCGGCCTCGCTCCCGGTGGAGGTGGGTCCCGCCCCGACGTCGTCGGCGTCGCAGCAGCCGCTGCAGGTCACGGGCGCGAGCGGCGCCCCGCCCACGCTCGAGTACGAGAAGCCGTTCACGGTGGTGCGGCCGGGCGCGCGCATGATCTGGCCCGGCACGGGGGACGTCCTGGAGCGCGACGACCCGGTGCTGCTGAATCTCTACGCCCAGGACGGGCGCGACGGCACGGAGCTGCAGAACACGTTCCGCACCGCGCCCGCCGGGTACACGATGACCGAGAAGTCGCTCGGCAACCACCTCTTCGCCGCGCTGGAGGGCCGCCGCGTCGGCACGCGCCTGGCGCTCATGGAGGAGCAGGACGGCGTCCCGGTGCTGCTGGTCGTGGACGTGCTGCCGGCCCGCGCGGCGGGCCGGGAGGGCGCACCGCCGGGCAAGGACCTGCCGCAGGTGCGCCTCGACGACCTCGGCGCCCCGACCGTGCGCGTCCCGCGGGGCGTGCAGCCGCCGTCCGACCTGGTGGTGCACCCGCTGCTGCGCGGCACCGGCCCCCAGGTGCGGGCCGGCCAGATCCTCACCGTGGAGTTCACCGCCGTCCGGTGGAGCGACGGCAAGGTCGTCGACACGACCTGGACCGAGGGCACCCCGCCCCAGTCCGCCGAGATCGGCATCGGGCGGCTCGTCGACGGCTGGGACCAGGGCCTCCTGGAGCAGACCGTCGGGTCCCAGGTGATGCTGGTCGTGCCGCCGGACAGCGGGTTCGCGAACACCGCCAGCGAGCTGGCCGGCGAGACCATGGTGTACGTGGTCGACATCCTCGACGCGCACCAGGCGATCGCCGAGGACGACGAAGCCACGACGAAGGACACGAAGAAGAAGGAGGGCTGATGTCCGTCGCGATCCGAGTGATCCCGTGCCTGGACGTCGACGCGGGCCGAGTGGTCAAGGGCGTCAACTTCGCCGACCTGCGCGACGCCGGGGACCCGGTCGAGCTCGCGGGCCGGTACGACGCCGAGGGCGCCGACGAGCTGACGTTCCTGGACGTGTCGGCCTCGTCGGGCGACCGCGAGACCATGGTCGACGTGGTGCGACGCACCGCCGAGCAGGTGTTCGTGCCGCTCACGGTGGGCGGCGGCGTGCGCTCCACGGACGACGTCGACCGGCTGCTCCGGGCCGGCGCCGACAAGGTGGGCGTGAACACCGCGGCCATCGCGCGCCCGGAGCTCATCTCCGAGATCGCGCAGCGGTTCGGCTCCCAGGTGCTGACCCTGAGCGTCGACGCGCGCCGCGTCACCGGCGACGTCACGACGCCGTCCGGCTACGAGGTCACCACGCACGGCGGGCGGCGCGGCACCGGGATCGACGCCGTGGAGTGGGCCGAGCGCGCCGCGAAGCTGGGTGCGGGCGAGATCCTGCTCAACTCGATGGACGCCGACGGCACCACCGCGGGGTTCGACCTGGAGATGCTGCACGCCGTGCGCGAGCGCGTGCACGTGCCGCTGGTCGCCTCGGGCGGCGCGGGCACGCCGGAGCACTTCGTGCAGGCGGCCCGGGCGGGCGCGGACGCCGTCCTCGCGGCGTCGGTGTTCCACTTCGGCGCGCTCACGGTGGGCCAGGTCAAGGACGCGATGCGCGCCGCGGGCCTCGACATCCGCTGAGACGCCGCCGGGACGTCCGGGGGGCCGTTCGCCGGGGCCGTCCCGGGACTTCCTTGACCTCGACCGACGTTGAGGTCGTAGCGTCGGCGACGCCCCGGGCGTAAATCCGTCGAATCGATTCCCGCGCCATGAGAAAATTGTGCGGTCCCCCCCAGGAAGCGAGGTCTTGCCGTGCCCCCAGATGCCCCGCGACCCACCCCGATGGCCCTCACGGGCTCTCGCGTGCGCCGGTCGATCTCGCTCATGTGGCGGGGGATGCGCTCGCACCCCGGCATCTACCTGCTGGCCGTGGGCGCCTCCGGGCTCTTCGGCGCCCTGACCGTCGGCGTGAGCCGCGCGGTCGGCTGGGCCACCGACTCCGTCGTCGTCCCGGCCATCGCGGGCGACGAGGCCGCCCGCGACCGGGTCTGGCTCGCGGGGCTCGTGCTCGGGGCCGTCGCGCTCACGCTCGCGCTCTCCGTCGCCGGCCGGCGCATCTGGGCGGGCTACGGCGTCGTCCGCATCCAGGCCGACCACCGCACCGCGCTGACCCGGCAGTACCTCCGGCTGCCCGGTTCCTGGCACCGCTCGCACCCCGCCGGCCAGCTCCTGAACCACACCACCTCGGACACCGAGGCCGCCACCGGCGTCTTCAACCCGCTGCCGTTCGCGCTCGGCGTCGTGGTCATGATCGGCGTCTCCGTGGTGCTGCTCGTGTCGATCGACCCGTGGCTGGCACTCGCGGCGCTCGCCGTCATCCCCGTCACCGTGGCCGTCAACGCCGTCTACCAGCGGCACATGTCCCCGGCCGTGACCCGGGCGCAGCGCCTGCGCGGCGACGTGGCCGACGTCGCGCACGAGAGCTTCGAGGCCGCCCTGCTCGTCAAGGCGCTCGGTACCGAGGACCGCGAGGAGAGCCGGTTCGGCGCCCGCACGCAGGAGCTGCGCGCCGCGAACGTGCGGGTCGGCATCGTCCGCTCGCTGTTCGACCCCGTGATCCAGACCCTGCCGTCGATCGGCACCCTGCTGGTGCTCGGCGTCGGCACCTGGCGCATCTCCGCCGGCGCCGTCGAGCCGGGCGACCTCGTCACCGCCGCCTACCTGCTGACCATGATGACCGTGCCCGTGCAGGCGTTCGGCTGGGTGCTCGGCGAGCTGCCGCGCGCCCTGGTCGGTTACGAACGCATCGCGGCCGTCGCCGACGCGACCGGCGCCCTCGAACACGGCGACACCCGCCTGCCGCGGGCCGACCGCCCGGCCGGCATGGCGGTGCGCCTGGCGGGCGTGGGCGTCGACGTCCCCGCCGTCAGCGGGGCGGTCGGCCGCTCGATCACCCTGCTCGACGGCGTGGACGTCGACGTCCGGCCGGGCGCCACGGTCGCCGTCGTCGGCACCACGGGCGCCGGCAAGACCACCCTCGTGAGCCTCCTGGCCCGGCTGTCGGACCCGACGCGCGGGCAGGTGCTGCTCGACGGCGTCGACGCCCGCACCCTGGCCGACGGCGAGATCCCCGCCCACGTCGCGCTCGTCACGCAGTCCACCTTCATCTTCGAGGACACCGTGCGCGGCAACGTGACGCTCGCCGACGCGGGCGCCCCCGGGGCGCCGTCCGACGACGAGGTGTGGGACGCCCTGCGCCTCGCCCGCCTGGACGAGACCGTGCGCGACATGGCCGGCGGCCTCGACGCACCGCTGGGCGAGCGCGGCGCCAACCTGTCCGGCGGACAGCGACAGCGCCTCGCGATCGCGCGCGCCCTGGTGCGCAACCCGCGCCTGCTCGTGCTCGACGACGCGACCAGCGCCGTCGACCCCCGCGTGGAGCAGGAGATCCTGCGCGGCCTGGCCGCGCGGACGGACGCCGCGGCCGACGATGCGGCCGACGATGCAGCCGACGATGCAGCCGGCGCCGCCGACAACGATCCAGCCGGCCCCGCCACCCCGGGCACCACCGTGATCATGGTCGCCTACCGCATGTCGTCGGTGGCGCTCGCGGACCGCGTGGTCCATGTCGACGGCGGCCGCGTGGTCGACGTCGGCACGCACGACGAGCTCATGGTGCGCGACCCCGGCTACCGCGCGCTGGCCACGGCCTACGAGGCCGAGACCGAGCGCCGCGCGCAGGAACGGGCCGACGAAGCGGCCGCCGGGACGCTGGACGACGAGCTGGAGGAGGTGGCCCGATGACCGCGGTGACGGACGAGCCCGACGTGACCGACGTGCCCGAGGACCTGCTCGACGCCGACGGCGCCCGCATCGAGTCGGCCAGCAGCCTGGGCGTGTTCGCGACCCTGCGCCGCGGCATCGAGATCAGCCCTGAGATCACCCGCGGCCTCTGGGTCACGCTCCTGCTCGCGTCCCTCGCGGCCGCGGGCCGCGTGGTGGTGCCGCTCGCGGTGCAGCAGACGATCGACGTCGGCATCCTGGCCGACGGCGGGCCCGACGTCGGCCAGGTGGCGCTGCTCGCGTCCCTCGCGACGGGGGCGCTCGTGCTGGCCGCGCTGTGCGCCGCGCTCGTCAACGTGCGCCTGTTCCGCTCGGCCGAGGCCGGGCTGGCGACGCTGCGCGTCAAGGCGTTCCGGCACGTGCACGACCTGTCGACCCTCACGCAGAACACCGAGCGCCGCGGGGCCCTGGTCTCGCGCGTGACCAACGACGTCGACACGGTCTCCCTGTTCGTGCAGTGGGGCGGCATCATGCTGCTCGTCAACGTGCTGCAGGTGCTCGTGGCGACCGGGCTGATGCTGGTCTACTCGCCGATCCTGACCGCCGTGGTCTGGATCGCCTTCGTCCCGATGTTCCTGGTGATCCGGTACGGCCAGAAGTACGTGAACCGCGCGTACACGCTGGTGCGCGAGCGGGTCGGCGCGATGCTCGGCGCCATCTCCGAGTCCGTGGTGGGCGCCGAGACGGTGCGCGCCTACGGCGTGGCCGAGCGCACCGGACGCCGGATCGGCGGCGCCGTCGAGGCGACCCGCAGCGCCCAGGCCCGGTCCCAGGTGCTGGTCGCGGCGACGTTCTCGTCGGGCGTGCTCATCTCCAACCTGGTGCTCGCCGTCGTGGTGGTCGTGGGCACGCTGCTGGGCGTGGGTGGCGGCCTGACGGCGGGCCAGCTCGTGGCCTTCCTGTTCCTGGTGCAGCTCTTCACCGGCCCGGTGCAGATGGCCACCGAGATCCTCAACGAGCTGCAGAACGCCGTGGCCGGCTGGCGGCGCGTCATCGCCGTCATCGAGACGCCGGTGCAGGTCGCCGAGAAGCCGGACGCCGTGACCCAGGAGCGCGGGCCGGCGCACGTGACGCTGCGCGACGTCCGGTTCGCCTACCCGGGCGGCCCCGAGGTGCTGCACGGCGTGACGCTGGACCTGCCGCCGCGCACCAAGGTGGCCGTGGTCGGGCAGACCGGCTCGGGCAAGACGACGATCGCGAAGCTCGTCACGCGCCTGATGGACCCCACGGCGGGCGCCGTCGAGCTGGACGGCACGGACCTGCGCGACCTGAGCTTCGCCTCGCTGCGCGAGCGCGTGGTGCTGGTGCCGCAGGAGGGCTTCCTCTTCGACGGCACCGTGCTCCAGAACGCGGCCTACGGCCTGCGGGCGCCGCTGGAGGCGCCGTCCGGGCAGGAGGCCGAGGACGACGGCGAGCCGGCCGCCGGCCACCGCGTGGCGGTCGAGCGGGCCTTCGCCGAGCTCGGTCTGGCCGACTGGGTGGCGGACCTGCCCGACGGGCTCGAGACGGCGGTCGGCCAGCGGGGCGAGGCGCTGTCCGCGGGGGAGCGGCAGCTCGTCGCGATCGCCCGCGCCTACCTGGCGCAGCCGGACCTGCTGGTGCTCGACGAGGCCACGTCGGCCGTGGACCCCGCGACCGAGGTGCGCATCGCGCGGGCCCTGGACTCGCTGACCGCGGGCCGGTCCACGATCACCATCGCGCACCGGCTCTCCACCGCCGAGGCGTCCGACCTGGTGGTCGTGGTGGACCAGGGCCACGTCGCCGAGGTCGGCTCCCACACGGAGCTGGTCGCGGCGGACGGCGTCTACGCCCAGATGCACGCGAGCTGGGTGGCCCAGACCCGGTAGCACCGGTCGGCCGGGGTAACGGTTCGGGGCCGGCGGCGGACATCACATCGCCGTCGGCCCACGACGTGGCAGGATTCTCAGGTGCCCGAAGTTCTCGACCCCACGATCTCCGCCCGACTCAAGCGCGACGACGCCGGCCTGGTCGCCGCCGTGGTCCAGCAGCACGACACGGGCGAGGTGCTCATGGTCGGCTGGATGGACGACGAGGCCCTGCGCCGCACCCTCACGCAGGGGCGGGTGACGTTCTGGTCCCGCAGCCGCGAGGAGTACTGGCGCAAGGGCGACACGTCCGGCCACGCCCAGTACGTCAAGGCGGTGAGCATCGACTGCGACGGCGACGCCCTGCTGGTCCAGGTGGACCAGGTGGGCGCCGCGTGCCACACCGGAGCGCGCACGTGCTTCGTCGCCGGGGGAGACCTGGGCGCCGTCGTCGGCGACCGCGACCAGGGCGACCGCGACCGGGGCGACCGCAGCAAGGGCGACCACAACCAGCAGACCGAGGAGACCCGGTGACCCAGCTCGACAGCCAGCCCGACACCCACGAGGCCCGCGCGGCGACCGCACCCGCCGACCTGCCCTGGGGTCGCACCTGGCCGAGCCTGCCGGAGTTCCGGGAGATGGCCGCCGACCGCCGGGTGATCCCCGTGGTCCGCCCGCTGCTGGCCGACGACACCACGCCCGTCGGCCTCTACCGCACGCTGGCGCAGGGCCGGCCCGGCACATTCATCCTGGAGTCGGCCGAGTCCGGCGTCTGGGCGCGCTGGTCGTTCGTCGGTGTCGCCTCGCGCGCGACCCTGACCAGCGACGGCGGCCAGGCCGTGTGGACCGGCGACGTGCCCGTGGGCATCCCGACGCGCGGCGACGTCGTCGACGTGGTCGACGCGGCGCTCACCGCCCTGCGCACCCCCGGCGTCGCGAACCTGCCGCCCCTGACCGGCGGCCTGGCCGGCGTGCTGGGCTGGGACGTCGTGCGGCACTGGGAGCCCACGCTCCCGGCGACCGCACCGGACGAGACGGGCGCGCCCGAGCTCGCCCTGTGCCTCGCCACGGACCTCGCGGTGGTGGACCACCGGGAGGGCACGGTCTGGCTCGTCGCCAACGCGATCAACGCGGACGCCACGGACGAGCGCGTCGACGAGGCGTACGCGGACGCCGTTGCGCGGCTCGACGCCATGCAGGCGCAGCTCGCGGCGGGGGCGCCGCCCGTCACGTCCGTCGTCGCGCAGGACCTGCCCGAGCCGCAGCTCGAGTTCCGGTCCACGCGCGAGGAGTTCGAGGACGCGGTGCTCGCGGGCAAGGAGGCGATCCGGGACGGCGAGGTGTTCCAGGTGGTGCTCTCCCAGCGCCTGGACCTGGACTGCGCGGCCGACCCCCTGGACGTCTACCGGGCGCTGCGCACGATCAACCCGAGCCCGTACATGTACTACTTCCACCTGGCCAAGCCCGACGGTGCCGAGTTCGCCGTCGTGGGCTCCAGCCCGGAGACGCTCGTCAAGGTGGACGACGGCCACGTCACGACCTACCCGATCGCGGGCTCGCGGCCGCGCGGCGCCCACCCCGAGGAGGACGCCGAGCTCGGCGAGGAGCTCCTGGCCGACCCCAAGGAGCGGGCCGAGCACATCATGCTCGTCGACCTGTCCCGCAACGACATGGTCAAGGTCTGCGAGCCCACCAGCGTCGAGGTGGTCGAGTTCATGAAGGTGCGGCGGTTCAGCCACATCATGCACATGTGCTCCACCGTCGTGGGCCGGCTGCGCCCGGGCTTCGGCGCCCTGGACGCGCTGCGGGCGACGTTCCCGGCCGGCACCCTCTCCGGCGCGCCCAAGCCCCGGGCGATCGCGCTGATCGACGAGCTGGAGCCCGCGTCGCGCGGCATCTACGGCGGGGTGTGCGGCTACTTCGACTTCGGCGGCAACATGGACATGGCGATCGCGATCCGCACCGCGTACATCGCGGACGGCCGCGCCAGCGTGCAGGCGGGCGGCGGCATCGTGGCCGACTCGGTGCCCGCGCTGGAGTACGCGGAGTCGCGCAACAAGGCCGCCGCGGCGGTCCGCGCCATCCAGCTCGCGTCGCGCCTGACGCCGCTGCGCCCCGCGCCGTCGCGGGCGGCGGAGCCGCGGACCGCGGGGGGCGACCGGTGACCCGCACCCGCACCGTCCTCGCCCTGCTCGTGCTGGGCGCGCTGACCTTCGGCACGGGCTCGCCCACCTGGATCACCACCACGGTCGCCACGGCGCTGCAGCCCGAGGTGGCGGTCGCCGCGTCCGGCACCTCGGCCGCGCCGGGCGTGGGGGCGGGCGCCCTCGTGCTGCTGGCGGCAGGCATCGCCTGCGCGCTCACCGGACGCGTCGCCCGGTACGTGGCGCTCGTGGTCGCCGCGGCGGCCGGCGTCCTGGTCGTGGGCAGCACGCTCGTCGTCGTCCAGGACCCGACCCCCGCCGCCACCGCCGCGGCGTCCGCCTCGAGCGGCGTCACCGAGCTGACGTCGCCCGTCGTGCTGACGGCCTGGCCCTGGGCCGCGGTCGCCACGGGCGTGCTGGCCGTGGCCGTCGCCGTGTGGGGCGCCGTCGCGGCCCGCGGCTGGACGGCGACGTCGGGCCGGCACGAGCGCGCGGGCCAGGCCCCGGGCGCCGGCACGGCCACCAGCACCGAGGCCACCAGCACCGAGGCCACCAGCACCGCCGGACCGGCGACCCCCGCGACGGCGCCGGGAACGGCCCCCGAGCCGCCGGACGACGACGAGATCGACCCCCACGACGCCTGGGACGCCCTGTCCCGCGGCGACGACCCGACGGGCCGCTGACCCGGCCGCGAGCGGTTAGGCTGGGCGCGTACCGCACGACACGAAAGGCATCAAACCTGCGATGACCGAGAACAAGCCTGAGATCGCCTACCTCCCGCCGGGCGTCCCGCCGACCAACCACGGCCACACGGTCGCCGCGTGGGTCACGATGGTCGGGATCACGCTGGGTGTGCTGATCTCCTCGTGGGGCGTCGTGGTGGCCCAGTCGTGGTCGGCCTGGCTGGTCCTGTTCGTGCTCGGCTTCGTCGTGGTCGGGGCCTCGCTCGTCATCGGCCTGGTCCTGCGCAACCTGGGCCTGGGCCAGAAGACGGTCCAGCGGTAACCGGTGCCATGACCGCCCTGGAGATGGCCGCGCCGTCCGCCGCCTACCCCCGCAACAACCTGGGGGTCTGGTCGCTCGTGCTGGGCATCGCGTCGATCGTGCTGCTGCTGGGCGCCCTCACGGGCATCCCCGCGATCATCATCGGCAACCAGGGCCGCCGCGCCGTCCGCGCCGGCGACGCGAACAACGAGGGGACGGCGCTGGCCGGCGTCGTGCTGGGCTGGCTGTCGCTCGCGATGCTGGCCGTCGTGATCGGGCTCGTCATCGTCCGCTTCCTGGCGGGTGGGTCGCATTCCTGAGACGACCGTCCGGCCGGCGGCGCCCGCCCTGCGGGCGCCGGTCCTGGCCGGGGCGGCCGTCGGTGCGGCCACCCTCCTGGTGGCGCTCCGCGACCCGCACGTGGCCGGCTCCTACGGGTTCTGCCCCCTGCTGGAGCTGACCGGCCTGGCCTGCCCACTCTGCGGCGGGCTGCGCGCCACGCACGACCTGGCGCACCTCGACCTGGCGGGCGCCTGGTCGGCCAACGCCCTGTGGACGGTCACCGCCCCGGTGGTCGTGGTCGTCTGGCTGGCCTGGCTCGTGGCCGCGGCCCGCGGACGCCCGTTCCGCGGCCTGTCGAGCACCGCGGGCTGGGTCACGCTCGGGGTCGCGCTCGCGTTCTTCGTGGCGCGAAACCTGCCCGGGCTGCAGCAGTACCTGACCCCCTGGCTCTGATCCCGGCCCTGATCAGGCGATCTTCAGGGATCTCCACGGAAACGAGGCGGACGGCGGTCGCCCGGGATCTGACGGGCCGTCGTCTCACGGTCCGGGAGTGGTCAGGACCACACCCTGGATCCGCCTACCATGGCCATGGGGCACACGTCCCAGCAGTCGTAGGGCGTGATCAGGCGCACGAGGCCGCATGCCGAGGGCAGAGCGAGGGCACGGGGAGGCTCATTACATGTCGGTCCTGGAGGACATCGTCGCGGGGGTACGCGAGGACCTCGCGGAGCGTGAGGCACGCGTGCCTCTCGACGCGCTCAAGGAGCGCGCCAACGCGGTGCCCGGGGCCCTCGAGGGTCTCGGCCGCCTCAAGCAGGCGGACGCCGTCTCGGTGATCGCCGAGGTCAAGCGCTCGAGCCCCAGCAAGGGTTCCCTGGCCCAGATCGCCGACCCGGCGGCGCTCGCGGTCGAGTACGAGACCGGCGGGGCCTCCGCGATCTCCGTGCTCACGGAGCAGCGCCGGTTCCACGGCTCGCTGGCCGACCTGGACGCGGTGCGCGGTCGCGTGGACGTGCCGGTGCTGCGCAAGGACTTCGTCGTCACGCCCTACCAGGTCTGGGAGGCGCGCGCGCACGGGGCGGACCTGGTGCTGCTCATCGTGGCCGCCCTGGAGCAGACGGTGCTCGAGTCGCTGGTCGAGCGGGTGCACTCGCTGGGCATGACCGCGCTCGTGGAGACGCACAACCTCGAGGAGGTGCGCCGGGCGGTCGACGCCGGGGCGCGCGTCGTGGGCGTCAACGCCCGCAACCTGAAGACGCTCGAGCTGGACCGCGGCCTGTTCCGCAGCCTCGCCGAGTACATCCCGGACGACGTGGTCAAGATCGCCGAGTCCGGCATCCGTGGACCGCACGACGTGATGGAGATGGCCCGGGCCGGGGCGGACTGCGTCCTGGTGGGCGAGGCGCTCGTGACCGACGGCGCCCCGCGCGCCTCGGTGGCCGACCTCGTCGCCGCGGGCTCGCACCCGTCGCTGCGCTCCGTCCGTCCGGCCTGAAGGGATCCGAGGTGACCGACGTGAAGCTTTCCGACGTCTCCGGCCCGTACTTCGGCCAGTACGGCGGGCGCTTCGTGCCCGAGGCGCTCATCGCCGCGCTCGACGAGCTCGACACGGAGTTCCGCAAGGCTGCCGACGACCCCGCGTTCGCGGCCGAGCTGCAGCGCCTGCACCGGGAGTACACCGGCCGGCCGAGCCCGCTGACCGAGGTGCCGCGGTTCGCCGCGCACGCGGGCGGCGAGTCGGGCGGCGTACGAGTGTTCCTCAAGCGGGAGGACCTCAACCACACCGGTTCGCACAAGATCAACAACGTGCTGGGCCAGGCCCTGCTCGTCAAGCGCATGGGCAAGAAGCGCCTCATCGCCGAGACGGGGGCGGGCCAGCACGGCGTCGCCACCGCCACCGCGGCGGCCCTGATGGACCTCGAGTGCGTGGTCTACATGGGCGAGGAGGACACCCGGCGGCAGGCGCTGAACGTGGCGCGGATGCGCCTGCTCGGCGCCGAGGTCGTGCCGGTCAAGATCGGCTCGCGCACGCTCAAGGACGCGATCAACGAGGCGCTGCGCGACTGGGTCGCCAACGTCGAGACGACGCACTACCTGCTGGGCACCGTCACCGGCCCGCACCCGTTCCCCGAGATGGTCCGCCAGTTCCACCGCATCATCGGCGAGGAGGCGCGCGAGCAGCTCCTGGAGCGCACCGGCCGCCTGCCCGACGTCGTCGCGGCGTGCGTGGGCGGCGGCTCCAACGCGCTGGGCATCTTCAACGCGTTCCTCGACGACAAGGACGTGGAGCTGCGCGGCTTCGAGGCCGGTGGCGAGGGCATCGAGTCGGGCCGGCACGCGGCCCGGTTCAGCGGCGGCGCGCTGGGCGTGCTGCACGGCGCGCGCTCGTACCTGCTGCAGGACGACGACGGCCAGACCCTGCCCAGCCACTCGGTCTCCGCAGGCCTGGACTACCCGAGCGTCGGCCCGGCGCACGCCTGGCTGCACGACCTGGGCCGGGCCACGTACGAGCCCGTGACCGACGACGAGGCCATGGAGGCGTTCCGCCTGCTGTGCCGCACCGAGGGCATCATCCCGGCCATCGAGTCGGCGCACGCCCTCGCGGGCGCGCTGCGCGTGGGCCGGGCCGCGGCCGCCGAGGGCCGCACCGGCCCCGGCGGCGAGCCGCTCCTGCTGCTGGTGAACCTGTCGGGTCGCGGCGACAAGGACGTGGCGACGGCGGCCCGCTGGTTCGGGTTGCTGGACGGCGCGGACAACAACGTCGCGGCCGAGGAGCTCGAACGACAGGAGGGCCGGGGATGACCACGGTGACGCAGCAGGCCACGGGTCCGGACACGCACTCCGGCACCGCCGACCTGATCGCCCGCCTGCGCACGCAGGAGAACCGGCCCGCCCTGGTGGGCTACCTGCCGGTGGGCTACCCGACGGTCGACCGGTCGATCGAGGCGCTGAAGATGCTCGTGGACCACGGCGTCGACATCATCGAGCTCGGCATCCCGTACACCGACCCCGTCCTCGACGGCCCGGTGATCCAGGCGGCCGCGCAGGGCGCGCTCGACGCGGGCGCGCGGGTGCACGACGTGTTCCGCGTGGTGCGCGAGCTGACGCAGTACGCGCCGCACGTGCCCGTGCTGGTCATGACGTACTGGAACCCGGTGCTCAAGTACGGCCCGGACGCGTTCGCGCGCGACCTGGCCGCCGCGGGCGGCGCCGGGCTGATCACGCCCGACCTCATCCCCGACGAGGGCGCCGACTGGATCGCGGCGAGCGAGGCGCACGGCCTGGACCGCGTGTTCCTCGTGGCCCCCAGCTCGACGCCGGAGCGGCTGCGCCTGACCGTCGGCCAGTCGCGCGGCTTCGTCTACGCGGCGTCGCTCATGGGCGTCACGGGCGAGCGCAACCAGGTGGGCTCGCGCGCCGAGCAGCTCGTGACCGACACGCGCGCCGCCGGCGCGCCGAACGTCTGCGTGGGCCTGGGCGTCTCCACGGGGGCGCAGGCCGCCGAGGTCGGCCGCTTCGCCGACGGCGTCATCGTCGGCTCGGCGCTGGTCCGCCCGCTCCTGGCGGAGGGCCCGCTGCCGGACGACGAGTGGGCGGTCCGTCTCACGAATCTGGCCGGCGTGACGGAGGACCTCGCCGCCGGGGTACGGTCGGCTCGCGCTTCCGCGCCCACCGACCCCCCTACCGCCACGCCTGGCGGTGCGACCCCCTCCGGAGAGGCCCTGTGACGCTGCTGACCGCACTGCCGGCCGCTCTGTCCGTGGAGCTGCCTGCCGCGTTGTCCGCCGCGCTCCCCGGAGCTCCCGCCGTCTCCCAGATCCCCAGCCCGGCCCAGCACACCTGGTACCTCGGGATCTTCCCGCTGCGCGCCTACGCGCTGGCCATCCTCGCGGGCATCGTGCTCGCCGTCTGGCTCACCGCCAGGCGGTGGAAGGCGCGCGGGGGCAGCCCGGACGACGTCCTGGAGATCACCTTCTGGGCGGTGCCGTTCGGCATCGTCGGGGGCCGGATCTACCACGTCCTCTCGTCGCCCGACCGGTACTTCGGCGAGAACTTCTCGGGCGGGGGTGACCCCGTCCAGGCGCTCTACGTCTGGGAGGGCGGCCTCGGCATCTGGGGCGCCGTGGCGCTCGGCGCCGTGGGCGCGTGGATCGGCTGCCGCCGGCAGGGCGTGCGGCTGTCGTCGTTCGCCGACGCCGTGGCGCCGGGCCTGCTGATCGCGCAGGCCGTCGGCCGCCTCGGCAACTGGTTCAACCAGGAGCTGTACGGACGGCCGACCGAGCTGCCCTGGGGCCTGCACATCGACGCCGAGTACCTGGTGTCGAACCCGGCCACGGGAGTGGCGTACCCGGAGGGCACGCTCTTCCACCCGACGTTCCTGTACGAGCTCCTGTGGAATCTCCTGATGGCCGGAGTTCTGCTGTTTCTCGACCGTCGGTTCAGGTTGGGTCATGGGCGGGTATTCTGGGCGTACGTCCTGCTCTACACTCTCGGACGGGTCTGGATCGAGATGCTCCGCATCGACGATGCGGAGCAGGTGCTGGGGCTCCGCCTCAACGTCTGGACCTCGATCCTGCTGGGCCTTGCGGCCCTGGTGGTCTCGATCGTGCTGGCTCGAAGGTTCCCCACCAGGGAGGAGTCGGTGCGGTTGCGACCACAGGACGACGAACCGCCGGCGGGCCCACGGGCCGAGCCGGAGCCTGACCCAGGAGTCGAAGGGACCGGCGAGGCCGCGGCCGAGCCGGAGGAAGTGAAGACAGCTGCACAGGAGGAGTCCGACGCGGACGCCTCCGTGCGCACCTGAGGGGCACGACCGCCGGGACCACCGGACGACGAGCCCCCTGACCGACCGGGCCGCCGTCGTCCCGGACCACCGCAAGGAACTGCGCTCGGCTGCGGCCGAGTGCCTGTGAGGACCCATGACCAAGCCGTTGCCGACACAGAGGGTTGGGCTGCCCACGCAGACGTTTGAAGGCGGCCTGTACGACCCGGCGGCCGAGCATGACGCGTGCGGCGTCGCCTTCGTGGCGACCCTGCGCGGCACGCCCGGGCGCGACATCGTCGATGCCGGGCTCACCGCCCTGCTGAACCTCGACCACCGCGGCGCGGTGGGAGCGGAGGAGGACAGCGGCGACGGCGCCGGCATCCTCACCCAGATCCCCGACGCGTTCGTCCGCGACGTCGTGGGGGTGGACCTGCCGCCCGCCGGGATGTACGCGATCGGTACGGCGTTCCTGCCGACCGACGAGGCCGAGCGCGACGCCGTCGTGGCCCGCGTCGAGGCGCTGGCCGCCGAGGAGAAGCTCGACGTGCTCGCGTGGCGCGACGTCCCGGTCGACGCCGGGATCGTGGGCCCGACGGCGCGCGCCTCGATGCCGGTGTTCCGCCAGATCGTGGTGGCCGACCCCTCGCGGAGCCTGTCCGGGATCGACCTGGACCGCCGCTGCTACCGCCTGCGCAAGCGGGCGGAGAACGAGGTCGGGCTGTACTTCGCCTCGCTCAGCGCCCGCACCCTGACGTACAAGGGCATGCTGACGACGGCGCAGCTCGAGCCGTTCTTCCCCGACCTGTCGGACCCGCGGTACGCCACCGAGCTCGCCCTGGTCCACTCGCGGTTCTCCACGAACACGTTCCCGTCGTGGCCGCTGGCCCAGCCGTTCCGGCTGCTGGCCCACAACGGCGAGATCAACACCGTGCGCGGCAACCGCAACTGGGTCGCGGCGCGCGAGGGCACCATGGAGTCCGACCTGCTGGGCGACCTCGCGCCGCTCCAGCCGGTCTGCTCGCCCGGCGCGAGCGACTCGGCGAGCTTCGACGAGGTGCTGGAGCTGCTGCACCTGTCGGGTCGGTCCCTGCCGCACTCCGTGCTGATGATGGTGCCCGAGGCCTGGGAGAACAACCCGGGCATGGACCCCGCCCTGCGGTCGTTCTACCAGTACAACGCGAACCTCATCGAGCCGTGGGACGGCCCCGCCTCCCTGACGTTCACCGACGGCACCCTGATCGGCGCCGTGCTCGACCGCAACGGCCTGCGCCCCGGGCGCTGGTGGGTCACCGAGGACGGCCTGGTCGTCCTGGCCTCCGAGGCCGGCGTGCTCGACATCGACCCCGCCACCGTGGTCCGCAAGGGCCGCCTCGAGCCCGGCAAGATGTTCCTCGTGGACACCGGCTCCGGCCGGATCGTCGAGGACGAGGAGGTCAAGTCCGGCCTCGCCGCCATGCACCCGTACGGGGACTGGATCCGCGAGCACTCGGTCTACCTCGACGAGCTGCCCGACCGCGAGCACGTGGCGCACAGCCCGGCGTCGGTCCGGCGTCGGCAGCGGGCCTTCGGCTACACCGAGGAAGAGCTCAAGATCATCCTGTCGCCGATGGCGACGACCGGCGGCGAGCCGCTGGGCGCCATGGGCTCCGACACGCCCGTCGCGGTGCTCTCGCAGCGCCCGCGCCTGCTGTTCGACTACTTCACGCAGATGTTCGCGCAGGTGACCAACCCGCCCCTGGACGCGATCCGCGAGGAGCTGGTCACGGCCATCGGCAGCGCCATCGGCCCGGAGCCGAACCTGCTGGCCGACCTGCCGGAGCACGCGCGCAAGCTCGTGCTCGGCTTCCCGGTGCTGGACAACGACCAGCTCGCCAAGGTCGTGCACGTCGAGCGCGACCGCGAGCTGGAGGGCCTGTTCCAGGCCGAGACCATCCAGGGCCTGTACGACGTCTCGGGCGGTGGCGCCGCGCTGCTCGCCCGGCTGGAGGCGATCTTCGCCGACGTCGACCGGTACGTGGAGGAGGGCGCGAGCTTCCTCGTGCTCTCGGACCGCGACGCGAACTCCGAGCTCGCCCCGATCCCGTCGCTGCTCCTGACCAGCGCCGTGCACCACCACCTGGTGCGCAAGCACACCCGCAACCGGGTCTCCCTGGTGGTCGAGGCCGGCGACGTGCGCGAGGTGCACCACGTCGCGCTGCTCATCGGCTACGGCGCGGCCGCCGTGAACCCCTACCTCGCGATGGAGACGGTCGAGGACCTCGCCCGCCGCGGGTACCTGGACGTCACGCCGGAGCAGGCGGTCGCCAACCTCATCAAGGCGCTCGGCAAGGGCGTGCTCAAGGTGATGTCCAAGATGGGCATCTCCACGATCATGTCCTACCGCGGCGCCCAGATCTTCGAGGCCGTGGGCCTGTCCCACGACCTGGTCGAGGACTACTTCACCGGCACCACCTCGCGGCTCGGCGGCATCGGCCTGGACGTCATCGCGGCCGAGGTCGCGGCGCGGCACGCCGAGGCCTATCCGCCGTCGGGCAACAAGAAGCCGGGCGAGCGCCTCACCACAGGTGGCGAGTACCAGTGGCGCCGCGACGGCGAGGACCACCTCTTCGACCCGGAGACGGTGTTCCGGCTGCAGCACGCCACGCGGTCCGGTCGGATGGACATCTTCCGGCAGTACACGCGGCGCGTGGACGAGCAGTCGAACCGCCTCATGACGCTGCGCGGCCTGCTGCGCTTCAGCCCCGACCGCGAGCCGGTGCCGATCGACGAGGTCCAGCCGGTCTCCGAGATCGTCAAGCTGTTCAACACGGGCGCCATGTCCTACGGCTCGATCTCGGCCGAGGCGCACGAGACCCTCGCGATCGCGATGAACCGCCTCGGCGGCCGCTCCAACACGGGCGAGGGCGGCGAGGACCCGGAGCGCCTGTACGACGACGAGCGCCGCTCGCGCGTCAAGCAGATCGCCTCGGGCCGGTTCGGCGTGACGTCGGAGTACCTCACGCAGGCCACCGACATCCAGCTCAAGCTCGCCCAGGGCGCCAAGCCCGGCGAGGGCGGCCAGCTGCCCGGGAACAAGGTGTACCCGTGGGTCGCCGCGACCCGGCACTCGACCCCCGGCGTCGGCCTCATCTCGCCGCCGCCGCACCACGACATCTATTCGATCGAGGACCTGGCCCAGCTCATCCACGACGCGAAGAACGCCAACCCGTCGGCGCGCGTGCACGTGAAGCTGGTCAGCGAGTTCGGGGTGGGGACGGTCGCGACAGGGGTCTCGAAGGCGCACGCCGACGTCGTCCTCATCTCGGGGCACGACGGCGGGACGGGCGCCTCGCCGCTCACGTCGCTCAAGCACGCCGGCACGCCGTGGGAGATCGGCCTGGCCGAGACCCAGCAGACGCTCGTGCTCAACGACCTGCGCGACCGCATCGTGGTGCAGGTCGACGGGCAGATGAAGACCGGCCGCGACGTCATCGTCGCGGCGCTGCTCGGGGCCGAGGAGTTCGGCTTCGCGACGGCGCCCATGGTGGTCTCGGGCTGCGTCATGATGCGCGTCTGTCACCTGGACACCTGTCCCGTCGGCGTCGCCACGCAGAACCCCGAGCTGCGCAGCCGGTTCACCGGCAAGCCGGAGTTCGTCGTGAACTTCTTCGAGTTCATCGCCCAGGAGGTGCGCGAGCACCTCGCGGCGCTCGGGTTCCGCAGCCTCGAGGAGGCCGTGGGCCAGGTGCAGGTGCTCGACACCCGCAAGGCGGTCGACCACTGGAAGGCGCAGGGCCTCGACCTGACGCCGGTGCTCGCCCGGCCGCAGCTCAAGGAGGGCTCGTCCCTGCGCCACACCCGGGTGCAGGACCACGGCCTCGCCCGGGCGCTGGACAACCAGCTCATCGCGGCCGCGGCCCCGGCCCTGGAGCGCGGGGAAGCCGTCAAGATCGAGCTGCCGGTGCGCAACGTCAACCGGACGGTCGGCACGATGCTGGGCCACGAGGTGACCAAGCGGTACCGGGGCGCGGGCCTGCCGGACGACACGATCGAGGTGACCCTGACCGGGTCCGCCGGCCAGTCGCTCGGCGCGTTCCTGCCGCGCGGCATCACGCTGCGCCTGTTCGGCGACGCCAACGACTACGTCGGCAAGGGCCTGTCGGGCGGCCGCGTCGCGGTGCGGCCCGACCGGGCCTCCGTGCTCGACGGCGCCAACGTCATCGCGGGCAACGTCATCGGCTACGGCGCCACCTCCGGCGAGGTGTTCCTGCGCGGACGCGTGGGGGAGCGGTTCGGGGTGCGCAACTCCGGCGCGACCCTGATCGCCGAGGGCGTGGGCGACCACGCCTGCGAGTACATGACCGGCGGTACCGTGCTGGTGCTCGGTCCCACGGGCCGCAACGTCGGCGCGGGCATGTCCGGCGGCACCGCGTTCTTCCTGGACCTGCGGGTCTCCCGCGTCAACCAGGCGGCGCTGGAGGCGGGCGAGCTCGCCGTCGGCGTCCTGGACGACGCCGACTGGGAGACCGTGCGCGGCCTCCTGGAGCGGCACCTGGCCGAGACCGGCTCGACCGTCGCGGCCGAGCTGCTCGCGGACCCCGCCGCCGCGCGGGGCCGGTTCAGCCGGCTGCTGCCCCCGGGCTGGGCGCGCGTGCGCCTCGCCCTCGCCGAGGCCGAGGCCGACGGCACCGACATCTCGGGCAAGACCCAGTGGGACCCGTCCGTGTGGAACCAGATCATGGAGGTGGCACGTGGCTGACCCCCGAGGATTTCTGAAGGTCCGGGAGCGGGAGCTCCCGCCGAACCGGCCCGTCGAGGTGCGGCTGCGTGACTGGAAGGACACGCACGCGCACCGCGAGGAGGGTCAGGCGTTCTTGAAGGAGCAGGCCGGCCGCTGCATGGACTGCGGCGTGCCGTTCTGCCACCAGGGCTGCCCGCTGGGCAACCTGATCCCCGACTGGAACGACCTGGTCTGGCGCGGCCAGTGGGCCGACGCGATCGACCGCCTGCACGCCACGAACAACTTCCCGGAGTTCACCGGGCGGGTGTGCCCGGCGCCGTGCGAGTCGTCCTGCGTGCTGAGCATCAACCAGCCCGCGGTCACCATCAAGAACGTCGAGGTCTCGATCATCGACGAGGCGTTCGCGCGTGGCCTGGTCACGCCGCACGTCCCGGAGCGGCTCACCGGTTCCACGGTGGCCGTCGTCGGCTCGGGCCCCGCGGGCCTCGCCGCAGCGCAGCAGCTCACGCGCGCCGGTCACACCGTGGTCGTCTACGAGCGCGACGACGCCATCGGCGGCCTGCTGCGCTACGGCATCCCGGACTTCAAGCTCGAGAAGCTGCACATCGACCGCCGTCTGGCGCAGATGGAGGCCGAGGGCACCCGCTTCCGTGCCGGCGTGACGATCGGCGAGGACATCAGCTGGGACGCCCTGCGCCGCCGGTTCGACGCCGTCGTGGTCGCCACGGGCGCCACCGTGCCGCGCGAGCTGCCCGTGCCGGGACGGGACCTCGCCGGCATCCACTACGCCATGGACTTCCTGACGCCCGCCAACAAGGCGGTCGCGGCCGGTACGCCCGACGACCTGCCCGAGGGCGCGCCGACGGCGGCCGGGAAGCACGTGGTCATCATCGGCGGCGGCGACACCGGCTCGGACTGCCTCGGCACCGCGCTGCGCCAGGGCGCCGCGAGCGTCACCACGCTCGCCATCGGCAAGAAGCCGCCGGTCGAGCGCCCGGCGAACCAGCCGTGGCCCACCGACCCCATCCTGTTCGAGGTCTCGACCTCGCACGAGGAGGGCGGCGAGCGCACCTACCTGGCCTCCACGGTCGAGTTCCTGGCCGACGAGGACGGCAACGTCCGCGCCCTCAAGGTCGCCGAGACCGAGTACCTGCCCGACGGCCGCCGCGCCCCGAAGGCCGGCACCGAGCGTGAGATCCCCGCGGACCTCGTGCTGGTGGCCATGGGGTTCACCGGCCCCGAGGTCGGCGTGCTCGAGGAGCAGACCGGCATCGAGGTCACCGAGCGCGGCCTCGTGGCCCGCGGCGACGACTACGCCGCGAGCCTGCCGGGCGTGTTCGTCGCCGGTGACGCCGGCCGCGGGCAGTCCCTCATCGTGTGGGCGATCGCCGAGGGCCGCGCCGCGGCCGCCGCGGCCGACACCTACCTCCAGGGCAGCACCGAGCTGCCCGCCCCGGTGCGTCCCCGCACGCTCGCTCTGCGATCGTGACCCGAGAACCCCACCGGGAGTTGTACACCCCCACAGGGCGCGCTGGCGCCCACCATGCCTAGGCTGGAGACATGCGCAGAGCCAAGATCGTGTGCACCATCGGACCCGCCACGGAGAGCCCGGAAAAACTCCGGGAGCTCGTTGACGCCGGCATGAACGTGGCGCGGATCAACCGCAGCCACGGCGAGCAGGAGGCTCATGCGGCGGTATACCGCAACGTGCGAGAGGCCGCCAAGGCGGCAG
Source organism: Promicromonospora sp. NPDC019610 (assembly GCF_044389365.1). Taxonomy (NCBI): domain Bacteria; kingdom Bacillati; phylum Actinomycetota; class Actinomycetes; order Micrococcales; family Promicromonosporaceae; genus Promicromonospora; species Promicromonospora sp. NPDC019610. The sequence goes on along the minus strand of NZ_JBIRXX010000002.1, from coordinate 1,472,036 downwards.
GAAAGTCGGTCGCCGTACTGGTCGACCTGCAGGGACCCAAGATCCGGCTCGGCCGGTTCGCGGGAGACGAAAAGCATTTCTTGAACAAGGGCGACACGTTCACCATCACAACCGAGGACATCCTCGGCAACCGTGAGATCGTCTCGACCACCCACAAGGGCCTGGCCCAGGACGCCCAGGTGGGCGACCCGCTGCTGATCGACGACGGCAAGGTGCGCGTGCGCGTCACCGCCGTCGACGGCCCGCGCGTCGTCACCGAGGTCGAGGTTCCCGGACCGGTCTCGAACAACAAGGGCATCAACCTGCCCGGCGTCGCCGTGTCCGTGCCCGCCCTGTCCGACAAGGACGAGTCGGACCTGCGCTGGGCGCTCGCCCTGGGCGCCGACTTCATCGCGCTGTCGTTCGTGCGGTCCGCCAAGGACTACGAGGACGTCCGCCGCGTGATGGAGGAGGAGGGCCGCACGGTCCCCGTCATCGCCAAGATCGAGAAGCCGCAGGCCGTGGAGAACCTCGCCGAGGTCATCGCGGCGTTCGACGGCGTCATGGTGGCGCGCGGTGACCTCGCGGTCGAGATGCCGCTGGAGCAGGTGCCGCTCGTGCAGAAGCGCATCGTCGAGATGGCGCGGCGCAACGCCAAGCCGGTCATCGTCGCCACGCAGGTGCTGGAGTCGATGACGACGTCGCCGACGCCGACCCGCGCCGAGGCGTCCGACTGCGCCAACGCGGTGCTCGACGGCGCCGACGCGGTCATGCTCTCGGGCGAGACCTCGGTGGGCGACTACCCGATCATCACGGTCCAGACCATGGCCCGGATCATCGAGGCCACGGAGGAGGCGGGCCGGGAGCGCATCGCGCCGCTCGGCTCCACGCCGCACACCCGTGGTGGCGCCATCACGCGTGCCGCCGCCGAGATCGGTGAGACGCTCGGGGTCAAGTACCTCGTGACGTTCACGCAGTCGGGCGACTCCGCGCGCCGGATGTCCCGCCTGCGCTCGTCCATCCCGCTGCTCGCGTTCACCCCCGAGCAGGACGTCGCCAACACCCTCGCCCTGACGTGGGGTACCTCCGAGTACCTCGTGCCCAAGGTCGACACGGTGGACGCCATGGTCGCCCAGGTGGACCTGACCCTGCAGGACCAGGGCCTCGCCGAGAAGGGCGACACGGTGGTGGTGGTCTCGGGTGCGCCGGTCGGCGTGCCGGGCACGACCAACTCGATCCTGGTGCACCGCATCGGCTCCCACACGGACGGCCGCAGCAAGGGCTGACGTCACACGACGGCCACGCCGAGAACGACCGCGCCGAGTCAGCGTCCTGGTCCGCCTGTACCCCGGATTCGTCCGGGGTACAGGCGGACCAGGACGCTGACTCGGCGCGGTCGTTCTCACGCTGGCAGTCGGGTGGCGGAGATGTCGCTATTGTTCCGGCGTGAACCGCGCCTCCCTGCCCTGGTCCCGGATCGGCTTCGCCGTGCTCGTGGTGGTCTCGCTCAGCCTCGGCTGGTGGGGCCTGATGCTCGACACCACGCACGTGCCCGGCCGCACCTGGTACGACGTCGTCTACCACGACCTCCAGCTCTTCGTGATGGGCGCCGACCCCGCCAGCGGCGGCGGGCCGCTGTCCTGGCAGCTCCAGGTCGCGCGGTTCCTCGCGCCCGGCACCGCCGTCTACGCCCTGTTCGAGGCGGCGCGCGCCCTGTTCACCGGTGAGCTCCGGCGGTTCAGCCAGCGTCGTGCGCGCGGGCACGCGATCGTCGTCGGCGAGACCGACGCCGCCGACACCGTCACCGCCGCGCTGGAGGCGGCCGGGCACCGCGTGCTGCGCACCCCGGACGCCGCCGGCCTGTCCGACGTCGGCCTCCCGGGCGCGACCGTGCTGTACGCGTGCGGCGACGACACCACCGACGCGACGGCGAACGTGCTGACCGTCGCGGAGGCGGAGGCGGCGGTCCGCCGCGCGGGCCGCGGCCCCGAGCGGCTGTACGCGCACGTCAGCGACCCCGACCTGGGCGTGGCGCTCCAGGCGCGGCACCTGAGCTGCGCGGAGCCCGGCGTGGACTTCTTCACGCTCGACGTCATCGCCGCGCAGGCCCTCGCCGTCCGAGAGGTGCGGCGCATCCTGGACGCCCCCGGCGGCCCGGCCCCGGTGACGCACCTGGTGGTGGTCGGCTCGGGCGAGTTCGCCAAGGCCCTCGTGGTGGGGCTGGCCCGGGAGTGGGAGCTCGCGGGGGAGGGGCTGCGCCTGGTCGTCGACCTGAGCGCGGACGACGCCGACCACGTGGCCGGCGAGCTGCGGGCCCGCTGGTCGCCCGTGGCCCAGCGGATCGAGCTGCGGGCGGTGCCGGTGCTCGGTGCGGGCGGCGGCACCCCGGACACCGTCTACGTGTGCCACGCGTCGGACGGCGTGTCCCTGCGGGTGGCGCTGACGGCGACGCGGCTGTGGCACGGCGGCCCCGGGTCGCTGGTGCTCCTGCTCGACGGACTGGCGGGCCTGACGGGCGCGTTCGGCACCGAGGCGTCGCGCGTGCTCGACAACCTGGACGGCCGGCTGCGGACCGTGACCACGCGCGACCTGCTCGCCGACGTCGAGCGTGTCGAGGCCCGGGCGCACGCCGACATGTACGAGCGGATCGCGCGCTCCGTGCACCACGTCTACCTGCGCAACCAGCTCGAGCGTGGCGTCGGCTGGGGCGAGGTCCCCGCGATGGTGCGCTGGGAGGACCTGTCGGACGACCTGCGGGCCTCCAACCGGGGCTGGGTGGTCGGGCTGCCCGCGCGCCTGTCACGCATGGGCGCGACGATCGCACCGCGCGACGGCGCCCCGGACGTGGTCTTCGACGGCGCGGAGCTCGACCGGCTCGCCGAGGCCGAGCACGAGCTGTGGGAGTCCGTGCGCGTCGCCGCGGGCTGGCGCAGCGGCCCCGTGCGGGACGACGCCGCCCGGATCCACCCCATGATCGGCGTGCCGTGGTCGGAGCTGTCCGAGTCGAACCGGGAGAAGGACCGCGACGTGGTGCGGCTGCTGCCCGAGATCCTGGCGGAGTTCGGGCTGGAGGTCGTCCGGTACGAGACGAGCCCGGTCGTCGTCGGCTGACGGAGTTGACCATGCACCCGCTGCCAGAACTGCCGCCCGGCTGGCAGCAGGTGCCTGCTGAACCGCGGTCAGCCGGTGACGATGAGTGGTGCCCCCGGTGGGATTCGAACCCACACTGGATCGGGTTTGAGCCGATTGCCTCTGCCGGTTGGGCTACGGGGGCACGCCGCGTGGTGCAGCAGACATCGAACCACACCGCCGGCCTGGGTCCCAAGCCCAGGTGCGCAACGTAGGATGTCCTTCGTGACCGACGAGAACACCGAGAAGCTTTCCCTGGACCTGCCCCCGCTGGTCGATGCCGAGCCCGAGGCAGCTCCCGCCAACCCCTCCCGTCGCGCCGTCGTGGCGGAGGACGAGGCACTCATCCGCATGGACGTCGTGGAGACCCTGCGCGAGGCGGGTTTCGACGTCGTGGGTGAGGCCGGTGACGGCGAGACCGCCGTCAACCTGGCCATCGAGCTCAAGCCCGACGTCGTCGTGATGGACGTCAAGATGCCCGAGCTGGACGGCATCTCTGCCGCCGAGCGCATCGGCAAGGCCCACGCCGCGCCCGTCGTGCTGCTCACGGCGTTCTCGCAGACGGAGCTCGTCGAGCGCGCCCGCGACGCCGGTGCCATGGCGTACGTGGTCAAGCCCTTCACCCCGGCCGACCTGCTGCCCGCCGTCGAGATCGCCATCTCGCGGTACTCGCAGATCGGTGCGCTGGAGGCCGAGGTCGCCGACCTGACCGAGCGCTTCGAGACCCGCAAGCGCGTGGACCGCGCCAAGGGTCTGCTCATGACGAAGATGGGCCTGTCGGAGCCGGAGTCGTTCCGCTGGATCCAGAAGACGTCGATGGACCGCCGCCTCACCATGCGCGAGGTCGCCGACGCCGTCATCGAGCAGGTCGGGGCCTGAGCGAGCGGTGGAACACGCCATCCGGACCCGTCGTCCCGGAGCGGGTGAAATTCGGCACTGCCTGTTCTCTGCCGGCCCGCTCGGGACTAGTGTCTGCGCGGAGCCGGGCGTGACGTCCGGCCGCCAGACACCCGGGAGGAGATGAGCGTGCGCACCGTGCTGGACATCCACCCCGCGCGCGAGGCCGACCTACCCGCCGTGGCGGCGCTGGCCGCTGCCGCGCGCGACGACTCGCCCACCGGGGCCCAGCTCGGCGCCCAGGAGGTCGACCGGCTGCTGGAGCACCTCAGCGTGCTGCTGGCGGCGGGCGGTCATGTGCTGGTCGCGGAGCAGGACGGCCAGGTCGTCGGAGTCGTCCTGGGCCGGGTCGTGGCGGCATACCTCTTCGCGGAGCGCGCCAGCCTCTACCTGGACATGCTGTTCGTGGCGCCGCAGACCCGCCGTCACGGCGTCGGTCACGCGCTGCTGCGCGCGGCCACCGACCTCGCGGCCGAGCACGAGTGTCACGACATCTACTCCGCGCCCGTACCCGGCAACCGCGGCGTCCAGCGCTTCCTCGCCCGCCTCGGGTTCGCCCCGGCCGCCGGCCACCGCGTGGCGTCCGTCGCCGCGCTGCAGCGCCGCCTCGCGGCCGAGGCCACCGCCCGCGACGGCGCGCACGGCCGGCGGTCCGCCCGCGGCGGCATCGAGGATCTCATCGCCCGCCGCCGCCGGGCCCGCTCCGTGATGGAGTCCGGGCCCATCGACATGCGCGCGGTGGGTGGCGGCGCCCCGTCGCGCCGCCACCCGGCGAAGGCCGGCTAGCGCTCTCCTCGCGGAGCAGGCCGGCGATCGGAGTCCGTCGCTCTCCCCGGGCCGGGAAGATGCCTTCGCAGCGGGAAGGGTAACGAGCACGGAGCAGTGCTACCTCTCTGTTACCTCCCCGGCTGCGTAAGCCCTGCCCTGGAGCGGTGATGCCGTCGAACACCGTGCGCCGGGGGCCTCCGGCTCAGCCGAGGATCATGCAGGTCAGGCGCGCCGTGCACACCCGCTTGCCGGCGTCGTCGGTGATCACGATCTCGTAGGACGCCGTCGACCGGCCCAGGTGGATCGCCGTCGCCGTGCCCGTGACGTGGCCGTCGCGCGCGCCCCGGTGGTGCGTGGCGCTCACCTCGATGCCCACGGTCTTCTTGCCCGGCCCGGCGTGCGCCTGCGCGGCCAGCGAGCCGAGGGTCTCGGCGAGCACCACAGAGGCGCCCCCGTGCAGCAGACCGGCGGGCTGTGTGTTGCCCTTCACCGGGATCCGCCCGACGGCGCGGTCCGGGGCGAGCTCCAGGAGCTCCATCTCCATGCGCTCGAAGAGCGTGCCCGCGGTGTCGGCGCCGGCGTACATGGCCTTCCAGTCGATCTCGGAACCTGCGTCGGAAGGCGTCGCGGAAGCGCTCGTGTCAGTCATGCGAGCTATGTTGTCAGGCGTGACCTCCACCGCGCCAAGCCGTACTCCGGGTACGCCGTCCTCAGGCCGCCCCCGTCTCCTGCTGATCGACGGTCATTCCATGGCCTATCGGGCGTTCTACGCGCTGCCCGACACCCTCGCGACCAGCTCAGGACAGATCACCAACGCCGTCTACGGCTTCACGTCGATGCTGACGAACCTGCTGCGCGACGAGCAGCCCACCCACATGGCGGTGGCGTTCGACGCGGGCCGGGTCACGTTCCGCACGGAGCGCTTCCCCGCCTACAAGGGCACGCGCGACGCCACGCCGGACGCGTTCAAGGGGCAGGTGCCCCTGATCAAGGAGGTGCTCGACACCCTCCGCATCAGCTCGATCGAGCTGCCCGGCATCGAGGCCGACGACATCCTCGCCACCCTCGCCACGCAGGCCAAGGCCGCGGGCATGGAGGTGCTGGTCTGCTCGGGCGACCGCGACACGCTGCAGCTCGTCAACGGCGACGTCACCGTCCTGTACCCCAAGAAGGGCGTCTCCGAGCTGGCCCGCATGGACCCCGAGGCGGTCGAGGCCAAGTACGGCGTGCCGCCCGAGCGCTACCCGGACCTCGCGGCGCTCGTGGGCGAGACCAGCGACAACCTCCCGGGCGTGCCCGGGGTCGGGCCCAAGACCGCCGCCAAGTGGATCACCGCGCACGGCGGCCTCGCCGCGCTGCTGGACGCCGCCGACGAGATCAAGGGCAAGGCGGGGGAGAACCTGCGCGCGCACCTCGACCAGGTGCGGGTCAACCGCGAGCTGAACGCCCTGCTGACCGACGTCGAGCTGCCGCTCGCCGTGGCCGACCTCGCCCTCGCGGGCTTCGACCGCGAGGCCGTGCACCTCGTCTCGGACACGCTGCAGTTCGGCCAGCTCCGTGACCGGCTGCTCGCCGTGGACCCCGCGGGCGCGGCCGAGGAGGAGGCGCCCGCCGGCGCGTCCGTCGAGCTCGACCTGGCCGACCTCGACCCGGGCGCCCTCGGCGCCTGGCTCGCCGCGCGCACCGGGCGCGTGGGCGTCGAGGTGTCCGGCAAGACCACGCCCGGCGGCGGGGACGCGTGGGCCGTCGCCGTGGCGCAGCCGGGCGGCGAGGCCGCCTACCTCGACCTCACGCAGCTCGGGCCCGACGACGAGAAGGCGCTCGCGGCCTGGCTCGCCGACGCCGACGCGCCCAAGGTGCTGCACGGGGCGAAGGCGGCCGCGCACATGCTCGCGGCGCGCGGCATGGAGCTCGACGGCGTCGTGTTCGACACCGAGCTCGCGGCCTACCTGTGCTACCCGGACCAGCGCGGCTACGACCTGGGCGACCTCGCCGTCCGGCACCTGGGGCGGGAGCTCAAGGTCGCGGAGCCCGAGGGCGCGCAGGGCGCGCTGGACCTGTCGCTGGAGGGCGAGACCGAGGGGCAGGCCGAGGCCGTGCGCGCGCAGGGTGTCGCCGACCTCGCGACCGCGCTGGAGGGCGAGCTCGCCGACCGCGACGCCACGCACCTCCTGGACGACGTCGAGCTGCCGCTCTCGGGGGTGCTCGCCCGGATGGAGCGCATCGGCATCGCGGCGGACACCGAGTACCTCACGGGCCTGGAGAAGCAGTTCGCCCAGGGGGTGGCCGACGCCGCGGCCGACGCCTACGCCGTGATCGACCGCGAGGTGAACCTCGGCAGCCCCAAGCAGCTGCAGGAGGTCCTCTTCGACCAGCTCGGCATGCCCAAGACCAAGAAGATCAAGACCGGCTACACCACCGACGCGGCGAGCCTGCAGGACCTGTTCGTCAAGACGGAGCACCCGTTCCTGGCGCACCTGCTGGCGCACCGCGACGTCTCCCGCCTCCGGGTCACGGTCGAGGGGCTGCTCAAGTCCGTGGCCCCGGACGGCCGCATCCACACCACGTTCCAGCAGACCATCGCCGCCACGGGCCGCCTGAGCTCGACGGACCCGAACCTGCAGAACATCCCGATCCGCACCGAGGCGGGCCGGCAGATCCGCCGCGCGTTCCGGGTGGGCGAGGGCTACGAGTCCCTGCTGACGGCCGACTACAGCCAGATCGAGATGCGCATCATGGCGCACCTGTCGGGCGACGAGGGCCTCATCGCGGCGTTCAACTCGGGCGAGGACCTGCACCGCTACGTGGGCTCGCGTGTGTTCGAGGTCGACCCCGCCGACGTGACGCCCGAGATGCGCTCCAAGATCAAGGCCATGTCGTACGGCCTGGCCTACGGCCTGAGCGCCTTCGGCCTGTCGCAGCAGCTCAACATCGCCACGGGCGAGGCGCAGACGCTGATGGACGACTACTTCGAGCGGTTCGGCGGCGTGCGCGACTACCTGTCGGGCGTGGTCGAGGAGGCGCGCGCCACCGGCTACACCGCCACGATCCTCGGCCGCCGGCGCTACCTGCCCGACCTCACGAGCGACAACCGGCAGCGCCGGCAGATGGCGGAGCGCATGGCGCTGAACGCGCCCATCCAGGGCAGCGCCGCCGACATCATCAAGCTCGCGATGCTCCGCGTCCAGCGCGCGCTGGACGAGCGCGGTCTCGCCTCGCGCCTGCTGCTCCAGGTGCACGACGAGCTCGTGCTCGAGGTGTCGCCGGGGGAGCGGGACGTGGCCGAGGAGGTGCTGCGCACCGAGATGGGCGCGGCGTTCGAGCTCAACGTCCCGCTGGACGTCTCCGTCGGTACCGGCGCCACCTGGCACGAGGCGGGCCACTAGCCGAGGTCAGGGGCGGGTCGTCACGAAGACCGCGGTGCCCGGGAGGTAGCGGCCGCGCTCCGGCCCCCAGCCGCCCCAGACCTGGTCGTTCCAGTCCGGCCACTCGGGCTCGACCAGGTCGACCAGCCGCAGCCCGGCGGCGACCACGTCCCGCACGTGGTCGCCGACGGTCCGGTGGTACTCCGCGTAGACGACCCGCCCGGCGGCGTCCGCCTCCACGTAGGGGCGGCGGTCGAAGTACGACCGGTTGGCCGTGAGGCCGTGCAGGCTCGGGTCGTCCGGGAACGCCCAGCGCAGGGGGTGGGTCACCGAGAACACCCAGCGGCCGCCGGGGCGCAGCACACGGGCGGCCTCCCGGTGCACGCGCACGGGGTCGGGCACGAAGGGCAGGGCGCCGAACGACGTGAAGACGACGTCGAACGCGCCGTCCGCGAAGGGCAGCGCCCGCGCGTCGGCCTGCACCCGCGGCACGACGACGCCGGTCGCGGCGTCGAGGCGCACCGCCCCCGCCAGCATGCCCGCCGAGAAGTCCGTGGCGACCGCCCGCGCGCCGCGGGACGCGAGCCAGCGCGAGCAGTGCGCGGCCCCGGCCCCGACCTCCAGCACGTCGCGCCCGGCGACGTCGCCCAGCAGGCCCGCCTCCGCCTCGGTCAGTCCCTCCGGCCCCCAGCGGAACCCGGCGTCGCCGAGGAAGTCGCGGTGCTCGTCGAGGTACTCGCCCGCGTTGGCGTCCCACCAGCTCCGGGCGACGCCGCGGTCGTCGGGCAGGTCGCGGTAGCCGAAGGACACCGGTTCGTCAGAGGTCACGGTGCCATCATCCCCGCTCGGCCCGCTCGCGCACGCACCGGTGAAGCCCGGGCCAACTACCACATTCATAGCGGTAACAAAAGGGTCACGATTGGATTGCGAGTGCCGTAGCGAAATACGGAAGCAACGAAAGGGCTCCTAAGGTCAGGCGCAAACGTCTGCGCGTCGTCGTGCCCGAACCCGGGCCTGCCGATGCGCTCGAGGAAGGAGAGTGCCATGCGTCGACGCGCTACGCGCCTTGCGGGCGGCGTCACCCTGGTGACCGCGCTCGCGGTGGCTCTGAGCGGTTGTGTCGCCAGCGAGCGGGACGCCGACGGAGGTGAGGGCGGGGGCACTGACGGCACGTTCGTCTTCGCCGGCTCGGCCGAGCCCAGCTCGCTCGACCCCGCGTTCGCCAGCGACGGCGAAACGTTCCGGGTCGCCCGCCAGATCTTCGAGGGCCTGGTCGGTGTCGAGCCCGGCACCGCCGACCCCGCCCCCCTGCTCGCCGAGAGCTGGGACATCAGCGACGACGGCCTGGAGTACACGTTCCACCTCAAGGAGGGCGTGAAGTTCCAGGACGACACGGACTTCGACGCCGAGGCCGTGTGCGCCAACTTCGACCGCTGGCACGACTGGACCGGTCTGGCCGCCCACGAGAACCTCTCGTACTACTACAAGGCGGTCTTCGGCGGTACGGGCGACGACAGCCTGTACGACTCGTGCGAGGCGTCCGACGCGGCCACCGCCGTCATCACGCTGAACACGCCGATCCCCGAGCTGGTCCCGGCGCTGTCGCTGCCGTCGTTCTCGATGCAGTCGCCCACGGCGATGGAGGAGTTCGGCGCGGACGACGTCGAGGGCACGGCCGACGCGCCGAAGCTCACCGAGTACGGCCGGGAGCACCCGGTCGGCACGGGCCCGTACACGTTCCAGGAGTGGAAGAGCGGCGAGAGCGTCACGCTGGCCGCCAACGAGAACTACTGGGGCGAGATCGGCGACGTCAAGACCATCGTCTTCACGGTGATCGCCGACGGCACCGCGCGTCGTCAGGCGCTCGAGGCCGGCGACATCGACGGGTACGACCTGGTCGCGCCCGCCGACGTCGACGCGCTCAAGGAGGCCGGCTACACGATCCTCGACCGCGACGCGTTCAACATCCTGTACCTGGGCATGAACCAGGCGCAGAAGCCGCTGGACGACATCAAGGTCCGCCAGGCGATCGCCTACGCGATCGACAAGGAGGGCCTCGTCCAGGCGACGCTCCCGGAGGGCACGGCGCCCGCCACGCAGTTCGTGCCGGAGATCGTCACGGGCTACAGCGACGACGTCACGACCTACGACTACGACCCCGAGAAGGCCAAGGAGCTCCTCAAGGAGGCCGGCCAGGAGAACCTCGAGCTCGAGTTCAACTACCCGACCGAGGTCTCGCGTCCGTACATGCCGGACCCCGCCGCGATCTACGAGGCCGTCTCCGCGGACCTCGAGGAGGTCGGCATCACGGTCACGGCGACGCCGGAGCCGTGGAGCCCGACGTACATCGACACCATCCAGGGCGGCGAGAAGCACGGTCTGCACCTGCTGGGCTGGACGGGTGACTACAACGACACCTACAACTTCATCGGCACGTTCTTCGGGGCGCCGTCGCTGGAGTGGGGCTTCGACGACCAGGAGGTCTTCGACGCGATCAAGGACGCCCGCAATGCTCCGCTGGACGAGCAGGAGGACGCCTACAAGCACGCCAACGAGGTGATCATGGACGCCCTCCCCGGTGTCCCGCTGGCCAGCCCGGTGCCGTCGCTCGTCGTCGCGCCCGGGGTCGAGGGCTACCCGATCTCCCCGGTGCAGGACGAGGTGTACAGCGTCATCACCCTCGGCGGTGACGAGTAGTCGAGGGGGTAAGGTTCCCTCTCGAACTGCCTGGGGCGCCCACGCCCTAGGGTGAAATACCTCAGGTCGGGGCGCGGCTTCCGCCGCGCCCCGACCGCTGTCCGGAGTCGCCCGGGCCGGCCACGAGCCGGTTGCGCGGTCGACCGATGAACGCATGTCTGTCGAGGAACGATGCTCAGACTGATCGTGCAGCGCCTGCTGCTCCTGATACCCATCCTGCTGGGTCTGTCGATCCTGCTGTTCGGCTGGGTTCGCGCCCTGCCCGGCGGGCCCGTGCAGGCCATGCTCGGCGAGCGGTACACCCCCGAGGCCGCCGCCGAGATCGAGGCCCAGCTCGGCCTCGACCAGCCCCTGATCGTGCAGTACGGCAAGTACCTCATGCGGCTGCTGCAGGGCGACTTCGGCACCTCGCTGCAGAGCGGCCGGCCCGTGATCGACGAGTTCCTCACGCGGTTCCCCGCGACGATCGAGCTCACCGTGGTGGCGCTGGTCTTCGCGATCGGCATCGGCATCCCGCTCGGCTACGTGGCGGCCCGCCGGGCCGGCTCGGTCGTCGACCACTCGGCGGTCGTGGTCTCGCTGATCGGCGTCACGGTGCCCGTGTTCTTCCTGGCCTTCATCCTGAAGTACGTGTTCGCCGTCGAGCTCGGCTGGTTCCCGACGACGGGGCGGCAGAGCGCCACGATGGTCGCGACGCACCCGACGAACTTCTACGTCCTGGACGGCCTGCTCACCGGTGAGTGGGACGCGGCCTGGGACGCGCTGGTGCACCTGATCCTGCCGGGCATCGCGCTCGGCACCATCCCGCTCGCGATCGTGGCCCGCATGACGCGCGCCGCCGTCTCCGAGGTGCAGAACGCCGACTACGTCCGTACGGCGCGGGCCAAGGGCATCAAGCCCGCCCGCCTGCGCGCGGACCACGTGCTGAAGAACGCCATGCTCCCCGTGGTGACGACCATCGGCCTGCAGGTCGGCCTGCTGCTGTCCGGGGCGGTGCTCACCGAGACCGTCTTCGCGTTCAGCGGCATCGGCAGCTTCCTCGCGGACTCCGTCTTCAACGCGGACTACCCGGTCATGCAGGGCTTCGTGCTCATGATCGCCGTGGTCTACGCCCTCGTAAACCTGCTCGTCGACGTGTCGTACGGGCTGATCGACCCCCGGTTGAGGAGGCAGCAGTGAGCGCCAACGAGCTTCCTGTGACCGACGGCGTGGCCGCCGAGCCGCTCCGTACCAGCATCCACGGCGACGGGCCCGGCGGGGAGGACCACGCCGGCGAGGGCGTCTGGGCGCGTGCCTGGCGCACCCTGCGCCGGAACCCCGTCGCGATCATCGGCTTCGTCATCGTCGCCGTGTTCGTCGTGGTGGCGGTGCTCGCGCCGCTGCTCGCCCCGTACGGCCCCACCGAGCTGCCGGGCCGCGCCGAGGTGCGGCCCACCATGATCCCCGGGCCGTCGGCCGAGTACCCGCTCGGCCTGGACCGCTACGGCGGCGACGTGCTGAGCAAGCTGATCTGGGGCGCCCAGGCCTCGCTCCTGGTCGGCGTGCTGTCCACGCTGTTCGGCCTCGTCGGCGGCATGCTGCTGGGCCTGCTCGCCGGCTGGCTGGGCAAGTGGGTCGACTTCGGCGTGATGCGCCTGGTGGACCTGATGCTGTCGGTGCCCTCCCTGCTCCTGGCGGTGTCGATCGCGGCGATCGCCGGCCAGTCCTCGATGTCGGTGATCATCGCCATCGGTGTGGTGCAGATCCCGATCTTCGCCCGCCTGCTGCGCGGCTCGATGCTCGCGCAGCGCGGCCAGGACTACGTGCTGGCCGCGTCCGCGCTGGGCCTCAGCCGGCGTTCGGTGACCATGAGCCACGTGCTGCCCAACAGCATCGGCCCCGTCATCGTGCAGGCGACGCTGACCCTGGCCACGGCAGTGATCGAGGCCGCTGCGCTCTCCTTCCTCGGGCTGGGCGGCGGCGAGCCGTCCACCGCGGAGTGGGGGCGCATGCTGACGGCCGCGCAGCAGGAGCTCGCGGTCGCACCGCGCCTGGCGATCCTGCCCGGTCTCTGCATCGCGATCACGGCACTCGGCTTCACCCTCGTGGGCGAGAGCCTGCGCGAGGCCCTCGACCCCCGGAACAGGACCCGACGATGACCGACATCGCTGACAACACGGCCGACGCCCCGGTGGACGGGCCCGCGGACGCCCCCGTCGACGCCCCGGTGGACGCCCCCGTCGAGGACGTCGTCCTGCGGGTCGAGAACCTGAGCGTCGACTTCCGGACCGAGGGCGGTCCCGCCCGCGCCGTGGCGAACGCCAACCTGACCGTCCGGCGCGGCCAGACGGTCGCGATCGTGGGGGAGTCCGGCTCGGGCAAGACCACGCTCGCCATGGCGGTGCTGGGCCTGCTGGCCAGCAACGGGTCCGTGGCCGAGGGCCACATCTGGTTCAAGGACGAGGACCTGGGCCACATCAGCGCGCAGCGCATGGCGCAGCTGCGGGGCACGGAGCTCGGCCTGGTGCCGCAGGACCCGATGACCAACCTCAACCCGATCCTGCGGATCGGGCAGCAGATCGACGAGGGCCTGATCGACAACGGCCTGCGGACGCGCCGCGACGCGCGCGCCCGCACCGTCGAGCTGCTCGACGAGGTGGGCCTGCCCGACGCCGCCCGCCGAGCGGGCCAGTACCCGCACGAGTTCTCCGGCGGCATGCGCCAGCGGGCGCTCATCGCCATGGGCCTGTCCGGCCGCCCGGCCCTGCTGGTCGCGGACGAGCCGACGTCGGCCCTCGACGTGACCGTGCAGCGGGGCATCCTGGACCAGCTCTCCGGCCTGACCGAGGAGCTCGGCACCGCGGTGCTGCTCATCACGCACGACCTCGGCCTCGCGGCCGAGCGCGCCGACATCGTGGTGGTCATGTACCACGGCGAGATCGTGGAGCAGGGCCCGGCCCGCCAGGTCCTCACCGCGCCGCAGCACGACTACACCAAGCGCCTCATGGCGGCGGCACCGTCGCTCGCCTCGCGGCGCATCGAGATCGCGCGCGAGCGCGGCCTGGAGGACGTGCTGGACGACGCGCTGCTCGCCCCGGGCGAGGCGGCCGAGCCGGCCGACGCGCCGGAGGGGGCGGAGGCCGCGCGTGCCGACGCGGCCCCGCTGGTCTCCGTCAAGGACGTGAGCAAGGTCTTCTCGATCCGCGGCGGTGGCCTGCTGTCCCGGAGCAAGGACTTCACCGCCGTGGACGGCGTGAGCCTCGACATACCGCGCGGCTCCACCGTGGCGGTGGTGGGGGAGTCGGGCTCGGGCAAGTCGACCCTGGCCCGGATGATCCTCGACATCGAGAAGCCCACCACGGGTTCCATCACCTTCGACGGCGGCCTCGTGGGCGCCGGCAAGCACAAGGAGCAGATCGCCTACCGGCGCCGGGTGCAGCCCGTGTTCCAGGACCCGTACTCCTCGCTGGACCCGCTCTACTCGGTGTTCCGGGCGATCGAGGAGCCGCTGCGCGCGCACGACTACGGCGACGCCGCGGCCCGCCGCGCCCGCGTGGAGGAGCTCGCGGAGCAGGTGGCGCTCAGCAAGGGCCAGCTGCGGCGGTTCCCGTCCGAGCTGTCCGGCGGCCAGCGGCAGCGCGTGGCGATCGCCCGCGCGCTGGCGCTGTCGCCCGAGCTCGTGGTGTGCGACGAGGCGGTCTCGGCGCTCGACGTCGTGGTCCAGGCCCAGATCCTGCAGCTGCTCGCCGGCCTGCAGGAGGAGCTGGGGCTGACGTACCTCTTCATCACGCACGACCTCGCGGTCGTGCGGCAGATCGCGGACCGCGTGCTGGTCATGCAGCAGGGTCGCGTGGTCGAGGAGGGTACCGTCGACTCGGTCTTCGACTCGCCGGCCACCGACTACACCCGGGCCCTGCTGGACGCCATCCCGGGCAAGGATCTGGAGCTCGCGCTCTGAGCATGGAGGACCGGATCCGTGCGGTTCGCGCCACCCTGGCTCGCGTTGACCAGGGCGCTGCCGCGCCACTAGGATGACTGGCGGTGCCGTGCGCCTTCCGGCGACCTACCGGCACCTCACGAGCACCGCACCAGCAGAGCTCAACAGACCCTGTCCGTACTACGCCATGTCCGCATCGGAGCATCGAACTCAATGACCATCTCCACCCCTGCGAAGTCCGCACCCCAGGTTGCCGTCAACGACATCGGCACCGAGGAGGACTTCCTTGCTGCCATCGACGCCACCATCAAGTACTTCAACGATGGTGACATCGTCGAAGGCACGATCGTCAAGGTGGACCGTGACGAGGTCCTTCTCGACATCGGCTACAAGACCGAGGGTGTCATCCCGTCCCGGGAGCTCTCGATCAAGCACGACGTCGACCCTGGCGAGGTTGTCGCCGTCGGCGACGCCGTCGAGGCACTTGTCCTCCAGAAGGAGGACAAGGAAGGCCGTCTGATCCTGTCCAAGAAGCGCGCACAGTACGAGCGCGCCTGGGGCACGATCGAGAAGATCAAGGAGGAGGACGGCGTCGTCACCGGCACCGTCATCGAGGTCGTCAAGGGCGGCCTCATCCTCGACATCGGCCTGCGCGGCTTCCTCCCCGCCTCCCTCGTGGAGATGCGTCGTGTCCGCGACCTCCAGCCGTACGTCGGCAAGGAGATCGAGGCCAAGATCATCGAGCTCGACAAGAACCGCAACAACGTCGTGCTCTCGCGCCGTGCCTGGCTCGAGCAGACGCAGTCCGAGGTTCGCTCGACCTTCCTGCAGACGCTGCAGAAGGGCCAGGTGCGCCCGGGTGTCGTCTCCTCGATCGTCAACTTCGGTGCGTTCGTGGACCTCGGCGGCGTCGACGGTCTGGTGCACGTCTCCGAGCTGTCCTGGAAGCACATCGACCACCCGTCCGAGGTCGTCGAGGTGGGCCAGGAGGTCACCGTCGAGGTGCTCGACGTCGACTTCGACCGCGAGCGTGTCTCCCTGTCGCTGAAGGCGACGCAGGAGGACCCGTGGCAGACCTTCGCCCGGACGCACGCCATCGGTCAGGTCGTGCCGGGTAAGGTCACCAAGCTGGTCCCGTTCGGTGCGTTCGTGCGCGTCGAGGACGGCATCGAGGGCCTGGTCCACATCTCGGAGCTGGCCGTGCGCCACGTCGAGCTGCCGGAGCAGGTCGTCACCGTCGGCGCCGAGGTGTTCGTCAAGGTCATCGACATCGACCTGGAGCGCCGCCGCATCTCGCTGTCGCTCAAGCAGGCCAACGAGGGTGTGGACCCGGAGTCCGAGGACTTCGACCCCGCGCTGTACGGCATGGCCGCCGAGTACGACGAGGCCGGGAACTACAAGTACCCGGAGGGCTTCGACCCGGAGACCAACGAGTGGCTCGAGGGCTTCGAGACCCAGCGCGAGTCGTGGGAGGCGGAGTACGCCAAGGCGCACGAGCGCTGGACCGCGCACCGCAAGCAGGTCGCCGAGGCGCTCACCGCGGACACCGAGGCGTCGTCCGAGGCCCCGGCCGCTCCGACCGGTGGCGGCAGCACCAGCTACTCCTCGGCTCCGGTCGAGGAGGCCGGTGGCACGCTGGCTTCGGACGAGGCGCTCGCCGCGCTTCGCGAGAAGCTCACGGGCAACTGACCTGAGCTGATCACCGACGGCCCGTCGCCCCTCCGGGGGCGGCGGGCCGTCGCTGTGTCAGCGGGCACGGCACGGGCCGGCTCGGGGTGCGACCGGGTCCCGCTCTTTTCGGGATACGGTGGCCGGGGCCGACGCCGACCGCCGTCCAACGCTGTGACCTGCGGCGACGCCGTCCGCGACCGCCCCGGGGAGTATCACAGCGTGCGCTGGTCAGGAACGCGGGAGTGCTGTTGGATGTCTGGACATGAGCCGACCCGGACCCGACGAGGTGCGGAGCCCGGTGGCGCGCGAGACGAGTCCGGCGGCCCTCCTCGCTCCCGAGCGGGAGGTCGTGCCGTTCACCGGCCGCGGGCGGGAGCTCGCCGACCTGCGCGCCTGGGTGCGCTCCCGGGAGCCCGTCGCGCTCCGCCTGATGTGCGGGCTCGGCGGCGTCGGCAAGACCCGCCTGGCGCTCGAGCTCGGCCGGCGCCTGCGCCGCACGGGCTGGACCGTGGTGCACGTGCCGCCCGGCGAGGAGGTGGCGGCGGTGGTCGCGGTCGCCGCGGCGCGCCGGGTCCTGCTGGTGGTCGACGACGCGGGGCACCGCCTCGAGCTGCCCGCGATGCTCGACGCCGTCGCGGAGACCCGGACCCGCGGCCGGCTGCGGATCCTGTGCACCGCCCGCACCGGCGGCCAGTGGTGGCGGCGGCAGCGGTGGACCAGCACGCTGTGGGCGGGGCGGACGCCGTCGGTCACGCAGATGGCGCTGGCGCCCGCGTTCGACCGGACGGTGGAGGTCGGGCCGGACCCCGCGCTCGGCCTGGAGGTGGACCGCTCGGAGGACGACCGGGTGCTGCTGGGCACGGCCGTGGCGCGCTTCGCGCGGGCGCTGGACCGGCCGGTGCCCGAGGTCTCGTTCGAGCTCACGCCGGACCACCGGCCGCGCGCCCTCGACCTGCAGGCGGCCGCCCTGGCGGCGGTGCTCGGGCCTGTGCTCGGTCCGGCGGGGCCGGACCCCGACGAGCAGGGACCGGTCGCCGTCGACCCCGCCCGCGGGCTCGAGGCCGTGCTGGACCACGAGCGGGCCGGCTGGGCGGCGTCGGCCCCGGCGGCCGGGCTCGTGGCCGGGCCGGGTGGGAGCGCGGAGGCGGCGCTGGCCACCACGCTGCTGGTGGGGGACACCTCGGAGGCCGGCGTGCGCGCCGCCCTGCGGCGCGCGGGCGTGGAGCCGGACGGCGGGCGGACGGACGAGGCCGTCGCCTGGGTCCGGGCGCACCTGCCCGACGTGCCGCGCCTGGCGGAGCTGCTCGTCTCCCGGGTGCTGGCGGGGCAGGGGCGGCTGATCGAGGCGTGCACGCGGGACCTGGGGCGCCAGGAGGCCTTCGGGGTGCTGGCGTTCGCCACGGCGATGAGCCTGGACCGGCCCGCGACGGGCCGGGACGTCGCCGGGGAGCTGATCGCGGCGGCGGCGTCCGCCCTGCCGGACGACGGGCCGGCGGACCTGGCGGGCCTGATGCGGGTGACGCGCCGGCTGCCGCGCTCGTCGGGCCCGCTGGCGGTGCCCGTGCTGGACCGCCTCACGCACCGCGTCGCGGAGCTCGCCCGCCTCGTGGGCGACGAGGCCACGCAGGGCGAGGCGCTGACCGACCTCGGCGTCGTGCTCATCGCCGAGGGCGAGCCCGCCGCCGCGGTGCAGGTGCTGCAGGAGGCCGTGGGGCTCTGGCGCGGCCTCGCCCGGACGGACGAGGCGCGGTACCGCCCGCCGCTGTGCACCGCGCTGAACAACCTCGGCATCGGCTACTGGGCGGTGGGCCGGCACGCCGACGCCCTCACGGTCCAGGAGGAGGTCATCACCCTGTGCGCCCGGATCGGGCCGGGGGACGCGCCCTGGGCCGACGCCGAGCACGCGCGGGCGCTGCAGAACGCCGGCGTGTCCTACACGGAGCTGGGCCGGACCGGCGAGATCGAGGCCACGCAGCGTGCGTCGCTGGACATCTACCGCCGGCTCGCCGAGGGCGATCCCGTGCAGTACGAGCCGCGGGTCGCCGCGGTGCTGGGCAACTTCGAGGCACTCACGGAGAGCGGCCGGCCCGAGGACGCCCTGCCCGCGAACGCGGAGGCGGTGGCCATCCGGCGGCGGCTGGCCGCGGGCCGGCCCGAGCACCTGGGGGAGCTGGCGTGGTCGCTCGGCCAGCTCGGCACCACCCTGGAGGCGCTCGGGCGGTACGAGGAGGCCGGGTCCGTGCTGGTGGAGGCGCTGCAGATCCAGCGGCGCCTCGCCGACGAGAACCCCCGGGGCACGCGCGCCGACCTGTCGGGCGCCCTGTCGGCGCTCGGCGCCCTGTACTCGACCACGGGCCGCGCCGACGAGGCGCTCCGGCTGGAGCGGGACGCGCTGGAGATCCGGCGCGAGCTCGCCCGCGAGCACCCCGCGCGGTACCTGCACTACCTCGCGCACTCCCTGTCCAACCTGGGCGTCACCTACGCCCGGCGCGGCCGGTTCGACGAGGCCGTGCTGCTCGAGGAGGAGGCGGTGGGCATCCGCCGGGGGCTCGCCCGCCGCAACGCCCGGTCGCTGAAGTACCTCGCGCAGTCGCTGTCCAACCTGGGCGTGCGCTACGCCGACCTGGGCAGGTTCGAGGAGGCGCTGCGCCCCACGCAGGAGGCGGTGGACATGCTGCGCCGGCTCGTGCGGGACCAGCCGGAGAAGTACCGCACCGGCCTCGCGGAGGCGCTGGCGAACCTGGGGGCCACGCTGCTCGACCTGGACAAGCCGACCGAGGCCCTGGGGCCCATGCGGGAGGCGGTCGCGATGCGGCGTCAGCTCACCGTGGAGAACCCCGACAAGCACCGGCCGGACCTCGCGCTCACGCTCTCCAACCTCGCCAGCGCCCTGAGCGCCGCGGGGGACAACGTGGCGGCCCTCGGGCTGGCGCGGGAGGCCGTGGAGCTGCGCCGCCGGCTCGCCGCCGACCTGCCGGAGCGCTACCGCGCCGAGCTGGACCGGTCCCGCGCGGTCCTCGCGCGGATCGAGGCGGCGATCCGGAACCCGACGACGGTCCGGTAGGCGCGGGCAGCCGGCGTCGGGCGCGTCCGGCGGGCAGCCGGCGTCAGGCGTGCTGCGGGTGCTCGTGCGCGACGTGCGTGTGCGGCTCGACCTGGAACGTGGAGTGCTCCACCGCGATGTCGAAGTGCTGCGCCACGCACTCCTGGAGCTGGTCCAGGATGCGGGCGGCGTGCCCGTCGGTGAAGCAGTCGGTGCGCACCACCACGTGGGCGCTGAGCACCGGCAGGCCGGTGGCGATCAGCGACGCGTGCATGTCGTGCACGTCCTCGACGTGGTCGAGGTCCAGCAGGTGGGCACGCACCTCGTCGAGGTCCAGCCCGGGCGGGGAGGACTCCAGGAGCACCGAGACGGTCTCGCGCAGCAGGCGCAGGGCCCGCGGCAGGATCAGCGCGCCGATCAGCAGCCCCGCCACGACGTCGGCGCGCTGCCAGCCCGTGAACGTGATGACCAGGGCCGCGACGACCACCGCGAGCGAGCCCAGCGCGTCGTTCACGACCTCCAGGAACGCGGCGCGCAGGTTCAGGTTCGCCGTCCGGCGCCCGGCCAGGACGGCCAGCGCGGCCAGGTTCCCCGCCAGTCCCACCGCGCCGAAGACGACGAGCTCGGGACCGGGTACCTCGGGCGGCGCGACGAGCCGCAGCACGCCCTCCACCACGACGTACACGCCCACGACCAGCAGCACGCCCGCCTGGGCGAGCGCCGCGATCACCTCCGCCCGCCGGTACCCCCAGGTGCGGCGGGCCGACGGCGGACGCAGCGCCAGGCGGGCCGCGAACAGGGCCATCGCGAGCCCGGCGGCGTCGGTGAGGAGGTGCACCGTGTCGACGAGCAGCGCGAGGCTGCCCGTGAGCAGCGCGCCGACGACCTGCGCGACCAGGACCGCCGCCGTGATGCCGAACGCGGCGGTCAGGCGCCCGCGGCCGCCGTCGGGCAGGTGCTGGTGGTGGTGCGTGTCCACACGGTCCATCCTCCCAGCCGCGGGTGCGGTGCGCCCGGCCCGGGAGCGGTAGCGCTGCCGAGGGGACGGGCGACGTTGTGGGTCCGACCACGGAGCGCGTGCACGCCCCCAGGCGTCAGCACCATCCTGCGACGTCGGCAGGTTCCTTTGACGTCGGCAGTTTGTATCGAGGTCGGCACAGGCCTGTGCCGACCTCGATACAAACTGCCGACTCCGCGGGACAAACTGTGGCCGACCTCCGCTCAGGAGGCCTCGGCGAACTGCGTCCGGTACAGGTCGGCGTACAGGCCGCCGGAGGCGAGCAGCTCGGCGTGCGTCCCGGACTGGACCACCCGCCCGTCGTCGAGCACCACGATGCGGTCCGCGGCGCGCACCGTGGACAGGCGGTGCGCGATGACCAGCGACGTCCGCCCGGCCAGTGCTTGGTCGAGCGCGACCTGGACGGCCGCCTCCGACTCGGAGTCGAGGTGCGCCGTGGCCTCGTCGAGCACCACGACGTCCGGCGCCCGCAGCAGCAGCCGCGCGATCGCCAGGCGCTGCCGCTCGCCGCCCGACAGGCGGTACCCGCGGTCGCCCACGACGGTCTCCAGGCCCTCCGGCAGCCGGTCGACCAGGTCCCAGATGCGCGCCTGGCGCAGCACCCGCTCCAGGTCGGCGTCGGTGGCCTCGGCGCGGACGAACCGCAGGTTCGCCGCGACCGTGTCGTGGAACAGGTGCGCGTCCTGCGAGACGACGCCGACGGTGGCCCGCAGCGACGCGAACGTCACGTCCCGCAGGTCCAGCCCGGCGATGCGGACGGTCCCGGCGGTCGGGTCGTACATGCGGCTGACGAGCTGCGAGACCGTCGTCTTGCCGGCCCCCGACGGGCCCACCAGCGCGACCATCTGCCCGGCGGGCACCTCGAACGAGACGTCGCGCAGCGTGTCCGTCGTCGGGTCCTTGCGCGGCCCGGCCACCGACTCCAGGGACGCGAGCGACACGTCCTCCGCACGCGGGTACCGGAACGTCACGTCCGCGAGCGAGAGCGAGGCACCCCGGGCGGCGACGGCGGGCCGCAGGTCCGCGGCGTCCGGCCGCTCGGCGACCGACGGCTCCAGGTCCAGCACCTCCAGCACGCGCTCGAACGAGACGAGCGCCGTCATCACGTCCACCTGGACGTTCGCCATCGCCGTCAGCGGCCCGTACAGCCGCGTCAGGTACGTGGCCAGCGCCACGACGGTGCCCACGGTGAGCTCGCCCGCGATGGCCTGGAGGCCGCCGAACCCGTAGACGCCCGCGACGGCGAGGGACGCGATGGTGGACAGGCCCACCCGGAACCACGTGCCGAACAGCGCCGTCCGCACACCGAGGTCGCGGCGCTCGCGGGCGGGCCCGGCGAACCGCTCGGACTCGGCGTCCGGGTCGCCGAAGACCTTGACGAGGTGCGCGCCGGCCACGTTGAACCGCTCGTTCATGACCTGGCCCAGGTCGGCGTCGACCTCCATGCCGCGGCGGGTCAGGCCGGCGAGCCGCCGGCCGAACCAGCGGGCCGGGAACACGAACACCGGCACCAGCACGAGCGCCCCGAGGGTGAGCTCCCACGACATCGTGAACATCGCCGCGAGCGTGAACGCGATGGTCAGCGTGTTGGACACGACGGTCTGCAGGGTGGAGGTGAAGGCGCGCTGCGCGCCCAGCACGTCGCCGTTGAGCCGCTGCACGAGCGCCCCGGTCCGGGCGCGGGAGAAGAACGCGAGCGGCATGCGCTGGACGTGGTCGAACACCGCCACCCGCAGGTCCAGGATCAGGCCCTCGCCCACCTGGGACGAGACGAGCCGGTCCGCCACGGAGAGCCCGGCGGCCAGGAGAGCGAGCACGCCGGCCGCGGCCGCCAGCAGCACGACCAGGCGGGTGTCGCCGGCCGTGATCCCGTGGTCGATGAGCCGCTGGAACAGCAGCGGCGTGGCCGCCCCCGCGGCGGCCTCCAGGGCCAGGATCAGCACGAACAGGGTGAGCCGGCCCCGGTAGGGCCGCGCGAACGAGACGATGCGGCGCAGGGTGGCCCAGCCGAGCCGCTGCCGAGTGACGGACTCGTCCTGCGTGAACGAGCGCATCGAGCGGCCTCCGCCCATGCTCCCCCCGCCTCCGTGCATGCTCACCGTCGCATCGTCCTCACCGTCGAATAATCCCACGGGGACGGACCGGCGGCGGCCACGGAGACCCGACAGGCCCCCTCGTGCACACACCCGTACGGACGGTAGCGGGCCCCCTGGGGTGATCCGGACCACACGCGTGTTACGCGTTCCCGGTCGGCCGTGATAGAAACCCTCGATCGGGCGTCTACGCAGGTCGCCCCATGAATCAATGGATGAGTCCATGAATATCGACGGGTGGAGTGCCATGTCTGAGCTCGAGCCGCAGAGCAGCGGGAGCCGGCTGGCCCTGG
Organism: Promicromonospora sp. NPDC019610; assembly: GCF_044389365.1. Taxonomy (NCBI): domain Bacteria; kingdom Bacillati; phylum Actinomycetota; class Actinomycetes; order Micrococcales; family Promicromonosporaceae; genus Promicromonospora; species Promicromonospora sp. NPDC019610. Next base: position 1,449,167 of record NZ_JBIRXX010000002.1, on the reverse strand, counting down.
TGGAGCTGACCGGTGCCGAGGACATGACGGCGGCGCTGCGCGAGCTGCAGGAGCAGTGGGGCCCCGTGGCCCCCGTGGACCTGGAGCCCGGGGTCCCCGGCTGGCTGGTGCTCGGGCACGCCGAGGTCATGGAGGTGATGCGCACGGAGAGCGTCTTCGCCAGGGACCCGCGGCACTGGAGCGAGCGGCTGCCGCTGAACTCCTCGCTGCACGCGATCCTCTCCCCGGCCGGACGGCGCGCGCTGTACTACGCCGACGGCGCGGAGCACCGGCGGCTGCGGCTGCCGGTGGACGAGGCGTTCGCCTCCATCGACGAGGCGCAGACCGCGGCCATGGTGCGCGGCGTCTGCGGCCGGCTCATCGACTCCTTCGCGGACCGGGGTGACGCGGACCTGATCGGCGAGTACGCGGCCGCGGTGTCGTTCCTGGCCGTCTCGGGCATGTTCGGCTTCAGCGAGCCGCAGGGCATCGCCCTGCTGCGCTGCGCGCACGGCGTGTTCGGGCACGGCGGCGACGCGGTGGCGGCGCTGACCACGATGGACCAGATCGTGCTGGACCACGTGCAGGCCACCCGGCAGAACCCGGGGCCCAACCTGACCGCCAAGTTCGTCGCGCACCCCAACTTCGAGGACGACACGGAGATCGTGCACTCGATGGTGGTGGCGATCTGCGCGGCCAACGAGATGCTGGTGACCTGGATCGCGGCCACGCTGCGCCGCATGCTGACCGACCCGCGGTACACGGGCCGTGTCACGGGGGTGCGCCGCGGGCTGGACGACGCGATGGACGAGACGCTCTGGGGCGAGCCGCCCGTCGCCAACCTGCCCGCCCGGTACGCCGTGACCGACTGCACGCTGGGCCGGGCGCAGATCCGGGCCGGCGACGCGATCGTGATGGGCCTGGCCGCCGCGAACAACGACCCGCGGGTGCGCACCGAGGACGACCTGTTCGAGGCCGGCAACCGGTCGCACCTGTCGTTCGGCGTCGGGCCGCACGCGTGCCCCGCCCGCCGCCCGGGGCGTCTCGTGGTGAAGATCGCCGTCGAGAGCCTGATGGAGCGCCTGGACCTGCGGCTCACCGACCCGCAGGTCACGTGGGCGCCGTCGCCGTGGTCGCGCTACCCGGCCGTGCTGCCGGTGGCGTTCACGCCCGAGCGCAAGCCCACGCGGACGCCGGCCCGGGTCTGAGGACCCGGGCCGCCCGGCCCTATCGGCCCGCCGCGTCGACGAACCGCGTGCTCGCGTCCGAGATCCGGGACCGGGCCTCGTCGTGGGTGATCGTCGCGGTGCCGTCGCCGGGCTGCGGCCCGTAGTCGCCGAAGAAGGCGTGGACCGCGCCGTCCACCACGGTGTACGTGGTGGACGACGGCAGGCTCGGGCGCGCGGCGTCGATCTTGGCGGGCGTGGCGAGCCCGTCCCGCGAGGCGGAGACGGACTCGACGGCCACCGGCAGCGAGCTCAGGTCCTCGGCCGGGTAGGACGCGTACAGCAGCAGGCCGACGGCGGGCGCGTCGGTGTCGTCGGCCGCGCCGGCGGCGTCCGTGGACGCGACGACGCCGCCGAGCGAGTGCCCGCCCACGACCCAGCGCTCCGCGGCCGGGACCGCCTCCCGGGCGGCGTCGAAGGCCCCGCCGGCGAGGAACGCGACGGCGAGCGGCTGCTTGGCGATCACCACCGTGTGCCCCGCCTCGGCCAGCGGCCGGAGCACCGCGGCGTAGGCGCGCGCCTCGACCTTGGCGCCGGGCTGGAAGAACACGGCGGTCCCGGTGGCCTCCCCGCCGGCGCCCTCGGCCGCCGCCTCGGCCGGCGCGAGCACCACCCGCGTGGCGGACTCGGTGACGGTGACGGCCTCGTCCGAGAACATCGCGGTCAGCGCCGGCTCCACGGCGGTGAACGGGCGCAGCCAGGCCAGGGCGGCGATCCAGCCGGCCCCCGCGACGACCAGCGCCACGTCCAGGACCCGGCGCGAGCCCGGCCGGGCGGTCCGCGGGCGGACGCCGCGCCACAGCGCCCACGCGCAGCCCAGGACGGTCAGGACCAGCAGCACGGCGTACGCGGGATGCCCGTGCACCACCGCGCCCCACGCCGTCAGGCAGGCCCACAGCACGACGACCAGCCCGGCGGAGGCGACCGCCCGGGTGGTCCAGGTGAGCCAGGCCGGGCGGCCCCTGTCGACGATCATCGTGCTCCTTCGTGCTGGCGTACTGTGGTCCCGTGCCCGTCCAGGTCGCGGGACGTGCGGTCACACCGTACGTGCCGACCGGGACCACGGCAGAACTCCAACGATCCCGGCACTGAGGACCCCATGTTCCGCATCGGACTGACCGGAGGGATCGCGGCCGGCAAGTCGGTCGCGACCGAGCGCCTGGCCGAGCTCGGCGCCGTCGTCGTCGACCACGACCTGCTGGCCCGGGAGGCCGTCGCCCCCGGCTCAGTCGGCCTGGCCGAGATCGTCGAGGCGTTCGGCCCCGGCGCCCTCACGGCGGACGGCGGCCTCGACCGCCCGGCCCTCGGGGCCCTGGTGTTCGCGGACGCCGCCGCGCGCACCCGCCTGAACGAGATCGTGCACCCCGAGGTGCGCCGGCTCTCCGCGGAGCGCGAGGCCATGGCGGGCGCCGCCGACCCCGCCGCCGTCGTGGTGCACGACATCCCGCTGCTGGTCGAGACCGGGCAGGCCGAGCACTTCCACCTCGTCGTCGTGGTGCACACCCCCGCGGAGCAGCGCGTGCGCCGCCTCGTGGAGGGCCGGGGCCTGTCCGAGGACGCCGCCCGGGCCCGCATCGCGGCGCAGGCCGGCGACGACGAGCGGCTCGCCGCCGCCGACGTCACCCTCGACGGTTCGGGCAGCGAGGACGACCTGCGCTCCCAGGTCGATACGCTGTGGCAGCGCGTGGCCGGCGAGGTCGCGCAGGAGGCGGAGGCGGACACCGTCTGAACCGGGCCGCCCCGGGGGAGGAGCAGGCACGATGAAGGTTCTGGTCACGGGGTTCGAGCCGTTCGGCGGCGACGCCGTCAACGCCTCCGCCGAGGCGGTCGCCGCGCTCGCGGAGCGCTGGGCGGGACCCGAGGAGCTGGTCACCGCCGTCCTCCCGGTCGAGTTCGACCAGGTCCGCGGGCCGGACGGCCCGTTCCTGCGCCTGCTGGACGAGCACCGGCCCGACGTCGTCGTCGCCGTGGGCCTGGCCGCCGGCGTCACCCAGGTGCGGGTCGAGCGGGTGGCGATCAACCTGATGGACGCGCGCATCCCCGACAACGGCGGCGCCCAGCCGGTCGACGCCCCGGTGGTCGACGGCGGCCCCGACGCCCGGTTCGCCACCCTCCCCGTCAAGGCGGCGGTCGACGCCGTCCGCGCGGCCGGCATCCCCGCCGGCGTCACCTACAGCGCCGGCACGTACGTCTGCAACGCCACCTTCTACGCCCTCCAGGACGCGCTGGCCGCGCGGCCCGGCGTGCTCTCCGGCTTCGTGCACGTGCCGCGCACCACGGAGGAGGTCGGGGCCGAGGCGTCGGCGTCCGCCCTCGTGGACGGCGGCGAGGCGCACCTCCCGGTGGGTGAGCTCGCCCGCGCGCTGGAGATCGTGGTGCGCACGGCGCTCGCGGCGGCCCGCGGCGAGGTGGCGGAACCCGCCGTGGCGGGCGGGACGCTGCACTGAGGACCTGAGTGTCAGTGGTCCGCCGTACGGTAGTGACATGCGACCCGTGACCGATCTGCAGCGCACGGTGGCCCCGTTCGAGGTCATCTCCGAGTACCAGCCCGCCGGCGACCAGCCGACGGCCATCGCCGACCTGACCGAACGTATCCAGGCGGGCGAGAAGGACGTGGTGCTGCTCGGCGCCACGGGTACGGGCAAGTCCGCGACCACGGCCTGGCTCGTCGAGAAGCTCCAGCGCCCCACCCTGGTCATGGCGCCCAACAAGACGCTCGCCGCGCAGCTCGCCACGGAGTTCCGCGAGCTGCTGCCGAACAACGCCGTCGAGTACTTCGTCTCGTACTACGACTACTACCAGCCCGAGGCGTACATCGCGCAGACGGACACCTACATCGAGAAGGACTCCTCGATCAACGACGAGGTGGAGCGCCTGCGGCACTCCGCCACCTCGTCGCTGCTGACGCGGCGCGACGTCGTCGTGGTCGCCTCGGTGTCCTGCATCTACGGCCTGGGCACGCCGCAGGAGTACGTCGACCGCATGGTCCGGCTCGACGTCGGGGACGTCGTGGACCGTGACGACCTGCTGCGCCAGTTCGTCACCATGCAGTACACGCGCAACGACATGTCGTTCACGCGCGGCACGTTCCGGGTGCGCGGCGACACGGTGGAGATCATCCCGGTGTACGAGGAGCTCGCCATCCGCATCGAGATGTTCGGCGACGAGATCGAGTCGATCCAGACGCTCCACCCGCTCACGGGCGACGTGGTGCGCAGCGAGGAGTCGATCTACGTGTTCCCGGCCACGCACTACGTGGCGGGCCCGGAGCGCATGGAGCGCGCCATCGGCGGCATCGAGAAGGAGCTCGAGGAGCGGCTGGCCGAGCTGGAGAAGCAGGGCAAGCTGCTGGAGGCGCAGCGGCTGCGCATGCGCACCACCTACGACATCGAGATGATGCGCTCGATCGGCACCTGCGCCGGCATCGAGAACTACTCGATGCACATCGACGGCCGCGAGCCGGGCACCGCGCCCAACACGCTGCTCGACTACTTCCCCGAGGACTTCCTGCTCGTCATCGACGAGTCGCACCAGACGGTGCCGCAGATCGGGGCGATGTTCGAGGGCGACGCGTCCCGCAAGCGCGCGCTCGTCGACCACGGCTTCCGGCTGCCGAGCGCGATGGACAACCGCCCCCTGAAGTGGGAGGAGTTCACCGAGCGCATCGGGCAGACCGTGTACCTCTCGGCCACGCCCGGCGACTACGAGCGCTCGCTGTCGGACGGCGTCGTCGAGCAGGTCATCCGCCCCACGGGCCTGATCGACCCCGAGGTCGTCGTCAAGCCGACGACCGGCCAGATCGACGACCTGCTGGGCGAGATCCGTGACCGCGTGGACCGCGACGAGCGCGTCCTGGTGACCACGCTGACCAAGAAGATGGCCGAGGACCTCACGGACTACTTCCTGGAGCGCAACGTCCGGGTGCGCTACCTGCACTCCGACGTGGACACGCTGCGCCGCGTCGAGCTGCTGCGCGAGCTGCGGCTCGGGGAGTACGACGTGCTCGTCGGCATCAACCTGCTGCGCGAGGGCCTCGACCTGCCCGAGGTGTCGCTGGTCGCGATCCTCGACGCCGACAAGGAGGGCTTCCTGCGGTCCGGCCGGTCGCTGATCCAGACGATCGGCCGCGCGGCACGTAACGTGTCGGGCCAGGTGCACATGTACGCGGACAAGATCACGCCCGCCATGCAGATGGCGCTGGACGAGACCAACCGGCGTCGCGAGAAGCAGATCGCGTACAACACCGAGCGGGGCCTGGACCCCCAGCCGCTGCGCAAGAAGATCGCCGACGTGACCGACATGCTCGCGCGCGAGGACCTCGACACGGCCGAGCTGCTGGCCGGCGGGTACCGCAACAGCCGCAGGTCGAAGGGCGAGGGCCGGGCCCCGGTGCCGGGTTCGCCCAAGGAGGCCGCGACGTCGGGCAACCGGCTGTCGGGCGCCGCCGCGAGCGAGCTGGCCGAGCTCATCCAGGAGCTCGCCGACCAGATGCACGCCGCCGCCGCGGAGCTGCAGTTCGAGGTCGCCGCGCGCCTGCGCGACGAGATCTCGGGGCTCAAGAAGGAGCTGCGGCAGATGCAGGCCGCGACGGCCTGAGGCCGGCGCCGACCACGGACGGACCAGGCAGACGGACGGACGAGACGGACGGAGTACCTCGGCATGGCGCGGACGTTCCAGGTGACCTTCGACGCGACCGACCCGCGCGCGCTGGGAGACTTCTGGTGCGAGGTGCTCGGCTACGTGCGTGACGCGCCTCCCGCTGGCTTCGCCACCTGGGAGGAGGCCCTGACCGCCTGGGGTGTGCCCGAGCAACGGTGGAACGACAAGAACGCCGTCAGCGACCCGGACGGCGTGGGCCCGCGCATCTTCATCCAGAAGGTGCCCGAGCCCAAGGCGGCCAAGAACCGCGTGCACCTCGACGTCGACGTGGCCGCGGGCCTGGCCGGTGAGGAGCGGATCGTGAAGATCCGCGCCGAGGCGGAGCGGGTCACCGCGCTCGGGGCCCGCGTCGTCGACGAGGTGGCCGAGCTCGGTGAGTTCTGGATCGTGCTGCGCGACCCCGAGGGCAACGAGTTCTGCCTGCAGTGACCTGCCGGGAGGGAGGCACCGAGTTCATCCTTGACCCGCTCACGGCGCCCGGAGGACCCTGATCGCGCAGGGTGGCAGCGCACGTCGGGAGAAGTGGCGGGACCGGATGCGGGCTCTGACGCAGGACAGGTACGGCTGGGACGCCCTCGCGGTCCGCGACGTCCCCGACCCGGTGCCCGGTGAGGGCCAGGTGCTCGTCCAGGTGCACGCGGCCGGCGTCAACCCCTACGACTGGCACTACGCCGCCGGGCAGCCGCTGATCGCCCGCCCGACGCTCGGCGGCCTCACCGGCCCGCGGCCCCCGGTGCGGGGCGCGGACCTCTCGGGCGTCGTGGTCGAGGCCGGTCCGGGCGTCACCACGTTCGGTCCGGGCGACGAGGTCCACGGCTTCGGGACGAGCGGCACGTTCGCGGAGCTGGCGCTCGCGGACGTCGGCAGCATCGCCCGCAAGCCGGTCGACCTCGCCCACGTCGAGGCGGCGGCGATGCCGATGGCCGCCGTCACGGCCCTGCAGTTCCTGCGCGCCGCCGAGCTCACGGCCGGGCAGAACATCGCGATCACGGGCGCCGGCGGCGGGATCGGGCACTTCGCGGTGCAGATCGCGGCGGCCTGGGGTGCGAACGTGACCGGGGTGTGCGGTCCGCGCAACGCCGCGATGGTGCGCGAGCTCGGCGCGTCCGAGGTCGTCGACTACACGCAGGACGACGTGACGGCGGGCGAGCCGCGCTTCGACGTCGTCCTCACCAATGCGGGCCGGTACCCGCTGCGGGCGCTCGGCCGCGTGCTCGTGCCGGGCGGGCTGCTCCTGGCCAACGACGGGAGCCGGGAGGGCCTGCTCGGCCCCCTGCCCGAGCTGGCGGTGGCGCCGCTCCTGTCGCGGTTCCGGCCGTACCGGGTCGTGAACGTCACGGCGACCACGAGCGGCGAGGACCTGGCCGTGCTGGACGGCATGGTCGCCGACGGCGTGCTGCTGCCGATCGTGAGCGCCACCTACCCGCTGGAGCGCGCCGTGACCGCCGTCCGGCAGGTGGCCGGACACGGGCACGCGCGCGGCAAGCTGGTGGTCACGCTCCGCTGAACGTGCCGTAGATCACGTACGGGAACAAACCTGACGTCCCGTATGCTCTCCCTCTGTTGGAGGGGAGTACCTCAGAACGGCCCGGTCGTCATCACAGCTGCCGATGACGCCAGCTCGGCCTGGCCGGCTCGTGGTGCACCGGTGCGTGGTCTCGGCCAGGCTGGTGCGCGGGCGGGCGAGGAAGACCTCCGGTGCCCTGCTGTGCTCACCGGAGGCTCGATGCGATCGCGCGTTCCTCCCTGTTCCGGAAGGAAACAATGGTCCACGAACTGCCCGTGACCTTCGAACTGATCTCGCTGGGCGCGATGGTCCTGCTGCTGGTCGCCGACCTCCTCATCGTCGGGCGCAGACCGCACGTCCCGACCATGAAGGAGAGCGCCGTCTGGGTGAGCTTCTACGTGGCCCTCGCCGTGGTGTACGGCGTCATCGTCTGGGCCGTCGGCGGCGTCACCCCGGCGGCGGAGTTCTACGCCGGCTGGCTCATGGAGTACTCGCTGAGCGTCGACAACCTCTTCGTGTTCGTCATCATCATGGCCCGGTTCGCGGTGCCGCGTGACCAGCAGCAGAAGGTGCTCATGGTGGGCATCATCATGGCCCTGCTCTTCCGTGCCGCGTTCATCCTCGCCGGCGCCGCCCTGCTCGAGCAGTTCACCTGGCTCTTCTACCTCTTCGGTGCGTTCCTCGTCTACACGGCGATCCAGCAGGCGATCCCCGAGAAGGAGGAGGAGCACGACGACTACAAGGAGAACGCGCTCATCCGGGTGATGCGCCGGGTCCTGCCGCTGCACCACCAGTACAACGACGGGAAGCTGACCACCACGGTCGACGGCCGGCGCCTGTTCACGCCGCTGATCATCGTCTTCCTGGCGATCGGCTCGACGGACGTCCTGTTCGCGCTCGACTCGATCCCGGCGATCTTCGGCATCACGAAGGACCCGTTCATCGTGTTCGCCACCAACCTGTTCGCGCTGATGGGCCTGCGCCAGCTCTACTTCCTGCTGGGCGGGCTGCTCGACCGGCTGGTGTACCTGCCGTACGCGCTCTCGGCCGTCCTCGGCTTCATCGGCATCAAGCTGATCCTCGAGGCGCTGCACACCAACTCGATCTCCTGGATCAACGGCGGCGAGGGCTTCCACTGGGCGCCCGAGATCCCGATCTGGCTGTCGCTCACGGTGATCGTGGTCTCCCTCGTGGTCGGCACCGTGGCGAGCCTGATCAAGTCGGCGCACGACGCGCGGATCGAGGCGGCCCAGCCCGCGCCGGAGCCGGAGGACGCCACGAAGTGACCCGCTGAGCGGTCCGGCCCAGCGGTCCGGGCACGGTGGTACAGCAGACCGGCGGCCGCGTCCCCTGGGGGGCGCGGCCGCCGGCCTGCGTGCTGTCGGTGCCGGTGCCAGTGTCGGTCAGACCGCCGCGGATCAGGCCACCGCGGATCAGACCACCGTGTAGTCGACCTCGATCGAGAAGATCTCCCGGTCGCCGGACCGGATGGTCCCGGTGAACGCCCGCTCGTGGACGGCGGGCTCGGCCGGGGCCGAGGGTTCGACGTCCACGGTGCAGAGCTCGCCGGCCGCCGCCAGGTTGTCCGCCCGCAGCCGGAAGAGCCCCGGCAGCCAGCGGGAGCCGGGGCCCGCCGCGGCCTCCAGCACGTGGTCGAAGAGCGCGAACGCGGCGTAGCCGGCCACCGACACGGGCAGCGCCGGATAGCTGTCGAAGTGTCCCCGGCACATCGACGCCTCGACCGCGAGCTTGGCTGCGGCGTTCCGGGCGTCCGTGGCGACGTCCTCGAGCGGGGCGGGCAGGGCGTAGGGGTTGACCGGCTCCTCCGCGTCCGGGGACCGGGCCGGCCCCATCATGCGGCGGAAGACGGGTACGGACATGACGAGGTACTCGACGTCCATCTGGGCCACGAGGTTGCCGTGGGCATCGCGCAGCTCGGTCCGGGCCTCGGCGCGGTGCCGGCCCGTCATCTGCGCGCTCGCGGTCCCGGTGAGCGCGGTCAGCGGGCCGGCGGTGGCCGGGTACATCCGGCCGACGCCGCGGTGCGCGAGGTAGTAGTGCCGCCTGGAGCTCGGGTTGGTCGTGGCCGCCGCGCAGAGGCCGAGGATGGCGAGGTGCCGGCCGGCCTCCGCGATGTTGACCGGTGTGGCCTGCCGTCCTGTCGGCGACTGGACCGGGACCCGTGCGCTGGTGAGCCCGGGTTCCGGGCTGGTCAGCTCGCTGAGTGCGTAGTAGGGCGGCGTCACGCAGATGCGCGGGCCGATCTGGTCGTATCCCACCGATGTACCGTCGACAGAGGTCATGCAGTGCCTCCCCGAACCTAGTCAGCAGTGTTCGAACAGGCATCATGTGCACCACGAAGCGCGCCACGCCATGCTCGAAACGTGACTATTAAGTAAAAACCTCTGTATGAATGGGTATAGGGTGAATTTGGCGGGTGTTACCCGGCGAGGCCGCCGATCACCACGTCCCACTGCCGCACGCCGCGCTCGGCGACCAGGCCGCGCAGCGCGAACGGGTCCTCGTCCAGGATCGCCAGCGCCGCGTCGGCCGACTCCGCCTCGAGGATCAGCAGGGCACCGACCCCGCCGTCGACCGGGCCCGAGGCGCGCACGACGCCGTCCGCGTTGAGGGCGCGCAGGAAGGCGCGGTGGTCGGGGCGGACCTCGTCGCGGGTCGCGACGTCGTCGGTGTAGGTGTAGCTCACGGCGTAGGTGCTCATGGGGGCAGCCTGCCATCCGGCCGGGTCAGCCGGTTAATTCTTGATGAAGACGCTCGCCCTGCACCCGCGCGCGCCCCACACTCTGAGCATGGACGCACGTGAGAACCACTTCGACCTCGTCGTGATCGGCTCCGGACCCGGCGGGCAGAAGGCCGCGATCGGCGCCGCCAAGCTCGGCAGGCGCGTGGCGGTGGTGGAACGGCGCGACCAGGTCGGCGGGGTGAGCCTGCACACCGGCACCATCCCGTCCAAGACCCTGCGCGAGGCGGTGCTGTACCTGACGGGCCTGCAGATGCGCGACGTCTACGGCTCCAGCTACCGGGTCAAGGAGCACATCACCGTCCCGGACCTGCTGGCCCGCCTGCAGCACGTCATCGGCCGCGAGATCGAGGTGGTGCGCAACCAGCTCGCCCGCAACGACGTCGAGACCGTCGTGGGCAGCGCCCGGTTCACCGGCCCGCACGACCTCGAGGTGACCGACGCCGAGGGCGACGTCGTGCGCCGGCTGACCGCCGACAAGGTGGTCATCGCGGTCGGCACCGCGCCCGCGCGGCCCGCCAACATCGCGTTCGACGGCGTCCGCGTGGTCGACTCCGACGGCATCCTCGACGTCAGCCAGGTGCCCCGCACCATGGTCGTGGTCGGCGCCGGCGTGATCGGGATCGAGTACGCCTCCCTGTTCGCCGCGCTCGGCACCCGGGTCACCGTGGTCGAGGCGCGCGACAAGATCCTCGACTTCTGCGACTCCGAGGTGGTCGAGGCGCTCAAGTTCCAGCTCCGCGACCTGTCCGTCACGTTCCGGCTGGGGGAGACCGTCGCGTCGGTCACCGCGGGAGAGAACGGCACCGTCACCACGCTGGCCTCCGGCAAGCGGGTCCCCGCCGACTGCGTCCTGTACTCCGCCGGCCGGCAGGGGTCCACCGACGGGCTCGACCTCGCTGCGGCCGGCCTCGCGGCGGACCGGCGCGGCCGGCTCCAGGTCGACAAGCAGTTCCGCACCGACGTCGAGCACATCTACGCCGTCGGCGACGTCATCGGCTTCCCCGCGCTCGCGGCGACCTCGCAGGAGCAGGGGCGCCTCGCGGCGTACCACGCGTTCGGCGAGCCGGTCTCGTCCGTGCTGGAGCTGCAGCCCATCGGGATCTACACGATCCCGGAGATCTCCTACTGCGGGGACACCGAGGACCAGCTCACCACCGCGGGCGTGCCGTACGAGGTGGGCGTCGCGCGCTACCGCGAGCTCGCCCGGGGGCAGATCGTCGGCGACTCCTACGGGATGCTCAAGCTGCTCGTCTCCACCGAGGACCGCAAGGTGCTGGGCGTGCACGTGTTCGGGACGGGCGCCACGGAGATCATCCACATCGGGCAGGCGATCATGACCACGGGCGGCACCGTGGACCACCTGGTCGACACCGTCTTCAACTACCCGACGCTCGCCGAGGCCTACAAGGTCGCGGCGCTGGACGTGACCAACAAGATGCGGGACGTGGAGCGGTTCGGGCTCTGAGGCCGGATGCGTCCGGGGCCCGACGCGCGAGGGCGCCCGACCACCCCGGGGTGGACGGGCGCCCTCGCGCGTGACCGGTGCGGCGGTGCTACTTGTCGCCGGCGATCGCGGGCACCTCGGCGTCCGCGAGGGTCACGAGCGCCTGGGCGTGCACGGCGTGCTGCCAGTTGCCCAGGTCCGCGACCGTCTTGATCTTGAGCTCGGCGAGCATCTCGTCGTGCTTGGGCGTGAGGCCCAGCAGCGCCGACGGCGGCGCCGCGAGGATCGCGGCGATGCTCTGGTCCTTGTAGGCCTTGTCGACGAGCTTGTTCAGGTTCAGGCTCACGTGCCTGCCTTTCGTCCGTGCGGTCGTGGAGCGGCCGGATTCTCACCCGGCCGAGGGAAGGATGTCGTGATCGAGGGCGGTATGCAACTTTTGCCCGCATTGTCTGAGTGGCGCTGATCTGTCGGAACCCGCTTTGTTACCGGGGTGAATGAGTCGTCAGCTACCTCTTGAGTGTTGGACGTTCGTCCGGTTGACTTGGTCCTCGTGGTGGTCCCGGATGTCTCGACCAGGCTGGCTGCCGCGGTCCGGACCGCCCGTACGGCGGTGGGCCGCGGCCCGCTCCCGGCTGCGGCCGAGGGCGTCCCGCACGACGACGCCCGGTGGCCGGCCGTGCTGCTCGACCCGGCCCGCGCCGTCGTCCCGTTCCTGGGCCGCGAGCGGGAGCTCGGCGAGCTCCGCGCCTGGGCCGAGGCGGACGTGCCGGTCAGCCTGCGCCTGGTCGTCGCCCCCGCCGGCTTCGGCAAGACCCGGCTCGCGGGCGAGCTCGGCGACCGGCTGAGCGGGTCCGGCTGGACCGTCGTCCGCGTGCCGCGCGGCAAGGAGGCCGCCACGGTCCGCTCCCGCCCCGCGGGCGACGTGCTGTTCGTCGTCGACGACGCGGCGGCACGGCGCGGCCTCGGCGCGATGCTGGACGCCCTGGCCCGCCCCGCCCGCGGCCGCACCCGGGTGCTCATGCTCGCCCGTGTCGCGGGGGAGTGGCTGCGCCGGCTGCGCTGGGGCTCGACGCTGTGGACGCAGCTCGGACCGGGCGACGCCACGCAGACGGCCCTGGACGCCGCGCTCGCCCCCGACCTGACGGACGTCATGGTGCTGGAGGCCGCCGTCGCGGCGTACGCCGGGCACCTCGGTGTGGCGTCCCCCGCGCTCGGCGACCTGTCCGCGGACGAGCCGGACCACGGCTCCCGCGTGGTCGACCTGCACGCGGCCGCTGCGCTCGCCGCCCTCACCGTGGCCGGCGTGCCGGTCCCGGCCCACGAGCCGAACCCGTTGCGGGGGCTCCTGGCCGTGGCCGCCGTCTCGTGGGCCGCGTCCGCGCGGGAGGCCGGGCTCGAGCTGAGCCTGGACGAGGTGCAGGACGTCGTCGCGGCGGCCTGCCTGCTCGGGGCCGACGACACGGCGGGTGCGCGCGACGTGCTGCGCCGCGTGGTGCCGGGCCTGCCGGCGCGCGCGGGCGCGCGCTGGCTGCTCGGGCTGCCGGCCGCCACCGCGGAGCTCGGTCCGAGCGCCGCCGGGCCCGACCGCCTCGGCGACCTGCTGGTCACCGACCGGCTCGGTCGCTCGGTCTCCCTGGTCGGTTCGTGCACGTGGGGCCTGTCCCGCAAGGCGGCCCTGCGCGTGGTGCGGGTCGCCCGGCGGCTGGAGGTCGAGCTGTCCGAGGTGCCGGAGGCGACCGCGCTGGCGGGCGAGCTGCTGCGCCGGGCCGCCGACTCCTCCGGCGACGACCCGCGCGCGCTGCGGACCGCGTTCCTGCTCAAGCAGCGCTCGGTCGTCGACGCCTCGCCCGACGACGTGTACCGCGGTGAGCGGGCCGTCGCGGTCGCGAAGGACGCCGTGGGCCGCGCGGAGGCGCTGGTCGACCTCGGCATCGCGCTGCGCGACGTGGCGCGGGTGGCGGAGTCGCTGGAGGTGCTGGACTCGGCGGTCGAGGCCTGGCGCCGCATCGCCGCCGGCGACCCCGACCGCTACCGCACCGCGCTGGTCTCGGCGCTCAACGCCCTGGGCAGTGCGCGCTGGCGGGCCGGGCACAGCCGGGAGTCGCTGGCCGCCCACCGGGAGGCGGTCGAGCTGTGCCGGGCGGCACCCGAACGCGACCGGGGCTGGTGCGAGGCGGAGCTGGCGCGCGTCCTGATCAGCCTGAACGTGGTGCTCAACGACGCCGGCTCGCCCCAGGAGGAGGACGAGACCTTCGCCGAGCTGCTCCCGATCCTGCGGACCCTGGTGGAGCGCGACCCGCGGCAGTGGTCGGTGTTCCTGACCACGGCGCTGTCCAACCGTTCGGTGACGCTCGGCGAGAGCCGCCCGCAGGAGGCCCTGCCGTTCGCGCGGGAGGCGGTGGAGCTCAGCCGCGAGATGGTACGGCAGGCCCCGAAGCGGCACCGCAACGAGCTCGGGTTCGCCCTGACGAACCTGGCCAACGCGTACGCCGCGCTGGGCCGGGACCGCGAGGCAGTCGAACCGCTCGGCGAGGCCGTCGCCGTGCGGCGCGAGCTGGTCCGCGAGAACGCCGCGACGCACACCTGGACGCTCGCCTACAGCCTCGCGTCGCTCGGCGCGGTGCGCTCCCGGCTCGGGGACCTCGACGAGGCGGTCTCGCTGGAGCGGGAGGCGGTGCTGCTGCGCCGCCGGCTCGCCCGCGAGCACCCGGCGCGGTACCGGCGGATGCTCGCGGCGTCCCTGTCCAACCTCGCGGTCACGCACTCCCGGGCGGGCGAGCCGGAGGAGGCCCTGCCGCTGGAGCGGGAGGCGGTCGCGATCCGGCGTGCCCTGGCCAAGGACGGGCAGCCCGGCGAGGACCACCTGGCGCACTCGCTCTCCAACCTGGGCGTGCTCTACGCCGAGCTCGGCCGGCCGGCCGACGCCGTGGCGCCCACCCAGGAGGCGGTGGGGCTGCTGCGGCAGCTCGCCGAGGAGGACGCCGGCCGGTTCGAGCCTCCCCTGGCCGACGCGCTGCTCAACCTCGGCGCCGCGCTCCTCGACGCGGGCCGGGCGCAGGAGGGCGTGGAGCCGACGACGGAGGCCGTGCGCCTGCGCCGGGAGCTCGCCGGGCGCAGCCCCGAGGTGCACCTGCCGGGCCTGGCGGCCGCGCTGACCAACCTCGTCGCGGTGCACGTCGAGCTCGGGCGGTCGGAGACGGCGGCCGAGTACGCGCAGGAGGTCGTGCAGGTCCGCCGCCGGCTCGTCGACGGCTCGTACGCCCACGAGCAGGACCTCCTGCGCGCGCTTGACCTGCAGGCCCGCGTGCGGAGGTCCGGTGCCGTCGACGGGCGCGCGATCCGCTGAACCGTGCGGATGTGACGAGTCTCCCAGCCTGATCCGTAGAACACCCGTGCGAATGTCAGTGGTCCGCCCTAGGATGCCTCTGTGAGCAATCGTCTCGTCGTCTCCGGTGCCCGTGAGCACAACCTCAAGAACGTCGACCTGGACCTTCCCAGGGACCGGCTCATCGTCTTCACGGGGCTGTCGGGCTCGGGAAAGTCGTCGCTCGCGTTCGACACGATCTTCGCCGAGGGTCAGCGCCGGTACGTCGAGTCCCTGTCCGCCTACGCGCGGCAGTTCCTGGGCCAGATGGACAAGCCCGACGTCGACTTCATCGAGGGCCTGTCGCCCGCGGTGTCGATCGACCAGAAGTCCACCAACCGCAACCCGCGGTCCACCGTCGGCACCATCACCGAGGTCTACGACTACCTGCGCCTGCTCTACGCGCGCGCGGGCACGCAGTTCTGCCCGGTGTGCGGCGAGAAGGTGCAGTCGCAGACGCCGCAGCAGATCGTGGACCAGATCCTGGAGCTGCCGGAGAACACCCGGTACCAGGTGCTGGCGCCCGTGGTGCGCGGCCGCAAGGGCGAGTACGCGGACCTCTTCAAGGAGCTGCAGGCCAAGGGCTTCTCCCGCGCCCGGGTCGACGGCGAGGTGGTCCAGCTGACCGACCCGCCCACGCTCGAGAAGAAGCTGAAGCACGACATCGAGGTGGTCGTGGACCGGCTCGTGGCGCGCGACGGCGTGCAGCGCCGGCTCACCGACTCGGTGGAGACGGCGCTGGCCCTGGCCAACGGCCTGGTGATGATCGAGCTGGTCGATGCCGACATCGACGACACGACACGCACCCGCAAGTTCTCCGAGAAGCGCGCCTGCCCCAACGAGCACCCCCTGGCGCTCGACGAGATCGAGCCGCGGACCTTCTCGTTCAACGCGCCCTACGGCGCGTGCCCCGAGTGCACCGGCATCGGCTTCCGCCTGGAGGTCGACCCCGACCTCATCGTGCCGGACGACGAGCAGACGCTGCGCGGCGGCGCCGTCGCCCCGTGGGCGCAGACGTCGTCGGAGTACTTCGAGCGGGTGCTCTCCGCGCTGGCCGAGGAGATGAAGTTCTCCATGGACGTGCCGTGGCGCGCGCTGCCGGCCCGGGCGCGGGAGGCGATCCTGCACGGTCGCGACCACAAGGTGCACGTCAAGTACAAGAACCGGTGGGGCCGCGAGCGGCAGTACTCGACCGGCTTCGAGGGTGCGGTGACGTTCCTGGAGCGGCGTCACCGCGAGACCGACTCGGACTGGTCGAAGGAGAAGTACGAGGCCTACATGCGCGAGGTCCCGTGCCCGACCTGCGGCGGCGCACGACTCAAGCCGGAGGTGCTCGCGGTCAAGGTGGACGGCCTGTCCATCGCCGACGTCTGCCGCCTGCCGGTGGGGGAGGCCGCCGAGTTCCTCAAGGGCATCGAGCTCGGCGTCCGCGAGGCCCAGATCGCGACGGAGGTCCTCAAGGAGATCCACGCGCGCCTGGGCTTCCTGCTCGACGTCGGGCTGCACTACCTCACGCTGGAGCGGCCCGCTGGCACGCTGTCGGGCGGCGAGGCGCAGCGCATCCGGCTCGCGACCCAGATCGGCTCCGGCCTGGTCGGCGTGCTGTACGTGCTGGACGAGCCGTCGATCGGCCTGCACCAGCGCGACAACCGCCGGCTCATCGACACGCTCACCCGGCTGCGGGACCTGGGCAACACGCTGATCGTCGTCGAGCACGACGAGGACACGATCCGCGCGGCCGACTGGATCGTCGACATTGGCCCGGGCGCGGGCGAGCACGGCGGCGTCGTCATCCACTCGGGCGACTACGCCGGCCTGCTGGAGCAGCAGGACTCCCTCACGGGCGCGTACCTCGCCGGGCGGCGGTCGATCCCGCTCCCGGCGCAGCGTCGGCCCGTCGACGCCGACCGGCAGGTCACGGTGGTGGGCGCGCACGAGAACAACCTGCGCGACGTCGACGTGTCCTTCCCGCTCGGCGTGCTGACCGTGGTGTCGGGTGTCTCGGGCTCGGGCAAGTCGACGCTCGTGAACTCGATCCTCTACACGGTCATGGCCAACCAGCTCAACGGCGCCCGCCGCGTGGCCGGCCGGCACAGGCGCGTGACGGGCCTGGACCAGCTCGACAAGGTGGTCCACGTGGACCAGGGGCCGATCGGCCGCACGCCGCGGTCCAACCCCGCCACCTACACGGGCGTGTGGGACCGGATCCGCAAGATCTTCGCGGAGACCGAGGAGGCCAAGGTGCGCGGCTACGGGCCGGGCCGCTTCTCGTTCAACGTCAAGGGCGGGCGCTGCGAGGCGTGCGCGGGCGACGGCACCATCAAGATCGAGATGAACTTCCTGCCGGACGTCTACGTGCCCTGCGAGGTCTGCCACGGCGCCCGGTACAACCGCGAGACCCTCGAGGTGCACTTCAAGGGCAAGACGGTGGCCGACGTGCTGGACATGCCGATCGAGGAGGCCGCGGAGTTCTTCAAGGCGTTCCCGGCGATCTCGCGGCACCTGTCGACCCTGGTCGACGTCGGCCTCGGGTACGTGCGGCTCGGGCAGCCCGCCCCCACGCTGTCAGGCGGTGAGGCGCAGCGCGTCAAGCTGGCGGCGGAGCTGCAGAAGCGGTCCTCGGGCCGCTCGGCCTACGTGCTGGACGAGCCGACCACGGGTCTGCACTTCGAGGACGTGCGCCGGCTGCTCGGCGTGCTGCAGTCGCTGGCGGACAAGGGCAACACGGTCATCGTGATCGAGCACAACCTGGACGTCATCAAGAGTGCCGACTGGGTCATCGACATGGGTCCGGAGGGTGGCAGCGGCGGCGGCATGGTCGTGGCGCAGGGCACGCCCGAGGCCGTGGCGGAGGTTCCGGAGAGCCACACCGGGACGTACCTCGCCGAGATCCTCGACGGCCACGCGCCCGTGGACGCCGCGCCGACCAACGGGGCGCCGAAGGCAGCCAAGGCCAAGGCCGCTGGCGCCAAGGCGAACGGGACCGCGGCGAGCCGGTCCCGGCGCAAGGCCGCCGTCGCGGGCTGAGCCGGCCGGCGCCGGCCAGGCGCCCGGAGGGCCGGACCGAACCCTGACACGGGTACGGCCAGGCCCTCCGGCGCGCTGCGGGGGTGCGTGTCGCGGACCTGCCGGGAAGCGTTGCCCGGGGCACGTGTCCTGGCGGCACCGGGCGGCAGTGCTCTACAGTGATCTCGACGAGGAGGTTGCCTGATATGTCGGAGATGTACGGCGCGGACATCAGCGCGCTCCGGACCCTCGGGAACACCATGGTCCAGCAGAGCGACGTGCTCGAGACGGCGGTCGGCCAGATCACGCAGGCGGTCTCGACGACGGCGTGGTCCGGACCCGACCACGAGGGCTTCCTCGAGGAGTGGCACGTGACGCACTCCGGGGCGCTGCGCGCGGTCGCGCTGGGCCTCGCGGAGGTGGGGCGCCGCGTCATCGCGAACGCGGACGCCCAGGAGCGGACGAGCGAGACGTACGACGGCGGTGTCGGCGGCGCCGTGGGCGGCGCGTCCGGCCGGGGTCCCGAGGGCACCGACCAGAGCTCGTCCGGCGGCCAGGGCGACAAGGACAAGGCGGCGGGCGACCTCGGCAAGCTGGAGGACGCCGGAAACGTGCCGCTCGACGACAAGGCGATCGACGCGAGCCAGATCGAGCAGGGCAGCCTCGCGGACTGCTGGTTCCTCGCCTCGGCGGGCGCCATCGCCGAGCGGGACCCGGACTGGATCCGCGAGCACATCAAGCGCAACGACGACGGCACCTACACGGTGACGTTCTACGAGGACGGCGAGCCGGTGCAGGTCACCGTGGACTCGAAGGTCTACGAGAACGCGGCCGGGGACCCGAACGGCGACCCGTCGTGGATCTCCATCTACGAGAAGGCCGCCGTGCAGCACCTGGGCGGCCAGTACGACGACATCGAGTACGACAGCGCGGCCAAGGCGCTGGAGATGATGACGGGCAAGGACACGTCCAGCGAGTCGCTCGACCCCGTCCTGCCGTGGGAGGACCCGCCCAGCCTGGAGTCGATCCGCGACCGGCTGGGCAACGGCGAGCCGGTCGTGGCCGCCAGCCCGGACGGCGGCGGCTGGTTCGGCGACCCGCCGCCGGACAAGGAGGTCGTCAACAACCACGTGTACGTGGTGGACGGCGTCTCGGCCGACGGCAAGACGATCACGCTGGTCAACCCGTGGGGCCCGGACGGCGGCACGGGCTCCGACGGGAACACCAAGCCGGGGACGATCACCATGTCCGCGGAGGAGTTCTATGAGAACTTCGACTCCGTGACCTACGGCGGGTCGATGAAGTGACCGCCGCCGAACGAGGGAGAGGGGCTGCCGTGGCGGACGACACGGGGACGGGCCCGGGCGCGGTGGTCCGGGTGCGGCAGAGCGCGCAGGCGCGGTTCGGCGCCACGCGCGTGGGCGTCATGATCGCGGGGCCGCGCGACGGCGTGCCGACGGCGCGGCTCCTGGTCCGGTCCGACGACGGGCGGCGGGCCACGGTCGACGCCGTGGTCGGCGACTGCGTGGACCTGTTCGGCGAGGGCACGCTGGAGCTCGTCGGGGTCGAGGGCGGGCGCACGCCGAAGGAGCAGAGCTCGGTCACGGTCCGTCAGCTCCCGGGTGCCTGACCGGCTCCCGGCAGTCCCGCCGGGCCGGCCCGCCCGGCCGCCCGGGAGGCGTGGCCCTCGTCACCCCGCCCCGCTAGGGTGAGCAGCATGAGCGGAGCCACGCATGACTACGCCGTGACGGTGCGGTGGACGGGCGCGGGGGACACGGGTACGTCGTCGTACACCGCGTACTCGCGCGACCACGAGATCGACCTGGCCCACAAGCCGCCCCTCCTGGGCTCGGCGGACCCGGCGTTCCGGGGCGACCCGGGCCGGTACAACCCCGAGGAGCTGTTCGTCGTCAGCCTGAGCCAGTGCCACATGCTGTGGTTCCTGCACCTGGCGGCGGAGTCGGGGCTGGTCGTGCGGGAGTACTCGGACGCGGCGACGGGCACCATGCGCGTCGAGTCGCGGGGCGAGGGCGCGTTCACGGACGTGACGCTGCACCCGCGGGTCGTGGCGGACGCGGGCGAGCTCGCCACGGACGAGCACGTGGCCGCGCTGCACCACAAGGCGCACGCGATGTGCTTCATCTCGCGCTCGGTCAACTTCCCGGTGCACGTCGCGCCGGTGCCGCTCGCCGTCCCCGCCTGACCGGGCAGGGCCGGCCCGCGTCGCCGTCCCACGTTGTCAGTGGCACCGCTTAGGTTGGTGCCATGGCGGATCCAGCAACCTATCGACCCAAGGCGGGAGAGATCCCGACGTCGCCCGGTGTCTACCGGTTCCGCGACGAGCACGGCCGGGTCATCTACGTGGGCAAGGCGAAGAACCTGCGCCAGCGCCTGGCGAACTACTTCCAGGACGTGGCGCACCTGCACGAGCGCACGCAGCGGATGGTGACCACCGCGGCGTCGGTCGAGTGGACGGTGGTGGGCACCGAGGTCGAGGCGCTCGCCCTGGAGTTCACCTGGATCCAGCAGTACGACCCGCGGTTCAACGTGAAGTACCGCGACGACAAGTCGTACCCGTACCTCGCGGTGACCCTGGGCGAGGAGGTGCCCCGCGCGCAGGTCATGCGCGGCGCCAAGCGCAAGGGCACGCGGTACTTCGGGCCGTACGGGCACGCCTGGGCCATCCGGGAGACCCTCGACCTGCTGCTGCGGGTGTTCCCGATCCGCACCTGCTCCGCGGGCGTCTACAAGCGGGCGGGCCAGTCGGGCCGCCCGTGCCTGCTGGGGTACATCGACAAGTGCTCGGCGCCGTGCGTGGGCCGCATCAGCGTGGAGGACCACCGCGCGCTGGTCCTGGACTTCTGCGACTTCATGGCGGGCGACACGGCCAAGTTCGAGCGCCGGCTGACCAAGCGCATGCAGGAGGCCGCCGCCGAGATGGAGTACGAGCAGGCCGCCCGCCTGCGCGACGACATCGAGGCGCTGCGCCGCGCCACCGAGAAGAACGCGGTGGTGCTCGGCGACGCCACGGACGCCGACGTGTTCGCGCTGGTGGGCGACGAGCTGGAGGCGGCCGTCCAGGTCTTCCACGTCCGCGGCGGCCGCATCCGCGGCCAGCGGGGCTGGGTGGTCGAGAAGGTCGAGGACATCAGCGACGGCGAGCTCGTGGAGCACCTGCTGCAGCAGGTGTACGGGTCGGACCAGGACCTGAGCGGCGCCGAGGCCCGCGACGCCGTGCCCCGCGAGGTGCTCGTCCCGGTGCTGCCGCCCGACCTGGACCAGGTCAGCGCCTGGCTCTCGGGCCTGCGCGGCTCGCGCGTGGACGTGCGCGTGCCGCAGCGCGGCGACAAGAAGGAGCTCGCCGAGACCGTCCGCAAGAACGCGGAGCACGCGCTCGTGCTGCACCGCACCCGCCGCGCCGGCGACCTCACGACCCGCAGCCAGGCGCTGCGCGAGATCCAGGAGGCGCTCGACCTGGAGTCGGCGCCCCTGCGCATCGAGTGCTACGACATCTCGCACACCCAGGGCACCTACCAGTCGGCGTCCATGGTGGTGTTCGAGGACGGCCTGCCCCGCAAGAGCGAGTACCGCTCGTTCAGCATCCGTGGGTCGGACGGCGACGGCGCCCGCGACGACACGCAGGCCATGCACGAGGTCATCACGCGCCGCTTCAAGCGGTACCTGACCGACCGGCTCAAGGCCAACGACGTCGAGATCTCCGCGGGGGAGGACCGCGACGGCGACGACCCGGCCGGCGCCCTGCCCGGTGCGTTGCCCGGTGCGCTGCCAGGCGGCGAGGTCGCCGCCGACGCCCCCGAGGAGAAGGCCCGGTTCGCCTACCCGCCGAGCCTCGTGGTGGTCGACGGCGGGCCGCCGCAGGTCGCCGCCGCCAAGAAGGCGATGGACGAGCTCGGCATCACCGACGTCGCGCTGTGCGGCCTGGCCAAGCGCCTGGAGGAGGTCTGGCTGCCGGGCGAGGAGTACCCGGTCATCCTGCAGCGCTCCAGCGAGGGCCTCTACCTGCTCCAGCGTGTCCGCGACGAGGCGCACCGGTTCGCGATCACGCAGCACCGCCGCCGGCGCAGCAAGGGCATGACCGCCTCGGTGCTCGACGACGTCCCCGGGCTCGGCCCGGCCCGCAAGAAGGTGCTGCTGACCCACTTCGGCTCGCTCAAGCGGCTCAAGGCGGCGAGCGTCGAGGAGATCGCCAGCGTGCGGGGCATGGGGACGACGACGGCCGCGGCCGTGGTTGCCGCCCTGAAGGCCTGACGCTGGCATGCTTGGTGCCATGAGCAACACCGAGCCGTCCCCCACCACGGCCCCCGAGGGAATCGCCGCGGTCGAGGCCGCCACGCACACCCCCGAGCGCAGCGACCCGCAGGTCCTCGTGATCACCGGGATGTCCGGCGCCGGCCGGTCCCGGGCCGCCGCCGTGCTGGAGGACCTCGACTGGTACGTGGTCGACAACCTGCCGCCCATGATGCTGGTGCCCCTGGTCGACCTCATGGCCAAGGGGTCCAGCATCGAGCGCGTCGCCGTCGTCGTGGACGTGCGCGGCCGCCAGTTCTTCTCGGAGCTGGACAAGGTGCTCGTGCACATGACGGAGGCCAAGGTGGCCTACCGCATCCTGTTCCTGGACGCGAGCGACGAGGTGCTGGTGCGGCGCTTCGAGCAGGTGCGCCGCCCGCACCCGCTGCAGGGCGACGGCCGCATCCTGGACGGCATCGCCGAGGAGCGCTCCGTCGTCGCGACCCTCGCCGAGCGCGCCGACCTGCGGATCGACACCTCCGACCTGTCCGTGCACGACCTCGCCCGGGAGATCCGCGCCTGGCTCGCACACGACGCGACCGAGCAGCTGCGCATCAACGTGATCTCGTTCGGGTTCAAGTACGGCATCCCCCTGGACGCGGACCACGTGGTGGACGTACGGTTCCTGGCCAACCCGTACTGGATCACCGAGCTGCGGCACCTGACGGGGCGTGACCAGCCGGTACGCGACTACGTGCTCGCCCGCCCGGGCGCCGTCGAGTTCGCGGACCGCTACGTCGAGGCCCTGGCACCGGTGCTCGCCGGCTATCTCAACGAGGAGAAGCGCTACGTGACCATCGCCGTGGGATGCACGGGCGGAAAGCACCGGTCCGTCGCCATGTCCGACGCCATCGCCGAGCGGCTGCGCGCCCGCGGGCAGCTCGTCTCCGTCTCCGCGCGCGACCTGGGCCGCGAATGATCCCGCACGCGCCGGGGGTGCCCGACGTCCCCGCCCCGGAGTGGAGCAAGAACCCGTCGGTCGTCGCCCTCGGCGGCGGCCACGGCCTGTCCGCCAGCCTGTCCGCGCTGCGCCTCATGTCGGACCGCCTCACAGCCGTCGTGACGGTGGCCGACGACGGCGGCTCGTCCGGCCGGCTGCGCGAGGAGCTCGACGTGCTGCCGCCCGGCGACCTGCGGATGGCGCTCGCGGCCCTGTGCGACGACTCGGAGTGGGGCCGGACCTGGAGCGCCATGCTGCAGCACCGGTTCTCGTCGTCGGGCGAGCTGGACAACCATGCCATGGGCAACCTGCTCATCGTGGCGCTGTGGGAGCTGCTCGGGGACCCGGTCGAGGGGCTGGACTGGGTGGGCCGCCTGCTCGGCGCCCGCGGGCGCGTGCTGCCGATGGCGTCGGTGCCGCTCGTGGTCGAGGCCGACGTGCGGCACACCGCGGCGCCCGGGGAGCCGGAGGCGCCCCTGGAGACCGTGATCGGGCAGAGCCGGGTCGCCGTGACGGAGGGCCGGATCGAGCAGCTCCGGCTGCTGCCCGCGGACCCGCCGGCGTCCCCGGAGGCCGTCCAGGCGGTGCTCGACGCCGACTGGGTGGTCCTCGGCCCCGGGTCCTGGTACTCCTCCGTGCTGGTCCACCTGCTGGTGCCCGCCCTCGCGGACGCCCTGCACGTCACCAAGGCGCGCCGGTGCGTCACGCTCAACCTGTCCGCGGAGAACGGCGAGACGGCCGGCCTGACCGCCGTCGACCACCTGGAGGCCCTGCACAAGCACGCGCCCGGCCTGCGGATCGACGCCGTGCTGGCCGACCCGTCCGCCGTCGAGGACGTCGCGGCCCTGGAGGCCGCGGCCGCGTCGATGGGCGCGCGCGTGATCATGCGGCAGGTACGCCGCGGCGACGACACCGCCAGGCACGACGGCCTGCGCCTGGCGGCCGCCTACCGGGACGTGTTCGAGGGCGTCTACGGCGACGTCTGACCCGGCCTGACCAGCCGCCCCGTCCGCGATGCGAGACCCTTCGTGGACACCGTTGACATGCCCAGCGGACGGCCGTAACTTCCCGCATACCGAATTCCGATCAATCCGATAGGGAATTCGAATCGGAGGGAGACCGGCATGGCCCGAGCGATGAACGGCACGGTGCAGATCGCGCACGCCCGCTCCCTGTGTCGTGCCCGCCAGTGTTGTCCCGCCGGCCGCTGACCGCACCCAGGTAAGACCTAGCAGCGCCCCTGCTGACCGGCCCGTCGCGGCCGTCCGTCGTCGTCCCCGCCCCGGGGCCGGCATCCCGCGCTCCGTCACCTCGCGTCGCCCGCCACCCGTCGTCACCCCACCCTGCCCCCGCGTCACCTCCGGTGACGGACCTTCGTGCACCCGCACGCAGGTCCGCCTCGCCGTGCCCCGAGAGGACAACCCCCATGGTCCCGAACCAGCCCCGCCGCACACCGCCCACGCCGGCCGCCGCCGTCGTCACCGCCCTGGCCGCCGCGCTCGCCCTGACCGGCTGCGCCGGACCCGACACCGCCGCGGGCGGCGCGCCCGCCGAGCCGACGCCGGGCGGCACGCTCCGGTTCGCGCTCGGGGCCGCGCCGCAGGGTGTGGACCCGCAGCAGGTCGGCTCGAACGTCAGCATCTACGTGGCGCGGCAGCTCGCCGACTCGCTGACCGACCAGGACCCCGAGACCGGCGAGATCCAGCCGTGGCTCGCGGAGAGCTGGGACGTCAGCGACGACCTGACACGGTTCACGTTCCACCTGCGTGACGGCGTGACCTTCTCCGACGGCAGCGCGCTGGACTCCGCCGACGTGAAGGCCAGCTTCGACGCCGTCGCGGGCGACCTCGGGGCGAGCGCGCCGCTCGCGGCGAGCTACCTCGCGGGCTACGAGCAGACCGAGGTGCCCGACGAGCACACGGCGACCGTCGTCTTCGACGCGCCGAACGCGCAGTTCCTGCAGGCCACCTCGACGGTGTCGCTCGCGATCCTGGCGCAGGAGACGGCGGCGGTGGACCCGGCCGAGCGCCTGCAGGGCGACGTCGTCGGCTCGGGGCCGTTCGTCCTGGACAGCTACACGCAGGACCAGGGCGCCGTCATCACGCGCCGCGAGGGCTACGACTGGGCGCCCGCGTCGGCCGAGCACGACGGCGACGCGTACCTGGAGCGCGTCGAGTTCTCGGTGGTCCCCGAGTCCGGGGTGCGGGCCGGCGGGCTGGCGTCCGACCAGTTCGACGCCGTCGGCGACGTGCTGCCGCAGGACGTCCCGCAGGTCGAGGGCTCGGGCGGCACGGTGCTGACCCGCGCCAACCCCGGCGTGCCGTTCGTGCTCCAGCCCAACCTGACCCGCGCGCCGCTGGACGACGTCGAGGTGCGCCGCGCCCTGCTCCTGGCGATCGACCGCCAGGAGCTGGTCGACACCGTGCTGTCCGACGCGTTCGAGCCGGCCACGGGCATCCTCGCGTCCACCACGCCCGGCTACGCCGACCTGTCCGACCGGCTCGCCTTCGACCCCGAGGAGGCCGGCCGCATCCTCGACGGCGCCGGGTGGACCCTCGGCCCGGACGGCATCCGCGAGAAGGGCGGCGAGCCGCTGGAGATCGAGGTGACCTACACCCCGGTGTTCACCGGCAGCGGCCCGGTGCTCGAGCTCGTGGCCCAGCAGCTGCGGGCCGTCGGCGTGGACCTCACGCTCCGCCAGCTCACGGCCCCCGAGCAGACCGTCGCCCAGGACTCCGGCGACTACGACCTCTACTACTACAACGTCACCCGGGCCGACGCCGACATCCTGCGCACCCAGTTCTCCACGGCGCAGCGCAACCTCAGCCTGCGCGAGCCCGACGACGTCGTGGACCCGCTGCTCGACGAGCAGCTCGGCGAGGCCGACCCGGCCACCCGCGACGCGATCGCGGCCGAGGCGCAGGAGGCGCTGCTGGACGAGGGCCTCGCCGTCCCGCTGTTCGAGCTGTCCCAGTCGATCGGGGTGCGCGGCGACGTGCACGGCGTCACGTTCGACGCCTCCTCCCGCCTGCTGTTCCACGACGCCTGGATCGAGCAGGAGTGATGGCCGCCTACGTGCTGCGCCGCCTCGGCGGCGCCGTCGCGGTCCTGTGGGCGGCGTTCACGCTCTCCTACCTGATCCTGTACCTGCTGCCCAGCGACCCGGTCGCGATCATGCTCGACCAGGGCGCCGGGGGCGAGCGCGTGGACCCCGCGCGGGTCGCGGAGCTGCGCGAGCGCTACGGGTTCGACCAGGGCCCGCTCCAGCAGTACGTGACGCTGCTCGGCCGCTCCCTCACGGGCGACCTCGGCACGTCCATCAGCAGCGGCGCCCCCGTGACCGGCCTCATCGCGGACGCGTTCCCCGAGACCGCCAAGCTCGCCGGCCTCGCGCTCGCGCTCGCCCTGGTTGCCGGGGTGGGCATCGCGCTGCTCGCGTCCTGGACCCGGGCCGCGTGGCTGCGCGACCTGCTGCTCGCGCTGCCGCCGCTCGGCGTCGCGGTGCCCGGGTTCTGGGTCGGCCTCGTGCTGCTCCACCTGTTCTCGTTCACCTGGTTCGTCTTCCCGGCGGTCGGCAACGAGGGGTTCGCCTCCCTGGTGCTGCCCGCGGTCACGCTCGCGGTCGGGCTCGCCGCCGTCGTCGCGCAGGTGCTCTCCCAGGGCCTGCGCGAGGCCTGGGGCGCGCCCTACGTCGAGACGGCGTTCGCCAAGGGCTCCGGGCGGGCCCGGGTGCTCGGCGCGCACGTGGTGCGCAACGGGTCGCTGCCCACCGTCACCGTGCTCGGCGTCCTCGTGGGCAACCTGCTCGGCGGCACGGTCGTGGTCGAGACGGTGTTCTCCCGCCAGGGCTTCGGCCGGCTCGTCGAGAACGCCGTGACCACGCAGGACATCCCCGTGGTCCAGGGGCTCGTGGTCGTCGCCGCCGCGGTGTTCGTGCTCATCAGCCTCCTGGTCGACCTCGTGCACCCCCTGCTCGACCCGCGGGTGCTCGCCGGCGCCCCCGGCCGCCCCGGGGGAGGCGCGCGATGACCGGACCCCTCGCCGTGCTCCGCACGGGTCCTCTCGCCCTTCTGCGGACGAGGCCCGCCGCGCTGGTGGCGCTCGCGATCGTGGTGCTCGTCCTCGCCTGGGCGCTCGTCCCCGGCCTGTTCACGGGCCAGGACCCGATCACCGGCGTCCCCGCCGACAAGCTCCAGGCGCCCGGCGCCGCCCACTGGTTCGGCACCGACCACCTCGGCCGCGACCTGTTCTCCCGCACCGTGCACGGCACCAGCCTGTCCGTGCGGGCCGCGCTGCTCGCCATCGGCGTCGCCCTCGTGGCCGGGTCCGGTGTCGGCCTGCTCGCCGGCTTCCTCGGCGGCCCCGTCGACGACGTCCTCATGCGCGCCACCGACGTGCTGCTCGCCATCCCCGGCCTGCTGCTGTCGCTCGCCGTCGTGACCGCGCTCGGCTTCGGCACCGTCAAGGTCGCGGTCGCCGTCGGCATCGCGTCGGTGGCCACGTTCGCCCGCGTCATGCGCAGCCAGGTGCTGCGCGTCCGGCACGCCACCTACGTGGAGGCCGCACGGCTCGCCGGAGCGAGCCGCGGCGCCGTCCTGCTGCGGCACGTGCTGCCCAATGCCGCCGGCCCCGTGCTGGCGCTCGCGGCCGTCGAGCTCGGCGCCGTGATCCTGGCGGTCTCCGCCCTGAGCTTCCTCGGCTACGGCGCCACGCCGCCCACGCCCGAGTGGGGCTCCCTGGTCGCCGAGGGGCGCGACTACCTGGCCGTCGCCTGGTGGTACTCCACGCTGCCGGGCCTGGTCATCGCCCTGTTCGTGCTCGCCGTCGGCGTGCTCGGCCGGGCTCTCACCCGCGAGACGAGGACGGACCGATGACGCTGACGACGCGGCCCGGCACGGGCACCCCCGCAACCGGCACCCCCGCTCCGGCGACCGCCGCGGGCGACCCCGCGCCGTCGGGCGGCCCGCTGCGCGTGCGCGGCCTGCGGGTCGCGTACGGCGCGGCCGAGGTGGTGCACGGCGTGGACCTGGACGTCCGGCCCGGCGAGGTGGTCGCGCTGGTCGGCGAGTCCGGGAGCGGCAAGTCCACCACGGCGCACGCCCTGATCGGCCTGCTGCCCGACGGCGGCCGCGTCACCGCGGGGGAGGTGACGCTCGGCGCCGGGCCGCGGTCCACGCCGCTGACCGGCCTGCTCCCCGACGCGTGGCGGCGGGTGCGCGGCGTGCGCGTCGGCTTCGTGCCGCAGGACCCGGGCACCGCGCTCGACCCCGTGGTCCGGGTCGGCGACCAGGTCGCCGAGGCCCTCGTGGTGCACGGCACGCCGCGCCGAGCCGCCCGCGAGCGGGCCGTCGAGATCCTCGCCGAGGTGGGGCTGGACCGGCCGCGGGAGCGGGCCCGGCAGTACCCGCACCAGCTCTCCGGCGGCATGCGGCAGCGCGTGCTCGTGGGGATCGCCATGGCCTGCGAGCCGGAGCTGGTCATCGCGGACGAGCCGACGTCCGCCCTGGACGTGACCGTGCAGCGGCGGGTGCTCGACCTGCTCGCAGACCTCACCGGCCGCGCCGGCACGGCCGTGCTGCTCATCACGCACGACCTCGCCGTCGCCGCCGACCGGGCCGACCGGGTGGTCGTGCTCAAGGACGGCGTGGTGGTCGAGGAGGGGCCCGCTGCCCGCGTGCTGGGCGCGCCCGAGCACCCGTACACGCGGGAGCTCGTCGCGGCCGTGCCCGGCAGAAATAATGTGCCAAGCGCGTCGGCGAGGCCCGCCCCGGCCACCGGCGACCCCGAGCCCCGGCCCGCCCTCCTGGAGGTCCGCGGCCTGGTCAAGGAGTTCCGGCTGGGGCGCCGCGAGCGGCTCCGAGCCGTCGACGACGTGTCGTTCGCCGTCCCGCGCGGCTCCGCGTTCGCCCTGGTGGGGGAGTCGGGGTCGGGCAAGTCGACCACCGCGCGCCTGGTGCTCGGCCTGGAGCGGCCCGACGGCGGCACGGTCGAGCTGGACGGCGCGCCCGTCGGCGCCGACCGGGCGACCCGACGCCGCACCCAGCTGGTGCACCAGGACCCGTACTCGTCGCTGGACCCCCGCTTCACGGTCGCCGTCGTGGTCGAGGAGCCGCTGCGGGCCCACCGCATCGGGGACCGCGCCGAGCGGCGCGACCGGGTGGCGCAGCTCCTCGAGCAGGTGCACCTCTCGCCCGACCTGGCCGGACGGCGGCCCGCCGCGCTGTCGGGCGGGCAGCGCCAGCGGGTCGCCATCGCGCGGGCGCTGGCGCTCGACCCGGAGCTGCTCGTCCTGGACGAGCCGACCTCCGCGCTCGACGTCTCCGTGCAGGCCCGCGTGCTGGAGCTGCTGGCCCGGCTGCGCGCGGAGCGGGGCCTGACCTACCTGTTCATCTCGCACGACCTGGGCGTGGTGCGGCAGGTCGCCGACCACGTCGGCGTCCTGAGCGCCGGCCGGCTCGTGGAGACCGGACCCGTCGACCGCGTGTTCGACCATCCCGCCCACCCGTACACCGCGGAGCTGATCGCGGCGATCCCCGGTGCCCGCACCGCCGCGCACCCCGACCGGAAGGACCTGACATGACCGAGGTAGTGAGCAGGCCGGCAGCGGCCCCGCCCGAGGCCGACGCCGACGCCGCCGCGCGCGAGCACGCCGCGTGGCGGGCCGCCCGCGAGCGCGAGCTGCGCACGCCCCACGGCTGGCTGAGCCCGGCGGCGCTGCTGTGGCCCACGGCCACGCCGGCGCGCCTGCCGGGGCTGCCCGGCGAGTGGTGGGTCGCCGACCGGACGCTGTTCACGCGCCCGGCGGCGGGCGACACGGCCACGCTCGTGGGAGAGCACGTCGAGGCCGACGGTCCGACGTCGGTCGTCGTCGGCGAGGGCCGCGGCCGGGTCCTGGGCACGTTCCTGCCCCAGGGTCGCCCGGCCGGCGCCGAGCACGAGGTGGCGGTCGAGGTGGTGCTGCGCACCGGCCGGTACGGCGTCCGGCCCCGCGACCCGCAGGCCGCCACCCGCACGGGGTTCGACGGCGTCCCCGCGTTCGACCACGACCCCGCCTGGGTGCTGGACGTGCCCGTGCGCTGGTACGACGAGCCCGACGCGGTGACGGTGGGCGCGGCGCAGCCCCGCCTCGTGCACCACGTCGAGGTGTTCGGCGAGGTGGACGTCGCCCACGCCGGCACGGTCACCACGCTGGCGCTGACCGGCAGCCCCACGGAGCCGACCCTCCTGTTCACCGACGAGTCCGACGACGTCGCGCCGTGGCGGGTCCTGCACCTCCGCGTCCCGGGGACGACGGCGGACGACGCCGACGGCCCGGCTCCCGGCACGCTGCGCCTGGACCTGAACCGGGCGGTGAACCTGCCGTTCGCGTTCACGCGGTTCGGCACGTGCCCCGCGCCGCTGGCAGGCAACCACCTGCCGTTCGCGGTCACCGCGGGCGAGAAGGCACCCCGATGACGGCGCTCTCCGCGCGCCCGCTCCCTGCGTCGCTGGAGGTCCGCGACGTGCGCCTGTCCGACCCGCTCGTCGAGCCGCTGCTGGCGGGCCTGTCGGTCGAGTACCGCGCCCGCTACCACGACCTGCTGACCGAGGAGCAGCACCGGGCCGAGATGGCGCACTACGCCGCCGAGGAGTTCGCCCCGCCCGTGGGCGCCCTGGTGCTGCTCCTGGAGCACGGCGCGCCGGTCGCAGGAGGCGCGTTCCGCCGTCGGCTGGAGCCCGAGCTGGGGGAGACCGCGCGCCTGGCGCGTGCCGACGCCCGGGACGCGGACGGCGTCCCGGCCGTCCCCACGGCCGAGCTCAAGCGCATCTGGACCCACGAGGCCCACCGGCGCCGCGGCCTGGCCCGCCGCGTGCTGGCCGAGCTGGAGACCCGGGCCCGCGCCCTGGGCTACCCGCGGCTCTACCTGACCACGGGACCGCGGCAGCCGGAGGCGGCGGGGCTCTACCGGGCCACGGGTTACAGGCCGCTGTCGGCGGCCGCCGCGGGCGCGCCCGCCGACCCCGCCACCGAGCAGCCGTTCGGCCCGCTCCCCTTCGAGAAATGGCTGACGAGATGAGCGCCGACCTGGCCGAGGGCGAGTCCCGCCTCCTGTACCCGCCGCCCGGCCTGCCACCGGGCGGGGGCGGGCCCGCGCAGGCGGGACCGGCGGACGAGGACCTGCGCGTGGTCGCGGCCCGGCACCCGGGGCGCTGGGCCGCGACCGCCGGGGTCGGCGTGCTGCTGGCGATGGTGATCTCCTCCCTGGTCACCAACGACCGCTGGGAGTGGGACGTCGTGGCCCGCTACCTCACGTGGCCCTCGATCCTGGAGGGGGCGTGGGCCACCGTGCGGCTCACGGCGACGGCGTCGGTGGTGGGCTTCGCGCTCGGCACGGTGCTGGCCCTGATGCGGCTGTCGCGCTCGCCCCTGCTGCAGGCCGTCTCGTGGGCCTACACGTGGGTGTTCCGGTCGGTGCCGCTGCTGCTGCAGCTCCTGCTCTGGTACAACCTCGCCTACCTGTACCCGGTGCTGAGCCTGGGCATCCCCTTCGGGCCGGAGCTCCTGTTCTTCGACACGCTCGACCTGATCGACAAGTTCTGGGCCGCGATCCTGGGCCTCGGGCTGTCGCAGGCCGCGTACAGCGCGGAGATCGTGCGGGCCGGCATCCTCGGCGTCGACCAGGGCCAGCACGAGGCCGCGGCGTCCCTGGGCATCCCGCGCCACCGCCAGGTGCGCCGCATCATCCTGCCGCAGGCGATGCGGTCCATCGTGCCCACCGCGGTGAACGAGGTGATCGGCCTGCTCAAGGGCACCTCGATCGTGTACGTGCTGGCGTACGGCGAGCTGTTCTACATCGTCAGCGTCATCTACGGCCGCAACGGCCGCGTGGTACCGCTGCTCATCGTCGCCGCGATCTGGTACCTCGCGCTGACCACGCTCATCACGGTCGTCCAGTACTACGTGGAGCGGCACTACGCCAAGGGCGCCCTGCGCACCCTGCCGCCCACACCCGTCCAGCGGGTGCGGTGGGAGCTCCAGGTCGGCTGGTCGCGCCTGACCGGCGCCCCCGTGCCCGACGGCGTCCCGCCCGCCTTCGCGGCGCGCGTCCGGGTGGGGCGGTGGGTCGCGCCGCGCACCCCGTCCGCCGGGCAGGGAGGAGGTGCCGCATGACCGGCGGACTGCTGGAGATCCGGGGAGTGCACAAGTCGTTCGGCCTGCTGGAGGCCCTGCGCGGCGTGGACCTGACCGTCCGCCCGGGCGAGGTGGCCGCGATCATCGGCCCGTCCGGGTCGGGCAAGTCGACCCTGCTGCGCGCCATCAACCACCTGGAGAAGGTGGACCGCGGGTTCGTGTCCCTGGACGGCGAGCTCATCGGCTACGCCCGGCACGGCAACACCCTCCGGGAGCTCACCGAGCGCGAGATCCTGCGCCGGCGCACCCGGATCGGGTTCGTGTTCCAGAACTTCAACCTGTTCCCGCACCTCACCGTGCTGGAGAACATCGTCGAGGCGCCGGTCCACGCGCAGGGCCGGCCGCGCGCCGAGGCCGAGGCGGAGGCGCGCGAGCTGCTGGCCCGCGTCGGGCTCGCCGACCGGGCCGACGCCCGGCCCCGGCAGCTCTCCGGCGGGCAGCAGCAGCGGGTCGCCATCGCCCGCGCCCTGGCCCTGCGGCCCGCGGTCGTGCTCTTCGACGAGCCGACGTCGGCCCTGGACCCCGAGCTCGTCGGCGAGGTGCTCTGCGTGATCAAGGAGCTCGCCGGCACCGGCACCACGCTCGTCGTCGTCACCCACGAGGTGGGCTTCGCCCGCGAGATCGCGGACACCGTCGTCTTCATGGACGAGGGCGTCGTGGTCGAGCAGGGACCGCCCGCCGACGTCCTCGACCACCCCACCAGCGACCGCACCAAGGCCTTCCTGGAGAAGGTCCTGTGACGCCGCGCCCGATCCCGATCCCGACCCCGATCCCCGTCCCCACCCAGACCCCCGCCCCGGAAACCGCCCCGGAAACCGCCCCGGGAACCGCCCCGGGAACCGCCCCGAGAGGAACCACCGTGACCGTCTCCCGACGAGCCGTCCGCACCCGTCTGCTCGCCCTGGCCGCCGTGCCGCTGCTCGCCCTCACCGCTGCCTGCTCGGCCGCCAGCACCGAGCGCCCCGAGGCGGACGACGCCGCCGGCCTCGCCGGGAACGCGCCCGAGTCGGCCGGCCTGCAGGTCAGCACCAGTCCCGACCAGGACCGCGTCCGCACCACCGAGTCCGCCGAGGCCGTCGCGCTGCTGCCCGACGAGTGGGCCGACAAGGACGAGATCACCGTCGCCGTCAGCGCGAGCGGCTCCCCGCCCCTGGTCTTCCTCGCCGACGACGACAAGACGCCGATCGGCCACGAGACGGACATCGCGCAGCTCGTCGCCGACGCCCTCGGCAAGGACGTGAACCTGGAGGTGAAGGCCTGGGCCGACTGGCCGCTCGCCCTCCAGTCGGGCGACGTCGACGCCGTCATCTCCAACATCACCGTGACCGAGGAGCGCAAGGAGACCATCGACTTCTCCAGCTACCGCGTCGACGAGCTCGGCTGGCTCACGGCCGCCGACTCCGACCTGACGATCGAGAAGCGCGAGGACATCGCGGGCAAGGTCGTCGGCGTCGGCTCCGGGACCAACCAGGAGAAGATCCTGCTCGAGTGGGACCGCCTCAACCAGGAGGACGGCCTGGAGCCCATCCAGGGCCCCGAGTACTACGAGCAGCTCTCCGACGTGCTGCTCGCCCTCCAGTCGGGCCGCGTCGAGGCCTACGTCGGGCCGAACGCCGTGCTCGCCTACCAGGCCGCGGTGTCCCCGGAGGACTTCAAGGTGGTCGGCACCCTGAACGGCGGCTGGCCCGACACGGCCCAGATCGCCGTCGCCACCAAGAAGGGCGCGGGCGCCGCCGAGGCGGTCACGGCCGCCCTCAACCACACCATCGAGGACGGCTCCTACCAGCAGGTGCTGGAGCGCTGGGGTCTCGAGGCCGAGGCCGTGGACCGCGCCGAGACCAACCCGCCCGGCCTGCCCAAGACGGAGGAGTGAGCCGCATGACCGAACCGATCACCACCCGCACCACCCGCGTGCCCCTGTCCGTGCTCGACCTCGCCCTCGTCGCCGACGGCTCCACCGGCGTCGAGGCGATCCAGCGGGCCGTGGCGCTCGCGACCGACCTCGACGCCCTGGGCTACCACCGCGTCTGGTACGCCGAGCACCACCTCGCGCCGGGCGTCGCCTCGGCGTCCCCGGCGGTCCTCGCGGCCGCCGTCGCGGCCCGCACCTCGCGCATCCGCGTCGGCTCCGGGGCGGTGCTGCTGTCCACGACGTCGCCCCTGATCGCCGCCGAGCAGTTCGGCACCATCGCGGCCCTGCACCCCGGGCGGGTCGACCTGGGGCTGGGCCGCTCGTTCACGGTGCCGCCGTCGGCCCGCCCGGACGGCGACAGCACGCGGCCGGACGGCACGCGGCCGGACGGCGGCGTCGTGCCGCAGGCCCGGCCGCCGGCGCCCGCCGCACCCCGGCTCGTCGACGGGCTGTACGTGCCGCCCGCGCCGCCCAACGGGTTCAACGACCCCGCGCTGCGCGAGCGGATCCTCGCCCAGCAGGAGGTGATCGGCGTGCAGCGCAAGCCCGCCGACTTCCGCGAGGAGGTCGAGCTCGTGCTCGACGTCCGGCGCGGCACCTACCGGGACCGGAACGGCGGCGCCTACACGAGCCCGCCCGTCGAGGGGGCGCAGTTCGACCTGTGGCTCCTCGCGTCCAGCGGGGGCGAGAGCGCCCGGGTGGCGGGCGAACTCGGCCTGCCGCTGGCGGCCAACTTCCACGTCAGCCCGGCCACGGTGCTGGACACCGTGGCCGCCTACCGGGAGGCGTTCCGGCCCGGCGTGCTGGAGGAGCCCTACGTCATCGTGTCGGCCGACGTGCTCGTCGCGCAGACCCTCGAACGCGCCCGCGTGCTCGCCGAACCGTTCGCCGACTGGGTGCTGTCCATCCGGCGCGGCGAGCGCGGTGCCATCGCCTATCCGTCGCCGTCCGCCGCCACCGCCTGGACCGACCGGCCCGACGCCGAGCGCGCGCTGGTGGCCGACCGGGTCGACACGCGGATCGTGGGCGACCCGGAGACCGTCGTCGAACGCCTCGAGACGCTCGTGCGCGTCACCGGCGCCGACGAGCTGCTCGTGACCACCGCCACCCACGACCCCGCCGAGACGCGCCGCTCGTTCGAGCTGCTGGCCCACGCCTGGGGCGCCGCCGACCCGACCACCCCTGTCCCGACCACCGCCGCCCCGGACACCGGACGCGTGGCCAGCGGCGTCTGACGCCGTACCCGACCGAACGAAGGAGAACCCTCATGCCCGTCGAGTTCCTCGGCATCGCCGCGACCAGCGACGCCTCCGAGACCACCGCCCGCACCACCGCGCCCTTCGACCCGGACTACCTGGTCCGGATCGCCCGCGCCCATGCGGACAACGGCTGGACCCGCGTCCTGTTCGCCTACGGCTCCTCCGGCCCGGAGCCGGCGGCGCTCGCCACCCACGTGGCCGCCCACGTGCCCGACCTCGAGCTGCTGCTGGCGCACCGGCCCAACGTCTCCTACCCGACGTACGCCGCGAAGACGTTCGCGACCCTGGACCAGCTCTCGGGCGGGCGGCTGTCCGTGCACTTCATCTCGGGCGGCAACGACCACGAGCAGGGCCGCGAGGGCGACACCCTCACCAAGGACCAGCGGTACGCCCGCACCCGCGAGTACATCCAGATCGTGAAGCGGGCGTGGACCAGCGCGGAGCCGTTCGACCACCACGGCGAGTTCTACGACCTCGACGACTTCGTGCTCGACGTGAAGCCGGTCGAGGGCCACGTGCCCACCATCTCGTTCGGTGGCTCGTCCGAGGCCGCCTACCCGGTGGGCGCCGCGGAGGCCGACATCTACGCCGTCTGGGGCGAGCCGCTGGACCGTACCGCCGAGCAGATCGCCCGGGTGCACGCCGAGGCGGCCGCGGCGGGCCGGGCGACGCCGCCGCGCATCCACGCGGCGTTCCGGCCCATCATCGCGCCCACCGAGGAGCTGGCCTGGGAGAAGGCGCACCGCATCCTGGACCGGATCGAGGCGCGCAAGGCGGCCCAGGGCGGCGTGCTGAGCCGGCGGCACCCGATCGACAAGCCGGAGAACGCGGGGTCCCAGCGCCTGCTGGAGATCGCGGCCCAGGGCGAGCGGTTCGACACCGCGCTGTGGACCGCCACCGCGAGGGCGACCGGCGGCGCCGGGAACTCCAACGCGCTGGTCGGCACGCCGGAGCAGGTCGCGGAGGCGCTGCTGGCGTACTACGACCTGGGCGTGCGGGTCGTCTCGGCCCGCGGCTACGACCTGCTGGACGATGCCGTCGACTTCGGCCGGTACGTCATCCCGCTGGTCCAGGAGGGTGTGGCCGAGCGCGACCGGGCGGCGGCGGCCGCCGAGAGCACGGCGGCCTGATGCGCTTCCAGGTCCTGGACATCGCGTTCAACCCGCCCCACCCCGTCACGGGCATGGAGGTGCCGCCCGCCGACCGGCTGAACCGGATCGTGGACACCGCGGTGCTCGCCGAGGAGCTCGGCTTCGACTCCTTCGCGGTGGGGGAGCGGCACGCCGGCCCGGTGCTGTCCTCGGCCCCGACGGTGCTGCTCGGCGCGATCGCGGCCCGCACGTCCCGCATCCTGCTGTCCACGGGCGTCACGGTCCTGTCGCTGCACGACCCGATCCGGCTCGCCGAGGACCTCGCGACGGTCGACCAGCTCAGCCGAGGCCGGCTGGAGATCGTCATCGGCAAGGGCAACGAGGACCTCCAGTACCCGCTGCTCGGCCTGGACCTCGCCAAGCAGTACGAATACCTGCGGGAGAACTACGAGCTGCTGCGGCTGCTGCTGTCCACCGAGGACGTCACGTGGGAGGGCCGGCACCGGCACCGGCTGGAGCACGCGACCACCCTGCCGCGCCCGTTCGCGGGGCCGTTCCGCATCTGGCACGGCTCGGCGACGTCGCAGTTCGCCGTCGACCTGGCGGCCGAGCACGGCGACCCGATCGTCAGCGCGAACGCGCTCCAGCCGCGCGAGAACTACGCCGTCCTCATCGACCGGTACCGCGAGCGGTACGCGGCCGCGGGGCACGATCCGGCGTACGGGTTCGTCGGTGCCGGCTCGGGCGGCCTGTTCCTGGCCGACACCACCGAGGAGGCCGTCGAGCAGTACCGGCCCATCTACGAGGGCCAGGTGCGCCAGCAGGACGCGCGCCGGCACGCGCCGGGCGCCGTCGGCAAGGTGACCAGCTTCCGCACGCTGGACGACGCCGTCGAGCGTGGGCCGGCGCTGGTGGGCTCGCCCGAGCGCGTGGCCGAGAAGATCCTCGACTACCACGGCTCGTTCGGGCACGTGCTGCAGTCGGTGTCGGTGAACCACCTGCTGGAGCCGGCCCGGCAGGAGGACGTGCTGCGCCGGTTCGCCGCCGAGGTGGCCCCGCTGGTCAGGGCCGAGGTCACGACCGACCTGTGGGGCCCGCGCGACGAGCGGCGCGCGGCCGGCTTCACCGCGCCCGCCGTGCGCGCGGCGTCGGGCGTGCCGGCCGGTGGCGGGCGCGGTGTGCTTCGTTGACACTCCTGGAGGAGCGACGTAATTTCGTGCGCGGCGATCCCCGACCGATCGAATGTCCATTCGGCAGGTCGGTTATCGCGTGCCGCGACTTCACCCGCGGTGCGGGACAACCAGTGCGGCCCCCTGCTCGTCTTGTGCGGTGGGGGCCCTCGCCGGCACACGCCGGCACCCCGACCGGGAGGACATGACATGACCGAGGCCCTGCAGGCCGCCACGTCCGGCACGAACGTCGCCGAGGAGGCCGTTCGTGAGCACGCCGCCTGGCGTGCGGACCGGGAGCGTGAGCTGCGCGAGCCGTACGGCTGGCTGAGCCTGACGGCGCTGCTGTGGCCCACGGCGACGCCGTCGCGCCTGCCCGGGGTACCCGGCGAGTGGTGGGTCGCCGACGGCGTGCTGCGCACGCAGCCCGTCCCGGGGGAGGCCGCGGTGCTGGTGGGCGAGGACGTCGAGCCCGACGGCCCCACGGTGATCGGCGTGGGCGAGGGGCGCGGTCGCGTCGTGGGCACCTTCCTGCCCGAGGGACGCGCCGGCTCCGCCGGGCCGGACGACACGCCCGAGGTCGCCGTCGAGGTGATCGTGCGCACCGGCCGGTACGGCGTGCGGCTGCGCGACCCGCAGGCCGCCACGCGCGCCGCCTTCACGGGCGCCCCCGCGTTCGACCACGACCCCGCCTGGGTGCTCGACGTGCCCGTGCGCTGGTACGACGAGCCCGAGCCGGTCACGGTCGGGGCGGCCCGGCCCGGGCTGGTGCACCACGTCGAGGTGCTCGGCGAGGTCGACGTCGTGCACGGCGGCCGGTCGGCCACGCTCGCGCTGACCGGCACCCTCACGTCGCCCACCGTGCTGTTCAGCGACGAGGCCGACGGCGTCGCCCCGTGGCGGGTGGTCGAGGTCTCGACGCAGGACGGGTCGGCCCCGGCGCCATCGGGCACGCTGCGCCTGGACCTGAACCGGGCGGTGAACCTGCCGCACGCGTTCACGGACTTCGGCACCGGCCCCGCGCCGCTGGCGGGCAACCACCTGCCGTTCGCCGTCACCGCCGGGGAGAAGGCGCCGCGATGAGCGCGATTCTCTGCAAGCGGATCGACCGATGAGGCGACACGCCGGGACAATTCGCCCGAGTTTCCGCGATTCCACCGGGTGACCGCGCACATGACCATGGCAGGATGACGCCATGGCGCTCACGGGACAGGTCAAGGAGGAGCTCGCGCGGGTGCGGGTGGCGAAGACGTCGTGCCGTAAGGCAGAGGTCTCCGCGACGCTGCGGTTCTCGGGCGGGCTCCACATCATCTCCGGGCGGGTCGTGATCGAGGCTGAGCTCGACACCGAGGCGGCCGCGACCCGGCTGCGGCACGCCATCCACGACCTCTACGGGCACACGAGCGAGCTCATCGTGGTGCAGGCCGGCGGCCTGCGGAAGAGCTCGCGGTTCGTGGTGCGCGTGGTGCGCGAGGGCGAGTCGCTCGCCCGCCAGACCGGCCTGCTCGACGCCCGCGGCCGCCCGGTGCGCGGCCTGGCGCCCGAGGTCGTGTCCGCCGGCGTCCCGGAGGCGGAGGCCGTGTGGCGCGGCGCGTTCCTGGCGCACGGCTCGCTCACCGAGCCTGGCCGGTCCATGGCGCTCGAGGTGACCAGTCCCGGCCCGGAGGCCGCGCTCGCGCTCGTCGGCGCGGCACGCCGCCTGGGCGTGGCGGCCAAGTCCCGCGAGGTGCGCGGCATCGACCGCGTCGTGATCCGCGACGGCGACTCCATCGGCCGCATGCTGGAGCGGATCGGCGCGCCCGAGACGCTCAAGGTGTGGGAGGAGCGCCGCGAGCGCCGCGAGGTGCGCGGTACGGCGAACCGCCTGGCGAACTTCGACGACGCGAACCTGCGCCGGTCGGCGCGGGCGGCGGTGGCCGCGGGGGCGCGGGTGCAGCGGGCGTTCGAGATCCTGGGGGACGAGCTGCCGGAGCACCTGCGGCAGGCGGGTGAGCTGCGTCTGGCGCACAAGCAGGCGTCGCTGGAGGAGCTGGGCCGGCTGGCGGAGCCGCAGCTGTCGAAGGACGCGGTGGCGGGCCGGATCCGCCGCCTGTTGTCGACGGCGGACAAGCGCGCCCTGGAGCTGGGTATCCCGGACACCGAGGCGGGGCTGTCGGCGGACCTGCTCGATCTGTGATCTGTTTCCGTGGGATCTGTTTTTGTGGGAAAGGACAGAACCGGGAGTTCCAGGCTGT
Organism: Promicromonospora sp. NPDC019610; assembly: GCF_044389365.1. Classification (NCBI taxonomy): domain Bacteria; kingdom Bacillati; phylum Actinomycetota; class Actinomycetes; order Micrococcales; family Promicromonosporaceae; genus Promicromonospora; species Promicromonospora sp. NPDC019610. The sequence goes on along the minus strand of NZ_JBIRXX010000002.1, from coordinate 1,409,133 downwards.
CCGGCTCGGGTCACGGTTCGGCACGGTTCGGGTATAGGCTCGAAATCGTCAGGTGACGACGCCGTGACCATCGCGTTTCCCCTTCGGGTCGTCGCGGGGTCGCGGCGCCCGGAAACACCCTGGCAACGCACTGACTGTCGGGCATCGACGGCAGTGGCGTCAGATCCAAGGAAACGTGTGCGCCGGGACGGCCGGCGCCCCTGAGGAGGGCATTGTGACCATCCGCGTCGGCATCAACGGCTTCGGCCGTATCGGCAGGAACTTCTACCGGGCTCTCGTGGAGTCGGGTGCGGACATCGAGGTCGTGGGCGTGAACGACCTCACCGACAACAAGACGCTCGCGCACCTGCTCAAGTACGACACGACGCTGGGCCGTTTCGGCAAGTCGGTCGACTTCGACGACGAGAACATCATCGTGGACGGCAAGAAGATCCGCGCGCTCGCCGAGCGCAACCCCGCCGACCTCCCCTGGGGCGAGCTGGGTGCGGACATCGTCATCGAGTCCACGGGCTTCTTCACGGACGCCACCAAGGCGAAGGCGCACATCGACGCCGGCGCCAAGAAGGTCATCATCTCGGCCCCGGCCAAGAACGAGGACGCGACCTTCGTCATGGGTGTCAACCACGAGCAGTACGACGCCGCGGCGCACCACATCATCTCGAACGCGTCGTGCACCACGAACTGCCTCGCCCCGCTGGCGAAGGCCCTGAACGACTCGATCGGCATCGAGCGTGGCCTCATGACCACGATCCACGCCTACACGGGTGACCAGAACCTGCAGGACGGCCCGCACAAGGACCTGCGTCGTGCCCGCGCGGCCGCGCAGAACATCGTGCCGACCACCACGGGTGCCGCCAAGGCCGTCGCCCTGGTGCTGCCGGAGCTCAAGGGCAAGCTGGACGGCTACGCCCTGCGCGTGCCGGTCATCACCGGCTCGGCCACGGACCTCACGTTCGAGGCGCCCCGCGACGTCACCGTCGAGGAGGTCAACGCCGCGGTCAAGGCCGCCGCCGAGGGCCCGCTCAAGGGCGTCCTGGAGTACGTGGACGACGAGATCGTGTCGTCGGACATCGTGACCAACCCGCACCAGAGCATCTACGACGCGAAGCTCACCAAGGTGATCGGCAACCAGGTCAAGGTCGTCTCCTGGTACGACAACGAGTGGGGCTACTCGAACAGCCTCGTCAACCTCACCGTGTTCGTCGGCGAGAAGCTCTGACCGCTTTCTCACCAGCGTGAACTCCGACGTCCGCGTGCGCATCGGCCAGCCGGCGCGCGCGGACGTCGTCATGTACGGAACCCCGACCGGCCTCTCCTGGCGGCCGGTCCCCGACCTGGAGTGCTCATGAAGACCATCGACTCCCTCGGCGACCTGCGCGGCAAGCGCGTCCTGGTCCGCTCCGACTTCAACGTGCCGCTGGACGGCACCAAGATCACGGACGACGGCCGCATCCGCGCCGCCCTCCCGACGCTGACGCGGCTGACCGACGCCGGTGCGCGCGTCGTCGTCCTGGCCCACCTGGGGCGCCCCAAGGGCACGCCGGACCCGCAGTACTCCCTGGCGCCCGTCGCCGCCCGTCTGGGCGAGCTGCTGGGCCAGGATGTCGCCCTCGCGCAGGACCTCGTGGGCGAGTCGGCGAAGGCCACGGTCGAGGCGCTGGCCGACGGCCAGGTCGCGCTCCTGGAGAACGTGCGGTTCGACGCGCGCGAGACCTCGAAGGTCGACGCAGAGCGCGCCGAGCTCGCCGGTGAGCTGGCGCAGCTGGCGGACGCGTTCGTCTCGGACGGCTTCGGTGTGGTGCACCGCAAGCAGGCCTCCGTGTACGACATCGCGCAGGTGCTGCCCGCCGCGGCGGGCGACCTGGTGCTGAACGAGGTCCGGTCGCTGTCGAGGGCGACCGGCGACCCGGAGCGTCCGTACGCCGTGGTGCTCGGCGGCTCGAAGGTGTCGGACAAGCTGGGCGTCATCGCGAACCTGCTGACCAAGGCGGACCGCCTGCTCATCGGCGGCGGCATGGTCTTCACGTTCCTCGCGGCCAAGGGTCAGTCGGTGGGCAACAGCCTGCTCGAGTCCGACCAGATCGAGACGGTCAAGGGCTACCTGGCCACGGCCGAGGAGAACGGCGTCGAGATCGTGCTGCCGGTCGACATCGTCGCGGCGGACTCGTTCGCCGCCGACGCGCCGCACCAGGTGGTCGCGGCCGACGCGATCCCGGACGGCACCATGGGCCTGGACATCGGCCCCGAGTCGGGCAAGCTGTTCGCGAGCAAGCTGGCGGACGCGCGGACCATCGCGTGGAACGGCCCCATGGGCGTGTTCGAGTTCGAGGCGTTCGCGGACGGCACCAAGGCCGTGGCGCAGGGCATCATCGATGCGACGGCCGCCGGCGGGTTCTCCATCGTGGGCGGCGGCGACTCCGCGGCCGCGGTGCGCGTGCTGGGCTTCGACGAGGCCGGGTTCAGCCACATCTCGACCGGTGGCGGCGCGAGCCTGGAGCTGCTGGAGGGCAAGGAGCTCCCCGGCCTCACGGTTCTTGCCGACTGAGTCCCGCCGTCCGACCTGACCTCCCTCTGAACAGAAAGAAGAAGCACGTGGCTACCACCCGCACGCCGCTGATGGCGGGCAACTGGAAGATGAACCTGGACCACCAGCAGGCGATCAGCACCGTCCAGAAGCTCTCCTGGACCCTGAAGGACGCCAAGCACGACTACGCGGCGGTGGAGGTGGCGGTCCTCCCGCCGTTCACCGACCTGCGCTCGGTGCAGACGCTCGTCGACGCCGACAAGCTGGAGATCGTCTACGGCGCCCAGGACCTGTCCCGGCACGAGTCCGGCGCCTACACGGGCGAGATCTCCGGCACGATGCTGAAGAAGCTGGGCTGCACCTACGTGGTGATCGGCCACTCGGAGCGCCGCGAGTACCACGCGGAGACCGACGACGTCGTGAACGCCAAGGTGCGTGCCGCGTTCGCGCACGGCCTGACCCCGATCCTGTGCGTCGGCGAGGGCCTGGAGGTCCGCAAGGCGGGCAACCAGGTCTCGCACACGCTCGCGCAGGTCGAGGCCGCCCTGGCCGACGTGGCGCCCGAGCAGGTCGCCTCCATCGTCATCGCCTACGAGCCCGTCTGGGCCATCGGCACCGGTGAGGTCGCCACGCCTGAGGACGCGCAGGAGGTCTGCGGCGCGATCCGCCGGGTGCTCGGCGAGCTGTGCGACCAGACGGTCGCCGAGGGTGTCCGCGTGCTGTACGGCGGCTCCGTGAAGTCGGGCAACGTCGCGCAGATCATGGCGCAGCCCGACGTCGACGGCGCGCTGGTGGGCGGTGCGAGCCTCGACCCCGAGGAGTTCGCGAAGATCGCCCGCTACCAGTCTCACGTCGTCGCCTGAGACCGGAGCGGAGCGGCGGTCTCGGGCGACAGAGGACAGAGTCTGAGATCTGATCGCTGTGCACATTCTCTGACGTGTCAGACCCACAGGTCACTCCCGTGACCTGTGGGTCTGACACGTAGGGCAGGAAGCACGTTTCCCGCCACCTGCCTGAGGTACCCTCACACGGGCGTGACGTTCCAGGTGCGACTCCCTTTCCGGGGCTTTCCAAGGCCTGATCAGGGGGTTCGCAATGTGAGGTACGTCTCGCTTATTCTTGACCGAATCCGCCGCCGGGGATCGCCCTGGCACATCTACAACCGAGGACGTGAACCGTGGACGCGCTCCGCATCATCCTGGAAGTCCTGCTGGTCCTGACCAGTGGCTTTCTCACCATGCTCATCCTGCTCCACAAGGGCAAGGGTGGCGGTCTGTCCGACATGTTCGGTGGCGGTATCTCGATGGGCGCCGGTTCGTCCGGCGTGGCCGAGCGGAACCTCAATCGCATCACAATCGCCTTCGCCCTCGTGTGGGCCGTGGTGATCGTCCTGCTCGGACTCATCCAGAAGGTCAGCTGACCCGGTCGCCAAGCGCCTAGCAGCTGACGGCCACACACAGAGGGGACGACAGACGTGGCATCAGGCGGTCATGCGATTCGGGGGAGCCGGGTAGGCGCCGGCCCCCTCGGGGAGACGGAGCGGGGCGACACCGCCCCGCGTATCCGAGTTTCTTACTGGTGTGCCAACGGGCACGAGACGGCACCGAGCTTCTCGGTGGGCGAGGACGTCGAGGCGCCCACGCAGTGGGACTGCCCGCGGTGCGGCTTCCCCGCGGGGATGGACCCGGTGAACCCGCCGGCCCCGGTGCGGAACGAGCCGTACAAGACGCACCTCGCCTACGTGAAGGAGCGCAGGTCCGACGAGGACGGCGCGGCCCTCCTGGAGGAGGCCCTGGAGGCACTGCGGGTCCGCCGTGGTGGCCGCGTAGCAGGCTAAGAGTTTTCGCGGCGAAGTAGTCGTGCAGAGAGGTGGCCACCCGGTTCGCGCCGGGTGGCCACCTCTCTTCGTCCGGCTACTCTCGTGTCCGACTACTTCTGCGTGCTGCCCGCGGACTCCAGGTCCAGCAGCCACAGCGTGCGTGCCTGCCCGACGGCGCCCACGGCGGGCACCTCCGTGACGGGGTCGCCGGCGAGGGCCGCCGCCACACGGTCCGCCTTCTCGGCGCCTGCCGCGACGACCCACACCTCGCGGGCGGAGCGGATCGCGTCGAACGTCAGCGAGACCCGCTCCGGCGGCGGCTTGGGCGAGCCGTGCACGCCCGTCGTCGTGCCCGGGGCGGCCAGGCCCTCGTGGCCGGGGAACAGGGACGCGACGTGCCCGTCCGGGCCCATCCCGAGCAGCAGGACGTCGAACGCCGGGACGCCGCCCGCCTCGCCCTGCGCGTGCTCGGCCAGCAGCGCCGCGTAGGCCGCCGCGCCCTCCTCGGGCGTGGCGACCGACGTCGGCCCCGGCATCGGGTGGACGTTGGCCTCGGGGAGCCCGTGCTCGGCGACCAGGTCGTCGAGCAGGGCCTCCCGCGCCTGCGTCTCGTTGCGGTCCGGGTCGCCGTCCGGCAGGAACCGCTCGTCACCCCACCACAGGTGCACGTTCGACCAGTCGATCGCCGGCACGAGCGGGCTCGCGGCCACGGCCGCGAGCGACGCGATGCCGACCGTGCCCCCGGTGAGCACGACGTGCACCGGGGAACGGACCGACTGCACGTCCAGGACGCGCGTCAGCAGGCGCGCGGCGGTCGCCTGCGCGAGCACCTCCTTGTCGGGGTGCACGACGACGAGCCGCACCCCGGACGCCTCGGCCATCAGGCCGCCGTCCGGGTGGTGACGTGCCCGAGACCCCGCGTGAGGACCTCCTCGAAGACCTCGTCCGGGTCGAGCCGGCGCAGCTCCTCGATCAGGGCCTCGTTGAGCGCGCGGATCGGCAGGGCGATCCGGCGTGCGGGCTTGCCCGGCTGGGTGATCGTGACGGTGCGACCGTCGGGGCGGTCGAGCACGATCGGGCCGCTCTTGCGCTCCAGCACCACGCGCGTGATCGCGTCGTCGCTGGCGGTGCGCACCACCTCGGCCGGGACGTTCAGCCGGGCGCCGAGCCAGGCCGCGAGCAGGTCGAGCGACGTGTGCCGCTTCTGCCCCTCGACCGTCACCGACAGCACCGGCTCGAAGGGCGGCTGCTCCACGGCGGCCGCGATGAGCGCCCGCCACAGGGTGACGCGCGCCCACGCGAGGTCGGTGTCCCCGGGAGCGTACGTTCCGGCGAGGTTGCCGAGCATGTCCTCCGGGTGCTTCGCCGTGGTGCTGTCGATGATCCGGCGGGCCGCCATGGCGCCCACCGGGTCCTGCGACGGCACCGCGGGCGCCTCACGCGGCCACCAGGCCACGATCGGCGCGTCGGGCAGCAGGAGCGGCATCACCAGCGTGTCGGTCCGTTCCAGGAGCGGGCCGAAGGCGCGCAGCACCACCACCTCGGAGGCGCCGGCGTCACCACCCACGCGGATCTGCGCGTCGAGCCGGGCGTCCGTGCCGCGCGTCGCCGGGGCGACGACGATGACCCGGCACGGGTGCTCACGGCTCGCGTCGTTGGCGGCCTCGACCGACTCCTCGACGTCGCGCTCGTCGGCCAGCACCACGAGGGTCAGCACGCGGCCCAGGGCCACCGCACCGCCCTCGTCACGCAGGCGCACCAGGCGCTTGTTGACGTCGTTGGTCGTCGTGTCCGGCATGTCGATGATCACGGTCGCCTCCAGGTCCTGCCGTCGCGCTCCATCATGGCGTCGGCCGACGGCGGACCCCAGGTGCCGGACGCGTACGGCTCCGGCTGGCCCTTGCGTGCCCAGTAGGACGTGATCGGGTCGAGGATCTTCCAGGAGAGCTCGACCTCCTCACGCGTCGGGAACAGCGGCGGGTCGCCCAGCAGCACGTCGAGGATGAGCCGCTCGTAGGCCTCGGGGGAGGACTCGGTGAACGAGTGCCCGTACCCGAAGTCCATCGTCACGTCGCGCACCTGCATGGCCGTGCCCGGCACCTTGGCGCCGAACCGCATGGTGACGCCCTCGTCGGGCTGCACGCGGATGACCAGGGCGTTGTTGCCGAGCTCGGACGTCAGCGACGTCTCGAACGGGAGGTGCGGGGCCTTCTTGAAGACCACGGCCACCTCGGTGACGCGGCGGCCCAGGCGCTTGCCGTGCCGCAGGTAGAACGGGACGCCCGCCCAGCGGCGGTTGTCGACGTCCACCCGGATCGCGGCGAAGGTCTCCGTGCTGGAGTCCTTCGCGATGCCGTCCTCCTCCAGGAAGCCCGGCACCTCCTCGCCACCCTGCCAGCCGGCCTCGTACTGCCCGCGGGCGGTGTGCTTGCCGAGGTCACGCGGCAGGCGCACGGACGAGAGCACCTTGATCTTCTCGGCGCGCAGCTCGGCGGCGTCGAAGTTGCGGGGCTCCTCCATGGCCACCAGCGCCAGGAGCTGGATCAGGTGGTTCTGGATGACGTCGCGCGCGGCGCCGATCCCGTCGTAGTAGCCGGCACGCCCGCCGATGCCGATGTCCTCGGCCATCGTGATCTGCACGTGGTCCACGTAGTTCGAGTTCCACAGGGGCTCGAACATCGTGTTCGCGAAGCGCAGCGCCAGCAGGTTCTGGACGGTCTCCTTGCCCAGGTAGTGATCGATGCGGAACACCGACTCCGGGTCGAAGACCTTGGAGACCACCGCGTCGAGCTCCTTGGCGCTGGCCAGGTCGTGCCCGAACGGCTTCTCGATGACCACGCGGCGCCAGGCGTGCACGCCGTCACCGTCCGCGTCGTTGTCGGGACGCGACAGCCCGTGCTTGGAGAGCTGCTCGCACACCACCGGGAACGCCGACGGCGGCACCGACAGGTAGAACGCGTGGTTGCCGCCCGTGCCGCGCTCCTTGTCGAGCGTCTCGACGGTCTCGCGCAGCCGCTCGAACGCTTCGTCGTCGTCGAAGGAACCCTGGACGAACCGGATGCCCTCGGCGAGCTGGCGCCACGTCGCCTCCCGGAAGGGGGTACGCGCGTGCTCCTTGACGGCGTCGTGCACCACCTGCGCGAAGTCCTGGTCCTCCCAGTCGCGCCGGGCGAAGCCCGTCAGGGCGAAGCCCGGCGGCAGGAGGCCGCGGTTGGCGAGGTCGTAGACGGCGGGCATGAGCTTCTTGCGCGACAGGTCACCCGTCACGCCGAAGATCACGAGGCCGCTGGGCCCCGCGATGCGGGGCAGTCGTAGATCGAGAGGGTCGCGCAGGGGGTTGACCCCCTGCGCGATCTTGGCCGGCCTCACCGCTCGCCGGCCCCGGCCTCGTCGAGGCCGGCCTTGGTGGTCGTCAGGAGCTCGTCCCAGCTGACCTCGAACTTCGTCACGCCCTCGTCCTCCAGCTGTGCGGTCACCTCGTCCATCGAGATGCCCTGCGCCTCGACGGCCGCGATGGTCGCGGCCGCCTGCTCGCCCGAGCCGGTCACGGTGTCGGCCAGCACGATGCCGTGGTCGGCGAAGGCGTCGAGCGTCTTCTCCGGCATCGTGTTGACGACGCCCGCGACGACCAGCTCGTCGACGTACATCGTGTCGCGGTAGGCGGGGTCCTTGACGCCGGTCGACGCCCACAGCGGCCGCTGCGGCTGCGCGCCGGCCGCCGCGAGGGCGGCCCAGCGCTCACCGGAGAAGACCTCCTCGTAGGCCGCGAAGGCCAGGCGCGCGTTCGCGATGGCGGCCTGGCCGCGCAGCGCGAGCGCCTCGTCCGTGCCGACGGCGTTCAGCCGCTTGTCGACCTCGGCGTCCACACGGGACACGAAGAACGACGCGACCGAGCCGATCACGGACAGGTCGTGGCCGGCCGCCTTGGCCTGCTCCAGGCCGGTCAGGAACGCGTCCATGACCGCCCGGTACCGCTCGATCGAGAAGATCAGCGTCACGTTGACGCTGATGCCCTTCGCCAGGGTCGACGTGATGGCCGGCAGGCCCTCGACCGTGGCGGGGATCTTGATCATCACGTTCGGCCGCGCGACGGTCTCCCACAGCCGGACGGCCGTGGTCTCCGTCGCGGCCGTGTCGCGGGCCAGCCGCGGGTCCACCTCGATGGACACGCGGCCGTCCACGGCGGCCGTGGCGTCGTAGACGGGGCGCAGCACGTCCGCCGCGTCCCGGACGTCGTCCGTGGTGATGCGTTCCACGGCCGACTCCACGTCGGACCCGGCCAGCTCGGCCAGCGTCTCCGCGTAGGCGTCGCCGTGCGCGAGGGCCGCCGCGAAGATCGTGGGGTTGGTGGTCACGCCCACGACGTTCCGGGTGGTCATGAGCTCGGCGAGGTTGCCGGTCCGCAGGCGCTCACGGGACAGGTCGTCGAGCCAGATGGCGACACCCGCCTCGGACAGCCGCTCGGTGGGGCTGACGTTCTCGCCGCTGTCGCTGGTGCTGTCAGTCATCGTGCCCTTCCCTTCTCGTGTCCAGTCTCGTGTCCAGGTGTTCCGGCGCGGTTCAGGACGCCGCCTCGATCGACTCCTTGGCGGCCTGGGCGACCGCCTCGGAGGTGATGCCGTACTCGGCGTAGAGCGTCTTGTAGTCCGCCGACGCGCCGTAGTGCTCGAGCGAGACGATGCGGCCGGCGTCGCCGACCACCTCGCGCCAGCCCTGCGCCACGCCCGCCTCGACCGAGACCCGGGCCTTCACACCGGACGGGATGACCGACTCGCGGTAGGCCTCGTCCTGCTTGTCGAACCACTCGCGCGACGGCATGGAGACCACGCGGGCCTGGACGCCGTCGGCCGCGAGGATCGCGCGCGCCTCGACGGCGAGCTGCACCTCGGAGCCGGTGCCCACGAGGACGACGTCGGGCGTGCCCTCGGTGTCCAGGAGCACGTAGCCGCCCTTGAGGGTGCCCTCGGCGCCGGCGAAGCCGTCGGTGCCACGCGGGTAGGTGGGCACGTTCTGCCGGGTCAGCACGAGGCCGGCCGGGTTCTTCGTGTTCTCCAGGATGCCGCGCCAGGCCCAGGCGGTCTCGTTCGCGTCGGCCGGGCGGACGACGTCGAGGTTCGGGATGGCCCGCAGTGCCGCGAGGTGCTCCACCGGCTGGTGGGTCGGTCCGTCCTCGCCGAGGCCGATCGAGTCGTGCGTCCACACGAAGGTGGTCGGGATGCTCATCAGCGCGGCCAGGCGCACCGAGGCGCGCATGTAGTCGGCGAACTGCAGGAACGTGCCGCCGTAGGGGCGCGTCAGGCCGTGCAGCACGATGCCGTTCAGGATCGAGCCCATGGCGTGCTCGCGGATGCCGAAGTGGAGGGTGCGGCCGTAGGGGTCGCCCGGGAACTTCTTGGTCGCGTGCTCGGTCGGCACGAACGACGGCACGCCGTCCATGGTCGTGTTGTTCGAGCCGGCGAGGTCGGCCGAGCCGCCCCACAGCTCGGGCAGCACGTCCTTGAGTGAGGTCAGGACCTTGCCCGACGCCGCACGGGTCGCGACGCCCTTCTCGCTCGCCTCGAACTCCGGCAGCGCGTCCGTCCAGCCCTCGGGCAGCTCGTTCGAGCGCAGGCGCTCCAGGAGCGCGGCCTGCTGCGGGTTCGCCTCGGACCAGGCGGCGAAGGCCTTCTCCCAGGCCTGGCGCTCGGTGGCCTGGCGCTCGCCGACGGAGCGCGTGTAGGCCAGCACCTCGTCGTCGATCGTGAACGTGGCCTCGGGGTCCAGGCCGAGCGCGGACTTGAGGCCCTTGACCTCGTCGGCGCCCATGGCCGAGCCGTGGATGCCGCCCGTGTTCTGCTTGGTGGGCGACGGCCAGCCGATGATGGTGCGCAGCGCGATGATCGACGGCTTGCCGGTCTCGGCCTTGGCGGCGTCGATGGCGGCGGCCAGCGCGTCGGTGTCCTCCGCGTAGCCCTCGCCGCCCGAGGTCCAGTCCACGCGCTGGGTGTGCCAGCCGTAGGCCTCGTAGCGCTTCAGCACGTCCTCGGTGAACGCGATGTTGGTGTCGTCCTCGATCGAGATCTTGTTGTCGTCCCAGATCAGGATGAGGTTGCCGAGCTGCTGGTGGCCCGCGAGGGACGAGGCCTCGGAGGTCACGCCCTCCTGCAGGTCGCCGTCGGACGCGATGACGTACACGTGGTGGTCGAACGGCGACTCGCCGGGGGCGGCGGCCGGGTCGAGCAGGCCCCGCTCGCGGCGGGAGGCGAACGCCATGCCGACGGCGGAGGCGAGGCCCTGGCCCAGCGGGCCCGTCGTGATCTCGACGCCCGCGGTGTGGCCGAACTCCGGGTGGCCCGGGGTCTTGGAGCCCCAGGTGCGCAGCGCGGCGAGGTCGTCCATCTCGAGGCCGTAGCCGGCGAGGAAGAGCTGCAGGTAGATCGTCAGCGACGAGTGGCCGGCGCTCAGCACGAACCGGTCGCGGCCCTGCCAGTGCGGGTCGGACGGGTCGTGGCGCATGGCCTTCTGGAAGAGGAGGTACGCGGCCGGCGCGAGCGAGATCGCGGTGCCGGGGTGTCCGTTGCCCACCTTCTCGACGGCGTCCGCGGCCAGCGCCTTGATGGCCTTGACCGCTCGCTCGTCGAGCTCCGACCACTCCAGGGGCTTCAGCACGGGGTCGAAAGCGTTCACGAGTCCTCTTTCTCTCCGCCGTCGACCCTCGTCCTGGTCCGGAGAGCGGACGCGCTGGAGAGCCGCGCAGCGTGCGTGCGGCGGCGGCGGGATGCCGGCCGCCCTTCGTTCGATGGCGTCAACAACCCTATACGCGCGCGTAATCCGTTGCGCAGGGCTGTCCACGGACTGTTCGTCCCAGGATGCGGTGGACAAATCTCACACGCGCGTCCGGGGTCGCGGTGCGCGACCCGGTCACCCCGCGACGTACCATGGGCCTGCACCCGACCGGCACCAGCGCCCACCAGGTGCGTTATCGACTCCAGGACCCTCCCGAACGGAACTGCGACGCGCGTGAGAACGAGCCACCCGACGACCGGCCAGACCGCGCGTCCCCAGACGTCCGCCCCCGAGGCCGCGGCCGGCGTCGAGCAGCGTCCCGGGGGATGGTTCATGCGGCGCGCCGGCGCGTACGTCGCCCTGACCAAGCCGCGCGTCATCGAGCTGCTGCTCGTGACGACCGTGCCCACCATGATCCTGGCGGCCGACGGCCTGCCCAGCTTCTGGCTGATCGTCGCCACCCTGATCGGCGGCGCCGGCGCCGCAGGCAGCGCGAACGCGTTCAACATGTGGTGGGACCGCGACATCGACCAGGTCATGAACCGGACCAAGAAGCGTCCGCTGGCCACGGGGGAGATCACGCCGCGCGCCGGCCTGGTGTTCGCCTCGATCCTGGGCCTGCTGTCGCTCGCGTGGTTCGCGCTGGTGATCAACTGGGCCGCGATGTGGCTCACGCTGGGCGCCATCGCGATCTACGTCGTGGGCTACACGATGATCCTCAAGCGCCGCACCCCGCAGAACATCGTGTGGGGCGGCATCGCCGGCTGCATGCCGGTGTTCATCGGCTGGGCCTCGGTCACCGGCGGCCTGAGCTGGGCGGCGCTCGCGCTGTTCGGCATCATCTTCTTCTGGACGCCGCCGCACTACTGGCCGCTGTCGATCAAGTTCAAGAAGGACTACGCGAACGCGAACGTGCCGATGCTCCCCGTGGTCAGCGACGACAAGCGCGTCGCGGCCGAGATGGTGGGCTACACGATCGCGATGATCGCGTGCTCGCTGGCGCTGACCCCGCTCGCGGGCATGTCGTGGGTGTACACCGTGGTCGCCGCCGTCCTGGGCGGCTGGTTCCTCTGGTCCACGATCGCGATGCTGCGCCGGGCGCAGGGCAAGGCCAGCGGCAAGCTCGGCGCCATGAAGGTGTTCCACGGCTCCATCACCTACCTGTCGCTGCTCTTCGTGGCGGTCGCGGTGGACGTCTTCCTGCCCTTCTGATCGTCCGCCGGGCACCGCACCAGACCTCTGCATAGCGGGGGTCATGATTCGGCCTGCACCGACGTGGCCGCCTAGGCTGAGCGCGTGACCGAGACCCCAGCCGACCGAACCACCGACCCTGCCGAACAGCCGGACGCGCAGTCCGCGGGCTACTCCTCGGGCCTGCCGACGGCGACCGCCGTCGTCCCCGAGAGCGACCTCGCGCCCCGCCGCGCCGCGCGCGAGAAGTCGCGCGTCGCTCCCGACTACGCGCGCGCCTGGCTCCTGCTCTCCGCGATGCGGACCGAGCTCTTCGACAAGGCGCAGCTCTCCCGGGCGGACCAGGTGATCCTCGACTGCGAGGACGCGATCGACGACTCCCTGAAGGACGAGGCGCGCGAGAACGTCATCCGCTGGATCAAGAACGGCGGCTGCGCCTGGGTCCGGATCAACGACCGCACGGCGCCGTCCTGGGCGGACGACGTGGCCTACCTGCGCGGCCTCGAGGGCCTCAACGGCGTGATGCTCGCCAAGACGGAGAGCGCGGACGACGTCATCGACACCGCGCAGCGGCTCGGCGGCGACGTGCCCGTCATCCCGCTCGTCGAGTCGGCCCTCGGCATCGAGGAGGCCGTGCACATCGCCAAGGCCCGGGGCGCGTTCCGGCTCGCGTTCGGCTCGGGCGACTACCGCCGCGACACCGGCGCCGCCAACGAGCCCATGGCCATGGCCTACCCGCGCACGCGCCTCGTGGTCGCCAGCCGCATCGGCGGCCTGCCCGGCCCCGTGGACGGCCCCACGGTCGGCTCGTCGCACGCGCTGCTGCGCGAGCAGTCGACCGACGCCGTCAACCTCGGCATGACCGGCAAGCTCTGCCTGGACTTCGAGCAGTCGAGCGTCATCAACGAGTCCTTCGCGCCCACGTCGTCCGACGTGGCCTGGGCCGTCGACTTCTTCGCCGAGTTCGAGGCCGCCGGCTCCGTGATCCGCGACGGCAGCGACAAGCCCCGGCTGGCCCGCGCCCAGGTGATCCGCTCGCGCGCCGAGCTGTTCGGCATCAACCCGGCGTGACCTGACGTCACCCGCCGACGGCGTGGCCCGCCCGCACGGCGGGCCACGCTCGGCATGATGGGCCGGTGTCCACCGCACTGGCCCGTCCGTCCCGCGAGAACCAGCCTGTCGCCCCGCCCGCCCCGGCCGGCCCGTCCGTCCTGGCCGGCCCGGCCGTCCCGGTCGAGGGGCGGCTCGACCGCGCGCTGCGGGACTACCTCGCGCACCTGAGCGTGGAGCGCGGCCTCTCGGCCAACACCGTCGCGGCCTACCGGCGTGACCTCGTGCGGTACGCCGCGTTCCTCGACGCGGCGGGCCGGGACCTGGCGGGGGTCGCCGAGTCCGACGTCACGAGCTTCGTCGAGGCCGTGCGCGAGGGGGCCGACGGCGGCCGGCCGCTGTCGCCGTCGTCCACGGCCCGCGCCCTGGCCGCCGTGCGCGGCTGGCACAAGTTCGCGCAGGCCGAGGGCCTGGCGGTCGAGGACCCGTCCGCCGACGTGCGCGCGCCCACCCAGCTGCGCCGGCTGCCGCACGCCCTTTCCGTGGACGACGTCGCGGGGCTCCTCGACGCCGCCGGCGCGGGCGACGGGCCGCTGCCCCTGCGCGACCGGGCCCTGCTGGAGCTGCTCTACGCGACCGGGGCGCGGATCTCCGAGATCGTCGGGCTGGACGTCGACGGCGTGGGCGACTCCGCCGCCGTCCGGCTGCTCGGCAAGGGCGCCAAGGAGCGGGTGGTACCCGTGGGGTCGTTCGCGCGCGACGCCCTGGAGGCGTACCTCGTGCGCGCCCGTCCCGAGCTGGCCGCCGCGGGGCGCGGCACGCCCGCCCTCTTCCTCAACACGCGCGGCGCGCGGATGTCCCGGCAGACGGCGTGGGCCGCGCTCCAGGCGGCGGCCGGCCGGGCCGGGCTCACGGAGCACGTCTCGCCGCACACCCTGCGGCACTCGTTCGCGACCCACCTGCTCTCGGGCGGGGCCGACGTGCGCGTGGTCCAGGAGCTGCTCGGGCACGCGTCTGTGACGACCACGCAGATCTACACGATGGTCACGCCCGACGCCCTGCGCGAGGTCTACGCCGCCGCCCACCCGCGGGCCCGCTGACCGCCCGGCACCGAACCACGCCACGCCGGGGCTCCGAGCCGGGTGGTGCCCACACTCTGGTATAGCGTGGCGGGCGTGAGCGAGGCACCCAGCCAGGAGGGAGCGAGCACGATGACCGACATTCTTCTCGGCAAGGCGGTCGTCGGCGCACCCACGGACTCGGAGATCGTGCGCGACGTCGTGGGGCGGGTCATGCCCGACCTGCCCGAGCCGGCACCTCTGGCGAGTCACGGCCCGGCGCGCATCATCGCGATGTGCAACCAGAAGGGCGGGGTCGGCAAGACCACGACCACGATCAACCTCGGCGCGTGCCTGGCCGAGTACGGCCGCAAGGTGCTGCTGGTCGACTTCGACCCGCAGGGCGCCGCGTCGGTCGGCATCGGCGTGAACCCGCACGAGCTCGACCTGACGATCTACAACCTGCTCATGGAGCGGGGCGTGGACGTGCAGGACGTGCTCATCCCGTCGGGCATCGAGAACCTCGACGTGCTCCCGGCGAACATCGACCTGTCGGCCGCGGAGGTGCAGCTCGTGGGCGAGGTCGCCCGGGAGTCGGTGCTGGCCCGCGCGCTGCGCCCGGTGATCGACGACTACGACGTGATCCTCATCGACTGCCAGCCGAGCCTCGGCCTGCTCACCGTCAACGCCCTGACGGCGGCGCACGGCGTGCTGATCCCGCTGGAGTGCGAGTTCTTCGCGCTGCGCGGCGTCGCGCTGCTGGTGGAGACCATCGAGAAGGTGCGGGACCGGCTCAACCCCGCCCTGGAGATCGACGGTATCCTCCCCACCATGTACGACTCGCGCACCCTCCACTCCCGGGAGGTCGTGGCCCGGGTGCACGAGGCCTTCGGCGACACGCTGCTGCACTCGATCATCGGGCGCACGGTGAAGTTCCCCGACGCCACGGTCGCCGCCGAGCCCATCACCGCGTACGCCCCGGGCCACCCGGGCGCCGCCGCGTACCGTCAGCTCGCCCGGGAGCTCGTGGCCCGTGGCGACGCTGCCTGACGTGGTGCCCGAGGTCCTGGAGGCCGCTGCCGGCCCGGCGGCGGAGCCGACCGCGGAACAGGCGCCCGCCGCGCCCGAGGAGCAGCCCGCCGAGCGGTCGTCGTCGCGCACCTTCCAGGTGCGGCTGCACAACTTCGAGGGCCCGTTCGACCTGCTGCTGTCGCTCATCGCGAAGCACCAGATGGACGTCACCGAGGTGGCGCTCGCCGTCGTGACCGACGAGTTCGTCGCCCACATCCGCGAGGCGGAGCGGGCGTCCCGCGAGGCCGCCGAGCGCGGCGAGGTGCACGAGTCGTGGGACCTCGGCGTGGCCAGCGAGTTCCTGGTCATCGCCGCGACGCTGCTGGACCTCAAGGCCGCGCGCCTGCTGCCCGGCGTCGTCGACGAGGACGCCGAGGACCTCGAGCTGCTGGAGGCCCGCGACCTGCTGTTCGCGCGGCTGCTGCAGTACCGCGCGTACAAGGAGGTCTCGAAGGTCCTCGCGGAGCAGATGGCGTCGTCCGGACGCCGCGTGCCCCGTCTGGCGCCGCTGGAGCCGCACCTGGCCGCGATCCTGCCGGAGCTGGTCTGGGACACGACGGGGGAGCGGCTCGCGGAGCTGGCCGCGAAGGTGCTCGCGCCCAAGCCGCCGCCCGTGGTGGGGCTCGCCCACCTGCACGGCTCGGCGGTGAGCGTGCGCGAGGAGGCGGGCGTCATCGTCCGGCGCCTGCGGGAGGAGCACTCGGTCACGTTCCGGTCGCTCACGGCCGGCACGGAGCGCCTCGTGACCGTCGCGCGGTTCCTCGCGCTGCTGGAGCTGTTCCGCGACGCGCTGGTCGGGTTCGAGCAGGTCAGCCCCCTGGGCGAGCTGACGGTGCGGTGGACGGCCGGGCCGGACGACGGCGGGAAGTACCTCGACCCGGCGGCCGGCCCCAGCGAGTTCGACGAGGAGGACCTGACCGCCCCGGCGGCGGAGCAGATGCCTGAGCAGGACCGCGAGCGGGCAGACGTCCCGCAGCCCGGAACGGAGGCGACAGCATGACGGTCGAGGAACAGGCCCCGCCGGCGGACGCCGCCATCCCCGCCGCCCCCGCGGCTCCCGCCCCGGAGGAGCAGCCCGTCGTCGACGTGCACACGCTCCCGGGCGGGGCGCACGCGGCGGTCGAGGCCGTGCTCATGGTGGCCGACGCGCCGATCGGCGCGGACCGGATCGCCGCGGCGCTGAACCTGACGCAGGACGAGACCGACGACATCCTGCACGAGCTGGCCGACGAGTACGCCGGCCACCTCGGCGCCCGTCCGCGCGGTTTCGAGCTGCGCCGCACCGTGGACGGCTGGCGCATCTACTCCTCCACGGCGCACGCGGACCCGGTGGGGCGCTTCGTGCTGGACGGTCAGTCGGCCAAGCTGAGCCAGGCCGCGCTGGAGACCCTCGCCGTGATCGCGTACCGTCAGCCCGTGTCGCGCGGCCAGATGAGCGCGGTGCGCGGCGTGAGCGTGGACGGCGTCGTGCGGACCCTGCTGACCCGCGGGCTGATCGCCGAGATCGGTCAGGACCCGAGCTCGGGTGCGGTTCTGTTCGGAACCACGGGATACTTCTTGGAGCGGATGGACTACTCGTCGCTCGACGAGCTGCCCCCGCTGGCGCCGCACCTGCCGGATCTCGACACGATCGACGGCCTCGACGGGCTGGACTCCTAGTCCTGCCCGAGGCCTGCACGACGGGTTTCGCGCGCGCCCCTTTCCGAGAACTTCCGACGTACCGAGAGACGAATCATGAGCAACGAACGCCGCGGCGGGAGCCGCCGCGAGTCCGGCAAGCAGGGCGGACGGCAGGGCCAGAACTTCCGTGGGGGCAGCTCCGCGAAGAGCCGCGCGCAGGCGAACCAGCCGCGCCGTCGGCCCGCGAAGTCCACGGAGCCGGCCCGGGACGTGCACGTCGAGGACGGCGTGCGCCTGCAGAAGGTGCTCGCACAGGCCGGGCTGGGCTCGCGCCGCGCGTCCGAGGAGCTCATCGCGAACGGGCACGTCGAGGTGGACGGCCAGCTCGTCACCGAGCTGGGCGTGCGGGTCGACCCCACGACCGCCGTCATCCACGTGGACGGGCTGCGCATCCAGCTCGACCAGGCCAAGGTGACGATCGCGCTGAACAAGCCCCTGGGCGTGGTGTCCACGATGGACGACCCCAAGGGCCGCCCGACGGTCGCGGACCTCATCAAGAACCGAGAGGAGCGTCTGTTCCACGTGGGCCGGCTCGACGCCGACAGCGAGGGCCTGCTGCTCCTGACGAACGACGGTGAGCTCGCCAACCGGCTGTCGCACCCGAAGTACCAGATCGCCAAGACGTACCTGGTGACGGTCGAGGGCGAGGTCTACCCGCGCGTCGGCCGCGAGCTCCTGAAGGGCGTGGAGCTGGAGGACGGTGTCGCCAAGATGGACGCCGTGCACGTGCTCCAGCAGATCGACGGCTTCGCGATGCTGGAGGTCGTGCTGCACGAGGGCCGCAACCGGATCGTGCGCCGCATGTTCGAGGCCGTCGGGCACCCCGTCACGCGGCTGGTGCGCACCCGGATCGGCCCGATCCCGCTGGGCGACCTGAAGGCCGGCCGCACCCGCGTCCTGGGCCGCACGGAGCTCGGCACCCTCATGGGTGCGGTAGACCTGTAACCTCTCCCGCTGAGTGCTGGCTATTTGCGGCTGACGAGCACTCCGAAGCACAGATACCCAGCACTCAACGGAAATGAGCGAACCTGTGACCAGCCCTGTAGTGATCGCCATCGACGGGCCGTCGGGCTCCGGCAAGTCGAGCGTGTCGAAGGCGGTCGCCGCGCGGCTCGGCCTGGCCTACCTCGACACGGGGGCCATGTACCGGGCGGCCACGGTGTGGAGCATGGAGACGGCGGACCTGGCGGACGCCGCGGCGGTCACCACGGCGGTCCGGGCGATGCCGCTGGTCATGGGGCTGGACCCGGCCGCCCCGGGCGTCGAGCTGGACGGCCGGGACGTCGCCGTGACGATCCGCTCCACCGAGGTCACGACCAACGTGTCGAAGGTCGCGTCCAACCTCGACGTGCGCGCCGAGCTCAAGCGGCTCCAGCGCGCGATCATCGACCAGGAGTCCGACGCGGCCGCGGCCGTGCAGTCGGGCGGCCGGGGGATCGTGGCCGAGGGCCGCGACATCACGACGGTCGTGGCGCCCGACGCCGACGTCCGCGTGCTGCTCATCGCCTCGGAGGAGGCCCGCCTGCGCCGCCGGTCCCTGGAGGTGCACGGCGCCGCCGACGCCGGCGCCGTCGAGGCGACGAAGGACCAGGTGCTGCGCCGGGACCAGGACGACGCCAAGGTGACGCAGTTCCTCGTCGCCGCGGACGGCGTGGTGACCGTCGACTCCAGCGACCTCGACTTCGAGCAGACGGTCGACGCCGTGCTGGCCGTCGTCGCGCAGGTGACGGGGCGCGAGGTCGCGCCCTCCGCGTGAGCTCCGGCTCGCGGACCCGGGCCGGAGCGACGCAGGTCATATGCCCGCGGGTCGGCCTGAGCGCGCGGGGCCTGCGACAATGGGGGCATGACCCACGACTCCTCTGCATCTGAGGCTGCCCTGGACGCGGCGGCCCGAGACGATGCTGCCCCGGACGCTGCCGCCCCGGACGCCCCCGACCTCGACCTCACCGAGACCGAGGACGACGTCGCGCGCGAGCGCGCCCTGCGCGTCGGCCTCGAGGAGTTCGAGCTCGACGAGGCGGACCAGGCGCTCCTGGACTCCGAGTGGTCCGACGAGGAGTCCGAGGCCGAGCAGATCCTGCCGGTCCTCGCGATCATCGGGCGGCCGAACGTCGGCAAGTCGACCCTGGTCAACCGTATCCTCGGCCGCCGTGAGGCCGTCGTGGAGGACAAGCCGGGCGTGACGCGCGACCGCGTCTCCTACCCCGCCGAGTGGGCGGGCCGCCGGTTCATGCTGGTGGACACGGGCGGCTGGGAGGTCGACGTCGCCGGCATCGAGTCCAAGGTGGCGGAGCAGGCCGAGGTCGCGATCTCCCTGGCCGACGCCGTGGTCTTCGTGGTCGACGCCGCCGTGGGCGCCACCGCGACCGACGAGCGGGTCGTGGAGCTGCTGCGCCGCTCCGGCAAGCCGGTCGTGCTGTGCGCCAACAAGGTGGACGGCGCCTCGGGCGAGGCCGACGCGACCTACCTCTGGGCCCTGGGCCTGGGCGAGCCGTACCCGGTCTCCGCCCTGCACGGCCGCGGCACGGGCGACCTGCTCGACGCCGCCGTCAAGGCCCTGCCCACCACGTCCGCGCACGGCACGCTGCGGCCCTCGGGCCCGCGCCGCGTGGCGCTCGTCGGCCGGCCGAACGTCGGCAAGTCGTCGCTGCTGAACAAGATCGCCGGCTCGGAGCGCGTGGTGGTCGACGAGGTGGCAGGCACCACGCGCGACCCCGTCGACGAGCTGATCGAGCTGCGCGGCATCCCGTACTGGTTCGTGGACACCGCCGGCATCCGCCGCCGCGTGCACCAGACCAAGGGCGCCGACTTCTACGCGTCGCTGCGCACCGCGGCGGCCATCGAGAAGGCCGAGATCGGCGTGGTCCTGGTGGACGCGTCCGCCCCGCTGACCGAGCAGGACATCCGCGTGATCCAGCAGGTCGTGGACTCCGGCCGCGCCCTGGTGATCGCGTACAACAAGTGGGACCTCATGGACGAGGACCGCCGCCCCTACCTCGAGCGTGAGATCGAGAAGGAGCTCGTGCAGATCCAGTGGGCGCCGCGCGTCAACCTGTCGGCCCGCACGGGCTGGCACAGCGAGCGCCTGGTGCCGGCGATCGAGCGGTCGCTCGCGTCCTGGGACCGCCGCATCCCCACGGGCAAGCTCAACTCGTTCCTCGGCGAGCTCGTGGCCGCGCACCCGCACCCGCTGCGTGGTGGCAAGCAGGCGCGCATCCTGTTCGCGACCCAGGCCTCGACGCGTCCGCCGCGGTTCGTCATCTTCGCCACGGGGTTCATCGAGGCCGGGTACCGCCGGTTCATCGAGCGCCGCCTGCGCGAGACGTTCGGCTTCGAGGGCACGCCCATCGAGATCTCGGTGCGGGTGCGGGAGAAGCGCCGGCGCTGAGTCGCCGCTCCGGGGTGCGACCCGGCGTGCCGCACGGGGTGCGGCACGCCGGTCGATGCCCACGTCGGCGCCGGATCGCGGTACCTTCAGGTCGTGCTTCCGGCCAGTATCCCCAGCCCTGACCCGGTGTGGTCCCAGTTCAGCCTGGGCCCCCTCACCATCCACACCTACGCCCTGTGTCTCCTGGCGGGCATCGTCGCCGCCGCGTGGATCACGGACCGGCGGCTCCGCGCGCGCGGGGCCGCCCCCGGGATCGCCGTCGACGTCGCGATGTGGGCGGTGCCGATCGGCATCGTCGGCGCGCGGATCTACCACGTGCTGACCCACCTCGACGACTTCACCGGTCCCGGCGTCGACGCCTGGGCGTGGGTGCGCATCTGGGAGGGCGGCAACGCGCTGTTCGGCTCGCTGCTCGGCGGCGCGGTCGGCGTCCTGATCGGGTGCCGCATCTCCGGGCTGCGCTTCTGGTCGTTCGCCGACGCGCTCGCGCCCGGCCTGCTGGTGGCCCAGGCCATCGGCCGGCTCGGCAACTACGTGAACCAGGAGCTGTTCGGCCTGCCGACCACGCTCCCGTGGGGCCTGGAGATCCGCTCCGACGCGCCGATGTTCCCCACGGGCACGCCCGAGGGCACCCTGTTCCACCCGTTGTTCCTGTACGAGATGATCTGGAACCTCATCGGCGTGGCGGTGCTCCTGTTCATCGAGCGGCGCGTGGTGCGCCGCAACGAGGCCCTCCTGGCCGACGGCGGCACCCCCGGGGCCGGTCTGCGCTGGGGCCGCATGTTCGGCCTCTACCTCATCTGGTACGGCCTGGGCCGGAGCTGGCTCGAGTCCATCCGCATCGACCCCACGAGCGACGCGCCCCTGGGGGTCCCCGCGAACATCTGGACGTCGGGCATCGCGGTGCTGCTCGGCATCGGGATCATCGTGGTGCAGGGCCGCCGTCACCCGGAGCCGGAGCTCTCGGTGTACGTGCCGGGACGCGAGCCCGCGGACGAGGACGCCGCGGACGAGGACGCCGAGGCCGCGGACGCCGAGGCCGCGGACGCCGAGGCCGCGGACGCCGAGGCCGCGGACGCCGGCACAGCGGACGGCGCGAAGGCCGACGGCGAGACCGAGGGCGGCGAGACCGAGGACAGCAGCGTGGACGCCGACTCCAGCCCGGTGGACCCGGCCGGGAGCAAGTAGGCCGGCGCGGGGCAAGGCCCACTCAGCGGGGAGGGTCACGGAGAGCGAGCGCTGCTACCTCTCCGTAACCGTCCCCGCTGCGTCGTCGTTACCCCGCGCAGCGTCAGCCCTGCCGGCTCGGCCGGGCCGGGGGCGCCCGGGACGCCTGTGCGCACCCTCACAGCGGCTCAGGTTGTTCACCCGGGCATCCATTGCGGAGGATGTGGTCATGCCACACTCGCTCCCCGGGGACACGCCTGCGTCCGAACGCCTCCCCGGGGGATCGCGCACCTGGTGGCCCGTCGCCGCCGTGCTGCTGGCGATCGCCTGGGGCGGCAACGAGTTCACGCCGCTGCTGGTGATGTACCGCGAGCAGGGGCACCTCGGCGACGTGACCGTCGACGCGCTGCTGGCCGCCTACGTGTTCGGCATCGTCCCGGCCCTGCTGCTCGGCGGGCCGCTGTCCGACCGGCACGGCCGCCGTCCGCTCCTGATGCCCGCCGCGCCCGTGGGCGCGCTGGGCTCCCTCGTGCTCGCCCTCGACCCGACCAGCCCGGTGCTGCTCGCCGCAGGCCGTGTGCTGTGCGGCGTCGCGCTCGGGCTGGTGATGGCCGTGGGCAGCACCTGGATCACCGAGCTGAGCGCTCGCACGGGTGACCGCGCCGCCGGCCCGCGCCGCGGGTCCCTGTCGCTCACGGTCGGCTTCCTGCTCGGTGCAGGCGTGGCCGCCGCGCTCGCCCAGTTCGGACCGTGGCCCACGCACCTGGCCTACGTGCTGCACGCCGCCGGGGCCCTCGCCGCCGGCGTGTGGCTGCTGCGCGTGCCCGAGACCAACCCCGGCCTGCACCGCGGCGCCCGCGCGCCGTTGCGCGACGACCTGCGGATCACCGCCGTCGGGCACAAGCGGTTTCTGCGGGTCGTGGTGCCGCTCGCGCCCTGGGTGTTCGGCTGCGGCGGCAGCGCCTATGCCGTGCTGCCCGCGCTGCTCTCCGACCACGCCGGGACGATCCCCATCGCGTTCGCCGGCGGGATGACGGTGCTCTCCCTCGGGTGCGGCATCGGCATGCAGGCCGTGGCCCGGCGGATCGACACCCCGGCGTCGGCCCGCGCGTCGGTCGTCGCGCTGGGCATCGTCGCCGTCGGGATGGCGCTCGCGGCGTGGGCGGCGGTCTCGCCCTCGCTGCCGCTCGGCGTGGTCGCGGCCGTCGTGCTGGGCACGGGCTACGGGCTGGGCCTGGTGGCGGGGCTGAGCGAGGTCGCGCGCATCGCCGGGCCGGGCGAGCTCGCCGGGCTCACCGCCGTCTTCTACTCGCTGACGTACCTGGGCTTCTTCGCGCCGATGGTGCTCGCCTGGCTCCAGGCGACCTGGTCGTACGGCCAGATGTTCGGCTTCGGGGCGGCCGCCGCGGCCCTGTCCCTGGTGATCGTCGCGGTCTTCTCCCGCAAGGACCTCCCGCTGGCGGGCGGCGGCCGCGGGGGCCGCTGACGCGGCGCGCCGGCACCGGACCGAAGTCATCAGCGGGCCCGTGCCAAGGAGGCCCTCAGCTGGCCGGCTGGAGGGCCTGGACCTGGAGCAACGGCTCGTCCGAGTCGGCGCACGCGGTGAGCGTGAGCTGGTCGTTCCGGACGAACAGGGAGCGCTTCTCGCCGGGCGGGTAGATCCGCAGGCCGTCGGCGGGCGTCTGGCCGCACTCGTCCCCGTAGTTCTCGGCGTTCGAGACCCGGACGACGGCCTGCGCGGACTCACCCGGCGCCAGCGTCACGGTCTCGTGCGGGCTCGACCGGTCGAACGTGGCGGCCTCGCCGAGCTGGGTGCCGTCGTCGTCGCCCACGAAGGAGACGCCTGGCCAGCCCTGCAACCAGCACTCGTCCGGCGCCTCGTTCTTCAGCACGACCTCGATCTCGTAGTGCCCGGCCCCGGCGCCGCCCTCGACCGGCACGAGGCTGCCCGCGAGCTCGGGCGTCTGGCAGCGGCCCTCGGTGGTGCCGGTCTCGTCCGTCGATCCCGTCCCGTCCGTCGCGCTCTCCGTCGCGGCGGGCTCCGAGGTCTCGCCGGATGCCTCGCCCGACGGCGACCCCGACGGCGACCCCGCGGACCCGGACGGCGTCGAACCGCTCGACGACGCGGACGACGACGGTGCGCCCGACGTGGCGCCGTCGTCCGCGGAGCTCGCCGAGCATCCCGCGGTGACGAGCAGTGCGGCGACCCCCGCGGCGCCGAACATCGTCCTGATGATCCTGTGCTTGGTCATACGAACTTCCCCTCGGGCAGATCCAGCCAACCGGCGGCCGCCTCCACACCATGCGGCCGCATCGATCGTTGCAGAGGTTCGATCATCTCGCCGAGTTGCTCTGAGCAACAATATTCACCCCGGCGCGGCGCGACACCGTGGCCAGGTCGGGACGTCGTGGACACCTCGGCGCGGCCCGGACATCTTTCCTAGCCTGGTGCGCTGTCGGCGGGTCCACCGGGGACCCACGTGTCGAGCGAGAGGGCAGGAACAGACGATGGCGACGAACCCTGTGTACGGCTCCAACTTCCCCGATCCCGCGGTCCTGGAGGTCGACGGGACCTACTGGGCGTACGCGACGAAGAACCGCGTCGAGGCGCTGCCGGTGCTGCGTTCGCGGGACCTCGTGCGGTGGGAGCCGGTGGGCGACGCGATGCCGGAGCTCGCCTCCTGGGTCGAGCCGGGGCTGAACTGGGCGCCCGAGGTCGCGGTCGTGGGGGACCGGTACGTCGCCTACTACACGGCGCACGACAAGGTCACCGACGTGCAGGCGGTCGGGGTGGCCGTGGCCGACGAGCCGTACGGCCCGTTCCGGGACGACGCCGACCGGCCGCTGCTCTGCCAGGACGCCGAGGGCGGCTCGATCGACGCCTCGCCGTTCACCGACGCCGACGGCTCGCGCTGGCTGCTGTGGAAGAACGACGGCAACCACGTGGGCGTCGACACGTGGATCTACGTGCAGCGGCTGTCCGACGACGGGCTGCGCCTGGAGGGCGAGCCGGAGCGGATCCTCAAGCAGGACCAGGAGTGGGAGGGCACGCTCGTCGAGGGGCCTTACGTGTGGCCGCACGCCGGCAGCTACTACCTCTTCTACTCGGGCAATGCGTTCGACTCCGACCGCTACGGCGTGGGCTACGCCGTCGCCGAGAAGGCGACCGGCCCGTACGTGAAGCCGCAGGACGGCCCGATCATGGTGTCGAACGAGGTGGCGGCCGGTCCGGGGCACGGCATGGTGGTCGAGCGCGACGGTCGCACCTGGTACGTGCACCACGCCTGGCCGCCCGGCGCGGTGAACGCGCCCGAGCCGGGCCGCCAGATGTGGCTCACGGAGCTGGTCTTCGAGCCGGCGGCCGACGGCGGCCCGGACGTGCCGAAGCTCCTCGGCCCGCAGACGGACCTCGACCTGGCCTGACCGGGTGGCGGCTCGTCCGGTCGCCCCGGACGAGCCGCCCCGTCACTCCGCCGCCTCGTCCGGCAACCCCACCGTGAGCTGCGTGAACGACTTGCCGCTCGTGTCCTTGAGCACGATGTAGCCCGCGTCGACGTGCGGCTCGATGCCGCTGTGCTTGTCGTTCGGCGCGCCGATGACGAGCTGGAAGCCGAGCCCGCGCCAGGCGTTGATCGCGCGCCCGGTGAAGTGGGCGTCGGCCTTGATGAGCGCCTCGTCGAGAAAGACCGGTGCGTACCGGGGCCGCTCGGCCCCGGCGTCGCCGAGCTGGTAGCGCAGGGCCGCGCCCACGATGAACGCGACCAGCTCCTGCGACTCGCCGCCGGACTTCTCGCCGATGTGGTCGTAGACCGCGACGTGCGCGCCGTCCTTGGTGAGCTTCTCGGCGCTGATCCGCACATGGTTGCGCACGTCGATCAGGTCGTGGAACTCGGGGGCGGTGCGGCGCACGCGGTCGACCACCTTGGCCATGCGGGTGTAGGCCCGCTGCCGGTCGGTGTCGCTGACCGCGTTCGCGATGGCCTCGCGCACCGCGCGCAGGTCGGCGCGGAACCGGGAGCGCACCGGCGAGGCGGTGTCGCGCAGCTCGATGTGCAGCTTGTGGTGCTCGTCGGAGAAGTCCAGGCCGTCGAGGATCCGGTTGACCGGGTCGATGCGGTCGCGGATCTCGCGCACGGCGGTCGAGATGTCGCTGTCGAGCTTGGTCAGGTCCGCGCCGGAGAGCCGGAGCAGGCTGTCGCGCCACTCCGCCTCCAGCTCGTGCAGCCCGTTCTTCTCCAGGTCCGTCAGGAGCCGCTCGTAGTCGTCGTACGACGTGTCCGGGTCGACGCCGAGGTTCGGGTTGGGCCACCGTTCCTTGAACGTCTCGAAGATGTCGTGCAGGGCCGCACGGCCCCGGCCGACGGCGGCCTGCGCCTCGCCCTGGTCGTCCCTGATCCGCGCCGCCGCGCGGTCCAGCGCCGCGTCGAAGTGTTCGACGGCCTGCGCGGGGGAGCCGTCGGCGCCCGGCTCGCCGGCGAACAGCTCCTGGAGGTACTCGCGGTGCGCGGCGGCGACCTGGGTCCCGTCGGCCTCGGCCGTGTCGAGGGTGCGCTGCGCGGTGTCGACGGCGTCGGCCGTGCGCTCCCACGCCGTCTCCAGCTCGGCGGCCCGGCTCTTGGCCACGCCGCTCTCCTCGGTGAGCCGGGTGACCCGGTCCTCCAGGGCGCCGAGCTCCGCACGCAGCCGCCCGATCTCCGGGTTGTCCGACGTGACCTCCTCGACGATCGCGGTCCAGCGGCCCAGCTCGGTCCGCAGGGCGGCGAGGTCGACCTGCTCCCACGTCAGGTCGGCGATCTTCTCGTACGCGCCGCGCTGCTTCTCGAACGCGTCGAGCCCGGCCGTCGCGGCGTCCAGCGCGCCCCTGGCGGTGGCGTGTGCCGCCTCCGCCTCGGCGACGGCGCCCTCCAGCTCCTTGAGCCGGCGGGCGTTGGAGAACCCGAGCACGTTGGTCACGCCCTGGCCGCCGTGGGCGCCCCGCCGGCCGTCGGAGGTCTGACCCGTGATCGTCACGGCCTTGGGGTGCAGCGCGAACTGTGCGGGCGAGTCGATGCAGACGTAGCCGAAGCGGTCGGCGAGCTCCTGCCGGAGCCAGCCGGTGAACGGCGTCGGCCGGTGGTCCAGGCGCGCGGGCAGGGTGCGGTCCACCACGGCGGCCTCGTCGCGCCGCCCGGTCGGCACGCCCCGGAACCGGACCCGGCGCGCGGTGGGCACGGAGTTGATCGCGGCGCGGAACGCCTTGATCTGCGCGACGTCGATCAGCATCTCTGTGGCGAAACCGCCCAGTGCCAGGTTGAACGCCTGGCGCCACGGCTCGAACTCGGTGCGCACCTCGATCAGCTCGCCCACGAACGGCAGCTCGTCCGGGGACAGGCCCGCCGCCTCGGCGAGGGCCGCACGGGCCCGGTGCAGGTCGGAGGGGATGTTGTCCTTGCGGGCGCTGACGGTCCGCAGCTCGGACCGCAGGGTCTCGAGCTCCTGCGCGGCGCCCTGCTCGGCGAGGGTCGCCTCGGTGAAGCGCCGTCGCGCGGCGGCGCGTGCGTCCGCGTCGTTCAGCGCGCGGTGCGCCTGCTCGACGACGGCGTCGAACTCCGCGGCGCTCGACACCTCCGCCCCGATGTCCGTCAGCAGCGCGTCGAACCGGGCCCGGGCCGCCGCGACGGGCTCGATGCGCGCCGTCAGGCGGTCCACCTCGTCCTGCGCCTTCTTCAGGCGGTCGCCGCCGGCGGCACCCAGGAGGTCCCGGGCCGCGTCCCGCTCCAGCCGGGCCGCGGAGACCCGCACGGTGAGCTCGGTCGCCTCGTCCCGTGCGCGGGCGCGCCTGCGCTGGAGGTCCGCCTCCGACGCGCGCAGCAGGTCCAGCCGCCGGCCCGCGAGCCAGAGCGCGGCCGGGGACGCGGGATCGGAGAACTGCCCGACGGCGTCGATCAGGCGCAGCCGCTCGACGGCCTGGTCGATCGCGGCCCGGTACTCCCGGACGGGCCCGAGCGCGCGGACCTGCTGCTGCGCGGTGACCATCCGGTCGCGCGTGGCGGACAGCTCGTCGAACTGCTGCACCGCGCCGTCGGCCGTGGCGAACGTCGAGGGCTCCTCCAGCACCATCGTCTTGTACAGGGCGTCGACCGTGGTGATCTGCTGGCCGGCCTGGATGCGACCGAGCAGGCCCACCGCCTTGTGCCCGTCGCCGCTCGCGCCGATGCCGAGCGCGGTGTGCAGCCGCGCGGTGTAGTCGCGGTCGGTCTCGAAGCAGGTCAGCCCCGTGCGCGTCACGGCCCGGCGGTCGAACCGGTGCCGGGCCGCCTCCTCCAGGCCGCTCAGGTCGAACGGCCCGTCGCAGGTGCCGCGCACCGCCGTGACGTTCTCCAGCGTCCGGGCGGACGACGGCACGTACCAGGCGCGGACGGCGGTGAACGTGGCCCCGGTCTGGTCGACCCACGTCATCGCGATCGCCGACCAGGTGTCCTCCTTCTCGCCGCGCAGCACCCGTACCCGGGTCTCGCCGTCGACCCGCTTCTCGTCGAGCTTGCCGCGTGCGTAGGACAGGATGTTGCGCTGCTCCTTGCCGCGCGGCTTGCCGGTCACGCCGCCGTTGGACGCCCCGTTGAACGGCGTGGTGTGCGGCATGATCAGCGCGATGTAGGAGTCCATGAGCGTGGACTTGCCCGACCCTGACCCGCCGCTGAACAGCGTGGCCCCCGGGGAGAACCGCACGTGGTGGTGGCCGTGGTAGCCGCCCCAGTTGACGAGCTGCAGGGTCTGCGCCACCCACTGCTGGCCGGTCGACCGCGCGGGGACCAGCCCCCACAGCGTCTCGATCATGCTCACGACCTGGCCTCCTTGTTGCCGGCGAGCCAGCGCGTGAGCTCCGCGAGCCGGTTGTTGTCGAGCACGACCTCCACCAGCGGCGTGATGCGGTACCGGCCGGTCGACTCCTCGTCGATCAGGCCCTCGGACGCCAGGCGCCCCACGGCGTCGCGGATCTCGCGCTGCGGGCGCACGAGGTTGTTGTCGTCCAGGTCGAAGAACGTCAGCACGCCCTGCTCGATGTCCTCCAGGTCGATCCGCGCGGACGTCTCGCCCGAGCTCGCCTCGTGCTGGTAGACGGTGCGCAGGTGCACCAGCACCAGCGTCTCGACGCGGTTGTACGGGTCGTCGCGCAGCAGGATCGGCACGTCGACCTCGCCCGAGCGCACCTGCTGCTTGTAGGCGATCCCGCGCTCGTGGTCGACCACGAGGCGCACGAACAGGTCGTGCAGGCGCGACTCGATCACCGACTGGTGCTCCAGGAGCGTCCTCCACTGCGCGCGGTTCTTCTCCGCCGTCAGGAACCGCCGCTGCAGCAGCCGGACCAGCACCCGCCGGACCTCCGGGTCGAGCAGGCCGCGGTCGCCCGCGAACAGCTCGGTCTGGTCGTCCTCCATCGGGGCGGGCTCGATGAAGCCCGCCTCGCCCGTCGGGACCTCGTCGATCCCCGCCTCGTCCGTCACCGTCTCACTCATCCGTCGTCCCGCCCTCGTGCTCGTCCCTCATCGCCACACCGCCGAACGCGAACCGCCGCCGCGTCCCGTCCGGCCGGACCGCCTCGACGGTCACCACCTCGTCCGTCTCGACCATGCCGTGCCGGTGCGCGATCTCCAGCAGGCCCAGCAGGTCGACCGGTCGGCGCAGCCGCTCGGGTGCGGACCCGAACGCCGTCGCGACGTCGACCGTCCCGTCGTCGTCGCGAGGCAGCCCGGCCAGGTGCCGCTCCAGGTCCGCGTAGTGCGGACCGCCCCAGGACCGGGAGTCGTCGTCCGGCACGGCGCCCATCTCCCAGGCCTCCAGCGGCGTCGGGGGAGCAGGCGGCCGCAGCCCGTCCACCTTCTGCCGGAGGTGGCCGACGTCGGCCACCGGCAGGCGCCGCATCGGCCCGACCGCCTGCTTGTGCCGCGAGGTGGGCATCCACCGCTGGAACCCGGACATCACGTCGCGCAGCAGCCCGTCCACCTCGCGGTCCCGGAGCGGGTCGTGGTTGCGGATCTGCGTGGTGATGACGTGCGACGCCTGCTGCTGGGCGTGCAGCACCTCACGCACGCCCTGCTCGATGCGCCGCGCGATCTCGTGCAGCTCGCGCCGCTGGGGCGCGGGGAGCTGTTCGGCGAAGGGGTGCCCCAGGATGACGCGCAGGTTCCCGGCGAGCTGGTCGATGTGCTCGGCCCGGCCGATCAGCGCGAGCGCCCCGGCGAAGGCGCGCCCCTCGCGCGTCGACTCCATGATGTCCTTGCCGCGCGCCAGGTACTCCCGGAGCACCTCGCCGGTGGGGCGCACGTCCTGCCGCAGGTCGGTGACGACGTCGCGCTGGACCTGCTTGATCGACTCGACCACGCGGGCGAAGTCGGCCGGTAGCTCGCGCGCCAGGTGCAGCACGTTCTCCGCCTCCTCCAGGAGCTGGTCGTCGCCCACCGGCTCGACGGCGCCGGTGCGCTCCAGCCGCTCGACCTCGGCGGTGCGCTCCCGGATCTCGGCGTCGAGCCGCGCGATGCGGGACAGCACGTCCGGGTCGGCGTCCTGCGCCAGCTCCTCGACGGCGTCGAGCAGGGTGCGCACCCGGGACTCGGAGACGCGGGTGCGCGCCCCGCCGACCCGGCCCGCGACCTCCAGGGCGCCGACGCCGTGCGCGGAGACCTGGTAGACCTCGACGCCGTCCTGTACGTGCCGCTTGAGCCAGCCCGAGCGGACCCAGCCGCGGCAGAGGTCGCGCGAGCTGCCGACGGGCAGCGGCGCGTTGCCCTCC
Source organism: Promicromonospora sp. NPDC019610 (assembly GCF_044389365.1). Classification (NCBI taxonomy): domain Bacteria; kingdom Bacillati; phylum Actinomycetota; class Actinomycetes; order Micrococcales; family Promicromonosporaceae; genus Promicromonospora; species Promicromonospora sp. NPDC019610. The sequence continues at coordinate 1,378,650 of NZ_JBIRXX010000002.1, read as the reverse complement.
TCGCCGTACCCGGCGGCGCGCAGGCGGTCCAGGGCGGCGTCGATCTCCGCGTGCGCGTCGGCCACCGGGACCTGGGGCCGCTGCGCGGTGAAGACCAGCGCCAGCATGGTCACGACGAACGGCGCGTACGTCCCGTGGAGCAGGTCCAGCATCGGGTTCTTGAACGCTCGGAGCGCACCTTCGTACGCTCCCTCCACGGTGGCTGTGCTCATCGCCGACCAGGGTACGTGGACTGACCGACACGGACCCGCGCGGAGCGGCCGACGGGCCTGTCACCAGCACGAGGAGCATCATGGGCTGACGGGTGACGTGCCGAGGGGGCGGGAATGAGCGAGGGACACGGGTCCGGCGAGCGGGACCACATCGGGCGCACGCCGTTCTGGGCGCTGCTCGTGCTCGTCGCGGTGGGTCTCGCCGTGATGATCGTCACGCCGCTCACGGGGCGCTGAGCGTGCGCCGGTTCGTGCGGGACAACGGGCTCAGCCTCGCCTTCATCGGGCTGTTCCTGGCCACGCTCGTCGGGCAGTCGTTCGCCGGTCACGCCGCGGAGCTGGAGGAGCTGGCGGCGCACGGCGAGCCGCCCGTCACCTACCTCGACTTCGTCGGCTCCTCGGCCTTCCTCGTGGACGTCGCCGAGAACTGGCAGTCGGAGTTCCTCCAGTTCTTCATGTTCATCCTCGCGACGGTCTGGCTGGTGCAGCGCGGGTCGCCGGAGTCCAAGAAGCCGGGCGACGAGGGCCTCGGCACGGACGAGGAGCAGCTCGTGGGCGAGCACGCCCGCCCCGACTCACCGCGGTGGGCCCGCGTCCGCGGCCTGCGGCTCTGGGCCTACTCGAACTCCCTGCTGCTGGTCATGGGCACGATCTTCCTGCTCTCGTGGCTGGCGCAGTCGCTCGGCGGGCAGGTCGTGGCCAACGAGGAGGCCGCCGAGCACGGCGAGCCCGCCCTGACCTGGCTGCAGTACGTGGCCTCGCCGGACTTCTGGAACCGCACGCTGCAGAACTGGCAGTCCGAGTTCCTGGCGGTCGCGGCCATGGTCACGTTCGCGATCTACCTGCGGCAGCGCGGGTCCAGCGAGTCCAAGCCGGTGGGCACCCCGCACCACACGACGAGCGTCGAGGCCGAGTAGCCACGGCAGCGGGTGAGGAATGAGACGGACATCCGGAGCACCCCGGACGTAAGGTTAGGCTTACCTCCGTGACCACCCCTACCGCCCTCCGTGGTGACGACCTCGTGCTCGGCTACCAGCGCACCACCGTGGTGCACGGTGTCGCCGTGCACCTGCCCCCGGGCGTCGTGACCGCCCTGGTCGGCCCCAACGGGTCCGGCAAGTCGACCGTGCTGCGCTCGCTGGCGCGGCTGCACCCGGTGCGGCAGGGCACCGTCAGCCTGGGGGCCACGGCCGACGACGCCGTCGACGTCGCCCCGCTCTCGGCGCGCGAGTTCGCCCGCCAGGTCACGCTGCTCGCCCAGTCCCGCCCGCACCCGGCCGGGCTGGAGGTCCGCGACGTCGTCGCGTTCGGCCGGCACCCGCACCGCCGCCGGTTCGCGCCGCTGACCGACGCCGACCACGCCGCGATCGATCGCGCGATGGACATCACCGGCGTGGCCGCCATGGCCCGCCGCGGCGTGGACCAGCTCTCCGGCGGCGAGGTGCAGCGTGTCTGGCTGGCCACCTGCCTGGCGCAGGAGACCGGCGTGGTGCTGCTCGACGAGCCCACCAACCACCTCGACCTGCGCTACCAGGTCGAGACGCTCGACCTCGTGCGCGACCTCGCCGAGGAGCACGGCACAGCGGTCGGCATCGTGCTGCACGACCTGGACCACGCCGCGTCGGTCGCCGACGCCGTCGTCCTGCTGCACCAGGGCCGCGTGCTCGCCGCAGGGCCGCCCGCGCAGGTGCTCACGGCTGAGCACCTCTCGCTCGCGTACGGCCTGCCGATCGATGTCACCACCGACCCAGGGACCGGCCGCGTCCGCGTGCACCCGCGCGGCCGCCACCACGGCCGGACCCGCTGAGACAGACCCCAGACCCCGGACCCGCAGGACGCCGTCGGCGCCCGCACCACCCGCCGTCCCCGGCACCGCACCGACACGACGTGTCACGAACCTGAGGAGACCCATGTCCCCGCGCACCCTGTCCCTGCGCACGAAGGCGACCCTGGCGGGCGCCGCCCTGATCCTGCCGCTCGCGCTGTCCGCCTGCGGCACCACCGACCCCGGCGCCGCCGAGGCCGCGCCCACCGAGGCCGCCTCGGGCGACTGCGCCGACGTCACGACGTCGACCGAGCCCGTCACGGTGACCGACTCGTTCGACCGCACGGTCGAGCTCGACAAGCCGGCCGAGCGGGTCGCCGTGCTGGAGTGGCAGCAGGTCGAGGACGTGCTCAGCCTGTGCGTGAACCCGGTCGCCGTGGCCGACGTCAAGGGCTACACCACCTGGAACGACGCGGAGGAGCTGCCCGAGGGCGTGACCGACGTCGGCACGCGCGGCGAGCCCAACCTCGACGCGCTGTACGCCGCCGACCCCGACCTGGTCATCATCGAGGCCTACACGCCCGACGACGAGATCATCGCCAAGCTGGAGGCCTACGACGTGCCGGTGCTCGCCACCAAGGGCGCCGACGCCGCCGACCCGGTCGCGACGATGCTCGACACCTTCGACATCATCGCGCAGGCCACGGGCCGCACCGAGCGTGCCGCCGTCGTGACCGACGAGTTCGAGCAGCACCTGGCCGACGCCACGGCGCAGGTCGCCGAGGCCGCCCCGGAGAGCACCGACTTCGTGTACTTCGACGGCTGGGTCGACGGCGGCAACGTCTCGATCCGCCCGTTCGGCCAGGGCTCGCTGGTCGGCGAGCTGGGCGAGGAGCTCGGCCTCACGAACGCCTGGACGGGCGAGGTCGACCCCGCCTACGGCCTCGGCCAGTCCGACATCGAGGGCATGACCGACGTCGGTGACGCGACCCTGCTCTGGACCGGCACCCAGGAGGGCGGGGACGACTGGACCGCCGAGCTGGCCAAGAACGACGTCTGGGCGAACCTGCCCGCCGTCACCGAGGACCGCGCGCACCCGTTCCCGGAGCACACCTGGACGTTCGGCGGCCCCCGCTCCGCGGAGAAGATCGTCGACGCGTACGTCGACGTCTTCACGAACTGACGCCATGACCGCCACGCAGTCGCCGTCCGCGACGGACACCCTGCCCCAGGCCCCCGCCTCCCGCCCCGTCACCTGGGCCACGGGCGGCGCCGCCCTGGTGGTGCTCGCGCTGGCCGTGCTCGCCGTCGGTGCCTGGCACCTGACGCAGGGCACGTCCGGCGTGGGCACGGGGGACCTGCTGCGCCTGCTCACCGGGCAGGACGCCGACGACGCGTCGGCGGTCCGCGACATCCTCGTCGGGTCACGCCTGCCGCGCCTCGCGGCGGGCGTGGCCGTCGGGTTCGCGCTCGGTGTCGCCGGGGCGCTCTTCCAGTCGATCGCCCGCAACGCGCTCGCCTCGCCGGACACGCTCGCCGTGACGGCCGGCTCCTACCTCGCGGTCGTCGCCGTGGCCGCGTTCGGGCTCGCCGTGCCGCTGTGGGCCTCGGGCGCCGTCGCCTTCGCCGGCGGGCTGGCCGCCGCCGGGCTCGTGCTGGGGCTGGCCGGTGGCGCCGGGTCGTCGTCCACGCGCCTGGTGCTCGCCGGCTCCGCCGTCGCCCTCGCGCTCCAGGCCGCTGCCTCCGCGCTGCTCATCCTCTTCCAGACGGAGACCACCGGCCTGTTCGCCTGGGGCAGCGGCTCCCTGAGCCAGCTCAATCTCACGGCGTTCTGGCGGGCGCTGCCCGTCGTCCTGCTCGCCACCCTCGGCGGCCTTCTCGTCTCCCGGCGCCTCGACGTGCTCGGCCTCGGCGACGACACCGCCGGGGCGCTCGGCGTGCCCGTCCGCTCGACCCGCGCGATCGGCGTCCTACTGGCGGTGCTGCTCACCGCCGCGGCCGTGACCCTCGCGGGCCCCCTCGGGTTCGTCGGCCTCGCCGCGCCCGTCGTCGCCCGGCTCCTGGCCCGCGTGGTCCCCGCCCTGCACCGGCACGCGATCCTGCTGCCCGCCGCCGGCCTGCTCGGCGCCTTCGTCGTCGTGCTCGCCGACGCCGTCGTCCGCGCCCTCCTCGGCGCCGAGGAGGCGCTCGCCGTCCCCACGGGCGTCGCGACCACGATCGCCGGCGCCCTCATCATGGTGGTGCTCGCCCGGCGCCTGCGCGACGCCGGGCCGTCCCGCCGGCCGCCGGCCGCCGGCACGGGGCCGCGCAGCACCCGCCGCTTCGTCATCGTGCTGGTCGTGTGCGTCGCCCTCGCGGCCGGCGTCGCGCTGCTCGGCCTGCTCGCCGGGTCCACCTGGCTGCGCACCGGCGACATCGCCCTCTGGCTGGACGACCAGGGCCCCGCCGTGGTCCGGTTCGCGCTCGACGAGCGCGCACCCCGCGTGCTGGCCGCCGTCGTCGCCGGGGCCGCCCTCGCGCTGTCCGGCACGATGGTGCAGGCCACCGCCCGCAACCCGCTCGCCGAACCCGGCATCCTCGGGATCACCGGGGGAGCGGGCCTCGGCGCCGTCGTCGTGGTCACCGCCGTGGCCGGGACCGCCTGGGGCAACGGCATCGCCGCCGGCAACGGCGCGATGCTCGTCGCCGCCGTCGCGGGCGGACTGCTCGCCTTCGCCGCCGTCTACCTGCTCGCCTGGCGCGGCGGCCTGCACGCCGACCGTCTCGTGCTCATCGGCATCGGCCTCGGCTACCTCACCACCGCCCTGACCACCTTCCTGCTGCTGCGCTCCGACCCCTGGAACACGCCGCGCATCTACACCTGGCTGTCCGGCACGACCTACGGGCGCAGTCTCGAACAGGTGCTGCCCGTCGTCGTCACGCTGGCGCTCGCGGTGCCGCTCGCCGTGCTCGTGCGCCGCGAGCTGGACCTCCTCGCGCTCGACGACGACACGCCGCGCCTGGTCGGCGTCCGCCTGGAGCGCAGCCGGCTGGTCGTGCTCGCCGTGGCCGCCGTGCTGGCGGCCACGAGCGTGACCGCCGTCGGCGTGGTGGGCTTCGTGGGCCTGGTCGCGCCCCACGCCGCGCGCGCCCTGGTGGGCGGCCGGCACGCGCGAGTGCTGCCCGTCGCGATGCTGCTGGGCGCCGTGCTGCTCGGCCTGGCCGACACCCTGGGCCGCACCGTCATCGCCCCGGCCCAGCTCCCCGCGGGGCTGGCGGTCGCGCTGCTCGGCGCGCCGTACTTCGTCTGGCTCCTGGCGCGCTCGCGGGCGTGACGGCGGGGGTCACGTCCGCCGTGCGGTGAGCAGCAGGTACTCCCAGCCCATCGTGCCGTCGAGGCCCTGGAACCGGGCGGCCAGGTCCAGGAGGGTGCCGTCGAGCTCGGCGGTGCGCGCGGCGTCGCCGGCCACGTTGCGGTACACCGCGATGGTGGGGCCGTACGCGGCCTTGAAGAACTCGCGGAACTCGGTGCCCGTGGCGAACCGGGTGACGGGCAGCGACCGCACCTCGGCGCGCACGTCCGTGACGCGGTCGCCCAACAGCGTGCGCACGTGCTCCTCGTCGCCCCACAGCGGGGGCGGCTGCGCCCCCGGCGGCGGGGCGGGGGCGTAGGGCTTCATCGCGGCGAACATCTGGCCGATGAACCCGGCCGGTGTCCACGCGACGAGCCCGATCGTGCCGCCGGGACGTGTCACGCGGACCAGCTCGTCCGCGGCGGTCTGGTGGAACGGGGCGAACATGACGCCGACGCACGACAGCACGGTGTCGAACGCGCCGTCGTCGTACGGGAGCGCGTGGGCGTCGGCCTCGGCCCAGGTGAGCTGGGCGCCCCGGGCCGCGGCGAGGGCCCGGCCGGCGTCGAACAGCTCGGGCGTGAGGTCGGCCGCCACGACCTGCCCGCCCGCGAGCGCGGCGGGGATGGCGGCGTTGCCGGACCCGGCGCCCACGTCGAGCACCCGGTCGCCGGGCCGGACCCCGGCGGCCTCGACCAGCACGGGTCCCAGCGCGGGGATCACCTCGGTGGCGACCGCCGGGTAGTCGCCGAGCGCCCACAGCGCGCGGTGCTTGGCGCCGACGGCGGTGAGGATCTCGGGCGGGACGCGGTCGGTGTCGGTCATGGGACTGCTCCTCGGCTCGTGCCGTCGTGTAGCCCCCGCAGCGTCCAGTCAACGCCGGGTCCGGACGGCGCACCACCACAGGCCCGAACCTCACCCGGTCCGCCTCCTGCGGCATCGCCCGGTGGCAGATCACGACAACCACGTCAGACCATGACAGCCGAGTGCTAGGGTCGGTGACATGGATCTTGGGCTGCACTACTACACGTTCACCCACCCGGAGTGGGAGACCACCCTGGCCGACCGCCTCACCGAGACCGCGCAGATCGCCGACGAGGGCGGCGTGAACCTCTTCACGGTGATGGACCACTGGTTCCAGATGCTCAGCGCCGGCGGGCCGTACGAGCCCATGCTGGAGGGCTACACCACGCTCGGCTACCTGGCCGGCGTCACGAAGAACGTCCGGCTGAGCCTGCTGGTCACGGGCGTCACCTACCGGCGTCCGGGCCTCCTCGCCAAGACCGTCTCCACGCTGGACGTGCTCTCGCGCGGCCGCGCGATGCTGGGCATCGGGGCGGCCTGGTACGACCGGGAGCACGCCGGCCTGGGCGTGCCGTTCCCGTCGACGGCGGAGCGGTTCGAGCGGCTGGAGGAGACGCTCCAGATCTGCCGGCAGATGTGGTCGGAGAACGACGGCGCCTACGAGGGCAAGCACTACCAGCTCGCCGAGACGATCAACCTGCCGCAGCCGCCGCGCGGCACCGTGCCGGTGATGATCGGCGGCGGCGGTGAGCAGAAGACGCTGCGGCTGGTGGCCCAGTACGGGCAGGCGTGCAACCTGTTCGGCGGTGCGGGTGACGAGGCGCTGGCGACGGTCGCGCACAAGCTGGACGTGCTGCGCGGGCACTGCGACCGCCTCGGCACCGACTACGACGCGATCGAGAAGACGATGCTCTACCAGGGCGACCCGACCGGTGACGCCGACACTTTCCTGGCGGACATGGAGCGGTACGCGGCCCTGGGCGTGTCGCTCGTGAGCCTGATGCCGACGCCGTACCAGAACCCGGTCCCGTGGGCGACCGGCCTGGTCGAGAAGGTCGTGCCCCGGCTGAACGAGGTCTGACCGGTCCGGGAGCCCTCGGCGCCTGGGCACCGCTCAGGCGCCGGGCTGCTCCTCGGGCTGTTCCTCGGCCGGCGGCGCGTCGGTGACGACCAGGGCGCGCAGGATGGTCTCGGCCACGTCCCGCTGCGTGACGTTGCGGTTCCTGGAGGCGGACTCGATGATCCGTCTCGCCTCGCTCTCGCTGGTGTCGTTGGAGTGCATGACGGCCCCGACGGCGCGCTCGATCGCGGCGGTGTCGGAGAGCTGGCGGTAGAGACCCGCGGTGGCGTCCTCCAGCTCGGCGAGCTCCAGGTGCAGGGCGATCAACGACGCGGCGAGCTGGGCGTACCCGTCCGCCGCGGTCAGGAGCTCCTTGTCCCAGGGGTCCGGCGCGCGCGAGTAGAGGTTCAGCGCGACGGCGACGTCGTCGTTGACGAAGGCCGGGACGGCGAGCGCGGAGACGAAGCCCTCGCGCAGGGTCTGGGCCCGCCAGGCGTCCCAGCCCGCCGACTCGGCGACGACCGGCACGACCTGGACCGTACCGAGGTGGATGGAGTCGATGCAGGGTCCGGTCTCGGCCCGGGCCTCTGCCTGGTCGCACCGGCCGGCGGCCGCGGTGCTGCTGCCCGCGGCGACCGACACCCCGTGCTCCTGGACGATGATGCTGGCCTCGAGGCCGGAGCCGAGCACGACGGCGGCCCGGCGGGCGAGGTCATGGGGGGACGTCGAGATTCTCATCGGACCTACCTCCGTTGCCAGGCCGGATCGTCAGACTCTCACACTATGCGCCGGGGCTCACGGCGATGTCGGGGGCGGCCAGCGCCAGCAGCACCACGCAGACGACGGCGACGCACAGGCTCAGCGCGAACGGTGCGCGGCTACGGGGCCGGGTCACGGCCACGACCCCGGCACCCGCCGCCAGGAGGACGGCGAGCGCGCCGCCGGCCCACGCGGCGGGCGTCGGGGGCCCGGCCGGCCCGACGACCACGACGGCGACCGCCGCGGTCAGGAGCGCGGGCGCGAGCACGCCGGACGCCCGGCGGCCGAGCCGGTGGGGCAGGCCCCGGACGCCGGTGGCGGCGTCGTCCTCCAGGTCGGGCAGGGTGTTGGCGACGTGCGCGCCCACGCCGAGCAGCGCGGCGGCCAGCACCGCCCAGGCGGCAGGGGCGCCCGGGCCGGGCGCCGCGAGCACGACGAACACCGCCAGCAGCCCGAACGAGAGCGCGTAGGGCAGCCAGGACCAGGCGGTGGACTTGAGCCGGGCGTTGTAGGCCCACGCCCCGGCCACGGCCACCAGGTGCGCGGCCCCGGCCACGAGACCCGCCGCCAGCGACGTGACGACGCAGACGGCGAGCGCAGTGAGCGCGGCGGTGCGCAGGGTGCCGGCGCTGACGAGCCCCTGCACGACGGGTTTGTCGGCGCGGTGCACGGCCAGGTCGCGGGCCGCGTCGATCCAGTCGTTGGACCACCCGACGGAGAGCTGGCCGGTGCCGACGGCCACGGCGACCAGCGTGACGACGCCCGCGGGGGACCCGAGGGCGGCGGCGAGCCCGGCGGCCAGGGCGGTGACCACGGCGGCGGGCGCGGGGTGGCTCGCGAGCATGAGGCCGCGGCCGAGGCGGCGGGCGCCGGTGCCGGTGGTCATGGGCGGCACGGTAGTCCTGGTGGGCGCTCCCCGCGCGGCTGGGCTGCTCCTGGGTCAGGATGCTTAGGTGTCGCGCGTCGTTGCGGTCGAGGCGGTCCTGCCTCGGCACGTCTACGCCCAGGAGGCGATCACCGAGGCCGTGGCGCCTCTGGTGACGCCGGACCCGTCGCGGGCCGCGCTGCTGCGCCGGCTGCACGCGGGCGCCGGGGTGCGCAGCCGGCACCTGGTGCTGCCGCTGGAGGAGTACGCGGGCCTGGGGTCGATGGGCGCGACCAACGCGGTGTTCGTCCGGGAGGGCACGCTGCTGGCGGAGGAGGCCTGTCGCCGGGCGCTGGCCGCGGCGGGGGTCGAGCCGGGGGAGGTCGACCACGTGTTCGCGACGTCGGTGACGGGGGTGGCGGCGCCGTCGCTGGACGTGCTGCTCTCGGAGCGGCTCGGGCTGCGGGGGGACGTGCGGCGCACGCCGTCGTTCGGTCTGGGCTGCGCGGGCGGCGCGGGCGGGCTGGCGCGGGTGCACGACCACCTGCTGGGCCGGCCGCGTGACGTGTCGCTCCTGGTCGCCGTCGAGCTGTGCTCCCTGACGCTGCAGCACCGCGACGACTCGGCGGCCAACCTGGTGGCGTCCGGGCTGTTCGGTGACGGCGCGGCGGCGGCCGTCGTCGTGGGCGCGGAGCACCCGCTGGCGCGCGCGGAGGGCGGACGCCGGACGGCCCGCGTGCTGGACACCCGCTCGCAGCTCTACCCGGGCACCACGGACGCCCTGGGCTGGGAGGTGCGGGACACCGGGTTCGCGATCGTCCTCTCGGCCGACCTGCCCGACCTGCTGGGCGCGCACCTGCTCGCCGACGTGAAGGGGCTGCTGGCCGACCACGGCCTCACGCCCGCCCAGGTGCCGGCCTGGGTGGTGCACGCGGGCGGGCCTCGCGTGATCGACGCGGTGCGGGACGCGCTCGGCCTGTCCGAGGACGCCGTCCGGGAGAGCCGCGCGAGCCTGGCGAGCGCGGGCAACCTCTCCTCGGTCTCCGTGCTGGACGTCCTGGCCCGGACCCTGGAGGCCGCCGAGGCGCCGCCCGGGACGCCCGCCGTGCTCATGGCGTTCGGGCCCGGGGTGTCGTGCGAGCTGGTGCTGCTGCGGCTGGAGGGACGCTGAGATGCTCGGGTTCTACGTGGCGCTCGTGGCGGCGACGGGTGTGGAGCGCCTCGCCGAGCTCGTCGTCTCGGCCCGCAACGCGCGGTGGTCGTTCGAGCGCGGCGGTGTCGAGTCGGGCCGGGGGCACTTCCCGGCGATGGTGGCGCTGCACACCGGGCTGCTGGTGGCGTGCGTGGTGGAGGCCGTGCTGGCCGACCGCCCGTTCCTGCCGTGGCTGGGCTGGCCCATGCTCGTGCTGGTGCTCGCGAGCCAGGCGCTGCGCTGGTGGTGCGTCACCACGCTGGGCCACCGCTGGAACACCCGCATCATCGTGGTGCCGAACCTGCCGCTCGTGACCGGCGGGCCGTACCGGTGGCTGCGCCACCCCAACTACGTGGCGGTTGTGGTCGAGGGGATCGCGCTGCCGCTGGTGCACACCTGCTGGGTCACGGCCCTCACGTTCACCGTGCTGAACGCCGTGCTGCTGGCCCGGTTCCGCATCCCGGCCGAGGACCGTGCGCTCCGGCAGGCCGTGCCCGGGGCGGGGTGAGCACCGTGGGCCGGGCCGCCGCCGACGCGGACGTCCTGGTGGTGGGCGCCGGGCCCGTCGGCCTGGCCGCCGCGGTGCACGCGCGCGCCGCCGGGCTCGACGTGCTGCTCGTGGACCACCGGGCCGGCACCCTCGACAAGGCCTGCGGCGAGGGCCTGCTGCCCGGTGCGCTGCGGGCCGTGCAGGCGCTGGGCGCCGACCCGCCGGGCCACGTGCTGACCGGGATCAGCTACCGGGCGCCCGGCCGGCACGCCGACCACGAGTTCACCGCCGGACCCGGGCGGGGCGTGCGGCGCACCGCCCTGCACGACGCCCTGCGGGCCCGCGCGGCCGACGTCGGCGCCCGCCGCACCTCCGGGCGGGTCACCGCCCTGCGGCAGGACGGCGCGGGCGTCGAGATCCAGGTGACGCGCGGCCGCGGGGGCGTGGGCAGGGACGCGACGTCCGACGGCGTGGGCAGGGACGGGCTGGACGACGACGTGGGCGTACCGGGCGAGCCGGTCACGCTGCGTGCCCGCTGGCTGCTCGGGTGCGACGGCCTGCACTCGGCGGTGCGCCGCCTGGCCGGGCTCGACGTCCGCCCCGACCGGTCCGCGGGTCGGGGCGGGCAGGGGGCCGCGCACGGGACCGGGCGGGGAACCGGCCGACCGGCCCACCACCGCTACGGCCTGCGCCGCCACTTCGCGGTGCCGCCGTGGACCGACCTCGTCGAGGTGCACTGGTCGCCGCACGCCGAGGCGTACGTGACGCCGGTCGCCGCCGGCGTGGTGGGTGTCGCGCTGCTCGCGCCCCGCACGGTGACCGGCGCGGGGTTCGACACGCTGCTGCGCTCGCAGTTCCCGGAGCTCGCCGCCCGCCTCGCCGGCGCCGAGCCGACCGGGACGGTGCTCGGCGCGGGCCCGCTGCGCCGCCGGTCGCGCCGACGCGCCGTCGGGCGGGTACGGCTCGTCGGCGACGCGTCGGGGTACGTCGACGCCCTGACGGGCGAGGGGGTCCGGGTGGGCCTCGCGCAGGCCGACGCCGCCGTCCGGCACCTGGAGGACGCCGCCGCGTACGAGCGCGCCTGGCGGACCGTCACGCGCGACTACCGCGTGCTCACCTCGGGGCTGCTCGCCTGGGCCGAGAGCCCCGCCCGCGCTGCCATCGTGCCCACCGCGACGCGCGCGCCGTGGCTGTACGGCGCCGTCGTGGACCGCCTGGCCCGCTGACCCCGCCCCTGCCGCGATGCGCCGATGGTGCGCTTCTACCCCGTCATTGGGCCCGAAACAGGCGGGATTCCGGGCCGAATGACGGGGCAGAAGCGCACCATCGAACCCGCCGGGCGACACCGTGGTGTCATCCGTGACGTCAAAGGGGTTGTCATGACACCACGACGGTGTCATGATGGTGCCATGGACCTGAACCGATACGCCGACGAGCTCCAGCGTCAGCTCGCCACGGCAGCCGCCGCCGGCGGTGACGACGCCCGCGAGCTCGCTGCCCGCCTGACCGCACCGCTGGACGCTGCCGCGCGGCTCGTCCTGCTCAGCGCCCTCTCCGACGCCGCCGGGGAGATCTCCGCCGAGCTCGCCCCGGGCTCGGTCGACGTGCGGCTGCGCGGCGGCTCCCCGGAGTTCGTCGTCACCTCGCCGTCGGCCCCGGCCGGCCCGGCCGCACCGGCACCCGTCGCCCCCGCAGCCCCCGCTGCCCCGGCGTCGGCCCAGGTCGAGGGCGAGGCGGGCGCCACCACCCGCACCACCCTGCGCCTGCCCGACCACCTCAAGGCACAGGCGGAGCTCGCCGCCGCCCGCGACGGCGTCTCCGTGAACACCTGGCTCGTGCGGGCGGTCGCCGCCGCCGTCGAACGGCCGCCCGGCCGGGCGGCGGAGGCGGCCGGCCCCGAGCAACGCGCCAACAGCCGGGTCACCGGGTGGGTGCGCTGACCGCACGCGCGACCACGCGCCGCGGCACCACCCGCCCGACCGTGTGACACCACACCGACACCACAGACATCACCACCACCTTTCCCACCCCCTTGGAGCCTTGCCATGCCTACTTTCCCCGCCCCCCGCCCGGTCCCCGTCGTCGTGGACGTGCCGTTCGCCAACCTGCACGTCGTCGCGGCCGAACGGGACGACGTCGTCGTCACCGTGCTGCCCACCGACAAGAAGTCCGGCAGCGTGCGCGCCGCCGAGGAGGTCCGCGTCGAGCGCGACGGCGACGCCGTGACCATCACCTACCCGAACTCGTGGAAGCAGTACGTGCTGCCGTTCGCGGCCGGCACCGCCGACATCACCGTCGAGCTGCCCACGGGCTCCGAGCTGCGCGGCAAGACCGGCTCGCTCTACGCCGAGGGCGCCCTCGCCGCCGTCGACATGACGCTCGCGTCCGGCAACGCCACCCTGGACGACGTCGACCGCGTCACCCTCAAGGTGTCCGCCGGGTCGGTGAGCGCCCGCCGCGTCGCCGGGACCGCCGACATCAAGGTGAGCGCCGGCTCGGTGCGCGTCGACGAGGTCGCGGGCGATGCCACGATCCGCGCGAGCAACGGCACCACGACCGTCGGCTCCGTGACCGGCACCCTCCAGGTGCAGGGCGCGCACGCCGACATCATGGTCAGCCAGGTGCGCGGCACCCTCACCGTGAAGTCCGCCCACGCGGGCATCCGGGTCAACAACCTGGAGTCCGGCAGCGCCACGCTCACCACCTCCAACGGCACCATCGAGGTCGGCGTGCCCGCGGGCGTGGCCGCCTACCTCGACGTCGTCTCCGAGCACGGCAGCGTCCGCAACCACCTGACCCCCACCGAGGGGCCGGTCGAGAACGAGTCGACCGCCGAGATCCACGCCAGCACCGGCTACGGCGACATCGTCGTCCGCCGCCCGTGACCCCCGAGATTCCCCCAGTGCTTGACCCCAGCGAAGGAGAACTGGACATGACCACCGACCAGGCCACGGCACCCGCCATCCGGGTGCACGGCATCGAGAAGTCCTTCAAGGACCTGCACGTGCTGCGCGGCGTCGACTTCGACGTCGCGGCCGGCAGCATCTTCGCCCTGCTCGGCTCCAACGGCGCGGGCAAGACCACGCTCGTGCGGATCCTGTCGACGCTGCTGAAGGCCGACGCGGGCACCGCCACCGTGCACGGCTTCGACGTCGCCACCCAGGCCGGCGACGTGCGCGAGTCGATCAGCCTGACCGGGCAGTTCGCCGCGGTCGACGAGATCCTCACCGGCCGGGAGAACCTGGTGCTCGTGGCGAAGCTGCGCCACCTGCCCGACCCGGGCGCCGTCGCCGACGGCCTGCTGGACCGCTTCTCGCTGACCGACGCCGGCGGCCGCCGGGCCGGCACCTACTCGGGCGGCATGCGCCGCCGCCTCGACATCGCGATGAGCCTGATCGGCAACCCGCCGATCATCTTCCTCGACGAGCCCACCACCGGGCTGGACCCGCAGGCCCGGATCGAGGTGTGGCAGACGGTCAAGGAGCTCGCGAACAACGGCACCACCGTGCTGCTGACCACGCAGTACCTCGACGAGGCCGAGCAGCTCGCCGACCGGATCGCGATCCTGCACCAGGGCACCATCATCCAGAACGGCACCCTGGCCGAGCTCAAGGCGCTCCTGCCGCCGGCCAAGGTCGAGTACGTGGAGAAGCAGCCCTCGCTCGAGGACGTGTTCCTCACCCTCGTCGGCGAGACCGGCGTCCCCGAGAACGGCACCACCACCGACGACACGACCAGCGGCACCGCCGCGGCAGGAAAGGAAACCCGATGACCTCCCACGTCCTGGGCGACACCGGTGTGCTCACCGGTCGCTCCCTGCGCCACATCCTGCGCAGCCCCGACACGATCATCACCACGGCCGTCACGCCGATCGCGCTGATGCTCCTGTTCGTCTACGTGCTGGGCGGCGCCATCAACACCGGCACCGGCGAGTCGTACGTCAACTACATGCTCCCCGGCATCCTGCTCATCACCATCGCCTCCGGCATCGCGTACACCGCCTACCGGCTGTTCCTCGACATGCAGGGCGGCATCTTCGAACGCTTCCAGTCGATGCCGATCGCGCGCTCCAGCGTGCTGTGGGCGCACGTGCTCACGTCCGTGGTCTCCAACCTGATCTCGGTGGCGATCGTCATCGGCGTCGCGCTGCTCATGGGGTTCCGCACCGGCGCCTCGCTGCTCGACTGGCTCGCCGTGGCCGGCATCCTGGTGCTGTTCACCCTGGCCCTGACCTGGCTCGCGGTGATCGCCGGGCTCTCGGCCAAGACCGTGGACGGCGCGAGCGCGTTCAGCTACCCGCTGATCTTCCTGCCGTTCATCAGCTCGGCGTTCGTGCCCACCGAGACCATGCCGGGCCCGGTCGCCTGGTTCGCGGAGAACCAGCCCGTGACCTCGGTCGTGAACACCATCCGCGCCCTGTTCGCCCAGCAGCCCGTCGGCAACGACATCTGGATCGCGCTCGCGTGGCTCGTCGGCGTCCTCGTGGTCGCCTACGCCTTCGCGATCGCCGGGTACAAGCGCAAGATCAGCTGACGCCGTCGGCCCAGGAAAGAGCGCCGCGCCGTCCGCCCCACCCCAGGGAGCGGACGGCGCGGCGCCGTCGTGCGCCGGGCGCGGCTCAGTGCCGCGGCTCCCAGCGGAACATCCGCAGGGCGAGCATGACCGCCACGACCACCCAGGCGAGCGTGGGCGCGAGCAGCAGCAGCGAGTCGGCGAGCGGCACCCCGCCGTTCCAGGCGTTGACGATCAGCTCGGTGGCCGCGCCGCCGGGCAGCAGCCGCTTGAGCAGCGTGAGGTCCTCCGTGCCGGTGATCCCCACCCAGCTCGTCACGGCCACGACCCCCAGGCTCAGCGGCAGCGAGGTGACCTGGGCGTGCTCGGGGGAGTTGGTGATCCCTGCGGTGGCCAGCCCCAGGGCGAGCATCATGACGAACGTCGCCACGACGGCCAGGACCAGGAGCGGCACGTCGGCAGGCCCGTCGCTCAGCCCGGCGAACACCGCGAGGATCAGCCCCACCTGCACCGCGGACAGCACGCTGATCGGCAGCACCAGGCCGGTCAGGATGGAGGCGTCGCTCGCGGCGGTGGAGCGCAGGCGCTTGAGGAAGAGGTCCTGGCGGCGGGCGGCCAGGGTGGTCACCGTGGTGGCGTAGAGGCTGAACGCGGCGATGGTGAAGACGATCACGGCGCCGATGTAGCCGAGGCTGCCGATCTGCTCGAACGTCTCCCGGAACCGGATGAAGAACACGCTGGCCGCCACCGGCATGATCAGGCTCGTGATCAGCACGGCCCGGTTGCGGAGGATCTGGGTCAGCTCGCTGCGTGCGATGGAGAGCATGGTGGTTGTCTTCCCTTTCTCTGGTCAGGCGGCGACGGGGTCGGCCTCGATGGCGCGGAACACGTCGTCGAGCCGGGTCGGAGCGGCGGACAGGCCCACCAGCTCGACCGAGTGCGCGTGCGCCCAGTCGAGGAGCAGCTTGAGGTCCTGCTGCAGGTCGAACGTCTCGATCTGGTAGGAGCCGTCGGCGAGCGGCGCGGCCTGCAGCAGCGGCGCGGGAGCGCCCGCCGGCAGCGCGAACCGGATGGCCGCCGGCAGGGTGCGGGTCAGCTCGGCCACGGTGCCCTGGTGGCGGAACGTACCGTCGTGCATCAGGCCGATGCGGTCGGCGCGCTGCTGCGCCTCCTCCAGGTAGTGCGTGGTCAGCACCACCGTGGACCCGTCCTCGCGGAGCTGCTCGACGGCGTCCCACAGCGCGTCGCGCGACTGGATGTCCAGCCCGGTCGTGGGCTCGTCCAGGAAGACCAGCTCGGGCCGGCCGTAGACGGCGGTGGCGAAGTCGAGCCGCCGCTTCTCGCCGCCGGAGAGCTGGGAGACCCGGGTGTCGGCCTTGCGGGTGAGGTCGACGACGCCCAGCACCCGCTCGGCCGAGTCGGCGCGGCCGCTGAGCTTCCCGATCAGGCGGACCGACTCGGCCACGGTGAGGTCGGGGGAGAACCCGCTCTCCTGCAGCATGATCCCCATGCGGGGCCGGACCGCGCGCCGGTCGGCGGGGTCCTTGCCGAGCACGCGCACCGTGCCCGACGTCGCCCGGCGGTGCCCCTCGACGACCTCCAGAGTCGAGGTCTTGCCGGCGCCGTTGGTGCCCAGCAGCGCGTACAGCTCGCCCTGCTCCACCTGGAACGAGAGGTCCTTGACCGCGTGGAAGTCGCCGTAGGTCACGTTCAGCCGGTCGATGTCGATGGCGGGGGTTGTGGTCATGCCCTCCAGCACACCCGCTGCGGGCGACCCGGGCCAGTGTGCTCACGTCAGGTCCGCGGCATGACATCCCGGGGCGGAACACATGACGCAGCGTCACTGCTGCGCCCGCGCGCGGCGACCATACTGGGAGGCGTTCCCTGCCCGCCGACGAGAAGACCCACCCATGAACGCCGGATCTGCTCGCCCGGGGCGCGGCCCGTTCCCCGCGGCCCCCTGGTCGCCCGCCGCCACGCGGCTCTCGCGGCGAAGGTTCCGCACGCTCAACCTGTCGATGATGCTGCCGCTGCTCGTCGCCGTCGGCGTGTTCATGCTGGTGCGCCAGGCGCAGACGCCGCTGGACGTCGTCGTCCTCGGGCTCGGCATCGTGGCGGTGGTGGTGGCCTTCGAGCGCTGGACGGTCGGGGAGATCAACCGGGTCGCGCTGCCGTGCCTCCTGGTCGCCGCGGCCGTCTGGCCCTACGGGGTGCTGGTGATCGACGGCGACCCGCAGGCCGCCTACTACGCGCTGGCCGTCATCGCCGGCATGAGCGTCGCCCAGCTCCCGCGCCACCGCGGGGCCGCGGCCGTCGCGGTGGCCGCGTACGTCGCCGGCGTCGGGGCGCTGGGCCTGGCCAGGACGCCGGACGCCGGGGTGGACACCCTGCTCGCGAACGTCGTCATCCCGACCGGCGTCACCGTGGTGCTGATCGGCCTGATGTTCCCCAACAAGGGGTTCTACGACGTCATGGCGGAGCTGGAGGAGGCGCGCGAGCGCGACGCCGAGCTCGCGGTGGTGCGCGAACGGATGCGGTTCGCGAGCGACCTGCACGACATCCAGGGCCACACCCTGCACGTCGTCAAGCTGAAGATCGCCCTGGCCCAGAAGCTGCTGCACAGCGACACCGCGCGCGTGGAGCAGGAGCTGCGCGAGATGTACACGCTGGTGGGCGACACGATCGCCCAGACCAAGGAGCTGGCCTACGGGCAGCGCAAGCTCAACCTGTCCGCCGAGCTGGAGAACGCGCGCAACCTCCTGGAGGCGGCGGGCATGCGCGTGCGCGTGGACCGCCGCGCCGAGGCCGGTGCCCGCGCGACCGACCTGCTGGCGCAGGTGCTCCGGGAGACGACGACGAACATCCTGCGGCACTCACGGGCCACGCTGGTCCGCATCGAGCTCACGGGGCACAGCCTCACCGTGGTCAACGACGGCGTCACCGACGACACGCTCCCGGAGCTGCGCGGGCTCGCCACCCTCTCCCGCCGCGTGGCGGACGACGGCGGCGAGCTCACCGTGCGGATCGAGGACGGCAGGTTCGTGACAGCCGCGGCTTTTCCTGAATGAACACCGTCCCGCGCCGCACGCGCCGCGCCGCTACGCCTGCGCCGTGACGCCGGCGGGCCGCCCGAACGGCCCGTCCTGGGCGAACGCGTGGTCGGCGAACCGCTCGCCGATCAGCCGGTGCGTCACGGTGTCGGGGTGCAGCGCGTCCGGCAGGGGATGGACGACGGCGTCGTCCGCCCCGTACAGGGCGGTGCCGTCCAGGTAGTGCAGGTTCGGGTCGTCCGCGCGGCGCTCGACCACCGAGGCCAGCGCGTCGCGGACGACCCGCAGGGTGAGCTTGCCCTGGTGCTGCTCCTCCGGGCGGCCCGTGGCGACGAACCGCACCTGGTCGGTGCCGAGGGTGGCCGGGTCGACGGCGCCCGGGCCGGGAGTGTCCTCGTGGATGCCGCAGAAGATGGGCGAGACGAGCAGGAGCGGCGTGGTCGGGTGCCCGTCCCGGATCGTGTCGAGGAACCCGTGCACGGCCGGCACGAAGGTGCGCAGCCGCATCCCGTCGAGGTTGACGACGTTGATGCCGAGCTTGACGCTGATCAGGTCCGCGGGAGCGTCCCGGATCGTGCGCGCGACGAACGGGTCCACGAGCGCGTTGCCCCCGAACCCGAGGTTGCGCAGCTCGACGTCCCCGCGGCGCGCGGCGACCGCGGGCCAGATCTGGGTGGGCGTGCCGGCGTTCGAGCCGTGGCTGATCGAGCTGCCGTGGTGCAGCCACACCCGGCGGTCCGGCTCCACCGGGGTGACCGGCTCGTCGGTGCGCAGGCCGACCAGCTCGACCGACTCGTTGTGCGGCAGCCAGATCTCGACGAGCTTGTCCCCGGCGGGCAGGCCGTCGAAGGTCGTGATGTGCGAGGGGCCGGGGATGAACTCGGTGCCGCCGGTCTGCAGGTCGGCCAGGATCACGTCGCCGTCGGCGAGCGGGCTGCTCGCCACGACGGCGCCGTCGACCACCAGGTCGACGCTGCCGCGCGGCCGGTCCGCGCCGCGGTAGGCGAGCCGCGACGGGTGGGTCTCGAGCGCGACGGTGCGCGCCGCCGTCCGGAAGGCCACGCGGACGCCGGAGGGCTGTGCCTCCATCATGAGCAGGTGCGGGTCGGGGAACTGCGTGCGGGCCCACTGTGGGAGCCGGTGCGGGCGCAGACCACGGGACGTGGTCTCGACCTCGGCCGCGCCGTGCACGAGGGACGGGGTCAGGGGTGTGCTGAGCATGGGATGTTCCTTGTTCACTCGGTGGGCCAGGCCCGCAGGAGGGCGTCGAGCGCGACGATCGTCCGGCGCCACGACACCTCGGGATCGGGTTGGCTGTGGTCGAAGCTGCCGATGCGCTCCAGGGTGAGGTATCCGTTGATCGTGCTGCCGAGCAGCCGGGTCACGTGCACGCGCTCGCCGGGCGGGATGTCGTAGCCGCGCAGGACGGCGTCGGTGAGGGCGACGATCGACCGGGCGGCGTCGGAGGCGACCACCGTGGGCCCGGCCCGGCGCTGGAGCGCCTGCCACCGGCCCGGCGACTGCCGGGCGAACGCGCGGTGCGCCTCGGCCAGGCCCTCCAGCGCGGGCAGCCCGGAACGGCCCGCGACCGCCTCGGCGACCCGAGCGGTCAGGTCTGCCAGGGCGACGGCGCTGACGCCGTCGAGGAGCGCCGCATGGTCCCGGACGTGCGAGTACAGGCTGGGCGTGCGGACGCCGAGGCGGCGGGCGACCGCCGAGAGCGTGACTGCCTCCAGCCCGCTCTCGTCGGCCAGCGCCGCCGCCTCGGCGATCACCGAGGCGGACGTCAGGGGTGTGCGGGTCATGCCCCAAGCCTACACCCTTTAGGCGTTTGCCTACTGTCCTTCGGCCACCGCGACCCGGCGCCGCATGCTCGCGGGCCGCAGCCAGGTCGCGGTGCGCCACAGCCACTCCACGGGGCCGTAGACGAAGTACCGGAGCCAGAGCCGGCTGAGCACGGACTGCACCACGATCAGCACCAGGGCCAGGACCACCACCGGCGCCGCGCTGGTCATGTGGCCGAAGTCGACGACCAGCGCGATCAGCGCGACCACGATCGCGGCGCCCACGTAGTTGGTCAGGGCCATGCGGCCCAGCGGCTCGAAGAAGGCGGCGATCGCCCGGCGTGCCGGCGTGCGCCAGAGCAGCGCCAGGCCGGTGGTGTACAGCACGGCCATGACCAGGCCGGCGACCGAACCCGCCGTCGAGAAGCGGGGGTCGCCGCCGGGCGTACCGAGCTGCCAGATGAGGGCCGGCACCGTCAGCACGGCGGCGCTCGCGAACACGATCGCGACCGCCCGGCCCGAGGACTCCAGGGCTCGCGGCAGGCCGTAGGCGGCGGCCCCCGCGCCGAGCAGGATGACTCCCGGGACGGAGGCGAGCCCGCCGCCGAACATCGCGTAGGCCACGACCGTGAGCGCCACGCCGCCAGCCAGCGTGACCCAGCGCGGGGCGAACGCCACGACGGGCAGCATCAGCAGTCCGACGACCCCGTACTCGATGAGCACGTTGCCGGGGTAGGCGATCATCAGCAGCCCACCGATGACCGACAGCGCCAGGAGCCGGCGCACCAGCACGAGCACCGGCCGCTGGGCGCGGGACCGGGCGCCGTCGAGCACGATCCAGAGGCTGATGCCGAACAGGAACATGAAGATGGGCACGAACCGGGTCTGCACCGTGAGGTAGAGCGCGTCGAGCACCGGGTCCTGGACCGGGGCGCCGCCCTCCATCACGCGGGCCATGCCGAGCCGGGTGATGTCCACCGCGTTGACCAGCAGGATCCCGAGCACGGCGAAGCCCCGCAGCGAGTCGATGAACCGCCAGCGGGGGCGGGCGGTGCCGGTCGGGGTGGGGGCCGCGAGGGCCGTGTCGGGTGCGCTCATGACGGCCATCCAAACAAGTGGGGGACGGCGGCGTCGTCCGACCCCGAGACGATCTTCTGCGTGGGGGAGTAGGGGTGAACCCTGGGTGAATCCCCGAGACACAATCCATGCGTTCGACGAGAACCGACCCGCCCCGACGAGTAACCTCTAAGACCTCGCCTCGTCCGGACACCAGCCACCTCGTTGCCCGAACCGTCGCGGGCAGCGAGCGGCTCCGTCCCTCGACCGAAAGCAGGCCGCATGGATGTCTCGCCGCTCGTCTGGACGCTCACGGTCGCAGGGATCGTGCTGCTGCTCCTCTTCGACTACTTCTTCCACGTGCGCAAGGCGCACGTCCCCGGGCTGAGAGAGGCCGCGATCTGGTCCTCGATCTACGTGGGGATCGCGCTGCTCTTCGGGGTGGGTGTGCTGGTGCTGGGCGGGGTCGCCGCGGGGTCGGAGTACTTCTCCGGCTACATCACGGAGAAGGCGTTGTCGGTCGACAACCTGTTCGTCTTCCTCATCGTCATGACGAGCTTCCGCGTGCCGCGGGAGGACCAGCAGAAGGTGCTGCTGTTCGGCATCACGTTCTCCCTGGCGGCGCGCACCGGGTTCATCTTCCTCGGGGCGGCCCTGATCAACTCGTTCGCGTGGGTGTTCTACATCTTCGGGCTCATCCTGCTGGTCACCGCCGGCAACATGCTCAAGCCGGAGAGCTCGGAGTCGCGGCACGAGGAGAACATCGCGGTGCGGGTGGCCCGCAGGCTGTTCCACACGAGCCCGGACTACGACGGCGACAAGCTGTTCACGATCCACGACGGCAAGCGGGCGCTGACCCCGATGCTCCTGGTGATGGTGGCGATCGGCGGCACCGACCTGCTGTTCGCGCTCGACTCGATCCCCGCGATCTTCGGCCTGACGCAGGACGTGTACATCGTGTTCACGGCCACCGCGTTCTCGCTCCTGGGCCTGCGCCAGCTCTACTTCCTGCTGGACGGCCTGCTCGACCGGCTGATCTACCTCTCGTACGGGCTGGCCATCATCCTCGCCTTCATCGGGGTCAAGCTCGTGCTCCACGCGCTGCACGAGAACAACGTGCCGTTCATCAACGGCGGCGAGCCGGTACCGGTCTTCGAGATCAGCACGGGTCTGTCCCTCGCGGTCATCCTGGGGGTGATCACGGTGACCGTGGTCGCTTCGCTGTGGAGCAAGGCAGGGCGGGCGCAGACGGCGATCGCCAACGCCCGCCGGCACGCGACGGAGTACCTGGACCTCGGCTACACGGCCGACCACGCCGAGCGCATCCGGGTCTACGCGGCGCTCTGCGAGGAGGAGACGACGATCAAGAACCTCGGCGAGAAGTACCGGCAGAAGGCCCGCGACGAGAGCGAGCTCATGGACCTCCTGCACCGGGCGCACGCCGAGCACGACGAGTCTGTTCGCCGGGCCGTCCGGGACGGGACGGCTTAGCGCAGCACTCTTTCCGGGGCCGTCCTGAGGTGCGTGCCATAGATCACGACTCCGACGAACACTAGTCCGCCGACGAGATTTCCGAGCACGGTCGGCAGCTCGTTCCAGATCAGGTAGTCGGCGATCGTGAAGTTGCCGCCGAGCATGAGCCCGATCGGGAAGAGGAACATGTTGACGACGGAATGCTCGAAACCCATGTAGAAGAACACCAGGATCGGCATCCACATCGCGATGACCTTGCCCGGCAGGCTGTCGGACATCATGGCGCCGACGACGCCGGTCGAGACCATCCAGTTGCAGAGGATTCCGCGCACGAAAAGGGTGAGCATGCCGGCTGCGCCGTGCTCCGCATAACCCACGGTCCGGCCCTCACCGATCACACCGATCGCCTGGCCGACCTCGCTCGGCGGGCTGGAGAAGCCATAGGTGAAGACGACGGCCATGAGCAGGGCGGTCGTCAGGGCCCCGGCGAAGTTTCCCAGGAAGACGAGCCCCCAGTTGCGGAGCACCGCCGCTCCCGTCACGCCGGGGCGCTTGTCCAGCCACGCGAGCGGGACGAGCGTGAACACGCCGGTCAGCAGGTCGTAGCCGAGCAGGTACAGCATGCAGAAGCCGACCGGGAAGAGCACGGCGCCCACAAGCGGCTGGCCGGTCTGCACGCTGACGGTGACGGCGAAGGCGGCGGCCAGTGCGAGGATCGCACCTGCCATGTAGCTGCGGATGAGGGTGTCGCGCGTGGACATCAGCGCCTTGGACTGGCCGGCGTCGACCATCCGGATCGCGAAGTCCTTGGGGGTTACGTAAGACATGAGGGGCTCCGTGTCGAGGTCTGGGTCACCACTGGTACTTCAGGAACTTGCCGTCGATGGTGACGCGCACGCGGTCGCCGTCCGGGTCCTCGCGCCGGGAGATCTCGACGTTGCAGTTGATCGCGCTCATGATCCCGTCGCCGAACTCCTCGTGGATGGCCTCCTTCAGGGCCGGGCCGTAGACGTCCAGGAGCTCGTAGAAGCGGTAGATCGTCGGGTCTGCGCGGAGGGCGTCGCCGTTCAGGCGGTACGGCTGCTCCTGGAGGGCGACGACGGTGTCCTCGTCGAGATCGAGCAGCCGGCCCACGGCCTCGGCGACGTCGGCGGGGACGGGGTGCGAACCCAGGAGCGCGGCGATGGTCCACAGGAGGGGGCGGTCGACCTGTTCGGCGATCTCCGCCCAGGTGGTTCCTGACCGGCGCAGGGATGTACGGACGTCCTGCGTCGCGGCCTCGCGTGTGCTGTTCCAGGTGGTCATCTGATCTCCGGTCGGAAAGGGGCGGCCGGGTACCGCCCGTGTGCCTTCATCTCAGCGAACGGGCACAGCGCACTCCTAGGCCGTTTGCGAACGGTGATGCGCAGAAAGCGCAGCCGCAGCGTCCTTTTACCCGCGTGAAACGTCGGCGCAACGGCTGCGGGATCGCCGTCCGCGTACCGTCCCCGGGAGAACGGAGGAGCCGATGGCCGGACTGGCGCAGTACCCGCCGACACCCACCGCCGAGCACGCCGCGGACCGGTTGCTGCTCGCGGACGTGGTCAGCGAGGCTCCCGTCCCGTTGTGGGTCATCGGACCTGAGGGATCCGTGGTCGTCGCGAACAGGGCAGCGGTCTCTTTCCTCGGCTACCGGAACGAGCTCGATCTGGTCGGTGGTCCCAGTCATGAGCTGCTCCACAGCAACCGGCTCGACGGGACCTCGTATCCACCCGACGAGTGTCCGATCATCTGCGCGCGGGGACCGGAGCATCAGGGCGAGGAATGGTTCGTGACCCGTGCGGGAGACCCACGCCCGGTGCGCTGGTCGACGAGAAGGCTCAACGGCACGGGCGCGACGGTCCTGAGCTTCACGCCCACGGCCCCCGACGCCGCACGGCACAGTGCCGAAGAACGTCTGCGCGACTCGGCGCCGGCGTCCGCTCGCCTCCGGTCGCGGGCCGTGCTGCGTGACGGGTTGTACGCGATCATCCACGAACGGTTCGCGGACCCCCTGTTCTCCGTGGCCGACCTCGCCGCCGAGGCGCACCTGTCGGTGCGGTCGCTGCAGGCCCTGTTCGCGGACGTCGGGCGATCACCCGCGTCCGAGGTGCGGCGGATCCGTCTCGAGTTCGCGCACAGCATGCTGGAACGGGGGCACGGCGTGCAGACGGCGTGCCAGCGCTCCGGGTTCCTCGACCCCGGCTCGTTCGGACGCGCCTTCCGCCGGCGCTTCGGCTACGCCCCGAGCCTGGTGCGTCCGACGGCGGGCTGATCCCCGTGCGGGGCTTCCGAGACGCGCCGACACGCGGCAGACTCTGGGGCCAGGAGCCCGACGACGGGAGGCGTGGCGATGGTGCTCGACGCGAGCGCCGGGACGGTGCCGGCAGCGCCGGAGCCTGGTGTGCCACCGGCGGGCGCCGACCGGCAGGCCGCGCGGTCCGCGGAGCTGCTGGCCCTGGTGCGGCGGCGCGGCCGGATCGAGGTGAGCGAGTCGGCCCGGATGCTGGCCGTCTCCCAGGAGACGGTGCGCCGCGAGCTGCGCAAGCTGGAGGCGCAGGGCCTGGTGCGGCGCAGCTACGGTCTCGCCTTCCCGGTGGAGACCAGCTCGTTCGAGACGGCGCTGTCCCAGCGTCGGGAGAGCTTCCCGGAGGAGAAGGCGCGGATCGCCGCCGAGGTGGCGCGGCGGCTGGGGGAGGCGCGGACGATCTTCGTCGACGAGGGGTTCCAGCCGTTGCTCGCGGCGCGCGCCCTGCCGACCGACCGCGAGCTGACCCTGGTCACGTCGTCCCTGCCGGTCGCGACGGAGCTGTCGGCCCGGCCCAACGTGCAGGTGATCATCATCGGCGGGCGGGTGCGGGGCAAGACCCTGGGCGTGGTCGACGGCGCGGCCGTGGACATGCTGCGCACCTTCCGCCTCGACCTCGGGCTGATCGGCGCGAACGGTGTGACCGTCGAGGACGGCCTGACCACGCCCGACCCGGCGGTCGCGAGCGTCAAGGCCGCGGCGATCGAGGTGAGCCGGCGCCGCATCTTCATCGGGGCGCACCACAAGTTCGGCGTGACCAGCTTCGTGCGGTTTGCCGGCCTGGACGACTTCGAGGCGATGATCACCGGCACGCAGCTCGGCCACGCCCGCGCACGGGCGTTCCACGCGGCCGGGGCGGAGATCGTCCAGGTCTGAGGGCCTGACCGGTCGACCCCTCGGGGCCAGCAGTTCGTGCCCGGTGCGGGATGCGTTTTCCCCGGTGACGGCGCGGCGTAGAACCGGTCAGAACGGACCCTCGGCGTCGGCCGTGCGGGCGTCCGGCGCCCGTGCCGGCCCCGCCGTCGGGCCCCGGGCCCCCGCCCCGCTGTGCGATACCACAGTCTCGCTGACCGTTTGGGTTTCACCCTCGTTGACCCGGTGTGTGGCCCGGCCCACGATGTGCGGCACCACGACACCTCACGACGACGTGACCAGAAGGGTCGAAGCAATGATGCTCACGAGAACTGCGCGCCGCCAGGCCGCGCCCACCGGCCTCGCGGCCGCGGCGCTCGCGCTGGCGCTGACCGCCTGCGCCGGAGCGGGAGGCGGCGGGAACGGCGACGCCGCCGGACAGGACGGCGGTCCCGTCGAGCTCACGCTCGCGACCGTCAACAACCCGCAGATGAAGGACATGGAGGAGCTGAAGTCCGCCTTCGAGGAGGAGCACCCGGACATCACGGTGAACTTCATCCAGATGGAGGAGAACGACCTGCGGGACGCCGTCACCAAGGACGTCGCGACCGACGGCGGCCAGTACGACATCGTCACCGTCGGGTCCTACGAGGTGCCGATCTGGGCGCAGAACGGCTGGCTCACCGACCTGACGGGCGACCTGGAGTCCGACGCGGACTACGACGTCGACGACCTGTTCGAGCCCGTCAAGGACGCCCTGACGGTCGACGACTCCCTGTACGCCGTCCCGTTCTACGGCGAGTCCTCGATGCTCATGTACAACAAGGAGATCCTCGACGCGGCGGGCGTGACCATGCCCGAGCACCCGACGTGGCAGGAGGTCGCCGACATCGCCCGCCAGGTCGACTCCGACGACGTCGACGGCATCTGCCTGCGCGGCAAGCCGGGCTGGGGCGAGGTCTTCGCACCCCTGACGACGGTGGTGAACACGTTCGGCGGGAGCTGGTTCGACGCCGACTGGAACGCCCAGGTGGACCAGCCCGAGTTCGCCGAGGCCGTCCAGTTCTACGTGGACCTGGTCGAGGACGCCGGCGAGGCCGACCCCGTCTCCACCGGGTTCACCGAGTGCCTGAACAACGTGAGCCAGGGCCGGTCCGCGATGTGGGTCGACGCGACGGTCGCGGCCGGCCTGCTGGAGGACCCGGAGTCGTCGCAGGTCGCGGGCAAGATGGGCTACGCCCACGCCCCGGTGGTCGAGACCGAGGAGTCCGGCTGGCTGTGGTCGTGGAACCTCGCGATCCCGGAGACCACGCAGAACCGCGACGCCGCGGTCGAGTTCGTGAAGTGGGCCACCAGCAAGGAGTACCACCAGCTCGTCGGCACGGAGCTCGGCTGGAGCCGGGTGCCCCCGGGCGCGCGGAACTCGACGTACGAGATCCCGGAGTACGAGGAGGCCGCGGCGTCGTTCGCGCCCATCACGCGGGACATCATGCTCGCCGTGGACCCGGAGCAGCCGGGCGTGGCGCCGCAGTCGTGGACCGGCATCCAGTACGTCACCATCCCGGAGTTCCAGGACCTCGGGAACCGAGTCTCGCAGGACCTGGCCGACGTCTTTGCCGGCCGCAGCGAGCTCGAACCGGTGCTGGAGCGGGCCCAGGGTCTCGCCCAGGAGGCGGGCGACGCCCAGAAGTAGGGACGCCCCAGAAGCAGGACGCCCAGAGAAGGAGGAGGAAGGAGGCCCCATGACCGTTCTGATGTCCGCCCCGACGCGCCGTCGGCCCCCGCGGACGACGCCCACCGGCGAGCAGAGCCGCCGACGCCGGCTGGCCGTCTCGCGCGCCCTGCTCTGGCCGGCGCTGGCCACGTCGATCGTCCTGACCCAGATCCCGTTCGTGCTGACGATCTACTACTCGCTGCAGCGCTGGAACATGCTGCGGCCCGGCGACCGCGGGTTCACGGGCCTCGACAACTACGTGAGCGTGCTGCGGGACGGCTCGTTCCTGTCCTCGCTCGGCGCGACGGTCGCGGTGACCGGCACCTCCGTGGTGGCCTCGACCCTGCTCGGCATGCTGTTCGCGGTGCTGCTGGACCGCAACTTCGTGGGGCGCGGCGTGGCGCGGACCCTGATGATCACGCCGTTCCTCGTGATGCCCGCCGCCGCGGCCCTGGTGTGGAAGTGGTCCATCCTGGACGCCGCCACCGGCATGGCCAACTGGGGCCTCGGCCTGGTCGGCCTGCCGCCCGTGGCCTGGAACACCGAGCTGCCGATGCTCACCATCATCCTGGTGCTGACCTGGCAGTACACGCCGTTCGCCATGCTGATCCTGCTGGCCGGGCTGCAGGCGCAGGACCGGGACGTCCTGGAGGCCGCCGCGGTCGATGGCGCCGGGGCGCTGCGCACGTTCGGCTCGATCACGCTGCCGCACCTGCGCCAGTACGTCGAGATCGCGGTGCTGCTGGCCTCGATCATGCTGCTCCAGGTCTTCGACCCCATCGCGATCATGACCCGGGGCACGGGCGGCACCAAGACCCTGTCCTACCTGCTCTACGAGCGGGCGTTCGTCGGCCTGGAGGTCGGCGAGGCCGCCGCGTACGGCGTGATGACCGTGCTCGTGACGATCGTCGTGGCGTCGGTCGCGCTGCGCACCCTCTTCAAGGTCTTCTCCACGGAAGGGATCGACCGATGACGTCCTCGCGCCTGCGCGCGGCCCTGATCACCGCGGCCACCTGGGCGCTCGTGCTGATGTTCTTCTTCCCCGTGGCCTGGATGGTGTTCACGGCCTTCAAGCCCGAGCACCAGGCCGCCACGATGCCGCCGACGTTCGCCCCCGACCTCACGCTCGACCAGTTCGACGCCGTCTTCGCGCGCGACATGCTGCCGTACCTGATCAACTCGCTCAGTGCGAGCCTCGGGTCCACGCTGCTCGTCCTCGTGCTGGCCGTCCCGGCCGCCTACGCGCTGAGCATCCGCCCCGTCGCCAACGTGCGCGACGCCCTGTTCTTCTTCATCTCGACCCGCTTCATGCCGGTGGCCGCCTCGATCATCCCGGTCTACCTCCTGCTGCAGTCCGTGGGCGGGCTCGACAACATCACCTGGCTGACCATCCTCTACGTGGGCGTCAACCTGCCCATCGCGGTGTGGATGATGCGGTCGTTCCTCGCCGAGGTGCCGCGCGAGGTCATCGAGGCGGCACAGCTCGACGGCGCCCGCCTCGGCACCGAGATCTTCCGCGTGGTGCTGCCCATCGTGCTGCCCGGCGTCGCCGCCGCGGGCCTGATCTGCTTCATCTTCGCGTGGAACGAGTTCTTCCTCGCCAACCTCCTCACGGCCCAGGTGGCGCGGCCCACCCCGCCGTTCCTCACCAGCTTCGTGGACGGCCGCGGCCAGTTCCTCGCCGTCCTGTCCGCGGCCGCGACCGTCGCCATCGTCCCCGTGGTGCTGGCGGGCTGGATCGCGCAGAAGCAGCTCGTCCGCGGCCTGGCGATGGGGGCGATCAAGTGACGCTGGACCTCGCCGTCCCGCTCGGCTCCGCGGCGGACGCCGCGCCCGCCGTCAGCCTGCCGCCCTACGACCGCGCCGGCGTCCGCGTCGGGATCGTGCACCTGGGTGTCGGCGGCTTCCACCGCGCGCACCAGGCGCTCGCGGTCGACGAGCTGCTGCGCCGCGGCGAGGCCCGCGACTGGGGCATCTGCGGCGTCGGCCTGCTGCCCGGCGACGCCGCCATGCGCGACGCGCTGCGGGCGCAGGACGGCCTGTACACGCTGGTGACCAAGCACCCGGACGGGCGCCTCGACGCGCGGGTGGTCGGCAGCATCGTGGAGTACCTGTTCGCGCCGGACGACCCGGAGGCCGTGCTGGAGCGCATGGCCCACCCCGACACCCGCATCGTGTCGCTGACCATCACCGAGGGCGGCTACGGGTTCGACCAGGTCACGGGCGAGTTCGACGCGACGGCGCCCGCCGTCGTCGCCGACGCCCGGCCGGGGGCCGTGCCGGCCACCGTGTTCGGTTACGTGGTGGAGGCCCTGGCCCGACGGCGGGCGCGCGGCCTGCCACCGTTCACCGTCATGTCCTGCGACAACGTGCAGGGCAACGGCGAGAAGGCCCGGACCGTCTTCGCCGCCTTCGCGGCCCTGCGCGACGCCGACCTCGGCCGGTGGGTGCACGACGAGGTTGCGTTCCCCAGCTCGATGGTGGACCGGATCACGCCCGTGACCACGGACGAGGACCGGGCCCTGGTCGCCGAGCGGCTCGGCGTCGCGGACCGCTGGCCCGTGGTGGCGGAGCCGTTCTTCCAGTGGGTGCTGGAGGACCGCTTCCCGCTGGGCCGGCCGCCGCTGGAGCACGCGGGTGTGCAGCTCGTGGCCGACGTCGAGCCGTACGAGCTGATGAAGCTGCGGCTGCTCAACGCGAGCCACCAGGCCATCGCCTACTTCGGGTGGCTGAGCGGCTACCGGTACGCGCACGAGGCGATGGCCGACCCGGTCGTGGCGCGGTTCGTGCGCGACTTCATGGACCGCGAGGCGACGCCGACCCTGCGCCCCGTCCCGGGCGTCGACCTCGACGAGTACAAGGCCACGCTCGTGGAGCGGTTCGGCAACCCGGAGGTGCGGGACACGCTCGCCCGGCTGTGCGCGGAGACCTCGGACCGCATCCCGAAGTGGCTGGTGCCGATCGTGCGCGAGCAGCTGCTCGCCGGCGGCGAGATCGTCCGGTCGGCGGCGATCGTCGCGAGCTGGGCCCGGTACGCCGAGGGGACCGACGAGCAGGGTGAGCCCATCGACGTCGTCGACCGGCTCGCGGACCGGCTCGTGCCGCTCGCCCGCGCGCAGCGGGGCGACGCCGCTGCCTTCCTGCGCAGCCCCGACCTGTTCGGGTCGCTCGTGACCGAGCCGCGCTTCGTCGCGGCCTACCTCGACGCGCTCGGCTCGCTGCACCAGGCGGGGGCGCGCGCGACGCTGGAGGCCCTGGTGGCGGGGGCGGCGGGGGCGGCGGGGACGGACCACCCCTGACTTTCGTCAGGGGCGGTCCGGACACCCGACCGATGTGCCCGGAGCTGGCCGCTCCCTAGCGTGCCGGACATGGAACGCACACCCCTGACCAGGCATCTCACGGCGGCGCTGCTCGCGCTGGGCCTCGCGACGGCGGGCCTCGCCCCCGCCGCGGCCGGCGCTCGTGCCGCGGAGCCGGGCCTGCCGGCCGCGCCCACCCCCGAGGCGATCGACACCTACCTCGCCGACCTCACCGAGGCCTCGGGGGTGCCCGGCCTGTCCGCCGTGGTGACCCACGACGACCGGGTCGTCCACGCCGCCGGGTACGGGCACGACGCGGACGGCTCCCCGGTCACCGCCGACACCCCCATGCGGGTCGCGTCGGTCACCAAGTCCTTCACCGCGACGGCGGTCATGATCCTCGCGGAGGACGGCCGGATCGACCTCGACGGCCCGGTCACGGACCAGCTCCCGGAGCTGCGGATGGCTGACCCGCGGGTCGACGAGATCACCGTCCGCCAGCTCCTGGACCAGACCTCCGGGCTCGCCGACACCAGCGTCGACGTCGCCGACCTGGCCGAGGCGACGTCCCGCACCGACTACGTCGCCCGGCTGCACGACGACGCCCTCGCCACCGACCCGGGTACCACCTACGCGTACTGCAACGTCAACTTCGACGTCGCCGCCCGGCTCGTGGAGGTGGCCTCCGGCCGGCCGTTCGGCGACTTCCTGGCCGAGCGCGTGTTCGGGCCGCTCGGCATGTCCGGCAGCGCCACCCGCGACGACGTCGTCCGGCCCGCCGACGGGTACACCTCCCTGTTCGGCTGGTGGGTCCCGCGCGAGGAGCCCCGGTGGTTCGACGACACGGGCAGCGCCGGCGTCATCACCACCGCCGCCGACCTGGGACCGTGGCTGATCAGCCAGACGGGCCACGGCCGCCGACTCGTTCCCGACGCGGACCTCGACGCGATGCACACGCCCTCCGCCGTCGGCGAGTACGGCCTCGGCTGGCACACCGAGGACGACGGGACCCGCTGGCACTCCGGCTTCGTCATGACCTACCGGGCCGTCGAGTGGATCGACCCCGCCACCGGGTACGGCATCGCGGTGCTGACCAACGGCGCGGGGCTCACCGACGTCACCCGGACGGCGCTCGACGGACTGGTCGCGCTGACCCGCGGCGAGGCCCCCGTGCCCCCGGCCGGGTCCCCAACCCTCGACCTCGGGCTCGCAGCCGTGCTGCTCGCCTCCGCCGCGCTCGGCGTCGTCGGCGTGCTGCGCGCGCCGCGCTGGGCGACGCGCCGCGCGGGCCGGGCCTGCTGGGCCACCGGGCTACGGCTGGCCTGGCTCGTGCTCCCCGCCCTCGTCCTCGCCCTCCTGCCGGCGCTCGCGACCTTCCTCACCGGCGGCCGCACCTTCCCGTGGCCCTCGCTGCTCTACTTCGGGCTGCCCGTGGTGCTGGTGCTGCTGGTGGCGGCGCTGGCGGGGCTCGCCGTGCTCGGCGCCCGGCTCCGGGCGCTGCTCCGGGGACTGCCCCGGACTCTGTCCCGGCGGCGCCCGGTAGGGTCGGCCGCGTGACCGAACACCGCCCCGACCGCCACGAGGTCGCCGGCGGCGTCGCCCTGGCGGCCCTCGCGGTGCTGGCGGTCCTGAACAGCGTCGGGGCCGACGCGCTGCCGCTCTGGCGGCAGCTCGTCTTCCCCGCGCTCGCGCCGCTCGCCTACCTGCACGGCAGGTACGTGCGCACCCGCGGCGCCGGCTGGCCGCTGGGTGGCGCGGCGGTCCTGGCGGCGGCGCTCGCGTCCGTGGACGTCGGTGCGGCCGCCACCGGGGCCATGCTCCTGGCCGTCTTCGTCGTGGCGCCGTGGCTGGCGGGCCGCAACCGCCGGCAGCAGGCCGAGCTGGCCCGGCTCGCCGCGGAGCGGGTGGCCCGGCTCGAACGTGAGCGGGAGCTGGTCGCCCGCAGCGCCCGGGCCGAGGAACGCGCCCGGATCGCGACCGAGCTGCACGACCTGGTGGGGCACGACCTCGCGCTCATCGCCGTGCGGGCCGGGGCGCTGGAGGTCTCCGCCGGCCTGGCCCCCGCCGACCGGCACGCGGACCGCGCCGCGGTCGCCGGGATCCGGGTCACCGCGACGGAGGCCACCGACCGGCTCCGCGGCGCGCTCGGCGCGCTCCGGGACGGGCCGGCCGGGGACGGGTCGCTCCTCCCGCCGCACGAGACGATCGCGGCGCTGGTCGCGCGGGCGGCGTCGGCGGGGCTGGACGTGCGGCTGGACGGCGCGCCGGACGCGGCGTCCGGCCTCGCGGGGAGCAGGGCCGGGAGCCTGGCGGAGCAGGCCGCGCACCGGGTGGTGCAGGAGGCGCTCACCAACGCCGCCCGGCACGCGCCGGGAGCCGCGGTCACCGTGCGCGTCCGGCGGGACGAGGACGCGGTGCGGGTCGAGGTGACCGACGCCGGGGGAGCGGCGGCAGGCCCCGGCCCGGGCGCAGGCCGGGACCCGGGCCAGGGCGGCAGCGGCCTGCTCGGCCTCGCCGAGCGGGTCCGGCTCCTGGGCGGGACGTTCGGCGCAGGGCCTGCGGGCGACGGCTTCGCCGTGCGCGCCCGCATCCCGGCAGCGCGGGAGGTCGCGTGATCAGGGTCCTGCTGGCCGACGACGACGCCATGCTCCGGGTGGGGGTCGCCGCCATCCTCGGCAGCGACCCCGAGATCGAGGTCGTCGCGGAGGCCGGGGACGGCGCGCAGGCGGTCGGGCTCGCCCGGCGGCACCGGCCCGACGTCGTCCTGCTCGACGTCCGGATGCCGACCATGGACGGTCTCGAGGCCGCTGCCGAGCTGCGGCGCGCGGTCCCGGAGTCCGCGGTCGTCGTGCTGACGACGTTCGACGAGGACGACTACGTCGCCCGCGCGCTGGACGAGGGCGCGGCCGGGTTCCTGCTCAAGGCCGCCGACCCGCGCGAGCTGATCATCGCCGTGCGCGCGGTGGCCGGGGGCGCCGCGTACCTCTCGCCGCGCATCGCGCACCGCATGATCACGCGGTTCCGTACCGGTCGCCCTGCCCGGCGGCGGGCAGCGAGCGAGCGGGTGGGCGTGCTGACCCCGCGCGAGACGGAGGTGCTCGCCCTGGTCGGCCAGGGGCTGGCCAACCAGGACGTCGCGGCCCGCCTGCACCTCTCCGAGGGCACCGTCAAGGCGCACGTCAGCACCATCCTGGCGCGGCTCGGGGTCCGCAACCGGGTGCAGGCGGCGATCCTCGCGTACGAGGCGGGGCTCGCCGGGGGCGGCTGAGGCCTGCTCAGCCGCCGGCTCGGCTCAGTCGCTCTTCTTGAAGACGTCCTTGACGTTCTCGCCGGCCTTCTTGAGGGAGGCCTTGGCCTGGTCCGTCCGGCCCTCCGCCTCCAGCTCCTCGTCGTCCGTGGCCTTGCCCGTGGCCTCCTTGACCTTGCCCGTCACGTCCTCGGCAGTGTTCTTGAGCTTGTCGTCGATGCCCATGGGTCCTCCTCGTCAGTGCGGTCGATCGTGCTCCTTCACCTTCACCCGGCTGCCCGGCACTCGCCACGGGAGCGGGGTATGCCCCGAAATCGGACCCATCCGGGCGGGACGTCGTTCCGAACCGTCTGTGTAGCCGAACAGAACGGAGAAAACGCCATGACTCAGTCCATGTCGCAGACGCGCACCCGCGGGGTGTCCCAGTGGCTCGCCCTCATCATCGGTGCGGTCTACCTGCTCGTCGGAGCCGCGGGGTTCCTCGTGACCGGGTTCAGCGGCTTCGCCGAGCACGATCACAGCCAGACGCTGCTCGGGTTCGCGATCAACCCGCTGCACAACATCGTGCACCTCCTGATCGGGCTCCTCGGCGTGAGCCTGTCGTCCACGCTCGGCCGGGCGCGCACGTTCGGCTGGCTGCTCGTGGCCGGGTACGGCGCCGCGTTCGTGTACGGCCTGATCGCGGTGGGCAACCCGGACATCAACGTTCTCAACATCAACGCGGCCGACAACGGGCTGCACGCCCTGAGCGTCCTGGCCGGCCTGGCCATCGCGCTCTGGCCGCACCGCAAGACCGCGTCCGCCGCCTACTAGGCCGGGACCCGGCCGGGGCCCGCACAGGCCTCGGACGGGCCGGCGCGCGACCCCCGTCGTGCGCCGGCCCGTTGTCATGTGCGGTCCCGGGTACCAGAGTGATGACCCATGGAACCGGTGCGGCGTCGGCTGGTGGTCGAGACCGCCTTCGTGCTGGGCGTCCTGGTCAAGGGTCTGGACGGCCTGGTAGAGCTCGTGGCCGGGACCGCGCTGCTGGTGCTGCACCAGGACCGGATCGTCGCGCTGACCCGGGCCGCCGTCGCGGAGGAGCTGCGGGAGGACCCGCACGACCTCGTGGCCCACCTGCTCCTGAACGAGGCGACCGGGCTCGACCACGGCGCCGCCGTCGCGGGCGGCCTGTTCTTGCTGCTGCACGGCGTGGTCAAGGTGGCGATCGTCGCCGCGCTCCTGGCGGGGTCCCGCCGGGTGTACCCGTGGGCCGTCGGCGCGCTGAGCGTGCTGCTGGCCGTGCAGCTCGCCCAGCTGGTGCTGAGCCCCGGCATCGGCGTCGCGGCGCTGGTGCTGCTCGACGCCCTGATCCTGGCGCTGACCTGGCACGAGTGGCGCATCGGCCGGTCCTTCCGCGACGCGTGGCGCAGCGTGGTGCACGGCTGGTTCCCGGGCGCGTCCCCACCCGCGTCCCCACCCGCGTCCCCGTCCGCGGGCGCGTGACGCACATCCGTACGGTGCCAGCGCGTGCTGCCCGACGTCGCGTACCGCCGTGCTGAGCCGCGCGCACGAGGCGCCCTCGATGCATGATCGACTGTGGCCACCTCGCAGCAGCGCGTCCCGCCGCCGTCCGTCCCGATGCCCGCCCCGGACCCGTCGGTCCGGGAGGCCGAGGACGTCGCCGCCGACCTCGGCGTCGACCCCGCCACCGGCCTGACCGCGGCCGAGGCCGCCCGCCGCCTGGCCGCCGACGGCCCCAACGAGCTGCGCTCGCGGCCGCCCGTGCCGCTGTGGCGCAAGGTGCTGGACCAGTTCCAGGACCCGCTCGTGGCGCTGCTGCTCGTCGCCGTGGCCATCTCGCTGGCCGTCTGGTGGGTCGAGGACGCGCACGGCGTGCCCGTCGACGCCGTCGTGATCGCCGCGATCGTCGTGCTCAACGCGGTGCTCGGCCTCGTCCAGGAGAGCAAGGCCGAGAGCGCCGTCGCAGCCCTGCGGACCATGACCGAGGCGATGTCCACGGTGCTGCGCGACGGGCGCCGCGTCACCGTGCGGTCGGCCGAGCTGGTGCGCGGCGACGTGCTCGTCCTGGCCGAGGGGGACGCCGTCGGCGCGGACGCCCGCCTGCTGAGCGCGACCGCCCTGCGGGTCCAGGAGTCCTCCCTGACGGGCGAGAGCGAGGCGGTGCTCAAGGACGCCGCCGCGCTCGCGGCCCCGGCGCCGCTCGGCGACCGGTTCGACATGGTCTACAAGGGCACCGCCGTGGCCCAGGGCGTGGGGCGCGCCGTCGTCGTGGCCACCGGCATGAGCACCCAGATGGGCGACATCGCGCGGCTGCTCGACTCGACCGAGGAGGAGGTCACCCCGCTGCAGCGCGAGATCGCGCACGTCAGCCGCGTGCTCGGCCTCACGGTGATCGGTATCGCCGTGGTCGTGATGGTCCTCGCGGCCGTCGTCAACGAGGTGCGCACCCCGGCCGACCTCGTGACCGTGCTGCTCCTCGGCGTCTCGCTCGCCGTGGCCGCCGTGCCCGAGGGCCTGCCAGCGATCCTCTCCGTCGTCCTCGCCGTCGGCGTGCAGGCCATGGCGCGGCGCAACGCCGTCGTCAAGAAGCTGCACTCCGCCGAGACGCTCGGCTCGGCGTCCGTCATCGCGTCGGACAAGACCGGCACCCTGACCAAGAACGAGATGACCATCCAGCGGGTCGTCACGGCGTCGGGCGAGGTCATGCTGACCGGCGTCGGCTACCGGCCCGAGGGGGAGGCACTGGCTCGCGGGGGCGTTGCCGGGGACGGCGACGGTGACGGCGACGCCGGGCCCCTGACCGACGAGCGGCTCACCCGCGAGGCGGTCATGGTGCTCGGGGGCGGCTCCCTCGCCAACGACGCCCAGCTCGTCGAGGCCGACGGCGGGTGGACCGTCCAGGGCGACCCCACCGAGGCCGCCTTTCTCGTGGCCGCGCACAAGCTCGCCGGCACCGTGGACCGCGTCGCCGGGTTCGAACGGCGCGGCGAGGTGCCGTTCACGTCCGAGCGCAAGCTCATGTCCGCGCTCGTGGACCCGCCCGGCGACGGCGCGTGGGCGCTCGTCACCAAGGGCGCGCCCGACGTGCTCCTGCCGCGCTGCACCGACCTCCAGGTCGGCGACGAGACCGTCCCGCTCGACGACGACCGGCGGGCCGCGGCGCTCGCCGCCGTCGAGCGCCTGAGCCGGCAGGCGTACCGCACGCTCGGCGTCGCCTACCGGCGGGTCCCCGAGGACACCGGGCCCGAGGGGCTGGAGGAGCACGAGTCCGACCTGGTCTACCTCGGCGTGGTCGGCATCATCGACCCGCCCCGGCCCGAGGTCGCCGCCGCGGTCGCCGAGGCCCGCCGGGCCGGCGTCCGCGTCATGATGATCACCGGCGACCACCCGGTCACGGCCACCCGGATCGCGACCGACCTGGGCATCGTGGAGCCCGGCGCCCGCGCCGTCACCGGCACCGAGCTGGACCGCCTGGACGCCGCCGGGCTGCGCGAGACCACGCGCGGCGTCTCGGTCTACGCGCGCGTGGCCCCGCAGAACAAGCTGCAGATCGTGGACGCGCTCCAGGCCGACGGGCACGTGGTGGCGATGACGGGCGACGGCGTGAACGACGCGCCCGCGCTGAAGACCGCCGACATCGGCGTGGCCATGGGCATCACCGGGACGGAGGTGACCAAGGAGTCGGCCAAGATGATCCTCGGCGACGACAACTTCGCCACGATCGTCGCGGCCGTGCGTCAGGGCCGGATCATCTTCGACAACATCAAGAAGTTCCTGCGCTACCTGCTCTCCTCGAACATGGGCGAGGTGTGCACCGTGCTGCTCGGCGTGGTGCTGGCCGGGGTGGTCGGCCTGGAGGGGGCCGCCGGGGGCGAGGCCGTGGTCGTGCCGCTGCTGGCGACCCAGATCCTGTGGATCAACCTCGTCACCGACTCCGGGCCGGCGCTCGCCATGGGTGTGGACCCGGAGACCGACGACGTGATGGCCCGGCCGCCGCGCGGCCCGGACGAGCGGATCATCGACGGCCGCATGTGGACCGGCGTGCTGAGCATCGGGCTCGTCATGGGCGTGGCCACCCTGCTGACCATCGACATCTTCCTGCCCGGCGGCCTGGTCGAGGGGAGCGACGACCTCACCGTCGCCCGCACCGCCGGGTTCACCACCCTGGTCCTGGCCCAGCTCTTCAACGTGCTCAACTCCCGCTCCGAGACCACGAGCGCGTTCCACCGCATGTTCGTGAACCGGTGGCTCTGGGGCGCGATCGTGCTCGGGGTGCTGCTCCAGGTGGCCGTCGTCGAGGTGCCGTTCCTGCAGGTGGCGTTCGGTACCTCTGGGCTCGACCTCGCGCACTGGGCGGTGGCGGTCGGGATGGCGTCGTCGGTGCTGTGGTTCGACGAGCTGCGCAAGGTGGTGTGGCGGTGGCGGCAGCGCTCCGGGGCGTGAGCCGTGGGTCATGGGGTGACGGCGGGGTCGGGCGGGTGTGTGTACTCGACCGGCTTTCCGGTCCGGTGCGCGTAGCTGATCTCGCGGCGCGTGGACTCCCCGGTGTAGCCGCCCGGGTTGACCACCACGACGCGGTCGGCGAGGTCGATCTTGGCGAGGTGCAGTGCGCCGAGCGCAGTCTTTTGTTCGTCGGTGAGCTGGTCGCCGGTGGTCTGGTCGTTGGTGGTTCGGTAGTTGGGGGTCCGGTCGCCGGTGGTCCGGTCGTCGGGGTGCCCGAGCTCAGCGGGGGCGAGGACGATCGCCCCGGCCAGGGTGAGGTCACGGTTCGCCGCGCGAAGCTCCTGGACGAACCGGGCCGAGCCGCACAGGCACACGATCTGCGGCCGTGATTCCATCGGACCTCCTTCGCCGGACTGCGCCGCCCTCTGGTGCGCTGCGTCATATTGGAGCGGTCAACCCTGACCATCCGCATCCGGGCCGAGCCCGTTTACGCGGCGGGCAGAAGAACGAGCGCATGTCAGTGGCCGAGCATAGGATCGAACAAATGTCCGCTGCAATGGTGTACGTGGGTAATGTTTGGCTGCGTCCAGGTTTGGGGGAGGTGTCAGCATGGGCAAGCAGGAGACAGGCGGCGGTGGGGGCTGGGCGACATCCCTGAAGGACCGCAAGCCCGGCGGGATGCTCACGCGGGAGGGTGTCCCGGTCGGGCCGGATGGCGACCCCAGGGCGATCCCGCCCGGCGGGCTTGCTCTGCCCATGGCGGCCGACGACGATCCGGCAGCCGGCACCATGCCCGACGACGCGTGGCTCGCCGGCTTGTTTGCCGAGGGCGACGCCCTGTTCGGAGACGGTGGCCATCGGCGCGTTCCGGACATCCCAGACGGGCGGGACTCGTACGGCCGGGCGTCTGACGGTTTGGCGTCTGACGGTTGGGTGCCTGACGGTTGGGTGCCTGACGGTTGGGTGTCTGGCAGCGCGGCGTCGGGCGGCCGGGCCGCCTTGTGGCCGGATGAATCGCTGCGGCGGGCACTCGGGGGTGCGCCCGGTGCTGAGCTGGCATGGGTCGTCGCGGCGAGCACGGGAATCGGAGCCGCGTCGAGTGACGGTGAGGACGGCGGATCCGCTGGTGCACTCCCGGCGGGGTGTGCCGCGATCGGAGACGGTTCCGGACGGCTTGTGGGTCTGTCCGGTGATGTGCTGGCCGAGCAGCCCGGCGATGCCTCTGCCGAGCAGCCCGGCGATGCCTCTGCCGAGCAGCCGGGGGATGCTCTGGCGGAGTTGTCCGACGATGCTCTGGCCGATCTGATGAGCGCCTGCGCGCGCCTGCAGTCGTGGGCGGCGGGTGTACAGGCGCTGGCAGTTGCGGAGCGGGCCGCGCGGGAGACGAGTCCGTTGGCGCACAGCTCGTTGGTCGGGCAGGTGACTGCCGAACTGGTGATCACTCAGGCTGAGGGGCCGGAGGTGGTGGTGCGCGCGGAGTCGGGTGCGGAGCATCCGACGGTGATCGCGGCGCTGGTCCAGGGGCGGATCGATGTGCGTAAGGCGCACACGCTGCTGCGGTCGGCGGCCGACCTGACGGTGGCCGAGCGGGGCGAGGCGATCACTCGGTATCTGCCGCAGGCCCCGTACCGGACGTGGCGGTGGTTGCGGAACAAGCTGTTGGCGTTCGCGAAGGCGCGGCACGGCGCGGAGGAGACCGCGAGGGCCGCGGCCGAGCACCGCAACGTCCAGATCGATCGGTCGGACAACGACATGGGCTGGGTGTCGGCGTATCTGCCTGCGGTGGATGCTGCGGCGGTGTGGGGTGTGGTGGACGATCTGGCGCACCAGCTGCGGTACACCGCGGGTGAGGAGCGGACGTTGGGTCAGCTTCGTGCGGACTGTCTGACCGGCATCGTGACGGGTCGGCTGCTGCCGGGGGACCGCTTCACGGTCAACACCCAGGCCGGGGGAAGCACGGAGGCGAATGTGACCCCGACGACGTCGACAACCGACACGAACATGAGCGCCGACGGCGCCACTCCGGTCTGTGGCTGCGGCGGTCGCGAGCCTGAGGCGCAGGAGACGGTGGTGCGGGTGACGCCCACGCGTCCGGTCGTTCGTGTCACGGTTCCGGCGAGCGCGCTCCTGGGTCTGGATGATGCCCCGGGTGAGCTTGATGGGTTCGGTCCGATCCCGGCGGAGACGGCGCGGCTGATCGCCCAGGACGCGACCTGGCAGCGACTGGTGACCGACCCGGTGACGGGAGTTCTGGTCGACTACTCGTCCCAGGCGTACACGCCGGGCAAGGTGCTTCGGTCGGCGGTGGAGGCCAGGGACGGGACCTGCACGTTCGTCGGGTGCGACACCCCGGCGACGACGTGCGACCTGGACCACATCGAACCCTTCGACCACGAGTGGAGAGAGCGGGCCGGGGCTGCGGGCAAGAACCAGCCTGGACAGACGAACGCCTCGAACCTGCACGCGCTCTGCCGCCGGCATCACCTGCTCAAGACCCATGCCGGCTGGGGTGTCGAACGCGACGCGGTCACCGGGATCACCACGTGGACCACACCCGCGGGCAGCACGCACGCACGGCCGCCCACGATCCTGGACACCCGGGTCGACCTGGACCGGGCCGACCCGGGTACCAGCCAGGACTCGACCCTGCGTGCTCTCACCGGGCGCCGCTTGCCTCGTGCCTACGGCACGGCCGGACCGGCAGCGGATGCCATCGAGCCGTCCGCGCCGGGGGTGCCACCGTTCTGAACGAGTGGACCGATCCGGAGTACGACGCCTACCCGGAGGGCGACCGGGACCGGCGCGCCCTGCTCCGGGAGGTCCCCCGCGAGGGGGCGGTCGCGGCCGGCCTCCCGGTCGACGGCCGCCACCTCACCCTGCCCGGCCTCCGGGCCGCCCTGGCGGACGGCGAGCGGGCGCTGCTCCTCGTCTCCCTGACCGCGATGCCCGGGTTCGACGTGCCGCACCGGGTGCCGTGCCACGCGGCGGTGCCCGGGGCGGTGGTGCTGGAGGACCCCTGGATCGGCACCACGGCGGGCGAGACCTGGGTGGACGCGCACCTGCTCCCGGTCGCGGACGCCGCCGTCGACGCCATGTCCCGCAGGGAGGAACCCGGGTGCCGGGCGGCGGTGCGGATCAGCTGAGCCCGGCGAGCTGCTCCCGCGCCGCGTCGGCCCGACGGCGGTCGCCCAGCGCCTCGCGGATCTCCACGACACGCTCCAGCGCGGCGGCCGCCTCGGCCCTCCGCCCGGACGCGGCGAGCGCCAGGGCCCGCGCGCGCAGGTACATGGCGCGGTGGGCGGGCACGTCGAGCTCGTCGACGGCGGCTGCGGCGGCGTCCGCGGCCGCGAGCGCGCCCGTGCCGTCGCCGAGCTCGACGAGGTTCTTGACGATCGCGGACGCCGCGGCGACCCGCGTGGTCAGCGCGATGTCCCGGGGGAACCGGTCCGGCTGCCGGTCGAGCAGGTCGATCGCGGCCCGGTCGGCGCCGATGGCGTCCGCACGCCGCCCGAGCAGCGTGAACGCCTCGGCGAGCATGCGGTGCGTCTGGAGCAGTCCGGCCGCCTCGTCGGCCTCGGCGAAGCACCGGCGGGCCTCCTGCGCGTCACGCACGACGTCGCCGGGGGAGCCGAGCAGCAGCTCGCACCAGCCCGTGTAGTACAGGGCCCAGCCCTCCTGGGCGCGGTTGCCCGCGCGCCGTGCGACGTCCCGGGCGCGCCGGGCGTGCCCCAGGCCGCGCGCCGGGTCGTCCCGGGTGTAGAGCTCGGCCCAGCTCAGGTACCCGAGCTGGGTGGCCAGCAGGTCGTCGTCGGCGAGGCGCTCCGCTGCCTGGACGGCGAGGTCGTAGACCTGGTGCCACTGGCCCCACTGCGCCCACAGGTCGGAGAACCAGTGCAGCGACTCGGCCACCCGGACCACCAGGGCGTCCTCCTTGTCGGCCGCCGCGGCGCGCAGCGCGTGGAACCAGTGGTCCGCCTCGTCGTGCAGCCAGGCGCTCGCGGCCGCGCGGGTCGACAGGTCGGCCAGCCCGGGCCGGTCCGGCCCGTGCCCGCGGGCGGGCTCGAACCAGAGGCCGGCGTCGACGGTGGTCGTCAGGATCCAGTGCCGCAGGCGCGCCGCGTGCCCGGCCTCCGCGTGCGGGCCCTCGTCCTGGCGGAGCCGGTCCCGCGCGTAGATCCGCAGCAGGTCGTGCAGGTGGTACCGGTCGTGGGTGGCGGCCTCCAGCAGGCCGAGGTCCACGAGCTCGTCGAGCAGGTCCACGGCCGGGTGCCGGCCGGAGTCGGCCAGGACCGCGCCGAGCTCGGCGGTGAACGTGGGCCCCGTCAGGACGCCGAGGCGCCGGAACAGGGTGCGCGCGGCGTCGGAGAGCTGGTCGTAGGACATCGCGAACGCCTTGCGCAGCTCGAGGTCGCCCGCGCGGAACCCGTCGAGGCGGTGGTCCTCGGACACCAGCCGGTCCGCCAGCCGGCCCGCGGTCCAGGCGCGATGGCTCGCCACGCGGTTGCCGGCGATGCGCAGGGCCAGCGGGCAGCCGTCGCAGAGGTCGGCGAGCCGGTGCAGGTCGGCCTCGGGCGCCTGCGCGGCGGGGATGATGCGGCGCAGGAGCGTCACGGCGTCGTCGTGCGCGAGCCGGTCGAGCTCCACGCGCAGGGACGCGTCCAGCCCCGCCAGCGGACGGCGGGCCGTGACGATCACCGCGGAGGGCCCGGTGGCGGGCAGGGCCGGGCGCACCTGCTCCTCGCCGGCGGCGTCGTCGAGGACCACCAGGACCCGCCGGCTGTCAAGGAGGGAGCGCCAGAGCGCGGCGGCGTCGTCCAAGCCGGGCGGCACCGACCGTACGGCGGGCTCGCACGCCTGGATCAGGCGGCGCAGCACCACGAGCGGGTCGAGCGGGCGCCCGCCGAACCCGCCCAGGTCGATGAACCGGACGGAGTCGAACCGGTCGCGCACGTCACCGGCGGCGCGCACCGCGAGCGACGTCTTGCCGAGCACCGCGGGTCCGGACAGCACCACGAGCGGCGACGGCGCGTCGCCGGTGCCCGACGTGACGTGCGCGCCGATCGCGGACAGCTCGGCGTCCCGGCCGACGAGGTCGGCGACGGCGCGGGGGAGCGGCAGCGGGGCGACGACGCCGGCCGGGGGCCGGTGCCGGCCCGCGCGGGCGGCCGCCAGCAGCGCGGCACGGTCGGCGGGCGCCAGGCCCAGGCCGTCCGCCACGAGGTCCACGGTGCGCCGCTGCGGACCCAGGCTGGCGCCGCGCTCGATGTCGCTGATCGTGCGGTCGCTCACCCCGGAGAGCTCCGCGAGCCGTTCGAGCGTCAGGTCGGCCTCGTGCCGGAACCGGCGGAGCAGCGGGCCCAGCGCGTCGGTCATCTCTCCCCATTCCTGCGTGCTTCCTTCGTGGACGCAGTCACCGGTGACGGCCTTGGATCGAAGTGTCTCATCGTGGCGGCCGTGCTCCCGCGGTCGTCCCGCGGAAAGGAACCTCCATGTCATCCACTCCCACCGTCGTGCTGGTGCACGGCGCGTTCGCCGACGCCGGCAGCTGGACCCCGGTCACGCGCGCGCTGCTCGACCAGGGCTTCCGGGTCGTCGTCCCGCCCGTGCTGAACCGCTCGCTGACCGGCGACGCCGCGTACGTGCGGTCCGTCGTCGAGGCGATCGACGGCCCCGTGCTCCTCGC
The DNA here is from genome assembly GCF_044389365.1 of Promicromonospora sp. NPDC019610. Classification (NCBI taxonomy): domain Bacteria; kingdom Bacillati; phylum Actinomycetota; class Actinomycetes; order Micrococcales; family Promicromonosporaceae; genus Promicromonospora; species Promicromonospora sp. NPDC019610. The sequence continues at coordinate 1,334,729 of NZ_JBIRXX010000002.1, read as the reverse complement.
CGGCCACTCCTACGGCGGCGCGGTGATCACGGTGGCCGGCGCGGCCGAGAACGTCGTCGGCCTGGTCTACGTGGCGGGCTACGCGCTCGCCGAGGGCGAGAGCCTGGGCGAGCTGCAGGGCGGCTTCCCCGACTCCGACCTCGCGGCCCATCTCGTCTACACGCCGTACCCGGTCGACGGCGGCGAGCCGGGCACCGACGTGTCCGTGGCCGTCGACGCGTTCCCCGCGGTCTTCGCCGCCGGGGTGCCGGACGACGTCGCGACGGTCCTCGCCGTGTCGCAGCGCCCGCTGTCGGCCGTGGCCTTCGGCGAGGCGGCGCCGATCGCCGCCTGGCGGACCAAGCCGTCGTGGGGGATCGTCGCGGCCGCGGACCACACGATCAACCCCGACGTCGAGCGCTTCGGCTACGAGCGCGCCGGCGTGCGCGAGAGCGTCGAGCTCGACGCACCGCACCTCGTGATGCTCACCCACCCCGCCGAGGTCGCCGCCCTCATCGCGCGGGCCGCGGGCCAGACCGCCTGACGGCACCGCCCGCCCCAGCACACCAGCACCACCCCCGGAACGAAGGAACCACCATGACCGCCAACCCCCACAACCTGTCCCTGGAGCCCGCCGCCCAGGCGTTCGCCGAGGCCACCGACAACCCGCCGTACCTGTACCAGCTCGCGCCCGAGGAGGGCCGCAAGGCCGTCGACGACGTGCAGTCGAGCGAGATCTTCAAGCCCGAGGTCGACGACGTGTGGGTCACCGTCGAGGGCGGGCCCACCGGCACCGTGCCGGTGCGGGTCGTCCGGCCCGCGGGCGCGCAGGGCCCCCTGCCCGTGGTGCTCTACGTGCACGGCGCCGGCTGGGTGTTCGGCGACGCGCACACGCACGACCGCCTCGTGCGGGACCTCGCGATCGGCGCGCAGGCCGCCGTCGTCTTCCCCGAGTACGACCGGTCGCCCGAGGTGCGCTACCCCGTCGCCGTCGAGCAGGCCTACGCCGTCGCGCAGTGGGTCACCAAGGAGGGTGCCGACCAGGGGCTGGACGGCAGCCGCCTGGCCGTGGCCGGCGACTCCGTGGGCGGCAACATGTCCGCCGCCCTCACCCTGCTCGCCAAGGAGCGCGGCGACGTCACGTTCCGGCAGCAGGTGCTGTTCTACCCGGTGACCGACGCCGCGTTCGACACCGGCTCGTACCGCGAGTTCGCCACCGGGTACTTCCTCACGCTGGAGGGCATGCGCTGGTTCTGGGACCAGTACACGACCGACCCGCAGGAGCGGGACCTGATCACCGTCTCGCCGCTGCGTGCCACCGAGGAGCAGCTCGCCGGGCTGCCGCCCGCTCTGGTCATCACCGCGGAGGCCGACGTGCTGCGCGACGAGGGCGAGGCCTACGCCGCCAAGCTCCGCCGGGCCGGCGTCGAGGTGACCAGCGTCCGGTACGGCGGCGTCATCCACGACTTCGTCATGCTCAACGCCCTGCACGACACGCACGCCGCCCGCGCCGCCGTCACCCAGGCGTCCGCGACGCTCCGGTCCGCCCTCCAGGACTGACCGGGCCGGCACCGACCGAGCCTGGCGCGGGGAGGGACGCCGCACCGCCGGCGCCCTCCCCGCGCCGACCCGCGCGGGCCGTGACAGTCTGCCTCGGGGGGCACACGCACGCGGCACGCGGGCCTCGCCGTCCACCGGACCCGGGAGGCACCGCATGACCGCACCGAGCGCAGCGGCGGAACCGCAGACGCTGCCGCAGGCCAGGGTCTGGGCCATCTTCGCCGGCCTCATGCTCGCGATGCTGCTCGCCGCCCTCGACCAGACGATCGTCGCCACCGCGCTGCCCACGATCGTCTCCGACCTCGGCGGCGCCGAGCACCTGTCCTGGGTCGTGACGTCCTACATGCTGGCCAGCACCGCCACCACGGTGCTGTGGGGCAAGCTCGGTGACCTGTTCGGCCGCAAGACCCTCTTCATCGCCTGCATCCTGATCTTCCTGGTCGGGTCGATCCTGTCCGGCACGTCGCAGACGATGGGCCAGCTCATCGCCTGGCGCGCCGTGCAGGGCGTGGGCGGCGGCGGGCTCATGGTGCTGTCCCAGGCGATCATCGGCGACGTCGTGCCGCCGCGGGACCGGGGCCGCTACCAGGGGCTGTTCGGCGCGGTCTTCGGCGTCTCCTCGGTCGCCGGCCCGCTGCTCGGCGGGTTCTTCGTCGACAACCTCGACTGGCGCTGGGTCTTCTACGTCAACATCCCCGTCGGGATCATCGCGCTGGTCGTCGTCGCCTCGGTGCTGCCCCGCATCATCACGGACACACGGCCCCGCATCGACTACGCGGGCATCATCCTGCTCGCCGCGATCTCGACGGCGGTCGTGCTGGTCACCAGCCTGGGCGGCACCACCTGGGAGTGGAGCTCCGCCCCCGTCTACGCCATGATCGCGCTCGCGGCCGGTGGGCTGGTCGCGTTCATCGCCGTCGAGCGGCGCGCGCCCGAGCCCGTGCTGCCGCTGCACCTGTTCCGCAACCGGGTGTTCTCCGTCTCCGCGGTCATCGGGTTCGCGGTCGGCTTCGCGATGTTCGGCGCCATCACCTTCATCCCCCTGTACCTCCAGACGGTCAAAGGCTCCACGCCCACCGAGTCCGGCCTGGAGATGACCCCGATGATGCTCGGGCTGCTCATCACGTCCATCGGGTCCGGCCAGCTCATCTCCCGCACCGGGCGCTACAAGGTCTTCCCGATCGCCGGCACGGCCGTCACGGCCGTGGGGCTGTACCTGCTCTCGCTCATGGACCAGGGCACCACCACGCTCGAGGCGGGCCTGAGCATGTTCGTGTTCGGCGCCGGGCTCGGCATGGTCACCCAGGTGCTCGTCATCGCGGTGCAGAACGCCGTGAGCTACCGCGACCTGGGCACCGCCACGTCCGGCACCACGTACTTCCGCACCATCGGCTCGTCGGTGGGCGTCGCCGTGTTCGGCACGATCTTCGCCAACCGGCTCGCGGCCGAGGCCGCGACCTCCGTGCCGGACGCCGCCCAGGGTGTCTGCGGACCCGCGGCGCTCACGGCGTCCACGCAGGCGCTCGCGCAGTGCCCGCCCGACGTGCAGACCTGGTTCCTCGACGCGTACACGAGCGCGCTGCACGTCGTCTTCCTGGGGGCGGTGCCCGTCGCGGCGCTCGCGTTCCTCCTCACGTGGCTGCTGCCCGAGGTGGAGCTGCGCACGGCCACGCGGGGCGGCGACGACGAGGCCGGCCACGCGACGGGCGCCACGTTCGCGCTCCCGTCGTCGCGCACCTCGCTGGAGGAGCTGCGCCTGATCCTGTGGCGCCGCGTCGGCAAGCGGGACCCGCTGCGCGTCTACGACCTCGTGGCGCAGGACGTCGGCCTGACGCCCGGCCAGGCGTGGATGCTCACCCGCGTCTCGCTCAAGCGCACCCGGTCCGTGCGGCTCATGGCCGAGCGGACCGGGCGCGCCGAGGACGTGGTGCGGGACGTCGCGGACACCCTGGCGACCCGCGGGCTCGTGACGGTCGACGGCGACACGGTCCGGGCGCTGCCCGCCGGCGACGTCGTCGCGGAGGCGATCCGGGAGGCGGAGCGGGAGCGGCTGCGGCGGTACGTCGAGCAGTGGCCCGGCGGCGACGAGCCGGAGGTCACCGAGCTGGTGGACCAGCTCACGCACCAGATCCTGGCCGACCGGACGGACCAGGCCGGCACGCCCGCCGGCTGACCTCCGGACCCCGGCCTCAGGTGCGCGACGGGACCACGGCTACCGGGCAGGGCGAGTGGTAGATCAGGGCCTGGCTGGTCGAGCCCAGCAGCAGGCCGCGGAACCCGCCCCGGCCACGGGATCCGACCACCACGAGCTGGGCCTTCGCGGCCTCGTCGAGCAGCGCCCGGTTCGGGGCGTCCCGGACCAGCACCTGCTCCACGTGCACGTCCGGGTGCCGGGCCTGTTCCTCGGCCAGGGACGCCTCCAACAGCTCGGCCTCCTGCTGCTCGATCACCGGCCACGGCCCCAGCTCCAGCTCCCAGCCGTTCGGTACGGGCAGGTCGCTCCAGGCGCGGACGGCGACCAGCGGTGCGTGGCGGGCGTCGGCGGCCTCGAAGGCGAAGGAGAGCGCCGGCCGGCCGGCCGGTGATCCGTCCACGCCGACGACCACGGGCGCGTCCGCGGCGGCCGTGGCCGCCCGCTCGCCACGCACGACCACGACCGGGCAGTACCCGTGGGCCGCGAGCGCCACCGCCGTGGACCCGATGACCAGTCCGCTGAAGCCGCCGAGCCCGCGCGAGCCGAGCACCATCAGGTCTGCCGACGCCGAGTGCCCGATCAGGCGCGCGGCCGCCGAGCCGGTCGCCTGGAGCAGCTTCGTGCGGACGCCGGGGGCGGCCTCTTCGGCGTCCGCGGCGGCGGCCTCCAGCCAGCGGTGGCCCTCCTTGACGAGCTCGTCCTCGTAGGACCCGAGCGCCGGCGCGTGGGGCACGGCGGCGGGGACCGGTGTCCACACGCTGAGGAGCACGAGGGGCACGCCACGGCGGACGGCCTCCTGTCCGGCCCACCGGACGGCCTGCGTGCTCGACGCCGATCCGTCCACACCCACCACGACCGGCCTGCTGGTTGCTTCCGTCATCGCTACGCGCTCCTCACGGACGTCCGGTGACCACCACGACCGTTCCTTCTTAGCACCGCGGGCGCGTTCCCGAGACCGGGAGGGTGGTCGTGGCCGTCACCGGGGGTCGCGCGGCAGCCGCACCGTGAACGTGGTCCCGGTCGCCGTGTCCTCGTCGGCGACGCCCTCGTCGGCCGTGCGCGACCGGACGGCGATGCTCCCGCCGTGCTCGGTCACGATGGCGTCCGCGATCGAGAGGCCCAGGCCGGTCGACCCGCCGTTGCGGTTGCGTGCCACGTCGCCGCGCGTGAACCGGTGGAAGAGCGAGGGGCGCAGCCCGGCGGGGATGCCGGGCCCGTCGTCGGTGACGTGCAGGACGACGGCGTCGCCGTCGCGCAGGAGCCGCACGCGCACCTGCGTGCCCACCGGGGTGTGGGTGCGCGCGTTGGCGAGCAGGTTGGCCACGACCTGGCGCAGGCTGGCCTCGTCCCCGGTGACGACCAGCTCGTCCGACCCGTGCGCGTCGTCGTCCGGACCGCCGCCGTCCTGACCGCCCGGCAGCTCCAGCCTCCAGCCGTGGCCGGGGCTGGCCGCGTGGGCGTCCATGACGCCGTCGACGGCGAGCGCGGCCAGGTCGACGGGCGCGCGGTCGAGCCCGCGCCCGGCGTCGAGCCGGGCCAGGAGCAGCAGGTCCTCGACGAGCCCCGTCATGCGCACGGCCTCGGACTCGATGCGGTCCAGGGACCGCGCCGCGGTGGGCGGGAGCTCCTCGGGGGCGCGGTGCACGAGCTCGGCGTACCCGCGGATCGACGCCAGGGGCGTGCGCAGCTCGTGGCTCGCGTCCGCCACGAAGCTGCGCACCTGCGTCTCCGAGTCGTGCCGGGCCTGGAGCGACAGCTCGACGTTCTCGAGCATGCGGTTCAGCGCGGCGCCGACCTGCCCGACCTCGGTCCGCTCGTCCGTGAGGGTCGCGGGCACACGGGGGATGGCGTCGATCGCGCCGCGGGAGAGCTCGAGCTCGGAGACGCGGCTCGCGGCGTCCGCCACGCCGTCGAGCGGCCGCAGGGAGCGGCGCACCAGCCACGCGCCGACGCCGACGGCGGCCAGCAGCGCGGCGACGCCGAGCGCCACCTCGACCAGCACGTAGCGGTGCACGGTCGCGTCGACGGTCGCGGTGCTGGTCGCCACGACCAGCGGCTGGTCGTCGTCCGTGGTGACGTGCACCGCGCGGAAGGTGCCGAGGCCGTCGAGCCGGACGTCGTGCGGGTGCCCGTCGGTGGGGACGGCCAGGAGCTCGGCGATCTGGTCGTCGTCGAGGGCCTCGCGCTCCAGCGAGGTCGTGACGTGGTCGGCGAGCACGGGCTCGCCGTCCACGTAGCGCACGACGGCGCTGCCGGGGCCCAGGCCCGGCGGGAACGCGGGCCGGGTGGTCGTGCCGGAGGCCTCGCCCGGCGCGGGCACCGGCAGGGCGGGGAGATCCCCCGGCTGGAGGTCGGTGGCGTCGTCGCCGGGGGCGGTGTCGCGGAGCTGGATCTGCACGGGGCCTTGCGTCAGCCGCTGGCTCGCCTGCTCCAGCTCGGTGTCGAGCTGGCTCAGGAGCTGGGAGCGCAGCACCGCCGTCGACGCGACGGCCAGGCCCACCGTGACCACGAGGACGACGGCGGCGAGCACCAGCACGAGGCGCCGCCGCAGCGCGGTGGGCCGGCGGGGCGCGGTGGGCGCGGTGACGTCAGGCACGCGCCTCGTCCGTGACCTGGGTGGGCCGCAGCACGTACCCGACGCCGCGCAGCGTGTGGATCATGGGCTCGCGCCCCTTGTCGATCTTGCGGCGCAGGTAGGACACGTACAGCTCGACGATGTTCGCCTGCCCGCCGAAGTCGTAGTTCCAGACCCGGTCGAGGATCTGCGCCTTGGACAGCACGCGCCGCGCGTTGCGCATGAGGTAGCGCAGCAGCTCGAACTCGGTGGCCGTCAGGTGGATCTCCTCGCCCGCGCGCCACACCTCGTGCGCGTCCTCGTCGAGCGCCAGGTCGCCCACGGACAGCACGCCGTTGCCGCTCTGCGCCGCCGCACCCCGCCGCCGCAGCAGCCCGCGCAGCCGGGCGACCACCTCCTCCAGGCTGAACGGCTTGGTCACGTAGTCGTCGCCGCCCGCGGTGAGGCCCTTGACCCGGTCCTCGACGGCGTCGCGCGCCGTGAGGAACAGGACCGGGACGCGCTCGCCGTGCTCGCGCAGCCGGCTCAGCACCGTGAGCCCGTCCATGTCGGGGAGCATGATGTCGAGCACCACGATGTCCGGGGCGGAATCGCGGACCGCGCGGAGCGCCGAGGCGCCGTCCAGGACGGCGGTGACGTCCATCCCCTCCAGGCGCAGCGCGGACGTGAGGAGCTCGGTGAGGTTGGGCTCGTCGTCGACCACGAGGACCCGGACGGGCGACCCGTCCGCGCGCGTGGGACGGGGCTGGAAGGTGCCGGCGGGTGCGGAGGTCATCGCACCAGCGTGCGCCGCGATCCCGTGCTGTTCCTGGGCCGAACCTGTGCGTTGGCTATGCGTCCGGGCCGGGCGCCGCGAACGTGGAGTCGATCCACGTTCGCCTCCACGTTTCCAGCGGACACAAAGATTCACCCGGCAGGGTCGGCTTCCTCAGTGTTCATCTGCTGGTCAGACGCCGTTCATGTCGGCGTCCGGCCGCCGACGAGAGGAACGGACCCGTGCGACCTCAGTCCGCGAGCTCGGCCCGCACCGCGACCGCCAGTCGGCTGCACGCCTTCAACCGGTTCGAGATCAAGTATCTCGTGCCGCAGGACCAGGCCGACGAGCTCCGCGCCGAGCTGGTGCGGCACATGGACGTCGACGCCTACTCCGGCGACGCGGGCTACCCGATCACGAGCGTCTACTACGACACGGCGCACCTGAAGTTCTACTGGGAGAAGATCGAGGGCCTGAAGTTCCGGCGCAAGCTGCGCGTCCGGCACTACGGCACCGCCGACGACCTGACGCCCGAGTCGGACGTGTTCGTGGAGATCAAGCAGCGCGTCAACCGGGTCACCCAGAAGCGGCGGGTGTCGCTGCCCTACCGCGACGCGCTGGCGCTGTGCTCGCCCGAGGGCTACGAGCCGACGGGCGCGATCAGCACCCGGGAGCGGGCCTTCCTGGACGAGGTGTCCACCCTCGTGGGCGAGCTCGACCTGCGCCCGACCGTGACGACCGGCTACCACCGCGAGGCGTGGGTGGGGCGCGAGGCGGACCTGGGCCTGCGCGTCACCCTCGACCATCGGCTGCGCGGCCGTGACCGCGACTTCCACCTCTCCTCCGAGAGCGTCAACAAGCTCACGCTGCCGCCGCGCCTCTCGGTGCTGGAGGTCAAGGCGAACGAGCGGGTGCCCGGCTGGGTCACCGACCTGACGGCCCGGATGAGCCTCGACGTCGTCCGGATCTCGAAGTACTGCCAGAGCGTGCAGGCGTTCGGTCTCGCGCCCCGCTCGACGATGCACGCCCCCGACGAGGTCGACGCGATCCTGCTCGACCCGACCACCCCCACCGGCGTCGCCGACGCCACGACCCGAAAGAGTGTTCTCGCCCGATGAATCTCCAAGACCTCAGCGGAACCTTCTCCGTCTTCGACGTGACGATGACGCTGGTGCTGTCGTTCGTCCTGTCCGCCGCCATCGGCTGGGTGTACAAGCGGACGCACCGCAACATCTCCTACAGCCAGTCCTACGTCCAGACGCTCGTCATCATCGGCATGGTCGTCGCCGTCATCATGCTCGTGGTCGGCTCGAACATCGCCCGCGCGTTCGCCCTGGTCGGCGCCCTGTCGGTGATCCGGTTCCGCAACGCGATCAAGGAGACCCGCGACGTCGGATTCATCTTCCTGGTGATGGCGATCGGCATGGCGGTCGGCACCCGGTTCTACCTGCTGGCGGCCGCCGCGACGGTGGTCATCCTGCTCGTCGTCTTCCTCATGCAGCGGTTCGACTGGTTCAAGCTCGACATCCAGCGCCAGGTGGTCAAGGTTCAGGTACCGCCGGAGTCCCGGTACCAGCAGGACGTCGCCGACGTGCTGGTCCGGATGACGCGTGAGTTCGAGCTCGTCAGCGTCGAGACCGTGCGCGGCGGGGCGCTCACCGAGCTGTTCTACTCCGTGCGCCTCAAGCCGGGGGTCACCACGGCCGAGATCATCGAGGCGCTCAGCGAGATCAACTCCGGTCAGAAGGTCACGGTCCTCACCGGCTACGACCAGTCCGACATGTGAGGAGGGCGACCATGACCCTGGCAGACCTGCGCAAACGCCTCCCGGTGCGGCTGCGCCAGCACTGGATCCCACTGACCGCCGGCCTGGCAGGGGTCGTGGTCGCCCTGACCATCTTCGGCGACGTCACGGTCCGGCCGTACTCGACGAGCTCGGCCGCCGTCACCGACGAGGAACGCATCACCCAGGACATCGAGGGCACGGTCGACCTGTTCGACGACTCCGTGAGCCACGAGATCTCGCTGTCCTACTCCCAGGACGACTACGACCGCATGCTCGACACGTACTTCGCCGAGGGGGAGAAGGAGTGGATGACGGCCGACCTGACGGTCGACGGCACCACCATCGACTCCGTCGCGGTACGGCTCAAGGGCAACTCCACGCTGTCGTCGCTGGTCGACGACCGCCCGGGGTCCGAGACCCGGGGCGAGCGCGCCCCGGGCGGGATCGGCGGGGGAACGGGCGGCGAGATGCCGGAGGGCGGCCAGATGCCCGGCGGGGGTCAGATGCCGGAGGGCGGTGGCGAGATGCCGCAGCTGCCCGAGGGTGGGCAGATGCCCGGTGGCGACGGTGGTGCCGCCGGTGGCTTCGCCGGCACGGGCGCCTCGCTGACCACGGAGGAGCCGGAGAACCTGCCCCTGCTGGTCAGCTTCGACGAGAACCAACCCGGCCGGGCCTACCAGGGCATGACCGAGCTCTCGATCCGACCGGCGAGCGCGGCGAGCACGTCGTCGCTCAACGAGGCCGTCGCGCTGGAGCTCACCGAGCAGTCGGGCCAGCCCACGCAGGACTGGTCGTTCACGACCTACGCCGTGAACGACCGGCCGACGACGACCCGCCTCGTCGTCGAGAACCCCGACCCGCAGTACGCCGCCGAGCTCGACGGCGACGGGGTGCTCTACAAGCTGCTGTCCACGAGCTCGTTCACCTACCAGGGTGACGACCAGACCGAGTACACGGACGACTTCAAGCAGGTCAACCTCAACGGCAGCCAGGACCTGCAGCCGCTCGTGTCGTTCCTCGAGTGGCTCGACCGCGCCTCCGACGAGGAGTTCGCCCGCGACCTGGACCAGTGGCTCGACGTCCAGTCGTTCGCGACGTACCTGGGCACCCAGGACGTGCTCGGCAACTTCGACACCATGTCGGGCCCCGGCCGGAACGCCTACCTCTACTACGACCTCGACACGAAGCTGATCAGCGTCGTGTCGTGGGACCTCAACCTTGCACTGGGCGGCATGTCGATGCCGGGCGGCATGGGCGGCGGTGCCGCGGGCCCCGGTGGCGACGCCGCCCAAGGGGCCGGTGGAGGCGGGATGCCCGAGGGCATGGAGCTCCCGGAAGGAATGGAACTTCCGGAAGGCATGGAGCTGCCGGAGGGCTTCGAACCGCCCGAGGGCTTCGAGCTCGGGGGCGAAGGCGGGGGCCCCGGCGGCGGCATGGGCGGGGGCATGATGGGCGAGAACGCCCTGGTGACCCGGTTCGAGGAGAACTCCGACTTCGCCGCCCTGATCGACCAGGCCGTCGGCGACCTGACGACCGAGTGGATCGACAGCGGCAAGGCCGCCCAGCTCGTGGCCGAGGTCGCCGCGCGCGTCCCGGTCACGGACGCCGTCGACCAGGCGACGATCGACGCCGACGCCGAGACCGTGCGGGGCGAGCTCGTCGCCACGGACGAGGCCACGGACGACGCAGGTGTTGCTGACCCGGCCGGCGGGTCCGCCGCAGGGAACGGGTGACCGAGCACCGGGTGCCTGCGCCGCCGCCGGCGTCGCGCAGAGCACGTTCTTCAACTACTTCGGCAGCAAGGACGCCGCCATCCTGGGGCGCCCGCCCCACCCCACGCCCCAGGCGGTCCAGGCGTTCGTCGACGGCGACGGGCCGCTGCTCGGCGACCTGCTCACCCTCCTGGTGACGGGCGCGCTGGACGCCGTGGGCAACCTGGAGCTCTTCCGGCGCAGGTTCGAGCTGATCGACGGCAACCCGGAGCTTCGCGCGCGGGAGCTGGACCGGTCCGAGGCGTCCGGCTCGTGGCAGCACGACGCCGTCGAGCGCCGGCTGCGCCGGGACCCCCGCCTGACCACGACCGAGATCGCCGAGCGTGCCCACATGACCTCGGCGCTCGCCGCGAGCATCGTGCGGCACGCCCTCTGGTCGGCCCGGCGGACACCCGCGGCGGAGTGGACCGAACACCTCCGGCGCAGCCTCGGGCGCGCGCACAGCCTCCTGGTCCGGGAGCTCCCGCCGCGGACGCCGCTCCGCCGTACCCGGCCGCGAACGTCCTAGTGCCCGCCGGAGACCACGACGAACAGGCCCGTGGCGACCGCCGCGACGACGAGGGCCAGGCAGAGGACCGCTCCGGCCAGCCGCGCGGGGCCGGGGCGCGGGATCGCGACGGCGACGGCGTCGTCCGGCGAGGTCCGGCGGGCCGCCGCACGGGCCGCGGCCTCCTCGCGCTCCCGGGCCGGGCCCGCCAGCAGGCGCAGCCCCAGCGCGAACAGCGCGGGGATGCCCGCGCCCACCAGCACACCGGCCACGAGGACCTGGCCCAGCGCGCCCCACTCGATGAAGTCGCTCATCAGTTGTCTCCCTTCGACGGGGTGTCGGCACCCGGGGTGCTGATCGTCCCCACGGACTCGATGGCCGGGCCGACGGACGACGCCGTCACGAGGGCGGGCACCGGGCCGACGCGCTCGCCGCCCGCCTCGCCCGTCGTGGCGGCGACGGACTCGATGGCCGCGCCCCGGTCCTCGTCCCACTCCTCGTTCACGTTGGTGTGGTCCACCGGCTTGCGGCGCGAGACGAGCCAGATGGCCGTGGACGAGATCACCAGCACGCCGAAGACGGCGAGCGTGCCGGCCGTGCCGCCGATCACGGACTCGATCCAGTGGCACAGCGCGCCCACCAGGCCCGCCGCCGGGAGGGTGAGCATCCAGGCGACGAACATCCGCCCGGCCACGCTCCAGCGCACCTTCGCGCCCGGCATGCCGACGCCGGAGCCGAGCACCGAGCCGGTGGCGACGTGCGTCGTGGACAGCGAGAAGCCGAAGTGGCTGGAGAGCAGGATGACGGCGGCCGACGACGTCTCGGCGGCCATGCCCTGCCGGGTGTCGATCTCGACGAGCCCCTTGCCGAGCGTGCGGATGACCCGCCAGCCGCCCAGGTACGTGCCGAGCGCCATGGCGATCGCACAGCTCAGGATCACCCACAGGGGCACGTCCGAGTCGGCGGGCACGGCGCCGCCCGCGATGAGCGCGAGCAGGATGATGCCCATCGACTTCTGCGCGTCGTTGGTGCCGTGCGCCAGCGAGACGAGCGAGGCGGAGCCGATCTGGCCCCAGCGGAAGCCACGGTTGGTCAGGTCCTGCGGCACCCCGCGGGTCAGCTTGGCGACGCACCAGGTGCCCAGGCCCGCGACGGCGATCGCGATGAGCGGGGCGAGCAGGGCGGGCACCAGCACCTTGGACACCACGCCGGTCCACAGCACGCCCGAGGTGCCGACGGCGGCCAGCACGGCGCCGACCATGCCGCCCACGAGTGCGTGCGAGGAGCTGGACGGGATGCCGAGCAACCAGGTGAGCAGGTTCCAGACGATGCCGCCGACCAGGCCGGCGAGCACGACGGGCAGGGTGATGACACCGGCGTCGACGATGCCCTTCGCGATGGTCGCGGCGACGGCGAGCGAGAGGAACGCTCCGACGAGGTTGAGGACGGCGGACAGCGCGACGGCTGTCTTGGGCTTGAGCGCACGGGTGGCGATGGAGGTGGCCATCGCGTTCCCGGTGTCGTGGAAGCCGTTCGTGAAGTCGAAGGCGAGCGCGGTCACGACGACGAGCGCGAGCAGGAGCGTTTCGGTCACGGCCCCGATTTTGCGAGGCGAACCTTGGGGTGATCTGCGTTTTCCACTGGTATCAAGGCGATGTTCCTTCATCGTTCATCTGATGTTCACCTGGGAGCAGTCTCGATGGAGTGGGCAGGGCCGGCGCTCCGGGTTCCAAGGGGGGCGCCCTCGAGCCGCCGGGCGTCCGCGTTGCGCCGTGCCCAGGCCACCTGGCGCACGTCGATGAACGCGCGGATGCACCCGGGGCACCGGTCGATGTGGGTCTCGAAGCGGCGCAGGCTGCGCGGCTCGAGGCGTCGGTCGAGGTAACCCGGGATCGCCGCGCGCGTGGACCGGCACTCCTGCTGGTCGAACCGCGCAGCCTGATCGAATCGCACAGCACCGCTGGACGTCACGTGAACCTGCCCCCTGCGCACACGTTGCCCGGTTTCTACCGGCTGACAGCAGTCTCGCCCTGGATGCGGAAGCATCGAAATTTAGCTGTGATATCACCTGTTTCATCCGGGTCCGGCGGTATCAGTCCCCGGCCGGGCGCCCTCTTGGCAGGTAGCGGTACCTCCCGATCCCTCCGCATGCAGGTGATGTGCCATGACCACGACCATCGCCCCGCCGCCCGGGCCGGTTCCCGGGGCGGTCACCGGCGACGTCGACCGGATGCGCGCCGCGCTCGCGGCCCAGATCCCGGCCAAGACGACCAAGAACCTGCTGATCGGCACGTGGAACCTCCGCGCCTTCGGCGACCTCACGCACAAGTGGCAGTCCGCCCCGGACGACAGCCCCAAGCGGGACTGGCACGCGCTGGCCTGCATCGCCGAGGTGGTCCAGCGCTTCGACGTGACGGCCGTCCAGGAGACCCGGCGGGACACGACGGCGCTGTTCGCGCTGCTGAGCCTGCTGGGCCCGCGCTACCAGGTCATCGCCTCCGACGTCACCGAGGGCGGCCCCGGCAACGGCGAGCGCCACGCCTACGTCTACGACTCCGGGCGCGTCCAGGCCTCGGGCCTGGTCGGGGAGCTGGTGCTGCCCAAGGACGCGCGCAACGACGACGTCGACCAGTTCGCCCGCACCCCGTACGCCGCGGGCTTCGTGCGCGGCGCGACCGAGTTCATCCTGACCACGGTGCACGTGCTGTGGGGCGAGGCGCCCGCCGACCGGGTCGGCGAGCTGACGGCGTTCGCCACGTGGATGCGGGGCTGGGCCGACCGGCCCGACGACTGGAACCACAACCTGCTGGTCCTGGGCGACTTCAACCTCGACCGGCTCGACGACCCGCTCTTCGCGGCGTTCGTCTCGACGGGGCTGTGGCCGCCCGCGGAGCTCGGCGCGGTGCCGCGCACGATCTTCGACGACGACAAGGACCACCACCAGTACGACCAGATCGCCTGGTTCAGCGACCCCACCCGCCCCGGCGCGCCGTCGCTCCTGGACGGCCTGACCTACACGGGGCACGGCGGCAGCTTCGACTTCCTCCCGCACGCGCTGCGGGACCTGACCAAGGGCCAGGTGTCGTGGCGCCTGAGCGACCACTACCCGCTCTGGCTGGAGTTCCTGGCCTGAGCCGCCCGCGCCCGAGCGGCCGGCGGCAGGGGGATCGCGACGGTGGGATCGCCGAGGATGACGGTGCTGGCGCGGTCGTGGGCCGTCACGCGGCTGTAGACCAGCAGGTCGAGGCTGGGCTTCGCCGCGGCCCCGAAGGTGGTCTGGTACTCCTTCTCGGCGAGCTGGTAGCCCTGCAGCAGGGCACCGATGGGCCGGTACCAGGGCTCCATGGCGTAGCCCACCGGCTTGCCGAGGAACAGCCGCGCGTACAGTGCCTCGCGCAGCTGCGCGGTCAGCGGTTGTGCGTTCGGCGGAAAGCTCAGCGTCCAGTTGAACGTGGGCTCGACGTGCCCGACGAACGCGCGCAGCGGCTTCTTCGCGCCGAGCAGCGCCCGGGGGAGCGGCGAGGTCAGGGCGCCGAGCGCGGCGACGCCGTCGAACGTCCGGGCCAGGTCGCCGTCGAACAGCCCGGCGTAGGCCGAGGGGCTGTCCGCCCCGGCGGAGCAGCAGGCCTGGGCGAACCAGATCGCGCCGTCGGGCTGCCAGGCGCGTAGCAGGGTCTCGGGGTCGAGCGCTGCGTGGTCGTGGTCGACCGGTTTGCCGAGGTCGGCGCGCAGCCGCGCCGGGTCGGTCAGCGGCCCGGTCTGGCCGTGGCTCGTGGTGACGACGACGGCGGGCCGGGCCGTCGTCAGCGCGTCGGTCAGCGCGGCGACCGTGGCGGGCACCGCGCGCCCGTCGACGAAGGTCGGCGTCAGCTCGGTGTCGGCGCTCAGGTCGCCGCTGAGCGGCTCCGCGACGACGTCGCGCATCAGGGTGGTGATCTCGCCCATCCGGTGGTCCACCGCCCAGACCACGGGCCGGGACCACTGGGCCGCCGAGTCCCGCCACTCGCCGAGCAGCGCGTCGACGTAGCGCGTCAGGGCGGGGCCCGTCAGGTCGAGCCGGCCGACGTGCCGCACCGGGTTGAGGATGTACTGCACCCGCCACGGGACCTGCTCGGGGCTGCCGTAGATGAGCAGGAAGGCCGGCAGCTCCCCGGCGTCGGCGCCGGCCGGGGCGGCCGGCACGAAGGGCTGGGCGTCGCCCGCGTAGTCGGTCAGGGTCCACAGCGCGTAGCCGCCGGCGGGCCGGTACCGGAACACCCGGCCGGAGCGCGCCGCGACCAGGCGCCGGATGTCGGCGGGCAGGTCGCTCATGGCCACGAGCTCGTCCCGGGTGGCGCCGTCCGGCTCGCGGGCCACCAGCCCCCAGCCGACGTCGGGGTGCCGCCAGTCCCACGGGTCGGCCGGGGCGGGCCGCGCCGTCCGCTCGGCGACCGTGAACTCCTGGGTGAGCCAGGGCCGCACGTCCTGGGCGAACCGCCCCCCGACCGGGGCGGTGCCCGACCACGCGTCGGTGGTGATCTCGTAGCCGGGGTCGACGGCGGGGGCGGTGCCGGGAGGGATGCTCACGACGGCTCCGCCAGGGCCTCCGGCGTGACGCCGAGCAGCGCGGCGAGCTCGGCGATCCGCTCCGTCGCGCCGGCGCGGAACGCCACGCCCTGGCCCGGTGGCAGCGTCGCGAGCAGGCTCTGCAGCGCCGCGACCTCCAGGCGCCAGGTCCGGGCCTGCTCCGGGTCGACGCGCGGCGCGCCGTCGTCCCGCGCGGGCGTGAGCTGGAGCTGGAACTCCTCCCAGCGCAGGTAGAGCGCCGGCAGGGTCCACTCGCGGCCCTGGTTCCGGGCCTGTGTGGGCGACAGCCCGGCGCCCAGCTCCGTGACCAGCCGGTTGCGGGCCGCCACGGTCAGGGCCGCCCAGTCCAGGGGCGCCGACAGCGTCGCGCCCGCCTTGGTCCGCGTGGTCAGCTCGCCCAGCAGGGCGCCGTACAGGCCCTGCGTCAGCGTGCTGGCCACGGCGCTCCGGATCGGCTCGCGCATGCCGACGGCGGCGGGCGCGACGCCCTGGGTGACGAGGTCGCGAGCGAGGGACGTCGCCCCGTCCCCCGACGAGGCGGCGCCCTCGCAGCAGTTGAGGACGACGAGCCAGGGGCCGCCGTCCGTGTCCCAGACGAACTTGGCGAACTGCTCCTTCTCCAGGGCCAGGCCGATCCCGGGGGTCGCCGAGGCCCAGTCCTGCTTGAGGGCGAGCCGCACGTGCGGGACGGGCTCGGTGGAGCCGTGGCAGAACAGGTGCAGCACGTGGGGCTTGAACTCGCCCACCAGTGTGACGAGGTCGTGGTGGTCCGGCGGCACCAGGTGCACGCCCGCGATCTCGGGGGCGGTGCCGGCGTCGACCTCGGCCTGCAGGCTCGTCGCCAGCTCCTCCTCGCTGACCACGACCAGGAGGCGGGCCATGCCCGGCCCGGCCTCCAGGGCGGCGGCCCGCAGCTCGCGCAGCTCGGCCGCGGCGCCCAGGCCCAGGCACGACAGGAGGGCCATGATCCGCAGCGGCGGTTCGAGCTGGTACAGGGGCACCGGGGGCGCCGTCGTCCGCACCACGCGGGCCAGCGCGTACTTGTCCTCCAGCGCCAGGTACGGCCCGCCGCCGGGGAACCGGAGGGCCTCCCACGGCAGGCTGTCCGCGCCGCTGCGCGGCAGGATCTCCGCGTAGACCGGGAACCGGCGGTCGGCGCTGTGCAGGGCCACGGCGAGCTGGTCGCCGAGCTGCTCGTGCGCGGCGAGCGCCTGGAAGAGGCGGTCGCCCTCGCGGGCGTTGACGTCGGCGTCCTGGGCCGGGGTGTCGGCTGCCCCGCCGCCGTCGCCCCCCGCGGCGTCGGCCGGGCAGTCGAAGGTCCGGTCGAGGGCCTGGTCGTCGACGGGTTCGACCAGCCGCACCAGCGGCGTGGTCGCGCCCTCCTCGCCGAAGGCGGAGAGCTGGAAGACGACGCGGCTCATGGGGCACCCTCTTCCGGTGGTGCGGGCTCCTCGGGCGGCGGGGGAGCTGCCTCCTCGGGGTACGCGAGGTGCACGTGCTGCTCCAGCAGGGCGGAGACGTTGTTCAGCGCGTCCACCGCGGCCTGGTCGACCGGGAGGTCGGCCGTGTAGGGGAGCCAGCTCATCTGCAGCTGCTCGATGCTGCGCGACGCCGAGGCGACCCAGGAGTCGCCGTCCACCTCGACCGCGGCCTTGCGCGTGGCCTCGTGCAGGAACGCGGACCGCCCGTCCGTGCGGAGCATGAGCCCGTCGGTGAGTGTGCGCAGGTCCGTGGTCAGCGGCTCGCCGGGGGGCTCCGGGTCGGGGGTGACCTCGACGAACAGCGGGTGTACCCAGGCGCTCATCGCCGGGAACGGCGCCGCCAGCGGGGCGGACGGCGTCAGCGCCGTGCGCAGGCTGCGGCCGAACTGCTCGCCGCCCGGGTCGGCCGCGACGTCGTGCACGGCCGTGACCCCGGGCCGGGACTGGGCCACGTAGTCGGCGAGGTCGCGCAGTCCCGCGGCGCTGTCGCTGCCCGGCGGGTCGGACAGCGCCAGGCCCACGGCCCCGACCCGCGTGAGCAGCTCGATCACCTCGACGGCCTCGACGAACGTCGCGGGGCCCTCGTCCGTCGTCGGCGACCCGGCCAGCGCCAGCGCCCCGCGCCCGTCGGACAGGTGCCCGTGCGCCACGAAGTGCACGACGTCGAGCCGGCCGCCCTCGACGGCGGCCAGGATCCAGGTGAGCCACGGGTTGGCGATCGCGTGGGGACCGGCGGGAGGAACGGCCGCGCGCCGCGCGGCGGCGTCGCGCTCCACCGGCACGTGCACGACGACGTCGCCGCGCCCCAGCATCGGGCGGACGGCGTCGCACGTGGCCGCGTACCGGTCGGCGTCGGTGAACAGGTGCACCGTGACGTGCCGGCCCGGGGTGTCGACGTACTGGTGGGCGAGCTGCGCGACCACCTGGGCCGGGTCGAACCGGACCGCCGGGAAGGGCGAGCTGGAGCAGATCGCGACGTCGAGCTGCACCCCGGGCTTCTGCGGGCGCACGGGATGGAACGGCAGCCGGAACAGGGGCCGGCCCAGCCCGGCGAGCAGCCGCTCCCACGGCAGCACGTGCACCAGGCCGCGCGGCACGGGGAACTCCAGCCACAGGGCGTTGTGCGGGGGCAGCGGCGACGTGCCGAGCTGCTCCGCCGCCGTCGCGAGCTGGGTGACGACCGCCACGGGGACGGTCAGGTCGGCGTCCCGCACGTGCTGCACGGCGCTGGCCGGCAGGCCGAGGTCCGCCAGGGGGCAGCGCGCGACCTCGGTGGGCCGGCGCCGCCCGCGCACCGTGGCGAACACCGCCTCCGAGGTGGCCAGGTCCACGCTGATCCGCAGGGTCGGCAGGTCGATCTCCGACCGCAGGGTCTTCGCCATCGACGACCCCCTCACCCGTCCGCGTGCGCCGCGGCCCGGATCTGGCTCAGCAGCGCCCACGCGGTCTGGTCGGACTGGACGGCGCCGTGGCCCGGGATGCACCACGTGCCGTCCACGCCGATCACCTCGTACCGCCCGTCGACGGCGTGCTCGCCGATCGGGTAGTGCTGGCCGACGTCGGGCATCCGGTCGATCTGGAGCGCCTCGGCGCCCACGCCCCGCGGGCCGTAGCCGCCGAGGGCCGCGAACCGCGACGGCGGCAGCCCCGCGATCTGGGCCTCGCCGAGGTCCGCCCGGCGCCGGAGCGCAAGGTGGAACACGCGCGTGAGCGGCAGGTCGTGGGCCGACCGGGTGGTGATGACCGGGTTGCGCACCCGGTCGAACGCCGGCCGGTACCCGCCGGGGTGCCCGTCGACGTCGCTCGCGAAGGCCCAGGCGGACAGCGCGGGCTGCAGCAGCAGCACCGAGTCGACCGGCCGGCCGGTCCAGGGGCCGTTGCACACGGCGGAGAGCACGACCCGCCCGCCGTACGAGTGGCCCACCAGGTGGATCCGCGCGGACGTCTCGTCGGCCAGCCGGCGCAGGGCGGCGGCCACGCCGGCGCCGCCCACGCGGCCGGCCCGGTCCTTCATCTGGCGCACCGTGGCCAGGCGGATCCCGGAGCGGATCAGCTCCAGCGGGTTGAACCCGGCGACGCGGGGAGCGGCGGCGGGGGTGTCCTCAGGGCCGGCGTCGTCAGGGATGATGCCGCCGGGGCGCACCGGCTCCGGCTCGATCCGCGCGAGCGTGTCCTCCCAGACGGCGCGGAGCGCGGGCCCGTCCGTCCGGGCGCCCGCCGCGCCGGTCTCGTCCGCGTCGGCGACGGGCAGGTGCGCGAGGATCTCGGCGGCCAGGTCGGCGCGGTCCCCGCCCACCTCCGGGTCGGCCGGTGCGGGGTCGGTCAGCGCGGGGTCGGCCAGCAGGGCGTGCAGCTCGCCGCTCAGCTCCGGTCCGAGGTCCGTGCCCAGCACGGCGAGCTCGTCCGCGAGCTCGCCGACCAGGCCGTCGCCGCCCGCCGCGATGTCAGGTCCCTGCTCCCACGGCATGACCAGCGCGGCGCTGGGCCAGAACACGCCCACGTACACGGGGCGGAACGGGCGGTCCGCGGCGGGCGGGTGCGCCCGCAGCACCGTGTCGAGGTGGTCGAAGAAGTCGTCGTACCGCGAGGTGGCCGCCAGCCAGTCGTTGTTCCAGCCGTGCGAGAGGACGACGAGGTCGGTGGCGTTCCGTGCGTCCTCGACCAGGGCTTCCAGGGACCGGGGCGACGTCAGGGTGCCCCGCGCGTCGAACTGGAGCACGTACACCGGCACCGGCCCGTGCGGACCCTGCCGGACGGTCCAGGGGATGTTCGTGGACATGGCACCATCGCCTCTTCTGCCGCTGCCCCCTGCCAACAGCTCTCATAGGTGCGGAGCCGACGCCCTTCGTGTTGATACCGCTCCGGAGCGACCTCACCCGGGTGCCTGGACGGACGCCGCCACGAGCCACGCCGTGAGCAGCACGACGGCGAGCATGAGCGCCGTCTCCCGGTGGGCGCTGCGGCGCAGCGCCTCGCCCGCGGTGCGCGACCGGCCGGCGTGCCGCACCACCGCCCGGCGGCGTGCCGTGAGCCGCGGGACGACGCGGAGGTGGTTGTGCGTGCCGATCGCCGCGACCAGCACGACCACGGCGACCTTGGCCAGCAGGAGCAGCCCCCAGGTGCTCTCCCAGAGCTGCGCCGGGCGGTCGAGGATCCCGACCGCGAGCAGCACCCCGGCCACGCCGACCACCGCGAGGGAGAGGCCTGCGACCACGGAGAAGCGGGCCCCCAGCAGCGCGGCGTCCAGGTCGCGCCCGTCCCGACGCCGGGCCCGGAGCAGGAGCGTCAGCGTGACGACGCCGCCCACCCAGACGGCGGCGGCCGCCAGGTGCGCCACGTCCGCCGTCACCACGAGCCACCGGGGCTCGACGGTGTTGCTGTGGCCGCCGAGGACCTGCCCGGCGCCGGCGAGGGCGGTGCCGAGCGCCGCGGGCCACGCGCCGGGCAGCGTGCGCCAGGCGCCCACCGCGACAGCGACCCCGCCGGCGGCCTGGAGGCCCACGTCCCAGCGCGTCGTCCCGGCGAGCGAGTCCCCGATCGCGGACGGCGAGCCGGCGGCGGCGAGGTCGCCGTGCGCCACGAGCACCGCGCCCGCCAGGACACGCACGACGAGGCCGCCGAACAGCAGCACCCCTGACCAGCGGACCAGCCGCAGCACGTGCGGCACGTCCGCCTCGTCCCGCCCGCGCAGCACGAGGCCGGCGAACGCCAGGGCGCCCCCGGCGACCAGGCAGCCCCACAGCGCGGCGGCGCCGCCGAGCCGGGCGACGGCCCCCGCGGCGTCGGTCGCGGGGGTGCCCATCGCGGCCGGGTCGTGGCCCATGTCGTGACCCGTGCCGTGGCCCGTGTCGTGGTCCGAGCCGCTCATGCCGCTCATGTCGTGGCCGGTGCCGCCTTCGGGCGTCTCGCTCGCGGCCGCGCCCGCCACGGTGAAGCCGAAGGTGCCCTCCAGGGGGTGGCCGTCCTGCGCCGCGGCCGTCCAGGTCACGGTGTACGGGCCGGTGGCCAGGGGCGCGGCCGGGACCGCGACCAGCACCAGGCCGTCCTCGGCCGGGGCGACGTCGGCGGGCACGACGCCGTCCGGGCCCTCGATCACCACGCCGTCGCCGAGCACGCTCACCGGCAGGGTGAACCGCAGCGCGACCTCGGTGACCGGGCCGGGGGCCGTCGACCCGGCGGCGGGTACCGACGACTCCAGGCGCGTGTGCGCGGCGGCGGGAGGCGCGCAGCAGAGCGTCAGGACGAGGGAGGTGAGCAGGGTGAGCAGCGTGGCCGCCGCCCCGGTGCGGACCGCGCGAGGGCGCGCTCCGGTGAGCGAACTGCGCATGGGCAGGCTCCTTCGGGAGGGGGTGGTGCGCCGGCGACCGCCGGCGCACCACCCGGCGGTCACATCGAGGCGAGGAGCTCTTCCATCGTCTCGATCTCGGCGGCCTGCGTGTCGACGATGGTCTGCGCCATCTCGACCGCGGCCGCGTCCTGACCGTCCTCGACCTGGGCCTGCGCCATCTCGACGGCGCCCTCGTGGTGCACGATCATCTGCTCCAGGAACAGCCGGTCCGCCGCGGGGCCGGTGGCGGCGGCGAGCGCCTGGAGGTCCTCGTCGGACATCATGCCGTCCATCCCGGCGTGGCCCCCGTGGTCGCCGGTGGGCTCGGCGCCCCAGGTGTCGAGCCAGCCGTCGAGCGTCTCGATCTCGGGGGCCTGGGCCGCCTTGATCTCGGTGGCCAGCTCGGCGACCCGGGGGTCGGCGTCGGGCCGGGCCAGGACGGCGTCCGCCATCTCGATCGCCTGCTCGTGGTGCGGGATCATCATCTGCGCGAACATCACGTCCGCGTCGCCGTGCCCGGCGTGCTCGCCGGCCGCGGTGTCCTGGCCGGGTTCCGCGGAACCCGCGCAGCCGGTGAGGGCCAGGGCGGCGGACAGGGCGATCGCGGGCAGAAGGGTGCGCTTCATGGGGTCTTCCTCTGGTTTCGTCTCGGGGTAGCACTCACCGGCGCGACGGCGCTGGGGCACGGTCGCGCTCTCGGGCCGGCGCGGGGGTGCGCGCCGGGGCCGGGTCTACGTCCGGGAGATGCAGAGCTGGTGCAAGGAGGGGGCCGCGGGGTCGCGGAGGCCGGCGAACGCCGGAGCCAGGGACGCCGCGAGCTGGAGCGGGGCCCGCCACAGCAGCCGCCGTGCGGGCGCGACCAGTGCGAGGAGCGCGACGAGGACCATGAGGCACATCGCCATCGCGGCGTCGTGCCCGCCACAGCCGTCGCAGCAGGAGCCGTCGTCGCCGGCCGCGTGGTCGTCCGTCGCGGCGGCCCGGACCAGGACGGGTCCGGTGCCGGCCTGCACCGTTGCCGTCTTCGCCGTGCCGTCCTGTGCGAGCTGCTCCGACACGACCGCGGTGTCCTCGTGCGGCACCGCGTGCCCGTGCGAGGTCGGCGAGCCGCTCATCGAGTGCATCGTGACGACGCCGAGGATCACGGTGAGGATCGCCAGCGCTCCGACCAGGCCCTGCCGAGGCCCGGTGAGGGCCGAGCGGAGGAGCGGGAGCAGGCGCACGCAGGGAGGCTACCCGATCTGCGGGGGGTCACGAAGCACCTCAGCAGGCGCCGCCCGGATCGGCCGTGGGTCCCTGACGTGCCTCGCCGTCGGGTGACGGGCTCAGGTGGTCGAGCCGGACGTCGTCGGACACCGGGACCGACACCACTCCGGCGTCCGCCGCCGACCAGGCGCGCGGGATCAGCACGTACCGGCCGCCCGAGGCGGCCATGAGGACCAGGCCGTCGTACCGGTAGCGGAACCCGTCCGCGCCCGCCGGGCACGCCGTCGCGGTGACACCCGGCCCGACGATCTGCAGGTCCACGGTGCTGCGCAGCACGACGGACGAGTCCCGCGGGAGGCCGTCGGCGAACTGTGCGGCGCGTGCGTAGCCCACCGCCGCGGAGTAGTCCGCCGCGGCCCAGAACAGGGCCACCGCCACGAGCGCGAACATCGCGCCCCACTCGGCGAGCCGTGCCGTCTGCGACGGCGGGACCCAGGACTCGTCGTCACGGCGGCGCATCGCGCGCCGGCGGCGCACGGCCAGACCGAGCAGCAGCACCCCGCCGGCCAGGCAGAGGGGGGCGACCCACGACGGCACCCAGGCGGCCAGCCCCGCCCCCGGCCGGAACGCCTGGACGAGCCCGAACAGGGCCAGGACCGCTCCCACCAGGCCGGCCACCCGCACGACCCAGCGGTCGACGTCGGGCCGGGAGCCCCCGGCGCGGGACCCGCCCCTGACCCACAGCGCCACGAGCACGCCCGTGGCCACCACCGCGAGCGGGATGAGGAGCCCGTCCTGCGCGAGGTAGAGGTAGTCGGTCGTGGTCAGCCCCAGGGTCGAGACGTCCACGCCGAAGTACTCGAAGAAGAACGTGATCTGCTTGCGGCCGAAGAAGTACAGCAGCGCCGTGATCAGGGTGACGGGCGCGATGACCTCCGTGGCGACCCGCACGATCCGGCCGATGTCCCGGCCCACGTCGGCCGGTGCGTCCTCGTCGGGCACGCTCCTCTCCCGACCGCTCATCCCGGGTTACCCCTGGCCGCCCTCGGCGGGGCTCTCGTCCGTGCCGGTCGGCTCGTCGGTGGTTTCCTCGGTGCTTCCGTCCGTGCCGCCGTCCGTGGTCTCGTCGGTCGGACCGCCGTCGGTGCCGTTCTCGCCGTCGATGCCGTTCTCGCCGTCCGCACAGTCGTCGGGGTCCCCGAACAGCGTCAGGGTCTCGCCGATCTCGATCACCTCGCCGAACGCCGGGTCGGAGCCGGAGTAGATGCAGTCGCTCACGGCGGGCTCGAAGGTGATCTCCACGCACAGGTCCCCTTCGGGACACTGGTCCGCCAGCGCGCCTGCCGCGAGGTCGGCGATCTCGGACACGGTCTGGTCGCCGCCGGCCCGGTCCAGCGGGCTGCCGAGCCGGATCGGCGAGGGCTGCGCCCCGCCGCCACCGCCTCCGCCGCCGCCGCCACCGCCGCCGCCGCCGTTGTCGCCACCACCACCGCCGTCCTCGCCGCCGCCGCCGTTGTCGTCGGTGCTGTCGGTCTGCTCGGTGTCGTCGCCCGCGGAGTCGTCGCCGTCCCAGGTGCAGGCCGCTCCCGCCGGGAGCACGAGCGCCGCGAGCAGGGCCAGCGGTGCGGCCCGGCGCCACACCGCACGTCGTGTCGTCTGGTGTCTCATCAGGCGCACCTCCTCGTCCGCCTACCCGGAGGGAGTCGCGCCGGACACCACGTGATACGGCCCGCGGCTCCGTTCCGCGTGTTTCGCGGGTGAACCGCGCCGATGAGTTCCGCCGCGCCCCGCCGTCAGCCACGGAGCACCGACCCCACGAAAGGAACTCACCATGGTCACCACGCTCCGCACCTTCAGCGGCTTCTCGGTGGACGACGTCGACGCCGCCCTCCGCTTCTACCGCGACACCCTCGGCCTGCCCGTACGGGCCAACGACATGGGCGGCCTCCAGATCGACCTGACCGAGGGCTCGTCGGTGTTCGTCTACCCCAAGGGCAAGGACCACACCCCGGCGTCGTACACCGTGCTGAACCTCGTGGTGCCGGACATCGACGCCGCCGTCACGGAGCTGGAGGCAGCCGGGGTGAGCCTGCTGCGGTATCCCGGCTTCGAGCAGGACGAACGCGGCGTGGCCCGCAGCACCGACCCCGCCCAGGGGCCGACGATCGGCTGGTTCACCGACCCGGCGGGCAACGTCTTCGCGCTCATCCAGGAGTGACGGCCCGGAGTGACGGCCGAGTCCGCGGCCGCGCGTTTATCACCCGGGTAAGTCGCCCGCGGGGCCGATCCTGGCCTGCGGCCGCGGCCCGGGCGGCGGATGCTGGCTGAGGGCGGGGCCGGCGGGCGGCCCCGCGGGGCGTGCCTCGCCGAGGCGGGCCCACCGGACGGCGAACGGAGACGGAAACGTGCCGAAGATTGTCACTGATGACGGCGTCGAGATCTTCTACAAGGACTGGGGGACCGGGCAGCCCATCGTCTTCAGCCACGGCTGGCCCCTGTCGGCCGACGACTGGGACGCCCAGCTGTTGTTCTTCCTGCACCAGGGCTACCGGGTCATCGCCCACGACCGCCGCGGGCACGGCCGGTCCACGCAGGTGGCCGACGGTCACGACATGGACCACTACGCGGACGACCTGGCCGCGCTGACCACCTACCTCGACCTGCACGACGCCGTGCACGTGGGCCACTCCACCGGCGGCGGCGAGGTGGTCCACTACATCGCCCGGCACGGTGAGTCGCGCGTGGCCAAGGCCGCGATCATCGCCGCCGTGCCGCCGCTCATGGTGCAGACCGAGGCCAACCCCGGCGGCCTGCCGAAGAGCGTGTTCGACGACCTGCGCGCCCAGCTCGCGGCGAGCCGGTCGGAGTTCTACACGGCCCTGCCCGCCGGCCCGTTCTACGGGTTCAACCGACCCGGCGTGGAGACGCGCGAGCCGCTGGTGCGCAACTGGTGGCGCCAGGGCATGCAGGGCGGCGCCAAGGCGCACTACGACGGCATCGCGGCGTTCTCGGAGACGGACTTCACCGAGGACCTGCGCAAGATCACCGTGCCGGTGCTGGTCATGCACGGCGACGACGACCAGATCGTCCCGTACGCCAACGCGGGCCCGCTGTCGGCCGAGCTGCTGCCGAACGGCACGCTGAAGACCTACCCGGGCTTCCCGCACGGCATGCCGACCACGCACGCCGACGTGATCAACGCCGACCTGCTGGAGTTCATCCGCTCCTGAGCTACCGGGCTGCCTGCCGCCTGGCCTCGCGCAGGATCTCCTCCTCAGTGCGTCGCGGCGTGTGCCGGGGCAGCGAGCTGTAGCCGAGCCGCATCAGCATCTGCGGCGCCGCCTCCAGCGACAGCACCCGGCACAGGTCGTGCCGCGTCGTCGGGTTCTCCAGCACCGTCGTCGCGAACGACGCGTGGACGAAGTAGGTGATCGCGACCAGCAGCAGGTGCTCCAGCGCCTGACCCGCGGCGACCCAGTCCCGCGGGGTGTCCCCGGGGGTGGAGAGCACGGCCATCGTCGAGTGCTGCTCGAACTGGGCGCTGCCCCGGCTCGCGAGGAACCGCCGGACCGGCGCGCCGTCGTCGACGGCCGCCGGTCCCAGGAGCTCCGCGGGGATGCCGTCGGCGCGGTCCGCGTCCGTGGCGGTCCACGCCAGCTCCTCGCCCCGGGTCGCCGGGTCCTCCGCCGCGAGCGCCTCCGCCCGGCGGACCAAGGTCATCACCTCCGCACGCGCCGGCTCGGACGGCTGGACGGGGCGCAGCTCCGCGCCCTCGTCCCGCGCCGCCTGCCCGATCGCCAGCAGCACGTCCGTGAACAGCGGCTGGTCGTCGAACGGGACCCGCGACGTCGTGCGCCGCGCGATCGCCACGGCCAGCTCCAGCTCGTCGGTGGTGGGCACCGGTCCCGGCTCGAGCCGCATCGTGGCCACCAGCAGCGGGTCGTCCCGGGCGGGCAGCACGTGGACCGTGGCGCTCAGCGACTCCCGGCGGGCCGCCGTCCGGGCGTTGAACAGGAAGGCCCCGCAGCTGATCAGCATCTCCCGGCCCAACGGGTCCGAGTGGCGCAGCTGTCGCGCCGGGTCCGCCCGCACAACCACGGTCCGGCCCGTGACCTCCACCCGCCACGGCTGCGTGTTGTGGACGCTCGGGGCACTCGCGGCGGCCCGCAGGATCCGCTCCACCCGCGAGTCGACGACGTCCATCGATCCAGTCTTCGGGGTGGGTGGTCGCGGGGCACGGGCCAAAGGTCCTGCCGACGTGGGCCTGACGGCCCTGACGCCCGACCGGCCGGGGAACAAGCGTGGAGGGAGAACCAAAAGGAGGTGGCCACGATGCGGGCACTGGTGGTCTACGAGTCCATGTTCGGCAACACGGAGGCGATCGCGCGGTCGATCGCGGACGGGATCGAGGCGTCGATGCACGCCGACGTCGTCGAGGTGAGCGCGGCACCGGCCACCGTGCCGGCCGACGTCACGATGCTGGTCGTGGGCGGGCCCACCCATGCGTTCAGCATGTCCTGGCCGTCGACGCGGCGCGACGCCGCGGGGCGGGCCACGTCCGTCATCTCGCGCGACCGCGGCATCCGCGAGTGGCTCGGGGCGCTGCCCGGGGTGACGACGAAGACGGTGGCGACGGCGTTCGACACCCGGGCGACCTCGCGGCTGACCGGGTCCGCCGCGCGCGCGGCGAGCCGCCGGCTGGACCGGCTGGGCTTCCCCCTGATCGCCTCGCCCATGAGCTTCCGGGTCACCGACGTCACCGGGCCGCTCGTGGACGGTGAGCTCGACCGTGCCTACGGCTGGGGCAAGGCCCTCGGCTCCGACGTGGTCGTGCAGAAGCCGACGAGGCCGCTCGCCCGGTCACCGCACATGAACCTGTACCGCCGCCCGTACCCGCAGGGCCAGCTGGGCGAGGCGTGACCATGACCGCCGACCAGCGGGCCGCCCCGGTCGTCGTCGCCGTCGACGGGAGCGAGCGCAGCGCGGGAGCCGTCGGGTACGCGATCACGGAGGCCCGGATCCGGCGCAGCGGGGTGCGCATGGTCCACGTGGTCCCGGCGCCGCTGCCCGAGAGCGGGCTCTGGCCCGCCGAGGCGGGCGACATCGCCTACCTCGAACGGGCGGGCCGCGGGACGGTGGCCCGGGAGGCGGAGGCAGCACGCGCCGTCGCCCCGGAGGTGGACATCGAGCCGGTGCTCGCCCTCGGGCCGCGCGTCGCCCAGCTCGTCGCCGCGGGGGCCTCCGGCGGCCTCCTCGTGCTGGGACGCGAGACGCGGCACGGCGCCGAGCGCCTGGTCGCCCGGGCCACGACCGCCGAGGTCGCGGCGCGCGCCACGGTCCCCGTGGCGGTGGTGCCCGCACAGTGGCGGGACAGCGGGCACAACCGGATCGTCGTGGGGATCAAGACGTTCACCAGCGCCGGTGAGCTGCTGACCCGTGCGCTCTCGGTCGCGGCCTGCCGGCACGCGATCGTGCGGGTCGTGCACGCCGTCGAGGTCCCGGACCTGGCCGCCGACCTGGGCATCGCGGACTCCTACGCCGGCGAGTCGGTCACGGCCGCCACCCGGCTGCTGGAGACGGTGGTGCACGACTGGGCCGTCGTCTACCCGGGTGTGGCGGTGGAGACGTCGGTGGTGCCGGGCCGCCCGGACGAGGTGCTCGTCGAGGCGGCGGCCGACGCGGACGTGCTGATGGTCGCGCGGCACCACCGTGGGCTGGGGCGCACCGCCCGGCTCGGGCGGACGCCGCGGGCGATCCTCAACGTGTGCGACACCCCGGTCGAGGTGGTCCCGCTGCGCTGGAAGACCTCGGGCGTGCCGATCGTCCTGGAGAGCGACGGGGAGATCCTGAAGACCTGACGCGCCGCCGCGCGGCAAACCTGCGATGGTGGGGATGCTCAGGACTCGGCGCGGAGGACGGTCAGCGATGGACGACTACCTGTGGGTGCTCAAGGACGACGAGCTCGACCTGGTGCGCGAGCTCGAACCCAAGCGGTTGAAGGCGCTCGACGAGGACGCGCTGCTCGACCTGCACCGCCGCGTGCGGCGGGCGCGCAACAAGCACGTCAAGAACTACCGCCGCAAGGCGGCCCGCAACGTCGAGGAGCTCGGCGCGCGCGGCAACGCCGCGCCCAAGGGCGGCAAGGCGCGCTGGCGGGCGGCCGCGTTCGAGGAGGCGCTGTCGATCGTCAGCGGGCGGCTCGCGCACGTCGCGCACGTGCAGGCCGAGGCCCTGAAGGACGAGCGGCTCGCCCAGGCCCGGGCGGGCAGGTCCTCCGGGCCGGGCACGGCGGACCGGCCGGGCGGCACGAAGGTCGGGCCCGGTCGGGCCCGGAGCCACCAGAAGACGACGGGCGGCAAGAAGCGCGACGCCTCGACCCGGGCGCAGGGCGCACGCCGGCAGGGCAAGCGCGACAGCAGGTAGCGGCTCGGCCGGCGCCGTGACCTTCGGTGCGGACCCGCGGGGGCGTTGTTACGGTGTCGGGCATGTTCTCGGACCCGAGTCGCCGGCGTGCCGCCAGGCGCGTCCGGCCAGGTGACGGCAGCCCGCTCCCTCGGTTCCGGTGGTGGCAGCCGTTCACCCGCTCGCTGTTCCACCTGGACCTCGGCGTCGGGGACGGTCGTCGCGAGACCTGGTCGGTGGACATCCGGCACGGGGGCGACGACAACGGCACGGTGTGGGCCAGGCTCTACCTCGACGGCCGGCTGCAGGCCACGTCGAAGCTCCCGGCCCGCTTCCCGGTCACCGGCGGCGTCATCGAGGTGGTCACCAGCGGCTTCGGCCTGCGGCGCTGCCACTACGTGTCCGACGACGGGACCGAGCGCCAGCTCGTGCCGGACGCCGCCTCGGCCGAGGGCCGCCGTGCCCGCCTGGAGCAGGAGCACCCGGTCGCGGGCCGGTCCATCGGGCTGGTCTCCGTGGTCGTCCTCGTGATCGGGCTGGTCCTCGGGGTGCCGCAGATCGTCGAGGAGATCTCCCAGATCCCGCCCGTCGCCGAGCGGCTCGGCACCACGTTCACCTCCCCGGTGCGGCTGCCGGCGTGGCTCAACCTCTCGATCCTGGTGGCCACGCTGCTGGCCAGCACCGAGCGCGCCCTGCGCCTGCGCTACAACTGGCTGCTCGACGGCGGGCTGTTCGACGGCGACGCGTAGTGGGCCGGGCGGCTCGGCATCCGGGTGAACTCGCGCGGCCCGGCGTCCGAGCGCACAGTGGACAGTGCCGGCACCGGTCCGTGCCGGCACGCCGGCGGCGCGCGTCGACGACCGACTGACGCACGGGAGGCGTCATGACCTACCAGATCGGCTACCTCGTCGGCAGCCTCGCCAAGGGATCGATCAACCGCACGCTGTCGAAGGCGCTCATCGCCTCGGCGCCCGACGATCTCGCGTTCACCGAGATCCCGATCGGCGACCTGCCGCTGTACAGCTGGGACTTCGACGCCGACTTCCCGCCGCAGGGCCGGGCGTTCAAGGCCGCGGTCGAGGCCTCGGACGGGCTGCTGTTCGTCTCCCCGGAGTACAACCGCTCGATCCCGGGTGCCCTGAAGAACGCCATCGACTGGGGCTCGCGGCCCTGGGGCCAGAACTCCTTCGCCCGCAAGCCGACCGGCATCATCGGCGCCTCGCCCGGCGGGATCGGCACGGCCGTCATGCAGTCGTCGATGCGCAGCGTGCTGAGCTTCCTCGACGCGCCGCAGCTCAACGCTCCCGAGGCCTACATCACGTTCGACGCCGCCGACTTCGGCCCGGACGGCACGGTGGTCAACGAGACCACGGCGGCGTTCCTGCGGCACTACATGGCGGAGTACTGCGCGTTCGTCCAGCGGGTGCTGGCCGCCAACGCCCCGGGGCACATCGGCGACGAGGACCCCGCCTCGACCAAGTAGCCGCCGCCGGAGGCCGCGCTCAGCCCACGGCCTCCGGTGCCGGCCGGACCTCGCGGAGCCACACCTCGCTCTGCGTCACGTGGGCGGCGGCCGCCACGGACGCCGCGACGGGGTCGCGCGCCGTCAGCGCCCGCAGGATCGCGCGGTGCCCGGCGTCGGAGACGCGCTTGGTCTCCGGGGTGAGCACCGGGTACGCACGCGAGCGGGAGCGCAGCACCGACACGAGCGCGCCGAGCGACTCGTTGCCGCACAGTCGCACGATGCCCATGTGGAACTCGTGGTCGAGCGCCGACTGCTCGTCGACGTCCTCGCTGGCCTCCAGGCGGTCGAGCAGGTCGCCCAGGCGGGCCAGCGTCGGGTCGTCGCAGCGCGCGGCGGACAGGGCGACGGCGTGCGCCTCCAGCACCCGGCGCAGCTCGTACAGCTCCAGGATCGACTCCAGCGGGAGCAGGCCGACCGTGAGCGAGAGCGTCTGGATCATGTCGGCGGCGCGCAGCTCGCCCACGTAGGTGCCCGCGCCCCGGCGCGTCTCGACGACGCCCAGGGCCGAGAGGGTGCGGATCGCCTCGCGGATCGACCCGCGCGAGACGCCGAGCCGCTCGCTCAGCTCGCCCTCGCTGGGCATCCGGTCGCCCGGCTGGAGCGAGCCGTCGGCGATCAGGGTCCGCAGCCCGTGCAGGGCCGTCTCGACTGCGCTCACCTCGTGCATCCCACCAGGATCGCAGGTTCCCGTGCCGGGCGGGACATTTCGCGCCCGTAAAACCTGTCCTACAGGTCTGTGTCATCTACGCGGAATCTCTGGTGCTGCCGGGCTCGGCCTGCCATGGTTGTCCGACAAATCCCGAGAGAGGTGTTGATGGACCAGACACGCACGGTGCCCGCCCCGGCGCCCGTCCGGCTCGCGTCCGGCCGTCCGGCGCGCGCGGCCTGGCCGCTGGACGACGCGGTGGTGCACCTCAACCACGGCTCGTTCGGCGCGGTGCCCACCGAGGTGCTGCGCCACCAGGACGAGCTGCGCCGCCAGGCGGACCTGAGCCCCGTCGGCTGGTTCCCGCGGGTCGCTGAGCTCGTCGCCGCGGCGCGCGAGGAGGTCGCACCGTTCGTCGGCGCCCGGCCCGCGGACACGGCGTTCGTGCCCAACGCCTCGGCCGCCGCGACGGTGGTGCTCAACGCGCTCCGGCTCGCCCCCGGCGACGAGATCCTCGTGACCGACCACGGCTACGGCGCCGTCACCATGGGCGCACAGCGGCTCGCCCGCCGCTTCGGCGCCCGGGTGCGCACGGTCACGATCCCGCTCGCGGCGAGCGCCGACGACGTCGTCGAGCGCTTCCGGGCGGAGCTCACCGACGCGGTGCGCCTCGTCGTCGTCGACCAGATCACCTCGCCCACCGCCCGCCTGCTCCCGACCGCCCGGATCGCCGAGCTCGCCCACGAGCGCGGCGCCCGCGTGCTGGTCGACGGCGCGCACGCCCCCGGCCTCGTGCCCGACGCCGCGGCCGCCGCCGGCGGCGACTGGTGGTTCGGCAACCTGCACAAGTGGCCCTGCGCGCCCCGCGGCTCGGCCCTGCTCGTCACGCGGGCCCCCGACCGCGACGACCTCTGGCCGCTCATCGACTCGTGGGGCGCCGAGGAGCCCTACCCGCGGCGGTTCGACGCGCAGGGCACCCTCGACGCGACCAGCTACCTCGCCTCCGGCCGTGCCATCGAGTTCGTCGAGCGCGAGCACGGCTGGGCACGAGCACGCGAGACGATGACGGCCCTCGCGGACCACGGCGCCGCCGTCATCGGCGCCGCTCTGCAGCCGCACGTCGACGCCCCGGTGGCCACCGACGTCGGCCTGCCCGTGGTCTCCATGCGCCTGCTCCGGCTGCCCGACGGGCTGGGCCGGGACCGGCGCGACGCCGACGAGCTGCGCCTGCGCCTGCTCGACCTGGCCGGCGTCGAGTCGGCCTTCACGAGCATCGGCGGCGTCGGCTACCTGCGCCTGTCCGTGCACCTGTACACGGAGCAGCGCGACTTCGACGCGTTCGTCGAGCGGGCCGTGCCCCAGATCCTGGCGTTCGCCGAGGAACGCCGCCGCGCCTGACGCGGCATCAACACCCCGAGCAACCGACCCACGAGCCTGACCGACAAGTAAGGAGAGGTGCGCACATGAACCGCACCCGAGCTGCCGTCACCGCGAGCCTGGCCACGATGGGCCTGCTCGCCCTCACCGCGTGCTCCGGCGGCGGGTCCGCCGCCGACGGGACCGTCCGTCTGCAGATGGTCGAGAGCCTGACCAACCCGGCCCGGACCGCGCTGATCCGCGAGCTGCTGGACGAGTTCGAGGCGGAGCACCCCGGCGTCACCGTCGACCTGGTGTCCCCGCCCACCGACCAGGCCGACCAGAAGCTCCAGCAGATGCTCCAGGCGGGCAAGGGCGTCGACGTCCTGGAGGTGCGCGACAGCACCGTCGGCGCCTTCAGCAACAACGGCTGGCTCCACGACCTGTCCGACGACGCCACGGCGTGGGCCGGCTGGGACGACCTGACCGACAACGCGCAGGCCGTCACCGCGGAGGACGGCGCCCGCTACTACGTGCCGTACGGCTTCTACGGGCTGTCGCTGTTCTACCGCACCGACCTCGTCGAGGAGGCGGGCTTCGACGGGCCGCCGGCGTCGTGGGCGGACCTGCTGGAACAGGCCTCCGCGATCCAGGACCCGGGGCAGAACACCTACGGCTACGCGTTCCGCGGCGGCCAGAACGGGTTCAGCAACGTGGTGGCCGCCGTCGAGGCGTACACGATCGACGACCTCGACGTGGAGAACGCCTACCTGCTCGCGGACGGGTCGACGATCTTCTCGGCGCCCGAGGCGCAGGACGCCGTGGACACCTACTTCTCCCTGTTCGAGGAGGCGGCGCCGCCGTCGGCCGTCTCGTGGGGCTACCCCGAGATGGTGGAGGGCTTCACCAACGGTTCGACGGCGTTCCTGCTGCAGGACCCGGAGGTCATCGCCACCGTGTCGCAGTCGACGACCATCACGCAGGAGCAGTGGTCCACGGCCCCGCTGCTGACCGGGCCCACCGGCAAGGCGGCGCAGCCCCTCGCGACCGCGGGCTGGGGCGTGGCCGAGGCGAGCGAGCACCAGGAGGAGGCGACCGACCTGGTCGAGTTCCTCTCGGGGGCGGAGCCCGCGACCCGGTTCGCCCAGGAGAACAGCCTGGTGCCGATCATCGACGGCGCGGGCGAGGACCCGTTCTACGCCGAGGGGCCGTGGGCGAGCTACGTCGCCATGACCGACGACCCCGAGACGTACGTCAACGTGGTGCAGCCGCGCGGCGTGAGCTGGTGGACGGAGTGGGAGCAGAAGGCGGACCAGGACGTCCAGGCGGTGCTGCTGGGCAGCATGACGACGAGCGAGCTGCTCGACGAGTGGGACACGTTCTGGACCGAGAAGTACGCCGCGGAGCAGTGACGTGACCGCCACCGCCGTCCGGCCCCCGCGGGCGCGAGCCCCGCGCGGGCCGGTACGCCGCCGGGCCTTCGGGCGCCGGCAGGCGCTGACGATCCTCGGGTTCTTCGCGCCCGCCATCGTCTTCGTCTGCTGGTTCACCTACTGGCCGATGCTGCAGGGCGCCCAGATGGCGTTCCGCGACTGGAACCTGTGGGACCTCACGTCGACGCCCTGGGTGGGTCTGGGCAACTTCGCGACGATCCTCGCCGACCCGGTCTTCCCCGTGGTCGCGCGCAACACGCTGGTGTGGGTGGTCGGCTCGATCGTGCCCCAGCTCGTCATCGGGTTCCTGGTCGCGCTGGCCCTGTGGCGCCGGTTCCGCTTCCGCGGGCTCTACCAGGCGCTGATCTTCTACCCGTGGGCGGTGTCCGGCTTCCTGGTCGGCATGCTGTTCCGCTGGATGTTCAACGCCGAGTTCGGCGTGGTGAACGACCTGCTGATGAAGGCGGGCGCCATCGACGCGCCCCTGCCGTGGCTCGCCGACCCGAGGCTGGCCATGGTCGCCGTGATCGTCGCCAACGTCTGGTACGGCGTGACCTTCTTCGCGATCATGATCCTCGCGGCCCTCCAGTCCGTGCCCGACGAGGTGCTGGAGGCCGCGGCCATCGACGGGGCGGGCACGGTGCGCCGGCTCCTCTCGATCGTCGTCCCCTACATCTGGACGACGCTCGCGCTGACCGTGCTGCTCCGGGCCATCTGGACGTTCAACTCGCCCGAGATCATCTACGCGATGACCGCCGGCGGGCCTGCGGGCCGCACGCACATCGTCACCACCTGGATGATCGAGTACACCCAGCAGGGCAGCTACGGCCTGGCGAGCGCGATCGGGCTGGCCGTCATGGTCGTCCTGTTCGTGTTCTGCGCCTTCTACCTGACGGCGATGCGGCGGGTGAACCAGCGATGACGGCTCGTGTCGCCCGCGTCACGGGGCTCTCGCTGTGGCTGGTCATCACCCTGTTCCCGCTGTACTGGGTGGTCGTCACCTCGTTCAAGTCGCCCGGCTCGATCAACCGGTGGCCGCTGGAGTACTGGCCGTCCGAGTTCTCGACCGCCAACTACACCGACCTGTTCGCGACGTCGGCCTTCGGCACGTTCCTCGGCAACTCGCTCGTGGTCGCGCTCGTGGCCGGGGCCACGGCGACGCTCATCGCCCTGCTCAGTGCCTACGTGCTGGCCCGGTTCGAGTTCCGGGGCAAGGGCGCGGTGCTCGGGGCGTTCCTGCTCACGCAGATGATCCCGGCGTTCATCGCGCTCGGGCCGCTGTACGCGATGCTCGCCGACCTCGGCCTGGTGGACACCAGGCCGGGCCTGGGGCTGGTCTACGTGGCCATGTGCATCCCGTTCTCCACCGTGATGCTGCGCGGGTTCTTCGAGAACATGCCGGACGCGCTGGAGGAGGCCGCGATGATCGACGGCTGCTCGCGGCTCGGCGCGCTGTTCCGCGTGCTCGTGCCCGTCATGGCGCCCGGCATCGCCGCCGCGTTCATCTTCAACTTCGTGAACTGCTGGAACGAGCTGTTCCTGTCCGTGGTGCTGATGAACTCCGACGCCAACAAGACCGTCCCGGCCGCGCTCAACGGCTTCATCTCGACGTTCAACATCGCCTGGGGCCCGATGTCGGCCGCCGCGGTGCTCACCGTGCTGCCCACCATGGTGCTGTTCGCCCTGGCGAGCCGCTGGATCGTGGAGGGCCTGACGGCGGGGTCGGTCAAGGAGTGAGGTGGGGCTCAGCGCTCGACGAGGATGCCGTCCTCGTCGCTCCAGAGCCGGGCGCCCGGGCGGAACGTGACGCCGCCGAAGGTGACCTCGGCGTCGGCCTCGCCCGCGCCGGTCTTGGTGCTCTTGCGTGGGTTGGTGCCCAGGGCCTTGATCCCGATCGGGATCTCGGCCAGCGCCACGCGGTCGCGGACCGCGCCGTGGACGACCACGCCCGCCCAACCGTTGTCGGCGGCGATCCGGGCGATCATGTCGCCCAGCAGGGCTCGCTCCAGCGAACCGCCGCCGTCGACGACCAGGACGGCGCCGTCGCCCGGCGTCGAGACGATCGACTTCAGCAGCGCGTTGTCCTCGAAGCAGCGCACGGTGCGTACGGGCCCCTCGAACCGGGCGACGCCGCCGTGGAGCTGGAACTGGACGGGTACGGACTGGACCGTCTCGCCGAGTTCGTCGTAGAGGTCGGCCGTTGCGGGCATGGGCATCCTTTCGCGGGGAGCTCGTCGCCTGGAGCGTAGCGTCCCGACGGGCGGCGTGAGCAGCGCCGGGCGCCCCGGTCGGTGACCTGGGCGCCCGGCGCGGGGTACCTCAGCTCGTCGCGCGAGCGGCGTTCTCGATGACCTTCGCCGTCTCGGCCGGGTGGGAGACGTAGCCGGCGTGCGAGGCGTCGATCGTGGTGGTGTGCGCGTTCATGCGCTCGGCGAAGAAGCGCTGCGCCACGGGGGACAGGGCGTGGTCCTGGGCCGAGACCTGGTACCAGCTCGGGATCGTCTTCCAGGCCGGCTCGACCGTGGACTCCTCCTCCAGGACGGCGACGTTCGCCGGGCGCTGGGTCGCGGCCATGAGGCGGGCCTGCTGCGCGGGCAGGTCCTGGGCGAAGATCTCGCGGAAGTCCGCG
This sequence comes from Promicromonospora sp. NPDC019610, assembly GCF_044389365.1. Lineage (NCBI taxonomy): Bacteria > Bacillati > Actinomycetota > Actinomycetes > Micrococcales > Promicromonosporaceae > Promicromonospora > Promicromonospora sp. NPDC019610. The sequence continues at coordinate 1,298,054 of NZ_JBIRXX010000002.1, read as the reverse complement.
GGGTCGATGGTGGCGTCGACGCCGCCCGGGAACGGGCGCAGCACCAGCGACTCGGGCTCCAGCTCGCTGCCGGGGTACTGGGCCGGGTCGTTGAACTGGCCGACGGTCTCGCCCTTGTCGGGGGCGAAGGCCGCGACGTACACGAGGGCGTCGACGTTGTCGGCGCCGGACGCGGCGTTGGTGATGACACCGCCGCCGTAGGAGTGGCCGACCAGCACGACGTCGCCGTCGATCGAGTCGACGACGCTGCGCACGTAGGCGGCGTCCGACGCGAGGCCGCGCAGCGGGTTGCCGACGGCGATCACGGGGTAGCCGTCGCGCTGCAGCCGGTCGATCACGCCGCCGAAGCCGCTCGCGTCGGCGAAGGCACCGTGCACGAGGACGACGGTGGGCTTGGTCGTGTCGCGGTCGGGGCGGTGGCCGCTGTCGGCCTGGGCCGCGCCGGCCCCGATACCGAGGGCGAGCGCCGCGCTCGCGGCGATGCCGATCGCCGCACCGAGCCGGCGGGTGGAGGTCCTGAGCTTCATGGGTATGCCTCTCGTACACGTCTAGGTAGACTGACTAGTAACTCCACCGTACGTCCGATCGGTCCGAGATGCAAAAACCGTCGCGCCTACGCGCCTAGCAGCGGGATGCCCGCGTAGGCCCGCGCGTCGTGCGCCGGCACGATCCGCACGTCGGGCGGGAGCGCCGCCACCCGGGCCAGGTCTCGCCGGACGCGCGCCGGGTCGCTGTCGGCGAGCAGGCGCATCACAAGGGGCCGTTGCGCCCCGCGCTCGATCCCGTCGAGCTGCCAGGCGAGGTCGCCGACGAAGGCGAACCGCTGGCCCGGCCCCGCGGTGACGAGCACCGCGACCGACCCGGTGGTGTGGCCCGGTGTCGGCACGATCACGACGGAACCGTCCCCGTGCAGGTCGTGGCTGGCCGGGAAGCCCAGGTGGGGCGGGCCGTCTAAGGCGTACACCCGCAGGTCGTGGCCCGGGACGACGCGGCCGAACACCCGGTCACCCCGGCTGTCGGCCGCGTACCGCAGCTCCTCGGCGGTCACGAGCACCGGCACGTCGAGCGAGTCCAGGCCGCTGACGTGGTCCCAGTGCGAGTGGGTCAGGATCACGCCGAGCAGCCGGCCGCGGTCGTGGCCGGCGGCGTCGAGCTGCTGGCTCACGGTCGCGCCGAGGTGGTGGGGGGAGCGCCGGAAGGCGGGCAGCGAGCGGATGTGCTCCTCGGCGTGCGCGCCGAACCCGGCGTCGATCAGGACGTCGCCCTTCGGGTGCCGGACGAGCACGGCTGTGGCGGCGAACTGCCGGCGGTCCCGGAAGCGGCCGCCCTGGAAGGCGAGGGCGGCCGGGGTCTCGTACGTGCCCGTGGGGAGCTGGAAGACCTCGACCCGCGCGGGGGTCTCGGCGGGCGGGGCGGCATTGTTGGTCATGCATGTCAGTATTGAACGATGTGTTCAACAGTGTCAACGCCGTCCAGTACTCGTAGGATCGCGCCATGACGAGCGAGACCACAGCCCTGGACCCGCGTATCGCCCGCACGCGGCGCGACGTCGTCGCCGCGACCAGCGCGCTCCTGCTCGACGAGGGCTGGGACGCCGTCACGCACGCCGCGGTGGCCCGGCGCGCCGGGTACTCCAAGGCGACCGTCTACACGCACTGGCCCACCCGGCTCGACCTGATCAGCGCGTCGATCGAGCAGATCTGCGACGAGGCGGACCACCCGGCGGCCACCGGAGACCTGCGGGCCGACCTCCGCGCCGGCCTGGCCGACTTCGCCGACGACCTCACGCGCGGGCACCTCGACCGCCTGCTGGCGGGCGTCGTCGAGCGCGCGGGCGACAGCGAGGTGGTCGGCCGGCTGCGCACCCGGCTCTACGAGACGGGGACCAGCGGGCTGCGCGCCGTCCTCGAGTCGCACGTCGCGCGGCGCGACGTCGAACCCACGCTCGCGCTCCTGACGGGGGCGGTGCTCGTGCTCGTCACGTTCGAGGGCCGGCCGGTGGGTACCGCGGCGATCGACGACCTCGTCGACCGGGCGCTGGCCACGACGTCACCGCGGGCGAGCTAGGCGGACCGGTTCGGCCCGGGCCGACGCGGCTCAGCGCAGCGTCACCGTCACCTGGCGGGTCTGCCCGTCGCGCAGGACCTCCACCGCCACCTCGTCGCCGTCGGCGGCGTGGACGACGACCCGCGCGAGCGTCGCGTCGGTCGGCGCGGCCTCGCCGTCCAGGCCGGTGATCAGGTCACCCACCCTCAGGCCGGCGGCCTGCGCGGCCCCGTCGTCCGCCACGGCGGTGACGACGAGGCCCGGCGGCACGCCGAACCGCGCGGCGGCGGACGGCGGGAGCGCGGAGACGGTCATCCCGAAGGACGGGTGCGCGACCCGGCCGTGCTCGATCAGCTCGTCGGTGATCGCCCGGACCGTGCCCACGGGCACCGCGAACCCGATCCCGACGCTGCCGCCCACGGGCTGCCCCGCACTGTCGGGCACGGTCGAGATCGCGGTGTTCACCCCGACCAGGCGCCCGTCGCAGTCGACCAGCGCGCCGCCGGAGTTGCCGGGGTTGATCGAGGCGTCCGTCTGGATCGCCCCGGTCAGGACGGTGGTGCCGCCCTCGCCGGTGGGCACCGTCACCGAGCGGCCGGTCGCGCTGACGATCCCCGCCGTCACCGTGCTGGACAGCCCGAGCGGCGCGCCGAGGGCGACGACCGGCTCCCCGATCGCGACGTCGTCCGAGCCGGCCAGCTCGATGGCGGGCAGCGCACGCCCGGGCTCGACGTCCAGCACGGCGAGGTCCGTCTGCGGGTCGCGTCCCACCAGCTCGGCGGGCAGACGCTCGCCGTCGGCCAGGATCACCTCGATCCGGCCGTCGGGGACGGCCGGCGTGATGACGTGGTCGTTGGTGACCACGGCGCCGTCGGCGGTGAGGATCGCGCCGCTGCCCGTGCCCGACTCCGCGCCCGTCGCGCTGATCGTGACGACCGTCGGCAGGACGCGCGGGGCCACCTCGGCCACGTCGCAGCTGCCCACCGGCTCGGCCGCGTCCGGGTCCGCCGCGAGCCGGGCGCCGAGCACGCCTCCGGCCAGGCCCAGCACCAGGGCCGCGAGGGCGGCCCCGGTGACCAGCACCGGGCCTCGCCAGCGGTAGCGCCGGTGCTCGGGGGACGGCTGCGCGGACATCGTTCCTCCCCGGGGATGGTCGCGCACGGGCGTGCGGTGCCGGGCGCGGGAGCGTCTTCAGGCTCGCACGGGAACGGCCCGGTGGCCCGTCGTCAGGCCGCCGCGCGCAGTCGCCGTCCCGCCCGCAGCACCGTCGCGCGGGCCAGCTCGTCGAGGGCGTCCACGAGCACGACCTCGGGCAGGAGGCCCGGGGGCGTCGCCTCCGCCGCGACGGACAGCTCGGTGCACCCGAGCACGATCGCGCCGGCGCCGCGCGACCGCAGGTCGGCCATCACGCCCGCCAGCACGGTCAGGTCGCCGCCGCGGCCCGCCTTGACGCCGTCGTAGATCAGGGCGGTCACGGCCGCCTGGCCGGCGACGTCCGGCACGAGGGTCTTGACGCCGTGGGCGCTGAAGGCGTCCAGGTAGACGCCCGACTCGATCGTCCCCTCGGTCGCCAGCAGGCCGACGGCCTCCGGCCGCGCCCCGCTGGAGCGACCGGTCCAGGCGCCGCACACCGCCGACACGGTCGCGTCCACGGCCGTCAGCAGCGGGGCCGACGTCGCCGCGGCGACCGCGCCGGCGAAGGCGTGCGCCGTGTTGCACGGCAGCACGAGGAAGTCGGCCCCGAGCCCGGCCAGCCGCCGCGCGTCGGCGGCGAGCACCGGCCCGGGGTCGTCGGCGGAGCGCCCCAGCACGAACGCCGTCCGGTCCGGGACGGTCGCGTGCTGGAGCACCACCATGTCGACGTGGTCCTGGTCGCGCGCCGCGTCGGTCAGGCGCACGACGCGCTCCATGAACAGGACCGTCGCGAGCGGCCCGACCCCGCCGAGCACGCCGACCAGCGTGCCCGCGACGCAGGCGCCCGGTCTGCCGCCGTCGTCAGGCAACGTCGCGCCCCCCGGACGGGACGGGCTCCTCGGGGCTCCCGTTCGTCTCGCCCGGCTCGGGCGCGGGGTGGTACTGCGAGAACTTGCGCACCTGGTTCAGCTCGGCGAGGCGCACCCAGGCGTCCCGGCGGGGCGACCGGTCCCGGCCGTACTTGAGCGGGTGCACCGTGCGGGCGCGGCGCACCTCGGCGCGCACCTGCTTGTCCTGCACGTACCGGTCCAGGAGGAAGCCGGGGACGATCCGGTACAGCACCTCCAGCGGCTCGGTGGCGGGCGGCCAGAACCCGGTCAGGTGGTCGCCCATCCAGTAGGCGGCGGGGTTCAGCCCGCTCGCCGTCAGGTAGTAGTTGGAGCGCCCCGTGCGCGGGTTCAGCTCGAAGAAGTGGCCGACGCCGGTCCGGGGGTCCACCTTCACGTCGAAGTTCGCGAACCCCGTCCAGCCCAGGTGCTCCACCAGCCGGCGGGCGTCCGCCTCGACCTGGGGGAGCGGCCCCGTGAGGATCGCGGCGGGGTTGCCCAGCGTCCCCGGTGTGTGCTCCTCCAGGAGTACCCGGCCGCCCCACGCCATCCGCACCGCGCCCGTGCGGTCGGAGTAGGTGGTCATGATCCGCATCTGCGAGTCGTCGCCGGGCACGTACTCCTGGATGATCATCGGCCGCCGGTAGCCCGCCTCCCCGGCTGCCGTCAGCAGCGCGGTCAGCTCGTCGCGGTCCCGCACCATGTGCACCTTCGCCTTGCCGGGGAACGAGACCTGGTGCCAGGCCGTGTTGTCGCCGGGCTTGGCGACCAGCGGGTAGCGCAGGTCGAGGTCGCCGACCGGCTCCCCGCCGTCGCGCACCTCGGTGCGGGGGTGCGGCACCCCGACCTCCTGGCACAGCTCGGAGAACCGCCGCTTGTCCATCACCCGGTCGAGCAGGTCGACCGACGGGTAGGGCACGACCACCACGTCCTCCAGGCGCTCGCGGTGCACCGCGAGCGCCCGCACGTACCAGTCCACGCAGGTGAGCACGATGACCGGGCCCGGTCCGGCGGCGGCGACCCGGCGGATCAGCTCGACCAGGACGTCGGGTTCGTCGAGGCGCGGCTCGACGACGTTGCGGATGATGCCGGAGTGCGCGACGTTCGGCGTCGGGCGGATGGACACGACGGTCGACCGGACCCCGTAGCCCTCGTGGAAGGCGCGCGCGAGGCTGTAGGCGCCGGCGTCGCCACCGAGGATGACTGGGTGCACCGCTTTGTTCCTCATGTCATCTCACACGTCCGGGGCGCGGGAAACGTTGTGTCACAGAGCGGGTGAAGTGGAAAAGTCGGACACCTGGGGGAGCTGGGAACGGCGATGGCCCGGCCGTCGGCCGGGCCATCCACCGTCCTGCTGACGGTTCCCGTCGCCTACCGGGCGAGCTGCGCGCGCAGCGCGTCGGCGTCCATCAGGTACCACATGTGCTTGAACCGGCCGTCCTCGACCTCGTAGAACGCGGTCTCGGCGAAGGTGACGGTCGCCCCGGTGGGGGCGAGGCCGTTCCACTCCCGCTCGGGCGTCCCGGTGTCGACGAGCCGGGCGGCGACGTGGCCGCCGTCGACCAGGAGCTCCTTGATCTCCCAGGTCAGGTCGGGGACGGCGTCGGTGTGCCGGCGGAACTCGGCCACCATGTCGTCACGGGCGACCGGGGTGCCGTTCATGATGACCTCGTCGTGCGCGAACTCGTCCATGCGGTCGAAGTCGCGCTTGTTCGCCAGGTCCACGTACCGCCGGTAGAAGTCGCGCAGCTCCTCCGGGGTCATGCCCGCGCTCACGGCGCGACCGCCACGGACGGGGTGGGCACGAGGCGGGTGTTCTTCATTGCTCTTCCGATCTGTCGGTTCGGCTGTCGGTGGGTCCCACCGGCCAGGTGCCCCGAGTCTCGCCCCGCGGCGTCCGGAGCAAAATGAACCTGTCGAGCCTCGTACTGGCAGGGCTACCCTCGACCGCCCACCTGCGTGATACGACTGACGCATGGTCGTGAACTCCGCCGAGCTCGCCAGCAGCCTGCGCGCCTGGCGTGACCGGGTCTCGCCCGCCGAGGCGGGCCTCGTCGCCGGCGGGCGACGGCGCGTGGCCGGTCTGCGAAGGCAGGAGGTCGCCCAGCTCGCGGGGCTGTCGGTCGAGTACCTGGCCCGCCTGGAGCAGGGCCGCGCCGGCCATCCGTCGGCGTCCGTGCTGTTGTCGCTGGCCCGCGTGCTGCGGCTGTCCGACCCGGAGCGTGCGCACCTGTTCCGCCTCGGGGACCAGGCAGAGCCGCTCTCCGGGCAGATCAAGCGGCACATCACGCCCAGCGTGCAGCGCATCCTGGACCGGCTCACCGACACGCCGGTGACCGTCGTCGACGCGTCGTGGCACTGCGTCACGTCGAACGCGCTGGCGTACGCCCTGACCGGGGACACGTCCGCCCTGCCGCTGCGGGAGCAGAACCTGGCGTGGATCATCTTCACGCACTGGCCCACCCGCTACCTGCGCACCGACGAGGAGGAGCACCTCCTGCGCCTGGAGGTGGTCGCGGACCTGCGGGAGGCGTGGGTCCGGTACCCGGAGGACACCGAGCTGCGCGAGCTCGTCACGGACCTGAAGGAGGTCAGTGCCGACTTCGCGGAGCTGTGGGAGCGGCGCCTGCCCCCGCAGCCCGCACCGGGTCACCGGACGTTCCTGCACCCGGAGATCGGCCCGATCACGCTCGACAGCGACTTCCTCACCGTCCGCGACAGCGACCTGCGCCTCATCGTCTACACCGCCGCACCCGGTACCGAGGCCGCCGGGCAGCTCGACCTCCTCGCGACGATCGGGCTGCAGCAGTTCAGCTGACGGCCCGGGCGCGGCCCGCCTCAGGCCAGCTCGAGCACGATCCCGTCCGCCGACTCCCGGCCACCGGGTCCGTGGTCGCGGACGATGGCGACGATCTCGTCGAACAGCGTCGGTCCCTCGCCGCGCCGCGCGGCGTCGAGCCGCGCGGCGATCGCCGCGCGGTTCGACGGGTCGACGTCCGGCAGGATCCGCTCCAGCCGCCGGGCCGTCTCCGGGTGGCCGAGCGCCGCGCGGGACGCCTCCGAGCTGGTCCACCGCAGGGTCCAGCCGCCCGCCGGCGTCCCGTACCCGCCGCGGAGCACGTCGTTGAGGGCGTCGAGGTTTCCGCGCCAGGTGTACCCGCTCAGCAGCCGGGAGAACTCGCGGGCGAAGCCGTCGAGGTCGTCGAACCGCGTTCCGTCGACGACGAGCACGGGGAGGTCACGAGTCATGGTTCGAGGCTATCCGTCCTGCTCAGGGCCGGGCCCGTGCGCGGCGTCCGGCCCGGGGCGGGGCCGGACGCCGCGCACGGGGCCGGGTCACATCCGGTAGAAGTCGCCGTAGTGGTTGGGCGAGAAGTAGGTCACCCCGGTGGTGCGGTCCAGGATGAGCCGGTAGGACTGGCGCGCGGCGCCGCACGCGCGCGGCGTGACGTCGAACTCGAGGTAGGAGTGGCCCGTCGGGAGCTCACCCTCGTAGTTGTTGTAGGTGCCGCCCGCGAAGTTGCACTGGCCGTTGGGCCAGCTCACCCAGCCGCGGCTGCTGGGGTAGCCCTTGGAGCTCCAGATCGACTTCGAGGAGTACGCCTCGGTGCAGCCGCTGTGCGTGCAGGAGCCGTAGACGGTCGCGTTCGCCGCGGGGGCGACGGTGACGCCGCCGGCGACGAGGCTGACCATGGCGGACAGGACGACGAGCATTCTGATCAGGCTGGACACGGTGCTGGTCTTGGTGCTGGTCTTGGTGCTGGTCTCGGACACGCGGATCTCCCTCTCGGTGGGGGAACTATTCGGACGAATCCTCGCCCACGCGGCCGACGCGGACCCGACGACGCACCGACGTGCGGGTGAATTTTTCCTTTCTGTCCCGTCGGGCGCGTCCGGCGGAGATTCCGGGCCGTTCGTCCCTGGTGCGGCGGACGGCGCACGAGGGACGCTGACCGGGTAGACGCGCCCGCACCCGGAGCGTGGGTGCACCGAGCGCCTGTCCACGGGAGCCGTCATGACCACCCACACGAACAGCCGGGCCGCATCCGCCACCGGGAACACGTCCGCCCGGGCGCCCGGGGCGCGGTTCGTCTACGACCTGTCCGAGGGGGACGCCGGGATGCGGGCGCTGCTCGGCGGCAAGGGCGCCGGTGTCGCGGAGATGCGGCGCATCGGCCTGCCCGTCCCGGACGGCTTCACCGTCACCACGGCGGCGTGCGTCGCAGCGATGGAGGACGGCGGTACGTGGCCCGACGGGCTGTGGGACGAGATCCGGATGCACCTGGCGAATCTGGAGCGCCGCACGGGACGCACCCTCGGGGCGGCCGAGCGGCCGCTGCTCGTCTCCGTGCGCTCGGGCGCGGTGGTCTCGATGCCGGGGATGATGGACACGGTCCTCAACCTGGGCATGTCGGACCAGGCGGCCCGCGGCCTGGCCGCCGAGTCGGACGACCCGCGCTTCGCCTGGGACACCTACCGCCGGTTCGTGCAGATGTACGGCACGGTGGTCGAGGGCGTGCCGGGGCAGGCCTTCGAGGACGAGCTGGCGGCACTCAAGGAGCGCCGAGGGGTGCGGCGGGACGCCGAGCTGACGGCGGACGACCTGCAGGAGCTGGTGACGACGTTCCGCGGCGTCGTCCGCCGGAATACGGGCCGTGACCTGCCGACCGAGCCGCACGAGCAGCTCCGCCGGGCGGTGGACGCGGTGTTCGGCTCCTGGAACAGCCCGCGGGCGCGCGTGTACCGCGAGCTGAACGACATCCCGGACGACCTCGGTACCGCCGTGAACGTGATGCAGATGGTGTTCGGCAACAAGGGCGACACCTCCGCGACCGGCGTGTGCTTCACGCGCAACCCGGCCACGGGCGCCCGGGAGCGGTACGGGGAGTTCCTCCTGGACGCCCAGGGGGAGGACGTCGTCGCGGGCATCCGCACACCGCTACGCCTCCCGCAGCTGGAACAGGTGCTGCCCGGGGTCTACACGCAGCTCCTGGACACGATGGACCGCCTGGAGCAGCACTACCAGGACATGCAGGACATCGAGTTCACGATCGACGACGGCACGCTGTACCTGCTCCAGGTGCGCACCGGCAAGCGCACCGCGGCGGCGGCCCTGAAGGTGGCGCGCGACCTGGTCGCCGAGGGCGCGATCGACCGGCGGACCGCGCTGCGGCGCATCGACCCCGCCCAGCTCGACCAGCTCCTGCACCCGACACTCGACCCCGACCGAGTCCCGACCCCGCTCACGCACGGCCTGAACGCGTCCCCGGGCGCCGCGGTGGGCACCCTCGTGTTCGACGCCGACACCGCGGCCGAGCGCGGCGGGGTCGGCGAGCACGTCGTGCTCGTGCGGTGGGAGACGACGCCCGACGACATCCACGGCGTCGCCGCCGCCCAGGGCGTGCTCACCGCGCACGGCGGCATGACGTCGCACGCCGCGGTGGTCGCCCGCGGCATGGGCAAGCCCTGCGTGGCCGGCGCGGGCGAGCTGCGCATCGACGCCGCCGCGCGCACCCTCACCGTCGGCGACACCGTGCTCACCGAGGCGGACACCGTCACCGTGGACGGCACCACCGGGTACGTCTACCGGGGCGCGCTCCCGCTCGTGCCCCCGCAGATCACCGAGGACTTCTCCACCGTGCTCGGCTGGGCCGACGACGTCCGGCGCCTCGGCGTGCGCGCCAACGCCGACACCGGTGCGGACGCCGCCCGGGCCCGCGAGCTGGGCGCCGAGGGCGTGGGCCTGTGCCGCACCGAGCACATGTTCCTCGCCGCCGACCGGCTCCCCGTGGTGCGCCGCATGATCCTGGCCGACGACGCCGCCGAGCGGCAGGCCGCCCTCGACGAGCTGCTGCCCGTCCAGCAGGCCGACTTCGAGGAGATCTTCACGGCGATGACCGGCCTGCCCGTCGCCGTCCGGCTCATCGACCCGCCGCTGCACGAGTTCCTGCCCGACCTGGTCGAGCAGTCCCTCCTGGTGCAGCGCCTGGAGACGGACGGCGCGGCGGACGTCGCACCCGGCGAGCTGGACCAGGCCCGTACGCTCCTGGCCCACGTGCGGCGCCTGTCCGAGGCCAACCCCATGCTGGGCACCCGCGGCGTGCGCCTGTCGCTCCTGCACCCGGAGATCGGCGTCATGCAGACCCGTGCGATCATCCGCGCGGCGCTCGCGGTGCGGGGGCGGGGCCTGGACCCGCGCGTGGAGATCATGGTGCCCCTGGTAGGCTACGCCGAGGAGCTGCGGCGGATGCGCCAGATCGTCGTGGCCACCGCGGGCGAGGAGCTCGCCGCCGGGGCGGCGGACCTGGACTACCGCGTCGGCACCATGATCGAGCTGCCGCGTGCCGCCCTGACCGCGGACGAGATCGCCGAGCACGCCGACTTCTTCTCGTTCGGCACCAACGACCTGACGCAGACGACGGTGGGCATCTCGCGCGACGACGCCGAGGGCTCGTTCCTCGCCGCCTACCTGGAGGCGGGCGTCGTGCGGACCAACCCGTTCGCGTCCCTGGACGCCGACGGCGTGGGCGAGCTCGTCCGGATCGGTGTCGAGCGCGGGCTGCGGACCCGGCCCGGGCTGGAGACGGGCGTGTGCGGTGAGCACGGCGGCGACCCGGCGTCGATCGCCCTGCTCGACGGGCTCGGCGTCGACTACGTGTCCTGCTCGCCCTACCGCGTGCCGGTCGCGCGGCTGGCCGCCGCGCAGGCCCGGCTCGACGGCGTGCCGGGCGGGGAGTGACGCCGGGCAGGAGTGACGCCGCGGCCCTACGCCGTCGTGCCCATCGGGCGGCGGGGCGCGTGCTCCGGCCACGGGATGTTGCCGAGCCGCAGCAGCATCTGCGGGTAGCCGCCCAGGCCGAGGGCGCGCCGCAGGTCGTGGCGGGTCGTCGGGTTCTCCAGCACGGTGGTCGCGAACGACGCGTGGACGAAGTAGGTGGCGGCGACCAGCAGCGCGTGCTCCAGGGCCTGACCGGCCATGACCCAGTCCCGGGGCGAGTCGCCGGGCGTGCTCAGGACGGCGAGCGTGGAGTCGCGCTCGAACGGCTCCCGGCCCACGCTCTCGTGGAACCGGCGGGCCGGGGCGTCGGCGTTGCTCGGCGCCCGGCCGAGGTACGGCGTGGGGATACCGTCGTCGCGCCCCGACGCGGCGCGGGTCCACGCCGCCTCCTCGTCGCGCCCGGCCAGGTCCTCGGCCGCGATGGCCTCGGCCCGCCGCACGAGCTCCAGCACCTTCGGCCGGTCGGGGTCCGTGGGCTGGATGGTGCGCAGCCCGGCCCCCTCCCGGTCGGCGGCGCGCTGGACGGCGACCAGCACGTCGGAGCGGACGGGCTGGTCGTCGAAGGGGACGCGCGCCGTCACGCGGTGCCCGATCGCGACGGACAGCTCGAGCTCGTCCTCGCTGGGGTCGTCGCCCGGCTCCAGCGTGAGCTCGGCGACGAGCAGCTCGTCGTCCGGGTCGGGGAGGACCGTGACCACCGTGTTCAGCGACTCGCGTCGGGCGGCCGTCCGGGCGTTGAACAGGAAGGCCCCGCAGCTGATCAGCATCTCGCGGCCGTGCGGGTCGGCGTGCCGCAGCTGCCTCGACCGGTCGGCGCGGATCCGGACCGTGCCGTCCGCGACCTCCACCTGCCACGGTTGCGTGTTCAGGACGCTCGGGGCGTCTCCGGCCGCGCTCAGAATTCTCTCCAGCCGGGTGTCGACGACGTCCATGGCCGGTCTCCTCTCTCGTTCTCCGCCCAGCGCACCACCGCTCCGGTCCGGCCGGAAGGGAAGGTGGTCCCGTCTTCACCTGGCCTTGGTCCCTCGCGGGCGGGCGCGGGGCGCGGCACCGTGGACACCATGGGAAGTCCGCCGCGCGCGGTGCTGGACCTCGCCGTCGTCGACGCCGTGGTGCTCGACACGGACGGCGTCATCACCGACACTGCCCGCACCCACGCCGCCGCCTGGAAGCGCGCGTTCGACGAGCTGCTCCGGGAGCGGGGCCGGCGGACCGGCGTCGTCCTGCCGCCGTTCGACGCCGTGGGCGACTACCTGCGCTACGTGGACGGCCGGGCGCGGGCGGACGGCGCCCGGGCGTTCCTCGACTCCCGCGGGATCACGCTCGACCCGGACGGAGCCGGCGGCGAGCAGGGCGGCGAGCAGGGCGACGGCACGCTGGATGCCCTGCTCGACCGGAAGACGCGGTACTTCCTCGACGAGGTGCGGGCGCACGGGGTCCGGGTGTTCGCCTCCACCGTGACCCTCCTGCACGAGCTGCGGCGGCGCGGCGCCGGCATCGCGGCGGCGTCGGCGAGCCGCAGCTGCGGGCCGGTCCTGGAGGCGGCCGGCGTGGCCGGCGACGTCGACGTGCGGGTGGACGGTATCGACGCCGCCCGGCTCGGGCTGCCCGGCAAACCCGACCCGGCGTTGTTCCTGGAGGCCGCCCGGCGGCTCGGCGTGCCGCCCGGCCGCTGCGCCCTGGTCGAGGACGCGCTGGTCGGGGTGGAGGCGGGCCGGCGCGGCGGGTTCGGCACGGTCGTCGGCGTCGACCGGCAGGCGCGGCTCCGCGGGGCGATGCTGGAGCGGGGCGCGCACGTCGTGGTGCGTGACCTGGCCGACGTCGCCGTGGTCGGGAGGCGCAGTGGAACCCGGGATCCTGTCGTATGAGGGCTTCGACCCCGCGGCCGAGGGGCTGCGCGAGGCGCTGTGCACCCTGGGCAACGGGTACGTCGCCACGCGGGGCGCAGCCCCGGAGTCTGCGGCGGACGGCGTGCACTACCCGGGCACCTACGTCGCGGGCTGCTACGACCGCCTGACGTCGGTGGTGGCGGGCCGGGAGGTGGAGAACGAGGACCTGGTCAACACGCCGAACTGGCTGCCGCTCCGCTTCCGCACCCCCGGACAGGACTGGTTCACCCTCGCCGGGGGACAGGTGCTGGACCACCGGCAGGACCTGGACACCCGGCGCGGGGTGCTGACCCGGTCCACCCGGTTCCGTGACCCGGACGGCCGGGTGCTCGCCGTCACCCAGCGCCGGCTGGTGTCGATGCACGACCCGCACGTGGCCGCCCTGGAGACCACCTTCGTCGCGGAGAACTGGTCCGGGCCGCTCGACGTGTGGGCGGGGCTCGACGGCCGGGTCGTCAACGCCGGCGTGGCGCGCTACCGGGACCTCGACGGGCGGCACCTCGTCCCCGTCGCCGAGGGGTACGACGAGCGCGACGGCGTCGTCTGGCTCCAGGTGCGCACCGCGTCGTCGCAGATCCGCATCGCCCAGGCGGCGCGGCTGGTCGTGGACGGCGGTCCGGCGCCCGCCGACGCCGAGCGCGCGCCGGGCCGGTCGGCCGTCCGGGTGCGGCCGGAGCTGGTGCGGGGCGTGCCGCTGACCGTCGAGAAGCGCGTCGCGCTGTACACGTCGCAGGACCGGGCGATCTCCGAGTCGCTCGCCGCGGCGCGGGAGCGCGCCGCCCGCCTCCCGCCCTTCGCGGACCTCCTCGCCGACCACGTCGCAGCCTGGGACCGGCTGTGGCGGACGAGCGCGATCGTCGTCCCCGGCGAGCCTCAGCAGGCCCTGGACCTGTACGTCTTCCACCTGCTGCAGACCCTGTCCGAGCACACCGCGCACCTCGACGTCGGCATGCCGGCTCGCGGGCTGCACGGGGAGGCCTACCGCGGCCACGTCTTCTGGGACGAGCTGTTCGTGTTCCCGTTCCTGCTGCTGAGCTTCCCGCGGGTCGCCCGCTCCCTGCTGATGTACCGGTGGCGCCGGCTGCCGCGGGCGCGGCAGGCGGCCGCGGAGGCCGGTTACCGGGGCGCCATGTACCCCTGGCAGAGCGGCAGCGACGGCCGCGACGAGACGCAGCGGGTGCACCTCAACCCGGCGTCCGGCCGGTGGGTCGAGGACCACTCGCACCTGCAGCGGCACGTGGGGATCGCTGTGGCGCACAACGTGTGGCAGTACTACCAGGCCACCGGCGACGTCGCGTTCCTGCACGGGTACGGCGCCGAGATGCTCGTGGAGATCGCCCGGTTCTGGTGCAGCCTGGTCACCTACGACGCCGCCACCGACCGGTACGACCTGCGCGGCGTCATGGGCCCGGACGAGTACCACGATGCCTACCCGGGCGCCGCGCGGCCCGGGATCGACAACAACGCGTACACGAACGTCATGGTCACCCGGCTGCTGCGGTACACCCTGGACGCCCTGGCGCTGCTGCCCGAGCACGAGCGCGCGGCCCTGCGTGAACGGCTCGCGCTGGGCGACGACGAGATGGACCTCTTCGAGCGGGTCGGCCGGCGCATGCGGGTGGTGTTCCACGGCGACGGGGTGATCAGCCAGTTCGAGGGGTACGACCAGCTCGCGGAGCTGGACTGGGCCGCCTACCGGGCCCGCTACCCGGCGATCCGCCGGCTCGACCGGATCCTGGAGGCCGAGGGCGACTCGGTCAACCGGTACCAGGCGTCCAAGCAGGCGGACGTGCTGATGCTGGTCTTCCTCCTGGGCGAGCGCGGACTGATCGACGCGCTCGCGGCGCTCGGCTACCCGTTCGACCGCGCGGCGCTGGACCGCACCGTGGACCACTACCTCGCGCGGACCAGCCACGGGTCGACGCTCAGCGCCGTGGTCCACGCCTGGGTGCTGGCCAGCCGCGACCCGAAGGCCTCCTGGCGCTTCTTCCGCGAGGCCCTCGACAGCGACCTCGCCGACGTCCAGGGCGGGACCACCGCGGAGGGCGTGCACCTGGGCGCGATGGCCGGCGCCGTCGACCTGGTCCGGCGCTGCTACACCGGTCTGGACCTCTCCGACGGCGTGCTCCGGCTCGCGCCCCGGCTGCCGCCCGGGATGGCCGAGCTGAGGTTCCGGCTGCGCTACCGCAACCACTGGGGGATCGAGGTGCGGTGCGCCGACGACGCCGTCCGCGTCCGCCTGGCGCGCTCGCAGCAACCGCCGATCACCGTGGCCGTCGACGGCGAGGAACGGGTCCTGGCGCCGGGGGAGACCTGGCGGGTGAGCCGGGCCGGAGCGCGGTGACGCGGGAGCGCGGTGACGCCGGAGCGCGGTGACGTCAGAGCACGGTCAGGTAGTCGCGCGGCTCGTCGGTCCCCGTCCGGGCGGCGCACGGATCGTCCGCCCGGGGCGCGTCGAGGCAGGCGATCGCGGCACGCTGCTTGGCACGGTCACAGTCCACGGCGAGGACGTTCGCCGGCGGGTCGTCCGTGCCCCAGGTGCGGGGCACCCAGGAGTACAGCGGGCAGCGCAGCCGGGCCGCCACGCGGCGGGCCGCCCGCATCGCGCGCACCAGGTCCGGGTGGCTGTCGGGGGCGCTCGCGTCGATCGTCAGCACCCCGTCGACGGGGCCGGCGACCGACCGCAGCTCGGCCGCGAGCACCTCCGGCGGGTTCCACTGGAGCTGCGCCGCGCGGTGCTCGAGCAGCGTGGCCTCCCGGGCGCCGAGCAGGCCGGCGGCGCGCAGCAGCTCGGCCGCCCGGACGGGACGGCGCCCGCCCTCCGCGGCGGCACACTGGTCGTGGGTCAGGCAGATCACCTGCACGGCCGTGCCGGCGTCGGCGAACGCGGCGATGACGCCGCCGAGCGTCACCGTGGCGTCGAACGGGTGCGCGCACACCACCAGCAGCCGCCGGGTCTCCGGCAGAGGTGAGCGCTCCCCGGCCGGTTCGGCAGCGGTCTGCGCGACGTGCGGCGTGATGTCGACGACGACCTCGGGTCCCATGGCTGTCCTCCTCGGTTCGGTCCGGGCCTACCGCTGCAGGTGCACCGGGCGGTGCTCGATCTCGGCGATGTCGTCCGACGTGGCCCGCAGGAGCCGGTCGGCCAGCTCCCGCAGTGCGCGGGCGGCGGCGAGCTCCTCGCCGATCTCGGGGACGGCGGCGTCCTCGGGGTTGCGCCGGGCGCGCCCGTAACCCTCCAGCGAGGTCCCGGCCGACGTCGTCAGCACGGCGTGCGCCCCGGTCAGGCGGCCGTCGCGCACGAGGTCGTCGGCGTCGAACAGGTGGATGACGACGTTCCAGGTGTGGGTCATGGCTCTGCTCCCGTCGGTCGGCGACGCCGGCCCGTGCCCTTGCCGCCGGCGGCCGCCTCAGCCTCTCGCCCTCAGCCTCTCGCCGCGCCGGGCCGTCCGGCCAGGGACCAACGACCCTCCGCGCCGGGACGGAAGCCCGGTGGCTTGGGTCGGACCCTCAGCCGAGCCCGAAGACGATGCGGGCCGGCACCCGGCCGGCGAGCACGTCGTCGATCGACTCGTTGACGTCGTCCAGCTTGCGCTCCAGGGAGACCACCTCGGTGCGCCCCGCGGCGTGCAGCGCGAACACGTCGGCCAGGTCGTTGCGCGTACCCACGATGGACCCGATGACGGAGATGCCCTTGAGCACCGTGTCGAAGATCGGCACCTGCATCGTGCCGCCCGCCGGCAGCGCCACGCAGACCAGGCGGCCGCCCCGGCGCAGCGAGCGGAAGGCCTGGTCGAACGACGCCGACGACGCCGCCAGCGCCACCGACACGTCCGCCCCGCCGAGCCGCTGGATCGCCTCGGCCGGATCCTCGCGGGCCGCGTTGACCACGTGGTCCGCGCCGAGGCTCCGCGCCAGGTCGAGCTTGTGGTCCTCGACGTCGACGGCGATCGTGAACGCGCCCGCGATCTGCGCGTACTGCAGCGCGAGGTGACCGAGCCCGCCGATGCCGAAGACGGCGACGGACTCCGCCGGCGCCACCCGGGCGACCCGGATCGCCTTGTACGTGGTGACGCCCGCGCAGGTCAGGGGAGCGGCGTCCAGAGAGGTGACCTCGTCGGGCACCGGCGTCGCGAACGCGGCCGGTACCACGGCGTACTCGGCGAACGCGCCGTCCACGGAGTAGCCGGAGTTCGTCTGCTCCTCGCACAGCGTCTCCCAGCCGGAGATGCAGTACCGGCACCGGCCGCACGCGCCGCCGAGCCAGGCGATCGCCACCCGCTGCCCGACGTCCCTGCTGGTCACGGCCGACCCCAGCCGCTCGATCCGGCCCACGCCCTCGTGGCCAGGCACGAACGGCGGCGTCGGCCGGACGGGCCAGTCGCCGTGCGCGGCGTGGATGTCGGTGTGGCACAGCCCGCTGGTCTCGATCCGGACCAGCACGTCCTCCGGGCCGGGCTCCGGGACGGGTACGTCCATGACCTGCAACGGGGTGGTGAACGAGGTGACGACAGCGGCTCTCATGATGACTCCTGGTGACTCCGTCCGGAGACGTGACGAGTTGACGGTCCCTCCAGACCACTTCCTGCGGCCAGGGCGGAGCAGAGGCAAAAGTCCTGCGGCACGTCGGCGAAGGTCCCGTCGGCATCACCCCACGGTGCGCCGGTGGACGGGCCTTTCGGCCCTGTGTCACCACGCCGCCCCTGACTACGTTCGGTGGCATGGCCGTGGCCGACGACGTCGTGCCGAGCGATCCCCGTGAGCCGCTCGTCCCGCTGATGCGTCACCTCCGCACCCGGCCCGAGGGGCTGACGGGACGCGAGGCGGCGCGCCGGCTGCTGGTCTACGGACCCAACGAGCTGGAACGCCGGCGGAGCCGGGACTGGCCCGGACAGCTCCTGCGCCAGCTCACCCACCCCCTGGCGCTGCTGCTCTGGCTCGCCGCCATCCTCGCCTTCGTGTCGGGCACCACCGTGCTCGGCGTCGCGATCATCGCGGTGATCGTGCTGAACGCCGCGCTCGCGTTCGTCCAGGAGCAGCAGGCCGAGCGGGCCGTGGAGGCGCTCGCGGCCTACCTGCCGGCCACCGCGACCGCGCTGCGGGACGGCACCCGGGCCGAGGTGCCGGCGCGGGACCTCGTACCGGGCGACGTGCTCCTGGTCGAGGAGGGCGATCGCGTGTCTGCGGATGCGCGGCTGATCGACGGCGGGGTGGAGGTGGACCTGTCCACGCTGACCGGCGAGTCGATGCCGGCCTACCGGTCGGCCGAGCTGACCGACCTGAGCGGGCCCCTGCTGCAGGCGCGCGACCTGGTGTTCAGCGGGACGAGCTGCACCGAGGGCGAGGCCCGGGCGGTGGTGTTCGCGACCGGGATGCACACCGAGCTGGGGCGCATCGCCGCGCTGTCCCAGCGGGTCGAGCCGGAGGAGAGCCCGCTGGAGCGGCAGGTGAAGCGGGTCGCGTGGCTCATCGCGGTGGTGGCGGTCGGCGCGGGCGCCGTGTTCCTGCCCCTGGGCACGCTGGTCGCCGGCCTACCGCTGTCCGAGGCGTTCAGCTTCGCGATCGGGCTGCTGGTCGCGAACGTGCCGGAGGGGCTGCTGCCCACGATCACCCTGGCGCTGGCCGTCGGGGTGCGGGTGCTCGCCCGCGGCGGGGCGGTGGTGAAGCGGCTGTCGGCGGTCGAGACGCTCGGTTCGACGACGGTGATCTGCACCGACAAGACCGGCACGCTGACCCGCAACCAGATGGCGGTCACGAGCATCTGGACCCCCGCGGGACCGGTCCCGCTCGACGGCGTCCCGGGGCGGGCGTCGGTGCCCGTGCCGGCGGCCCTGGCCCGGGCGATGGCGGCGTGCTCGAACGCCGCGCTCGACGAGGTCCGGCCCGACGTGGGCGCGGGCGACCCGACCGAGGTGGCGCTGCTGCGCGCGGCGCGCGGGCTCGGCGCCGACGTGTCGGTTCCGAGGCGCACCGCTCACCGGGTGCGCCAGTTCCACTTCGACCCCGGTCTGCGGATGATGTCCACGGTCGACCGGGCCGGCGACCACGTCGTCGTCCACGCGAAGGGGGCGCCGGAGGAGGTGCTGGCGCGGTCGGCCGGCATCGTCGGGCCCGGGGGAGCGGAGCGGGCGCTGACCGCGGAGGACCGCCGCGCCCTGGCGGACGTCGTCGCCGGGTACGCGCAGCAGGGGCTGCGGCTGCTCGCCGTCGCGTACCGCGTGCTGCCCGACGGCGCGCCGCCGCCCGAGCGGCGCGAGGACGCCGAGCGCGACCTCGTCCTGCTGGGGGTGGCGGCCATGGCCGACCCGCCGCGGCCCGAGGTGGCCGGGGCCGTCGCCCGCTGCCACACCGCCGGGATCCGGCTGATCGTGGTGACCGGCGACCACGCGCTCACCGCGGCGGAGATCGCGCGGCAGGTCGGCATCGCGCGGCAGGACACCACCGTGCTGACCGGGGCCGACCTGGAGGAGATGAGCGAGAGCCGGCTGGACGCCCTGCTCGCCACGGGCAACGAGCTGGTCTTCGCCCGCAGCTCCCCGGAGATCAAGCTGCGCATCGCCGACGCCCTGCGTGCGCAGGGCAACGTGGTGGCGATGACGGGCGACGGCGTGAACGACGCGCCCGCGCTGCGCCGCGCCGACATCGGCGTCGCGATGGGGGTGACGGGCACCGACGTGGCCCGTGAGGCCGCCACGATGGTGCTCACCGACGACAACTTCGCGACGATCGTGACCGCCGTCGAGGCCGGCCGCCGGGTCTACGACAACGTGCGCAAGTTCATCGTCTACATCTTCGCGCACGCCACGCCGGAGGTGATCCCGTTCCTGTTGTTCGCGCTGTCCGGGGGCGCGATCCCGCTGCCGCTGACCGTGCTGCAGATCCTGGCCATCGACCTCGGCACGGAGACCCTGCCCGCGCTGGCGCTGGGCCGCGAGCGGGCCGAGCCGGGCCTGATGGACCGGCCGCCGCGCACGCGCGGGGAGAACATCATCACCGCCCCCATGCTCGCACGCGCATGGGGGCTGCTCGGCGGCGTCTCCGCGGCACTGGTCCTGACCGGGTTCTTCGTGACGCTCGTGGCCGGCGGGTGGAGCCCGGGCGCCCCGGTCGACCCGGGCACGCCCCTGCACCACGTGTGGCAGCAGGCGACCACCATGACGTTCGCCGGGATCGTCGCCTGCCAGATCGGGACCGGGCTGGCCTCCCGCACGCAGTTCGCGTCGCTGCGGTCGATCGGCCTGCTCAGCAACCGGCTGCTGCTGTGGGGCATCGCGGCCGAGGTGGTCTTCGCCGCCGCGCTCGTGACGGTCCCGGCCCTGCAGCGCGTGTTCGGCACGGCGGTGCCGCCCGCCCAGAGCCTCGCGCTCCTGGTGCCGTTCCCGTTCGTGGTGTGGGGCGCCGACGAGGCGTGGCGGGCGTGGCGGCGCCGGCGGGCGCGGCGTGTGCCGACGCGTGTCGGGCCGCACGACGCGATGGACACGCCAGGACGGCCGCAGAGCCCGTTGCCCTCGGGCTCCTGAGCCGTGACGGCCCGCGCCGTGCCGGACCGACCTGGGCGTCCTCCTCAGGCGAAGGACAGGAAGAGCTTTTCCAGCTTTTCCATGTCGCCGTCCCCGTTCTCCCCGTCGGCCAGGCATTGCTTCAGGCCCGTGGAGATCACGGCGAAGCCGGCCCGGTCGAGGGCCTTGGAGACTGCGGAGAGCTGGGTCACCACGTCGACGCAGTCGGCGCCCTCGTCGACCATGCGCACCACCGCGGCGAGCTGGCCCTGGGCGCGCTTGAGCCGGTTGGCGACCTTCTTCATCTCGGTCGGGTCGAGGTCCATGGCGAGCCCCCTCAGCGGCCGAACAGGCGGGTCAGGAACGAGCCCTTGGCCGGCTCCGCCGCGTGTCCCTCGCACCGGTCACGCCGGGGTACGCCGGCCATCACGTCGTCCACGTGCTGGCCGCAGCCGGCCCAGGTCGTCCTGCCGCAGGTCGTGCAGGTCACCGCTCGGCACATGTCGTTCTCCTTCTGTCGAGGTTTTGGTCGAGAATACCCCGGGGGGTATAGTCGCCGTCAAACCAGGGAGGAACTTCATGAAGATCGTCATCGTCGGGGGAGTCGCGGCCGGCATGTCGGCCGCGACCCGGCTGCGCCGCCTGGCCGAGAGCGCGGAGATCGTCGTGCTCGAGGCCGGTGATCATGTCTCGTACGCGAACTGCGGGCTCCCGTACTACGCGGGCGGCGTCATCGAGGAGCGGGACGCGCTCCTGCTGCAGACGCCGGCCTCGCTCGCCGCACGGTTCCGGATCGACGTGCGCGTGCGGCACCTGGTGACCGACGTCGACGCGCAGGCGCACACCCTCGTGGTGCGCGACCTCGAGACGGGGCAGGAGCACGTCGAGACGTATGACCGGCTCGTGCTGAGCCCGGGCGCCCGACCCGTGGTGCCGTCGGTGCCCGGCATCGAGCGCGCGCTGGTGCTGCGTGACGTCGCCGACGTCGACCGACTGGTCTCCGCGCTCGGAGCAGACACCACGGATGGCGACACCTCCGACGGCCGAGCCCGCAGCGCGGTCGTGATCGGCGGCGGGTTCGTCGGCCTGGAGATCGCCGAGAACCTCGTCCGGCGCGGCCTGGCAGTCACCCTCGTGGAGCTGGCCGACCAGGTGCTCACGCCCTTGGACACCGAGCTGGCCGTCCGGGTCCGTGACGAGCTGGAGGCGAACGGCGTGGCCGTACGCACCTCCACCCAGGTCTCTGCGTTGACCCCGGGCACGGCTGTCCTGGCCGACGCAGCGGGTACGGTCGTGGACGAGGTGCTTGCCGACGTGGTGCTCGCCGCCGTCGGCGTCCGCGCGGACACGGAGCTGGCCGTCCTGGCGGGCACGGAGCTGGGGCCGCGCGGCGGCATCCTGGTCGACGAGGACTTGCGCACCTCGGTGCCTGACGTGTTCGCGGTGGGCGACGCCGCGGTCAAGCGTGATGCCCTGGCCGCCGCCGACGACCCGGAGCCGTACAGGCTCATTCCGCTCGCCAACCTTGCCAACCGGCACGGGCGGCACGTCGCGGACGTGATCCTGGGCCGGACCGGCATGCGACCTTCGCTCGGCACGGCCGTCGTCGGTGTGTTCGGGCTGACCGCCGCGACCGTGGGGCGCAACGAGACGCAGCTGCGCGCCGAGGGCCGCCCCTACCAGGCGATCCATACGCACCCGAGCCAGCACGCCGGCTACTACCCGGGGTCGAGCCCGTTGGCCCTCAAGCTCCTCGTGGACCCGGACACCGACCTGATCCTCGGCGCCCAGGCAGTCGGCCGCGACGGCGTCGACAAGCGTATCGACGTGCTCGCCACCGCCATGGCCGGCGGCCTGACCGCCTCGGACCTGGCGGACCTGGAGCTGGCCTACGCACCGGCTTACGGCTCGGCCAAGGACCCGGTCAACATGCTGGGCTACGTCGCGGACAACCTGCGCACCGGCACGACGCGCAGCGTGCAGTGGCACGAGCTCGACGAGCTCGTCCACGACGGCGCGACGCTGGTCGACGTCCGCACCCCCGCCGAGCACGCGGACGGCGCCGTGGAGACGGTGCGCGACGGCGAGCTGTCCGCCGCGGTGAACATCCCCCTGGACGAGCTGCGGGCACGGGCCGGTGCCGAGATCCCGGCCGACCGCCCCGTCGTCGTGCACTGCCAGGTGGGCCAGCGCGGCCACACCGCAGCCCGCCTCCTGACCCAGCTGGGCTACGACGTCCGCAACCTCGACGGTGGCTACCTCACCTGGCGGGACGCCGAACGAGCCCGGAACAGTCAGGTGGACGCGGCGCAGCGTCGCACGATCATTCCCCGCTCGCCGGCCGGGCTCAGTCGTTCGACGGTGTGACGGGGCGCCGGGGTGTGTGTCCCGGCATCTTGCCGTAGCCGAGCCGCATGACCATCTGCGGTGCCGCGTCGAGGGTGAGCGCCCGACGCAGGTCGTGACGGGTCGTGGGGTTCTCCAGGACGGTGGTGGCGAAGGACGCACGCACGAAGTAGGTGGTGGCGACGAGCAGCACGTTCTCCAGGGCCTGCCCTGCGGCGATCCAGTCGCGCGCGGTGTCATCGGGCGTGGTCAGGACCGCCATCGTCGAGTGCTGCTCGAACGGCACGCTCCCCGCGCCCGCGAGGAACCGACGGACCGGCACCCGCTCGTCGGCGGGGCGCGGACCCAGCAGATCCTGAGGGATGCCGTCGTCGCGGTCCGGCGCGGTGGCGGTCCAGGCCAGCTCCTCCTCGCGCGCAACAGGGTCCTCTGCGGCGAGGGCCTCGGCCCGGCGCACGAGCCGGACCACCTCGTCCCGAGCCGGCTCGGAGTGCTGGATCACGCGTAGCTCGGCACCCTCCTCGTGCGCTGCCGCCTCGACGGCGTGCAGCACGTCGCTGAACAACGGCTGGTCCTCGAAGGGAGCCCGCGTTGTCCGGCGGCGCTCGATCGCCAGCGCGAGCTCACGCTCGTAGGCGTTCGGGTCGCGGCCGGGCCGCAGCTCGATCGTGGCGACGAGCAGCTTGTCGTCCGGGTCGGGCAGCACCGAGACGTCGGCGACCATCGACTCCCGACGTGCGGCCGTCCTTGTGGTGAACAGGAACGCTCCGCAGCTGATCAGCATCTCGCGGCCGCTCGGGTCGGAGTGCAGCAGCTGGCGCGCCGGGTCCGCGTGCAACGTCACGGTCCGGCCCGAGGTGTGCACCCGCCAGGGTTGGGTGTTGAGCACGCTCGGCGAGTGCACGGCCGCCTGGAGGATCCGCCGTACCCGAAGGTCGGTGTCCATGGTGGTGCTCCCTTCCCTTGTTCCAGTCTCAGCGCGAAGCCTTGACCGGTGCACCGGCCGAAGGTCCTGCGCACGTGGGGCCGACGGCCCTGCTGCCAGCACGACTGGTGCGGCAGGCTCAGGAGCAAGGAACCTCCATGGATGCCGCGAGCACGCCCGTCCGTCCCGGCCCGGGAACAGGAGCAGATCATGAGCACAGTCCGTGAAGCACCCGCCAGACCCGCCGCGCACTCCGGCTCGGGCGAGTCCGCATCATCAGGGTTCGTGCCCGGGCCCTGGCAGGACCACGTGGACGTGCGTGACTTCGTCCAGCGCAACTACACCCCGTACGAGGGCGACGCGGCCTTCCTCGCGGGGCCGACCGCCCGCACCAGGCAGGTGTGGCGCACGGTCAGCGAGCTGTTCCCGGAAGAACGGGCCAAGGGTGTGTACGACGTCGACCCGCACACTCCCGCGGGCATCACGGCCCACGCCCCCGGCTACATCGACAAGGATGCGGAGCTGGTCGTCGGCCTCCAGACCGACGCGCCGCTGCGGCGCGCGATCATGCCGAACGGTGGCTGGCGGCTGGTCGAGACCTCCCTGAAAACCTACGGCTACGACGTGGACGAGTCCGTCAAGGAGATCTTCACGAAGTACCGCAAGACGCACAACGAGGGGGTCTTCGACGCCTACTCGCCGGACGTCCGCGCCGCGCGCCGCAGCCACATCATCACCGGTCTGCCCGACGCCTACGGGCGTGGACGGATCATCGGCGACTACCGCCGGGTGGTCCTGTACGGCGTCGACCGGCTGATCGACGCCAAGCAGGCGGACAAGCGCGACCTGGACGCGCAGCCGTTCAGCGAGAAGGTCGTGCGCGAGCGGGAGGAGCACGCGGAGCAGATCCGCGCGCTGGGCGAGCTCAAGGACATGGCCGCGACCTACGGCTACGACATCTCCGGTCCGGCCACGACCGCCCGGGAAGCCGTACAGTGGCTCTACTTCGCCTACCTCGGTGCGGTCAAGGAACAGAACGGTGCGGCGATGTCGCTGGGCCGGACGTCGACCTTCCTCGACATCTATCTCCAGCGGGACCTCGACGCCGGGCTGATCACCGAGGAGCAGGCGCAGGAACTCGTGGACGACTTCGTCATCAAGCTCAGGATCGTCCGGTTCCTGCGGACGCCGGAGTACGACGCGCTGTTCTCGGGCGACCCGACCTGGGTCACGGAGACCGTGGGCGGCATGGGTGACGACGGGCGCACCCTCGTCACACGGACCTCGTTCCGGTACCTGCAGACCCTGTACGACCTCGGTCCGGCTCCCGAGCCGAACCTGACCGTGCTCTGGAGCCAGGCGCTGCCCCGCGGGTTCAAGGACTTCTGCGCGCAGGTCTCGATCGACACGAGCGCCCTGCAGTACGAGTCGGACCGGCAGATCCGCACCGCCTGGGGCGACGACGCCGCGATCGCGTGCTGCGTCTCCCCGATGGCGGTCGGCAAGCAGATGCAGTTCTTCGGCGCGCGCGTGAACCTCGCCAAGGCCCTCCTGTACGCCGTCAACGGCGGGCGGGACGAGGTCAGCGGCGAGCAGGTCATGCCCGCCTTCCCACCTGTGCCGGCGGGACAGCCGCTCGACTACGACGACGTGCTCGGCCGGCTCGACACGACCATGAGCTGGCTGGCGGCCACCTACGTCGAGGCGCTGAACGTCATCCACTACATGCACGACAAGTACGCCTACGAGCGGCTGGAGATGGCGCTGCACGACCGCACCGTGCTGCGGACGCTCGCCTGCGGCATCGCGGGGCTCGCGGTCACGGCCGACTCGCTCAGCGCCATCCGCTACGCGCAGGTCGTGCCCCTGTTCGACGAGCGCGGGGTCGTGGTCGACTACGACGTGCGCGGGTCGTACCCGGCGTACGGCAACGACGACGACCGCGCCGACACGATCGCGGTCGAGCTCGTCGAGTCGTTCATGGACAAGGTCCGGCGCCGTCCGACCTACCGTGACGCGGTGCCCACCCAGTCGGTCCTGACGATCACCTCCAACGTCGTCTACGGCAAGGCCACCGGTAACACGCCCGACGGGCGGCGGGCCGGCGAGCCGTTCTCGCCGGGCGCCAACCCGATGAACGGCCGCGACACGCACGGCATGCTCGCCTCGGCGCTCTCGGTGGCCAAGCTGCCGTACAGCCAGGCGCAGGACGGCATCTCCCTGACGAGCACCGTGGTGCCGTCCGGTCTCGGCCGGACGCGCGAGGAGCGGGTCGGGAACCTGGCCGGACTGCTGGACGCGACGGTGGGGCTCGACGGGTACCACATGAACGTCAACGTGCTGAACCGGGAGACCCTTGAGGACGCCATGGAACACCCCGAGAACTACCCGCAGCTGACGATCCGGGTGTCGGGGTACGCGGTCAACTTCGTCCGGCTCACGCGCGAGCAGCAGCTCGACGTGCTGAGCAGGACATTCCACGGGGGACTGTGATGACCACCGTCGGGTCGCCGAACCTCGTCCCGTCACAGCGGTCGCGGCGCCTGCTCGCCGCGGAGCGGTCGGGGGAGCTGGGCTCCGTGCACTCCTGGGAGCTGGTCACGGCCGTGGACGGGCCGGGCACCCGGCTCACCGTGTTCCTGGCCGGCTGCCCGCTGCGCTGCCTCTACTGCCACAACCCGGACATGCTCCAGCTGCGGGACGGGGCCCCGGTCACGGCCGCGGACCTGCTGCTGCGGGTGCGCCGCTACCGGCCGCTGTTCCGGGCGACCGGCGGTGGCTTGACCCTGTCCGGTGGCGAGGTGCTGCGCCAGCCCGCCTTCGCCGCGCGGGTGCTGCACGGAGCGAGGACGCTGGGCGTGCACACGGCACTGGACACCTCCGGAAACCTCGGTACGAACCTCACCGACACGATGCTCGCCGAGACCGACCTGGTCCTGCTCGATGTGAAGTCCGGCGACCCCGACACCTACCGGCGCGTCACGGGCGGCGAGCTGGCGCCCACCCTCGCGTTCGGACGACGCCTGGCCCGGGCCGGCCTGCCGGAAGGTGGCGGTCGCGCCCCGGAGGTCTGGATCCGGTTCGTGCTGGTCCCGGACCTGACCGACGACCCCGGCAACGTCGAGCGGGTCGCCTCCTACGTCGCGGACCTCGACAAGATCCGCCCCGGCACCGTGAGCCGGGTCGAGGTCCTGCCCTTCCACCAGATGGGGCGCTACAAGTGGGCCGCGCTCGGGCGACCCTACGAGCTCGAGACGACCCGGCCGCCTTCCGCCGAGCTGACCGAGCGGGTGCGCCGGCAGTTCCGGGTGCACGGTCTGACGACGTACTGACCGGGTCCCGGCCGGCCGAACTCAGCGAGCGATGAACCCCTCACATCACCCACCCGGGGCCGTCGGGTGCCGGTGGGTTCACCCGCGATGGGTCCTGGACGATGCGCGATGGCGGGCCCCGTCGATCCGGGCAAGACTGCGAGCATGCGGCCGTTGCGCGCGGTGACGCGCTACCCGGCGATCACGGCGACCGCCGTGGTGCTCGCCGTGGTGCTCGTGCTCCTGGCCGACGGCGAACCCGTCGCGGCACGGTGGGTCGCGACGGGCTGGGTGGCCGGGTTCGTCGTGTGGACCCTCGTCGGCATGGTGCGTGACGTGCTGCGCGGGCGCGTCGGGCTCGACATCCTTGCGGTGGTGGCCATGGTCGCGACCCTCGCGGTCCACGAGTACGTCGCCTCCCTCGTCATCGTGCTGATGCTCGCGGGCGGCGAGGCGCTCGAGGACTTTGCGGCGCGTCGGGCTCGGCGCGACCTGACTGCGCTCCTGGACCGGTCGCCCCGCACCGCGCACGTGATCGACGACCCGCGCTCCGCGGGCTTCGACGGCGTGCGGGACACGGAGGTCGACGACGTCGTGGTCGGCGACGTCCTCCTGGTCCGCCCGGGGGAGATCGTGCCGGTCGACGGCGTGCTGCTCGACGGCGGGGGCACGTTCGACGAGTCGTCGCTGACCGGGGAGAGCCTCCCCGTGGGCCGGGAGGCCGGCGACGAGGTGCTGTCGGGCGCCGTGAACGGGACCCGGGCGGTGCGGCTGCGGGCGGCGCGGCGCAGCGCGGACAGCCAGTACCAGCAGATCGTCGCCCTGGTCGAGGCGGCCCAGGAGTCCCGCGCCCCGGTCGTGCGGCTCGCCGACCGGTTCGCCGTGCCGTTCACCGCGGTCTCGCTGGTGCTGGCCGGTACCGCCTGGGCGCTCTCGGGGGACTCCACCCGGTTCGCCGAGGTGCTCGTGCTGGCCACTCCCTGCCCGCTGCTCATCGCGGCGCCGGTGGCGTTCCTCAGCGGGCTGTCCCGGGCCGCCAAGCTCGGCGTGATCATGAAGGGCGGCACGGTGGTCGAGCAGCTCGCGGGCCTGCGGTCCGCCGCGTTCGACAAGACGGGGACGCTCACCCAGGGCCGGCCCGACCTCGTCGCGGCGCGCCCCGCCGCGGGATTCACCAGCGACGAGCTGTTGCTCCTTGCCGCCTCCGCCGAGCAGTACTCGTCCCATGTCTTCGCCGACAGCGTCCGCCGGGCCGCCGCCGCGCGCGGCCTCGACCTGCTCGCGGCCGACGACGCCGAGGAGGTCGCCACGAACGGCGTCGTCGCGACGGTCAAGGGGCGCCGGGTCGTCGTCGGCAAGCCGGGCTACGTGCGCTCCGTCGCCCCGGACGCCGTCGTCGCCCCGCTCGGCCCCGGCCAGGCCGCCGCGTACGTCGCGGTCGACGGGCGGTTCGCCGGGACCCTCGTCCTCGCGGACGACCCCCGGCCCGAGTCCGCCGCCGTCGTGTCCTGGCTGCGGGAGAACGGCGTCGAGCACGTCACCATGCTGACCGGGGACGCGCGGCCCACGGCCGAGTCGGTCGCGCGGCAGGTCGGCGTCGACGACGTGCGGGCCGAGCTCCTTCCCGGCGAGAAGGTGCTGATCGCGGCCGGGCTGACCCCGCGACCGCTGATGATGGTCGGCGACGGCGTCAACGACGCGCCGGTGCTGGCGGCGTCCGACGTCGGCGTCGCGATGGGCGCGCGGGGCGCGACGGCCGCCGGGGACGCCGCCGACGTGGTGCTGCTCGTCGACTCGCTCGGCGGCCTCGTGGACGCGGTGTCCGTCGGCCGGCACACCCTGCGCACGGCCCTCGCGGCCATCTGGCTCGGCATCGGGCTGAGCCTCGCCCTCATGGTCGTGGCCATGACCGGCGTCATCCCCGCCGTGACCGGTGCCCTCGTCCAGGAGCTCGTCGACCTGGCCACGATCCTGTACGCGCTGCGCGCGCTCGGCGGGCCGCCCACGGGCCTCGTACCCGGCGCGACGCACGACGACGGATGAACGGTCGGGTCCCGAGCCGTGCGGGGTCTGGGCCGAGCCCGAGGACGACGCGGGCCGGCACCACCCCACGACGCGCATGCAGATGGACGGGCCCTTCGGCCCTGTGTCCCGCCGGCGCTCGTGGCTACGTTCGATGGCATGGCCGTGGCCGACGACATGGTGCCGAGCGACCCCTGTGAGCCGCTCGTCCCGTTGATGCGTCATCTCCGCACCTGCGGGGGGCGAGGACCCTGGCCGAGCGGCTGACGGCGGCTGACGCCTTCAACTTCGAGCTGGACGCGCGCGACCACGTCAACGCGTTCCTGATGGCGGGCGTGCTCGCCCCCGGCGGGTGCGTCGGGCCCGACGGCGACGTCGATCTCGACCTGCTGCGGCGCGCGCTCGCCGAGCGGGTCCCCGGGGTGCCCCGCCTCGCCCGGCGGGTCCGGCGTGCCAGACACGCGCTCGTCTGGGAACCGGTGCGCCTCGACCTGGCCGCCCATGTGCGACAGGTCGCCTCGGTCGACGGCCGGGGCGGGTTCGAGGCCCTGTGCGCCCGGCTCGTCGTCACCCCGCTCCCGCTCGACCGCCCGCTCTGGGAGCTGCTGGTGGTCCCGGGGGTCGCCCCGGCGCGTGCCGGGATCGTGCTCCGCGTGCACCACGCGATGGCCGACGGCGTCGCGGCGGTCCGGCTCGCGCAGGCCCTGATGGATCCTGTGGCGTCGGACCGGGCGACTGACTCGGTGGACCCGGTGGCGGGCCCGCCGACCGACTCGGCGGATCGTGTGGGCGGGGACGGGGGGACGAGGCCGGCGCGCGATCGGGTACGGGCGGTCGTCTCCGGGGTCTCGCGGACGACGGCGTTCCTCCGGCGGGCGGTGCCGCCCACCGTGCTGCTCGGCCGGGTCGGCCGCCGACGGGCGGTCGCGTTCGTCGACGTCGACCTCGGCCGTCTCGCCGCCGGCGCCCGGACCGCGGGGGCGACCGTGAACGACGCGCTGCTCGTCGCGGCCGCCGCGGCGGCGCGCTCCGCGCTGCTCGCCCGCGGGGAGGAGGTGCCGGACGTCCTGCCCGCGAGCGTGCCGGTCGCTCTGCCGCACCGCGGTCGGTCGGGGAACGCGACCGGCGTGATGCTCGTGCCGATGCCCGCCCACGAGGCGGACCTCGCACGGCGCCTGCGCCGCGTCGCCGCGTCGACCCGCGCCGCCAAGGACGACGCCCGCTCGCGCGGCACCTACGAGCTGACGCGCACTCATGTCGGGACCTGGGTCTTCGCGCGGCTCGCGCGCCGGCAGCGCCTCATCGTCATGTTCGTGACGAACGTGCGCGGCCCGCGCCGCCCGCTCGCCCTGGCGGGTGCCCGCGTCGAGCGGATCTGGCCCGTGGCCGCGCTCGGCGGCAACGTACGGCTGGGCGTCGCGGCGATCTCCTACGACGGCGTGCTGCGTTGCGCCGTGCACTGCGACGCGGACGCGCTCCCGGCCGCCGTCGTCGCCCGGACCCTCGGGGACGAGCTGGCGGAGATCGCCGCACTCGGCTGACGCGCCTGGGTCACCGGTCCCCGGGGCCCCTCAGGCGCCGCCCTCGGCGTCGAGCGCCTCGGTGAGGAGCGCGACGAGCGCTTCGAGCTGGACGTCCGTCGAGGACGCGGCATCCTCGTCGCCTGCCCCGTCGAGGGCCCGGGCGGCGAGGTCCGACTTGCTGTCGATCAGTGCGGCGATGGTCGAGTCGATCGTCTGGGCGGCGATGATCCGCCAGGCGGTGACGGGCTCGGACTGGCCGATGCGGTGGATCCGGTCGATGGCCTGGGTCTGCTCGGCGTAGGTCCAGGACAGCTCGGCCAGCACCAGGTTGGAGGCCACCTGGAGGTTCAGCCCCACCCCGGCCGCCGTCAGCGAGCACACCACGATCGACACGTCGGGGTCTTCCGTGAACGCGGCGATGGCCTTCTCGCGCGCCCGGGGCGTCTGGTCGCCGCGGATCGAGGCGTAGCCGATGCCGCGGTCGGCGAAGATCTGCTCGGCCTGGTCCATCACGTCGACGTGCTTGGCGAAGAACACCACCTTGCCGACATTGCGAGCGAGCTGCGCGGCGTAGTCGGCGGCCAGCGCGGCCTTCGCCTGGCCGATCCGGCGGACCATGGTGAACACGTTCTCGCCCTTGGCCTTGGAGCTCGAGTCCTTCAGCTCGGCCGCCGCCACCCGGCGGGCGAGCTCGACGTCGACGCCGTCCAGCTCGACGTCGACGTCGTCCACGACCGAGCTCTCGGCGCGCGCCGCCAGGGCGGACCGGTAGCGGTCGACCAGACGGCGGGCGAGCGCCTCCTCGGCGGCCCGGATCGAGCGGCCGGCCGCGCCGTCGAGCTCGACCGGCATGTCCGCCACGCGGCGGGCCGGGATGTCGGCGACCACGTCGGCCTTGCGGCGGCGCACGATGCCCATGTCGATCACGCTGGTCCGGGCGGCGGCGTAGAAGCCGGGGTCGGCCGGGGTGAGCCCGGTCTCCTCGAGGGCGCCCAGCAGCGGGCCGAGCGGCTTGGCGTCGTCGATCCAGCCGAGGTACTGCCAGATCGCCCGGAAGTCCTCGATGTCGTTGATCAGCGGGGTGCCGGTCAGCGCCATCAGGAGCGGCCGGCCGGCCCGGGCGCGGATGCGCTCGGAGAGGGCGAGCACGTGCTGGGAACGCTGGCTGCCCTTGTTCTTGATGAAGTGCGCCTCGTCCACGACCATGCCGCGGAAGCCGAGGTCGCCGAGCCAGCCGACGTGCCGGTCGAGGAGCTCGTAGTTCACGATCACGACGTCGGCGAACCCGTCGACGCGCTCGCCGTCGCCGTGGACCACGGTCGACCGGCGCCGCGGCGTCCACAGCTCGACCTCGTGCGCCCAGTTGGTCTTGACCACGTTGGGCGACACGACCAGCAGCGGGTAGGCGTCGGCCGCCTGGGCGGCGAGCAGCGCCTGGGCGGACTTGCCCAGGCCGGGCTCGTCGGCGAGCAGGAAGGTGCGGTGCCCGCGGGCCGTGGCCTCGACGACCTGGGCCTGGTGCGGCATCAGCTGCCGGCCCGCGGGGGCGGACAACGAGCGCGGCTCGGGCAGGGGCATGCACGCGGCCGCGCCGGGGCCGGCGTACTCGAAGGACCGGAAGAGCGGTTCGAGCAGCTCCCAGCCGGCCAGCCGGAGCACCCGCGGGGCCTGCCGCTCGGCCGCGGCCTCGAAGTCCGGTGCGAGGAAGGGGTTCGCGAGCTGGCGCGAGATCACCGAACGGGGCACCACGCGCTTCTCGGTGCCGGGCGCCGCCGCGGCAGGCGGGGGCGGCGGGGGCTCCTCGGGCGGCTCCAGGCCGCCGGCACGCATCATGTTCGCCTTGAAGTCGCGCGCCGCGTCAGAGACCCGGGCGTCCTCGGCGAGCAGCTCCAGGAGCGAGGTGTCGCGGGCGGCGATCTTCGCCAGCAGCGTCCCCACCGCGTCGAGCTGCTTGAGCTGCTTGGCCCGTTGCGGCTCGCTCAGGGCGCCGTCCTCGCGGACCCGGGTCCGCTCCTCCCGCATGAGCAGCGCGACGACCTGGAACTTCGTCCGCGTCGCGGGGCGCGTCGGCGGTCTGCGGACGGCACCGTCGACCTCGCGGGCGGCCTCGGCCAGCACCGGGATCATCCCTTGCTCCGCGGGACGCGGGGCGCGTCGGCGCTGCGCGCCGGACCCGCTCCGTGCGCCCGACCCGCTCCGGGCGCGGCCGGACCGGCGTTGGCCTGCTCGAGCCACATCTTCTCCTTCGCTGCATGCGTACTGCGACCACGGCGGTACCGCGCCACGCCCGCACGCCCAGGCCCGGCCGGGGGCCGGCTGGTCGGGCCGTGGGCGGGTGGCCCCTGGCCGGGGCGTTCCGGTCGGCCGCGGGATCACCGCGGCGTCCCCCGCCCGCGGCCCCGTACTCACGACGGCCCCGTGCTCACGATGATGGTGACACGGCGCCCGACGTCTCCGCGAACCACCGCGGACGGTGGTCATGGCCCTGCACGATCACCGGAGAACTCGCAGTCTACCGTCGCGCGCGTCCCGGACCGGACCGGCGTCGGCGCCCCGGCGCGCCTCCGCGATGGTGGTGGCGCAGCTCATCGCCGTGTCCGGTGCGGCCACGGCGCCGGTGCGCCGCAGGTGCGTCTCGCCCCACACGCGGACCCCCTCGACGACGGGCAGCACCGTGGCCCCGTACGGGGTGAGCCGGTAGATCACGGGCGCCGGTACCGGTCCGGTCACGTCGCGCTCCACGAGCCCGTCGGCCTCGAGCTCGCGCAGCTGCTCGGCCAGCACCTTGGGCGTGATGGGCGCGGCCCGGCGGCGCAGGCCGGCGAAGTGGGACTCGCCGTGGGCGAGCCAGTAGAGCAGGGTCAGCTTCCACTTCCCGCCGATCGCGGTGAACGCCGCGGCCATCGGGCAGCCCGGCAGCGGGTTGGGGCGAGAGGGGTTACCCACAGGTGCCTTCTTGTTCACGGCCGCGCTCCGCTCGATAGTCGAAATATGACCATTTCACACCGAAGAATCCTCAGCGCAAGCCTGTCCGCCGTCCTCCTGCTGCTCGCGACGGCGGCCTCCGGCGCCGCCGCGCCGTCCCCGGTCCCGCTGTCTCCCGCCGCACCCGCTCCCGCGTCGTCGGCGACCGCCGACGGCCAGCGCGACTTCGACTGGGAGATCGGCACCTGGCGCACCTCCGTGCGGGTCCTCGCCGACCCGCTCTCGGACTCCCCGGACGAGTGGCTGGAGTTCTCCGGCACCAGCACCGTGCGTCCGCTCGCGGACCGGCGGGCCAACGTCGTCGAGCTCGCGGTGTCGGGTCCGGCCGGCAGCATCGACGCGATCAACCTGAGGCTGTACGAGCCGCAGGCGCAGCGGTGGAGCCTGACCTTCGTGAACCTGCGCGACGGCCTGCTGACCCCCGCGGTGTACGGCGGTTTCCGCGACGGCGTCGGCGAGTTCTACGGCGACGACCGCCTGGGCGACCGCCCGATCAAGGTGCGGTTCCTCGTCACCCGCGTGGGCCGGGACGAGGCGAGGTTCGAGCAGGCGTTCTCGGCCGACGGCGGGGAGACCTGGGAGACGAACTGGGTCGCCGTGGACCACCGGGTCCGGCGCTGAGGCCCCCGGGCTCCGGGGCTCCGGGGTTCCGGGGATCCGCCCGGTCCGCGCCCAGCGTTCGCGCAGGTGCGCGGCCCGCGCCACGATGTTCGGGGGACAGGAGCAGCATGACCATGAGCGTCTCGGGTTGGCCTTCGGCGGCGTGGTGGCGTCCGGCGGTGCGGGTGGCGGCCGTGCTGGCGCCGCTGGTCGTCTGCGTGATCCTGTACACGGTGCGGGACGACGTCGCCGCCGCGACCGACGTGCTGGTCCTCGTGCTCCTCGTGGTCGCCGCCGCGGCCACGGGGGACCGGCCGGCGGCCCTGCTCGCCGCCGTCTCGGCCGGGGTGTGGTTCGACTTCTTCCTCACCGAGCCCTACCTGCGCTTCGTGATCGCCGACGCCGAGGACATCGAGGCGGCGGTCCTGCTCGTCGTGATCAGCCTCGCGGTGACCGAGATCGCCCTGTGGGGCTACCGCCAGCAGGGGCGGGAGGCTCGGCGCTCGGGCTACCTCGAGGGGGTGCTCGGCACCGCCCGCGCGGTCGCCGAGGGCACCACGCCCGCCAGGACGGTGGTCGACGTGGTGGCGCGGCAGATCACCGACGTGCTGGAGGCCGAGGACTCGCGCTGGGTCGAGGGGCCGGTGGGCGACGTCCGGTTCGCCGTGCTGGACCACGACGGGGCGCTGACCCGCAACGGCCGGCCGGTCGACGTCGACCGGATCGGCCTGCCCGTCGACGAGTACGTCGCGATCCCGGTCCGCCGAGGAGCGGAGGTCGTCGGCTACTTCCTGGTCACCGCGGTGTCGCACGCGGTCTTCCCGACCCGCGAGCAGCGCCGGTTCGCCGTACTCATGGCGCAGCAGGTCGCCGCGCTGTAGCCCCCGCGCTCTGTATGCCCCCGCGCTGTAGCCCCCCGCGGGGAGGCTCGGCGCCGTAATAGTCAATCAGTTTGATTTACACTGACGACGCGCGGTGCGCGCCGTCTCGTGACCCGGCGAGGCGTTCACGACTGGAGGACGTGTGGCCGAGCCGATCAACCTGCGGGCGACCGCGACCGCGCCGGGGCGCCCGCTGCGCCACTTCTGGAGCACCGTGGTCGGTGCGGGGCGCGCGAACGAGGGCCTCCGGGCCGACTGGCAGCGTCACCTCGCCACGGTGCGCGAGGAGTGCGGGTTCGACTACGTCCGCTTCCACGGCCTGCTGCACGACGACATGTTCGTGTACACCGAACGCGCCGACGGCACGCCCGTGCTGAACTTCCAGTACGTCGACGCGCTGTTCGACGCCCTGCTCGACGCCGGCGTGCGCCCGTTCGTCGAGCTCGGGTTCAGCCCGCGGGCGCTCGCCCGTGAGACGGAGACCGTGTTCTGGTGGGGCGCGCACGGCGCCCCGCCGACCGACCCCGACCGGTGGTCCTGGCTGGTGCGCTCGCTCGTGGCGCACTGGGTCGACCGGTACGGCCAGGCCGAGGTGCGCGAGTGGTACTTCGAGGTCTGGAACGAGGCGAACCTGCGCGGCTTCTTCCGCGGCACGCGCAGCGAGTACTTCGCGCTCTACGCGGCGTCCGCCCGCGCCGTGAAGTCGGTCGACGCCGCCCTGCGGGTCGGCGGCCCCGCGACGTCCAACTTCGTGCCGGACGCCCGGTTCGACGGCGAGACCGAGGACTTCCAGGTGCACGAGGCGACGCTGGGCGCCGACCTGGACGCGCTCGAGTGGAAGCCGGTGTGGCTGGAGGCTTTCCTCGCGTTCTGCGCGGACGAGGGCCTGCCCGTCGACTTCGTCTCGACGCACCCGTACCCGACCGACTGGGCGCTCGACGAGCACGGCCAGGGCCGGCGGCTGACGCGTGAGGCCGACGCGACGCCGAAGGACCTCGCGCTGCTGCGCCGCCTGGTCGACGCGAGCCCGTTCCCCGACGCGGAGATCCACCTGACCGAGTGGAACTCGTCCTCCTCGCCCCGCGACTTCACGCACGACACCGTCCCGGCGGCGGTCTACGTCGTCCGGTCCGTCCTGCGCTCGATCGGCACGGTCGACTCCCTGGCCTACTGGACGTTCACGGACGTCTTCGAGGAGGGCGGCGCCGGCGACGAGATGTTCCACGGCGGGTTCGGGATGCTCACCCTCCAGGGCGTGCCCAAGCCGACGTTCCACGCCTACCGCATGCTGAACGCGCTGGGCGGGACGCTCCTGGCGGCAGGCGACGACGGCGTGGTCACGCGCGACGAGGCGACCGGCCGGGTCGCCGCGCTCGTGCACCACTACCCGCACCAGGTCACGCGCTCCGTGCCGGCCTCGTTCGACGACCGCACCGTCGCGGACGCCACGGAAGCGGTCGGCTCGGTGCGCGACACCGAGATCACCGTCGACGGGCTGGCGCCGGGCGCGGTCGTCGAGCTGGAGACGCTCGACCCGTCGAACGCCAACCCCGTGGCCGCGTGGCGCGCGATGGGGGCGCCGTCGTCGCCCACGCGCGAGCAGACCGCGGTGCTGGACGCCGCCGCCCGCGCGACGCGCCGCGAGTCGCTCGTCGTCCCCGCGGACGGCGTGCTGCGGGTCGAGCGCTCGCTCGCGCCCTGGTCGCTCCTGCTCGTGCGTCAGGTCGCCTGAGTGCGCCCGACAGCGTGCCCGAGTGCGAAGATGTGCGGGAGCGGGCCCCCGGGTCGCCCGCCGGCCGGTCATCGAGCAGGAGGTATGGCGTGACGATCGACCAGTCGGCCACGCCGGCGACCGTCCGGCGGGGCACCAACCTCCCGCGCATGGGTGACTTCAACGAGTCGGTGATCCTCGACGCGGTGCGACGCGCGCCCGACGGGCTGAGCCGCGTGGAGCTCGCGGGCGCGACGGGCCTGTCGGCGCAGACCGTGTCCAACATCTGCCGGCGCCTGCTCGATGCGGGGCTCCTGGCGGAGACCGGCAAGAAGGGCGGGCGCGCGGGCAAGCCGCGCACGGTCCTCCAGGTCGTGCCCGGCGGTCGGTACGCCCTGGGCGTGCACCTCGACCCGGCGGTCGTCACGTACGTCGTCCTCGACCTCGCGGGCCGGGTGGTGCACAGCGTGCACCGGCCCACGCCCGCCGTCGTCGACCAGGAGTCGACGATCGCCGAGATGAGCGACACCATCGAGACCGTGATCGAGGAGTCGGGGGCGGCCCGCGACCGGATCCTCGGCCTCGGCCTCGCCGTGCCGGGCCCGGTCGACTTCTCGACCGGTTCCGTCGTCGACCCGCCGCAGCTCAAGGGCTGGGGCCGGGTGCCGTTGCGGGACCGGCTCGTCGAGGCCACGGGGCTGCCCGTGCTGATGGACAAGGACGTCATCGCGGCCGCGGTGGCCGAGCGCTGGGCGGGCGCGGCGACGCACTCGGGCAACTTCCTCTTCTTCTACCTGGGCACGGGTTCCGGCATGGGCGTGGTCGCGGACGACGTCGTGCTGCGCGGCGCGTCCGGGAACGCCGGCGAGGTGGGCGGGCTCGACGCCAACTGCACCACGCGCGCGCTCGTCGACGAGGCCGTGGCGGCGGGCGTCCTGGAGGTCGCCCCGGCGCCCGGACCGCAGGCCGTGGCCGAGCAGCTCGCCCGGCTCGCCGACCTCGCGGCGCAGGGGGAGCGGGGCGCCCAGGTGATCATCGACCGCTGGGCGCGCCGCGTGGGCACCGGGGTCGCGGCGGCGGCGACGCTGCTCGACTCCGAGCTCGTGGTGTTCGGCGGGCCCATCTGGCCGCTGCTGTCGGAGCGGTTCCTGGCGGTGGTCGAACCGGTGATCACGAGCTGGCCGTTCGTCGAGAAGATGCACGAGATCCAGGTGGTCAACACCCGGCTCGGCGAGGACGTCGGCGCGGTCGGCGCGGCCTGCCTCGTGCTCGACCAGACGCTCTCCCCGCAGCCGCACGCGCTCCTGATCGGCTGACCGCCCGTGGCCGGGCCGGGCCGGCCCGGCCCGGTGTCAGACGCTCAGGTCACCCGGGTGACCTGAGCGCCTGACACCGGAGGGTCACGCGCGGTGCGCGCTCCCGTCGGTGGCCCGCAGCAGTGCCCAGCGGTCGTGCTCCAGCGGGGCGCCCACGGGGTACCGGCGCGCGGCCCGCTCGTCGAAGTCGACACCGAGCCCCGGAGCCTCCGAGGCGAGCAGGTGCCCGCCGGCCGGGACCGGGGCGCCCGGGAACACCTCCAGCGTGGCATCGCGGAACGTCGCCGCCTCCTGGACGCCGAACGCGGGGGAGGAGATGTTGAGCGCCATGTTGGCCGCCATGCCCACCGGCGTCACGTCGCCCGGCCCGTGGGGCGCCGTGCGGACGCCGAACATCTCGCACACGGCCACGAGCTTGCGCGCCGGGGTGAGCCCACCGAGCGTCGGGACACGCAGGCGCGCGAAGTCGATCGAGCGGCCGGCCAGCAGGGGCAGGTACGCGCGCGGGTCGTGGTAGAGCTCGCCGACCGCCAGCGGCGTCGTGCCGGCGGCCCGGAGCTCCGGGAAGTGGGCGGCGTCCTCGGGGGCGAGCGCGTCCTCCAGGAAGTACAGCCGGGCGTCCTCGACGGCGCGGACGAACTGCCGTGCCTCCGCCGGGGTCATGCGCTCGTGCGCGTCGTGGAGCAGCTCGACGTCGGGGCCCACCCGGTCGCGGACGTCCGCGAGGATCCCGGGCACGTGCCGCAGGTAGGCCAGCGTGTCCCAGCGGTCGGTCCGGGCCCGGCGGCGGGCTGCCTCCGCGGCGTCGCGCGGGGCGGTGCCGTAGGTGTCCCGGCCGGGCACGGCGACCTGGACGCGCACGTGCCGGTAGCCGCGGCCGACCGCGTCGAGCACCTTCTCGGACACCTCGGCCGCGTCGGCGCCGTCGACGTGCGTGTACGCGTCGGCGTGCGCCCGCGCCCGGCCGCCGAGGAGCTGGTGGACGGGCAGCCCCGCGACCTTGCCCTTGAGGTCCCACAGGGCCACGTCGAGGGACGCGAGCGCGTTGTGCTCGATCGACCCGCCCCGCCAGTACCCGCTGTTGAGCAGCAGGCGGTGCAGGTCCTCGATGTCGGCGGGGTCCCGGCCCACGAGCAGGGGTCCGAGGTACTCGTCGATCAGCGTGCGGGTCGCCAGCGGGCGCTGCGGGTCGCTCGCGTCGCCGAGCCCGTAGAGCCCGGGCTGATTGGTCTCGACACGGGTGACCACGTAGGGGCAGCCCTGCGGGCCGGTGAGGAAGGTGCGCACCGCGGTGACGCGCACGCCGTCGGCGTCAGCGCCGACGGCGGTCCAGGGCGCCGGGGCGAGCACGTCGGGACGGGGGGTGTCGCGGGCGTCGGCGTCGGCTGCCTGCAGGGGTGTCATCGGTGACCTCGATCCGGGGACGAGCGGTGCGCGCGAGGGCGTTCCCGCGCGCCGGACGGGCACCGGCGGCGGCGCCCGTTGACACTGTACATCGAATTGATTTATCTTCCGAGGGTCCGCGACACCGCCCGGTGCCGCCTGATGACCGAGAGGCACAGCCCGTGATACGACACCGACGTCGTCCGACCTCTGCACGACTGACCATCGCCGCCACGTCCGCCCTGCTCGTCGGCGCGCTCGCCGCCTGCAGCGGGCCGGTCGGCGGTGCCGCCGGGGGCTCGCAGGAGAGCGACCCCGACACCCTGACCATGTGGACCTTCAAGCAGTCGCACGTCGCGCCGCTGCAGAACGCCGCGCAGTCCTTCGAGGAGAAGACGGGCATCGCCGTCGACGTCCAGGCGTACACGCCGGACGACGCCTTCATCACCAAGGTGCAGGCAGCGGCACAGACCGGCGACCTGCCCGACGTACTGGAGGTGCACACCCACGGCGACGACTTCACGTTCGGCGGCGCGGGCCTGCTCGAGGACCTCTCGGACGACGTCGACGACGAGTGGACCTCGCGGTTCCTCCCTGCCGTGGCGAACGACGGCACCGTCACCGACGCCTACTACGAGCAGTCGCTCGCGGAGGGCTCCAAGACCGCCGGGATCGAGAAGGGCCAGCGGTACTCCGTGCCGCTGACCATCGGCACGTTCGGCATCGTCTACGCGAACAAGGAGCGGCTGGAGGAGGCCGGGATCACCGAGGCCCCGACCACCTGGGAGGAGTTCGTCGCCGCGCTCGACGCCGTGCAGACCGCCCGGCCGGACGACGGCGGCGTGAGCATCGGCTTCCAGTCCTCCACGACGGGGCTGGAGTGGCTCATGCAGCCCATGGCCTACGGCCAGCTCGGCAAGGAGGACTTCGGCGCCCTGTTCGGGCAGGACCCCGCGAAGAACTTCGCGTCGGACAACGGCACGAAGGTGCTGGAGGCCTACAGCCAGGTCCAGCCCTACTGGATGCCCGGCACGCAGTCCCTGACGATCGACGACGCCGACATCGCGTTCGCGCAGGGCAAGTCGTCCTTCGACATCGGCGGCACGTTCACCCTGGCCTTCCTCGACCAGAACGGGATGGACCCCGAGAACATCGTCACCTTCCCCGTGCCTGCGCCCGAGGACGGCGCGATCGACGACCTGGAGCTCGCGCCCTTCGGCCTGACCGGGCTCTCGGTCTCGGCCTCGACGGACAACAAGGACGGCGCCCTGCAGTGGATCGAGTACCTCTCGGAGACCGACGTCGCGGCCGCCTTCGCGCAGGACGCGCTCGACGTGCCGCCGGTCGACCTGGGCGACGACCCGACCACGACGGTCGGCCCGGTGCTCGGCGCCATGATCGGCGCCTTCGGCGAGGGGGAGAACGCGTACAACCCCGGCGACACCTCGTACCGCCCCGCGGCGTACGACGCCGCGCAGATCGGTGACGCCGTGATGGAGCTGACCCCGCTGGAGACGAAGGACGTCACGGCCGTGGGCAAGGACGTCGCGACGCTCGTCGACACCTTCTGGTCCCAGTCGAAGTGACGACGTCGACCGCGCTCGCCGCCGCCGTCCCCACCCGGGACGGCGGCGGCGGCCGGCGGGGCCGCCGCCGGCACCCGGTGCACCACCGCGGCCAGGAGGTGGCGTGGGGCTACGTCTTCATCGCCCCCGCGCTCCTGCTCTTCCTCGTCATGGGCGTCTACACGCTCTTCTTCAGCGCCCAGCTCTCGTTCGTCCGCTGGAACGGGCTCACCCCCACCTGGGAGTGGGTCGGCCTGAAGAACTACGCCGACCTGCTGTGGGCGAGCCCGGTGTACGCGCCGGTCGTCCACCGGGCCGCCCTGAACACGCTCGGCGTGATGGTCGCCGTGCCGCTGCTGACCGTCCTGGTGTCCTTCCCGCTCGCGGTGGTGCTCAACCAGGCCCGGCGGTTCGCGGGCGTGCTGCGCTCGGTGTACTTCGTGCCGTACGTGACCGCGGGCATCGCGGTGTACATGGCCTGGCAGTACGTGCTGGAGCCGAACGGCGCCGTCAACCTGC
Organism: Promicromonospora sp. NPDC019610; assembly: GCF_044389365.1. Taxonomy (NCBI): domain Bacteria; kingdom Bacillati; phylum Actinomycetota; class Actinomycetes; order Micrococcales; family Promicromonosporaceae; genus Promicromonospora; species Promicromonospora sp. NPDC019610. The sequence continues at coordinate 1,256,734 of NZ_JBIRXX010000002.1, read as the reverse complement.
TGCTGCGCACGGTCGGGCTGGGCAGCCTCGAACAGCCGCAGGGCTGGCTCGGCAACCCCGCCACCGCGATGCCGACGCTCGTCGTCATCATGGTCTGGTCGGGCGTGCCCGTGGCGATGCTGCTGTACCTGACGGGGCTGCAGTCCATCGACCCCTCGCTCCTGGAGGCCGCGCAGCTCGACGGCGCCGGCTGGTGGCGCACCAACCTCTCGGTGGTGCGGCCGCTGCTGGCCGGCACCACCGCGGTGATCACGCTGCTGAACGTGCGCGAGGCGCTCCAGGGCTTCCAGATCTTCCTGATCATGACCAACGGCGGCCCGGCCGGGCGCACCAACGTGCTCGGGCTGGAGACCTACGACCTGGCCTTCCAGCAGGAGCTCGCGCCCACGCTCGGCCTCGCCAGCGCCCTGGGGTGGCTCCTGTTCTTCGCCGCGCTCGCCGTCGCGATCGTCAACCAGCGCGTCACCCGGGAGAAGCCATGACGACCGTCACCGACACCGCGGTCCCGGACGCGCCGGCCGTCCCGCGGACGCCGCGCCGCCGTCGTACCCCCGCGAAGGTGCTCGTCGCCCGCACCGTCGTGGCGGTGCTGCTCGCGGGCTACGCCGTCGTGAGCCTGTACCCGTTCCTCTGGATGGTCTCGGCGGCCTTCAAGACCCAGCAGGAGGTCATCCAGGGCGGGCACCTGATCCCGCACGACCCCACGATCACCACGCTCGTGGACACCTGGGCGCAGCTGCACTTCTTCGACTACTTCCTCAACAGCCTCAAGGTCACGGGGCTGACGACGCTCGGCGTGGTGGTCGTCTACTCCGCCGCCTCCTACGCGTTCGCCGTGCTCCGGTTCCCGGGCCGGCAGGCCTTCTTCCGGCTGTTCCTGGTGCTGCTGTTCGTGCCCGGCGTGGTCACCCTCCTGCCGATCGTGCTGCTCGAGAACCAGATGGGGATCCTCGGCACGCACCTGGGCCTGATCCTCCCGTTCGTCAACGGCACCGCGCCGCTGTCGATCCTGCTGCTCACCAACTCGTTCCGGTCCCTGCCGGACGAGCTGCGCGACGCCGCGCGGGTCGACGGCGCCGGCGAGCTGCGGATCTTCACCCGGATCTACCTCCCGCTCGCCCGGCCCGCCCTCATCACGGTCGCGCTGCTCACCGCCATCCCGACGTGGAACGAGTACCTGCTGTCCCGGGTCTCGCTCAACGACCCCGCCACGTTCACGCTGCCCATCGCGCTGCAGCAGCTCCAGTCGTCCAACGTCGTCCAGTACAACCAGCTCATGGCCGGCGCCCTGATCGTGGTGATCCCCGTGATCATCCTGTTCCTGGCCACCCAGCGGTACTTCGTCAACGGGCTCGCCGGCGCGGTCAAGGGATGACGCACCACCCGCCGGCCCCCACCGCACGACAGATCGGAACCCACCACCCCATGAACCACACCCTGCCCCTGCCCCCGACCGGTCGCGCCGGTGCGCTCCGCCCCGGCGACGCCGTGCTCGTGACCGGCGCGGCCGGCGGCATCGGCCGGGTCGTCGTCCCGGCGCTCGCGGCGGCCGGCTACCGCGTCGTCGCGACCGACCGCATCCCGTTCGACGCGCCGTCCGCGCAGGCCGTGCTGGTGGGGGACACGCGGGACCCGGAGTTCGTGGGGACGGCGTTGCGGGCGGGTTCGGGGGCAGGCTCCGGGGGCGTGGCGGTCGACGGCGTGGTGCACCTCGCGGCGATCGCGTCGCCGGGGCAGGTGCCCGACGACCAGACGTTCACGCAGAACGCGCAGGGCACCTTCTGCGTGCTCGACGGCGCGGGCCGGGCGGGTGTGCGCGTCGCCGTGGCGGCGTCGTCCTTCTCGGCGTACGGCTACCCGTGGGCGGGGCGGCACCTGTCGCCCGCGTACGTGCCGGTCGACGAGGCGCAGGAGCCGGTCGCGATGGACGCCTACGCGCTGTCCAAGCTGGCGTCCGAGCAGGTCGGCGCATACGCCGCGCGCCGGTACGGCCTGCCGACCACCCTGCTGCGCATCCCGTTCGTCGGCACGGGGGACCGGCTGCGGGAGATGGTCGAGCTCGCCCGCCGCGACCCGGGGGCGATGCGGCAGGAGCTGTGGACCTGGCTCGACACGCGGGACGCCGCGGGCGTGGTGCGCGCCGTGCTGGAGTCCGGCGTGGACGGCTACCACGTGGTCAACGTCGCGGCGCCGGACACGACCAGCGAGGTGCCGACCGCGGAGCTGCTCGCCCGCTTCCACCCGGAGACCCGCGTCGCGCGCCCCCTGGAGGGCACCGCGACCGTCATCGACACGACGGCCGTCCGCGAGCTCTTCGGCTTTGTGCCCGTGCACTCGTGGCGCACGGGCGACGCGCTCGACCCCGGCGTCACGGCGGCCGCCGAGGGCCTGGCTGTCTGACGGCCGCCCCCAGACCCGCACGACCCGCACGACCATTCATGTCAGTCCGAACAAAGGTGTTGAGGATGAACAGGTACGCAGGAAGAGCCCGGGTGCTGGCCACGGCCGCGGCCGTGGCGCTGACGACGGCGGGGCTCGTGGCCCCGGCCGCCGCCGCCCCCGCCGCCGGGCCCCTGGTCGACGTCGACCGGTACCCGGCGGGGGTCGGCGCCGACCTGTCGGCCACCCCGCTGACCCACGGGATCGCCGTCGCCACGGCGCCCACCGCGGGCGGCCACGAGACGGGCGAGCACGCCGGGCGCGCCTACTGGCGCATCGACGGGGCAGCGGGCGCGGACCGCCTCGCGCTGGACCTCGCCGACGAGTACGTGGGCCGGCTCGACGGCACGCCGGGTTACCTCGTCGTGGACCACCGGGCCGGCGAGGCCGTGGTCGCCACGGCCGGCGGCACCGAGACGCCGTCCGGCACCCCGGAGGCGGACGCCGACGGCGACGGCTGGACCACCACCGTCGTGGTGCTGCCCGCCGGCACCCTGTCGGCGGGCGGGACGGGCGCGGCAGGCGCCGAGGTCGAGCTCGCGGGCGCCGACGGCGAGCTGACCGTCGCGGCCGTGCGCGTCGTGGCGCAGGGCACGAGCGTGGACCTCGGGCCGGCGGTGGCCGAGCGCGGCATCACCGTCCGGGCGGGGGACGACACCGCCGGCCTCGTGACCGGCACCGCCGACGGCCGCGGGTACTGGCAGACCGGCCGCGCCCGGGGCACGAACTTCGTCTACGCCAACGTCTCGGACGCGTACGCGCGCGACGTGCGCGACCGCGTGCTGGTCGACGCCACCGTGCAGCAGGGCGGCGGCTCGATGTTCCTCCAGTACGACTCGCCGGGGGACACGATCCCCGACATGTTCCGCCCGTCGGCCCGGATCGAGCTGGCCGACGACGGCACGTGGGCCTCGCGGTCGTGGCTCCTTCAGGACGCCCTGCTGACCAACCGCTCCAACGGGTCGGACTTCCGGCTCTCGGTCGAGGGCTCCAGCCAGGACGTGCGGATCGACTCGCTCGCGGTGACGGTCGTGCCGCGCACGGTGGACCCCGCCGTCGGGCTGCGCCAGCTCGTGGAGCAGGCGGACGTGGCCCACTTCGCCGCGCGCGAGGGCGGGCGCGACGGGCAGTTCCCCGCCGGGTCGCGGGCCGGGCTGCGCGCCGCGATCGACGCCGCGCAGGCCGTGCTGGACGACACCGCCGCGTCCGGACCCGAGATCGACGCCGCGACGGACGCGCTGCAGGACGCCCTGGAGGCGTTCCTCGCCGCCGAGCGCACCACGGACCTCGCCCGCGGCGCCGCCGCGACCGCGAGCTCCACGAGCGCCGGCACGCCCGGCGCGGTGACCGACGGCACCGGTTCCGCGTGGGTGTCCGGGCGGGACGAGGCCACGGCCTGGGTCCAGGTCGACCTGGGCGGGCCGACCACGCTGGACGAGGTCACCGTGGACTGGACCGCGGACTACGCGCACGTCTACCGCGTCCAGGTCTCCGACGACGGCAGCGCGTTCCGCACCGTCGCGACCGCCGGGTCGCTGGGCGCCAACCCGCTCCGCACCCGCTTCGCGGAGACGACGGTGCGCTACGTGCGCCTCGCCCTGGACGAGCTCGCCACGCAGCGCGGCGCCTACGGGCTGACCGCACTGGAGGTCCGCGACGTGCGCCCGGTGCGCCTGGAGCCGCGGGCCGTGTCCACGGTGTTCCCCGCGGACGACGTCGTGGTGGCCGACCTCGACGCCACCGAGCTCGGCGCCGACCCCACGGGCGCCGAGGACTCCACGGCAGCGATCCAGGAGGCCCTGGCGACCTGCCGGGACGCCGGGGGCGGCACCGTGTGGCTGCCCGCCGGCACGTACCGGGTGAGCGACACCCTGGAGGTGTACGCCTACTGCACGCTGCGCGGCGACCACCGCGACCTGGACGAGCAGCCGGTCGGGACCCCGGGAGCGCCTGCCGGGCTCGGCACCGTGCTGGAGGCGCACCTGCCCTCGGGCGACGACGGCCCGCCGCTGCTGCGCGTGGGCGGTTCGGCCGGCGTCGTCGGCCTGACGACGTACTACCCGGACCAGGACGCCGCCGACCCCGTGCCCTACGGGTGGACCGTCGAGGTGCCCGGGCTCGCCTGGCTCGGCAACGAGAACTACATGCTGGGCACCGTGCAGGACCTGACGTTCCTCAACTCCTACCGCGGCATCGGCATCTCGACCATGCGCAACGACCGCGGCGAGGGGCCGGGCGCCCAGGGGCACGAGCTCGCGAACGTGCGCAACGTGTCCGGGACGGTGCTGTACGAGGGCGCCGCCGGGTACAACGGGGCCGACGTCGGGGTCTGGGAGGACGTGCGCCTCGACAACGGCTACTGGGCCTCGGCGGGCGCGGCCTACGGCGCGCCCGACCGGGCGGTGCTCGACGCGTGGACCCGCGCCCACGGGACGGGCTTCGTGCTTGCCGACCTCGAGTGGGACCAGTTCGTGGGCCTGCACGCCGCCGACTACGGGGTCGGCATCAAGCTCGTCAAGGGGCCGCGCGCCTCGTTCACCGGCGTGTTCGTGGACGCCGAGATCGTCGACACGGACATCGCCGTGCTGGCGGAGAACTCCGACCAGCGCTGGGGGTCCGCCTTCGCCTCCAGCACCCTGGAGGGCTCCGTGGCGGCCGTGCGCAACACCTCGGCGGGCTACGTGAAGCTGACGGACACCGCGGTCAGCGGCGCGCTCGAAGGGACGGTGCACACGCTCGACGGCCCGGCCGAGGTGCCGCAGCCCGGACCGGCCCGCCCGGCCCCGCGGCCCGCCGACCGGCTCTGGGACGTCACGGCCGCGCCGTACGACGTGCCGCGCACCCCGAAGCAGTTCTCCGACGTCGACGCGACCGCCGGCATCCAGGCCGCGCTCGACGACGCCGGGCAGGCCGGCGGCGGCGTCGTGTACCTGCCGGCCGGCTGGTACACCGTGCGCGGGCACCTCACCGTCCCGGCCGGCGTCGAGCTGCGCGGCTCGTCCGCCGTGCCGAACCGCACCTCGCTCGTGGAGTCCTCGGGCACCGTGCTGGTCGCGTACGAGGGCCGCCAGGAGGGCACCGACGACGACTCGGTCGCCGCGGCCGCCGCCGCACCCGCCGTCGTCACCCTCGCCGGCCGGGACGCGGGCGTGCGGGGCCTGCGGGTGCTGCACCCGGAGAACAACCCGGCGTCCCCCGACGGCGCCGTGCCCTACCCGTTCGCCGTGCGCGGCGACGCCCCGGGCGTCTACGTCGAGAACGTGGGCCTCGACAACGCGTGGAACGCCGTCGACCTCACCGATAACGCCGACGGGTTCCTGGTGCGGCGGGTGCTCGGCATCTTCCTCGACCAGGGCGTCCGCGTGGGCGCGGCGTCCGACGGTGTCGTGGACGGCGTGCTGTCCAACGGCAACGTCGTCACCCGCAACGCCTACGGGCTGCCCGGCGCGGTCGAGGAGGCCAACCTCTTCGCCCAGGTCATCGACGGGATCAGCCGCGAGCGCGAGGTGCTCGTGCACGCCGTCGGCGCGCAGGACCTCCAGGTCCGCAACACGTTCGCCTACGGCTCGCGCGACGGGATCGTGGCGAGCGACGGCGCGACCGTGACGGCCTTCAACCTCGGGACCGACAACCTCGGCCCCGGCGGGCACACGGTCGACGCGGACGCGTCCAGCGCCGTCACGGTCGTCAACCTCATGCGCTACAACGGCACGACCAGCCGCGGCGACGTCACGATCGTCAACCCCATGGCGATCAACATGGCCACCTCGGCCCTCGCCGTGACCACGGACGGCGACGGCACCGCCCGCGTCGAGGGCAACGAGGCCGAACCCGGCCGGTACGAGACCGGCGCCCCGGTCACCGCCGTCGCCGACCCCGCGCCCGGTTCCCGGTTCGCCGGCTGGCGGGACGCCGACGGCGGCACCGTCTCGTCCGCGAGCCGGTACCCGTTCGCGCTCACGGCCGACACCCGGCTCGTGGCGACGTTCGAGCCCGCACCCGAGACCTGGGTCGAGGCCCGGGCCACGACCCGGTGCACGGGCCCCAAAGCCCAGGTCGTGGTGCGGCTGCGCAACACGGGGCCGGAGGCGCTCACGATCCGGCTGGTGTCGCCGTTCGGGCAGCGTCAGGTCTCCGGCCTCGCACCCGGGGCGGACGCCCGCCTGACCCTGCCGACGCGCGCCCGGTCGGTCGCGGCCGGCGAGGTCGCGATGACGGTGACGGACGGCGCCGGCGCGGCCGGCGTCGTCGCGCTGCCGTACGACGCGGCGGCCTGCGGCTGACGCCGGGGCGGGGCAGGGCGCGCGGGGGAGACCCTGCGTGAGGCGGGTCCGAAGGGCGGGCCCGCCCTACGGAGCGAGAGAGAGGAGTGGAGCGTGTCAGCACCGCGGGAGGAGCCCGGGCCTGTGCGTCTCGCAGGACTGACGCGGGACGAGGTCACCCGTCGCGTGGGGTCGCTGGCGCAGGTGGCCCGGGTCGAGCAGGTCGTCGAGGCGGACGGCCCGGCCCGGGGCGCCCGCCGCCTGCGGCTCGTGACCGGCGGCGGGCTGGAGCTCGACGTCCTGCCCGACCGGGCGCTCGACCTCGGCGCCCTGACGGTGCACGGGGTGCAGCTCGCGTGGCTCGCACCCGCCGGGTTCGCCGCCCCCGGCCTCTACCGCGCGGACGACTTCGGCACGTCGTTCGGCGGCGGGCTGCTCGTCACGTGCGGCCTCGACCACATGGGCTCGCCGGTGGTCGACGGCGGTCGGCGGTTCCCGCAGCACGGCCGCCTCACCTCGCTGCCGGCGAGCCTGGAGCGGGCCGCCGTCGTGGGCGACGAGCTGGTCGTGGAGGGTGTCGTGCGCCAGGCCGCCCTGCACGAGGAGCACCTCGTGCTCCGCCGCCGGATCCGGGCCGGCCTGGGCGCGACGTGGGTGACGGTCGAGGACACCGTGACCAACGAGGGGTGGCGCCCGGAGCCGCACCTGGTGCTCTACCACGCCAACCTGGGCTGGCCGCTGGTGTCCGAGGCCGCCGGGCTCGACGTCTCCGCGGAGCGGGTCGAGCCCGACGGCCCGGACGCGGTGGGCGACCCGTGGCACGAGGTCACCGCACCCGAGCCGGGCTACCGCCAGCGCGTGCACCGGCACGACCTGGCGCCCGGCACGGGGCGGGCCGTGGTGTCCAACCCGGTGCTCGGCCTGCGGCTGACCCTGACGTTCCCGACCGCCACGCTGCCCGTGCTCTACCAGTGGAAGATGTTCGCCCCCGGACAGAACGTCCTCGGGCTCGAACCGGCCAACGCCCCCGCGATCCAGGGCCGCGCGGCCGCGCGCGAGGCGGGCACCCTGCCCGTGCTCGCGCCCGGGGAGTCCGTCTCGTACTCCCTGCGCTTCGCCGTCGACCGGATCCCGCACGAAGGGAGGTCACCCGCCGCTCCGCCGCACCGCACGTGATCGACGTACCCGGGGCACGACGACGACGTCGTGCCCCGTCACCTCGACGAACGGACATCACATGACCCTCTCCCGACGTTCCTTCCTCACCCTCTCCGCGGCGGTCGCGACGGCGGCCGCCGCCCCCGGCGCCGCGTCGTCGGCCGTGGCGACGCCCGCCGCGGCCGCCGCGCCGTCCGCCGCCGTGAGCCCGCCCGGCGACGTCGTCGGCAAGATCACCGCCGGCTACCAGGGCTGGTTCGCCTGCCGGGGCGACGGCGCCCCCATCGACCTGTGGTGGCACTGGGCCCGGCAGGCCGACCAGCCGCCGTCGCCCGGCAACTCCGCGATCAAGTCATGGCCCGACGTGCGCGAGTACTCCGCCACGTACGCCACGGGGTTCCCCGCGCTGAACGACGGCCGCGCCGCGCGGCTCTTCTCCTCCTACGACCAGCAGACCGTCGACGTCCACCTGCGCTGGATGGCCGAGAACGGGATCCACACGGCGGCGCTGCAGCGGTTCAACCCGTTCGGGGCGGAAGGGCCGACGCGCGACGCCGTCGCCGGGCGGGTCCGGTCGGCCGCGGAACGGACCGGCGTGAAGTACTACGTCATGTACGACGTGAGCGACTGGTCGCAGATGCGCACGCAGATCACGCAGGACTGGGCGGGCAAGATGTCGGCCCACACCACGTCGTCCGCCTACGCGCGGCAGAACGGCAAGCCGGTCGTGGGCATCTGGGGCTTCGGGTTCGACGACCCCCAGCGGCCGTTCACGCCGCAGGAGTGCCAGGAGGTGGTCGACTGGTTCCAGGCGCAGGGCTGCTACGTCATGGGCGGGGTGCCCACCTGGTGGCGCACCGAGGGCGACGACTCGCGGGACGGCTTCGCGAACGTCTACCGGTCCTTCGACATGATCTCGCCCTGGCTCGTCGGGCGGATCGGCAACGTCGGCGGTGCCGACGACTTCTACACGCGTGCGACCGTCCCCGACCTGGCGGAGTGCACCCGCCTGGGCATCGACTACCAGCCCTGCGTGCTGCCGGGCGACCTGCAGGAGCGGCAGCGCGCGCACGGCGACTTCATGTGGCGGCAGTTCTGGAACCACGCACGCGCGGGCGTGGCCAGCGCGTACATCTCGATGTTCGACGAGTACAACGAGGGCAACCAGATCGCCAAGACCGCGGCGACGGCGGGCGACGTCCCTGCGGGCTCGGGCATCTGGGCGCTCGACGAGGACGGCACGGCCTGTTCCTCGGACTACTACCTGCGCCTGACGAACGACGGGGGCCGCATGCTGCGGGGCGAGCTGCCGGTGACGGCGACGCGGCCCACGCGCCCGCAGCCGTAGCCAGGGCCGGGGTTGCCGCCGCCGCACCCTCGGCGGCGGCGGCCCCGCCTCGACGGCGGCGCATCGCGTCGCGGTGAGGCGCCGGGAAGTGCGCAGGTCCCGCCGCGGTTGGGGCTGGTGTGAGGCTCTCCCTCCTGGACCGTTCCCGTACCCGAGCCGGATACTCCGACGCCGACGCGGTGGGCCACACCGTCGAGCGCGCGGTGGCGGCCGAGCGGCTGGGGTACCACCGCTTCTGGGTCGCCGAGCACCACGCCGTGCCGGGGATCGCCTCGGCGTCGCCGCCGGTGCTGCTCGGCGCCCTCGGTGCCCGCACCAGCACGATCAGGATCGGCTCGGGCGGGGTGATGGTGCCGCACCACCAGCCGCTGGTCGTGGCCGAGCAGTTCCTGCTGCTCGACGCTCTCTACCCGGACCGGGTGGACCTCGGTGTCGGACGCACCCTCGGCTTCACGGCCCCGGTGCGCGCGGCGCTCCGGCACGGGTCCGACGCCCCGGACACGTTCCCGGCGGACATCGCGGAGCTGCGCGACCATCTCGACGGGACGGCGGCGGTCACCGCCCGGCCCGCCGCCGCACGCACCGTCCCGGTCTTCGTGCTGGCCACGGGGCGGGGCCTCGCCGTCGCCGCCGGTCTGGGCCTGCCGGTGGTCATCGGCGGGCCGGTGCTGAGCAGCCCGTCGCTGCCGGACGCGCTCGCGGCGTACCGCACGGAGTTCCGCCCCTCGTCCCGCGCGCCGGAGCCGTCGGTGACGGTCGCGCTCGACGTCCTCGTGGCGGACACGGACGCCGAGGCGCGCGAGCTGGCCCTGCCGGAGGCGTGGGCGATGGCCCGGTCCCGGCAGACGGGCGAGTTCGGCCCGCTGGAGCCGGTCGAGACGATCCGTGCCCAGCCCTGGACCGGCCAGCTCCGCGACCGCGTCGAGGCGCACCTCGCGCAGGGCGCCGTCGGCTCTCCCGCCACGGTGCGCGCCCACGTGGAGCGGCTGGCGGAGGTCACGGGGACGCAGGAGATCATGGCGTTCAGCTCGACCTATGACCGGGACGCACAGGCGGCGTCGGACGTCGCGCTGCGCGACCTGGTGCTCGGTGCTCCTCGGGCTCGGTGAAGCGCCCGGTCGAGAAGCCGCCGCCCCGCTCGACGAGCGGGCGGCACCGTCGGGCGCTCACGGTCCGGAGACGGTGAAGCCCTGCTCGTTGCCGTACTTGACGATCGAGTCCTGCCAGGCGCCCAGGCCGTCCGCCAGCCGCGTCGAGCCGGTGTACGCCTGGCCCACGGTGTCGGGGAACACGCTGTTCGCGTAGACCTGGTACGGCAGGTACTGCCAGCCCGGGACGACGCCGGCGGCGGACGCCGAGAGCACCTCGTTGATCTTCTGCCCGCCGAAGTACTCCGGCTCCTTGCCCAGGAACTCGGGGCTCGTGAGGTCCGCCGTCGTGGCCGGGAAGTTCCCGTGGTCGAGCCGGACCTGCACGCCGTCGCCCGCGTTCGCGTACTGCAGGAAGCCGTAGGCCAGGGCCTTCTGGGTGCTGGCCTCGGTGACCGACAGCGCGGAGCCGCCGTTCTCGGCCGTCTCGCCGGCGCCCGGCGTCCACTGCGGCAGGGGCGCGACGCGCCAGTCGCCCGCGGCCGCGGGTGCGCCGGACTCCAGGTTCGCGGGCATCCAGGCGCCCGTGACCAGCGCCGCGATGGACCCGTCGCCGAGCCGCTGGAACCACTCGTCCGACCACTCCGGGACCTTGGCCACGAGGTCCTCGTCCAGGAGCTGCTGCCACATCCCGGCGAACCGGGCCGAGCCCTCGTCGGCGAGGTCGACGGTCACCGTGGTCCCGTCGACGGTGAACGGCGTCCCGCCCGCCTGCCAGACCATCGACGTCGCGAAGCCGGCGTTCCCGTCGTCCGCGATGAGGTGGGTGTCGCTGTCGTGCGCGTGGATCCTCCGCGCCGCCTCGACGAACTCGTCCCAGGTCGCCGGCACCTCGGCGCCGGCCGCCTCGAAGGTCTTCGCGTTGTAGAACAGCGCCATGGGGCCGGAGTCCATCGGCAGGCCGTACACGGCGTCACCGTCGGTCACCGCACCCCAGGTCCCGGGGGAGTACGTGCTGTCGAGCCCGCTCGCGCCCAGCGGCGCGAGGTCCGCGAGCGACCCCGCGATGGAGAACTGCGGGAGGGCGTAGTACTCGACCTGCGCGACGTCGGGCACGCCGGAGCCCGCGCTGATCGCGTTCTGCAGCACCACGTAGTGGTCGTTGCCGGTGCCGACGTTCGCCAGCTCCACGTCGACGTTCGGGTACTCGGCCTCGAAGCTCTCGACGACCTGGTCCAGCGTGGGCTCCCAGGCCCAGACCAGCAGGTGGCCGCCCTCCTGCAGCGCGGCGGAGACCGCGTCCGGGGACAGGTCCGCGGCCGTGCCGGTGGTGGGCGCGGTGCCGCACCCGGCCAGCACTGCCGCCGCGACCCCCGTCGCGGCGAGCAGCGCGCCGGTGCGGCGGGGGATGCCGGTGCCTCGTACCACAGGAGCTCCGTTTCGGGTCGGCGTCGACGCCTGCCAGGCAGGCACCCGTACGGTAGCGCCACCTCGGAGGATCCCGGGCGTGGCGCGCACGGAGGAACCGCGGTGTGCGCGGACGCAGCGGAAGGCAGGGCAGGTCTGGCGCCCAGGACTGATCCCTCCTCGTTCAACGGGCGCCGCGCAGCAGCGGCACCAGCTCCCTGCCCTGCCGCTCGATCTCCGGCAGGTACGGGGTGTCCGACAGCACGAAGTGGGTCACGCCGAGCCGTTCGTACCTCCGCAGCGCGGCGGCGACCTCCTGCGCCGTCCCGACCAGCCAGGTCGTCCCGGCGCCACCGCCGCCGGCGCGGCCGGGCGCCGTGTAGAGGATGTCGTCCAGCACGTCGCCCCGCTCCGCCAGGTCCAGCAGCCGGCGCTGTCCGACGGCGGACGCCCTGCCCCACGGGCGACCACCGGGCTGCTCGTGGTTCGCCTGCGCGGCCAGCCGGGCGACCTTCGCCTCGGCGTCGGCCCACGCCTCCTCGGTGGTGTCCCGGACGAGCGTCGTGATGCGGAGCCCGAACTCCAGGGGAGCGTGCTCGCGCCCGAGCTCGGCCTCCAGGGCGCGCAGGCGGGCGATCCGCTCCGCGATGCCGTCCAGCGGCTCGCCCCAGAAGAGCTGCACGTCCGCCTCCGTCGCGGCGACCCGTTCGGCCGCCGCGGACGCGCCGCCGAAGTAGAGGCGCGGGTGCGGGCGGCCGGGCCGGGCCACCGGGCGCTGGTCGAGCGTGGAGCCGGTGACCTGGAAGTGCTCGCCGGCATAGGTGACCGACTCCTGCGTCCAGAGCCGCCGCACGATCTGCAGGAACTCCCGGGTGCGCGCGTACCGGTGCGCCTGGTCGCCCTCGGCGTCGCCGTACGCGGCCAGGTGGTCCTGGCCCGAGACGATGTTGATCCGCACGCGGCCGCCCGTCAGGTGGTCCAGCGTGGCCGCTGCCGAGGCCAGGTGCGCCGGGCGCCAGTACCCCGGGCGGACGGCGATCAGCGGCTCGAAGGTCGTGGTCCGCGCGGCCAGCGCGGTGGCGACGGTGAACGTGTCCGGGCGGCCCCAGCTCGTGCCCAGCAGGGCGCCGTCCCAGCCGTGCTTCTCGAGCTGCGTGGCGTGCTCGGTCAGCGTGTCGAGGCTGTTGTGCCCGTGGGTCGCGTCGTCCCCGCGGTGGCCGGGGTGGGTCTGGTTGGGGATGTACCAGAGGAGGTCGTCGGCCATGTCAGGCTCCCGTCGTGGTGGTCAGCGCGGCCGGGTGCAGGTCCGTCGTGTACCGGTTGGCCGGCCGGTCCAGCCCGTAGTGCTCGCGCAGCGTGGTGCCCTCGTACTCGCTGCGGAAGAGCCCGCGCTCGCGCAGGATCGGCAGCACGTGGGCGGTGAACTGCTCCAGCCCGGACGGCAGCGCGGCGGGCATGATGTTGAACCCGTCGGCGGCCCCGGCGTCGTACCACTCCTGCAGCGCGTCGGCGACCTGCTCCGGGGTGCCCGCGAAGGTGCGGTGCCCGCGTCCGCCGCCGAGCCGGCCGATGAGCTGCCGTACCGTCAGCCGCTCGCGGCGGGCGAGCTGCACGATCAGCGTGTAGCGGCTCTTGGCGCCCTCGATCTCGTCCTCGTCGGGCAGGCCGGCGGGCAGCTCGCGGTCCAGCGGCAGGTCGTCGGGCGCGAGCCGCAGGGTGCGCGCGAGCTGGCGCTGCGCGAACTCGGGCCGGATGAGCTCGTCCAGCTCCCGCTCCTTGGCGCGGGCCTCGGTCTCGGTCGCGCCGATCACGGGCACGATGCCGGGCAGGACGCGGACCCGGTCGGCGTCCCGGCCCGCCGCGGCCGCACGCGCCTTGAGGTCCCGGTAGAACGCCTGGGCGTCGCCGAGCGTCTGGTGGGCGGTGAAGACGGCCTCCGCGTGCCGCGCCGCCAGGTCCCTGCCGTCCTGCGACGACCCGGCCTGCACGATGAGCGGCCGGCCCTGCGGCGACCGCGGCACGTTGAGCGCGCCCGCCACCGAGAAGTACCGGCCGGCGTGCTCCGGCGGGTGGATCTTGGCGGCGTCGGCCCAGAGGCCCGCGGCCTTGTCGGCCACGATCGCGTCGTCCTCCCACGAGTCCCAGAGCTTGTAGGCGACCTCCAGGAACTCGGCGGCCCGCGCGTAGCGCTCGGCGTGCGCGGGCTGGTCGTCCAGGCCGAAGTTCCGCGCGATCGCCGGGCCTGCCGTCGTCACCACGTTCCAGCCGGCGCGGCCCGCGGAGACGTGGTCGATCGAGGCGAACCGTCGCGCGAGGTTGTACGGCGAGTTGTAGGTGGTCGACGCCGTCGCGATGAGCCCGATCCGCTCGGTCGCCGCCGCGAGCGCGGTGAGGACGATGAGCGGGTCGAGCGTGCCGGCCGGGCGCCGTCCGACGTCGCCCTGCAGGCCCGGCCCGTCCGCGAAGAAGATCGAGTCGAGCCGACCCTCCTCGGCGATCCGCGCGAGGCGGCGCAGGTGGGCGATGTCGTGGCCGGTGGCGTCGGGGTCGCTCTCCGGCAGGCGCCAGGACGCCTCGTGGTGCCCGCTGCTCATGAGGAAGGCGTTGAGGTTGAGTCGTCCGGGGCGGTGGTTCGCGGTCATCGGGTGTCCTCCCGGTCCAGGCCGAGCGCGTCGAGCAGCTCGGCGCGCAGCGTGCGGTGCGGTTCGTGGTCGACGGCGCCGGGTGTCCCCGCCGCCGGGGTCCGGCGCTCCAGGACGATGTGTCCCGCGTCGAGGACGACGACCCGGTCGGCCAGCACGATCGCCTCGTCGACGTCGTGCGTGACCATGAGGACCGTGGGCCGGTGCCGCCGCAGCAGGTCGCGCAGCAGGTCGTGCATGCGGAGCCGGGTCAGCGCGTCCAGCGCGCCGAACGGCTCGTCGGCGAGCAGGAGCTCCGGGCTGCGGGCCAGCGACCTGGCGAGCGACACGCGCTGCTGCTCACCGCCGGACAGCTCGTTCGGCCAGGCCCGCTCGCGCCCGGCGAGCCCCACCTCGGCCAGCGCGGCGCGGCCGGCCGCGCGGGCGTCGGCGGGCGGGCCCTCGTGGCCCAGCACGACGTTGTCCAGCACCCGCGCCCAGGGCAGCAGCCGGGAGTCCTGGAAGACGACGGAGACGTTGCAGGGCACCTGGACCTCACCTGATCCGCGCACGTCGTGGTCGAGCCCGGCGAGTGCCCGCAGCAGCGTGCTCTTGCCGGACCCGGACCGGCCGAGGATCGCGACGAACTCGCCCTCGGCGATCTCCAGGTCCAGCCCGTCGAGCACGCCGGCGGGCGTCCCGTAGGTCCGCACCAGTCCGCGCACGACGACGGCGGGGCGTCCCTCCTCGGCGGGCTGCCCGGCGGTCGTGGTCAGTCCTCCAGCGTGCGTCGCCATGTCAGCGCCCTCCTCTGCAGCAGGCGGACGGACCAGTCCGCGGTGTACCCCAGGACGCCGTAGACCACGAGGCCCACGACGATGACCTCGGTCTGTCCGTAGGTGCGCGCGAGCTCCATCATGTAGCCGATGCCGGCGGTGCCGTTGACCTGCTCGACCACGACGAGCGCGAGCAGCGAGCCCGTCACCGCGAACCGCAGGCCCAGCAGGAACCCGGGCAGCGCTCCGGGCAGGACCACGCGCGAGACGAACTGTCGGCGCCCGAGACGGAGGGTCTCGGCGAGCTCGACGTACCGCTTGTCGATCGACCGCAGCCCGTTGTGGGTGTGGAGGTAGATCGGGATGAACACGCCGAGCGCGATCGTGATGACCTTCATCTCCTCGCCGATCCCGAACCACAGGATGAGCAGCGGCAGGAGGGCCAGGTTCGGGACGGCGCGCTTGACCTGGATCGGCCCGTCGAGCAGCGCCTCACCGACGCGGCTCAGGCCCGAGAGCAGGGCGAGGACGACCCCCGCCAGCACTCCCCAGAGGAGGCCCTGGGCGGCCCGGGCCAGCGAGACGCCCAGGTTCTCCAGCAGGTTGCCGTCGACCGCGAGGTCGACGCCGGTGGTCACCACCGTCCACGGGGCCGAGAGCACCCGCGGGTCGACGAGCCCGGTGGCCGAGCCTGCGGCCCAGACCGCCAGGAGCAGCGCGATGCCCGCGCCCGCGGCCAGCGGCACCGGCTTGCGCAGGCCGAGGCGGCGGATCCCCGGGCGCACGTCGGCCTCGGGCGCGGTCGCCGTCCGCCCGGAGGCTGCGGCCGGGCGGGCCTGGACGACGGCGGTCACGACGTGCTCCACGCCTGCTCGGCGGCCTCGCCGGCGACGGGGCCGAACCGCTCGTCGAAGAGGTCGGCGGCGCGCAGCTCCGGCCGGTCGAGCTCCCCGGCGAGCAGGTCGATCGTGTCCTGGGTGCGCTCGATCCCGTCGGTGAGGTCCGCCGGGACCTCGGGCCGGGCAGCGGTGTCGATGAGGTACTGCGCGTCGTCCTCGGTCAGCCCCTGGTCCTCGACGTAGTACTTCTCCTTCCAGATCTCGGGGTGCTCGTAGATCCAGACCCGCGCCTGGGCCCAGGCGGTGACGTACTGGCGCAGCGCGGCCGCCTTGGCCGGGTCGCGCACCACGTCGGTGGGTCCGTAGAGGTGGCTCGGGTCGTCGCGCAGACCGTGGCGCAGCGACGTCGCGCCGTCCGCCGCGTACTTGTCGAGGTAGCGCAGCAGCGCGGTGCCGCCGACCGGGGCGACGTCGACCTCACCGGCGGCGAGCGCCGTGGGGTACACGTCGCCGGTGGACGGCAGCTCGACCAGCTCGACGTCGTCCTGGCTGAGCCCCGCCTCCCGCAGGGACTTCAGGACGAGCGCGCCCTGGGCCTGCCCGGGGCTGAACGCGATCCGCCTGCCGCGCAGGTCGGACAGGTCGTCGAGCTCGACCCCGGGCGCGCCGGCGAGCTCGTAGACGGGGTGGTCCGCCCAGTCCTCCCGGTACTGCGAGGCGTAGATCTGCACGTCGAGCCCGGTCCAGGCAGCGTGGATCGGCGGGATCTCGGCGACCGCGCCGATGTCGAGCACCCCCGCGTTGAACGCCTCGATGGTCTGCGGGCCGCCGGAGACGTTGGCCCACTCGATCTCGAAGTCGAAGTCCGCGTCGATCTCGTCGCCGGCCAGCTCGAAGGCCTTCTGCGTCGTGGGGTCGCCGATCGCGAGCGTGGTGCCGGCGGGCACCTCGGTGGGCAGCGCGGCGTCGGGGGCGAGGCTGCCCGCGGCGTCGTCGTCGGCCTGGGCGCCGACGGCGCAGCCGGAGGCGAGCAGCACGAGCGCGACGGCGACGGCGGCGGTGCGGTGGTTCGTCGGGCGGCGGATGGCCGCTCTGGCGGGTGTGCGGAGGGGCATGAGGGCGTCCGATCGTCGGGGCCGGGATCTCCTGACGACGGGGAGGTATAGGCGCGAGTCCCGGGCTTGACCAGAGCCTGGGCGATTGCTCTCACTATGCGGACACCAGGGTGGGACGTGGTGGGAATGTCCGGGTGGTGCGGTGCGTGCTGTTACGGTGGGCGCAGTGCACGGGAGTCCGGTATGCCGGGCTGAGAGGGAGTAATCGAACTCCGACCGTTGAACCTGATCCGGATCATGCCGGCGCAGGAAGCGACCTCAGGGCGTGGCCGTACCGGTCCGCGTCCTCCTGTGCCCGACGGATATCCGACGGACAGGGGAGGACCTGATGGCGGACCACGCCACGGCAACGGACGAGACCGCCGAGCTGCGCGGCGACCCGATGCGCTTCGGCGTCGGCGCGCGGATCACCGCGGCGGTGATGTCGGACGACTACGTCGACGTGATCCTGGGCGCGCTGCGCCAGGCCGACACCACGGGGCTGGTCGTCGAGACCGGCGACGTGAGCACCTACGTGGGCGGCGCCGAGGGCGACCTGCTGCGCTACGTGACCGACCTGACGGCCGGGATCGCGGCGTCGGGCAGGCACGCGGCCATCACCGTGCACCTGTCCCGGGGCTGCCCGGGCGAGGTGGCCTGCGACCTGCCCGGCGGGGCCGGCCCGCGGGTCACCGAGGTGCCCCGGGGGCGCGACACCGGCCGGTTCGTCTCGGCCGAGTGGGCGCTGTACCCGCTGGCCGACGACGTCCGCGCGGACGTCACGCCGGACCACATGCGCGACATCTACGCCGCGATCGAGCTGGCCAAGGACAACGGGACGTTCCGCGGCTCGCAGCACTTCGTCACCCGCCTGGAGGGCGACGCCGGACGGGTGCTCGCCAGCGCCTTCGCCGGCTGGGTCCTCGCGGGCCGCACGGTGCAGCACGTCACCAGCCACCTCACCCTCTCCGTGAACAGCCCGAGCCACGCGGGTGGCACGCGATGAGCGGGACGACGGAGCGCCCCCGCGCCCGGCTGCCGCTGCGCGACATCGTGCTCATGGTGATGCTCGGCGTGGTGTTCGGCTTCCTGTACTGGGCGCTCGTCCAGGCGTGGAACGGGCTCGCCGTGGCGATGGGACCGGCCGGCGACCTGGCCCAGCACGTGCTGCTCGGCGGGTGGCTCCTGGTGGCGCCCATCGCGGTCGCGATCATCCGCAAGCCGTTCGTCGGCATCATCGCCGAGGTGATCGCCTCCGTGGTCGAGGTCGTGTTCCTGGGCTCCCCGGTCGGGCCGCTCCTGCTGGTGGCCGCGGCGATCCAGGGCGCCGGCAGCGAGCTCCCGTTCGCGCTGACCCGCTACCGCCGGTTCGGGTGGGGCGTGTACGCGGTCTCGGGCCTGCTCGGCGCGGGCCTGGTCTTCGTGTGGTCCGCGTTCCGGTTCGGCTGGTACGGACAGGACATCCTGGCGCTGCGCCTGGGCATGCAGCTCGCCTCCGGCGTCGTGCTGGGCGGCCTGCTCGCCAAGGTGATCGTCGACCGCCTGCACGGCACCGGCGTGCTCGACGAGTTCGCGATCGGCCGGGCGGACGCCGCGCTCCGCGGGCCCGTGGCGCGCCGTGAGCGCTGACGCCGTGGGCGCTGGCGTCTTGGGCGCTGCCGCCGTCGTCGAGGCCACCGGCCTGGAGGCGGTCTACGGCACCGGCGACGGCGTGGGACCCGTCGACCTGCGCATCGACGCCGGGCAGAGCGTGCTCGTGCTCGGCCCGTCGGGATCCGGCAAGTCGACGCTGCTCCGGCTGCTGCACGGCGCCGTCCCGCACGCCGTCCACGCGCAGGTGGACGGCGCGGTGAGCGTCGCCGGCCGGTCCGTGTCCGACACCGGGATCGCGGGGCTCGCCGACATCGTGGGCGTCGTGGCCCAGGATCCCGAGTCGGGTGTCTGCCTGCCCGACGTGCTCGACGAGGTCGCGTTCCCGCTCGAGAACCTCGCGGTCGACCCCGGCCTCATCGGGCCGGCCGTGCGCACCGCGCTCGACCGGGCCGGGGCGGCGGACCTGGCCGGGCGGGCGACGGCGGAGCTGTCCGGCGGAGAGCTGCAGCGCGTGGCACTCGCGGCGGCCATCGCGCCGTCGCCCCGCCTGCTGCTGCTCGACGAGCCGACCTCCATGCTCGACGCCGCCGGGATCGACGCCGTGCGCGGCGCGCTCGACGTCGTGCGACGGGAGACCGGCGCCGCCTGGGTGCTCGTGGAGCACCGGCTCGACGAGCTGGCGGGCGACGCCGGCGCCGGGGCGCTCCCGGAGCGCTGGATCGTGCTCGGCGCCGACGGGCGCGTCCGGCACGACGTCGCCGTCGGCGAGCTGACCGTGCCCGTGCTGCGCGAGCTCGTGGGGGAGGGCTGCTGGCTCCCGCTCGACCTGGAGCTGGCGGCGCTCCTGGGCGACGACGGTGCGGTGGCGCGGTCCGGAGGTGCGCTTCTACCCCGCCATTGCGCCCGGAACCACCCTGATTCCGGGCCAGATGGCGGGGTAGAAGCGCACTTCGCGGGCGGGTCGCTGGCGGCCCGGCTGCTGCGGGAGCTCGGCCCGGCCGACGTCGCGCCGGGTACCCGGTCCGTGTCCGGCGTCGCGCCCGTGCCCGGCGACGTGCCCGTGCCCGGCGTCGCGCCCGTGTCCGACGACGTGCCCGTGTCCGACGACGTGCCCGTTTCCGGCGTCGCGCCCGTGCCCGGCGTCGCCCGGCGCCCTGCTCCGCCCGGTGTCGCGCCCGTGTCCGGCGTCGCCCGGCGCCCTGCCCTGCCCGGCGGCCAGACCCTTCGCGCCCGTGGTCTGTCCGTGGCGCGCGGTCCTCGGGGCCGACGCCGCGAGGTGTTGCACGGGGTCGACCTGGAGCTCCGCCCGGGGACCACGGCGGCGCTCGTCGGGGCCAACGGCAGCGGCAAGTCCACGCTGCTGACCTGCCTCGCGGGCCTCGACCGGCCGGCGGCCGGCAGCGTGGACGGCCCCCGGGCCGGGCTCGTGTTCCAGAACCCGGAGCACCAGCTCACCGCCACGACGGTGCGCGAGGAGGTGGCGCACGGCCTGCCGCCCGACGCCGCGCCCCGGGTCGACGAGGCCTTGGCCCGCTTCGGGCTCACCCGGCTCGCCGACCACAACCCCTACCGGCTCTCCGGCGGGCAGAAACGTCGCCTGAGCCTCGCCGCGATGCTCGTGCACGAGCACCCGTTCCTGCTCGCCGACGAGCCCGGCTTCGGCCTGGACCGGCACGCCTCGGTCGGTGTGCTCCGTGCGCTGCGCGACGCGGCGGCGGACGGCCGCGGCGTCCTGTTCTCCAGTCACGACCTGCGCGCCGTCGCGGGCTACGCCGACCGCGTCCTCGTGCTCGCGGACGGCGCCCTGCTGGCCGACACGACGCCGCTCGACCTGCTCCGCGACGAGGCGCTGCTCGCCGGCGCGGGTCTGCGCCCGCCCGCCCTGCTCCGCCGGCTGGCGCACGAGGTGCGCGACGGCCGCGAGCTGGTCGAGGTGCTGCGCGCCATGGACGCCGCCGCCCTGACACCGGGCGTGGCCGCATGACGGCCGGCACCCCCGACCCGAGCCGCCGCCCCTACCCGAGCCGCCGCCCCTATCCGAGCCGCCGCCCCTACCTGGGCCGCCGCAACCCGACGATCAAGGCGGCGATCCTGCTGGCCGCCTCGCTCGCCACCCTCGGCTTCCTCGACCCGCGCCCGCTGCTCGGCCTCTGGGCGCTCGCGGTCGTCGCGGTCGGGGTCGCCGCCCGCGTCCCGCTGCGCACCCTCGTGCTGGGGCAGGTGCCGTTCGTCGTGTTCGGCGTGGGGCTGGTCGCCGTCAACGGCCTCAGCCGGCCGGGCACGCCGCTCGTGCCGGGGGCGCCCGTCAGCGTCGAGGGGCTGACGGTCGGCGTCGCCCTCGCGCTGCGCGGCCTCGTCATCGGCGTGCTCACGATCGGGTTCCTGGCCTCCACGCCGCCCCGCGACCTGATGGTGAGCCTGGTGCAGCACGCCCGCCTCAGCCCCCGGTACGCCTACCCGGTGCTGGCGGGCCACCGCATGCTCACGGCGATGCCCGCACGATGGGCCACCGTCCGGGCGGCGCAGGCGGTGCGTGCGCCCCTGCGGCGCGGACGTCCGCGGTTCGGCCTGCCCGACGCCGGGCGCGCCGCCTTCGCGCTGCTCGTCACCTCGATCCGGTCGGCCGAACGCATCGCGCTGGCGCTGGAGTTTCGGGGCCTCGGCGAACGCCCCCGTACCGTGTGGCGACCCGTCCCGATCGGCCGGGGCGACGTCGTGCTCGTGCTGGTGGTGCTGGCCGCGTGGGTGGCGGCCGCGTGGGCGGACCTCCGCCTCTGACGCCCGGCCGTCTTCCGGCGCGCCGTCTCCTGGCGTGCCGCGCGCAGCCGTCGGTACGCTCCCGACCATGGCGGACGCGTCCGCACCACCCGACTCGATCCCCGGCCCGGCGCACCCCGCCGACGCCCGGCCCACCGGCCCGCTGCCCGCCGTGGCGTGGCGCCCGGTGGGCGCTGCGGTGCTGGTGCTCGGTGTGCTGCTGACCGCGACCAGCACCCGGTACGGGTATCACCGGGACGAGCTGTACTTCCGGATGCTGGAGCCGGGCTGGGGCTACGTGGACCAGCCGCCCCTGACGCCGTGGCTGGCGCGGACCTTCGCCGAGCTGTTCGGCGACACGCTGCTCGTCCTGCGCATCCCGGCGACGCTCGCGCACCTGGCCGCGATCGTCGTGATCGCGCTCGTCGCCCGTGAGCTGGGCGGGCGCGCGGGCGCGCAGGCGCTGGCCGCCTGGGGCTACGGGACGGCGGCGATCCCCGTGGCGTTCGGGCACACGCTGCTCACGTCCAGCCTGGACCTGCTCATGTGGCCGGCGGTGCTGCTGTGCGTGATCCGGGCCGTGCAGCGCGACCCCCGCTGGTGGCTCGCCGCCGGGCTCGTCACGGGCGTCGCGCTGTACAACAAGCTGCTGGTGGTGGCCCTGCTCGGCGGGATCCTGCTGGGGCTGGTCGTCGCCTGGCCGTGGCGGACGCTGCGCCGGTCGGCCGCCCCGGACCGGTGGCCGCTCACGACACCCTGGCCGTGGGCCGGCGCCGTCGTCGCGCTGCTCGTGGGCCTGCCGAACCTGGTGTTCCAGGCCACGAACGGCTGGCCGCAGCTGGCGATGGGTGCGGCGCTGGGCGAGAACAACGCCGCCGACGTGCGCTCCGAGATGTGGCTGTTCCAGCTGCTCACGCTCGGCCCGCCGCTGGCCCTGGTGTGGCTCGTGGGGCTGGTGTGGCTGTGGCGCCGCCGGCCCCTGCTGCGCTTCCTGGTGGTGGCCTACCCGGTGCTGCTCGTGTTCACCTACGTGGCCGGGTCCCAGACGTACTACGCGACGGGTCTGCTGTCGGTGCTGTTCGCGGCGGGGTGCGTACCGGTCGCGGGCTGGGCCCGGGCCGGCCGGCGGCGGGCGGTCGTCGTGGCACTGGTCGCGCTGAACGCGGTGGTCTGCCTGGTCATCAGCCTGCCGCTGGTGCCGGTGGCGGTGCTGGGCGAGACGCCGGTCGCGGACATCAACTCCGCGGCGCAGGACGCCGTCGGCTGGCCCGAGTACGTACGCCAGATCGCCGACGTGCACGCGGCGCTCCCCGCGGAGGACCGTGACCGGACGGTCGTCCTGACGCAGAACTACGGCGAGGCCGGGGCCGTGGACCGGTACGGCCCCGCACTGGGGCTGCCTGCCGCGTACTCGGGGCACAACGAGCTGTGGGAGTACGGGCCGCCGCCGGCGTCCGCGACCGTCGCCCTGGTCCTCACGGAGGCCCCGGGCGCCTGGGGCGACCGGTTCGAGGAGTGCGCCCCCAGAGGGCGCCTCGACAACGGCGTGGGCGTCGACAACGAGGAGCAGGGCGTGTCGATCCTGGAGTGCCGCAGCCCGGCGGGCGGCTGGGCCGCGCTGTGGCCGGAGCTGCGGCACCTGGACTGACCGGGGCTTTCGTGTCAGGCGCGCCAGCGCCAGTTCTGCCGCGCGTAGCGGACCTCCAGACCGGCGCGCTGCAGGTTGGCCAGGGACTGGTTCACCTCGCCCGGCGCGGGTGCGCCGGTCTCGGCGACCACCCAGGTGGCGCCCGCGGCCCGCGCGGCGGCCAGGCGTGCGGCGATCAGCGCCGACTGGGCGCCGCGGCCACGGTGCTCCGGCAGCGTGGCGCCCGAGTTCAGGGAGGCGACCGTGCCGTGCACGTAGAGGTTCGCGCCGGCCACGATCGTGTCGCCGTCCCAGGCCGCGAACGGCGTGGCGGCCGGGTGCCGCACGCTCTCGGCGAGCATCGCGACCATGGCGGGGTTCTCCATGCCGAAGGCCCGCGAGACGACGGAGGCCCACTCGTGCGCGTCGGCCTCGCCGACCGGTCCGACCCGCAGGTCGGTGCCGGCCTCGGCCCGGACGTCGGCGACCGGAGCCGCCAGCTTCAGCCACGACCCGGCCGGCTGCAGCCCGTGCGCCTCCTGGATCCGCGCCCAGTCGGGCGGCAGCACCGCCGGCGCCACCTGGAGGACGGCGGTGGGGGTGCCCTGCTCGCGGTAGAAGGCGATCACCCGGTCGACCAGGTCGTGCGTGACGGGTTCCGCGAACCCGAACCCGAGCGCCTTGCTCCAGTAGTCGAACGGGTCCAGGCGGGCGGACAGCACCACGCCGCCGCCGATCCGGGTCGTCGCGATCCCGAGTCCCTCCTGCGCGAGGGCCGGCGCGTTCGTCTCGTAGCGGTACATCATCTCGGCCTCGACGCTCTCGGCGAGCTCGGTCGGGTCCGTCGTCCGTGTGTTCACACCTGCACGATGCTCGCCGGCGCCAGGAAGTTCGGCGTCAGGGGAGTGGCGTGCGTCACATCCGTGGGCGGTGGAACAGGTGGGCCCGGCGGACCAGGCCGTCCTCCAGGCGCAGCACCCACAGCGCGCCGGGCGGGCAGTGCTCCGGGTCCTCCGGCGGGCTGAGCAGCTCGATCTCCCACAGGACGAGGTCATGACCGGCCACGACGTCGGCGAGCCGGTGACGCACGCCGTCGGCGACGTCTGCCGCCATGGCCCGCAGGATGTAGCCGTGCCCGGTCGTGACGTGTCCGCGTGGCCACGTCGACTCCACGAGCGGCGACCAGCCCGCGCCCAGCACCGAGCCGAAGTCGCCCCGGTCGGCCGCCGCCAGCATCTCGCCGGCCTCGCCGCGCCGGGCCCGGGTCACGGCGGCGACGTCGTCGTGCGCGGCCTCGGCGGTGGCGAGCAACGCGGTCCCCAGGCGCCGTCGGGCCTCCGCGAGCCGGCTGCGGACCGTGCCGACGGGGATCTGCAGGGTCGCCGCGATGTCGCGGTAGGCGGGCAGCCCGCCGAGGTGCCGCAGGACGAGGGTCAGGCGCAGGTCCGTGGGCAGCTCGCCGAGCGCGGTCCACAGCCAGTCGCGGCTGGCGTACCGGTCCAGCAGGTCCGCGGGGTCGGGCTCGGCGCTCGGGAGCCGGTCCGCGTGCTGCTCGTCCAGGGGCAGGTCGGCCCGCGCGCGCCGCCGCATCCGGCAGGCGTTGCGCACGACGGACCGGAGCCACGGCCCCGCCGCGTCCACGTCCCGCAGGTCGTCGATCCGCAGCAGGGCCACGAGCGCGGCCTCCTGGACCGCGTCCTCGGCGTCGGCGACGTGACCCAGCACGCCGGTCGCGACCGCGAGCATGGCGGGCCGGTGCCGGGCCAGGAGGAGGCCGACCGCGCTCGTCTCGCCGGCTCGCGCGGCGCGGACCAGGTCCCCGTCGGACGGGGCGCCGGGAGGGAGGGTCTTCAGCACGCGGCCGATGATAGGGGGCCGGGGCTCGCTCGCGAGGTCGCCGTCCGCGATCGTCTGCTCGAACCGGGCGGCCACGCGTCCCTCCACGCGGGCGCTGTGCACGGCTGGTCACGCTCGGTCGTGCGGCCCGGGCTGCCGCTCGTCGCTGCCGAGATCTCGCCGGGGGCTGCATCGTTTTCCGGTCCCCACGCGTCAGGAAGGGTGAACAGGGAGAAGGGGACGTCGCAATGGCGCAGTGGGAGGCCGAGCTCACGGAGCTCGTGGCGAGGCGTGGCGGTCTGCTGGTGGGGTACGCGTACTCGTTGTGCCGGGACAGGGCGCAGGCCGAGGACCTGGTGCAGGACGCGCTCGTCAAGGTCTACTCGCGCCTGCGCCGGGTGCCCGCGGCCACCCCTGGCCACCAGGTCGTCGATCTCGACCAGCCACGGTTGTCCAGTCCCGAGGCATACGTGCGCCGGGCGATCCTGACGATCTTCCTGGACGGGTACCGCCGGGAGAACCGCTGGTCGGGTGTCAAGCACCTCCTGGTCGAGGGCAGCTCGTCGTCCGGGGTGGACCACGCGGTGGCCCTGCGGGTCGACGTGGGCGTCGCGTTGCGGCAGCTCTCGCCCCGGCAGCGCGAGGTGGTGACGCTCCGGTTCTTCGAGGACATGACGGTGCCCCAGATCGCGACGGAGCTCGGGACCAGGCCGGGCACGATCAAGCGGTACCTGTCGAACGCGATGGAGCAGCTCCAGGGCCTGCTCGTGGAGCTTCCCGCCCCAGCTGTGGACGCGGACCTGGACGAGCGGCTCGGCGCGGTGGCGGGAGCGGTCCGCCGGCGTCGCGCCGCGAAGGTGGGTGTCGTCACCGGCGTCTCGCTGGTGCTTGCGGGCCTGCTGACGCTCGCGGCGTTCCTCGGCCCGGGACGGCTCCTGTCCGAGCCGGTGCCGCCGGCCGTCCCGCGCCCTGACGCGGCGGTCGGTGGGAGCTGGGCGCCCGGCGCGTGGCGCCAGCACGGCGCGCAGTACCGGTGCGGGATGGACGTGAGCGACCTGGGGTCGACGTCCGACCGCGTTCGGCTGGAGCTCACCGGTGAGATCCGGCCCGCCGTCGGTCACGTGGAGGCGCTGCTCCGGATCACGCGGACGGACGCGGACGGCCCGCAGCTCGACGGAGGGGAGCCCATGCTCGTCTTCGCGCAGGCCGGGCGCGTGGTCGACATCGGCAGGGGCTGGCAGCACCTCGGGTACGACCTTCCAGCCGCCGGCGGGTCCATGGATGCCGTGGCAGACGCGCGCGCCGCCACGGCGTGCGGGTCGTGGACGATGCGCGGTGGGCCCTGGGAGGAGTACCGGGACGCACGACCCGCCGGAACCTATGACGTGTACGCGGCGATGCCGTGGATCGACACCGCGGGAGGTCGTGGCATCGCCGTCAGCGAGCCGGTCACCATGGAGGTGCCCGCGGTCGACGTTCCCGTCGAAGCCTCGCTCGACGTCGACATCCGCGACGGGTACCAGCCGCCGTGGCTCAGCGGTACGGACCTTGCCTGCGGGGTCCATGCCTCCGCCATCCCGGGCAGCCGGGAGACCTCGGGCCTGCAGGCCCGGGCCGAGACCACAGGTCCGTCCGAGGAACGCGTGGCGGTCACGTTCTTCGAGGCCGACGGCGAACCGGTCGACACCGTTCGCAGCCCGGTCACGCTGGTCTGGCTCAGCGACGGGCGTGTTGTCGGGGTCGGTCGTGACGTCGGGTCCGAGCCGGTGCAGGACCTCAGGATCGACGAGGAGGGTGAGGTCACCGTCGTGGTGCCGGTCGGACCCGACCGGTCATGCCTCGCGGACCCCGACGCCGGTATGCCCCCCGGTGACTACCAGCTGTTCGCCATGACGGAGCTGGAGCCAGGCTCGGGCGGTGAACGGCGCTTCCGGTCCGTGCATGTGACGGGCGACTACGGCGTGGAAGGGTCGTGACCCCCGGAATGGAGTAGCCGGGGGCTCATCCAGCCGTGCGTGAAAGTTCGTCCCGCCTGGTCTTCTGCACGTCCCGGTGCTGGGCGATCGACACCTCGAGGCCGTGCGCGATCATCGTCAGCGCCTCGGCGAAGTCAGCGTCCGCGGGGGAGCCCGCGCGCGCCTCGCCGAGGTTCGAGGCGGCGGTCTCCGGCAGCAGCCCGAGCTGGTCCGCGGCCAGGCGCTGCTGCTCGTGGAAGGTGAAGCCGACCACGAAGTGCATGACCGCCTCGGCGGCCACCTCGGCCAGCGCGTCGGGCACGCCGTGGAGGCGAGCGGCGGCCAGCAGCCGCGGCCGCACGGGTGAGCTCACCAGCCCGAGAGCGAGCGAGCTCGACACCAGCTCGGAGGCGTCGCGGTGCGCGAGCAGGCACTCGCGCATCCTTGTGCCGACGGCCCGCACGGCGTCGTGCATGGACGTCCCGTCGCCCGACACCTCGGCCATCGGTGCGAGGATCCGCTCGCTGACCGCCGCGAGCAGTGCCTGCTTGTTCGGGAAGTGCCAGTACAGGGCGCTCGGCTGCACGCCGAGGGCGGTCGCCAGGTGCCGCATCGTCAGGTCGGGCAGGCCGTACTCGTCCAGGAGGTGCAGGGCCATCCCGGCGACGTCGTCGCGGCTCCGTCGACGCGAGTTCACCGAAGCCACCATGTTGCCACTATATTCATGAACGCCGTTCAGGTGAACACCGTTCAGTGCACCCTTCTCACGAGGAGACCACACCCATGCCCGAAGCACCCAGCCCACGACGTCGGGCGATCGACGCGACCGACATCGCCCGTCTGGCCGTCTTCGTCGCGCTCATCGCGGCGCTCGGCCTGCCGGGCAGCTTCAGCGTGCTCGGCGCCGTGCCGATCACCGCGCAGACGTTCGGCGTGATGCTCGCGGGCGCGGTCCTCGGACCGCGGCTGAGCGCCCTGGCCGTCGCCGTGCTGCTCGCCCTCGTCGCCGTGGGCCTCCCGCTGCTCGCCGGAGGGCGCGGCGGGATCGGCGTCTTCGTCGGCCCGTCCGCGGGCTACCTGGCCGGCTGGGTCGCCGGGGCGTTCGTGACCGGCCTGATCGTGCACGCCTCCGCGCGGAAGCCGGCCGTCTGGCGGACGGCGGTCGCCATGCTCGTCGGCGGCATCGTGGTCGTCTACGCGTTCGGCATCCCGGTGCAGAGCCTGGTGACGCGCCTGTCCCTGGGGGAGACCGCGCTGACCAGCCTCGTCTTCGTCCCCGGCGACCTGGTCAAGGCGGTCCTCGCGACCCTGACCGTCACGACGCTCCTGCGGGCGTACCCCCGCGCGTTCCGGCGCACGTGGCTCCCGCCGCGGCGGGAGGACGCCCCGGCCCCGGACGCGACGCGATGACCGCACGCATCGTGGTGCTGCGCGGTGCGCCCGACGAGATCTTCGACAGCATCCGCGCCGTGCGCGACGACGGCGACGTCCCCCTCGTCGGTGACGACCGCTGGCCCGCGGCGCAGTGGTCCGCGGTCCGGGACCTCACCGCCGACGCCCCGGTCCCGGCCGGCGCGGCCTGGGCCGCACTGACCTCCGGCACGAGCGGCGCCCCGCGCGCCGTGCTGCGTACCGCGGCGTCATGGGAGCGGTCGTTCGCCGCCGTCTCCGGGCTGCTCCAGACCACAGGGCCCGCGGACAGGATCCTCCTGCCCGTCCCTCCGGCGTCGTCCCTCACGCTGTTCTCGCTGGCCCACGCGCTCGGGGGCGGCCCACGGCCGGTCTTCCCCGGCGGCCCGGGCGCCGAGGAGGCCACCCTCGTGCACGGCACGCCCCACGCGCTGCGGGCCCTGCTCGACGCCGGCGCCGCCCCACGCCTGCGGACGGCCCTGGTCGGCGGCTCCCACGTCGACGCACGGCTGCGGGCGGACGCGGAGTCGCGCGGCATCCGGGTCGTCGGGTACTACGGGGCGGCGGAGCTCTCCTTCGTCGCGGTCGACGACGGCCGCGGCCTGCGGGCCTTTCCCGGGGTGGAGATCGACGTGCAGGACGGCGAGCTGTGGGCCCGCTCGCCCTACACCGCCCTCGGCTACCTCGGCGAGCCCGGCCCGCTGCGCACCGGCGGCGCCTGGAGCACCGTCGGCGACCTCGCGACCGTGGACGACCACGGAACGCTGACCGTGCGCGGGCGCGCCGACTCCGCCATCCTCACCGCGTCCGCCACCGTCGTCCCCGACGAGGTCGAGGCGGGCCTGCGCACGCTCCCGGGGGTCGCCGACGCCGTGGTCTTCGGGATTCCCACACCCCGGGTCGGCGCGCTCGTCGCCGCGATGGTCGAGGTGGACGACGGCGCCCCGCCGCCCACGGTGAGCCGGCTGCGCTCGCTGGCCGAGACCCGGTTCGCCCCCGCCCACCGGCCCCGGGTGTGGTTCGCGGGTCCGCTGCCGCGCACGGCGTCCGGCAAGCCGGCCCGCGCGGAGGTGCTGCGCCGGATCGGCACGGGCGAGGTGAGCCGGCTTGGCTGAGCAGCCCGTCCTCGTCGCCGCGCGGCGCACCCCGATCGGCACCCGCAGCCGGGCGTTCGCCCAGGTCAGGGCCGAAGAGCTCGCCGCCCCCGTCATCCGGGCCACCCTCGCGGACGCCGCGGCCGCCACCGGGCGGCCGCTCACGGTCGCGGATGTCGTGCTCGGGAACTGCATGGGGCCCGGCGGCAACCCCGCCCGCGTCTCCGCGCTCGCCGCCGGGCTCGGCGCCGGCGTGCCGGGCGTGACCGTGGACCGGCAGTGCGGCAGCGGGCTGGCCGCCGTCCTGGACGCGGCGACCGCGATCCGCGCGGGCGACGACCGGCCGCGGATCGCCGGCGGCGTCGAGAGCGCGTCGACCGCCCCGACCCGGTCGGTCGACGGCGTCCCCTACGACCGGGCCCCGTTCACGCCGTCGGGCTGGCCCGACCCGGACATGGTCCAGGCGGCCCAGGACCTCGCCCGGGCCGACGGCCTCACCCGGGAGCGGCAGGACGCGCACGCGGCCCGCAGCCACGAGCGGGCCCGCGCGGCCCGGGACGCCGGGCGGCTCGACGCCGAGCTCGTGCCCCTTCTCGGCGTGCTCGCCGACGACTCGATCGGCGTGGCCGAGCCCCTGCTGCCCCGCCTGCGCCCCCTCTTCCCGGGCGGCACCGTCACCGCGGGGACGTCCACGCGGATCAGCGACGGCGCCGCGACGGTCGCGATCGTGCCCCACCGCCTGCGGGGCGCCGCCGCCGGCCTCGTGGTCCGCGGGCACGCGGTCGTCGGGTGCGACCCGGCCCTGCCGGGCATCGGCGCGGCCCCGGCCGTGCTCGCGGCGCTCGACGCCGCCGGTGCCCGGATCGGCGACGTCGCCGCCGTGGAGATCGTCGAGGCCTTCGCGGCCCAGTCGCTGGCCGTGCTCGGCCGGATCGGCCTCGCCGACGACGACCCACGGGTCTGCGCCGACGGCGGGGCGCTCGCGCTCGGTCACCCGTGGGGCGCGAGCGGCGCAGTCGCCGTGGTGCGGCTGTTCAGCCGGCTGGTCCGTGCGGGTGCGCCCGCGGGGACCCTCGGCGTCGCCGCCGCGTCGGTCGGCGGCGGGATGGGCGTCGCGGCCGTCGTCGAGGTGGTCCGATGAGCTACCTCGACCTGACCGACGTCGCCGTGCGCCTGGGGGACACGGACGTGCTGCGCGGCGTGACGTGCTCGCTCGACGCGCGCACCGTCGCCGTCGTCGGCGAGAACGGGTCGGGCAAGTCCACCCTCGCCCGGCTCGTCGGCGGGCTCGCCCACGCCACGAGCGGGACGGTCCGCGTGCTCGGTCTCGACCCGGTGCGCGACGCCGCCCGGTTGCGCCGTCGCGTCGCCGTCGTGTTCAGCAACCCGGACACCCAGATCGTCATGCCGACCGTGGCGGAGGACGTGGCGTTCTCGCTGCGGTCCGACAAGCTGCCCCGGCGGGAGCGGGACCGGCGGGTCGACGAGGCCCTCCGCCGGTTCGGCCTCGACGACGTCGCGGACCGTGCGTCGCACGACCTGTCCGGCGGGCAGAAGCAGCTGCTCGCGCTGTGCGGCGCCTTCGTCCGCCGCCCCGATCTCGTGATCGCCGACGAGCCGACCGCCTACCTGGACGCGCGCAACGCCCGCCGGGTCGCCGACCACCTCTTCGCCGACGGAGACCACCGGCTGCTCCTGGTGACGCACGACCTCGCCCTGGCCCGGCGGTGCGACACGGCGGTCCTGGTGCAGGACGGCACGATCGCCGCGGTCGGAGCGCCCGACGCGATCGTCGAGGCCTACGAGGAGGAGCTCGCATGCTGACCCTGTACCGGCCGGGCGACGGCCCGTGGCACCGGCTGCCGGCGGGGCCCAAGGCCGTCGTGCTGATGCTCGTCGTGCTCGGCGTGTGTCTGCTCCCGGCGACCTGGTGGGCTGCGGGCGTCACGGCGGCGGTCTGCGTCAGCTGCTACGCCGTCCGTGGGGCGGGGATGCGTGAGCTCCTCCGCCAGGTGGCCGTCGTGCGGTGGATGATCGTGGTGATCGCCGCCGGGCAGCTGGTGTTCGCCGGCCCCGAGGACGCCGTCGCGAACGTCGCCCGCGTGACCGCGGCCGTGGTGATCAGCGGCCTGCTCACGTCGACCACACCGCTCAGCGAGCTGCTGGACGTGCTGGAACGGGCGTTGAGGCCGCTGGCGCTGCTGCGGGTCGACCCCGACCGGGCGGCGCTGACGGTGGCGGTGACGCTGAGCACCCTGCCCGTGCTCGCGAGGATCGAGCGCGAGGTCCGCGAGGCGCAGCGGGCCCGGGGCGGCGGGCGGAGCCTGCGGCTCTTCGCGATCCCGTTCCTGGTGGTCGCGCTCAAGCACGCGGACGGGCTGGGCGACGCCCTGACCGCCCGGGGCGTGCGATGACCCCGGCGGTGCACGGGCCACCGTGGGGACGCGCGGGCGGCGGACAACGCCCGTGACCTCCAGGTCAGCAGATGACGGCCGACGTGCTCACCCACCCGGTCGTGCGTTCCTTGGTCCTCTCGTCCATCCACTCGACCTTGGCGCTCGCGCCCACGGAGGTGCCACACGGCACGGGGAGGGCCCTGGTCGCGATCCACTCGTAGGTCTCGTTCCAGCCGGCGTCCCCGTAGGTGACGACGGTCGTGCCGGCCGGCGGGTTCCCGTCGCGGACATAGGAGTAGCTGACCTGCAGCATCCGGACGCTGTAGTCGCCGGGCCGGTCCTTGTCGTCGCGGCCCGACGCGCGGGCGTACACCGTCCCGTCGGAGTTCCTGCGCAGTGACACGCACCGGTCCACGAGGTCGCCCACGCAGTGCTTCGCCTCGTAGGTCCACGCCGACGCCGGTGCGGCGGTGGTGAGCCCGATCGTCGTGGTCAGTACGAGCCCCAGCGCCATACCCATGATCCGTCGCATCTTCATCGGCCCCCTTGTCGGTCGTCGGGAGTTTCTCCCACGCCTTCCGAGGGTAGGCGGGGCGGAAACGTCGTGCACGGGACAGGCACGGAGGGAGTGCGGGCCGGTGAGCTAGGTCGTCGCACGCTGCCCCCTGCCTCTCTGCGCCCGCAGTGCCCTGACTCCTGCTTTCGCCGCGACGGCAGCCGTGAGGACCAGCGGACCGAACAGCGCGACGGCGGAGGCGACGGTCCACCAGAACGTCGGGGAAGCCGGGGACGTGGTGAGCCCCGCTGCGGTCCAGGCGGCCGCCTGCCCTACCCAGGGCAGGAGGTACCAGACGAGGTAGCCGAAGGCGAACACCGGACCGATCAGCCACACGTGGACGAACCATCGGCTCACCCGCCGGTCAGCCGGGGAGGCGTCCTCTAGGACGCGCCGTTCCGAGGTGCTGATCAGGCGGAACATCGCCTTCGCGCGGGTCGATCCCGAACCTCGACTGCAGGCCCAGGGCACTGGGGCGATAGGCCGTCGGCATAGGTCCGGTGCAGGACCGATGTAGGTGGCCTGTGAACACTGGCAGGTCAACCGGACCGGAAGGAATGCCATGCGAACGCGAAGCAGTGCCGTGACCGACACCGCCGTGAACGACCACTGATCTCGTGGTGACCGGAGGGGTGGGCGACGGACCGCTCTCGCGGCTCCGCCGCGCAGCGGGTCTCACGCAGGAGGAGCTGGCGGAGCGCGCGGGCCTGTCCGTCCGCTCGGTGCGCAACCTCGAGCGCGACGCCGTGGCCAGACCGCGCACGAGCACCCTGCGCGCGCTCGGGACGGGCCTCGGCCTCGGCGACGCCCAGCTGTCCGACCTTGTCGGGTCCTACCGTCCCCGACAGTGCGCCGCGGCCCAGGACCAGCCCGACGCGCCCGGGACGACCCCGCGAGCCAGCTCCTGGGCGGCGCCGTCCCCGGACCTGCCTCCGGCCGCGGAGGCGCCGGACCTCGTCGTCCCGCTGCAGCTGCCGCCGCGGCCGTCCCCGTTCACCGGCAGGGCCGTCGAGCTCGCCGAGCTCGACGCCGCGCTGACCGGTGACGTTGGCACCCCGCGACTGGCCGTCCTCGACGGTCTTGCCGGCGCCGGCAAGACCGCTCTCGCCCTTGCCTGGGCCCACACGCGCCTGGTGTCCTTCGCCGACGGCGTCCTGTACGTGGACCTGCACGGTTCTCGCGCCGGACGGCCGCACCCGACCGAGGCCGTCCTCGACCGGATCCTCAGCGACCTCGGGATCGCGAACCTGGGTGCGCAGTCGTCGGCCGAGAACCGCGCCGCGCTCCTGCGCCGCACTCTCGCCGGGCGGCGGATGCTCGTCGTGCTGGACGACGCGGGCTCCGCCGAGCAGGTCCGGCCACTCCTCCCCGGACCCGGCGCCTGCGCGGCCCTCGTCACCAGCAGGTACCAGCTGCGCGGGCTGAGCATCCGGGACGGGGCGCGTCACGTCGCCGTCGGACCCCTTGCGGACGACGACGCCGCCGAGCTGGTCCGGAACCTGCTGGGACCCGCGGATCTGCGCGGCGCCCCCGGAGCGGTCGACGCGATCGTGCGGCGCTGCGCCGGCCTGCCGCTCGCGCTGCGTATCGCGAGCGACCGCCTGGTTCGTCGCCCCGCCGCGCAGGCGCAGGCCGCGCTCGATGCCTGGCTGGCCGAGCCGGTGCCGCTCGACGCCTTCCACACGGCGGACGACCCGGGGTGCGACCTGCGGACCGTCTTCGCGGAGTCGTACCGGCGGCTCACCCCGGAGGCCGCGCGATGCCTTCGTCTGGCCGGCGCACTCCCGGCGGCCCGGATGACCAGGGCTGCCGTGACGGCGTCCTGGAACCTGACGTCCCGGGCCGCCAACCGGGTGCTCGCAGAGCTGACCTCGACGCACCTGCTCGAGGAGCCGCTGCCTGACCGGTACGAGATGCACGACCTGGTCCGGGAGTTCGTCCGGGAGGCGGGCCTCGACGAGGACGTCGAGCCGCTCGCCCTGGTCAGTCGCCGGCCGACACCCCGCCCGGCACCGCTCCGGCCGTCGCGACTGCCGGTGGAGCTGCCGGTCGAACTTCCTGGTCGCCACGGCCCTCGACCGGATCGAATGGTGCCGTCCGCAATGCCGGAGAAAGAAGGAGCGGGATGAGCAACCTCGTCAAGCAGTTCGGTGACGCGATCCTCCAGAAGATCGCCCCGGAGCAGACGGCCGAGGCCGTCTGTATCACCAACTACCAGTACCGGTGCGAGTCCAGCGAAAGGTGTCGTGCCCAGCCGCAGACGACGGGCAACCGTCAGCGGCGCGCCTGCTACACGGGTTCCTGCCCGCCCAGCTGCACGGCCTGGGCCGACAACGGCTGCTGCTGAACGCCGGCGCAAGACCCTGACGAAAGAAGGAGTGGAATGAGCAATCTGTTCACGTAGCTCGGTGACGTGGTCCTCCAGGAGGTGGCGCCGAAGACGGCGGCCGAGGCTGCCTGCGTCACGACACGCCGGTACCGGTGCGTTTCCGGTGCCTGCGGGATCAACGGCAAGTTCTCCAATGACACGCAGATGTATCGGGACTGCACCTGCTGGAGGAACCGCGCCCCGGCCGGTACGAGATGCATCGCCTGCTGCGGGAGTTCGCCTGGGAGATCAGCCTGGATGACGGCGAGGCGGGGCGTGCGGACATGCCGGTGAATTTGCCGCTGACGGTTCCTGGCGGTGCGGGCGGCGGGTTGGCTTAATGAGTTCGTCAGCAATCGCGGAGAGTAGGAGCATTATGAGCAACCTGTTCGTGCAGTTCGGTGACGCAATCCTCCGGAAGACGGCCCGGAACGAGACGGCCGAGGCCGCGTGTTCCGGTTACTACCAGTACCGCTGTAACACGACCGTATGCGAGACCGGCTCGCACAGGTGGCAGAAGCGCTACTGCTACCAGCAGACGACGAACTGCCACACCGCATGTACCTCTTGGGCCAATGTCGGTTGCTGCGTCTGAGAATCCCTCTGCCGTGCCGACCGACAGGTGACGACTGACCCGTGGATCGTTGCTCCACCGGTCTAGCTGTGAGCCGCTGCCGTTCTGCCGGTGAATTTGCCGGTTGCCGTTCCTGGTGGTCCGGGCGACAGGCTGGATTAATGGCGTCATCAGCATTCACGGAGAGAAAGGGAACCATGAGCAACTTGTTCGCGCGGGTTGGTGAGGCGATGCTGCAGAAGGTCGCGCCTCAGGAGGTGGCCGAGGCCCTCTGCGGCTCCACGACCCAGTACCGATGCTATACACGGTGCTCCACGTCGAGCGGGACCTCCGGGATCCTCCACCAGGCCCGCACGTGTTACAGCGGCTCCACCTGCGAGAAGGCCGGCACGTGCACCGCCTGGAGGAACATCAGCTGCAGCGCCGTCTGCTGAGGTCATCGGTCGTACCCACGGCCGATGTGCAGAGCAGCCGTGGCCCCTCCGGTGTCCTGGTGAGGCCGCGGCTGCTGGCCCAGCTGCCGCCAGGCGACGGCGCATGGCGGCAGTCCCCCGACTCGATGTGATCACTACCTCCGCGGAGTTCACCCTTGCTCGTCACCCTCGCACTGTTCCTGCAGCTGGCCGTTGCCGGCGTTCTGCTCGCGTCCGGCGTCGCGAAGGTGCGCGGCGATGCCAATCGGGAGACCTGGAAGGCACTGTTGGACCGGGCGCCCGGTCTGCTCGGCCGTCTGCCCGCGGACGTGATGTCCTCGCTCCACATCGGCGTCGAGATCCTGCTGGCCGTTGCGCTCCTCGTGGCGATCGCCCCGCCCATCGCACCTGTCGCCGCTCCCGCGCTGGCCGCCACGGCGCTGATGTTCACCGGCTTCACGGGCATCGCTCTCTACTCCACGACCGGCGCCGCGGTCACGTGCTCGTGCTTCGGCAGGAGCACGACGTCGCTCGGCTGGCCGCACGTCGTCCGCAACGTTGCGCTCACGGTGCTGGCGGTCGGTGGCCTGGTGGCCGCATCCGACGCCGTCGCCGACCCGCTTCCGGACCTGGGCTCCGCCGCACTGGCCGTCGTCGGCGCTGCCGCGGTCACCGCACTCACCTACTTCTTCGACGACGTCGTCGACGTGTTCGCCCCTCCGGACCCGCGCCGTTCCGGCACGCGCGTTCCTACCCGCTGAACCACCCTGATCCACCGGAGAACGGAGCCTCCCATGGCAGTCCTCACCGCCGCCGTCGTCCTGCTCGGCGTCCTGACCGTGTTCAACCTCGTGCTGACCGCGGCGATCGCGCGCCGCGTCCGTACCGCACCGGCAGCCGACACCGGGCACGCGCACGGCAAGCCCACATTCCCCGACCTGGACGAGGTCAAGGCCGGCGCCTCCATCCGCCCCTTCTCCGCCACGACCACCACCGGCGAGGAGATCTCCTACGAGGACCGATACGGCGACACCGCCGTCTACGCCTTCTTCGACACCAGCTGCAGCACCTGCGCCAAGGAACTACAGCCCCTCGTCGACATGACCCGCCGCGAGGGTTTCACCCCGCACCAGGTCATCGCGTTCGTCGTGCACGACGACGAGCACGGCAAGGCGGAGAAGCGCGAGGAGTACCTGGCCACGCTCGGCGACACGGTGACCGTCGTCGTGCACCGGCGCGACGGGATCGATCTGCCGTTCAACGCCGGCGGCTACCCGGCGTTCGTCCTCGTGGACAGGTCCGGGCAGGTCAAGCGCTCGGGGGTCGAGGTCAGCGACCTGGACACCGTCCTCGTGCCGGCATGACGGACGACGACGGCGCCGAGCGCGACGCCGTATCAGGCGGCGACACCCGGCCCCGCCGCGGTCACCGCGCGCTGACCGCGATCGGCTCCGGCACCGTCCGCGCCTTCCGGATCGCCGCCCTGGGGGCCCAGGCGGCGCCCGGTGCTCTCGCGGTCCTCGTACTCGTCACGCTGACCGACGCGCTGCTCCCCGCCGGCGGCGTGCTCGCCACCAAGTGGCTGCTCGACGTCCTCCAGCTCGGTTCCGGCGCTCCCGGCGTGCCGCAGCCGCTGGGGGACCGTCCCGTCCTGATCGTGGTGGGCCTCGCGGTCATGACCCTCGCGGGCGCGCTGATGTCGCACGTCAGCCAGTACGTGAACGGCCGGATCCGCCGCGCCGTCACCCTGCTGGTCACGTCTCGCCTGTTCACGACCGTCACACGGCTGTCCGGGTTGCGCCACTTCGAGGACCCGGCTTTCCGCGACCGGCTCCGCATGGCCCAGACGTCCGCCTCCGACGCGCCCGACGAGGTCATCGACTCGTTGTTCGGGACGGTCCGCGGCGTGATCACGATCGCGAGTACCCTCGGTGTGCTGGTCATGATCAGTCCCGTGGTCGCCGTGCTCGTCGTGGTCGCCGCGATGCCGGGGCTGATCGTGCAGCTCGTCCTCAACCGGGAACGTGCCGACGTGCTGTGGCGCATCAGCCCGCGTTCGCGGCGCCTGGCCTTCTACCAGGACCTCATGATGCATCCCGTCGCGGCTGCCGAGGTGCGGATCTTCGGCGCCGGGCGCTTCCTCACCGGCCGCATGAACCGGGAGCTGCGCGCGATCAACGCCGCCGAGGAGCGCCTCGACCGCAAGACCTTCCTCGCGCACGCCCCGCTCATGGTCGCGGGCGCCGTCGTCTCCGGCGGTGGTCTCGTCTGGGTGGTGCTCGGCGCGCTGCGCGGCGACTTCACCGCCGGCGACGTCTCCGCGTTCGTCGGTGCGACCGGGGGAGTCCAGGGTGCGGCCGCCGGCCTGGTCATGTGCCTCGCTCGCATCCACTCGACGCTGCTGCTCGTGGCGCACTACGACGACGTCCTCGCCACCCCGCAGGATCTGATCGCCCCCGCCGCCCCCGTCCCCGCCCGCCCGCTTGAGCACGAGATCCGCCTCGAGGACGTCTGGTTCCGCTACACCGACGACGGCCCCTGGGTGCTGCGCGGCGTGAGCATGACGATCCCGGTGCGCGGTTCCGTCGCCGTCGTCGGCCTGAACGGCGCGGGCAAGAGCACGCTGGTCAAGCTGCTGATGCGCATGTACGACCCGTCCCGCGGCGCGATCCTGTGGGACGGTACCGACATCCGTGGGTACGACGTCGACGGCCTGCGCTCCCGGGTCAGCGCCGTCTTCCAGGACTTCGTGCAGTACGAGCTGTCCGCACGCGAGAACATCGCGCTCGGCGCGCTCGAGCACCTGGACGACGACGCCCGCGTGCACGCCGCGGCGCGTGCAGCGGGTGCGGACCGGATCGTGGCCGGGCTGCAGCACGGGTACGACACGATGTTGTCCCGGGCGTTCTGGAACGACGACGAGGTCGGGGACGACACGACGTCGGTGGGCACCACGCTGTCCGGCGGTCAGTGGCAGCGCCTCGCGCTTGCTCGCTCGCTCATGCGGTCCGGCCGCGACCTGCTGGTGCTCGACGAGCCGACGTCGGGCCTCGACCCGCAGGCCGAGAACGAGGTCCGCGAGCTGCTGGGCACCCTGCGGACCGGGACCGCGACCCTGCTGGTCTCGCACCGGCTCGGTGCGGTCCGGGACGCGCAGCAGATCGTGGTCCTGGCCGGCGGCGTCGTCGCCGAGCAGGGCACGCACGACGAACTCATGCGGGCGGGCGGCGAGTACGCCCGCCTGTTCACGCTGCAGGCGACCGGCTACCAGGACCCGGTCCCGGCCGGGGAAGGAGTGTCCGCATGACAGGGACGGCCATGGTCCTTGCGCTCGCGCTGGCCGGAGCGGTGCTTGCCGGGTCGGCCGGGTACCGGCACCTGCGACACCACTACGTCGTCGTCGCCGTCGACGGCACGAGCATGCATCCCACGTACGAGCCCGGTGACCGTGTGCTCGTGCGGCGCGGTGGGCGCGCGCCCGCCCGCGGTGACGTCGTCGTCGTGCGCAAGCCCGATGTGAAGCACGGATGGCCGACGACGGCGCCCGCGCAGCGGTCGGGCCTGCCACTGGGCAGGCGCTGGCTGATCAAACGTGTGGCGGCGACCGGCGGCGAACCATGGCCCGACGGCATCGACCCGGCCCCCTGGGACAGGGGAGAGGGGCGCGTGCCCGCGGGCCACATCGTCCTGCTCAGTGACAACCCCCGCGGCGTCGACTCCCGCCGGTGGGGGCCCTGCCCCGACCACCAGGTGCTCGGTCGGGTCACGCGACGGATGCCGTGACGTCACCTGCCCCGGAGACCTCGGCCAGCAGCTTCTTCGAGCGGGCCTCGTCGTCGTGCAGGCCGTGGCGGCGGAAGTACGCGGTGGCCTCGGCGAGGGACGCCACCGCTCGTTCACGGTCGGACAGGGCGACGAGCACCGGCGCCGTCGCCAGGAGGGTCTTGGCCGCGCAGCGCTCGTCGCTCAGGTCCCAGAAGATCTGCGTGGCCTGTTCGAGCGTGCGCAGCGCGACGGCAGGCTCCCCGTCCGCCAGCTCCAGGGTGCCGAGGTCGCGCAGGACGACGGCCTCGCGGTGGGTGTCACCGATGTCGTGGGCCAGGGACGCGGCCCCGGCGAGCCACGTCCGGGCCTCCGCGAGCCTGCCCTGGGTGGTGAGGATGCGGCCGAGCGACCCCCGGAACAGCGCCTCCTTCGGCGCGTCCCCGGCGGCCGCGACGACGCCGAGGGACTCACGCAGCGCCGCCTCGGCGGCGTCGTGCTCGCCCCGGCAGCGGTGCACGCTCGCCAGGCTGGCGAGGGCCAGCGCGGCGCCGAGGTCGTGACCGTGCCCCAGGTAGGCGCGTCGCGCGTCCCGGAGGAACCCCGCGGCGGCCTCGAAGTCGCCGGTGTAGATGTTGACCTGGCCGAGGCCGCGCCGCAGGGCGGCGGCCGCGAGGTCGTCGACGTCGGGGCGGTCGAGCACCGTCTGGTGGCTCGTCCGCCAGTCCTCGTACAACGCGTGCTGGTCGTACAGGGGCCCCAGCAGCAGGGCCAGGCGCCCGGCGTCAGCGGTCAGGTCGTGCGCGCACGCGAGCCGCACCGCGTCCAGCAGCGACTGGCGTTCGATGGCCGTCCACGCGGTCCCCATGGCGAGCCCCGGGGGATTCTCCTCGTCGTAGGGGAGCCAGGGCGGGAGCGCGTCGGGCGCCGCGGACCGGGGAGCGTCCACGGGGTCGAAGAGGCTGTGCGGTCGGTTGCGCCGGAGCCTGTCGACCAGGAGCGTCCAGCTGCGCACGGCCCGTCGTACCGCTCGCCGGCAGGTGCCGGCGCCGAGGTCGCCCGCCTGCTGCCGCGCGTACACCCGCAGCAGGTCGTGCATCTGGTACCGGGGCTGCCCGATGTCGTCGAGCCGGACCTGCTGGAGCAGCGCCGCGTCGAGGAGCTCCTCGGCCACGGGCTCCCAGGCGTCGGTGTCCAGGAGCGCGCCCAGCACCCAGCCCGGCAGGTCGCCCGGGCCGAGGAGGCCGAAGAGCGCGAAGGCCCGGGCGGCGTCCGCCGAGAGGGAACGCAGCGAGAGGTCCAGGCTCGCGCGGAGGTCGAGGCCGCCGACGCTCAGCTCGCTCAACCTTCGGGTCTCGTCCTCCAGCCGCTCGCGCAGCCGGCTCAGCGGCCAGGCCGGACGGCTCAGGAGCTTGGCCCCCGCGATGCGGATCGGCAACGGCAGGAGACCGCACAGGCGCACGATGGCCCGCGCCTCGGAGGGCTCGCGGGCCACCCGTTCGTCGCCCACGATCCGTGCCAGCAGCGCCTGCGCGTCGTCGGCGGTGAGTACGTCCACAGGGATGCGCCGGGCACCGGGCAGGTCCGCGAGCATGCCGCGACTGGTCACGATGACCGCCGAGCGGCCGTTCGGCGGCAGGAGCGGGACGATCTGGTGGGCGGACGCCGCGTCGTCGAGCACCACGAGCGTGCGGCGCTCGGCGAGCTGCGAGCGGAGCAGCGCGGCGCAGTCGTCGAGACTGGTGGGCAACGGGTGCCCGAAGCCGCCGAGGGCGCGCAGCATCGCGGCCAGGAGCTCCTCGGGGCCACGGGGCGTGCTGGTCGTCCCGGCCAGGGCGAGATGGAAGTGCGCGTCGGGGTACTCGGCCTGGACCAGCCGCGCCACGTGCAGGGCCAGGCTCGACTTGCCCGCCCCGGGCGCGCCGTGCAGCACGAGGACGGCGGGCGAGCCGGACCGGTCGTGCTCCGCGACGGCGCGGACCGCGGCCTCGGTCTCCGCCGTCCGCCCGTAGAAGTCCGGGACCTCCGGCGGGAGCTGACGCACGGGCCGCGAAGCCTCCGCGGGGGTGGCGGCCTCCGCCCCGACCGCGGCCGTCGCCGAGGTCCGGGAGGACGCCTCGGCCATCGGCAACGTCTCGTCGAGGATCTGCTGGTGGATCGCGCGCGTGGCCGGGCTGGGATCCGTGCCGAGCTCCTCCGCGAACGTGCGGCGCAGGCGGTCGTACTGCTGGAGGGCCTCGGCGGCCCGTCCGCTGCGGTACAGGGCGACGAGAAGCTGCCGCCACAAGGGTTCCCGGAACGGGGACCCGGCGATCTGCGCCTCGATCTCCTCGACGACCGCCCGGTGCCGGCCCAGGTTGAGCTGCGCCTGGAAACCGTGCTCGACGGCGGTCGTCCTCAGGTTCGTCAGCCGATGGGTCAGCTCGACGGCGGAGTCGCCCGGGGGCGCGCCGCCGAACGGGTCGCCCCGCCACCAGTCGAGGGCCCGTTCGAAGACCTCGGCGGACTGCTCGAAGCGGCCGTCCTCGAACGTCCTCAGCCCGTCCGTGACGGTGGCCTCGAACTGCCGGACGTCGACGCCCGCGTGCTGCTCGACCAGGAGGTAGCCGGCGTCGGACCGCCGCAGGGCCGTCCCGTCACTGTCCCCGAGCATCTGGCGCAGCCGGTGCACGTACCCGTAGGTCTGCGCGACGGCGGACCGGGGTGGGGCGTCACCCCACACGTCCTGCACGATGCTCTCGACCGGGACGCTCTGCGGCCCGTGCGCGACGAGCGCACCCAGCACCGCACGGCAGCGGGCAGCCGCCACCGGTGACCACGCCCGGCCGTCGGACACCTCGACCGAACCGAGGACCCTGATACGCATCCGGGGCTCCCTTCGACGTCGCTACGTCTCGTCGTGCAGGGCGTGCCGCGGCACGGCCCTGCCGGAGCCTGCCACAGGAGCCAGGACGCGGGTTGCAGCAACCTGCACCGACGACGGGACAACGAAACGCGCCCGCCGTGCGTCTACCGGGGGCCGGCCATACCGAGGCGCTCGCGGAGCCGCAGACCGGCGACGAACCTCGTGGGCGCGTCCAGAAGGTCGAGGACGGCGGCGATGTCGGCCCGGACGGTCCGGACGCTCACGCCGAGCTTCCGTGCGATCTGGTCGTCGGACGAGCTGGTGAGCATCAGGGTGACGATGCGGCGCTGCCGTGGTGTCAGGTCGACGAGGGCCGCCGTCTCCGCGTCGCACGGGTACGTGGTGGCCAGCACGGCGTCCCAGTAGGAACGTGCCGCCGACAGGCAGGCGTCGTCGCGCACCTCGATGACGGTCGGGTCGCCGCCGAGACTGGGACCGTCCAACAGGACGCTGGTCCCGTCGATGATCTTCGTCTGCAGTGGCGCGAACCCGAAGAGGTACAGTGCGGGATCCTCGCCGGACAGCATGAGGCGGGCCTCGGGGTCGAGGCCGGAGTGGTTCCACACGCTGGTCATCCGCAGGCCGTGCTCCACGAAGTGCGCGTTGTTCGGGAGGCTCGTCGCGAGCTGCTGGACCGTGCCGGAGCTGCGGATCGACTCGAGCGTCCGCCAGGTTCCCGCGGCCTCAGCCATGTTCTCGTTGATCTCCCGCGTGCCCCGGCCGAGGATGCGTGCGGCGACCGGCCGGTTGCGCTCCACCAGGCTCGCCACCCTGGAGCGTTCGATCTGCAGGCGTGCCATCGCCTCGAAGACCCGCTGGTTCCGCTGCCACGAGAGCCTGCTGGCACCGGTGTACGCGGAGAAGTCGAGGTTGGGGAACGCAGGGGACCCCGCCTCCGGTGCTGCTGTAGTACTGACCTTGACCATGAAGACCCCCCACCAGGACGACACTCGCCGGCAGACCGACGATAGCCGGAGGCGTGGGTGGGCGCTCCGAAAAGCGACCCCGTCGGTCATGGCCGCCGGTGGTAGAGTGACTAGTAAGTCTACATCGGTGAGCGCCTTCTCCGTCCGGGAGCGCCTGGCGCGGCACGGCCTCACCACGAGAAAGGAAGCAGCATGGCTACCAAGGTTGAGATCATCATCGACAACCCCGACGTTCCCGACGCCTTCGAGGCGGTCGTGCCGGACCTGCTGGACAAGGCGCGCGCCCTCCCCGGGCTGCGGAGCCTGGAGTCGGCCCGGGTGTGGCCCAAGGAGGACGGCACGCCGACGCCGGCCTTCCGCACGCTCGACCTGTACTTCGACGGCTACGACGAGGCCTCGGCGGCCACGGCGTCGCCGGAGGGCGCCGCGTTCTTCGGCGCCGTGATCGAGGCGACCGGCGGCAAGATCACCGGCCTCTTCCTCGACGTGGAGACCCGATAGGGGCCCATCGAGCCGCTCCCACCGCAGAACGGTGGGGGCGGCTCTCTGTTTCTGCGCGGCGGGGCCCGCGGTCTGCGCCGTGCGGAGGAAACCTCCCGCTCCTCCGGCGGTTTCCACCATGTCAGTGGCCGAGGCCCCGAACCTAGGTTCGAGGACATGGAGATCAGACCAACCTCGTTCGTCGTCCTCGAACCACCAGCCCCGGCCGGAAACCAGGTCCCGGCCCGTATCGGCGGGCCGGCGATCGGCGCCCTGGGCACCCTCGCCCTCGCGCTCGGCACCCTGCAGACCGTGGTGGACCCGGCCCGTCCGCTGCTGGAGCGCGAACTGGGCGTCGACACGGCGGCGGCCGCGCTGATCGCCAGCACGCTGCTGATCACCGGCGCCATCGTCGCGCCCATCGCGGGCAAGCTCGGCGACCGCTACGGCGGGAAGCGGGTGCTGCTCGTGCTGATGGCCCTGGTCTCGGCGGGCGGCGTGGTGTCGAGCCTCGCACCGAACCTGCCGGTGCTGCTGGTCGGTCAGACGCTGCAGGGCGCCATGGTGGGCGCACTGCCCCTCTCGTTCATCCTGGTGCGCAAGAACTTCCCGAAGGGGCAGACGCAGGTGGCCGTGGGGGTGGTCAGCGCGCTGTTCACCGCCGGGGGCATCGTCGGGACGCTCGTCGCCGGGCCGCTGGCGGAGGGCCTGTCCTGGCACTGGATCTTCGCGGCGCCGACGATCGTGATCGTCGCGGCGACGGCCGTCGTGCTCCGGCTCATGCCGA
This sequence comes from Promicromonospora sp. NPDC019610, assembly GCF_044389365.1. Taxonomy (NCBI): domain Bacteria; kingdom Bacillati; phylum Actinomycetota; class Actinomycetes; order Micrococcales; family Promicromonosporaceae; genus Promicromonospora; species Promicromonospora sp. NPDC019610. The sequence continues at coordinate 1,212,263 of NZ_JBIRXX010000002.1, read as the reverse complement.
ACGACCCGCCGAGCGAGCAGGGCACCACCATCGACTGGGCGGGCGTGGCCCTGCTGAGCGCCACGCTGGTCGCGCTCATGCTGGGGCTGCTGGTCGTGACGGGCGGCGGCCTTCCGCCGCTGGCAGTCGGCGGCATCGTCCTCGTCGTCGCCGCGCTGGCCGTGGCCTGGGTGGCCGTCGAACGCCGAGCGGTCTCGCCGATGGTCGAGCTGCGCATGCTCACGGCACCCGCCATGTGGAGCGCGGCCGTGCTGACCACTGCCGTCGCCGCCATCTCCGCGATGCTGCAGACCTCTGTCCCCAAGCTGTTCGAGGTCTCGGGCGACGGCTACGGCCTGGGGCTCGACACCACCGACATCGGGCTGTTCATGATGCCCGCCTCCATCGCCGGTGTGCTGGCGGGCTCGGTCGGCGGGCTGGCCGTGCAGCGCTACGGCGCGCGCGCCGTGGCCACCGCGGGCGCCGTGGCCACCGCCGGCATCCTCGTCGCCGTCGCGGCGCTGCACGACACGGTGTGGCAGCTCGTCCTCGCCCGCGCGCTGGCTGCCTTCGTCGGCGGCCTGGTCACCACCGCGCTGCTCGCCGCCACGGCCACCGCCGTGGCCGCCAAGGACACCGGCATCGCCACCAGTCTCCTCGTCGTGATCCGCCTGATCGGCGCCGTCGCGGGCGGCCAGGTCGCCGGCTCGGTGCTCGACGCGGGCAACGACCCGGCGTCCGGCGTGCCGGCCGAGTCGGCCTTCGTCACCGGTTTCCTCGTCGCCGCCCTCGTGGCCGTGCTGTCCCTGTTCGTCGTCCGTCACCTGAAGAAGGAAGTCCAGTCATGACATCTCCGTCCGACGCAGCCCGGCGCACAGTCCTGATCACCGGCGCCAGCCTCGCCGGCCCCACGCTGGCGTACTGGCTGCACCGTTACGGCTTCGCCGTCACCGTGGTCGAGAAGGCACACGCGCCTCGTGGTGGCGGATACCCGATCGACGTCCGCGGGACCGCCGTCGAGGTGGTCCGGCGGATGGGCATCCTGCCGGCGCTGCAGGTCGCGCACATCGACACGGGACGGTTCACCTTCCTCGACGCCGACGGCGGTGAGGTGGCCGCCCTCCACCCCTCCGCGGTTGCCGGGAGCGTCGCGGGGCGGGACCTCGAGGTAGGGCGCGGGGACCTGACCGCCGCGCTGTACGAGACGGTCCGGGACGACGTGGAGTTCGTGTTCGACGACTCCGTCGACACCCTCGACCAGCACGAGAGCGGAGTCGACGTCACCTTCCGCAGCGGCGGGCAGCGCACGTTCGACGTGGTGGTCGGTGCCGACGGGATGCACTCGGGCACCCGCAAGGTCCTGTTCGGGCCGGAAGAACAGTTCCACCGGTACCTCGGCTACGGCTTCGCGGTGTTCACCATGCCCAACTTCCTCGGTCTGACGCGCGAGCTGCTGATGTGGAACACCCCGGGCCGGGCCGCCGCGCTCTACGCCACCGGGGACGCGGACGACGACCTGCACGCCTTCCTGAACTTCCACCAGCCGGAACAGCCGCTCGGTGTCGTGCGAGAGGGCCTGCGGGAACCGGACGCCCAGCGGGACCTGGTCGCCCGCACCTACGCTGGTGCGGGCTGGGAGGTCACGCGCATCGTCGAGGCCATGCACCAGGCGGACGACCTGTTCTTCGACACGGCGGGTCAGATCCGCATGCTGAGCTGGTCGAGCGGCCGGGTGGCGTTCGTCGGCGACGCCGCCTACGCGCCGTCGTTCCTGACCGGACAGGGCTCCAGCCTGGCCCTGGTGGGCGCGTACATGCTCGCCCGGTCGCTGGCCACGCACGGGGACCACGTCGATGCCTTCGCCGCCTACGAGCGTGACACCCGCGAGTTCGTCACGATGAACCAGGCGCTGGTCGACAAGGGTGGTGCCCGGCTCTTCCCCACCACCGCCGAGGCACTGGAACAGCGCAACGCCAGGCTCCGTGACCTGGTCGCCATGCCGGCGTCGACGCCGCAGCCCGCCCACTCGGCCCTCGTGCTCCCGGCGCCCGCGCCGGCGGCGTGAGCCCGGTCCGGCACGGAGGAAATCCTTACCCCGCGCGGGGGAACGCACCCTGTCCCGGATGGGGTCCGCGCGGCAGGCTGGCAGGATGAAAACCATGACCCTCCACCCGCGACCGCGACGGTCCGGACGGTGGCGAGGCGTGTCGCACCTGCTCGGCGCGCCGATGTCCGCCGTCACCTGGCGTTCGTACGGCTACCTGTGGCTCGTGCTGCTGCTGGCGCCCGTCGCGCTGGCCTACGTGCTGGTCACCGTGGCGGTCACGGTCGGGGCCGCGGTGACGGTCGTCGGGCTGTTCGTCGCAGGCGGGCTCGTGGTGGGCGGGCGATGGTGGGGCGCCACCTACCGCCGCCTGGCAGGCGACCTCCTCGACACGCACGTCGCGGCGCCCCTGCCCCGCCGGACGCGTACGGGCTTCTGGCCACGACTTGGCGGAGCGCTGGGCGACCCGGTGGGCTGGCGAGCACTGCTGTTCATGCTCGCGGCCCTGCCGGTCACGCTCGCCGGGTTCATCGCGAGCACCGCGGTGCTGGTGCTCGGGCTCGGCGGCGTGACCTACTGGTCCTGGTTCTGGTCGCTGCCCCCTGACCTGGCCATGGACAGCCGGTGGCACAACCCGGTGGGCCTGGCCCTCGTCGCCCTGGGCGGCGTGGTGCTGCTCGTCCTGTGGCCGTCGGCGCTGTCGGGTGTCGTCGCCCTGCCGAAGCTCCTGACCAGGGCGCTGCTCGGACCGACGGCCGCCAGCCTGCGGGTCGCCGAGCTGGAGCGTTCCCGCGCGGGCACGGTGCAGGACGCCGACGCCCGCCTGCGCCGTATCGAGCGAGACCTGCACGACGGTACGCAGGCGCGCCTGGTCGCCGTCGGCATGCAGCTCGGCGAGGCCCGCGAGCAGCTCGTCGCCGGAGACACCGACACCCTGGGCGAGCTGCTCGAGGTGGCGCACGCGTCGACCAAGGACGCCCTGGCCGAGCTCCGGGAGCTGGCCCGGGGCATCCACCCGCCGGCCCTGGACAGCGGCCTGGCGGTCGCCGTCGAGACCCTCGCCGCACGCGCGCCGTTACCGGTCACGGCGGACATCGACCCGGCGGTCGAGGCGGGCGGCCGCCTGGCACCGGCGATCGAGTCGATCGTCTACTTCTCGATCGCCGAGCTGGTCACCAACGCGGCCAAGCACGCGCGCGCCTCGCGGGTCGACGTGCGGGTCGAGGCGGTCGACGGCGGCGCGAGCGGTGTCCTGCAGATCCAGGTGCGGGACGACGGCGGCGGGGGCGCGACCGTCGTCGCCCCCGACGGGTCGGGGCTGCGGTCGGGCCTCGCGGGGCTCGCCGAGCGCGTCGGTTCGGTCGACGGCACGTTCGACCTGTCCAGCCCCGTCGGCGGGCCGACCGTCGTGACGATGACGCTCCCCGCGGTGCGCGCCGGCACGACAGGTGCGTACCGCGCGGGCACGGGTGGGCGCGCATGACCGCGCCGGACGTCACGCCGTCGGGTGGCCTGCGGGTGGTGCTCGCCGAGGACTCCGGGATCCTGCGCGACGGGCTCGTCGCCCTGCTGACGCGGCGGGGGCACGAGGTGACGGCCGTGCCGGACGGCGAGAGCCTGGAGCGCGAGGTCCTGCACCTCGCGAGCGGGTCGTCGCTGCCTGACGTCGTGGTCGCGGACATCCGCATGCCACCCACGTTCACCGACGAGGGCCTGCGTACCGTGGTCGCGTTGCGGGAGCAGTTTCCCGGGCTGCCCGTGCTGCTCTTCTCGCAGTACGTGGAGACGCAGTACGCCGGCACCCTGCTGCAGGGTGACGCGCGCGCGGTGGGGTATCTCCTGAAGGACCGCGTGGTCGACGTGGGGGAGTTCGCCCAGGCGCTCGTGCGTGTGGCCCGGGGTGAGACGGTGCTCGATCCGGAGGTGGTCTCCCAGCTCATGGGCGCCTCCGACCGGGACGTCGGCCGGGGGCGACTGTCCGGCAGGGAGCGCGAGGTGCTCGGCCTCATCGCGCAGGGCCGGTCGAACGCCGGCATCGCGGAGCAGCTGTTCCTCTCCCAGGGCGCCGTGGAGAAGAACGTCGCGGCGATCTTCCAGAAGCTCGACCTGCCGTACGACGCGGCGGACAACCGCCGGGTGCTCGCCGTGCTGCGTTACCTGGGGAACTGAGGTCGCCCGAGCAGCCTGACGCGGTGCGGTTCTACGCCTCGACCACGACGAGCAATTGAATGTGGAAGGATTGAAAAGCGCGTCAATGGGTGAAAATAATCCCGGTCGGGTTATATTCCAATGCGGAGGGATTGAATCTGCATGTGGACCGATTGAATCCGTTTCCTGGACGTGACCGGCCTGTGAACAGTGGTCGACCCGCTTGAACTGCCCGATTTTTTCTCGGCATGATGAAAGTCATTCACCGCGAAAGAATCCGAGGGGTCATCGTGAATAATCAGCCCATTGTCACTGTGACTGGCATGCTCGCGGCCAGGGCGGAAGAGAGACCTGACGCGACTGCGATCGAGCGTGTCGGCACGGGCCGGCTCAGCTATGCGGCGTGGAACCAGCGTTCGCGCGCGGTCGGTCACGGCCTTCTGGCCGGCGGTGTCCAGCCGGGTGACCGGGTGCTCGTGCGTGCGTCCGGCGACTGGATCGCTTTCGCGATCGCGTACGTCGGGGTGCAGGCCGCCGGAGCGATCGCCGTGCCGGTGCTGGCGTCCAGCAGCGACGAGCAGATCGCCCGCGTCTGCGCGGAGGCCGGGGCGGTCGGTGTCATCGGCGACGTGCCCGTGGCCGGGTGCCCGGGCTGGTCGCAGACGGTGCACCAGCTCGAGGCGGGCCGACCGACCGGCTCGACCGGGGTGGCGGTGAGCGGGTCGGACGACGCCGAGATCCTCTTCACCTCCGGGACGACCGGCCGGCCCAAGGGCGTCGTCTCCACGCACGACAACCTCACGCACGCGGTCCGGCCGCGTGGTGACGGCACGCCCTCGGGGGAGGCGGGGGAGGAGCCGGTGCGTCGGGTCCTGCACGCCCTGCCGCCCGCGACGAACGCGGGCCAGAGCCTCATGATGCAGACGCTGAGCGCGGCGCCGCACAGCATGATCGTGCTCGAGAAGTTCGACGCCGAGCGCTTCCTCGGTGCCGTCCAGGAGCTCCGGCCGGACGACGTCGTGCTGGTCCCCGCCTACGCGCTCGCGCTCCTGCGGGCCGGGGCGCGGTCCGGCCTCGGCGGAGTGCGGCAGGTGCGCACCACGAGCGCGCCGATCTCGGCCGCGACGCTGGCCCGGCTCGCCGAGCTGTTCCCCGCCGCGAGCATCGTGAACATGTACACCTCGACCGAGAGCTGGCCCGCGCGCCTGCGGATGCGCTTCGACCCGCTCCGACCGTTCTCGCTCGGGAAGGCGCACGGCCGGAGCGAGGTACGCATCGTCGACGGGTCCGGCGAGCCGGTGGCCGCGGGTGTGTCGGGGTCGGTGCAGCTGCGGATGGACGGCGTGCGCCCGCGTCGCTACTGGAACGACGCCGACGCGAGCGCCCAGGTCTTCCACGCGGACCACTGGGTGAGCACCGGCGACGTCGGCCGCCTGGACGAGGAGGGGTACTTCTACCTGGAGGACCGCAGCGCCGACACGGTGAACGTCGGCGGGCGGAACGTGTCCACGCTCGCCGCGGAGGGCGCCCTCGAGGACCACCCCGACGTGGAGGAGGCGGCGGCGTTCGGGCTGCCGCACCCGACGCTCGGGCAGTACCTCGTGGCCACCGTCATCGGCTCGGCCGGCCTCGACCCCGACCAGGTGCGTTCCTTCGCCGCCGCGCGGCTGGGGGAGGCCGACGCCCCGAAGCGGGTCGTCCAGGTCGGTCGTTTCCCGCGCAACGCGCTGGGCAAGGTCGTCAAGCGCGAGCTGGCCCAGAGCGTCGCCGGGCTGATCGCGCGGGACGCCGGGCACGGCGTGGCGGCGACCGCCACCGAACGCGCGGTGGCGGGCATCTGGGCGCGGGCCCTGGACGTGGGTCCCGCCACGATCGGCCCGGACGCCGAGTGGCACTCGCTCGGCGGATCGTCGCTGGAGGCGGCCGAGGTCGCGCTGCTCGTCGGCGACGAGCTCGGGCGGGACGTGCCCGAGCGGGTGCTGCACACCAACCCGACCCTGCGCGCCTACGCCGCCGCGGTGGACGAGGCGCCGCCGGCGGAGCAGGTCCGGCTGCGGCCCCTCGGCCGCGCTGCCCGGGGGGTGGCCGGATGAGCGTGCTGTACGCCGCGACGCACTACCAGCGCTCCCTCTACGACGCGACCGGCGGCCAGGCCTCCGGCGTGAACGTCGGCGCGGCCGTGCGGATGTGCGGCCACGCCGACCCCGGTCGCGTCCGCGCGGCGCTGGACGCCCTCACCGCCCGGCACGAGGCCCTGCGCACGACCCTGACTCGCCGGGACACCGGCGGGGCCGCCGGCGGCACCGCGCACCAGCTCATCGGCGACCATGCCGCCTCGGACCTGCGCGAGGTCAGCCTCGCCGAGGTCGACGAGGACCGCCGGGAGTCGGCCTGTGCCGCCGTCCTGCAGGCGGAGCTGCGGCGGCCGTTCGTGCTGGAGGGCGGTCCCCTTGCCCGGGCGCTCCTGGTGACGCTCGCCGACGACGACCACGTCCTGGCCGTGATCGCGCACCACGCGATCATGGACGGCTGGTCCGCCGGCGTGATCCGCGACGAGCTCCCGCACCTGTACGAGCACGGCGCGAGCGCCACGATCCCGGAACCCGCGCTCCATCTCGCCGACTACGCGGCGTGGGAGGCCGAGCTGGCCGAGGACCCCGCGACCCGAAGGCACTGGCAGGCCGCGCTGGCCGACGCCCGCCCCCGGCTCACGTTCCACGGGGAGGTGCCCGACGTCGGGCCCGTCGCCCGCACCACGCCTCGTCCGCTCCCGCTCGACCACGGCCCGACGCTCGGTGCGCTGCACCCGCTCATGGTCGGGGAGCGGGCCGGCGCGACCGCCGTCCTGCTGGCCGCCCTCGCGGCGTCCCTGAGAGATCACGCGACGAACGAGAGGATCACGTTCGGCGTCATGCGGTCGAACCGCCAGCAGCGCGACGTGCGCGGCACGGTCGGGTTCCTCGCCGGGCACGTGCCCGTCACGGTGGACCTGTCCGGTAACCCGACGTGCGCGACGCTCGTGGGGCGCGCGGCCGACGCCTACGACCGGGCGATCTCGCGCCCGGCCCCGACTGCCGTGCTCCGCGGCGCGCTGCCCGACGTCGGTCGTGGGCCCCTGTTCGACGTGTCGCTGAACTACAGCGCCGGTCCGCACCGGTCCGACGCCGTCGTCACGGGCGCGGGGGTCGCGTTCTCGCCGTTCGACCTCGTGCACGAGGAACCCACCGACCACCCCTGGTGGGACGGTGCCTCCCTGCTGGACTTCCAGGTCAGGTCCGATCCGGCCGGGAGGCTCTCGGGCGTCCTCGTGGCGGACGCCCACCTGCTGGGCGACGCGGAGACGGCCCGGTTCGCGGAGCGGTTCACGGCTGCGCTGCGCAGGTTCGCCGACCGCTCCGGCGACCGCATCGCCGCGCTCGGCACGGCGACGGGGCCGGCCCGGTGAGCGCGCTCGCGGCCGACGCGGGGACGGTCGTGCTGCCGGCCACCCGTCTCCAGCAGGAGTGGGTCGCGGCGGTCGGCGGGCGCGAGTCCAACCACAACATCCCGCACGCCATCGAGATCACCGGACCGGTGGACCTCGGCGACCTGTCCGGCGTGCTGGCGGCACTGGTGGAGCGGCACGAGACCATGCGCGCGGCCTTCGTCCGCACCGAGGCCGGGATCGCCCAGCGGGTCGTCGCGCCGTTCCGGCCCGAGCCGGTGCTCGAGGACCTGTCGCACCTGCCGCCGACGGCGCGGCGCGAGGCGCTCGAGGAGCTCGCGGTCCGGCGCTGCGAGCAGCCGGTCGACCTGTTCACGCCGCCCCTCTGGTCGGCGGTCGTGGTCCGGCTGGCCCCGGAGCACCACGTCCTGCTGACCGTCTGGCACCACGCCGTCTTCGACGGCTGGTCCAACGCGGTGCTGTTCCGCGACTTCCACCAGCTCTTCCGCGCGCGGCTCGACCCCGGGCGCCCGCCGCCGCCCGCGGCGCCGGTCCAGGCGGGCGACTACGCCGCGTACGAGCGGGCCCTCGGGCTCGGGGCGGACGCCGAGTTCTGGGGCGAGCAGTTCCCGGCCGACCCGCCGCGCCTACCCGTGCGACGCACCGGACCGGACGATCCGCTGTGGCTGCAGGCGCACCCTCTTCCCCTGGTGGCGGCGGACGCGGCCGGGTCGCTGTTCCGGCTGGGCGCGCAGCACGGCGCCAAGCCGGCCAGTGCTCTGCGCGCCCTCGTCCTGGCGTCGCTCGTGTCCCGTCTCGGCGACGACGTGATGGTCGGGTGCGTCACCGCCAACCGCGACGTCCCCGGGCTGACGCACACCATCGGGCTCGTCAGCGACCACGTGCCCGTGCGGGTCGACCTGCGGGGCAACCCGACGTTCGGAGAGCTCGCCGGCCGGGTCCACGAGGCCACGAGGCAGGCGCACGCGCACCGTGTCCCGGTCGGGGTGCTGCGCCAGGAGCTCCCCGGCGCCGTCCAGGGGAACGGCTCGTTGTTCGACCTCTCGATCAACTACATGCCGCACGCCCCGGACCGGACCGCCACGATCGCGACAGCGGACGGCCGCAGCATCGGGCTGCGGCTCCGCCCGCTGCCGACCGACGCGCTCCGACCGCGGATGGCGTCGGCGTTCAGCGGGGCCGTGCGCCTGGGCTTCCAGCTCCGCCACTCGCACGAGGGGCACGTCTTCGGCGACCTGTGGGCGCATCGCCCGGCATTCAGCACTCGGACGCTCGGCGAGCTGACGGGGAACCTGGGTCGTGCGGCACGCGAGGTCCTCACCGCTCCCGGGCGGGGGATCCGGGACCTCGCGCTCCCGGGGAGGGACGCGGACTAGGTCGGAGGCGCCGCCATCGCCAGCCGCTGCTGGGCTGCCCACGCCTGCGCGGCCGCGGCCACCGGGATCTCGGGGTCGAGCAGCCAGGCGGTCTCCAGGCCGTTGATGAAGGCGATGATCTCGATGGCCTTGAGGCGGGTGTCGACGTCGGCACGGATCTCGCCGCGGTCCTGTGCGGCCGAAAGGACCGCGGCGACCCGGTCGACGGTCGCGTGGTACCGGCCGCCCAGCCGGGGGTGCAGGGCGCCGTCCTCGCCGAGGTTCTCGACGACCAGCACCGTGTGCATGCCGACGGCGTGGGAGTGGCCGGCCCAGCGGGTGACGTTGTGGGCGATGACGTCGAGGAGGCCCAGGCCGACGTCGGCGTCGTGCCACAGGATCTCGTCCTCGGTCTCGTCGCGCCGGTCCAGCACCGCGTTGAGCAGCGCCTCCTTGGTCGGGTAGTGATAGAGCAGGCCGCTCTGCGAGACCCCGGCCTCGGCGGCGATCTCCGCGAGGTTGGTGCCCCGGGACCCGTTGCGCGCCACGAGGCGGGTGGCGGCGTCGACGATCAGCTCTTTCCGGGCCCGGCCCTTTGCTGATTCGGTCTTCTTGACGCCGCCGGTACCAGGTGCTGCCGCCCGGAGATCGTATTGCCGTCCCATGCCCGGATCCTATCGTCCTATTTCACGGCGCCCTGAAGAAGGGCTTTCACGAAGTGGCGCTGGAAAAAGAGGAACACCAGCAGGGAGGGGGCAATTATCAGCAATGACCCGGCGCACAACAATGCGATGTTCGTGCCGTGCTCCCCCTGGAACGCGCCCAGCCCGCCGGCGACGGTCCGCATGGTCGGGTCGTCGACGAGCACGAGCGGCAGCAGGTACTGGTTCCAGGTCGCCAGGAAGAACAGGATCGTGAGCGCCGACAGCGCGGGCACCGCGAGCGGCAGCTGGACCTGCCGGAAGATCTGCCACGGCGTGGCGCCGTCGAGCTCGGCGGCCTCGGTCAGCGCCGTCTCCACCCGGAGGAAGCTCGCCCGCATCCAGAACACCCCGAAGGGCATCAGCAGCCCGATGAGCGGCAGGATGACGGCCCACCGCGTCCCGAGCAGGCCCAGGTCACGCAGGTTGTAGTAGAGCGGCGTGATGAGCGCCTCGAACGGCAGGGTCAGCCCGACGAGCAGGAGCGCGTTGACGAGCCGGCCGCCGGGTACGTCGAGCTGCGCGAGCCCGTACCCGGCCGCGGTCGCCATGACGACGGCGGCCGGTACGACACCCAGCACGATCAGGACGCTCGACTCGAACAGCGCCAGGAAGTTCGCCGCCGTCCAGGCGTCGGCGAAGTTGCCCCACTGCGGGTCCTCGGGCCAGGCGAGCCCGGGTGGCGTGCCGTTCTGCGGTGCGAGCGCGGCCGTGAGCATGCTGAGCAGGGGCAGCACCGCGAACGCCATGAGCGCCACGAGGATGACGACCCGCGAGACGAGGCCGTGGCGGGTCGACGAGACGGTGTTCACTGGTGCCTCCCGAGTCGCTGGATGGGCCAGATGACGAGCAGCACGAGGGCCGCGAGGAAGACGGCGAGGGCCGAGGCCTGGCCGACCTGCTGCTCCAGGAAGGTGAGCCGGTAGATCTCCACGCCCGGCACCATGGTCTGGTAGCCGGGGCCGCCCTGGGTCGCGATCTGGACGACGTCGAAGCTCGCCAGGGCCGCGATCGTGCCGATGGTCGCGCAGACGGCGATCTCTCCGCGGAGACCGGGCAGCGTGACCGCGAAGAACTCGGCGACCCGGCCCGCCCCGTCCAGCCGGGCGGCCTCGTAGAGCGACGGGTCGATCTTGCCGACGCCGGACAGCAGGAGCACCGTGCAGAACCCGAACGACAGCCAGAAGCCGATGACGCCGACGGCCGGCAGCGCGAACGTGAAGTCGCCCAGCCACGCGCGCGTCACGGACCCCAGGCCGACCGCCCTGAGCGCCTGGTTGACGAGCCCGTCGGTCGAGAACATCCACGTCCACGCGATGCCGGCCGCCACCGGCGGCAGCACCTGGGGGACGAACAGCACCACCCGCGCCGTGGTGTTGAACGCCCCGGCCCGGAGCTCCCGGATGAGGCTGGCCGCGACGAGACCCAGCCCGACCGGGAGGACGGTGTAGAAGAAGATGAGGACGAACGCGTGGAGCACCGACCCGAGCAGCTCGGGCTCGGCGAAGATCGCTCGCCAGTTGTCCAGGCCCGCCGGTGTCGCCGGCCCGATGCCGTCCCACTCGTAGAACGAGAACTGCACGGACTGGCCCAGCGGGTACAGGACGAACACGCCGTACATGATCATCGCCGGCGCCACCCAGAGCAGGGCGCTCCACCGCCGTGCCGGACGCCGTCGTCGAGCGGGACGTGGGCCCGGTGGCGGCCCCGGGTCCGGCGTGCTCGTCGTCGGGTGTCGTACCAGGTGTCCTGGTGGTCTGGTACCCGCGTCCCGTGTCATGGTCTTACCCCCGGACATCTACTTCTCCGCCTCTTCGTAGTCCTTCTGGATCGCCGCGGAGAACTCGGCCGGTGAGGTCTTCCCGGCCACGAGGAGCTGGGTCTGCGGGATCAGGGTGTTCGCGTGCATCGACGCGGTCGAGTTCGACATGAAGTCGACGAGGCCGTCGCTCTCCAGCAGCTGCTGGAACGACTCGACGGTGCCGGCGACGAGCGACCCGGGCTCGGTGTCCGGCAGGGACGCGTCCTCCGGCCCGGCGGGCGGCAGGCCGAGCAGGTCGAGCGTGCTCTGGCGGGCGCCGTCGTCCGTCTGGATGAAGTCCAGGAACGCGGCCGCGACGTCGGGCTGGTCCGACCTGGTGGGGATCGCCAGCACGCCGGCGGCGGTCATCGCGGTGAACGGCTCGCCGGCCTCGTCGGGCGGGAAGAGGAAGAAGCCGATCTCGTCCCCGGCTGCCTCCTGGAGGGTGGGTGCCTGCCAGTTGCCGCTCGGGAAGAAGACGCCCTCACCCTCGGCGAACCGGGCTGGGGCCTGGGTCTGGTCGATGCTGTTGACGTCCTCCGGCAGGTACCCCTGCTCGCTCCAGCCCTGGAGCGTCGTGGCGGCGTCCACCAGCGCGGGTGTGTCGATGTCGGCGCCCGGCTTGTTGTAGTTCCAGTCCTGGACCACCTGGGTGCCGTCCGCGGCGTTCATCTGGAGGTTCTGCAGCGGGTACGCCAGCCCGCCGTCCTTGCCGTTGACCATCATCGGCAGCAGGCCGGCGTCCTTCGCCTTCTGCAGGCTCTCCTCGAGCTCGGCGAGCGTGGCGGGCGGCTCGGACATGCCGATCTGCTCCGCGAGCGCCTTGTTGTAGTAGACGCCCGTCAGCCCGAACCCGGGCCCGGCGCCGTACAGGTGCCCGGTGCCGCGCTGTCGCCCGTCGTCGCCCACGCGGGTGGAGGCGAACTGCGACTGCGGCCACGAGGTCCACCCGTACGCCTCGGCGTACGGGTCCAGGTTGGTGAGCAGCTTGTCCTCGACCAGGTTCCCGAAGGAGGCCAGCCGGACCAGGTCGGGCACCTCCGTGCCCGAGATGAGGCGGGGGACGTTCGTCGTCAGGCTGTTGAAGTCCTCGCCGGTCACCTCCACGGTGACGTTGGTGTGCTCGCCCTGGAAGGCCTCGCCGAGCGCCTCGTAGAGCGGCACGTCAGGGGTGGACACGAGCACGTCGAGGGTGACCGGATCGTCGCCGATGCTTGTGCTCACGTCCGTCGGTGTGTCGGACAGCGGGCTCTGGGCGCCCGGGGCGCCGCACGATGCGAGGAGGGCCGTCAGGACGACGGGAAGAGCGATGTTCAAGCCCGGTCGACGGTCCCGCCGGGGCAGGGTGGTGGTGGTACGCATGACAGCTCCTCACGCATGGATGTCGGACGGTGTGCTGACCGCGAGACCTGCGCGGTCCGGTTCCTGGTGGGCGAACGCCCGGCGAAGTGCCGCGCCGGCCTTCTCCAGCGCGTCGGTGGCGTCCGTCATGACGCCCGGATACTCGATGAACCCGTGGATCTGGCCCGGGTAGTCGTGCACCTCGACCGGGACCAGGTCCTCGCGCAGGCGCGCGGTGTACTCGACGGACTCGCCGCGCAGGATGTCGTGCTCGGCCGTGATGACGACGGCGGGGCAGACGCCGCGCAGCGTCTCGGCGTGCAGCGGCGAGACGACCGGCGACCGGCGCAGCGGCCGGTCGGGGACGTAGGCGTCCCACAGGTAGGCGATTCGCTCGAACGCCGTCCTGCCGTAGTCGGCCGTCCCCGCGAAGCGTGAGTAGGACTCCACGAAGCGGCGTTTGCCCGGGGTGTCCATGGTGCTGTCCAGGACCGGGTACACCAGCAGCTGGAGCGCCAGGACGGCCCGGGAGTCCCGCGCCCGGAGCGCGGCCGCCGCCGCGAGGTTCCCGCCGGCGCTGTCGCCCCCGACCGCGACCTGGGAGAAGTTGCGTCGCGCCCAGCCGACGGCGGTCCAGGTGTCGTCGAGCGCGGCGGGGAACGGGTGCTCGGGGGCGAGCCGGTAGTCGATCGTGAGCACGGCGCACCCGGCACGGTTGGCGATCGCTCGCGCGACGCCCTCGCAGCAGTCCAGGTCGCCGAGCATCCAGCCGCCGCCGTGCATCCAGACCAGGACGTCGTCCTCGTCGCCCCGCGGCCGGTAGAGCCGGGAGGGGACGCCGCCGGCGTCGACGGTCTCGGCGCGGGCCACGGGCTCCAGCCGGCCGCGGTGGGTGAGCACGTGGTCCCGGGCCTGCTTCCGCAGCGCGGGGACGTCGCGGCCCCAGTGGTTCGCCTGGGGCGCGAGGGAGTCGAGGTATCTCTGCACCTGCGCGCTGGGCACGGGGCTGACGGGTGTCGCCATGGGCTCCTCCTTGAGCGGGGCGGGCCTGCCGTGTCAACCGGCAGGCGGGAGTGACCACTCCGTCGTGGTCTGTCGGCCTAGAGATGGTGGTCGGTCACCGGTGGTCGGGGACCACACGGCGGGCGGTTGTCTTGACACCCCGCCGCGGGGAGGGCGGGTGAGAGCGACCACGTCGTCGTGGCCTTCTCGCTCGGCCGGGCGGGTGCTGCCGGTCGCAGTACCGCCCGATACCGACTGAGTAGTCAGTCTGTTTTGTGTATTCGAATGTAGCTCGCTGTCGGTCGCGTGTCCAAGCGACCGGGAGTGGTGTGATCGTTTCGTGATCCTGCCGAGCTCCCGGAGTGCCGCGGGAACCTCGGCCCGGGCGGCGTCGAGGCGGCGGGTCAGGCGTCGTCGACGAGGGCGGCGATCCGGTCGGCCACGTCCGAGCCCTGGGCCGGGAGGTAGGCGACGAGGGTCAGCTCGTCGTCGAGCGTGCGCATCTTGGTCAGCCGCAGCTCGATGCGCCCCAGCTCGGGGTGGCGAACCGTCCTGGTGTGGCTGCCCAGCGCCGAGATCCCCTTCGCGCGCCAGAGCTCCCGGAACTCCTCGCTCTCGTTCTCCAGGTCAGCGACCAGGCGTGCGAGGTCGGGGTCCGTCACCGCCTGGCCTACCCGGGCGCGGAAGAACGCCACGCTCTGCGCAGCCTCGGCGGACCAGTCCTCGGCCATCGCGCGCACCCGCTCGTCCGTGAACGTCAGCCACAGTACGTTCCGCCGGGACGGGTCGACCTCGCGCAGACCGGGGTACAGGACCTCGGCGCCCCGGTTCCAGGCCGCGACGTCGAACCTGTGGTCCACCAGGAGCGCGGGACTGGGATCGAGGCCGTCCAGGAGGGCCCGGTAGCCCCCGGCATCGGCGTCGGCCGCGTCCGCCGAGGGCGCGGCTGAGCGCTCCGGGAGCTCTCCTGCGAGCCGGAACAGGTGCGCCGCCTCGGCGTCGTCGAGCCCCAGGACGTCCACGAGGCTGCCGAGCACCTGCCGTGAGCCGTGGACGTTCCTGCCTTGCTCGAGCCACGTGTACCAGGTCACGCTCAACCCGGCCAGCAGGGCCACCTCCTCGCGCCGCAGGCCCGGGGTGCGACGTCGGCCGGCCTCGGGCAGCCCGACGTCGCGCGGACGACGGCGCTCGCGCCGGCTCCTCAAGAACTGGCCGAGCTCGCGCTGCTGATCGGACGCCGCCACGCCGTCCATCGTCCCAGATCCGGTGCACCGACCCGGTGCGGTCATCCGGGTGCTCTCGATACCAGTACATGTCGTGTCTGGAGGTCCGTGCCGCGCGCCGCGACGATCGACGTGCCGGGGCCGCACGACGGCGACGACCGCTCGTCGCGTGCCCTGGGGTGCACGACCACCGACGAGAGGAACGAGCATGAGCAACGTCTTCATCACCGGCGCGACGGGCGGGATCGGCGAGCCGACCGTCCGGGCCCTGGCGGAGCGTGGTCACCGCGTGTTCGCGGGGGTGCGCGCCATGGACCGGGCCAAGGCCCTCGACGGGCTGGCCGGCGTGGAGCCGGTGGTGGTCGACGTCACCGACGAGGACTCGGTCCGGCGGGCGGCGCACGACGTCGCGGGCCGGCTCGGCGGGACCAGGCTGGACGCCGTCGTGAACAACGCGGGGATCATCGTCGAGGGGCCGCTGGAGCTCGTGCCGGAGTCCGAGCTGGAGCGCGAGCTCCGCGTCAACGTGCTCGGCCCGGCCGCAGTGATCCGGGCGTTCCTGCCGCTGCTGCGGGCCGCCCGAGGCCGGGTCGTGAACGTGACCGCGCCGACCGCGCGCCGGGCCGTTCCGTACAACGGGCCGATCTCGGCGAGCAAGGCAGCTCTCGAATCCCTCAGCGTCGCGCTGCGGGGAGAGCTGGCCACATGGGGCGTGCGGGTCGTGATCGTCGAGCCGGCCGCCACCGACACCCCGATCTTCGACCTCGCCGCCCACGCCGCGGACGCTTCCTATCGCACGGCTGATCCGGGCGTGCTGGAGCTGTACGCGCCGAGGATCGAGTCCGTCCGCCGGACCGCCGCCGGCATGACGTTGGCGGATCCTGGCGCCGTCGCGAAGGTGCTGGTCCGCGCGATCACGACGCCCCGTCCACGCACCATGTACACCGCCGGCCGCGGCGCCGGACTGCTCCCGATGCTGGCCCACCTGCCGGACCGCGTCTCGGACGCCCTGGTCAACCGAGCCATCGGCCTCACGGGCGTCCACCAGGCAGCCTCGGCGCCCCGGTAGGGCCCGGTCCGACCGCGGGCCTCGTTCCGCCCGGCGCCGTCCCCTGGCGGCGGGCACCACGGACATCCCTGACCTGGACGGGGCTCGACCTGCCGACCGGGACACCACGAGATGCGGCGCGAGCCGTTGATCGAGTGGTCCACGTGCTGATCATCCGTCGGCCGTATGCCACGAGGTGCGCGTCGTTCGGGAGGCTCGTCATGGGCTGCCGGACCCTGCCGCGGCGGCAGGTCGGGGTCTACCGTGGGCCCGACGGTGACCCTAGGATCCTGCTGGTGCTGACTGAGTGGGGCGCGAGATGACGAGCACGCGCACGAGGCGCCCGGCCTGGACCGGCAGGTCCGACTTCCTGTGGACTGCCGCCATCTCGGTGCTGGCGGGATTCGCGATGATCGCCTTGGCGCTGGAGGCCAACCACGCTGGAGTCGACCCGTTCCTTGCCTACGTGGCGGGCTCGGTGTCGTGCGCGGCGCTCCCGGTCGCGCTGCGTCGCCCGGTCGTCGCGACGGTGATGCAGGTCGCGGCCACCGCGACGCTCGAACTGGCGGGATCCGGCGAGGCCGGAGCGGAGCAGTTCCCTGTCATGACGATCTGTGTCCTGGTGGCGCACACCGGGCTGATCGCCGTGCGCCACACCTGGCAGATCGCCCTCGGCGCGTGGTGGACGCTCGCCGGGGCCTCGGTACTTCTGGTCGCCTTGGCCTCGGACGACAAGGCATCGGAGGCGGAGGAGACCCTTGCGCTGGTAGTTCTCGGCTCCGCTTCCCTGGTTGCCCTGATCGGTGGGGTCGCCTACCGGTACCGGGTGCGGCTGCGTGGGGAGCTGGCGGCGGCTCGGCGTGACGTCGAGATCGAACAGGAGCGGCGCACGCTGGTCGAGGAACGCGCTCGTATCGCGCGGGAGCTGCACGATGTCGTTGCCCACAGCATGTCGGTGATCCACATGCAGGCGACCTCGGCGCCCTATCGTCTGCCGGGGGCGGATCCCGAGACTCGCGAGGAGTTCACGGCGATCGCCGCAGCAGCACGTGGGGCCCTGGGCGAGATGCGTCAGCTGCTCGGAGTGCTGCGCGCCACCGACGCGGAACCGGAGAAGGATCCGGCACCGGGCCTGGCCCAGTTGCCAGAGCTCGTCGAAGCCACCGGCAGATACGGCGGGCCCGTCACCCTGGTCGTCGAGGAGGGGGCGCGGCGTGCCCCGGACACCGTCGGCGCAACGGTGTACCGGATCGTGCAGGAGGCGCTGAGCAACGTCGTTCGGCACGCCCGCGGTGCCTCGGCCACCGTACGAGTCGCCTCGGATGGTGCGGCGCTGACCGTGACGGTGGTCAACACCCCGGGGGTCCCGGGCAGCGTCGAGCGGCCCGACGACCTGCGACGGCCACAGCTCGGGGTGACCGGGATGCGCGAGCGGGTGGCTCACCTCGGTGGCGACTTCTCCCACGGGCCCACTGCCGGGGGCGGGTTCCAGGTCACCGCAAGGCTGCCGCTCCCTGTACTGGACGACGCCGACCACATCGACGATGCCACTGACAGGAGCCACACCGGATGATCAAGGTTCTCGTGGTCGACGACCAGCCGATGATCCGCGTGGGCATCCGCGCGATCCTGGACTCCTACGACGACATCGCTGTCGCAGGGGATGCCGCCGACGGCCAGGCCGCCCTGCAGCAGGCACGGGCCCTGCGGCCTCACGTCATCCTGATGGACGTACGGATGCCCGTGCTCGACGGCCTGGCGGCCACCCGCGAACTGCTCGCACCCGCGCCTGACCGGCCGGACCGCCCACGGGTGATGATGCTGACGACCTTCGACGCCGACCACTACGTGTACGAGGCACTGCGGGCCGGCGCAAGCGGCTTCCTGCTCAAGGACTCCGGCCCCGATGAGCTCGCCTCGGCTGTCCGGACGATCGCGAGGGGCGAGGCGCTGCTGGCCCCCGCGATCACTCAACGCCTGATCGAACGGTTCGTCGAGACAGCGCCGCGCGACCCCGCGGACCATCCATCGCTGCGGAGCCTGACCGAGCGCGAGCGCGAGGTGCTCACACTGATCGCCCGCGGACTGTCCAACGGCGAGATCGCCGGGTCCCTCGTCATCAGCGAACAGACCGTCAAGTCCCATGTCAGCAGGATCCTGCAGAAGCTCGGTCTGCGGGACCGTGTCCAGGCGGTCGTGTTCGGTTACGAGAACGGGCTCGTCGTTCCCGGCCGGTAACCGATCGGCAGGTGCGAACCCTGAGCTCAAGATGGTCCTCAGGTAGGGGCCTGATCGCTCCGGCGGGTGATGCCCGTGCAGCACCCCCTTTCCTACGTTTCTGGTGATCACCCACCGACCACCAGAACACCCGGAGACGGAGCCACCTCGATGTCCACCACCCGCGACGCCGCACCACAGCCGAGCCCCGACGCCACGGCGACCGACAGCCCTGAGACGTCACGATTCACCGCCCGCGAACGCCGGACTCTCCTGGCCGCGAGCCTCTGGCTCGTCGTCGGGCTGCAGCTCGACGCCTTCGCCCACGCCACCATCCCCGACCTGGAGACGTTCTGGACCCCGTGGCACGCCGTCATGTACTCCGGCATCGCCGCCTGCGGCCTCACACTGCTCTGGCTGCTCCGTTCGCGGCTGCCCGCGGTCGTGACCTACCGCAGCCTGCTACGCGAGACTCCGAGCGCCCTGCGGTTGCCAGGCATCGGGATGGGCCTGCTGTTGGTCGGTGGCGGCATCGACACGTTGTGGCACAACCTGTTCGGCATCGAGCGGGGTCTGGAGATCTTCTTCAGCCCCAGTCACTACTTCATCATCGCCGGGATGGTGCTGGTGGCCGCAGGCCCGGCGCTGATGCTCGCCGCCTCCATGCCGTCCTCGGCCCGGAGCGTGCGTGGAGGCGACGCGGCCACCGTGGTCGCCTCGGCAGTACTGGCCTCGATCCCCGTGCACATCTACACCCTGCACGCCTCCGCCCTGCCGACCCCGCACCTCGGTACCGGCGAGATCGAACCGAGCACGTTCTCCATGGATGCCCAGATGTTCCACGGCTACGTGGGCAGCACCGTGGTCCTGCTGATCCCGCTGCTCGTGCTCGCGCGGCGGTGGCAGCTCCCGATCGGCGCACCCACGGTACTGGTGGCAGTCCCGGCCTTCGTCATGAACCTCGTCTTCGGTGACGGCGTCGGTCTCTGGCTGCCGATCACCCTCACCGTCGCCACCGCCATCACCGAACTCGCCGCTCGCGCGCTGGCGCCGAGGCTCCGGCCGCTCACACCCGACACACGGTGGATCGTGCTCGGGCTCCTCGCGCCGATCGTGGTGTGGTCAGCCGTGCTCGCCATCAGCCCCGTCGTGGGCGACGGCGTCTCGTGGAACCTCCACATGATCAGCGGCCTGGTAGCCCTGGTGGGCTTCACCGGCGCCGGAACCGCGTACGTCGTGCGCCGCATCGGACCGCGGTCGACTGAACCGTCCGTCCCGGACACGGTCGTGACCGCCCCGTGAGCCTGCTCCGCCGGGGCACCACCGTTCTGGTCCTGACTGTGGCCATCGTCCTGGGCACCATCTCCCCGGCCTCTGCGCACGCCGGAGGCCTGAGCCCGACAGCCGCACGCGGCGAGGTCGTGTCCGTGTCTCCGGCGGTCCCCGGGCTGGTGGTCACCACCATCGAGGACGGCGCACGGCTGCTGGTACACAACGACACCGGGTCAACCGTCAACGTCCCGGCGGGCGCAGGACAGGCCGCCGCCGTATCCGTGCCAGACGGTCGGTCGTTCAGCTGGATCGACGCCCGGGCCACCACCCTGGAACGAGACCTGGACCAGACCCGAACCGTGCGGTGGACCGTCCCCATGACGGTCGGCGCCACGGCGGTCACCGTCACCGGCAGGTTCGTCGCCGGGCCACCACCCGCCGCCCTGGCCTGGTGGGTGGTCGCGGCCGGCGTCGCGACGGCACTGACCGTCGTCGCACGGCGCGCCCGGCGACCCGACCTGATCCTCGCGGTCGCCGGGCTCGTCACGGTCGTCGCCTCGCTGGCACACGTCATCGGCGCGACCCTCGCGGTCCAGTCCGCCCCGCTGTGGGGAACGTTCATCGACGCGACGGGCATCGGCCTGCTCGTCTGGCCCATGGTCGCGGCGGCCGCGATCGCCGCGCTTCGTGGCAGCACCAGGGGAGTGCTCGGAGTGTGCGCCGGGGCGGGGCTCAGCGTCGTCTTCATCCTCCCCGACGTCACCGTCTTCCACTACGCCGTCCTCCCAGTCGCAGGCCCGGCGACCCTGGAACGACTCCTCGTCGCCGTGGTGCTCGGTGCGGGCACCGCGACAGCCGTAGCAGGAGCCGGAGCACTGCGCTCGCTCGCGAACCCAGGCCCCGAGCGAACCAGCACCCTGCCCGACACCGCAGGCCCCGACACCGCAGGCCCCGACCCTGTTCGACCCGACCGCACCCGACCGGACCGTGCCCGACGCGAACCCGTCCCACCTGAGAGCGAGAACCGATGACCCGCACCACCGCCCACATCGCGCTGGCCGCGGTACTGGCAGCGGCCCTCGCCGGCTGCACCACAGCCCAGCCGGCAACCCGACCCCCAGCCGTGCCGGACGACCCGACCACAGCGTCCAGCCCCCTCACCGAGCAACCGACCCCACCGGCCCAGGGCTGCCGCGGCGAGCTTCCCACCGACGTCCCACCCCTCACGGTCGACGTGCGACTCGAGGACGGCGTCGTCCAACCCTCCCCGGACCGGATCGAGGTGCCCGCGGGCACCACCGTCGTGCTCCGCGCCCAGACCGACACGCCCACCGAGATCCACGTGCACGGCTACGACCTCACCGCACAGGCCGAGCCCGACCGACCCGCCTGCCTCGAGGTCCTCACCGACGCCCCCGGCGTGTTCGACGTCGAAGCCCACCCCGAGACACTCCTCCTCCAGCTCGCCGTCCGGTGAACCCGCAGCACACCCCCCTCACGACCCACGGCGTCGGCACGTCCCAAGACCTCCCGCTGCCCTTCGACCTCGTCCTCCAGGCAGGCGCCCTCGCCGTCGTCCTGTCCTTCCTCGCCGTCTCCACACTCTGGCGAACGCCCCGCGGCGCCAGCACCCGACGCCTCCCCGCGACCTGGGACACCGCCCTGCGCTCCCACCTCTGGCGCACCCCGCTACGACTGATCGTCCTGGCGCTCGCGGTCTACGTGGTCGGCAACGCGCTGCTCGGCCCCCACGACGAGACCAACCCCGCGGCTCACGTGCTCTTCGTCTGGCTCTGGGTCGGACTCGTCCCGCTGAGCGTCCTGCTCGGGCTGGTGTGGCGCGCACTCAACCCGCTGCGCACCCTGCATGCCGGCCTGTGCCGGCTGCTCCGGATCCCGACCGGAGGTCTGCGACCGGCCGCAGGGGACGGGCGGACCGGATACTGGCCCGCCGCGGCGGCGTTGCTCGCCTTCGTCTGGCTGGAGCTGATCGCTCCCGACCGCACCGACCCGCGCCTTGTCGGCGGCTGGCTCCTGGCGTACACCGTGGTCCAGCTCGGCTTCGCCGTCGTGCGCGGAGAGCGTTGGTTCGCGCGTGGCGACGGGTTCGAGATGTACTCCGAGCTCGCCGGCAGGTTGAGTGTTCTGGGCAGGGACGACGCCGGCCGGTACGTGCTGCGTTCGCCCCTGGCCGGTCTGACCACGAAGGCACCCGGGCGCGGCACGGTGGCGTTCCTGGCTGTCTGGTGGGGTTCGACCATCTTCGACAGCGCCTCGGGCTCGCCTCTGTGGACCGGGTTCGTGCAGTCCACGCCGGTGCCGGAGCTGGTCTCCACCGCGGGCCTGGCCGCCGTCTGCCTGCTGATGGCCGGCAGCCTGCGGTGGGCAGCCCGGGGTGCGGACGTCGCGCTTCCCCTCGTCCCGATCGCCGCGGGCTACACCCTCGCGCACTACGCCTCGCTGCTCGTCGTGGAAGGTCCTCGCGGCCTGGAGCTCCTGGTGCGGCAGTGGGCACCGGACGGCAACTTCCCCGCGACGATGGACGCACCTGATCCTGGGGCAGTGGCCCTGTTCCAGGTCGCGTGCATCATCATGGGCCATCTCGCGGGCGTGCTTGCCGCGCACGGCCGAGCGCTGCGGGCCGCCCCGGGGCGACAACTCACCCTGGTGCTGGCCGACGAGCTGCCGAGCGTCCTGCTGATGGTCGGCTACACCTGGGCCGGGCTGTTCCTGCTCTTCGCCGCCTGATCGCCGGCCCCGAGCACCAGACGAACGTGTGATCGCCGTACTCAGACGATGGAGATCCTCGCGGCCGGCGTGCCCGGAGCCTGACTGCGCACCGAAGCGGTCGACTGAGCTGATCAGGCCGGAGGGAGGGCAGTGGCCCCGGTTTCGGGCTCGTCGACTTTCCACCGCTGCACGTAGCCGGCGACGGAGTGCAGCGCGTCCATCAGGTCCTGTCCCTGGGCTGTGAGCCGGTAGCGGATCGTGACCGGAGTGGTGGGGATCACGATGCGCTCGACCAGCTGTGCGGCCTCCAGCTGCTTGAGGCGCAGGGTGAGCATCCGCGCGGACAGGCCCGTGGTCATCGCGGTGATCTCCCCGAATCGTTCGACGCCGCGTCCCAGTGCAAGCAGGATGCTCGGCGACCAGCGCTGTCCGACGACCTCGAGGAGCTTGCTGGCGTGCCGGCACTCCGCTTCGTCAGTGTCGTGCCAGGCGGTGTGCGCGGGAGAAGCGGCAGGTGTAGTCACTTACGAATCGTAACTCGGTTACCCGAGCGTTGCGGATCGGGTGGGTTGTCACGAGGCTGAGTGCATGCCTGATTACGGACATCCGCTGCGGTTCGGCAGCTTCATCTCCCCGGTCGCCGTGCCCGCGCAGCGAGCGGTCGATCTGGCGGTGCTCAGCGAGGACATCGGTCTGGATCTGGTGACGTTCCAGGACCATCCCTATCAGGCGGTGTTCCACGACACGTGGACGCTGTTGTCGTGGGTCGCGGCGCGCACCGAGCGCATCCATGTCGCAGGGAACGTGCTGAATCTCCCGCTGCGGCAGCCCGCCGTCCTCGCGCGTGCCGCAGCGAGCCTGGACCTGCTCAGTGGTGGCCGGTTCGAGATGGGGATCGGGGCAGGCGGCTTCTACGATGCGATCGCCGGGATGGGCGGTCCGCTGCTCACCCCGCCCGAAGCCGTCTCGGGCGTGGACGAGGCGCTGGACATCGTCCGCGGCATCTGGGACGTCGATGATCCCTCGCCGTTGCAGGTCGGTGGTCACATGCACCACGTCGACAGCCCGCGCCGCGGCCCCCGGCCCGCGCACGACATCCCGATCTGGGTCGGCGCGGTCAAACCCCGCATGCAGCGGATCATCGGACGTAAGGCCGACGGCTGGCTGCCGAGCCTGCCGTGGCTCAAACCCGGTGACCTCGCCCGGGGCAACCGGACGATCGACGAGGCCGCCCGGCAGGCGGGACGCGCGCCCGAGCGGATCGTGCGGCTGCTCAACATCAGCGCACGAGACCGCGCCGACAAGCTCGCCCAGCTCGCGATCGAGGACGGTACGAGCGTGTTCATCATCGCCAGCGACGACCCCGACGAGCTGCGCCGATTCGCCGAGGTCACCGCGAAAGAGATCCGGGAACGGGTCGCCGGAGCCCGCGACGCCGCCGGCGCCCCGGCCTGAACCGCCCCTGACACGTTGCTCTCGAACGTGAGCAGCAGAAAGAGAGGAATCTCGTGAAGCTGGGAACCATGCTCCCCGTCTCGGGGCCGCACGCGACGCCGGCCAACATCACCACGATGGCGCAGGCCGCCGAGCGGCTCGACTACGACTCCTTGTGGACGTACGAACGCGTGCTACGGCCGATGGCGCCCGTCTGGCCCGGTCCGGACGGCACTCTCCAGCGAGCTCCCGAGCTGTACCACACTACCTACGAGCCGCTGCAGACCCTGAGCCATGTCGCTGCGCTCACCAGCCGCATCAGCCTCGGTACCAGCATCATCAGCGCGCTGCTTCACACGCCCGTCGTCCTGGCCCGCCGCCTGGCGACACTCGACCAGTTCAGCGGCGGTCGCGTCATCGCCGGCTTCGGGCAGGGCTCCATCCCTCAGGAGTTCGCCACGGCCAACGTGCCCTGGAACCGCCGTGGGGCAGGCCTGGACGACATGGTCGCGGCAGTGCGAGCCGTCTGGGGCCCGGACCCCGTCGAGTACGACGGCCGCTTTTACTCGGTCGAGGCATCGGAGATCAACCCGAAGCCGGTACGCGGCACGATCCCCATCATCATCGGTGCCTCCACCGACGCCGGGATCGACCGAGCGGCCCGGATCGCGGACGGCATCACGCCGGTCACCTTCTCGCTGGAAGCGGTGACAGCGCAGGCAGCCAGATTCCGGGAGGGGGCCGCGCGTCTGGACCGCGATCCTTCCGCTCTCATGGTGATCGCGCAGTCGAACACCCCCATGACAGCCGCGCCGATGGGCAGCGACCGCCCGTTCCTCGGTGGTGCGCCGAACCAGCTCGCCGAGGACATCGAGAAGCTCCAGGGCCGGGGGATCGACGGGGTCACGTTCGCGTACCCGTCGTCGGAGCCGGTGAACGTGCAGATCGAGATGCTGGACGAGCTCCGCGCGCTTGTGCCGAGGGCCTGACGAGGTCCTCCCGATCCCCGGTTCGGAGGTCAGGGCTCCGCCCCGTCAAGGGGATCGTCAACATGTCGGCGGACTACCACTCCCCGCCGGGAGCGGGAGCGCGGCCCGCAGCCGTCGCCGCAGATGCTGGCCTCGATCGCGCAGACGCTGCGCTGAGCCGGCGGGGCGCTCGGCGAGCCCGGGGCTCCGCCGGCCGGTGGGCAGGCCTCCGCACCCGCCTGCCCACCGCGCGGCGTGACGCCGGGCCCCTCGCTCAGACGGCGCTGATGGTGGTCCTCGTCAGCTGTTCGGAGACGTCCCAGACGCGTGCGGCCTCGTCCGTGCTGCGCAGTCGCGAGTAGAGCTTCTGCTCGGCGGGCGGCCCCCCGACGCGTCCGGGCCAGCTCGGGCCGTAGAAGCCCCCGGGCTTGGCGTCGGGGTCGGTGGCGGCCATGAGCGCGGGCAGCTTGGCCGTCTCGACCGTACCGAGCAGGATGCCCCTCTCGGACAGGAAACGGATCATCCTCCGGGACGGTACCTCCTCGCCACGGCCGAGCTCGGGACGCGCCGCGAGCAGGTTCGTCGGGGCGACCCCAGGATGCGAGAGGTTGCTGGTGATGCCCCAGCCGCCCGCCCGGCTGCGCCGGTCGAGCTCCAGGCCGAACAGGCCGACCGCGATCTTCGACTGGCTGTAGGCATGTGTCCCGTCGTAGCTGTTCTCCCAGTTCAGGTCGTCCCAGTTGATCGACCCGCGGTTGGCCGCGATGCTCACCTGCGACGTCACCCGCGCACGGCCGGCCCGCAGGAGGGGCATCAGGTGCGCGACCAGCGAGAAATGACCCAGATGGTTCGTGCCGAGCTGGAGCTCGAACCCGTCGGCCGTGGTCTGTCGGTCCGGTGGGGTCATGACGCCCGCGTTGTTGATCAGCAGGTGAATCGGACGGCCCTCCTCGCGCAAGGTGTCACCGAGTGCGGCGACGGACGTGAGCGAGGACAGATCGAGATCCCGCAGCGAGACGTTCGCCGTGGGCACCGACTCCCTGATCGTCGTGATCGCGGTCTCTCCCTTGCGCCGGTTGCGCACGGGCATGATCACCTCGGCGCCTGCCGCCGCGAGGCGCGCGGCCATACCCAGGCCCATTCCGTCGCTGGCACCGGTGACGACGGCAAGCTTTCCCGACAGGTCAGGGATAGTGATGTCGATTGGTCTGCGTGACATGTGGTCCACTCCTAGACGTCAAGTTGTCAGCTCTACTGTCGCGGAAGTCGACTGCCTTATTCAGGGCCTGACGATCCGCCTTTATGGGGTACCTGTCCCCACCTCAGCCGCCCAGCTGCTGCGTCCACCTGGGCGGTCAGCGCGGCGCGGACCTGGTCGCGGGTGACGACGTCACCGAAGTGGCTAGAGGTGCTCGATCAGCTTGTCGGGCGTGATGGGCGTGTTGCGGACGCGGACACCGGTGGCGTTGTAGACGGCGTTGGCGATCGCGGCCGCGGAGCCGACGGTGCCGATCTCCCCGAGGCCCCGGGCACCGAGGCTGCGGGTCCCGACGTCCTCGCCGCCGTCACCGAGTGGTCCGGTGAGGACGGGGTCGGGCCGGTCGAGCATGACCACGTCGATGTCGGGGACGTCCGCGTTGACGGGCACCAGGTAGTCGGCGAGCGTGCTGTTCGCCAGGCGTCCGGTGGCGAGCTCCAGGTGGTTCTCCTCCAGCAGGGCGTGGCCGATGCCGAAGATGACGCCGCCGACGAGCTGGCTCCGGGCGGCCTTGGCATTGATCACACGGCCGACGTCGGCGACCGTCGTGAACCGGGTGACCCGGGTCTCGCCGGTGAAGCGGTTGACGCGCACCTCGCTGAAGTGGGCACCGAAGCTGTGGTGCACGTACCCCGGGTCGGCGTCCCCGGGCGACTCGGCGAGCGTGGTGATGCCCGGCGAGCCCAGGACCCGGAGCAGGCGGCCGAAGGTCATCGAGCGGCCGAGGCCGTGCAGGATCCCGCGTTCGTAGCGCAGGTCGTCCGCGCTCGCGCCGTGCCACGGTGACCCCTCGTCCGTGACGGCGAGCCGCTTGAGCTCGTCGATCGCGTCGCGGGCGGCGTTCACGACCAGGGGTACGGTGGCGTGCGTGGCGCTGGAGCCGACGGCGGGTGCGCCCTGGGGCAGCAGGCTGTCGCCGATCTCGGGCGTCACCCGGTCCAGGGGCAACCCCAGGGCGTCGGCGCCGGAGACCGCGAGCATGGTCGCGCCGCCGGTGCCGAAGTCGGAGATCGCCGTCGAGACCACGGCCGTGTCGTCGTCGAGCAACCGGATCCGCACGCTCGCGGGGCGGCGGTGTGCCGGGTAGACGGCGGCGGCCATCCCGGTGCCGTACAGCCAGTGTCCGTCCGTGCGGGAGCGGGGCGTGGCGCTGCGGGCGGACCAACCGAACCGCCGCGCCCCGACGCGGTAGCACTCCTCGAGGTGCTTGCTCGACCAGGGCAGCCCGGAGACGGGGTGGACGGTGGCGTGGTTGCGTAGCCGCAGCTCGACCGGGTCGATACCGGTGGCGACGGCCAGCTCGTCCATGGCCGTCTCCAGGGCGAAGGATCCGGGGGCCTCGTTGGGGCCGCGCATGGCTCGGCTCCCGGGGATGTCCAGGACGGCCAGCTCCGCGTGGACGTGCAGGTTGCGCGTGCGGTAGAGCGCGTCCGTGGTGTTGTGGGCCGGCGTCATGGGGAAGGCGACGGTCGTCGGGCGCTCGGAGACGCTCCGATGGCTGACGGCGTTCAGGACGCCGTCCCGGGAGGCGCCCAGCCGGACGGTCTGGGTGATCTCGGGACGGTGGCCGGTGAGGGTGAACATCTGTTCGCGGGTGAGGACGAGCCGGACCGGGCGGCCGAGCTCCCGGGCAGCGGCGGCGGGCAGCGGGGTGTCGCTCCACAGGATGACGCGGGCCCCGAACGCGCCGCCCACGTACTTGGAGTTCAGCCGGACGTTCTGGGGCAGGACGCCGAGCCGCTGGGACATCCCGAGCGCGAAGGCGGCGGGGATCTGCGCGCCGGCGTGGATCGTGACCCGGTCGCCGTCCCAGACGGCGAGGATCGCATGGGGTTCCATGGCCACGTGGTGCTGCGGGTTCTGGTGGTACTCGGCCTCCACGACGACGTCGCTGGCGGCGAGCGCTTCGTCGATCGAGCCCACACCGGGGGCCAGGACCTCGAGGCTGCTGGGTGTCCCGCTGAGGGTGGGTCCGGCCGGGACGTGCGGCTCGTCCGCGAGGGACGTCCGCGGTGGCCGGGCGTCGTAGGTCGTGGTGACCAGTGCGGCGGCGTCGCGTGCTTGTTCGGGGGTCTCGGCGACGACCATCGCGATGGCCTGTCCGTGGAACCGGACCTCCGTGTCCTTCAGCGGGAGGTAGTTCTCGACGAAGCCGGCGAGCGGGCCGGTGATCGGGTACAGGTTGAGGCGAGGTTCCGGCGCGGCATACACGCGCAGGACACCGGGCGCCGCGAGCGCGGCGGCCGTGTCGATCCCGGTGATCGTGCCTCGTGCGATGGTGCTGGTCACGAGGTGGGCGTGGGCGAGGTCGGTGGCGCGATAGTCACCGGAGTACTCGGCAGCACCGGTGACCTTCAGTCTGCCGTCGACACGGTCGGTCTCGCGTCCGACTGGGGTACGGGGCATCGCTACTCCTTCAGCTACTGAGTGCGAGCGCGCCGGTCGACGGCGCACCGTGGTGGATGGGGACCCCCGTGCTCAGGGACACCCCGGAGCCGCCGTGCCGGTGGGCGACGATCTCCGCGGCGATCGACAGCGCGGTCTCCTGCGGGGTACGGGCCCCGAGGTCGAGGCCGATGGGCGAGTGGAGGCGGCTCAGCTCGGCACTGGTCAGGCCGGCGTCGCGGAGCCGGGCGAGACGTTCCTCGTGGGTGCGGCGCGAGCCCATGGCTCCGACGTACGCCAGGGGCATCCGGAGGGCGGCCGTCAGCAGCGGGAGGTCGAACCGGGGGTCGTGGGTGAGCACGCAGGCGACGGTGCGGCCGTCGAGAAGCCCGGCGTCGGCCTGCGCCCGGAGGTAGCGGTGCGGCCAGTCGACGACCACCTCCGCACCGGGGAACCGCTCGGGCGTCGCGAACGTGGCCCGGGCGTCGCACACGGTCGCCCGGTAGCCGAGGAACGAGCCCAGGCGGGCGAGCGCGGCGGCGTGGTCGATGGCCCCGAAGACGAGCAGCCGCGGGGCCGGGGTGCTGGACTCCACCAGGAGGGTCATGGGCTCGCGGCAGTAGCTGTCGGCGACCCCGAGCTCGACGGTGCCGCTCTGCCCGGCGTGCAGCAGGTCGGCCGTCCGGGCGCCGGCCACCCGGTCCAGGACGGCGTCCCCGAGACTTCCCGCGACGGGCACACCGGGCCGTACGACGACGGTCCGACCGAGGCGCCCGCTCGGCCCGCGCACGACCGTGGCCACGGCCACCGCCCTGCCGCTGGTCGGGGTCCCGGCCTGGTCGCCCGCGGCGGCGGCGAGCGCCGCTTCGAGCTCCGGCTCGGCGGCCGGGTCGTGGTGGCGCAGGAGCAGCTCGATCGTGCCGCCGCACGTCAGGCCGACGCCGATCGCGTCGGCGTCGGAGTAGCCGAACCGGAGCACCTGGGGCTCGTGGTCGCCGGCGAGCATCGTCTGGCAGGCCTCGTGCACGGCCGCGTCGACGCAACCGCCGGACACGTTGCCCAGCACCGCGCCGTCCGCATCGACGACCAGGGTGGCGCCGGGCTGCCGGGGAGCGCTTCCGGCCACGCCGGTGACGGTGGCGGTCACGAACGGGATCCCGCGCCGGACACGTTCGAGCAGCTCGTCGGCGAGCTCAAGCATGGCCGCCGTCCGATCCGGCGGTGCCCGGCTCGACGCTCCCTGGTCGGACCGGCTCGCGTGGGCCGCTCATCGGCTCTCCACGAGCTCGGTCAGCGCTCGCACGAGGGTCCGGCGCAGCAGGGCGGGCTTGAACGCGTTGTGCTCGCGCGGCTCCGCACCGTCCGCGGCCGGCCTGACGGCGGCTTCGAACGTGGCGGGGGTGGCGGGCCTGCCCTTCAGGGCACGCTCGACCGCCGGCAGCCGCCACGGCCGGGTGCCCACGCCGCCGGCGGCGATCCGTGCGTCGGCGATGGTGCGTCCGCGCAGCTCGAGGGCGACGGCGGCGGAGGTGAGCGCGAACTCGTACGACTGACGGTCGCGGACCTTCACGTAGCGGGAGTGCGCGGCCCAGGGGGAGCGGGGCACCGTGATCCCGGTGATCAGTTCGCCCGGTCGCAGCACGTTCTCGACCTCGGGTGTGCTGCCGGGCAGGGCGTAGAACTCGTCCAGCGGCACATTGCGTTCGCCGCGCGCCGAGCCCAGGTGCACCACGGTGCCCAACGCCACGAGCGGGACGGCGAGGTCGCTGGGGTGGGTCGCGATGCAGTGATCGCTGGTGCCGAGGACCGCGTGGCCGCGGTTGATGCCCTCCAGCGCGGAGCAGCCGGAGCCCGGTTCGCGCTTGTTGCACGGGGTGGTGACGTCGCGGAAGTAACCGCACCGGGTACGTTGCAGCAGGTTGCCCCCGATGCTCGCCATGTTCCGCAGCTGCGCGGAGGCGCTCAGCTCCAGCGCCTGCGCGATCATCGGGTAGTGCTCCCGGACGACGGGGTGGGCGGCGACGTCGCTCATACGTTCCAGGGCGCCGATGTGCAGGCCCTTGCGGTTCAGGGTGACCCCGCCCAGGGGGAGCCGGTTGATGTCCACCACGTGCTCGGGCGTCATCACCTCGAGCTTCATCAGGTCGACCAGGGTGGTGCCGCCCGCCAGGAACGCGGTGTCCGGCCCGGCGCCCCGCACGGCCTCGCGGACCGAGCGCGCCTGGGCGAAGGAGTAGGGCCGCATCAGCGCATCACCTGCTGCGCGTCCCGGATCGCGTCGACGATGCGCGGATAGGCGCTGCAGCGGCAGATGTTGCCCGACATGCGTTCCCGGATCTCGTCGTCAGAGCGCGCTCCGCCCTCGTCGTCGACCAGGGCGACGGCGGACATGATCTGGCCGGGGGTGCAGAAGCCGCACTGCAGGCCGTCGTGGTCGACGAAGGCCTGCTGCATGGGGTGGAGCCGGTCGCCGTCGGCCAGGCCCTCGATCGTCGTGATCTCGTGCCCGGCGGCGGTCGCGGCCAGGGTGAGGCAGGACAGCACACGCCGGCCGTCGACATGCACGGTGCACGCGCCGCACTGCCCGCGGTCGCAGCCCTTCTTGGTGCCCTTGAGGTCCAGCCGCTCGCGCAGCGTGTCCAGGAGGGTGGCCCGCGGGTCCACCCGGACCGTGACGGGGTTGCCGTTGACGGCGGCGCGCACCGTGACCTGGTGCGCGCCGCCCGCGGAGGCTGCCGCGGCGCCTTCCGTGGCCTCGGCGGCGTCCGCCTGGCCGGTCAGCAGCGGCGTCACGGCGGCGGCGACCAGGCCGCCGCCCAGAAAGTTCCGCCGGGACACACCCGAGCGGGCGCCTCTCGCATCGCTTGCATCGTTCATCACGTTTCTCCTGGCTGGTCGCAGGGCCGGCAGGGGACAGGGCAGCGCCGTGACCCTTCGGGTGGCTTCCCGGGTCGAGCGCTGCGCCCAGGCTGGCTACCGCGAGCAGAAACATCCAGGACCTGTCGATCCCAGGCTGAGGGGCCGTGGTGACCCGGCGGGACTCGCCTGCCTTGAGGGGGATCGACAGGCCGTGGCTGCCTGCCTGGGGGATGGCTTCAATGGCGCCATGACCTCTTCGAACAACGACCTGGTGGTGCCCGAACGCGTTGTCGGCCTGGACGCTGCCCGGGGCAGGCACGGCGCGCGCGCCGACCTCATGGTGCGCATGCTGCAGGTGGGGGACCCGCTCGCGGACGATGTGATCGTCGAGTTCGACGAGCTCGGCCGACCCGCCCGTGCTGCGCTCCAGCGCGGTCTCACGAAGGGGCGGGCGAGCGTGCCGGGCGCTCCGCCGGCCGTCGCCGCGTTGCTCGCGCACACCGAGACCGTGCCTGGCTGGGTCTCCCCGGAACTGCTGGACGACGGGGACCGCACCTCGCTCGCCGTACCGCCCCACTGGCGCAGCCTCGCCTTCTCCGGCGGCTCCCTCGCACACACCTACAGCTCCCCGGCCATCGCGCGACTGCTCGTGGGCACGGGCCGGCTGACCTCGACGGCGCCGCGCCGGCTCGCCGAGACCGGGCTCTGGAACGCCTCGACGATCCTTCCCGGCGGGCTGCGGCGCGGCGCTCCCGGCTATGTGCAGACCGTGCAGGTCCGGCTGCTGCACGCGCGGGTGCGAGCCTCGGCCGCTGCGCACGGCTGGGACGCCGGCCGGTGGGGAGTGCCGATCAACCAGGCCGACATCGCACGCACCTGGCTCGACTTCACCGTCGTGCCGTTCGCGTTCCTGGAGGGTGTCGGCTACCGGCTCACTCCTGACGAGCAGTCCCGGCTGTACCGCTACTGGTGGTACGTCGGCCACCTGCTGGGCCTCGACGAGGTGTTCTTCCTCGACATCGAGGGCCACGCACGGGCCGACGACCTGCTCGACCTGCTCGACTCGACCACCGCCCCGCCCGACGAGAACAGCCGCGCCCTGGTCGAGGCCCTGTTCGACGCCGCGACGGCGACGCTCGCCGCAGCGCCGGGGTCGCCGATGGGCACGTCAGGCTGGCGTGACCTGCTGAACGCCCTGGCGGGCCGCTACCACGGCGAGGACGCCGCAGCCCTGGGCATCCCGGAGTCCCCGCTCACGGCGGTGCTGCCGCTGCTGGCGGCCGGGGAGGCGACGGCGCGGCGCTACCAGGCGCAGGTCCCCGGCGGCGTGCAGCAGGCGGTGGAGGACGGCACGCTCGCCGTCCGTGGGCTGATCACCGCCCTCACCGACGGCGGCACCGCCTATCAGGACCATGTCGCGGCCCCGTGAGGGGGCACCTCGGGTCAGGCTCGGACGGCTGCCACGGCCTGGTCGAACAGGGCCACGGGGTCGCTGGTGCCGCCCGACTGGCGCCAGGCCTCCACCGCCACGTCGAGACAGGCGAGGGCCGCGGCGATCAGGGCGCGCGCTCGCGGGTCGGCCGTGGCGCCGGGCGCGATGCCCAGACGCCGCTCGACGTCCGGGGCGAGCAGCTCCTGCCAGCGCAGGTGCTTCTCGAGGTGTCGTGCGCGCAGCGACGGCGCCTCGGCGTACATGTCGGCGATCTGCAGCGGCGTCGCGGCGTCGGTGGCCTGCTCCTGCAGGCCGATGAACGTCTCGCGGAGCGCTTCCCATGCCGTCTCCGTCGCCGGGCGCGCCTCGAGGGTCTCGCGCACCCGCAGCCCGAGTGCCTCCAGGTCGCCCAGGACGACGTCCTCCTTGCTCCCGAAGTAGTGGAAGAACGACCGCCGGGAGATCCCTGCGGCGGCCGCGATCTGATCGACGGTCGTCGCTTCGTAGCCCTGCTCCACGAACAGGCGCAGCGCCGTGCTGGTGATCTCGGCGTGGACGGCGCGGCGCGTCCGTTCGCGCAGCGTCGGGGTGTCGGACGGTGAGGCCATGGGCCGACCTTACTCCGAGTACGTTCCTTGCATCGAGTGCAACAAACTGCCTACAGTGCACCTATGACTTCCGTCGACTTCACGTCCCAGACCACCGTCGTCACCGGCGCCAGCTCGGGCATCGGCGCCGCCTTCGCCCGCGCTCTCGCGCGGCGCGGCTCCGACGTGATCCTGGTCGCCCGCCGCCTCGACCGCCTCGAGGAGCTCGCGAGCGAGCTCGAACGCGATCACGGCGTGCGTGCCACCCCGATCGCGCTCGACCTCAGCAGGCGCGGAGCCGGACAGGCTCTCGCCGGTGAGGTGGCCGACCGCGGTCTCACCGTGACGAGCCTCGTCAACAACGCCGGCTTCGGTACCGACGGGCCGTTCCACGAGGAGGACCCCGATCGCCTGCAGGCCGAGATCGCCGTCGACGTCGCGAATCTCGTGGACATCTCACGCGCCTTCATCGAGCCGCTCCGTCAGTCGGGGCGCGGCGTCCTGGTCAACGTCGCGAGCATGGCCGCCTACCTGCCCGGGCCTGACATGGCGGTCTACGGGGCCTGCAAGGCCTTCGTCCTGAGCTTCACCGAGGCGCTCTGGTACGAGTCGCGCTCGAGCGGCCTGCGCGTGCTGTCCCTCGCCCCCGGGCTGACGCGCACCGAGTTCTTCGACGACCTGGCCGGCGGCTCCTACAACGGCAGCTACCAGACGCCCGAACAGGTCGTCGAGGCGGGCCTGCGCTCGCTGGACCGCGGCAACCGCCGCCCCAGCGTCGTCTCGGGCCGGGTCAACGGCATCGCGGCGGAGGCCGGCCGTTTCCTCACCCGCCGTCGTGCCGTGATCCTCTCCGGATATTTCGGGGCCCGCTCACGCAACAGCCCGGCGACAGCGCCCGCCCTCACCGCACACCGGCGGGCGGAGCCCGGGACCCACGGCTGAGAACCGCCGAACTCGTGACCGCCGCGACTCCACATCTCGGCACCGAGCGGCGTCTTAAGGGGGCAAGCACGTTCCGCTCACCTGGAGGTCCATGTGACCAGCATTCTCCGTTCGAAGACCCTTCGGTTCACCGGGATCGGCGTCGCGGCGACGACCCTGTGCGTCACCGGCGCCGGCCTGGCGGCCGCGGCGGCCCCGGCCTCGGCCTTCGGTCAGGCGGTCGGTACCGCGGTGCACGCGGCCGGCGTCGACTGGTCCCACCTGCCCGACGGCTACACGCAGGCGCAGTACGAGGCGTTCTGGGGCGCCCAGTACAGCGGCGAGGACCTCGCCGCGCTGCAGGAGCTCTGGTCGCTCGACGAGACGGAGGCCAAGTCCCGCGCCGGTCAGGCCATCCTCGACGGCGAGCAGCTCCCGTTCGCGCCCGGTACCTACACGACTCCGGAGCTGCCGGCGGACGAGCAGGCGGCGACCGCCGCGTTCCTCGACGCGGGCTACACGGCGGAGGACGTCGAGGAGCTGAGCGCCCTGTGGGACACCGAGTACGTGGAGACCAAGGCCCGCGCCGGCCAGATGGTGCTCGACGGCGAGGAGCTGCCCCTGGACGCCGCCACGACGTCCGGTAGCTGACCGGTGCGCCCGGTACCGCTGACGACTCGCCAGGAGGCGACCATCGACACCCTCACGCTGCGCGTCGGCTTCGAGATCGAGCTGCTCGCACCCGCCGGCTCCGACCGGCAGGTGCTCGCGGAGGCTCTCGCCGCCCGCCGCGCCGGCGGGGTGCGCCGGTCGTTCCACACCGACAGCGAGCCGTCGGCGGTGCCGGGCGTCGGGGTGTTCCGTCACCTCTCTCCGGCGTTCGACGTGGTCGACGGCGACGGCGACGGCGCCCCCGTCGCCCGGCTCGTGGACGACATCACCCTCGTGTCCGACCTGGCCGGCACGACCACCCGGCCCGGACACCGCGGGTGGTACCGGGTGCTGTGCGACGAGCCGCGTCTGCTGCGCCTGATCGAGCGGTCCACCGATCCGGGCGCCGCCCTGCCCGACGTGCTGGCACCGGTGGCCGACCTGTTCGGCACGCGGGTGGAGGTGGTGGGCGGAGCAGCGCGGGTGAACGACACCGCGGGGGCCACGGTCGCCGTCGCCATGCCGCTTCCCGCGGGGCGTGAGCGACCCTGCGAGATCGTCACCCCGCCGATCGCCGAGGACCACGGCCGGGTGCTGGACGACCTGCTCAACCCCGCGCGTGCCCTCGGCTTCACCGTGCCCACCGAGGCCGCCGTCCACCTGCACCTGGACGGCCGGCCCTTCCGGCGGCCCGCGGCGTTCGCCAACCTGGTCCGGCTCTTCGGGCACTGGCGCGAGCCGCTGTGGGCGGCGCTGGGCACCAACCCGGCCTGCCGCCGCCTGGCTCCGCTGCCCCCGGAGCTGCTCCGGCTCGTGGAGCGGGACGACCAGTCGTGGGACGAGGTGGCCGCTGCCGCACGCGGGATCGGCCTGACCAAGTACGCCGACGTGAACCTCACCCAGCTCGTCGCCCCGCATCCGGTCCGGGACACGGTCGAGGTACGGATCCTGCCCGGGGCGCTGGAGGCCTCGGACATCCTCCGGCGGGCCGCGCTCGTCGAACGCCTGGTGCGCAGGTGCCTCGACGACGCGCCTGTCCCGCGACCTGACGCCGGCGCGGTGCCCGACCCGGCCGGTGCGCTCCTGGCCATGGCGGCGGAAGGGGCCCGTCGATGACGACCTGGATGCAGCCGCCCGCGCCGAGGAGCGCTCCCACCCCGCGGGTGGCGGCCCCGGGCCCCGTGCACGACGCTGACGGCCCCGGCACGGCCGGGACGCTGGGCGACCTGGTGCGGAAGCACCTCCCCGGCCTGATCCGGTACGCGACGGTGCTCGTGGGCGACCAGCACACCGCCGCCGACCTGGTTCAGGACGTGCTGCTGCGAGCGCACCAGCGATGGCACCGCATCGCCCTGACCGAGCGCCCCGACCTGTACCTGCGGCGCATGGTCACCAACGAGCACCTGTCGTGGCGCCGGCGCTGGCACGTACGCATGATCCGCCCGATCGCCGACGACGTCCTGGCCGGTCACGCCGGCGTCGGCAGCGACCCCGCGGAGAACCTCGCCCAGCAGGACGCCATGTGGCACCGCCTCGCGCAGCTCCCCGCCCGCCAGCGCGCGGTGCTCGTGCTGCGCTACTACGAAGGGCTGGTCGACGCCGAGATCGCTACCGTGCTCGACACGTCGCCGGCCACCGTCCGCTCCCACGCCTCGCGCGCCCTGGCCACGCTCCGCAACACCGATCCGACCCTCACGGAGGCACCATGACCCAGGACCGTACCGCCGGTACGCCGGCCCCGGGACCCCGACCGGGCGAGGACGAGAGCGACGACCTCACCGAACGCATCACAGCGGCCCTCCGGTCACGCGCCCCCGGTGACGACGACACCGCGGCCACGGTCCGGAGGATCGCCGACCGGCTCGCGGCGGCCGGCGACCGGAACGGAGCCGGGACGCGGCACCGGCGCGTGGGCGCCGTCGCGGTCACGGGCGTGGTCGCGTCCGCCCTGGGAGTGGTCGGCGCGGGGGCGGCCGCCGCGGCCGATCCCTACACCCCGTTCGCGGTCGTCGTGGACGGTATCGCCCAGGCTGTGGGTGTCGAGTGGTCCTCCATGCCCGACGGCTACACCCGCGAGCAGCACGACGCGTTCTGGGGCGCCGCATACACGGCGGCGGATCTCCAGGAGCTTCGTGAGCTGTGGCACGTCGACGCGTTCGAGGCCAAGGCCCGCGCGGGCCAGATGATCCTCGACGGCGAGTCCCTCCCGGTGGTGCCGGACGGCACCGGTGCGGCCGACACGTCCGCGCCGTACCTGGACCAGGCGGAGGAGAGGGCCTATCGGGAGGCCGGGTACACGTTCGAGGACGCCGAACGGCTCGCCGAGCTGTGGCACGTCGACGCCTACGAGGCGAAGGCGCGCGCCGCCGAGATGCTGCTCGACGGCGAGACGCCTCCGCTGCCCTGACTCAGGACGGCTCGGTGAGTGCCTGCGTGCCGATCACGGCGAGCAGGTCGAGCAGCTCGGCGCTGTCGGTGCCGGGGGTGGGGGTGAACCAGAGCAGTCGTTGCCGGCCGTCCTCGCTGAAGAGGTTGAGGCAGTGGACGTCGAGCAGGCCGAGCTCGGGATGGTTGATGCGTTTGCGGTCCCGGCGGCGGAACGCCACGTCGTGGCGGTCCCAGAGCTCGGCGAACTCGGCGGAGCCCTCCTGCAGCGCGGTGATCATGCTCCGTGCCTCGGTGTCCCCGTTGCCTCTCCGGGCGGCGCTCGCGCGCAGGTCGGCGACGAAGGCCTGCGACTGGGCGTCGTGGTCGTCCTCGGGGTAGATGGCGCGGGACATCGGGTCCATGAACCAGCGGTAGGCGAAGCTGGCGTGCCGGCCGGTGAAGCGCGAGTGGTCGCCCACGAGGGCGACGGCGAGCGGGTTCTGGGCCAGGGTCACGTGCAGGTCGGTGATCACCTTGGCGGGCGTGGAGGTCAGGCGGGTGAGCAGGTCGAGCATCCCGGGCTGCACGTGGGAGGTTGCCCTGCCTGCGGGCGGCACGGGTCGCTCGGCCAGGTGGTAGAGGTGGTTCCACTCGTCGTCGGTCAGGCGCAACGCCCGGCCCAGAGCGGCCAGCATCTGCTCGGACGGCTGGGAGCCGGCACCGCGTTCGAGCTCGTTGTAGTAGTCGACCGAGGCCCCCGCGAGCTGGGCGACCTCGTCACGGCGCAGGCCGGGCACACGGCGCCGTGGACCTGGCACCAGGCCGACCTCCTCGGGACGGATCCGTTCGCGGCGGGAGCGCAGGAAGGCGCCCAGCTCGGCGTACCCGGCGGCTCTCATGCCTTGAGTATCCCGTGGGCGGTGGCGCGGTCACAGGGGATGACATCCCCTGGTTCACGTCTGCGAGGTCCTGGAGCGTGGGGTTCCCGACGAACAGACGGAGGAAACACCATGACCGGACAGCACCCTCGCCCCCGAACCCGCGCGACCGTCGCCGCGCTCGCCGTCGGCGCGCTGCTGACCACGGCGTGCACCACCGTCCCCGCTTCGTCCTCCGAGACGTCGTCCGATCGAACGGGTGGCTGGCAGGAGCGTGCGCCCATGGCGCTGGAGCGCCAGGAGCTCTACCCCGAGGTCGTCGACGACCTGATCTACGTCGCCGGGGGCCTGCTCAGTCCCAACACCGGTGTGTCAGCGCACTTCGACGCCTACGACCCGGCTGCCGACGCCTGGCACCGGCTGGCGACCCTGCCGCAGGCCAGGCATCACATCGGCCTGGCCGAGGCCGACGGC
The DNA here is from genome assembly GCF_044389365.1 of Promicromonospora sp. NPDC019610. Taxonomy (NCBI): domain Bacteria; kingdom Bacillati; phylum Actinomycetota; class Actinomycetes; order Micrococcales; family Promicromonosporaceae; genus Promicromonospora; species Promicromonospora sp. NPDC019610. The sequence goes on along the minus strand of NZ_JBIRXX010000002.1, from coordinate 1,173,743 downwards.
TCCCTGTATGCGGTCGGCGGGTTCAGCGGGGGGTTCCCGCGGTGGCGGGCGGAGTCGGACTCCTTCGTCTACTCACCGCGGGACGACACCTGGTCCGCCGGCGTCGACCTGCCGGAACCGCGCGCGGAGTTCGTGATCGAGAGCGTGCGCGACCAGGTGTTCGTGATCGGCGGCCGGGTCCGGGAGACGCCCGACGCCACGACGTTCACGACCCACGTCGACAGCGACAGGAACGAGATGTTCGACCCGGCCACCGGCTTGTGGACGCGGCTCGCTCCGGCCCCGACCCTGCGCAACAGTGCTGCCTCGGCCGTCGTCGACGACCGGATCTACGTGATCGGTGGGCGGGAGTTCTCGCTCGCCGAGGACGGCTCCGCCGTCCAGGAGAACGTGGCGACGGTCGAGGTGTACGACCCGGCCACCGACGAGTGGGAGACGGTCGCCCCGCTCCCCGAGGCCCGCGGCGGGCTGGCCGCGGCCGTGCACGACGGCTCGATCTACGTGTTCGGTGGCGAGCAGCACGACCCGGCCCCGGTGGTCTACGACGACGTGTGGCGATACGACCCGGAGACCGACGAGTGGACCACCGCGGGTGAGCTGCCCACGCCGCGGCACGGCCTCGGCGCCGCCACGGTGGGTGATGTCATCCACACCTTCGGCGGCGGCACCGAGGTGGGCGGCAACTTCGCCAGCGCGCGCCACGAGGCGTTCGCGCCGGAGCGAGAGTCGTGACGCCTGCGGCCGTCCGGACGGCCGCGGCAGGTCGGGGTGAGCCGGCGATCCTGTGACCGGCGGGGCCTGGATAGGTCGCGGCAGACCGCCGAGGATCGTTGTCGGCGCCCACCTCCTTTGGACCGCCGTCTGCCGTGACCTGTCTGCCGAAAGGAATCCCTTGTGGCCGAGGACATCTCCCCGACCGATCCGGAAGTCCTGCACGACCTGCTGCGCGCCGCGGCCAAGGACCCGCGACGACGCGAGGCGCTGACCGGTTCCCTCGTCGACCAGGCCCGGCACGAGCCGGCGGTCGCCCGCGCGTTGGCCATCGCCACGAACGCGGCACTCCGTCCGGCACCACGGGTCGGACGCACGGGGCCCAGCACCCTGTCGCTGCCCGGCTTCGACGAGCAGCTGCGCGACGCCCTGGACGAGGCGATCCGCGCGAGGACGGTCACCGACACGGAGGCGGACACGTATCTGTGGCTCCTTCAGGCGAACCCTGGCCGGTACGACACCTTCGACCGGCTCATCGAGGTCGTCCGGCAGGCGATGGCCAGCACCTGAGAACGACGGACAGGCCTGTCACGCGCCCGTGCCCGCCCTCGGCGTCGCCGGCAGGTCGAGGTGCGCGGCGAAGCGCGCGTCATCGCTGACCAGGCCCTGGACGAGCTGGTAGGGGAGACCAGTCGGCAAGGGAGCGCAGGTGCCGGGCGGCCGGGCGGGAATCCCCCACCGGGCAAGCGGTCCTTCGCCAGATCAGAGCGTCTTGCCGTGGACCCCGCCGCGGTTCGGGACTCCGATCATGCACAGGATGCGGGAACCATGGCGTCCCGCTTGCTGCGACCGTCCTCGCAGGCCACTACGAGCACCGAGTGGTGTCAGTCACTGGTACGGCACCACAGGCCTGGCAGTGTCTACCACTTTGTCTCTTGTGGGTCCAGGCTCCGGCGCTGGATTCGACCGTGCTCGAATGAGGTAGCAGACACGGTCGCGGCGTGCTCTGATCCTCGTCATTCAGGCCGGGACGGCGGACGAGCTGGTCGTCGCTGCAGAGGGCCGTGGAGGAGGATCCTGTGCTGCGAAGAGTGCTGGCGGCCGGTGCGGTCGTCTTGTTCAGCGTGGGCCTGGGCGTGGTTCCGGCGTACGGGATCGTCGGCGGGGCACCGGTCGAGGGTGATGCCGGGCGCGGGAGCGTGCGGATCACGATCGGGGGAGACGCACCTCGCGCCTGCTCGGGCGCCGTGGTGCATGCCGGCTGGGTGCTGACGGTCGCGAGCTGCCTGACTGGTCAGGACGAGTCGTTGCGCGAGGGTCTGCCGTCCGAGGCGATGAGTGTCAACCTCGCGTCGGGCGACGATACGCCCGGCGCGACACGACAGGCCGACCGGGTGGTGCCGCACCCGGACCGGGATCTGGCTCTGCTGCGCGTCATCGGGATGACGAGCCAGGACTGGCTGCTGCCGCCGGCTTCGTCGCCGGTGTCCGCCGGTCAGGAGGTGACGGCGAACGGAATGGGCCGCACCGCAGACACCTGGGTCCCCGAGCGTGTGCAGGCGGGCGCCACAACGGTGGGGGCCGTCACGGAGACAACGTTCGCCCTGACTGCCCAGGGATCGTCGTTCGCCGCCTGCGAGGGCGACGCGGGAGGTGCGGTGGTGAGTGACCGTGAGCTCGTCGGTGTGCTCGCGACCTCGGGGCAAGGCGGTTGTCTCGGCGGTCCGACCGCGGACGGCGGGGCCAGCGTCATCAGGACTGATGGGCTGGAGCCGTGGGTCCGTGCTGCGGCCGCGAAGTACCCCAGTGGACTCCAGCCGGGCTTCGAAGCGTCGTACGCCAGCACACCTCCGGCCACGAGCGGTCTGGGTGGTTTCGACTTCATGGGGGCTGGTGACCGGGTGGTGGCGTTCGACTTCGAGCACTCGGGCAAGCAGGACCACCTGTTGATGTACAGGCCGGCGTCCAACATGGTGGTCGTCGCGAAGCTGGACCGTGGCGATGTGGTGGATCCGGACGACGACGTGTACCGGCAGGTCTTTCGCAGCACCAGCGGACTCGGTGGGTATCAGCTGACGGCGAGCGACCAGATCGTCGCGATGGACTTCGACCACGACGGTCAGCAGGACGACCTGGTGATCTACCGCGCCGGTACCGGGGGCAGCTACACCGTGGTCACTCATGGTGAAGGCGACCGGTTCACCATGCTGCAGACGCTCGCATGGTCCTGGCTCAACACCGCTGACGCGCGGCTGGTGCCGTTCGACTTCGACCGGGACGGGAAGGTTGATGAGCTGTTGGCCTACCGCCCGAGCCACGACCAGCTCGCGGTGGTGTCCCGCAGCGGCGAGAGCAACGGGTTCTCCGAGGTGGTGCCCTGGTCGGCCGGGGATCTGCCCGACTACCCCCTCGGTGCGGCGGACAAGATCCTGGCGTACGACCGGGAGGGCACCGGCACCCTGGACGACTTGTGGGTCTACCGGTCCGAGGACGGTGGCAACGGCCGGTACGCCACCTTCACCGGGTCCGGTAGTGGCTTCACCCGCACCTACAGCTCCACGTCGGTGTTCTTCCGCGACTCACGGACGCGGTCCACGGCGTTGGACTACGACCATGACGGCTTCGCCGACGATGTCCTGACCTACACACCGGGAACCGGGAACTACGTCATCTCCATCGGGGAGGCGGGTCGGGCTCCGATCGTGGCTGAACGAGGAGGCTTCTCCGGGCTGGACCTGTCGAACGCCAACGACCGGATCATCGCCTTCGACGCCACCAGCGGCCAGAGCCCGACCAGCCTCCTGCTCTACCGACCCGGGGCCGGCAAGGCTGTCGTCGCCGACCGCGTGAACGCGCCCCACCTGATCGAGTCGTACGCCAGCACGCCCCCGACCACCAATGGTCTGGGTGGTTTCGACTTCATGGGCGCCGGCGACCAGGCAGTGGCGTTCGACTTCGAGCACTCGGGCAAGCAGGACCACCTGCTCATGTACCGGCCAGGCTCGAACACCGTGATCGTCGCCAAACTCGACCGCGGCGACGGGATCGATCCGGACGATGACGTCTACCGACAGGTCTACCGCAGCACAACCGGTATCGGCGGGTACCAGCTGACCGCGGCCGACCAGATCGTCGCGCTGGACTTCGACCACGACGGGCAGCAGGACGAGCTGGTGATCTACCGGCCCGGAACGGCGGGCACGTACACCGTGGTCACGCACAACGCCGACGGGCAGTTCACCATGCTGCAGACCTTCACCTGGTCCTGGCTGAAGGCGGCTGACGCCCGCATGGTGCCGTTTGACTTCGACCGGGACGGGAAGGTCGACGAGCTGCTGGCCTACCGCCCGAGCCACGACCAGCTCGCGGTGGTGTCCCGCAGCGGGGACAGCAACGGGTTCTCCGAGGTGGTGCCCTGGTCGACCGGGGATCTGCCCGACTACCCGCTCGCGTCGGCGGACAAGATCCTGGCGTACGACCGGGAAGGCACCGGCACCCTGGACGATCTATGGGTCTACCGGTCCGACACCTCGGGCAACGGGCGCTACGCCACCTTCACCTCGTCAGGCACAGGATTTGCCCGCACGTACAGCTCCACGTCGGTGTTCTTCCGCGACTCACGGACCCTGTCCACCGCGTTGGACTACGACCACGACGGCTTCGCCGACGACGTCCTGACCTACACACCCGGCACCGGCAACTACCTGATCTCCATCGGTGAGGCAGGCGCCGCGCCGGTCTGGGTCAGCGGCGGTGGCCTGCCGAACCTGGACCTGCTCGACGACACGGACCGCATCACCGCCTTCGACGCCGAAAGTGAAGGTGGCCCCGCGAGCCTGCTGGCCTTCCGGCCGGGTACCGGCAAGGTCGCCGTCGCCAGCGCCGCCGACGCCAGCGACCTGGTGTCGGTCGACAGGCCGGCACCGCCGGGCAACCTGATCGAGACGTTCGCCTACCCGGACGCGGAGCGGCTGAACGCCCTGCTCGGCATCGAGCTGATTTCTGGCGACGGGCACATCGTGATCGACGAAGGCTGTGTCCGAACACCCGACGAGAGTGGTGTCGGGTCGATGAGGGTGCTGTACACCCTCGAGTCCGGCGGGCGGCAGGTCGTCTGTCTCGCGGTGCTCGGTGAGGCCGGACGCATCGACCTGATGATTCCGAACGTGTACTCGATCCGCGGTGACGGCTACGAGACGGGTGCAGGGCATGAGTTCGTAGCCCGGGTGGACACCAGGTCGGGACCTGTCGTGGAGATCGATGGTGATCCCGACAGCTACAACCCCGTGGGTATCGGCGCGGACCCCGCGTCGGAGCCCACGACCCTCCTGCAGATCCGGGTGCCGTCATGACCACAGGAGCGCACATGACTGCTCTTGAACCGCGCGGAAGAAGGTTGCGTGCCGCGGTCGCGTCAACCGTGATCGGTGCCTTGACCGTATCGGTCCTCGTCACCGCCGAGCTGCCCGCTGCTGCGGTCGAGGCACCGCAGGACGGGCCCAGAGAATGTGTCCGGGCGGCGCTGGTGATGGCCTGGGACTCGGGTGGGCCCCAGGTGAGGGCGGCAGCGCAAGAAGCCCTGCTGGGTGACGACGCCGCTGTCTGCTCGTTCGTGAACGAGCAGTGGGCGGAGCTGGAAGAGGCAGACCAGAGCATTCTGGCCACTCAGATGCACGCTGACGGTGGGCCGTCGGTCAAGGCAGCGGCGACCCGTGCACTGGATGCGTCGGACCCGGCGGCCCTTCGGGAGTTCCTCGACACCGGCTGGCAGGAGCCGTCGCACGCTGACCTGGACATTAGCATCAACCAGATGGTCGAGACGGGTGGTGCCCAGCTGCGGGCAGCGGCGACTCGGGCCCTGGACACGGGAACGATGCAGGCCGCGCAGGCCTTTCTCGAGTCCGGCTGGGAAGCGCCGCACCATGCCGACCTGGAAGTCCGGGTCAGTCAGATCTACAGCTCCGGTGGTCCACTGGTGCGGCAAGCCGCCCAACGCGCGATGGACAACGGGAGCGTCCGGGCGCTGACCCGCTTCCTGGAGGTCGAGTGGGGTGTGGCTGCCGCGCGCGATCATGAGCGCGACATACTGACTGACCTGCTCAGCGCCGCACAGAGTTCGGGTATGGAGGCCGAGGCCCAGACCCTGTCGGCGACCGAGCAGGCCGAGCGTGCGATCGCCGAGGCACAGGCAGCCCAGCAGGCGGCGGTGACAGCCCGTGAAGCGGCGAACGCCGCCGCGGGCGACCGGCGCAAGGCGGAAGCCGCAGCGGCGCGTGCGGCCCGCGCCGCCCAGCAGGCCGCTGCCGCCGCGCAACAGGCGGTGGGAGCAGCGAACGACGCCGCCGTCGCGGCACAAGTGGCATCCAGCGCCGCTGTCCGGGTGGCGCTGGCGGCCTCGCTCGCCCAGAAGAAAGCTGCTGAAGCGTCGAAGGCGGCCGCAGCAGCGCGGGTCGACCGGAACGCTGCCGACACCGCACGCGCGGCTGCGCGTGCCGCCCGCGTGGCTGCGCAAGGGGCCGACAGTGCAGGGGAAGCGATCCAGAAGGCTGTGGCCGCACTGAACCAGGTCAAGGTCGCTGGTGATGCGGCGATCTCAGCGGGAGTGAACGCGGCCGCTGCCGAGGCGGCCGCGCGAGAGGCCGCAGCGGTCGCTACAGCGGCGGGTGCAGACGCCTCAGCGGTCTATGCCGCCGCCGAGCGTGCGCGTGCTGCCCACCTGCGTGCCGCCAGGGCCGCCGACGCTGCGATCAGGTACGCCAACATCGCGACGTCTGAGGCGATTCGGGCACGCGATGCTGCCCAGTCGGCTGCGGCCAACGCGCTTCGCGCCGCGGCAGCAGCCGAAGACGCCGCCGACCACGCCGGCGAGGCGGCCGATGCGGCGCGACTCGCCAGGCAGCACGCACAGGCGGCGGAGGCAGCGGCGTCCGCCTCCCTTGCTGCGGCCGAGCAAGCCGGAGCGGTGTATGACGCTGCTCGCGAGGCGGACCGCATCCGTCTGGGGATCGAGCACGAGCAGGGACTTGTGGCCGCACGGGAAGCGGCGCGGCTCGCCGCACGCGACGACGTGGCCGCGGGACCGACCTACGACCAACCGCGTTCGGACTGGCGAACGCCTGCGATCAATGCAGCGTTGGCCGTGGCCAACGACCCCGACAGCACGCGCGAGGTGGCTGTCGCCAAGGCGCGCGAGGCCGCGCTCGCAGTGGCTGAGTCCTCGGGGACCTGGACCCGCGAGGCGGCACGCAGTGCTTTGGCCGGGGACGACGAGCAGGTCTTGATCTTCGCGAGTGAAGGCCTCGCCGAGGCGGAAGGCATGGACGACCGCACAACGCTGGCCGGTCTGGGCAGCACAGGAACGCCCGCGATGCAGGCAGCGATCGAAGCCGTCGCTGAGGGCACCGACGCGGAGGTGGCGGCGTTCCTGAGGAACCCTGACTACCCCGAGCGCATCGACGAGGACACGATCACAGTGAACCGCATCCTCGCGCAGGCGCGGGACGTCGGTGATCAGCACACGATCGACGCAGCAACGCATGTCCTGGACGACGGGTCCGCCGGGGCGCTGCGCCGGTTCATCGACCAAGGCCAGTACGCGGCGCGCGAGGCGGACGAGGAGATCAAGGTTCAGCAGATCTTCGCCACGGCCTTGGAGGGTAGCCAGCTGCGATCAGCCGCAGAGATCGCGCTGGAGGGTCCACGCGCGTTCCGCACCACATTTCTCGAGCAGGGCCGCTTCGAGGCGGACTTGCGTGACCACGACACCGCAGCCCACGAAAGAACCGTCGCATCCCTGGTCGCACAGGCCGAGGAAGCAGCTTCACGTGCCCTGGAGAACGCCCAGCGAGCGTGGGAGGTCGCAGCGCGCGCAGCTGGAGCTGCAGACGAGGCTGCCGCACACGCCGCAGCGGCGGCGGGTGCAGCGCAGGATGCTGCAGAGGATGCTCAGGCCGCGAGCCTGGCGGCGGAACGCGCCCACCAGTCCGCGACCCTGGCTGCGGCTTCGGCGCAGACGGCGATCAACGCCGCAAAGTCGGCCGAGCGTTCCGCGGAGTCAGCGGCACGGTCGGCAGTCTGGGCACGGATTTCGCTGGCCAAGGCGCACAAGTACGCGAACGAGGCGATCGACAGCGCGAATGACGCATGGCGCCAGGCCGAAGAGGCTGGGAAGAGCGCGATCGAGGCAGCCAGGGAGTATGACGAGGCGCTCGGCGCGGCCTATCAGCTCATGACGGACAACCTCATCCATGAGGGAGACCAGGCGGCGATCAAGTGCATCAATCCGCTCCTGCCAGGGGAGTTCACTCCTGAGGGCTACAACCTGGCTTGCCTCCAGGAGATTGAGGACAACACGACGGAGCTGGTCGAGGACGGATTCGATCCCCATCGACTGGCCTACAAGCAGGGCCTGTTCTGCGAGACCCTGTTCGGCCGGGGAGGTCCGCAGTTCGAGAGCTGTATCGCCCACGTGCTCAGTCCGACCTTCACCTCGGATGTCGTGACCGACTCGATCGTGGACCTCCTCGATGCGCTCCATGCCATGGCAGCCGGTGTGCTGACTGTTCTGGAGGAGGTGGCCGTCTGGCGCCTCTGCAAGGGAGCGTGCAAGAAGTTGTACAAGAAGCTGACCGGGGACGTGCTCCAGTACGACACGGTCTCCGAGTTCATCTATTGGCGCCAGGTCACCGCAAGGGAAGAGAGGCGCAAGGTGACGAACTGGCAGAGCGTCGCCGCAACGAACTGGAACATGTTCCAGTCGTACTTCGAGAACAACTGCTTCGTACCATCGTCCGGTTTGCGACTGACCAGCGCACCGAAGTATCACCACTGCGCCACGGCGATGGCGCGGTCTGCCCTCACTCAGGCCGGCTGGACGCCCCGGGTCTACGACATCGGTGGGGGCTTCACCGCCAGCCTGTCGACGGGAGGGATGGTGCACGTCATGACACGCCACATGTGGAGGTACTTCGGCACGCCTCCCACCGCGACGCAGACTTACTTCGCGCCCACGGACACGATCGCCACCGTGACCGGGTACCTGGATCGTGTCGTGCGCCATCACGCCGTCGGCATCCGCGAGTACCTGGCTGGGAACGGGTCCAGGTCGCAGTTCACACTCGAGATCGATGGTCATACCTACGTGCTCGGTCTGCGTCGCGACGGTTCGATCGGGCAGTTCTACCGCACGTAGGATAACGAGCTGACCGGGTGTCGCCCGGCGTACGCCTCGACAAGGAACAGCGCACCCAGCACCAGTCGGGCACCGCGGCTCTAGGTCGAGGCCCACTGCGCCGGCGGTGGTTGTGGGCCGGGTCGTGCTGGTCGCGGATATCGTCGCACTCGGCGGGGCTAACGGTGCCGGACGTCCGCCCGCCGAGTGGCAACAGGAGACATGAGCGTCCTGGCGTCAGTAGGCGAATCGGCTCACGGAGTCCGGGTGGATGACCAGACGCACCTGTTCCTCGGCGAGTATCTCGGCCAGCTGCGCTGCCCTGACCGGGTCGGTGAGGTCCCAGTAGCGTGAGGCCAGGCGGCGAGCTAAGTCGTGCGCTCCTTCGTGCTCCACCGTGACGCGGCCGGCGACCGACACCCACCGCTCACGCTCGCCGACGGGTGCCGCGACGACGAGCGAGGCTCGCGGATCGCTGGACAACCGCCGCACCTTGAGCGTGTTCGGTCCGGTGAACAGTTCGATCGTGCCGTCGGCCGTCGCCTCGAACCACACGGGGCGGGGCTGCGCCGGGACGGGCCCTGCCGCCACGGACAAGTATCCGTACAACGGTCGACGCAGGAGCTCGAGGTCGTCGGCGGTCAGTGAAGCTTTGTGGTTGCTCATGCGTCTCGTGCCGTGTTCCCGAGTCGGAGCGTCGTCTCTCCGATGCAGGTGTCCTCGACGAAGCGGAGTCCTGCGTTCTGGGCCGTCGTACGAGCCTCGTCGGACGTGATGCCGAGCTGCAGCCACAGGGTACCCGCGCCGATCTCGGCCGCCTGGTGGGCGATGCCGGGCGCTTCGTGTGCCGGGCGGAACACGTCGACGATGTCGACCGGGACGGGTATGTCCGCCAGGGTCGGGTAGGCCCTTCTTCCGAGTATCTCGGCGGCTGTCGGATGTACCGGGATCACGTCGTAGCCGGCGTCGAGCAGCACCTGCGCCACCGCGACCGAGGGCTTGTCGGGTTGGGTGGACAGTCCGACGACGGCGACCGTCTGCGCCGTGTTCAGCAAGGACTTGAGGTTCTCGTCTTCCATCGTGTTCCTCCTGGTCCTGGATGCCCGCCGCATGGCGGCACGTGGTGCGGTAGCGCACGGTCGATGGCCGCTCAGTGCGCCGACCCTCGATCTTCAGGCGACAACCATCGTCCCTGCGCTTTGCATCCCGGCCCTGGAGCGCTCAGAGCTGAGCCAGGGCCATCTCCCTCGGCTCCGTGCCTCGTTCCGAGACGGAATGCCCGGCTCCAGCGGCCGGACGCGTCCCTGGGGACTGCTGCACGGATAGGTGACGGCGGACGGGTGGGCCGAGTGTGTCGTTGATGGTGGCGTGCTTCTGTCCGTGGCGATCGCGTGTGAGCGCGAGCTTGCGATCTTGCCGGTTCGGCCCTGGCCCCGGTGTCAAGGACAAGCCTTGGCCCCGGCGCGAACCGGCAACATCGCGCCCTCGACGGCCGACGGCTACCTCGCCAGCGTGTTCTTGTAGATGTGCTCCGCGAGCATGATCGTCGTCAGGTTCGTCGCCGTCGACGGCACGAGCGGCATGATCGATGCGTCGATCACCCGGATACCGGCGAGGCCGCGTACCGCACCTCCCGCGTCCACCACGGCCCGTGCGTCGTCGGCGCCACCCATCGGCACGGTGGAGGTGGGGTGGGCGTAGGACGCGATCTGCTCGTCGATCACCTGCTCCAGGTCCTCGTCGGACTGCACCTGCTCGCCCGGCATGATCTCGGACGCGACCACCTCGGCGAAGGCCGTGGTGCGGGCGATCCGACGGCTGAGCTTCACGCCCTCGAGCATGCGCGCCCGGTCACGCGGGGTCGCCAGGAAGTTGAGGTCGATGACCGGCGCGACCCGGGGGTCCCGGCTCCGCAGGCGGAGAGTGCCGGTGGACTCCGGCTGCACGACGGCGATCGCGAGCACGATCGCCCCGCCGGTGGGGCTGTAGACGGGATCGATGAGGTGGGTGGCGGAGATCTGCAGGTCGAGCTCGTCCCCGACAGCCTCGGCCGACCTGGTCCACACGAGCGCTCCGGCGGCGGGCGTCATCGCGAGCGCCCCCTCCTTCAGCGCGTACGCGTTGTAGTAGAACGGGTGGTCCTGGAGGTGCTCGCCGACCGGCAGGTCCGCGAGGACCTCGATCCCGAGGCCTTCGAGCTCTGCCTTCGGTCCGACCCCGGAACGCAGCAAGATGGAGGCGCTGCCGTACGTGCCCGCCGAGAGGATGACCTCCGCGGCGCGGTACTCGTCGCCGTCCGCGGCGACGACACCGACGGCGGTGGCGCCGTCGAAGAGGACCCGGTCGACCTCGACGCCACCGACGATCGTCAGGTTCGCGCGCGAGCGCACGTCATCGGTCAGGTAGGTCAGCGCGGTGCTCTGCCGCACACCGTCCACGGTGTTCAGGGGGTTCGGCGCGACGCCGTCCTGCTCCGCCCCGTTCGGGTCCTCGATCCGCTTGAGACCCTGCGCGACGCTCGCGTCGACGAAGGCGCGCATGGACGGAGTAAGCTCCGTGTAGGCGCGCTGGCGGATCGGGAACGGGCCGGTCCGGCCCCGCAGCCGGTCGTCCCCGTCGGGTGTCGACTCGAGCGCGCGGTAGGTCTCCAGCACCTCGGCGAACGACCAGCCCGTCAGCCCGTGTGCGGCCCACTTGTCGAAGTCGTCCCTCCGCGCCCGCAGCGCCACGGTCGCGTTCACGGCCGAGCTCCCGCCCAGCACCTTTCCGCGCGGGACGGGCACGGCGCCGTTGCGGTCGGTCCCGCGGGCGGTGTAGCCCCAGTCGTGCGCGGTGTCGCCGCCGACGATCGAGGGGTTCAGGGTGACCTCCGGGTTGCCGTCGGTAGGGTAGGCGGTGCCCGCCTCCAGCAACAGGACCGACCGTCCGGGGTCCGCGCTCAGCCGGTTGGCCAGCACGGCGCCGGCAGATCCACCGCCAACGACGACGACGTCGTAACCGCTCGCATTCTGGGTCGTGCTCATGAGGTTTCCTTCCACGAGTTCGGCCGCACCGAACGGCGGCCTCGATCAGTACAACCAGCCGGGCGGCCCTGCGGAGCGCCTGAGCACGCACCGTTCTGCCTAGGTCTGGCTGTGCGACCTTCCCCGGACCGGGCACGCGCGGGGGAGAGCACACTTGACCTATGGACAGCGGTGATGAGCTCAAGGACTTCCTCCGCGCGAGCCGGGCCAAGCTGCGCCCGTCGGACGTCGGCCTGCCGCAGGCCGTGCTGCACGGCTCCGGTCTTGCGCGGCGCGTGCCCGGGCTGCGCCGCGAGGAGGTGGCACAGCTGGCGGGCGTCAGCGTGGACTACTACGCGCGCCTCGAACAGGGACGCACCCGGCAGGTGTCCGACGCCGTGCTCTCCTCCGTCGCCGACGCCCTGCGCCTCAACCCGACCGAGCGCGAGTACCTGTTCGCGCTCGTGTCCCTGCAGGTCCAGCCCCTCTCCCGGCGCACAGCCGGGTCAGTCGCCGAGCGGGTACGCCCGAGCGTGCGCCGGACTCTGGCGGCGTTCACCGCCTCGCCCGCGCTCGTCATGGGTCTGGGCATGCAGGTCCTGGCGATGAACTCGCTGGCCCGCGCCGTCTTCTTCGACCTCAGCGCGGTCCCCCGCCGCGAGCGCAACATGGCACGCTGGACGTTCCTCGCACCCGAGGCGCGAGACCTGTACGACGAGTGGGAGACCATCGCGGCCGAGGCCGCCGCCGTGCTGCGGGCCGATGCCGGTGCCCACCCCGACGACCCGGCGCTCAACGAGCTGGTCGGCGAGCTCACCGTCAAGAGTGCGGAATTCCGCCGGCTCTGGGCCGACCACGACGTCTACCGGTGCGGCTTCGGCACGATCCGACTGACCCATCCCGTCGCCGGTCCCCTCTCGGTCGACTACGAGGCCCTCGACGTGCCAGGAGCCGCCGACCAGAAGATCGTCGTCTACATGGCGCCGGAAGGATCTCGGTCGGAGGACGCGCTGAAGATGCTGGCGAGCTGGACTGCGGTGGTGCCCGATGGAGTCGCCGAGATACGGAGCGCACCTTGAAATGAGCGGCTGCGCGGACCAGGCGCGGTCCTTGTGCAGGCCCGGACCGGCCCCTCGCGCGGCTCCGGGAACCATGCCCGGAAACCTTACGGAGCCAGCTCATCGGCCTCGAGGTAGCGCACGCAACCTGTCCGCCCGACAGGACGACCACGTCCGGTCCGGCGCCGTGGACGCCTATATGGAGCCTCGTACCGTCAGGGGTCGTTATCGCCGTCGAGTCCATCGCGTGATGCTATCGATCGTCTTAAGTTCCCTCGAGGAGCCCGGTCTCGGAGCCGGTGCTGGTGGCCTCCACGGGACGCAGGACCCCGTCCGGGTCACGGAATCTCGTCCGCGCGGTCCAGGACCGCGGACCGTTCTTGGTCGTGTTGATGCTGCCGAACGTCCCAATCGTGATCCGTGACCTGGCCATGGCGAATCACCGGCCCCGCAGACGCGAAGAGGCGAGGCTGCGGGGCCTCACACACGAGCGCTGCGGTGGTGTTCGGGAGGGTCCACCTGCGTCGGAGCGCTCAAAGTGGAGAGCAAATGGAGAGTGGATCAAGTCTCAGAGACTCTTCAGGCCCGGGATTCGTTGGAATCCCGGGCCTGATGCGGTCGGGCTGACAGGATTTGAACCTGCGACCCCTTGACCCCCAGTCAAGTGCGCTACCAAGCTGCGCCACAGCCCGCGGTGTTCTTGAGCATGCTCAAGGCTACCGGTTTGGCCCCTTGGGGCCGACGGAAATACTACCCCACCTCGGGGGCTGTGCCCGACCAGACGCGCGACGGCCCCTACTCGCTCGGCGCATACCGCTCCGGCGGCTCGAACGACACGTCCCCGTCGCCGTCGAGCTCGACGTGGACGGCGCCGCGCAGGTCGGTGAGCACCACCACCCTGCTGCCGTCCTTCGGCACGCGGTCCGGCGAGGTCCGCATCCAGCCCGCCACCTCGTGGCTGCCGGCGGGGGAGCGGTAGGTGATGGTGACGGCGAGCTCGGGGTCGTTGTGCAGCCAGATGCGGACGTCGCCGAGCCGCACCCGGCCGGTGTAGCGCTGCCCGTCCCGCCGGAGCCGCGCGATCGTCTCCTGCCGGCGCCGGGCGTGCCGCAGGGCGCCCGGCAGCCGCACCAGGACGACGACACCCCACAGGGCGGCGAGCACCGCGACGACCGCCGACACGAGGGCGGCCTCGGTGCCGGGGACGCCGTCGAGCACCTGGCTCACGCGCTGGTCCGCGCCCAGCGCGAGGTCCGCCCCGACCGCCGCGCCCACGGTGACGCCGGTCAGCAGCGGCGCCAGGTAGAACATCGACGCGGCCCGCCGTTGGCCGAGGTGGTCCTGCGCCCGCTCGCCCAGGTCGACCGTGGCCAGGACGGCCAGATACCCCAGAACGAGCGCCGCGCCGATCAGCCAGCCCTGGCCGGCAGCGACCGTGCACTCGGTCGACGTCGCGCCGCACAGGACCGACGAGCCGGCCGCCGTCGCGACGGCCCAGGCCACGAGGCACAGCGGCGCCGTCGCCCACAGGCGCGGGGTGACACGTGCGGGGGAGCGGCCCGGGGCCAGCCAGGTGATCCGAGACCCCTTGTCGGTCGCGGAGAACATCGGCCGGTGCTCCCACGCTTCCGTCGGGGTCGCGTCCCGTGGTGCCACGGCGTCCGTCATGACTGCCTCCCGCTCGGCACGTCGCTCGGCGACGACAGGGCGGGGCTGCCCTGACCCTTGGTCCGCGAACCGTGCGGCCCCATCCTTGCGGGTCAGGGCGGATGCTGACCAGGACCCTCGGCCCATGCCCGCCGCGAGTGCCGACAGCTCCGTCGTCAGGACCCCCCGGCACGCCGGTGCTCGAGGCGGGCGCGAGGCGAGCTGGATCTTCCTCTGGCACGGCCCGATGGGCCTGGTCGTGCCCGACGTCGCGGTCCTGTGGGCGGTGCCGTCGTCCGAGGTGCCGAGTCCTGAGCACGGGCACACGCCGTGGACCGGTTGCGTCGAGCACTCGGGTGACGACAGCGCCTGTCCGGGCGGCTGATCCGCCCGGACAGGTCCGTCGTCCGCGTCCGATCAGCTCACGAGGCCCCCGTCGCCCACCGTGGCGAGAAATCCGGTCACCGCCGCGGTCAGCTGGCCGGGGCTCTCGATGTGGCCCAGGTGCCCGGTCCGCTCCAGGACCGCCAGCCGGGAGCCGGGCACCGCCTCCTGGATCATCCGGGCCCAGCGCGGACCGCAGATGAAGTCGTCGTCGCCCACCAGCACCGGCGTGGGCGCCGTGATCGCGGGCAGCTCCTCCCGCACGTCGAAGGCCGGGCCCTCGCCCCACGCCGGGGCGGCGTACATGCGCAGGGCGTCGCGCCCGGCGGCGAAGTCGGACTCGTGGCCCCAGTAGTCGTGGAAGTAGGTCGGCGAGATCCTGCGCAGCACCTCCGTCGCGCCCTCGTCGTCGGACGGTTCGGGCCGGCCGGTCAGGGCGGCGACGTAGCCGGCCACCTCGGGGTGCTCGGCGAGGTGGCGGTCCGCGAACCGCTCCATGTTGCCGACCGCCGTCTGCCAGAAGTCGTCACCGGTCACGGGGGAGGTGTCGTACAGGACCAGCGACGCCACGCGGTCGGGGTGGTCGAGCGCGTACCGCTGGGCCACGAACCCGCCGTGGGAGTGCCCGAGCACCATGACCCGCGGCAGGCGCAGGTGCTCCACCACCGCGTGCAGGAAGTGGGTGTACGTGGCCAGGTTGTAGCCGCGCGGATCATCGAGGCGGCCCGAGGCCCCGGTGCCGACGGGCTCGACGTACACCAGGGTCATGGTCCGTTCCAGCTCGGGCATGCGCAGGTAGTCCCAGCCGATCCCGGGCCCGCCCGGGTGGACGACGCACACGGGGCCGCTGCCCGCGACGTGGTAGCGCTGGTCGATCAAGGAGGTTTCGTGCTGGACGGGAATCGTGTGGGTGCCGGGGGCGAGGCTGTTCGAGGTCACGCCACCATGACCGCATACCGTCCGGAACTGTGACAAGGTTCAGCCAGTCGCCGCTGCCGTCGACCCCCGGACCACGAGCCGCGTCGCGAGCTCCTCCCGGGGCGCCTCCCGTGGCACGTCGCCGCTGATGCGCAGCAGCATGCGCAGCGCCGCCCCGCCCATCTCGGCGATGGGCTGGTGCACCGTGGTCAGCGCGGGGCTGAGCCAGCGCGCCTCGGGCAGGTCGTCGAAGCCGACCACGCTGACGTCCTCCGGGATGCGCAGCCCGAGCGCGGCGGCGGCGTCGTACGCCCCGAGCGCGATGGCGTCCGAGCACGCGAAGACCGCCGTCGGCGTCGTCCCACCCCGCAGGAGGTCGAGGGCCTGCTCCGTGGCACGGTCGCGCCGCCAGTCGGTGTGCACCACCCGGTCGTCGGGCAGGTCGAGGCCCGCCTGCGTGACGGCGGAGCGGAACCCGTCGATGCGGGCCTGGCTGTAGAGGTGGGTGCGCTGCCCGGCCAGGATCGCGAACCGCCGGTGCCCCAGGGCCAGCAGGTGCTCGGCGGCCGCCCGCCCACCGGCCCAGTTGGCCGCGCCCACGCTCGCGACGGACGACGGCGGCTGCCGCACCGGGTCCAGCAGCACGATCGGCACCCGCGCGGCGGCGAGCGTCGCGAGCTGCTCGGCGCTGGTGTCGACCAGGGCGAGCACGGCGCCGCGCGGACGCCGCGCGAGCAGGCGGGTGAGCCAGGCGTCGTCGGGCGGCCGGGCCACGGAGACGACGACGTCGAGGCCCGCCGCCTCGGCGGCCTGCTCCACACCGCTCAGTGCCCGGTTGGCCCACGTGCCCTCGATCCCGCTCAGCACGAGGTCGACGAACGAGCTCTCACCGCGCGGCGCGGCGTCCCGGCCCGACCTGCCGCGGTACCCGAGCTCCGCGACGATGCGCATGACCCGGCCGCGGGTGCCCGCGGAGACGTCCGAGCGGCCGCTGAGCACCTTGGAGACCGTGGGCACCGTCGTCCCGGCCGCCTGCGCGACGTCGGCGAGCGTGGTCCGGCGAGGGTTCGGCATCCCGTGACCGTAGCGACGTCGGCAAAAGTTGCGCAACTTATTGGGGGTTGATCCGGCAAAAGTCCTCGTGTATCAAAGGTTGGCTGGCACCCATCGGGCCGCGATTTGCGCAACTTTCCGGAGCGGAGCATCTATGACGACGACGTCGAGCACGAAACGCGCACTGGTCGTGCGCGGAGGGTGGACCGGGCACCAGCCCGTCGAGACCACCGACTCTTTCCTCCCGTTCCTGGCCGAGCATGGCTACGAGGTCCGGGTCGAGGACTCGACCGCCGTGTACGCCGACGCCGACTACCTGGCCGGCGTCGACGTCATCGTGCAGACCGTGACCATGAGCACCATCGAGAACGCCGAGCTGAGCGGCCTGATCGCAGCGGTCGCGGCGGGCACGGGGCTGGCGGGGTGGCACGGCGGCATCGCCGACTCCTACCGCAACAGCTCCGACTACCTGCAGCTCATCGGCGGCCAGTTCGCCACCCACCCGCCCAAGGCGCCGCGCGCGGAGCTGGCGGGGGAGGCTGCCGACAACTTCGTGCGGCACACCATCGACATCGTGCCGGAGCGCGCCGACCACCCGATCGTCGCCGGGCTCGCCGACTTCGAGCTGACGACCGAGCAGTACTGGGTGCTGTCCGACGAGTACAACGACGTGCTGGCCACCACGACGCTCGCCGCGCGCGACTTCGACCCGTGGCACCGGCCCGTCACCTGCCCCGCGATCTGGACCCGGCAGTGGGGCGCGGGCCGCATCTTCGTCTCGACGCCGGGCCACGAGCTCGCCGTCGTCGACCACCCGAACGTCCGCACCGTCATCGAGAGGGGAATCCTGTGGGCCAGCCGCTGAAGGTAGGGATCGTCGGGGTCGGGGCGATCGCCGGCCAGTACCTGTCCACGTTCGAGCGGCTGGACGCCGTCCGCCTGGTCGCCGTGGCCGACCTCGACGCCGACCGCGCGAAGGCGGTGGCCGCCGAGCAGGGTGTCCGCGCCCTGACCGTCGCGGAGCTGACGACGGACCCCGAGGTGGACCTCGTCCTCAACCTCACGATCCCCGCCGCCCACGCCGAGATCGCCCTGCAGGCCATCGCCGGCGGCAAGCACGTGTACGGCGAGAAGCCGCTCGCGGTCACGCCGGCGGAGGCCCGCACGGTGCTGGACGCCGCCCGGGCCGCCGGGGTGCGGGTGGGCTGCGCCCCGGACACCGTGCTCGGGACGGGCCTGCAGACGGCGCGCAAGGCCATCGACGACGGCGCGATCGGCCTTCCGGTCGCCGCGACCGCCACCATGACGACGCCGGGCCACGAGCGCTGGCACCCCAACCCCGACTTCTACTACCAGCCCGGCGGCGGCCCGCTGCTGGACATGGGCCCGTACTACGTGACCGCGCTGGTCACGCTGCTCGGCCCGGTCGAGTCGGTGGTCGGTGCGGCCAGCCACACCCGCGCGACGCGCACCATCGGGTCCGGACCCCGGGCGGGGGAGACGGTGCCGGTGGACGTCGACACGCACGTGACCGGGGTGCTCCGGCACGTCTCGGGCGCGCTCTCGACCCTGGTGATGAGCTTCGACTCCGTCGCCACACGCGCCTCGAACATCGAGGTCCACGGCCAGGCCGGCTCGCTCGTGGTCCCCGACCCCAACCAGTTCGACGGCGACGTCGAGCTGCACGAGCTCGGCGGCTCCTGGCAGACCCTGCCGCCCAGCGCCGGCTACCGGGACGCGGGCCGCGGCTACGGCGTCGCGGACCTGGCGACGACGCCGGCCGGCGTGCCCGCGCGGGCCGACGGCGAGCTCGCCTACCACGTGCTGGAGATCATGACCGCGCTGCTCGCGGCCGCCGACAGCGGCACGACCGTCGCCGTCGAGAGCCGGTGCGAGCGGCCGGCAGCCGTCCCGCTGTCGGACGCGCCGCGCTGACCTGAGGCGTCACGCGCCGTCGGTCGGGCCCTGACCGACCGGGCGTGACGAGCCGGCGACCGCGGAGCTCTCCCGCTCGACCAGCCGGTGCGGCGCGAGCACCCGCGCCGCACCGCTCTCGTCGCCGTCGATCCGCCGCACCAGGGCGTCCATGGCGGCCTGTGCGATGGCGGCCTTGTCGGGCGAGATCGTCGTGAGGCTGGGGGTGCCGTACCGGCCGTCCTCGATGTCGTCGAACCCGACGACTGCCACCTGTTCGGGCACGGCGATCCCCGCCTCGTGCAGGGCGCGCAGCGCGCCGAGGGCGAGCAGGTCGGAGAAGCAGAACAGGGCGTCCGGCAGGGTGCTGCCGCGCAGGAGCGCCCGGGTCGCGTCCGCTCCGCCGCGCCGCGTGAACGTGTCGACGTAGGCGACCTGCGCCGTGGCGTGGGGCGCGGCGCCCATCGCCGCCTCGAACCCGCTCAGCCGGAGCGAGCTCGACGACTTCTTGTCGCGCTGGGCGCCGACCGCGACGACGTGCTGCCGCCCGGCGGACAGCAGGTGCTCGACCGCCTCGCGGGCAGCCACGAAGTTGTCGATGTGCACGTGGTCGAACCCGGGGTGCGGCTCCTCGCCGAGCAGCACGACGGGCCGCTGGGTGCGCGAGGACCGGCTCAGGTCGTCGTCGGTCAGGCTGAGCGGGCTGACGATGAGGCCGTCGAAGACCGCCTTGGTCTCGGCGCGGGCGAGCAGCTCGCGCTCGCGGTCCCGGACCCCGTCGGTCTGCTCGATCATGAGGGTGTACCCGTGGCCCCGGGCGGCCTCGATGAGCTTGCGGGCCAGCTCCGCGAAGTACGGGTTGTCGAGGTCGGGGACCACGAGCCCGGCCATGCCCGTGCGGCCGGAGCGCAGCATCCGGCCGATCTCGCTCGGGCGGTAGTCGAGCTCCTCGATGGCGGCGAGCACGCGCTCCCGCGTCCCGGCCGCGACGTTGACCGTGCCGCTGACCACGTTGGACACGGTGCGGGCCGAGACGCCCGCGAGACGTGCGACGTCCTCGCGTCGACCCACGTCGGCCTCCTCGCGTCCGCACCGAACCGCCGCGCCCGCAGCTGCCGTGTCCGGCCTGCTCAGCGGCGCTGCTATTGCATCGCGGCAAGCCTACTGGATAGTGTGCGGGCCGATCGGCTTGCATCGTGGCAAGGTTCGACCCGTGTCCACGATGTCGGGCCGCTCCGCCAGGAGAGCCACCGCGAGGGGAAGACATGGAAGCGCCGGCCAACGCGCCGCACATCGTCCTGATCATGACCGACCAGCACCGGGCCGACCTGTCCGCCCGGTCGGGGTTCCCGCTGGACACCACCCCGTTCCTCGACGAGCTCGCCGCCCGCGGCACCGACTTCCAGCGGGGCTACACCAGCTCGCCGCTGTGCGTACCGGCCCGCGTGAGCCTGCTGACGGGCCGCTTCCCGTCGGCGCACGGCGTGACCCAGAACAGCACCCCCGGCGCGGCCCGGTTCGACCGGGACCTGCTCGACGTGCTGGGGGAGGCGGGCTACCACCGCATCTTCGCGGGCAAGCCGCACATGCACCGCGGCCCCGACGACTTCGACGCCTACCGGGGCCCGTACTGGCACACCGGGGGGCCTCAGCACACCCCTGGCCACGAGGCGTTCGACCGCTGGCTCGACGAGCTCGACCACGGCGTCGCGCCCGAGCCGACGCCGTTCCCCCTGGAGGACTCCCTCCCGTACCGCATCGTCTCCGACGCGGTCGAGGCAGTCACCGAGGCCGCCCGGCGGTCTGCCGCCCACGGGCCTGACGCCGCCGCACAGCCCACCTTCCTGTGGGTCTCCTTCCCCGAGCCCCACAACCCGTACCAGGTGCCCGAGCCGTACTTCAGCATGTGGGACACCCGCGACATCCCCGAGCGGCTGCACGGCCCGGACGTCGCCACCGCCAAGGGCGGGCACTGGGCCTGGCTCCGGGACCTCGTCGAGACCAAGCGCCCCGGGTACGACGACGAGCGCGCCCGCTACCGCGCCAACTACTGCGGCCAGCTCCGCCTGCTCGACGACCAGGTGCGCCGCCTCATGGAGCACGTCTGGGCCACGCTCGGCGACGACGTGCTGGTCGTGATGGTCAGCGACCACGGTGACTACGTGGCCGAGTACGGGCTCCAGCGCAAGGGCGCCGGCCTGCCCGAGGTGCTGATGCGCATCCCGTTCTTCCTCAGCGGCGGCCCGGTCGCCGCCCGCACCCGACCCGAGCTCGTCTCGATCGTGGACCTCCTGCCCACGCTCGCCGAGCTGGTCGGCGCCCCGATCCCCGACGGCGTCACCGGCCGCAGCCTCGCCCCGCTCCTGCTCGACGGCGAGCGCACCTCGCCGGAGTTCGACGACGTCTACGCCGAGCGCGGCTTCGGCGGCCTCACCTACGGCGCCCACGAACGCCCGCCGCTGCACTTCCCGTACGAGGGCCGCACGTTCGACGAGCTCAACACCGTCACCCAGAGCGGGCGCTCGCGGATGCTGCGTCACGGCGACCTCAAGCTGATCGTGCACAGCGACGGCACCGGCGAGCTGTACGACCTGGCCGCGGACCCGACCGAGGTGCACGACCTCTTCGACGACCCCGCCCATGCCGCCGCCCGGGCCGACCTGCTCTGGCGGATGACGCAGTGGATGCTGCGCGCGCAGGACGAGCTGCCCACGGGCGCCTACACGGCCAAGCGCGCGCCCCACAACTGGGTCTTCGACGCCGTCGCAGGCGACGCAGAGCAGGGAGCCCCCGCATGACCCCCGACCTCACCCGCCGCCAGCTCCTGGGCGTGACGCTCGCGGGCCTCGCGGCGGCGTCCCTCGCGGCGTGCGGCCCGCAGGGCTCCCCGCCCGGCAAGCCCGGCCTGAGCTGGTACGGGGGCGACCCGGTCCACGAGGCCATGCAGGAGCTGGTCCGGCTCTACGGCGCCAAGCACCCCGACGTCGACGTGGTGGCGCAGTTCTCGGCGTTCGACGACTACTGGGACCGGCTCGCCACGCAGACGGCGGGGCGGTCCGCCCCGGACGTGATGCGCATGTCCATGAGCTACCTCGCCGACTACGCCGACCGCGGCGCGCTGACCGACCTGTCGGCCTACCTCGGCAAGGCCGGCACGTCCGGCACCAAGATCCGCATCGACGACATGGCCCCCGACATCGCCGACAGCGCCCGCATCGACGGGACGTACTACGGCATCAGCCAGAGCTCCATCGCCAACGCCGCGTTCGTCAACCGCGACCTGGTGACCGCGCTCGGCGTGCCCGCCGTCGACGAGTCGTGGACCTGGGCCGACTTCGGCACCTGGGCCAAGGAGGTCGGCGCCGCGCGCGACGACGTCTACGGGTCCATGGACCAGGGCGGCAGCCTCCAGCTCTTCGAGTCGTACGTGCGCGAGCACGGCACGGAGATGTTCACTCCGGACGGCTCGAACCTCGCGTTCGACCAGGGCGTGCTCGAGGAGTGGTGGGCCTACTGGGACGACCTGCGCGCCCACCGCGGCGCGCCCCCGGCGGCCGTGTCGGCCGAGGTCGCGGGCTTCGACACCTGGCCGCTCGCCAAGGGCACCACGCCCGTGGGGTTCGGCTGGGTGCAGCAGGTCGCATTCGTGCAGCCGTTCCTCGACGGCCCGCTCGACATCCTGACGCCGCCGACCGCCGGCACGGGCACCTCGGGCCTGTTCGTCAAGTGCCTCGACTTCTGGTCCATCGCCTCGACGAGCTCCCAGCCCGACGAGGCCGCCCGGATCATCGACTTCCTCGTGAACGACGACGACGCGATCCGGACCCTCGGCATCGTGCTCGGGGTGCCGCCGTCGCAGCGCGCGATCGGCCTGCTGGACCTGGACGCCGGGTCCGCGGAGCAGCGCGCCGTCGACTACGTGGGCCGCATCGCCGACGTCGTCCCGCCCGCGCCCCCGGCGTGGCCGCTCGGCTACAACGAGCTGCTCACCCTGTTCACCAAGCTCGGGCAAGACGTCGGCTTCGGCGAGGCGGGCGTGTCCGAGGCCGCCACGGAGTTCTTCGAGCAGTCCGCGCGGGTGCTGCGATGAACGCGCTCGGCGAGCTGCGCACCCTGCGCACGCAGGAGAAGTCCCAGGTGCTGAGCGAGGCAGCACGCAAGGAGGAGCGCGCCGCCTACCTCTTCCTGGTGCCGTGGCTCGCGGGCCTCGTGCTCATCACGGCCGGGCCCATGGTGGCATCGCTCTACGTCTCGCTCACGGACTACAACCTGCTCCAGCCACCCGAGTTCCTCGGCCTGGCCAACTACGTGCAGATGCTCGACGACGAACGGCTGCTCAACTCGCTGGGCGTCACGTTCGTCTACGTGTTCGTCTCCGTGCCGCTGCAGCTCGCCGCCGCCCTGGGCATCGCGGTGGTGCTCAACCAGGGGATGCGCGGCCTGGCCTTCTACCGGTCCGTGTACTACCTGCCCTCGCTGCTGGGCGGGTCGGTCGCCGTCGCCGTGCTGTGGCGACGGCTGTTCGGCGCGGACGGCCTGGTCAACCAGGGGCTCGCGCTGCTCGGCGTGCACGACGCCCCCGCCTGGGTGGCCGACCCCGACACCGCGCTCGGCACGCTCGTGGTGCTCAACGTCTGGACCTTCGGCGCCCCGATGGTCATCTTCCTGGCCGGCCTGCGACAGGTGCCCGTCTCGCTCTACGAGGCGGCGGCCGTGGACGGCGCCGGGCGCTGGGCGCGGTTCGCCCGGATCACGCTGCCGATGATCACGCCGATCATCTTCTTCAACGTGGTGCTGCAGATCATCCACGCGTTCCAGGCGTTCACGCAGGCCTTCATCGTGTCCGGCGGCACCGGTGGCCCCTCCGACGCGACCATGTTCTTCACGCTGTACCTCTACCAGACGGGCTTCGGCAACTTCCAGATGGGGTACGCGTCCGCCATGGCCTGGGTGCTGCTGGTGATCGTCGCCGCCTTCACCGCCATCAACTTCCTCGCCTCACGATTCTGGGTGTTCTATGACGACTGACGCGCTCAAGACCGCGAGCAAGCACCTCGTCGTCATCCTGATCGGGCTGGCGATGACCTACCCGCTGGCCTGGATGCTGGTCAGCGCGGTCCGCGACGAGCCGGACATCTTCACGTCGCCCGGCCTGTGGCCGGCGGGCGACGACTTCGCCAACTTCGTCGAGGGCTGGGACAGCGCCGGGCTGCCGTTCAGCCGGTACCTGGTCAACTCCAGCCTCATCGCCCTGGGCGCCATCGTCGGCAACCTGGTCTCCTGCTCGATGGCGGCCTACGCGTTCGCCCGCCTGCGGTTCCGCGGACGGCGCGTGTTCTTCGGCGTCATGCTGCTCACGATCATGCTGCCGATCCACGTCGTGATCGTGCCGCAGTACGTGATCTTCTCCCAGCTCGGCTGGGTCAACACGTTCTGGCCGCTCATCGTGCCCAAGCTGCTGGCCACGGACGCGTTCTTCGTGTTCCTCATGGTGCAGTTCATCCGCGGCATCCCGCGCGAGCTCGACGAGGCCGCGCGGATCGACGGCGCCGGGTTCTTCCGGATCTACGCCCAGATCCTGCTGCCGCTCATGCGCCCGGCGCTGGTGACCACCACGATCTTCACGTTCATCTGGACCTGGAACGACTTCTTCACCCAGCTGATCTACCTCACCGACCCGGCGATGTTCAGCACGTCGGTCGCGCTGCGCTCGCTGGTCGACTCGACGAGCGCCAGCAGCTGGGGGCCGCTGTTCGCGATGTCGGTCGTGAGCCTGGTCCCGGTGTTCGTGGTGTTCCTCGTGGGGCAGAGGTACATCGTCCAGGGGATCGCGACGACCGGCGGCAAGTAGTCCGACGGCGTCCGGGCGAGCCGCCTTCCGGACGGGCCGCCTTCCGGACGAGCGGAGCGGCCCGGGCCCACAGGACGTGGGCCCGGGCCGCCCCGGCGGTCAAACGGGTCAGAACCCGGAGTTGCCCCCGAGCCGGTTGAGCACGAAGCCCATGTCGTTCAGCAGCCCCGCCGTCCCGGAGCCGGACACGGTCGTGTTCGCGAACGTGGCGCTGCCCGCGGCGTGCAGCTCGATGCCGTAGGTGCCCGAGCCGGTGACGCTCACCCGGTCGAGGCTGACCTGCTGGATCGACTTCTGCCACGACATCAGCACCCCCGCGTAGGTGCTGTCCTGGATGGTCAGGTCGCGGATCACGATCGGCGCGTCGATGGCGTGCACGTCGGCGTAGACCCACAGCGCGCCCAGCTCGGCCGGCCAGTTGGGCTCCCGGCTGCCCGTGCGGGTCAGCGTGTTGCGGGCCACCGTCGTCGTGCCCGTGAACGGGACGCCGAACCGGGTGCTGACCGCGATGCCCGCGGCCGCGTTGACGGTGTCGGCCACGAGGTTGTCCTCGACGCGGTTGCCGCCCCCGCCGCCGTACACGGCCAGGCCGTTGGCCAGCGCCGGGGCCTGCACGGTGTTGAAGGAGAACACGCTGCCGCTGACGGCGGCGCCGTCCGACCACGTGGCCAGCGAGTCGTCGCCGGTGTTGCGGAACGTCGACTGGGTCACCTGCGCGTTGGTCACGCCCGAGCGCAGGTTCACACCGTCGGCGTACGTGTCGCGCACCCGCAGCCCGACCGCCAGCAGGTCCCGGGAACCGGGCCGCACCCACAGCCCCACCTTGGTGTGCTGCACCCAGATGTTCTGCAGCAGGGAGTCCCCCGTGAAGTCGCCCTCGATCGCGGCCTGCCCCTCGGCGTCCTCGCGCACGGTGGCGGAGCCGAAGATCGCGACGTCCGCGATGGTCACCCCGCCGCCCGTCGCGTAGAAGCCGCCCGCCCGGCCCGTGCCCACGATCACCGAGTGCCACGGGCCGGCGCCGAGCACGGTCACGCCCGCGACCCGGATCGCGTCGTTCACGTGGAAGGTCCCGGCCGGGATCCAGACCGGCACGCCCGCGGCCTTGGCCGCGGCCACGGCCGCCGTGATCGCCGCGGTGTCGTCGCCCCCGCCCGACGTCGCGCCGTGCGCCGTGATCGGGACGGCGCCCGACGGCGCGGTGAGCGCCGGGGCGACGCGCTCGGCCTCGACGAGGTCGAGGTCGATGTGCGCGACCGCGCCCGAGTCCTTCTGGAGCCGGAGCACCGTGCCGGCCGGCTGCTCCGGGATCTCGAACCGCAGCTCGTCATAGAACCGGTGCGCGCCGCCCAGCGCCGGGTCGTTGTGGAACGGGTACTCGCCGTACTGCCAGGAGTGCGCCGAGGTGAGCGTCACGTCCTTGAGCTTGGTCCCGTTCGCGTACACCGCCAGGGGCGACGTCTGCCCGGTGCCGGCCGCGTCGTCGGGGATCGAGTAGCGCAGCACCAGGCCGCTCGCCGGGGCGGTCAGGGTCAGGTCCACCTGCTCGCCGACGGCGTCCAGCCGGACGGCGCTGCGGCCGCTCGACTCCGCCTGCACCGTGCCGTAGGTGCGCGACGGCGTGAGCCTGGTGCCCGTCGTCGTCCCCGCCTCGGCCTCGTACTGCGTGTACGACGTCGAAGCGCCGCGCGCCGCGAGGTCCGTCTCGCCGGACACCGCGAGGCTGTCGACCAGCACGTCGGCCCCCGACCCCGCCGCCCGCAGGCCCACCGTGTTGACGCCCGCCCGCACCGGGACGCTCGCCGTCACGGTGCGCCAGCCGCTGCCCGCGGCGAAGGCCACCTGGCCGGTGACCCGGCCGTTGACCAGCAGGTCGAGGGTGCGCGCGCCCGCGGGGGTCGCGAACCGGATCGTCGCCGTCGCCGTGCCCGCCGAACCGGCCTGGACCGTGCGCAGCACGCGCGCGCCCGCCGCCGTGAAGCCGCCCACGTAGCCCGCGCCCGTGAAGCCGGCCGTGGCGCTCGCGACGGCGGCGTTCCCGGAGCGGTAGGCGTTCTCGGCCTCGCCCGGTCCCGCGGGCTGCGGCGGCACGTTCGTACCGACGTCGAGCTTGTCGAGGTTCGCGTTGCCGTTGTCGCCCGAGGCGTAGGCCAGCCGCAGGTCGTGGTTGCCCGCGCTCAGCGTCGCGGTGTGGGTCACGGTGCCCCAGGTGTCCCAGCTCGCGGTCGCGGGCAGGGAGAGCTGCGTGAGCCTCGTGCCGCCGTCGTAGAGGGACAGCGTGCGCCCCGAGCCGGTGCCGTTGGCGTACCGGATCGTCAGGTCCTTGGCGCCGGCCGTCGCGACCTGCACCTTGAACGTGACCGACGCCGAGCCGGCGTTGCCGTCCGTGAACCCGCCCACGAACCCGGTGCCGGAGAAGCCGGTGTGGTCCGTGGCGGTCACGGCGCCGCCGGCGAGGGTCGCCGCCTCCGCCTCGAACGTCGGACCGGGGCCGTAGTCGGCGCCGGTGGAGCCACCCGAGTCGCTGACGTCGAGGGCGTCGAGGTTCACGTTGCCGGAGTCGGCGGAGCCGAACCGGTAGGCGACCGAGTGACTGCCCGCGTTCAGCGTGACGACGGTGCTCTGCGTGGCCCAGGTGGACCAGCCCGCCGTGGCCGGGAGCGTGACCTGCTGGGCGGCGCCGTCCACCAGGAGCGTGAGGGTCTTGGCCGCGCCCGTGCCGTTGGCGTAGCGCAGGGCCAGCGTGTGCGGGCCGGACGCCGCCGCGGTGACCGCGAACGTCGTCGTCGCGGCGCCCTTGTTGCCGTCGGTGTAGCCGCCCACGAACCCGGAGCCGGTGTACCCGGCGTGCTCCGCGGCGACGGCGGCGCCGCCGGTCAGGGCGGCCTGCTCCGCTTGGTAGCGGGTGGTCGCGGCGCCCGCCGGGACCGCGGTCGCGGTCACGAGGGCGGAGCCGGCGACCGCGAGGGCTGCCAGCAGGGCCAGGCGTCTGCGCCAGGCGGGGGACGTGCGGGTGTCAGTTCTGCGCGGCATGAGATCTCCTTCGACCGGGATGCGCACGTGCTGTGTCGTCCATGAACAGCAAGGTTTAGCGGTAAACTTCGTGAGACGGTACGGGCATGCCGACCGTCCGGTCAAGAGCGACCTAGGATGCGGCTGGAGCCGGAGGCCGACGGGGGAGGTGCGCGTGACCACGCGACTGAGCGACATCGCCGACGAGGCCGGCGTCAGCGTCATGACCGTCTCGAACGTGATGAACGGCAAGCGCGCCCGCGTCTCGCCCGCCACCATCGAGCGGGTCCTCGGCATCGCCGCCCGGCTCGGCTACGTGCCCAACATCCCGGCCCGCAGCCTCGCGGCGAACAGCTCGCACATCGTGGCGGCGCTCGTGCCGGTGGGGGAGAACAACAGCCTGCTGGTCAGTCCGCACACGGTGGCCGTCGTCGGCGGCATGGAGACCCACCTGCGCCATCGCGGCTACCACGTGCTGCTGCGCGGCATCGAGCACGAGGACCAGGTGGCCCAGACCGTGCGCGGCTGGTCGCTCGACGGTGTGGTGCTGGTCGAGTTCCCGGACGAGCAGATCGACCGGCTCCGGGTCGACGCCGTGCCGGTCGTCGCCATCGACAGCTACTCCGCGAACCCGCGCACCATCGGCGTGCGCAGCGACGACCACGCGGGCGGCCGCCTGGCCGGCGCGCGCCTGGCCGACGCCGGGCACCGGCACGTGCTGTTCGCCGGGCCGCCCTACCAGGGCCTCGGCGTGGTCGGCCAGCGGTGGGCGGGCTTCCGCGAGGCCTGCCTGGCGGCGGGCCTCGACCCGCGGCACGTCCACGCCGTGGAGGTGCTCACCTCGTTCGAGGACGGCCGCCGCCTCGGCCTCCGGCTGCGCCGCGACCACCCCGGGGTGACAGCGGTGTTCGCCACGGCTGACCATCTCGCGGTCGGCATCATGGCGGGCATCGTCGAGGCGGGCGGGTCGGTGCCCGGGGACGTGTCGGTGATCGGGTTCGACGACCTCGACTTCGCCCGGTACACGACCCCGGGCCTCACCACGGTCGCGCAGGACATGGCGGCCAAGGTCGCCGAGGCCTCCCGCATCATCCTGGAGGAGATCGAGCCCGGGAAGGTCGAGCGCGGGGTCGAACCCGCGAAGACCGGCCAGAGCCGGGGCCCCCGCGAGCCCGTCTCGCTCGACGTGCACCTGGTCGAGCGGGGTTCGGTCGGGCCGCCCCGGGGGTGACGCCGCCGTCGTCCGACGACGTTCCCCGGGGAGATCGTCGAGCTCGTCCTCCCGGGGCCTGATGCGGTGGGCGTCGAGGCCTTCGCCGAGGGGCGGGGATGCGGTGGTCGACGTGCGGCTGGCCGAGGTCGTTCCTGCGGGCTCGAGCGACTGAGGCCTTCTGGCAACGCCTACTCCGCCGAGGGGGTAACGCTGAGCAAACATTGCTAGCTCAGCGTTACCCCCTCAGGGGCGTAAGCGTTGCCCCGAGGGGCCGGTCCCATGCAGCGCCGCGCGCTCCGGGCCGCTCGAGAAGTGGTAACCCACCGGTTACCGTCGGCGGGTGGACGTCTTCGGGGCGCGAGCGGCGCTACGCCCTCGATCCCGCACCGCTCGCCGAGGTGAGGGAGCTGCTGGCGGCGCTCGCCGCGAGCCCGGCGCGGGCGCCGATCACGGCCGGCCACCTCGACGCGCTGGACACCGAGGTGCCGGATACGAGCGCGAAGGAGCAGAGCGCATGAACCTGACCGGAACCCTGGAGGACGGCGGCCGGACCCTGGTGCTGGTGCGCCGGTTCGGCGTGCCGATCGACGACGTGTGGGCCGGCGTCACCGAGTCGGAGCGACTGGCCCGGTGGTTCGGCACCTGGACCGGCGACCCGTCGTCGGGCCGCGTGCTGGTGACCATGAACGCGGGGGCCGAGCCCGGGGCTCCGGCCGAGTTCCGCGTCGACGCGTGCGAGCCCCCGCGCCTGCTGGCGGTGAGCGCGGAGGACGAGTTCGGGAACTGGCGGCTCAGTGCCGAGCTCGCGGAGGTCGACGGCGGAACCACGCTGACCCTGCGGCAGCGAGAGCTCGACCCGAAGATGCTGCCCGAGACGGGGCCGGGCTGGGAGTGGTACCTGGACCGGCTGGTCGCCGCCGTCGAGGGCGGCGAGCCGCCGACGCTCGCCGGCTTCGACGCCGACTACCTGCCGATGGGCCCGGGATATGCCGCGCTCGTGCAGGGCGGCGCGGTTGACGACTCCTGACCTGTCCCGCCGCGCCCGTCTGGCCGCCCACGGCGTCGTGTCCGGGGCCTTGTCGGGGTGCAGCGACCGCGCGCTGCGCGAGCTCGTGGACGCCGGCACACCGATTGGTTCTGGCATCGGCGGCGCGACGGTGCTGCTGGACGTCGGGGACACCCCGGTCTTCGTCAAGCAGGTGCGACTCACCGACCTCGAGCGGCGTCCGGAGAACGTCGGCTCGACGGCGAACCTGTTCGAGCTGCCGGACTTCTGCCACTACGGCGTCGGCATCATCGGCAGCCCGGGGTTCGGCGCCTGGCGGGAGCTGGCCGCGCAGGTCATGACGACGGACTGGGTGCTCGCCGGGGAGTACGAGAGCTTCCCCCTGATGTACCACTGGCGGGAGCTGCCCGACGCCGGCCACCCGCTCCCCGAGGAGCTCGCCGACGTCGACCACGCCGTCGCCTACTGGGGCGGCGGGCCCGAGATCCGGCGCCGGATCGAGGCCGTGCAACAGTCCTCGGCGAGCCTCGTGCTGTTCCTGGAGTACATCCCGCAGAACCTGCACGACTGGCTCGACGTCCAGGTCAGGGCCGGGGACGAGGCCGCCGAGCGGGCCTGCGCCCTGGTGGAGGGCGAGCTGGCGGCCGGCATCTCGTTCATGAACGCCCGCGGGCTGCTGCACTTCGACGCCCACTTCCAGAACATCCTGACCGACGGCGACCGGCTCTACTTCGCCGACTACGGCCTCGCGATCTCCGACTGCTTCGAGCTCACCCCGGACGAGTCGGCCTTCTTCGACGAGCACCAGGACTACGACCGGTACTACGCCGCCACGCACCTGGTGAACTGGCTCGCCGTCGCGCTGTACGGGTTCGGACCGGAGGAGCGCAGGGCGTTCGTCCGTGCGTGCGCCGAGGGGGTGCCGCCGGAGGGAGCCCCGGCGGCGCTCGCGGCGGCGCTGCTCCGGCACGGGCCGGTCGCCGCGGTGGTCGGGGACTTCTACCGTGCGTTCCAGCGGGAGAGCCGGGAGACGCCGTACCCGCTGGAGGCGGTCCGCCGGATCGGGCGCCGCGGGCGGGCGGGGTAGGCCCGACTCACCAGTGGGTCGGACCGGACCCGTCGTCGCGGTGGGCGAGTGTGGCGAGCGCGTCCTTCCAGTGCCCCTCGGAGGCGGTCGCGTGCTGCGCGGTGTCGATGTTCTCCTGGGTCACGGTGACGCGCGTGCCGCCGTCGTCGGGCGTGAGCTCGATCCGGATCTCGTGGTAGTTCTCGGGGACGTCCGGGAGGCCGCTCAATGGCGCGAAGTGCGTGAAGTGCAGCAGGCGTGGGCGGTCGACGGCGATGACGGTGCCCTTGTCGGCGAAGACCCGCCCGAAGAAGTGACCCTCGAAGACGATCGGGCTGCCCGGCCGGTAGTCCGTCTCGACGTTGGCGCCCAGCATCCACCGCGCCCCGGGATGGGTGAGCTCGGCCCAGACCCGCTCAGGTGGCTCGGCGATGTGGGTGGTCGCCGTGGCGGTGTGACGCGGGGTCTCGATGCTCATCGCTGTCCTCCGTGGTGGTTCTCGGATCTGACCGTAGCGTGTCGGCCGGCATCCCTATCGTGCCCGGTAATCGGCGGGGCGCATGACGACGGCGGGCTGCGTGTGGCACGGGCTTCCGTTCACCGCGTGTGCGGGGACATCCCGCTGTAGCGCTCGAACTCCGCGACGACCTCGTCGGAGGGTGCGTCGAGGTCATCGGCACCGACCCTGATCGGTGTGCCGAACCGCTTGCCCTGGCCGAAGGTGTCGTTCTCGTACTCGCTACGCACCTCCGGCGCGAGGCGGCGCAGCATCGCCTCGGGGTGCTCGACGTGGACGAGGATCAAGAGCTCGTCGACCCGGGACGGGCCGATGTAGTCGGGATGGTCCTCCGGGACGTCGTCGTCGTAGACCTCGTCGTGGTGGAAGACCTCCCAGGAGGTGACGTCGTCCCATCTGACCCGCAGGTCGCCCCATGTGGTGAACCCCTGGTCGTCGAGTACGAGCGCGGGAGCCCCTTCCGCCGGCCTTCGCCGTTGCCGCCAAGAGGCCACCGGTGCGGCGATGCTGATCGTGATGAGAAGGGCGGCCACGACATACGCCATGACGCGCTGGACCGGCAACAGCGACATGGGGCCCGAGGTATCGAGCGAGGCCCAGATCGCGACCCCGACGCCGATTACGAGGAAGGCCGAGCAGATGGCGGCAGCGCGCGCCGGGTGGGGCGGTACGGGACGGGCCAGGTGGAACTCGCGGGGTGACGGCACAGGCCGAAGATAGCGCTCTGGTGTGGGCGTCACCTAGATGCGAGAAGTAGTCTCGCGCGGTGAACCAGAGCGAGGCCGATACGCGGCTCGACGCGATCATGACGGCCGCGGCCCGGCAGGTTTTGGAACCGGGCAGCGACGCCTACGAGATCGGTGTCGAGGCGTGCGGGCTGATCCTCGACGAGGTGATCGATACGGCTGAACACGGCGGAGTCGCGTACGCCGTGTGGGCGGAACTGACCGACGTCGCCTCGTCGCCCTGGACGGGCGCGCACGCGTGGTGCGTCGCGCTGACCGAGCTTGCGTCCGGGGAATGGCTGAGCGTCGACACGGCCGACGGCGTGGCCGTGGCGCGTTACTTCGAGGGCTGGCAGGACCCGATGCTGCTGACCACTCGGCTCTTCGAGGACGATGTGTCCGGAGGTTGGCGGACCGAGTACTTCTCGTACCTGGAGCGGGTGCTCGGGGACACGCTCCGCGACCTTGCTGGCCGGATCAGGCCCGTGGACCACGAGACCTCGGCGAGCTACGTGGAGCACGCGGAGTACGGCTTGGCGGTGGAGCACCTTGCTTACGCGGTGAGCGAGTTCGAGGTCTTGGTCACGGACGAGCAGCGGCACCGGCTGACGCGCTTGGCCCGATTGGTGGGCAGCGACACAGCGTTGCGCGACCTTTCCCGGTAGCCGAAGTAGGGGGAGGGCGGCAACACCCCGGCCGATTCAGGCGCATCCATTACGCCGGTCACGCTGTTAGTTGTTGAGCGCTTGCGGGTCTTGCGCTGATCCGTCCCGGTTCTTCTCGACCGCCCCGCTGTTGCGGAGGAAGACGATGATCCAGCTGAAGATGAGGATGGCCGCGACCAGCTCGACGGCGGTCAGGTTGTAGTAGCCGGTGATGAAGAAGACCGCCAGGACCACGATGACCGCGACGTACGTGTAGCCGAGCAGGACGAACACCCGGGGCATCGACGGGAGCAGGCGGCGAAGGCTCACGACGAGCGTGATGTACACGACGACCATTCCGGTGGCGGCCGTGTTGTGCACGGCCAGGAACTCGTCGACGGGGAAGATCCCCACGCAGGCCAGGAGAATGCCGATCAGCACGAGCGCCGTCCGGACCCGGCTGCGACCCCGCGCCTCGGCGGGCGTCGAGTGCGGGAGGTACGCGGTCGCGTAGTGCGCGATGGTCGTGACCATGACGCCGGCGACGATGAGGGTCAGGTTGAACGCCATGGCGGAGATGTCGTCGGTCATCCCGAGGGCGCTGAGATTCTCCTGCCACCACAACGGGTCGGTGGCGCTGAGCATGCTGGCGAAGGCGCCCACGGTGAGGAAGACCGCCAGGACGAGCGAGAGCGTCATCGGGGTGAGGTTCACGGCGGACAGGAACGTCAGGTAGGTCGTCACGGCCAGGGCCACACCCGCGAGCACGGCGGCCGACGTCGGATAGGCGGTCGCTCCGACGAAGCTCCTGCTCACGATCGACGCGAGCCCGATCCACCCCAGCAGCGCGATGACGGCGTGCGCCAGTGCCAGGGCCGCGACGTCGAACCAGCGCAGGCGTGGACGCTCCCTGTCGTCGGCTGCTTCGCGCCGGACCTGGCCGCGCCGTGAGACACATCCGAACAGGACGGCGGCGATCGCGACGAGCGCTCCGCCGACGGCGGCGAAGTCGCCGATCGAGCCGCGTCCGGAGATCGGCACGTCGCGACCCTGGAACACGATGAACCCGACGAGCACCCCCAGCACGAAGGCGACCGCGCCCGCGAGCAGCGCCGACGACTCGCGCGACTCCGTGGTGTCGGCGGGGCGGCGGAAGATGCGGTTGATCGGTGTCGGTTCACTCATGGTGGTTCTCCTGCCTCGTCGCCGCTGGGCCCGGGACCAACATGCTTGAGGGGCGCCGCATCGCTATCACCCGAACAGGATGATCCGTCGGCATCGATTGCACCTGACCAGCCGACGAGGGAAGACCATGGAAGGCCCTGGGGAGAGCGGCATAACCTTGCGCGGTGGTTCTCTACCTGGTCCGGCACGGCCGCCCGATCCTCGACCCGACCGTCCCGGCGTCGACATGGGTCCTGGACCCAGAACACGAGCACCAGGTGGCGGACCTGGCGACGCAGGCGCCGTGGCCGGATGATGCCGTCTGGTTCACGTCGCCCGAGCCGAAGGCGGCGCGCACGGCGTTCCTGCTGACCGGCCGGGACGTGCCTGTTGTGGAGGACCTGCGGGAGCACGACCGCTCAGGCACGGGATGGGTACCGGACTTCGTGGACGTCATTCGTGAGGCCTTCGCGACCCCGTACTCCGAGGTGCGTCCGGGCTGGGAGCCGATCAGCCGGACGCGGTCACGGGTGGCCGACGCCGTGCGGCAGATCGTCGCGGAGCATCCTGGGCGCGACGTCGTGCTGGTCGGTCACGGGACGGCGTGGACGCTGCTGGCCGCCGAGCTCACCGGGACCGAGCCAGACCTGGACAGGTGGCGGACCCTGGCGATGCCGGACGTGATCACCGTGGAATAGCCGGTGCGGCGCAGGACCGCAGGGCTCACGGCCGGGCCACCGAGGTCTGCAGGCGCGACTCGAAAGCACCGAGCACCGGCTGGCCCGGGCGCGCGTCGAGGATCGCGAACGTGACGTGCTCGAACCTCGGTCGCTCGGCCAGCGCCTCGGCGAAGGCGGAGGCGACGTCGGCCGGGTCGTTGCCGAACACCCCGCAGCCCCACGCGCCGAGGACAAGACGGCGGCTGCCGTGGGCGGCGGCGACGTCGAGCACCCGTGCGGCTCGGCGGGCCAGCGTCG
The DNA here is from genome assembly GCF_044389365.1 of Promicromonospora sp. NPDC019610. Lineage (NCBI taxonomy): Bacteria > Bacillati > Actinomycetota > Actinomycetes > Micrococcales > Promicromonosporaceae > Promicromonospora > Promicromonospora sp. NPDC019610. The sequence goes on along the minus strand of NZ_JBIRXX010000002.1, from coordinate 1,138,711 downwards.
CCCGGACATCGCCCCACCGCGGTCGGCTGGTTGCGCTCGATCGCGGAACGGTTCGGCGCCGCCGCCGTCAGGAACGTGACCGGGTACGACTCGGTGAGCAGGGCGCCGACGTCGTCCCGGATGACCGGAACGTCGGGGGAGAGGATGACCCGGTCGCTGTAGAGCAGGGACCTCTCGCGGCGGTGGTGCTCGTAGAACTCCGGCACGGTGGTCTGGGTCGCGTACAGCGCCGAGCTGCGAGCGATCGCCTCCTCCTGGGCCTGGGCGCCGTTGAGGAACCCGCCGCCCGGGTTGCGCGCGGAGGCGAAGACCAGGCAGGCGGTGCCCGGGCCGAGACGCCGGGCCGCCGCGAGGCTGGACTCGTCGCGCACCTCGATCGTCGTGGGGCCGGACCACGCGACGCCGTCGGGCAGCGGTGCGTCGGGGAGGATCAGGCGCGTCCCGGCGACGGCGGCGGCGACCTGGTCGGCGATGTCGACGCGCCGGCCGTGTGCGTTGTAGCTTCCGGTGCGGACGGCGTCCATGGTCTCGGCCGCGAGGGCGCGGAACCGGTCCCGGCTCCTGTTCGACGAGCTCACGGCCGCCATCCTGGCCGCTGGAAACGTGGCCGGTCAACGCGTCTGCGAGCTGCTGGTGATGAGGTGCGCTTCTACCCCGTCATTGGGCCCGAAATCACGCTGATTCCGGGCCCAATGACGGGGTAGAAGCGCACCTTGCCGGTGCCGGCGCTGTCACCGGCACCGTCACCGGCACCGTCACCGGTTCCGGTCCCGGCACCGTCACCGGCGCGCGCGGCACGCCCCGGCGGCCGGCTCTCTGCGCGAGCTCCCCCGAATCTGTCTCGACGAGGGTGTTGACACCCCGCCCGACCCGCCCCTAATGTCCTCGCTCATACGTAAGAGCAACCCTCCGCACCGTCGCGAGTCGATGCTCATACGTATGAGCAGAATTCGCGCAGAGAGTGCGCGGTGATCCACCTCGACGAAGCGGAAGGGATCTGGCATGGGACACGCACGATCGTTCGGGCGGCGCGTTTCAGCGCTGGTCGTCTCACTCGTCCTGCTCACCTCGGCCTGTGCGGGCGGCTCGTCGTCCGGCGACGGGACCGCGGGCGGGCGTGACGACACGATGATCTACGGCAAGACGGACGGCGGCACCACGTTCGTCCACAACTACAACGTGGTGGGCCCCGCCGTCGACAAGGCGCCCAACATGGAGCTCGTCTACGAGCCGCTCATGCGGGTCGACTACAGCAACGGCGCCGTGGTCGAGCCGTGGCTCGCGGAGAGCTGGGAGTTCGACGACGCCGGCACCACCCTCACGGTCCACCTGCGTGACGGCGTCACGTTCTCGGACGGCGAGCCCTTCACGGCGGACGACGCCGTCTTCTCGCTGAACCTGCCGATCGAGCAGCCGGAGTTCTCGATCGCGGGCGTCACCTACGAGCGGGCCGAGAAGGTGGACGACCTGACGTTCACCGTCACGTTCGCGGAGCCGTCGTTCGCCACGGTCAAGCAGTTCGCCAACATCCTGCTGCCCATGGTGCCGGAGCACATCTGGCGCGACCAGGACCTCAACACCTGGACTAACCCGGAGCCCGTCGGCACCGGGCCGTTCACCCTCGGGGAGTTCAAGCCGCAGCAGGTCACGCTGACGGCGCGGGACGACTACTGGGGCGGCGAGCTGCCCATGTCGACGTACAAGATCATCCCCACCAGCGCGGACGCCGCCAAGGCGCAGCTCCTGCGCGGCGACATCGACATCGCGCAGGGCTCCTGGGCCAACGGCGAGCAGGAGTACACGGCCAAGGACCCGGAGCACAACCTCTACCAGCTCTACCCCAACGGCGGCGCGATGTCGGCCATGTTCAACGCCGGCAAGCCCCCGTTCGACGACGTCCACGTGCGTCGTGCGCTGGCCATGACGATGGACCGCACCGCGATCACGACCACGCTGCAACGTCCCGGTACCGAGGCGGGTCCGACCGGGCTCAACGCCACGGTCTACGCCGACTGGATCAACCCGGAGCTCGCCGACCCGTGGCCGGTCGACGCCGAGGGCGCGAAGGCCGAGCTGGCCGACGGCGGCTGGACCGTCGAGGACGGCGCCCTCGTCAAGGACGGCGAGAGCTACCGGCCGACCATCCTGTTCAACAACGACTGGGCCTGGGGCAGCTACGCCGACATCCTCATCAACGGCTGGCGCGACACGCTCGGCGTCGAGGTCAAGCCCGCCGGGCAGCCCACCGCCGGCTACTACGACGCGATGAACCTCGGCGACTTCGACATCACCGCGGCATCCACGGGCGGCGCCGGCGTCTACGGCGTCTACGGCTTCCTGGACAGTGACTTCGTGGTGCCGGTCGGGGAGAAGGCGACGCTCAACCAGGGCCGATTCTCCCACCCCGAGGCCGACGAGATCATCGCGGCGATGGAGAGCACCGACGACGAGGCCGAGCTCAAGGAGCTGGGCCTGCGGATGCAGGAGCTCGTCGTGGACGAGGTGCCGTTCAGCCCCCTGTACGACAACTTCTACTTCGTCGAGATCAACGCGACCCGCTGGTCGGGCTGGCCCACGCCGGACAACTTCGACCACATCCCGTTCGTCGGGATGGGGCCGGACCTCATCCTCACGCTGCTCGACCTCGAGCCGACGGAGGGCTGACACCATGACGACGACGGAGGTGCCGGCCCCGGCGCCGGCCCGCCAGGCGCCGGGCGGCCCGCCCACGGCCGTGCGAGCGGTGCGCCGCTGGGGGTTCCTGTTGCGCCGGCTGGGGTTCTACGTCGCGGCGGCCGCCGCCGCGATCGTGCTCAACTTCCTGCTGCCGCGCCTGATGCCGGGGGACCCGTCCTCCGCGATCGTGGAGGAGCTGCAGCGGGTCAGCGGGCAGCAGGTGCCGCCGGAGACCCTGGAGAGCATCCGGGCGATCTTCGGCGACCCCGACCAGAACCTCGGCGAGCAGTTCCTCGGCTACCTCGGGCAGCTCGCCCGGTTCGACCTCGGCGTCTCCGTCGTCAACTTCCCCGTGCCCGTCAGCGAGCTCGTGCTGGAGGCGCTGCCCTGGACGCTGCTGCTGGTCGGCACCACCACCGTGCTCGCGTTCGTGCTCGGCACCGGCCTCGGCGTGCTCGCCGGGTGGAAGGCCGGCAGCCGGCTCGACTCGATCCTCACGCCGCTGACGGCGTTCCTGTCGTCCGTGCCGTACTTCTGGGTCGCGCTGCTGGCCCTGTGGGTCTTCGGGTTCGTGCTCGGCTGGTTCCCGCTGTCCGGCGGGTACGACGCGAACCTCGCCGAGGGGTTCAACCTGCCGTTCCTCGCCTCGGTCCTGCACTACGGGGCGCTGCCCGCCGCCACCATCGTGTTCTCCGCGTTCGGCGGCTGGCTGCTCGGCATGCGGAACATGACGGTCACGACCGTCCGGGAGGACTACGTGCTGCTCGCCCAGGCCAAGGGCCTCTCCCGCGGCCGCGTCATCCTGCGGTACGCCGCGCGCAACGCCATGCTGCCGAGCTTCACCGGCTTCGCGATGGCGCTGGGCGGCGTGATCGGCGGGGCGCTGCTGACCGAGACCGTGTTCAGCTACCCCGGCATCGGCTACCTGCTGTTCGAGTCCCTCAACAAGCGCGACTACCCGATGATGCAGGGGGTCTTCCTCATCGTGACGCTCGCGACCCTGCTCGCCAACCTCCTGGCCGACTCCCTCTACGTGGTGCTCGACCCGCGCATCCGGGAACAGGGGTGAGGGCCATGAGAACCGGACTCCTCGGTGCAGGTCTCGTCAGAGGCTGGAAGGTCCGCGTCGGCCTGTCCGTCATCGGCTTCTTCGTGCTCCTGGCACTGCTCGGACCCTGGCTGACGGCGAGCGTGCCCGGCCTCGACCCGCGCGCCAACGACCTGACCGCGATCGGCCTGCCGCCCAGCGCCGAGCACTGGCTCGGTACCACCCAGTTCGGCCAGGACGTGCTGGCCCAGACCATCGAGGGCGCCCGCGGCTCCCTGTTCGTCGGGTTCCTGTCGGCCGTCATCGGGACGGCGCTCGCGATCCTCGTCGGGCTGCCCGCCGGGTACTTCGGCGGGCGTACCGACTCCTGGCTCAACTTCCTGTCCAACCTGTTCATCGTCATGCCCGTGCTGCCGCTCATCCTCATCGTCGCCGGCTACATGCAGGGCACGGGGCTGTGGGTGATCGCGCTGATCATCGGGTTCTTCGGCTGGTCGGGCGGCGCCCGCACCATCCGCGCGCAGGCCATGAGCGTGAGCAACCGCGACTTCGTGCTCGCGATGCGGACGCTGGGGGAGCCGCACCACCGGCTCCTGTTCCACGAGGTGCTGCCGCACCTGACCGGCTGGATCGCCGCCATGTTCCTGTCGGGCGTGATCGGCGGCGTCATGGCCGAGGCGGGCCTCGCCTTCCTCGGCATCTCCGACTCCGGCGCGATCAGCTGGGGCACCATGATCCAGGCCGCCCAGCAGCAGAGCGCGGTGCTGCGCGGCATGTGGTGGTGGTTCGTGCCGCCGGGCCTGTGCATCGCCCTCGTCGCGACGGCGGCGACGCTCGTCAACTTCGGCGTCGACGAGCTGGCCAACCCGAAGCTGCGCACGGTGCGGCGCTCCGTGGTGCGCCGCACCCAGGACCGTGCCGCCGAGACTGCCGCTGAGACTGCCGCCGAGACCTCCGTGGGGAGCGATGCCTGATGGTCACCCAGTTCGTGCCTGAGACCCGGCAGTCCGACGTCGGCGGCGCCGTCGCGCGGGGAGCCGCCGCCGACGTCCTGCGCGTCACCGGCCTGACCGTCGAGTACGTGACCGACGGCGACCCCGTGCGCGCCTGCGCCGACGTCACCTTCACGCTGCGCCGCGGCGAGATCCTCGGCGTCGCGGGCGAGTCCGGCTCCGGCAAGTCCACGCTGATCACGGCCCTGACCCGCCTGCAGCGGCCGCCCGCCGTCACCACCGGGGGCAGCATCGTGTTCCACCCGCGCGACGGCGGACCCGCGATCGACCTCGTCACCGCGAGTCCCAGGGCCCTGCGGGCGCTGCGCTGGACCTCCCTGTCGATCGTGCTCCAGAGCGCCATGGACGCCCTGAACCCCGTGATGCGGCTCGGCGCGCAGTTCGCCGACGCGCTCCGCACCCACGACCGGACGCTGAGCAAGGACGCCGCCTGGGCGCGGGCCGCCGAGCTGCTCGCCACGGTCGGCATCTCGGGGGACCGGGCACGCAGCTACCCGCACGAGCTGTCGGGCGGCATGCGGCAGCGGGCCAGCATCGCGCTGGCACTCGCGTGCGGCCCGGAGCTGGTGGTCATGGACGAGCCGACGACGGCGGTCGACGTCGTCATGCAGCGGCAGATCCTGGCCCAGGTGCTGCGGCTGCGCCGGACGCTGGGGTTCGCCGTCGTCTTCGTGACGCACGACCTGTCCCTGCTGCTGGAGCTCGCAGACCGCATCGCCATCATGTACGCCGGTCGCATCGTGGAGCTCGGCACCGCGGCGGAGCTGTACGACGACCCGCGCCACCCGTACACCCGCGGGCTGCGCGACTCGTTCCCGCCGCTGCACGCGCCCCTGCAACGGCTCACCGGGATCCCGGGCACGCCGCCCGACCTGCGCCGTCCGCCGTCGGGCTGCCCGTTCCACCCGCGGTGCGCGGCCCGGTTCGAGGGGTGCGACACGCACCTGCCGGAGCTCGTGACGGTCGGGCGGACGGCGGAGGGCGGGCACGCCGTCGCCTGCCGGCTGCACGACCCGACCGCGCGGCCGGACCACGCACCTGACTCGGCGTCCGGCCCCGCGTCCGGCACCACCGAAGGAGGGTCCCGATGACCGCGACCACCGTTCCCGCGCCGTCCCCCACCGGGGGCGGGGCGCCGGACGTCCCGGTCCTGGAGGCCGTGGACGTGACCAAGCACTTCGAGGTGCGCTCGGCCGTGGGCGCCCGCTCGGTGGTGCGCGCCGTGGAGGGCGCCTCGCTGGCCCTGCACCGCGGTCGCGTGGTCGCGCTCGTGGGGGAGTCCGGCAGCGGCAAGACGACGCTGGCCCGGCTGCTGGCCGGCTTCTACGCCCCGACGAGCGGCGAGATCGCGCTGGAGGGTGTGCCCGTGCGGCAGCGGCGCGGCCGCGTGGAGCGGGCGTACCACAAGGACGTGCAGATCGTCTTCCAGGACCCGTTCGGCTCCCTGAACCCGCTGCACCGGGTCCGGCACAACCTGGAGCGGCCGCTGCGGCTGCACCACGGGGTGCGCGGCAAGGCAGAGCTGGACCGGCGGGTGCGGGAGCTGCTGGAGCGCGTGGCCCTGACGCCCGCCGAGCAGTACGTGGACAAGTTCCCGCACGAGCTCTCGGGCGGGCAGCGGCAGCGCGTCGTCATCGCCCGGGCCCTGGCCGTGGAGCCCAAGGTGCTGCTCGGTGACGAACCCATCTCGATGCTCGACGTGTCCATCCGCCTGGAGATGCTCAACCTGCTCGACCGGCTGCGCACCGAGGACGGGCTCGCGCTGCTCTACATCACGCACGACATCGCCAGCGCCCGCTACCTGTGCGACGACATCGTCGTGATGTACGCCGGCGAGATGGTAGAGGGCGGGCCCAAGGAGCAGGTCATCGCCGACCCGCAGCACCCCTACACCCGGCTGCTGGTGGAGTCCTCGCCCGACCCGGGCCGCGGCGCGCGCGACCGGGAGGCCCTGTTCGACGCCGACGCCGACGGCCTGGGCGAGCCGCCCAGCCTCATCGATCCGCCGGCCGGCTGCCGGTTCCACCCGCGCTGCCCGTTCGCGATGGACGTGTGCCGCACGCAGGCCCCGCCCCGCACCGACCTCGGCGCGGGCCGCTGGGCCCGCTGCTGGCTGCACGCCGCCGACCGCACCACCACCCAGGAGAACGAGTGACCACCACCCCGCGCCGCGCCCGGGCGCCCCGCCAGTCCGACGTCGCGCGGCTGGCCGGCGTCTCGCAGTCGGCCGTGTCGCGCGTGATCGGCGGCGACACGGACGCCGCGCGCATCCCGGAGGCGACCGTCCGGCGCATCCAGGACGCGATCAAGGAGCTGGGCTACGTGCCCAACCCGACGGCGCGCAAGCTGCGCACCGGCCGCAACCGCCTGCTCGGCGTGCACACCTTCGAGGCGGTGTTCCCGCGGGCGCGCGAGGACTTCTACTTCGAGTTCCTGCTCGGCATCGAGGAGCGGGCCGAGGAGATCGACCACGACCTGGTGCTGTTCACCTCAACGGGAGGCAGCGACGGACGGCGCCGCGTGTACCGCGACGGCGTCAATCGCCTGAACGTGGCCGACGGCGCGGTGCTGCTCGGCGTCGCCGCCGACCGGGCCGAGCTGGCCCGGCTGGAGGCCGACGGCTACCCGTTCGTGCACATCGGCCGCCGCGAGGTGCCCGGCACCCGCATCACGTGCGTCGTGCCCGACTACGAGTCGGCCGCCGCCGCGATCGTCGACCGCCTGGCCGACCTCGGGCACGAGCGGGTCGCCTACCTGCGCGCCGGCATCGACGAGGAGTCCTACGCGGACCGCCGGCGGGGCTACGAGTCCGCCGTTGCGCGGCGCGGCCTGCGCGACGTCTCCCCGGCGAGGCCCGGCCTGCAGGACGGCGCGCTCGACGCCGCCTGGCTCGACGCGGTCGCCGCCGGCGAGGTCACCGCCGTGGTCGCCGACGCCGAGTGGCTGGCGCACCCGCTCGCCGACGCGCTGGCCGCGCGCGGGCTGACCGTGCCGCGCGACGTGTCCGTCGCCGTCCTGGAGGGTGTGGCCCCCGACGCCCCCGTGCGCTGGGACTGCCTGCAGATCCCGCGCCGCGAGGTGGGCCGCCTCGCCATCGACACGCTCGTCGGCATGCTCGACGAGCCCGGCGAGCCGGTCGCGGACGTGCTCGTGGAGTGCGTCGTCGTCGACGGGGAGACCGTGGCCGCGCCGCCGGCCGGACCAGCAGCACCGACGAAGGGGAACCCTGGATGAGCGCGGGCAGGAGCACGGGAACGAGCGCGGGCATGAGCGAGCGCAAGACCGACGTGCTGATCGTCGGCGGCGGCATGGGCGGCGTGGCCGCCGCGCTGACCGCGGCCCGGCTGGGCCGGCGCGTGGTGCTGACCGAGGCGACCGACTGGCTCGGCGGCCAGCTCACCGCCCAGGCCGTGCCGCCCGACGAGCACACCTGGATCGAGGACCGCTACGCCCCGCCCGGGTACGCCGAGCTGCGCCGTCGGGTGCGCGACTACTACCGGCGCAACTACCCCCTGACGCCGCGTGCCGCCGCCGACCCGCTGCTCGACCCCGGCCTCGGCATCGTCAGCCACCTCTGCCACGAGCCGCGCGTCGCCGCCGCCGTCCTGGAGGAGATGATCGCCCCCTGGCGCGCCGGCGGGCAGATCGAGCTGCTGCTGTGCCACGAGCCCGTCGCCGCCCACACCTCCGGCGACGAGGTGGACGCCGTCACCCTGCGCGACACCCGCGACGGCCACGAGACCACCGTGCACGCCGACTACGTCGTGGACGCCACCGAGCTCGGCGACCTCCTGGAGCTCGCCGGCGTCGAGCACGTCATCGGCGCCGAGGGCCGCGACGAGACCGGCGAGCCGCACGCCCCCGCCGTCGCCGACCCCCTGGACCAGCAGGCGATCTCCTGGTGCTTCGCCCTGGAGCACCGCCCCGGCGAGGACCACACCGTCGACCGGCCCGCCGGCTACGCCCACTGGCGCACCGCCGTCGCCCCGTTCTGGCCCGGCCCGCAGCTCTCCTTCGACGACGTCGTGCCCATCACCCTGCAGCCGCGCACCTCGCGCCTGTTCGAGGCCGACCACGCCCGCAACGCCCACTTCCCGCTGTGGACGTTCCGCCGCGTCCTGGCCCGCGAGAACTTCGCCGACGGCGCCGTCCGCGACGTCACGATCGTCAACTGGCCCCAGATCGACTACTGGGCGGCGCCCCTGCTCGGCCCCGGCGTCGACGACGCCGCCCGCGCGGCGGCGCTCGCGGGTGCGCGCGAGCTGTCGTTCTCGTTCCTGCACTGGCTCCAGACCGAGGCCCCGCGGCCCGACGGCGGCACCGGCTACCCCGGCCTGCGTCTGCGTCCCGACGTGACCGGCACGCCCGACGGCCTGGCCAAGACCCCGTACATCCGCGAGGCCCGCCGCATCCGGGCGGAGCTGACCGTGACCGAGCAGCACGTGGGCGTGCAGGCGCGGCCCGACGGCGCGGGCAGCGAGGTCTTTCCTGACGCCGTGGGCCTGGGCCGCTACCGGATCGACCTCCACCCCAGCACCGCCGGCCGCACCTACGTGGACATCGAGGCGTACCCGTTCCAGGTGCCGCTCGGCGCGCTGGTGCCGGTCCGGGTGGAGAACCTGCTGCCCGCGGGCAAGAACATCGGCACCACGCACATCACCAACGGCTGCTACCGGCTGCACCCCGTGGAGTGGGGCATCGGCGAGGCGGTCGGGGCGCTCGTCGCGTTCTGCCTCGACCGGGGCCTGCCGCCCCGCAAGGTGCGCAGCGACCCGGCGCGGCTCGCCGACTACCAGCGCCTGCTCACCGACACGCTCGGCATCGAGCTCGCGTGGCCGGACCACATCCGCACGCACCGCGAGTGAGGGGGAGGTGATCAGGAGCAACTGACCGAACTCATCGACTTCGGTCCGATGCACTGAGATCGGTCGGTTGACCGACCGATCTCAAGGCATCCGACCGATCTCATTTATGCCAGTCCTTGTGTCACTCCTTGTGTCACTCCTTGTGTCACGTCCTGCACCAGCTCGACCGCTCGTTCAACGAAGAACGGAGAACCATCGTGCTGCGAAACATCCTGTTCGGGGGCCGCGCGCCCCGGCCCACCCCAGCTGTTCCCACCACCGCGCCCGACGACGTGCTGACCTCAGCCTCCGTCGACCTGCCGACCGCGGTGCCCGCCGTCTCCCGACCCGCCGCCCGGCCGCCGCGCCGGGCGCGGGCGCGGGCGCGGCACACGGTCGCCGCGTCGGCGCTCGCGCTGGTCGTGGCCGGCCTGAGCCTCGCGGTCCCGGCGTCTGGAGCGAGCGGAGCGGCGTCCGTCGCCGTCGAGCGAGCCAGGGTCGCCCCCGCCGCCCTCTCACCAGACGTCGCCCCGGCCGCGGAAGCAGCCCCCGCCGCCGTCTCCCGGCTGGGCACCTCCGGCAACAAGATCGTCAACGCCGCCGGCACCCCCGTCCAGCTCCGGGGCGTGTCCGTGCTCGCGCCGCGGCACAACGCCGAGTGCCCCGAGTGCCACCCGAAGCCGATCTCCGACGTGATCGACATGACCGTGTCCGACGGCTGGCAGTCCGACGTGGTGCGCCTGCCCGTCACGGTCTGGGGCTCGCTCAGCGTCGAGGACAACGTGGCCCGGTACGTGGACCCGTACGTGCAGCAGGCCGTGGACCTGGGCATCTACATCATCGTGGACCTGCACTACGTGTCCGACTACGGCAGCACGGGCGTGCCGCAGTCCACGGTCGCGGAGTTCTGGGACTACGTGGCGCCGCTGTACGCCGACGTGCCGAACGTGATCTACGAGGTGTTCAACGAGCCCGTCGCCCCGGCGAGCTGGCCCACCTGGAAGGCGTACATCCAGCCCGTCGTCGACGACATCCGGGCGGTCGCGCCCGAGACGCTGCTGCTCATGGGCGGCCCGCAGTGGAGCACGTACGTCAACCAGGCGGCGGCCGACCCGATCGCCGGCAACGACATCGCGTACGTCTACCACCTGTACCCCAACCAGGGGGACGCCACAGCCACGAACCTGGACGCGAAGTTCGGTAACGCGGCCCAGCAGATCCCGGTGATCCTCACGGAGTTCGGCTGGAACCCGCCCGGCGAGTTCTCCGACCCCACCGTCACGCAGGGTACGACGTCGGGCTGGGGCATCCCGCTGCGCCAGTACCTCGACGCCCGGCCGCACATCAGCTGGACGGCATGGATCTTCGACAACTACTGGAAGCCGCAGATGTTCGACCACGACTGGAACCTGCTCGGCGGCGAGCACCAGGGCGCGATGATCAAGGCCTGGCTCGCCGACCAGCCGTATGCGTCGCCGTGTGCGGACCACGCGGCGGTCGGGGCCACGGCGGTCGCGTCCTCGTCCAACAGCTCCAGCACCGGCGCGGCCAAGGCGGTGGACGGCGACTGCACCAACGCGGGCCGCTGGCTGTCGGCGGCCGGCGACACCACGCCCACCCTGACGATCACGCTCGACGCGCCCACGGTGATCGACCAGGTCGACGTGTACAGCGGGTTCGTCGGCGGCGGCTCGGTCAACGTGCTGCGCGACTTCACGGTCGAGGTGCACACGTCCGCCGGGTGGCAGCAGGCGGGCGCCTTCGACGACAACACCCTCGGCCTGGTCAGCGTGCCCGGCCCGGCGGCGGCCGTCGACCAGGTACGGCTCGTGATCACGGACCCGTCGAACTACACCCCGGACGTGGCCCGGGTCTTCGAGGTGGCGGTGCGCGCGGGCTGACCCGAGCGCCGGGGCGGACGGCGGTGCCGCCCGCCCCGGTGGTCCTCGGCGACGAGCCGCCGGTCCAGGGCGCTGCGGGTCCAGGACACCTGGCGGACGTCGATGAACGCGCGGATGCACCCGGGGCAGCCGTCCAGGTGGCGCTCCAGCCGGTGCCGGCGGTGGGGGAGCAGCCGACCCGAGAGGTAGTCGTGGATCGAGGCCCGGGTCGAGCGGCACTCGGGGCGCGGTGCACGGTCGCGGGGCCGTTCCGGCTCGTCCGACGACCCGGCCTCGTCCGACAGCCCGGCCAACGCGGTGCGGAGCCTGGCGACGTCGGCCCGGCGCACACCCGTGTTCGTCACGCGCACTGCCCCCTCTGCGTAGAGTGTCCGGCCGGACCGGCCGGGCAAATAGTGCCACTGCACACCAGGAGTTGCGCAAACGAACGGGTGATACGCGCTGTGCGCCGACGGCGGTCCGGGAGCCGTGTCAGCGCCGTGTCAGCGTCGTGTCCGCGGGTGGCGACAGCATCCTCGGCATGGAGAACCTGTCCGGCCCCACGGCCTTCGTCGAAGACACGCGCACCCATCGCGTCGCCGAGCTCCTGCTCGCCGAGCGCCACTCCCTGCCCCTGTCCGTCGCGCTGCACCTCGTGCCCGGCGTCCTGATCGTCGCCGTCTACCTGCTCGTCGCCCAGCCGCTGGTCCGGGCCGTCGACTACCCCTCGTTCCTGGGCTGGGCGATCGCCCTGGTCCTCGTGCTCTACCCGCTCCAGCTCGGCCTGCTCTGGCTCGGCCGCTACCGCACCGGCCGGTACTCCCTGCGGGGCGTCCTCGGCTACCTGGACAAGCCCGTCCCGCGCGGCCGGCTCGTCGCCATGGTCGCCGGCCTCATCGCCTGGTTCGTCGTGGTGTCGTCCGTGCTCACCGTCCTGGACACCGCCGTCTTCGAGGCCTTCTTCACGTGGCTCCCGTTCGACGACGTCGGCGCCAGCGCCACCACGTACCTCGAGGGCAACGACCGCACGGTCATGATCGTCACGCTCGCCGCCTCCATCCCCTTCACGGGCTTCACGCTGCCGCTCATCGAGGAGTACTACTTCCGCGGGTTCCTGATGCCGCGCCTGGCCCACCTCGGCGCCTGGGCGCCGGTGCTCAGCACCGTCCTCTTCTCGCTGTACCACCTGTGGTCGCCCTGGGTGTTCTTCTCCCGCGTGATCTTCTTCTTCCCCGGACCCTGGTTCGTCTGGAAGAAGCAGGACCTGCGGCTGTCCATCGGCATGCACGCCGGCACCACGCTGCTCCTGGCCACGGGCGGCACGGTCGCGCTGCTGCTGGGGGTCATGTGAGGGGCGGCCGGCGCGTCGCGACCGCCCTGGTGGGCCATGGCTGGGCGGGCGCCACGTTCACGAGGCGAGCGTGATCGCGGCGAGCTGCTCCCAGCCCGGCTCCAGCCCCGTCCCCAGCCCCGTCTCCCGCCCCACCCGGGCCGCCTCGGCGAACTCCGCGTCGCCGAGGCGGCTCCGCGCCGCCGCCTCGACCCGCTCGATGTCCACGGCGGCGCGGTAGTCGCGCCGCTCGTGCACCCCGGCGCTCGCCCCGAGCAGCCGGGCGGCCTGCTCGGGCTCCCCGAGCCGCAGCGCGAGGTCCGCGACGCCGACCAGCGCGACCGCGACCATCGGCGCGTGCCCGGTGTCCAGGGCGGCCCGGCACGCCGCCGCGTGGTGGGCGCGCGCCTCGTCGAGGTCGGGGGAGAGGTAGCCCTGCTGGTCGTGCAGGACGGCGCGCACGTGCGCCCCGTCCGCGTCGTCGCCCCACAGGACCCGGGCGGTCGCCAGGTGCTCGCGCGCCGCGTCGGCGTCCCCGCGCCAACGGGCGAGCTCCGCCCGGGCCAGCGCCAGCGTGCCCAGCGTGCCCGGCCACGTGACCCGGCGGGCGTGCCGCTCGGCCTCGGCCAGGGCGACGGCGCTCCCCTCCTCGTCGCCCAGCAGCCACCGGAGCTGGGCCAGGCGCGTCCGGATCTGGATCACGTCGTCCACCGCGCCCATCTCCGTGACCACCACGGTCGCCTCGTCGTAGAGCGCGCACGCCGCGGCGAGCTCACCGCGCGACGCGACCTGGTCGGCGAGCTCGGACAGCGCGAACGAGATGCCGAACCGCTCGCCGAGCGCCCGGAACTCCGCCAGCGCCCGGGCGAGGTCCGCCTCCGCCTCCTGCTCGTCCCGGCCGAGGATGAGCTTGTGCTTGCCGAGGTGCAGGCGGGCCAGCGCGTGGACCCAGGGGTCCGCGTCGTCCAGCACGGACTCCCAGGCGGCCACGCCCTCGTGCGGGGCCGCCAGCAGGCGCTCCAGGGGGACGACCAGCGGCAGGGCGGCGTGCGGGCGCTCGCTCGTCCGGCTGAACCGGTAGGCCTGGTGGATCCAGTCGGCGGCCGTGTGCTCGTCGCCCATCCCGGTGCTGAGGAACATCGAGAGCAGGGCGTACACCCAGGCCTGGACGTCGTCGGCCGGCTGGTCGGCCGGCTCGGCAGGCAGCTCGGTGGCCGCGAGGATCAGCTCCATGCCCTCGGACTTGTGCCCGCTGAGCCACCAGTACCAGCCGGAGCCCGCGGCCAGCCGCATGGCCGCCGCGGCCTCGCCGGCGGCGAGCGCGCCGCGCATCGCGGCGGTGAGGTTGTCGTGCTCGTCGGCCAGCGTGGCGAGCCAGGTGAGCTGCTCGGCGCGGCGCAGGTGCGGCTCGGCGGTCTCGGCGAGCTCGGTGCACCAGGCCAGGTGGGCCCGGCGGGCCGGCTCGCTCTCCCCGGCCTCGGCGAGGCGTCCGGCGGCGTACTCCCTGATGGTCCCGAGCATGCGGTAGCGCGGGGCGTGGGCAGCGTCGTCCGCGACGAGCAGCGACTTCTCGGTCAGGGCGGTGAGCAGGTCGAGCACGTCGTCCGGCAGGACACCGGTCGCCGGATCCGCACAGACGCGTTCGGCGGCCTCCAGGCTCGCCCCGCCGCGGAACACCGACAGCCGGCGCAGGACGGTCCGCTCGGCGTCGCTCAGCAGCTCCCAGCTCCAGTCGACCATGGCGCGCAGCGTGCGGTGGCGGGGCAGCGCGGTGCGGCTGCCGCCCGTCAGCAGGCGGAACCGGTCGTCGAGCCGGGCGGCGAGCTGGTCGATCGACATGGTGCGCAGCCGGGCGGCGGCCAGCTCGATGGCCAGGGGCATCCCGTCCAGCGCCCGGCAGACGCGCGCCAGGGTGGCCAGCGTCCCGGCGTCGAGGGCCGAGCCGGCGGGGGCGAGGTCGGCGCGGACGGCGCCCGCGCGGTCGAGCAGCAGGCGGACGGCGGGGGCCGAGCCGATCTCGTCGTCACTCGCGGCGGCGCCCGGCAGGCCCAGCGGCAGCACCTGCCACAGCGCCTCGCCCGGGATGCCGATCGCCTCCCGGCTCGTGGCCAGGACCCGTAGCCGCCGACACTCGCCGAGCACGCGCTCGGCGAACCGTGCCACGGAGTCGATGACGTGCTCGCAGTTGTCCAGGACGAGCAGGGCCTCGCGGTCGCGGACGGCGGCGACGACGCGGTCGGTCGCGTCCAGGGCGGACCCCTCGCCGAGCAGGGCGTCGCGGAGGTCGAGCGCGGTGAGGACCGCCTGCGCGACGTCGTCGTCGGGCCCGAGCGGGGCCAGCTCGACCAGCCACGCCCCGTCCGGGAGGTCGCCGGCCAGGAGGCCCGCCGTCTCGGTGGCGAGCCGCGTCTTGCCCGCGCCGCCCGGCCCGACCAGCGTCGTCAGCCGGTGGTCGGCGACGAGGCCGCGCACCACGGCGAGGTCGGCGTCGCGGCCCACGAAGCTGGTCAGGGCGGCGCGCACGTTGGTGCGGCGGGTCGCCTCGCGCGGGGCCAGCTCGCCGCGCAGCAAGGCCACGTGCACGGCGGACAGCTCGGGCGAGGGGTCCACGCCGAGCGCGTCGGCGAGGGCCTCGCGCGTGCGCTGGTAGACCTCCAGCGCCTCCGCGTCGCGGCCGGCCGCGGCCAGCGCGCGCAGCAGCGCGGCGACGAGGCGCTCGCGCAGGGGGTGCTCGGCCACGAGGTCGGTCAGCTCCGCGACGACGTCGGCGCCGTGCCCGAGGTCGAGCTCCGCCTCGAACCGGTCCTCCAGGGCCGTCAGGCGGAGCCGGTCGAGCCGGGTCACGGCGGCGGCAAGACTCCCGCCGACGCCGCCGCCGGTTCCACCGCCACCGCCACCGCCACCGCCACCGCCGCCGGCCACGCCGTCCGGCCCGCCGACGTCCTGCAGGGCCGGGCCGCGCCACAGTGCGAGGGCGTCGCGCAGCAGCCCGACGCGGCCGGCGACGTCGGCGTCGTGCGCCCGGGCGACCAGGCGCTCGAACCGCACGGCGTCGACGTCGTCGGCGGCCACCAGCAGCCGGTAGCCGCTCACCTGGCCCTCCAGCGCACCGTCCGGCAGCACCTTGCGCAGCCGGGAGACCAGGCGCTGGAGCGCGTTCGTCGTGTCGGACGGCGGGGCCTCGCCCCAGATCCAGTCCACCAGCGTCGCCCGGGGCACCACGCGGCCGGGGGCGAGCGCGAGGGCGGCGAGCAGGGCGCGCAGCCGTGTCCCGGGGACGTCGGTGGCGGCGCCGTCGTCCAGGGTGACCTCGAACGGACCGATCAGCCTGATCTGCACCGGCAGATCTTGGCACAGGGATCGGTCTCCCCGGCGTGGGCGTGCGAGCATGACGCCATGACCGCACGCCTCGGCATCATCTGGAACCCCGCCAAGACGACCAGGCAGACCCTCGAGACCGCGCTGGACAAGGCCGTGGCCGCCGAGCGCCTGGACGACCCGGGGTGGCGCGAGACGGTGCTGTGGTCCGAGACCACCGAGGACGATCCCGGGCAGGGCGCGGCCGGGCGGGCGATCGAGGCGGGCGCCGAGGTGGTCGTGGCCGCGGGCGGGGACGGGACCGTGCGGGCCGTCGCGGAGCACCTCGCGCAGTCGGGCGCCGACGTCGAGCTGGGGATCGTGCCGCTCGGCACCGGCAACCTGCTCGCCCGCAACCTCGGGGTGCCGCTCACCGGTGCGGCGGCGGCCTTCCGCCGGGTGCTGGGCGGCCGGCCGCGCACGATCGACGTGGGCTGGCTGGAGATCGACCTCGACGGCGGCACGCGGCGCCACGCCTTCGCCGTCATGGCCGGGTTCGGGCTCGACGCGCACATGATCACCGAGACCGACGACGACCTCAAGGACAAGGTGGGTTGGCTCGCCTACGTCGAGTCGCTGGGACGGGCGCTGACCGCGAGCGGCACCCTCGACGTCACGATCACCGCCGACGGCCAGGTGCTGGAGCGCGACAGCGCGCACACGCTGCTGGTGGGCAACTGCGGCATGCTCCAGGGCGGGATCACGCTCCTGCCCGACGCTGACCCCGGCGACGGCGAGCTGGACCTGCTGGTGCTGAGCGCCGACGGCGCCGCCGGGTGGGTCGACACGCTGCGGAACATGGTCTGGGACAACGGCATCAAGCGCGCCCTGGCGGGCGGGGCGTCGGCCGAGAGCAGCGAGAGCGCCACCCACCGCCGGCTGGAGAGCCTGCAGATCGAGCTCGGCGAGCCCCGCGTGTTCGAGATCGACGGCGAGGACCTGGGGGAGTCGACCCGCGCCGCGGTCAGCGTCCAGCCGGGCGCCGTCCGGGTGCGCTGACGGGGCCGGACCCCAGGAGGCCCGCGGGCGGCGGCAACAAGTTTCCTGGTCGCACGCGATGAGTCCCACGGCGTCGGACGGTCTCTCCTGCAGCACGGTCCCACGACGCGCGAGGAGACGGCAGCATGGACATCACCGAAGACCCGGCGGCGACGGGGCTCGACCTGCGACGTCCGGGCGACGCCGGGTTCGACGAGGCCCGCACGGTATGGAACGCGATGGTCGACCACCGGCCGGCTCTCGTGGTCCGGTGCCGCACGACGGACGACGTCGTCGTGGCGCTCGCGCTGGCCCGGCGCGAGGGGCTGGAGGTGGGCGTGCGGTGCGGCGGGCACAGCGTCGTCGGGCACGGGGTGCCGGACGGCGGGCTGATGATCGACCTCACGCCGATGGGCGAGGTCCGCGTCGACCCGGAGCGGCGGCGCGCCTGGGTGCAGGGCGGCGCCCTGCTCGGCGCGCTCGACGCGGCGACCCAGCCCCACGGCCTGGCGACGACGGCGGGCAACGTCTCGCACACCGGCGTCGGCGGGCTCACCCTGGGCGGCGGCATGGGCTGGCTGGCGCGCAAGTACGGCCTGGCCTGCGACAACGTCGTGTCCTACGAGGTGGTGACGGCGGCCGGCGAGGTGGTCCGCGCGTCGGCCGACGCGCGGCCGGACCTGTTCTGGGCACTGCGCGGCGGGGGCGGCAACTTCGGCGTGGTGACCGAGTTCGAGTTCCGCCTGCACCCGGCGGGCACGCGGGCGGTCAGCGTGGAGCTCGACTTCCCGATCGGCGCGGCGGCGGGCGCCGGGGCGGCGACGTCGTCCGCGGCGGGGGCGGCCTTCCGATGGCGCGACCTCAGTGCCTCCGCCCCGCGGCAGGCCACCTACACGGCGGCGGTGCACGACGGCGTCGCGACGCTCGGCTTCGTCTGGGTGGGCGACCCCGAGAAGGGCCGGGCGCACGCGCGGGAGCTCGACGCGCTGGGCACGCCGTCGGCCCGCCGGGTCGAGGAGCTGTCCTACCTGGACCTGCAGACGCGGGAGGACAGCGTCCGGGGGCACGCCGTGCGCCGCTACTGGAAGGGCCACTACTTCCGCGAGCTGCCCGACGCCGCGCTGGAGGCGCTGCTCGCCCACGACCCCGAGGTGCGGGCCGGCCTCCAGGCCTACGGCGGCGCGATCGCGGAGGTGCCGGACGGCGCGGCCGCGTTCAGCCAGCGCGACGCGCGGTTCGAGTACGTCGTGGCCACCGGCTGGACCGACCCCGCCGAGGACGAGCGGCGGATCGCCGCCGCCCGCACGAGCGCGGCGCTGCTGGAGCCGTACGCCAGCGGCGTCTACGTCAACGTCCTGGCCGACGACGGCGCGGCCGGCGTCCGCCGCGCCTACCCGCCGGCGAAGCTCGCGCGGCTCGCGGAGGTCAAGCGCGCCTACGACCCGGAGAACGTGTTCCACCTGAACCAGAACATCCCGCCGGCCACGGCCTGAGCTCTGCCGGCCTGAAGTCTGCCGGCCTGAGCTCTGCCGGCCTGACAGCGCTGGGCCAAGGTTCACCCGCGATCGCCTTGTGCGGGCGGCCGGGTGTTCTCTAGGTTGCTTCCGTCAGAGCGGACCTGAGCCTCGGTCCGTACCTACGGGCCCCCTACGGGCGGGAATCGAGGGCATCATGTGGTTCGACGTCGAAGGCGTGGCGCACACCGTTGCCCTGCCCGACCCGGGGTGGGCGTTCGAGCCCGGGCTGCTGTCGGCCCTGACCTCGGCGAGGCCCGAGGAGCGGGCGCGGCTGCGGAAGGTGCTCGACGGGCTGCTGGCCGACGCGTACGAGGACCTCGACCCGGACCGGGTCCCCACGGACCACCTGGTCGAGGACGCGATCCCGCGGGGGATGGTCGGCGCGGACCGGGCCGGTGAGCGCCTGTCGGTCGTGCGGCGGACGGCGGCCGCCCTCCGGGCGGTGCCCTATGAGTTCCGGCTCGACGGTCTGGTCGCCCTCGAGGACCTGCTCGACGAGCTCGACGAGCGCATGGAGAACGAGGGCGGACCAGGCGTGTTCGCGGAGCCGGCCTAGGCGCAGTTCACCTAAGTCAGAGCGCCCCGCCCGCGGCGCGGGGTGCGGCCGCCGACTCGCCGGCGTCGCCGATGGTCTCGCGGGCCACGTAGTTCTCCAGGTCGAACAGGTTGTCGCCGGCGCGCCTCGCGACGGTCACCAGGGTGGTCGCGGCGGCGACCTCCTCGACCTGCTCCTCCAGGAACCAGAGCAGGAACTGCTCGCCGAGCGCGTCGCCCTCCGCGCGGGCCGCGCGGAAGATCGCCTCGATCTGGCGGGTCACCTGCTGCTCCTGGTCGAGCGCGAGCTGCAGGGGCTCCAGCACGTCCGCGAAGTCGTTGCGCACCTCGGGGGTGCCCGGGATGCGCACCGGCAGGGACCGGTCGAGGTGGTACTGCACGATCATCATGCCGTGGTTGCGCTCCTCCAGCGCCTGCCGGTAGAAGTGCGCGGCGAGCTGCGGCAGGTCGTGGCTGTCGAACCACACCGCGATCGCCACGTACTGCAGGTGCGCGGCGAACTCGTGGCCCACCTGCTCGCCCAGCAGGCGCAGGTACTCGGAGTTCGGATCGGTCGTCGTCATGGGGCCAACGGTAGGTCAGCGGTCGGGCCGGCGCACAGGCCAGCACCACCCGCCCCGAGCGGGGCAACGGCCGGGATGCGACAGACGGGTGGGACTGCGTCAACCCCGGGCGAGCAGGCTGCGGGCCGTGTCGAGCAGCGTCGTGGCGGCCGGGCGGAACGACATCCCGAGGATCCGCCGGGCCTTGTCGTTGCTGATCTCCAGCGGCGGTACGTCCGCGTCCCCGGCGGCGTCCTGCTCGACGGCGGTGATGTCCACGCCCAGCTCCCGCCGCAGCAGGTCGATCACCCAGCCCCAGGTCACGACGTCGCCGCTCGTCAGGAGGATGCGCTCGCCGACGGCGGCCGACGTCATCGCGCGCACGTGCGCCTGGGCGACGTCGCGCACGTCGACCACGCCGAACCGCAGCCGCGGGAGCACCGGCACGGCGCCGGTCAGCAGACCCTGGACGGCCCCGACGGACGTGGACAACCGCCCGTCGAGCACCGGGCCGAAGATCCCCGTCGGGTTGAGCACGGTCAGGCCAGGCCCTCCGCCCTGCTCGGCCATGAAGTTCCACGCGGCGCGCTCGGCCAGCGCCTTGGACCGGATGTAGGGGTCGTTCGGCCCCTCGGGGTCGGTCCAGTCCGCCTCGTCGTACCGGCGCCCGGCCTTCGGGCTGTAGCCGACGGCGGCGAACGACGACGTCAGCACGACGCGCGCCACGCCCGCGTCCCGGGCATGCCGCAGCACCCGCAGGGTGCCGTCCACCGCGGGCGCGATGATCTCGTCGGCCCGGTCCTCGGGCACGGACAGGAAGGGCGAGGCGACGTGGTGGACCACCGAGACCCCGGCCATCGCGGCGGCCCAGCCCGCGTCGTCGTCCAGGGAGGTCACGACCGTCTCCAGGCGGCCCGCGGGGTCGGCGCCGGCGGCGCGGACCAGGTCGGTGACGGCGCCGGCCCGGGCCGCGTCGCGGACGGTCGCCCGGACGCGATGCCCGCGGTCCAGCAGTGCGGCGACCAGGCGGCCACCGACGTAGCCGTTGCCACCGGTCACCAGGACGGGCAGGGAGTTGTTCTCGGGCAGGGCGGATCCAGGCATGGTGCAGCTCCTCGGTCGGGGTGGGGTTCAGGTCAGGGGGTTCAGAACTTCGTCATCGCGGCGACCGTGCGGTCGGCCGCCCGCCGTTCGGCGTCGGTGTCGCCGTCCACACGGGCCTGCCACAGGTCGGACTTGGCCCGCAGGTACTCCAGGCGGACCGCGAGCCGGGCCAGCTCGGCCTCGACGCGGTCGGCGTGCGCGGCGAAGAGCGCGGCCTCCTCGGCGGCAGCCGCGGCGTCGCCCGGGGCGAGCAGCGCCAGGTAGCGCCGCATCTCCTCGATCGGCACCCCGGCGCCGCGCAGGCAGGACAGTGCTTCCAGCGTCTCGACCACCCGCGGCCCGAACCGGCGGTGCCCGCTGTCCGGGTCGCGGTCCACGGGCCCGACGAGCCCGATCTGCTCGTAGTACCGCAGCGTCGACGCGCTCAGCCCGGTGTGCCGGGCGGCCTCCTGGATGGTGAGCGCCCGCGTCCGTACCGGCTTCGTGCTCGTCGTCCCTGCGCCCTTGCGTTCCCTGCCGCCACGTTCCCTGCCGCCACGTTCCCTGCCGCCACGTTCCCTGCCGCCACGTTCCATGTCCCCAGGTTCTGATACTTCGAGCGCTTGAGGTCAACCGTGGCGCCGGTCACGTCTCGTTCCTGTCACGCTCGGGCCCCGGGCCGGGTTCGCCCTTGCCTATCGGGGGCGTGCAGGGCAGAGTCTGGTGTGACGCACCTCACGACGGGGTGAGGCGCGTCGCCAAGGAGGTGTCCCATGACGACCACCGAGTTCGCGACGCTGCGCCGTTCGATCGAGCAGCTGCGTCGGAGCGTCGCCGACGTGCGCGGCGCCTTCGGTGACGCACCCGAGGTGCGCCGGCTGGTGAACGACCTGGAGCGGCTGGAGATCGACGCGGGCGAGCTCGCCGCGGCGCATCCCGCGCGGGGCGTCCCGGACCTGGTGCCCGAGCACGTCGTCGTGCCCGACACCCCGCTGGACGCGTCGATGTTCAGCGATGCCGACGACGAGGGGCTCGGCGGCTACCACGGCGACCGGTCGTGACGACGACGGCGCGGGGTGTCGGCGCGCGCGGCGTCGACACCCCGGGGCGTGCCGCGGTCGGGGCCCGCACGCTGCGCACGGACCGGTGGTGGCTCGCCCCGGCGGCGACGGCGGCCGGCCTGCTCGTCTTCGTCGTCTACGCCACCGCCCGGGCGTTCGAGCAGGCGTACTTCTTCGCGGACGAGCGCTACCTGACGCCGTTCTACTCGCCCTGCGTGTCGCTCGGGTGCGCGTCGGCACCGGGCTCCTCGCACTTCGGCATGTTCCTGCCGGACCACCCGCTGATCCCGTACGCGGCCCTGAGCCTGCCGTTCCTGCTGCTGTTCCGGCTGACCTGCTACTACTACCGCAAGGCGTACTACCGGTCGTTCTGGTTCGCGCCGGCGGCCTGCGCGGTGCCCGAGCCGCACGCGCGGCAGACGGGCGAGACCCGCTTCCCGCTGGTCCTGCAGAACGTGCACCGCTACTTCTTCTACGTCGCCGTCCTGGTCTCGCTGGTCAACACCTACGACGCGCTCGTCGCGTTCCGGCATCCCGACGACGGGTTCGTCGTGGGCGTCGGCAACCTGGTGCTGCTGGCGAACGTCGCCCTGCTGTGGTGCTACACGGCGTCGTGCCACTCGTGCCGGCACGTCATGGGCGGCCGCCTCACGCACTTCTCGAAGCACCCGGTCCGGTACTGGTTCTGGACCAGGATCTCCGCGCTCAACACGCGGCACATGCTCTTCGCGTGGATCACGCTCGCCTCGCTGATCCTCACGGACCTGTACGTGACGCTCGTCGCGCGCGGGACGATCACGGACCTTCGCCTCATCGGATAACCGCATCATCGGACAACCGCCTCATCGGATAACCGCACGGCCCGTCGGAGAGGAAGCCCGGCCTTGACCGAGATCGAACGGCACGACTACGACGTCCTCGTGATCGGCGCGGGCGGCGCGGGGCTGCGCGCCGCCATCGAGGCCCGCGAGCGCGGGCTGCGCACCGCGATCGTCTGCAAGTCGCTCTTCGGCAAGGCGCACACCGTGATGGCCGAGGGCGGCTGCGCGGCGGCCATGGGCAACGTCAACGAGCACGACTCCTGGCAGGTGCACTTCCGCGACACGATGCGCGGCGGCAAGTTCCTCAACAGCTGGCGGATGGCGGAGCTGCACGCGAAGGAGGCGCCGGACCGGGTCTGGGAGCTGGAGACCTACGGCGCGTTGTTCGACCGGACGCCCGACGGCCGGATCAGCCAGCGCCACTTCGGCGGGCACACCTACCCCCGGCTCGCGCACGTCGGCGACCGGACCGGGCTGGAGCTGCTGCGCACCCTGCAGCAGCGCATCGTCGCGCTGCAGCAGGAGGACCACGCCGCCACCGGCGACTACGAGGCGCGGCTGCGGGTGTTCGCCGAGTGCACGATCACCGAGCTGCTCACCGACCCCGAGGCGGGCACCGAGCACCACGGCGCCGTCGCCGGGGCGTTCGGGTACTGGCGGGAGTCGGGCCGGCACGTCCTGTTCTCGGCGCCCGCCGTGGTGCTGGCCACGGGCGGGATCGGCAAGTCCTTCCAGGTCACGTCCAACTCGTGGGAGTACACGGGCGACGGCCACGCCCTGGCGCTGCGCGCCGGGGCCAGCCTCGTCGACATGGAGTTCGTCCAGTTCCACCCCACCGGGATGGTCTGGCCCCCCAGCGTCAAGGGCATCCTCGTGACCGAGGGCGTGCGCGGCGACGGCGGCGTGCTGCGCAACTCCGACGGCGAGCGGTTCATGTTCGGGTACGTGCCGGACGTGTTCAAGGGTCAGTACGCCCAGTCCGAGGACGAGGCCGACCGCTGGTACGACGACCAGGAGAACAACCGCCGCACGCCCGACCTGCTGCCGCGCGACGAGGTGGCCCGCGCCATCAACACCGAGGTCAAGGAGGGCCGCGGCTCGCCCCACGGCGGCGTCTACCTCGACATCGCCAGCCGCATGCCCGCCGACGAGATCCGGCGGCGCCTGCCCTCGATGTACCACCAGTTCAAGGAGCTGGCCGACGTCGACATCACGGCCGAGCAGATGGAGGTGGGCCCCACCTGCCACTACGTGATGGGCGGCATCGCCGTGGACCCCGACACCGGGCAGTCCCGTGTGCCGGGGCTGTTCGCGGCGGGGGAGTGCGCCGGCGGGATGCACGGCTCCAACCGGCTCGGCGGCAACTCGCTGTCCGACCTCCTCGTGTTCGGCCGGCGCGCGGGGCTCGGCGCGGCCGACTACGTCGTCGGCCTGGAGCGCCGTCCCGCCGTCCGGGAGGCGGACGTCGCCGCGGCGGCCGCCATGACGCTCGCCCCGTTCGACGCGCACCCGGCCGCTGCCGGCGGCGAGAACCCGTACACGCTGCACGCCGAGCTGCAGCGCGTGATGAACGACCTGGTCGGCATCATCCGCACGGAGGCCGAGGTGGTCGCGGCGCTCGACCGGCTCGCCGAGCTGCGGGCCCGGGTGCACGACGTCGTCGTCGAGGGCCACCGGCAGTACAACCCGGGCTGGCACCTGGCGCTGGACCTGCGCAACATGCTCATGGTCAGCGAGGCCGTCGCGTCCTCCGCCCTGCTGCGCACCGAGAGCCGCGGCGGCCACACCCGCGAGGACCACCCCGGGCTCGACGCCGAGTGGCGGCACCGGGTGCTGGTCACCCACTGCGTGCGGGACGGGTCGGGGCTCGGGTCCGGCGCGGCGGTGGTGCCGCGCACCGCCGTCGAACCCGCCGAGCGGGAACCCATGCGCCCGGACCTGCTCGCGCTGTTCGACCTGTCCGAGCTGGAGAAGTACTACACACCGGCCGAGCTGGCCGGGCACCCCGACGCCGGGGGCCCCGACGCCGGCCGGTCCGAGGCGCTGCACCGCGAGGGAGGAACGGCATGAGCTACAAGGGTCGCTTCCGGGTCTGGCGCGGGGACGCCTCCGGCGGGGCGCTCGCGGACTTCGAGGTGGAGGTCAACGAGGGCGAGGTGGTGCTCGACGTGCTGCACCGCATCCAGGCCACGCAGGCGCCCGACCTGGCGGTGCGGTGGAACTGCAAGGCGGGCAAGTGCGGGTCATGCTCGGCCGAGATCGACGGGCGCCCGCGGCTGCTGTGCATGACGCGGATGTCGGTGTTCGCGCCCACCGACGTGGTCACCGTGACGCCGATGCGGACCTTCCCGGTGTTGCGCGACCTCGTGACGGACGTGTCGTTCAACTATGCCAAGGCGCGCGATGTCCCGTCGTTCACGCCGCCGGACGGCCTGGCGCCGGGCGAGTACCGGATGGCGCAGGTCGACGTCGAGCGCTCGCAGGAGTTCCGCAAGTGCATCGAGTGCTTCCTGTGCCAGGACACGTGCCACGTGGTGCGCGACCACGACGAGAACAAGGAGGCGTTCGCCGGCCCGCGGTTCCTGATGCGGGTCGCCGAGCTGGAGATGCACCCGCTGGACGTCGCCGACCGCGTGCCCGCGGCGCAGGACGAGCACGGCCTGGGGCGCTGCAACATCACCAAGTGCTGCACCGAGGTGTGCCCCGAGGGGATCAAGATCACCGACAACGCCCTCATCCCGATGAAGGAGCGGGTGGCGGACCAGCGCTACGACCCCCTGGTGTGGCTGGGCCGGACGATCTCGCGCCGTCGGGACTGAGCCCGGCGCGGTCGAGCTCGGCGGTGGCCCGGGCCAGTTCCGCGCGGATCCCGGCGACGCCGCCGAGCCCGAGCTCGACGGACTGGTCCAGGCACTCCTGCCAGGCGTCGCGCGCCTCGGCCCACCGGCCGGCCTCCCCGAGCAGGACGGCGAGCCGGCGCTCGGCCGCCACCAGGTCCTGCCGCACGTCGAACTCCCGGAACCGGACCGCCGCCTCCTGGTAGCAGACGATCGCCCGCTCCGGGTCGCCCAGGCCGGTGTGCACGAGGCCGAGCGTGTCCCAGACGACGGCGCGGGTGGTCGGGTTGTCCCGGTCGTTCAGCATCCCGAGGGCCCGCTCGGCGAGCGGCAGCGCCCGGTCGAGGTCGCCGGCGTGCGCCAGGGACCACGCGAGGATGTTCAGCGCGTGGGCCTCGTGGAAGGGGTCGCCGGAGCGGCGGCCGTGCACGAGCGCCTGCTCCGCCTGGGCCACCGCCTCGTCGTAACGTCCCCAGCGCACCAGGTCGCCGGCGTACCCGTGGTGCGCGAGCTGGAGCCCCCGCACGTCGCCCAGCTCGGCGGCCAGGTCGACGGTGCGGCGCCGCAGCTCCTCGCACTCCCTCTGTCGGCCGGCGGCGGCCGCCAGCGCCGCGAGGTACCGGGTGCACCACAGCTCCGCCCGCCGGTCCCGGACCTCGACCGCGACGTCGCGCGCGGAGAGCAGCACCGTGCGCAGCGCGTCGCGCTGCTCCGCGTGCTGGGACAGCGTGCTGTAGAGGGCCCAGACCAGGGACAGCACCTCGCCGGGGAACCCGTGCTCGCGGGCCGCCGTCACCACGGAGAACAGGACGGTGCGCTCGGCCCGGAACCAGGCGGCCGGTTCCTCGTCCGGCACCCGGACCGGGCCGGGGTCCTGGACGAACTCCTGGCGGACGCGCCCCGGCCACCGGCGACGGTCCATCTCGAGCGCGACGCCCAGGTACCAAGCCGTCACGCGCCCCACGGCGGCGTCCCGCCACTCCTGCGTCTCGTCCTCGCGCGCCCGCTCGCGGGCGTACTCCGCCACGAGGTCGTGCATCGCGTACCGGCCGGGGGCGTGCTCCGTCACGAGGTTCACGGCGACCAGCTCGGCGAGCGCGTCCTCGGCGCCCGGGCCGCCGAGGAGGGGCGGCAGCGCGGCCGCCGCGACGTCCGGCCCGGGATGGACCCCGAGCAGGCGGAACAGGCGTGCCGCCGGCGGCGACAGCGCCCGGTACGACGTCGCGAAGACGCTGCGGACGTCGGCCATCGCGTCGTCGTCGCCCAGCGTGTCGAGCCGGGCGCCGCCGTCCGCAAGCTCGTCGGCGACCGCCGACAGCGGGAACGCCGGCCGGGCCAGCACCCGGGCCGCGGCGATCACGACGGCGAGCGGCAGGCCGGCGCACCGCTCCACGATCCGGCGCGCGGCCTCCGGCTCGGCGGCGCACCGCTCCGCGCCGACCCGCAGGGCGAGCAGGTCGAACCCCTCGGCGGGCGTCAGGGTGCCCAGCGCCACCCGCGCGGCGCCCAGGCCGGTCAGGGTGGCGCGGCTCGTGACCACGGCGACGCCCGGCCCGGACCCGGGCAGCAGCGGCGCCACCTGGTCGGCGTCGCGGGCGTTGTCCAGCACCACGAGCAGCCGCCGTCCGGCCACGACGCCCCGGTACAGCGCGAGCAGGGCGTCCTCCGACGCCGGGACGCGCCCCTTGGCCACGCCCAGGGCCTCCAGGAACGCCCGTACCACCGTGCCCGGCGGCACCGGCGCCGACGTCGGGTCGAACCCTCGCAGGTTGGCGTAGAGCTGCCCGTCGGGGAACCGGTCGGCGACGCGGTGCGCCCAGTGCAGCGCGGTCGCGGTCTTGCCGACTCCGCCCGCGCCGTCCAGGACCGCGACCCGGGGCGCGCCGTCGTCGGCCAGGAACGCGTCGAGCTCGGCGAGCGCGCCCGCGCGCCCGCTGAAGGTGAGGGGACCGAGCGGGAGCTGGCGCGGGACCCGGCCGGGGTCCGCGCCCGGACTGGCGGCGGCGCCCGGACCGGCGGCGGCCGCAGCGCCGGTGACCGCTGCGCCGGTGAGCCCTGCGTCGGTGAGCCCTGCGTCGGTGACCCCTGCGTCGGTGACCCCTGCGCCGGTGAGCCCTGGGCCGGTGGTCCGGCGCCCGGTTCCGGGGCCGGCGAACGCCGGGCCGGTGGCCGCCGCGGCGGCGATCTCCCGCCGCAGCCGCCGGACCGCCTCCCCGGGGCCGATGCCCAGCTCGTCGGCGAGCGTGCGCTCCAGCCGGGCGGAGGCGTCGAGGGCCTCGGCGGGCCGTCCGCTCCGGGCGAGCGCCGTCATCAGGTGCCCCCAGAAGCGCTCCTGCAGCGGGTAGCGGTCCGTCAGGTCGCGCAGCTCCGCGACCAGGGCGTCGTCCGGCGTCCCGAGGTCGATCTCGATGCGGCGGGCGAGCGCCGCGAGGCGCTGCTCCTCCAGCCGCGGCGCCTCGACCGTATGCAGGATCTCGGACCGGACCCCGTCGAACGGCGCGCCGCGCCACAGGCCCAGGGCGTCGGCCAGGCGCCGGCGCTCCGCGGCCGGCGTCTCGGCGAGCCGGGCCCGGACGAGCCCCGCGAACGACGCGACGTCCACCCGCCCGGCGGGCAGGGCCAGCCGGTACCCGCCCGGTGCGGTCTCGACGGCGGCGTCGCCCAGGACTGACCGCAGCCGGCGGACCAGCACCTGCAGCGACCCCTGCGGGGAGACGGGCAGGTCCTCACCCCAGACGACGTCGACGAGGCGCTCCACGGACACCGGCGCGCCCGCGCCGACCGCCAGCCCGGTCAGGAGGGCACGCAGCCGGCCCGGCAGGCGCACCGCCGCGCCGTCGACCACGACGGCGAACGGGCCCAGCACGGAGACCGTGACCGCGGGCTCGTGCCCGTCGTCCTGCCGTGTCCCGTCCCGCCGTGTCCCGTCTCGCCGTGTCCCGTCTCGCCGCATCCCGTCCCGCACCGTCGCGCCCCCCGTCCCGGCCATCCTGCCGGGTCGGGGTCCCGACCGAAAGGTGAAAGCAGTTTGAAACCGCCGGCGCGTGCAATGGGCGGTGACGCCGAGATCCGGCGTCCTGCAGGAGGGTGCCCATGCTACGGATCCACTTCACCGCCGAGGACCTGCTGCGGGTCCGGCTCGCCCCCGGGCCCGACCCGCTGTGGGAGGCCGTGCTCAGCGCGCACCAGGTGAACCAGCCGGGCGGACCCCTGGTCTTCGCCGAGTGGCGCTCGCGCGTGCTGTCCGGGATGTCGTGGGAGGCGCGCTCCTACCTGCGGCTCACGCCACCGCGCGGGTACACCCCCGACTTCCTCACGCCCGCCGGCGGGACCACCGAGTTCGGCGCGGGCCTGGAGACGGTGCTGAGCACGCCGTCCGCCCGGTTCCGGGACGAGCTGGAGCTCCTGGGCGGGCAGCGTGACGTGCCGCGCTGGGCGCTCGACCTGGCGCGCTCGGCGCCCGCCCGACGGCGGCTGGGGCAGGCCACCCAGGCCTACCACGACCAGGCGCTCGCCCCGCACTGGTCCGCGGTCCGCACCGCCGTGGAGGCCGACGTCGCCGCGCACGTGCGCACCCTGACGGGCGGCGGTACGGCGGCGCTCCTCAGCTCGGTGCACCCGGCCGTCACCTGGCGGGACCCGGTGCTGTGCGTCGAGACCGCGGCCGACCGGGACGTCTACCTAGAGGGTCGGGGCATCACCCTGCAGCCGGCGTTCTTCTGCTGGCGCGCGCCCATCTCGCTGGCCGACCCGGCGCTCGCGCCGGTGCTCGTGTACCCGGTGCCGCACCGGCTGTCCTGGCTCCACCCGGCCGGCGGCGGCCGGCACGACCGGGCGCTGGCCGCGCTCCTCGGCCGGACGCGCGCGGCCGCGCTGGCGGCCCTGACCTACGGCGCGAGCACGAGCGAGCTGGCCCGGCACATCGGTGTCTCCGCGCCGTCGGCCTCGGAGCACGCGTCCGTGCTGCGCGACGCCGGGCTGATCGCGTCGCGGCGGGAGCGCAACAGCGTCTGGCACACCCTCACGCCGCTCGGTCAGGCGGTGCTCGACGGCGACCGGGTGCTGCCGGTCGTTCAGCGGCCTCCGGCGGGGTCGGCAGGTGGGTCGGCGGGATCGGCGACGGCGAGGTCGGTGTCGGCGGGGTCGGCGAGGGCGAGGTCGGCGGGGGTGCCGGCGGGGTCGGCGGGGGTGCCGGCAGGGTCGGCGGCGGCACGGGCGGTGTCGGCGTCAGCGGCGGCGCCGGCGTCGGCGGTGCCGCGCGCGGCGGCGAGCTTGGCCAGGATCCCGGCGAGCTCGTCCGTGCGGCCCAGGGCGCGCAGGTCCTCGGCGCACGCCCGGTAGGTGGCGGCCGCGGCGTCCGGCTCGCCGAGGTCGAGCTGGACGTCGCCGACCAGCTCGCGGGTGTAGCAGCGGACCCAGACGTCGCCGGCCTCCGTCAGGGTGGCGTACGCGTGCCGCGCGGCCGCCAGGGCGTCGTCCAGCTTGCCCAGCCGGCGCAGGTAGAGGCCCACTGCCGACTCAGTGCAGCCGTCGCCGAGGAGATCGCCGGTGCGGCGGAAGAGGTCGAGGGACCGCTCCGCGTGGTCCAGGGCCTCGTCCGGGCGGCCCAGCTCGGACAGGACGGCGGCCGTGGTGTTCAGCAGCCAGGCGCGCGTGGTGTCGTCGACCTCGGGGTGGCGGCCGGTGTGGTGCTCGGTCTTGTGCCCGGTCTTGTGCTCGGTCTTGTACTCGGCAGGGTCCTCGGTCAGCGGGAGGGTCGGTTCGAGGGCGCGCCAGGCGTCGTCGGGCCGCCCGAGCCGCATGAGGGCGTGGGCGATCCAGCGGCGGGAGCCCACCTGTTCCGGCACGCGGCCGAGCCGTTCCAGCCCGGCGAGCGCCAGGCGCTCGGCCTCCAGCAGCGTCGGGACCTGCCGCCGTCCCCACAGGTACGGGCGCAGGCAGCGCGCGATGCGCCAGGTGTGCTCGTCGTTGCCGGTGGCGGCTGCCCGCCGGACCATCGCGACGAGAACGGGTGCCTCGCTCTCGAGGAGGGCGAGGCCGGCGTCGTACCCGGAGGGCGGGGGCGTCGCGAGGACGCCGTCCGACGGCGGGCCGAGCGTGTGCCGGTCCTCGGAGGGCGGCGCGAGCGCCTGCTCGGCCTGGTGGGCGACGCCCAGGTAGTGGTCGAGCATGCGGACGGTCGCGGCGGCGGACTGCTCGGGCGGGTCCTGCGCGGCGAGCTCGGTCGCGTAGTCCATGAGCAGCTCGTGCATGGTGAACCGGCCCGGCGCGAGCTCGATCAGGAGGCTCGCGCGCTCCAGCTCGGCGACGGCGGCGCGGGCGCGGTCCCGGGGGAGCGCGCCGAGGCTCGCGACGCTCGGGACGGTGACGTGTGGTCCGGGGTGCAGGCCCAGCAGGCGGAACACCGCGGCGGCGTCGGCACCGAGCGCGCGGTAGGACCACGAGAAGACGGAGCGGGCGGCGTGGTCGCGGCCGGCGGACAGGGCGGAGATGCGGGAGCGGTGCAGCTCGCGGACCAGCCCGGCGAGCGGCGCCCCGGCCCGCGCGGCCGCCCGCTCGGCGACGATCACGTGCGCCAGGGGCAGCCCGCCGCACAGCGTCAGCAGCTCGCGGACGGCCTCCGGCTCCGCGGCGAGGCGGGCGGCGCCCAGCCGGGCGGCCAGCACGTCCTCGGCCTCGGCCGACGGGAGCGTCTCGAGGGCGAGCCGCGCGGCGCCCTCGACGGCGACCAGGCCGCCCAGCCGGTTCCGGCTCGTGACGACCACGACGCAGCGCCGTCCGCCCGGCAGGAGGGGCCGCACCTGCTCGACGTCGCGGGCGTTGTCCAGCACCACGAGGACCCGGCGGTCCGCGAGCACCGAGCGGTACAGGGCGGCCTGGGCGTCGGCGTCGTCCGGGATCCGGGCCGGCGGGACGCCGAGCGCGTCGAGGAACTGGCGGACGGCGACCGCGGGGGCCAGCGGCGTGTTCGTGGGGAAGTAGCCGCGCAGGTTGACGTAGAGGGTCCCGTCGGGGAAGTGGTCGGACGCGCGGTGGGCCCAGTGCAGCACCGTCGCCGTCTTGCCGACCCCGCCCGGTCCGTCGACGACGGCGATCCGGGGCGCGGTGTCGAGGAGGGCGTCCAGGGCGGTGAGGGCGGCGGCGCGGCCGCGGAAGGTGCGCTCCGGGGGCGGAAGCATGGCTGGGGGTGCTGGGGGTGCTGGTTGTGCGCGGGGTGTCGGCGGCCCGGGTGGCTCGGCGGGCTCGGGCGCGAGGAGCCGGCGGTGCGCGGCCTGGGCCTCCTCGCCGGGCGAGGTGCCGAGCTCGGCGCGCAGGATCCGGTACAGGTCCTGGTAGGCGGCCAGGGCGTCGGCGCGCCGGCCGGTGCGGTCGAGCACGGCCATGAGCCGGACCCACAGGCTCTCGCGCAGCGGGTAGGTGGCCACGAGCTCGCGCAGGGTGGCGGCCAGGTCGCCGAGGGCTCGATCGCCGAGGGCTCGATCGCCGAGGGCTCGGTCGCCGAGGGCTCGGTCGCCGAGGGCTCGGTCGCCGAGGTCTGGAACGCCAAGGTCTGGGTCGCCGGGGGCTGTCTTGCCGGGGGCTGGGACATCGGGGGCTGGGTCCTCGGGGGCTGGGTCCTCGGGGGCTGGGTCGTGGCCGGCGAGCGCGAGGTCGGCGCACCGTTCCACGGCGGCCAACGCGGGCTGCACCAGTCGCGGGCGGTCGACCGTGCGGAGCAGGTCGGAGTCGACGGTCTCGAAGGGGGAGCCGCGCCAGTCCGCGAGGGCCTCGCGCAGGAGCCGGTACTCCTCCGCGGGATCGGCCGCCGCGCGGCTCGCGGTCAGTGCCGACTCGAACCGGGACAGGTCCACGGCGTCCGCCGGGACGTCGAGCTGGTAGCCGCCGGGGGTGGTGCGGACTGCGTCGGCCCCGAGCGCCGTCCGCAGCCGGGTGACCAGCACCTGGATGGCCTTGCGGGGGTCGGCGGGGCGGTCCTGGCCCCACACCGCGGCGGCGATGCGCTCGGTCGGCACGGGCCGCCCGACGTCGAGCGCGAGCACCGCGAGCAGCGTGCGCAGGCGGGAGCTGAGGGCGACGGGCGCGCCGTCGACCGTCACGCCGAACGGGCCGAGCAGGCGCACCGACAGCAGGCCCGTGACATGTGGCATGCCAGCTCCCTGGGTCGGCCGTCGTCGTGCCTGCTCAGTATCGTGCCTCGCCGCCCCGTGGCGCAGGAGGTCAGGCCGGCGGCCCGAGAATCAGTCAGTGCGGCAGTCCGCACAGTGGTTGGTGGAGCGGTCGCGGTGCAGCGGTCGAGCAGCGGTCGCCCCGGCGCGCCGAGGAGAGGGGTCGGCGCGCCAGGTCGAGCAGCGGTCGCCGCAGCGGTGCCGATCGCGCGCAGGCCGGTGCCGCCGTCGGTCCCCGGGCAAAGTGCGGTTCTACCCCGCCATTGGGCCCGGAATCACCCTGAATACGGGCCCAATGACGGGGTAGAAGCGCACTTCCAGTCGGCGGCCGTCCGGTCCCGTGGCAGCCGGTGGCGCCCGCCACCGCGCGACGCCGCCGAACGGTCGGCGACCACGCCGCCGAATGTTCGGCGAGCATCCGGCCGAACGGTCGGCGAGCACCCCGCCGAACGTCCGGCGAGCGCCCCTACAACCAGTCGTGCTCCCGCGCGTAGCGCGCCGCCTCGTGCCGGGTCCGGGTCTGGGTCTTCTGCATCGCGTTCGAGAGGTAGTTGCGCACCGTGCCCTCCGCGAGGTGGAGCTGGGCCGCGATCTCGGCGACCGAGTAGCCCTTGCTCGTCACCCGCAGCACGTCGACCTCCCGCTCCGTCAGCGGGCAGTCGTCGATCACGGCCAGCGCGGAGACGTCGGGGTCGATCCAGCGCTTGCCCTCGTGCAGCGCCGCGATGACCTGCGTGATGTGCGCCGGCTCCGCGGACTTGCTGACGAAGCCCTGGACGCCGAGCCGCAGCGCCTTGCGCAGCACCCCCGGCCGCGCGTGGCGGGTGAGCATGAGGATCACCTGGTCCGGTCGCGCGGCACGGATCTGCGCGACGGCGCCGAGCCCGTCCACCCCCGGCATCTCCAGGTCGATCACGAGCACGTCGGGCCGGTGCAGCAGCGTGGCCTCGACGGCGGTGGCGCCGTCCTCGGCCTCGGCCAGCACCTCGATGTCGCCCTCCAGGGGGAGCAGCGCGGCCAGGGCCTTGCGCAGCAGGGCCTCGTCGTCGGCCAGTACCACCGTGGTCATCGGCTGCTCTCCAGTGCTCTCGTCGTCGCGGAGCCTGCCGGCCCCGATGAACCGGCGGGGCCCGCGGGCGCAGCGGCGGCCTCGGGGTTCGCAGGGTCCACGGAGACTGCGCCGTCCCCCGGGAACGCCGCCGCCGTCCGGAACCGTCCGGCGCCCTGCTCCACCGTCAGCTCGCCGCCCTCGTCGGCCACGCGCTGCCGCAGGGCGGACAGCCCGCTGAGCGCGGGCAGCGCACCGTCCCGGGCGCCGTCGTTGACGATGTCGATGCCGGAGCCGGACAGCGTGATCCGCACCAGCGAGGCCTGCGCGTGCCGCAGGATGTTGGTGGTCGTCTCGCGCAGCACCTGGCCGAGGAGCTCGGCGGTCCGCGGGTCGGCCTCGGCCAGCCGGTCGACGCGTACGTCGATGCCCGCGGCCTCGAACAGGTTCTTGGCGTTCTCCAGCTCGGCCGACAGGTTGAGCCGCCGCTGCCCGTGCGCGAGGTTCTTGGTCTGCGCGATCGTGTCGGCGACCAGCGCGTGGATCTCGCGCAGCTCCTCCTGCGCCCGGTCGGCGTCGCCGTGCACCAGCTTCTGGGCCAGCACGGTCTTCAGCTTCACCACGTGCAGGGTGTGGCCCTGGATGTCGTGCAGGTCGCTCGCGAACCGGATCCGCTCCTGGGCCACGGCCAGCTCGGCCTCGCGGTCGCGCGTCTCCTTCATGAGGTCGAGGTACCGCTGGCTGCCGTACAACAGCGGCGTGGCCACGACGAACACGCCCGTCGGCACCAGCACGTAGGTGATCAGGTCGCCGACGACGTCGCCCGGCGACACCAGCACCCGGCTCGCGCCCACGGCCGCGATGAAGCCGAGCAGCCCGAGCCCCGCGGCGATCCGGTGCCGCGGGAGCTGGGGCACCACGAGGGAGCCCACGACGCCGAGGCCGTAGAACGCCGTGCTGCTGTCGGCCA
Organism: Promicromonospora sp. NPDC019610; assembly: GCF_044389365.1. Lineage (NCBI taxonomy): Bacteria > Bacillati > Actinomycetota > Actinomycetes > Micrococcales > Promicromonosporaceae > Promicromonospora > Promicromonospora sp. NPDC019610. The sequence continues at coordinate 1,103,985 of NZ_JBIRXX010000002.1, read as the reverse complement.
CGAGTGCCCCGAACACCCACACCGCCGCCGTGACGGCCAGGCAGGGCAGGGCGACCCGTGCGAGGTCGTCCGCCGTCCAGCGCTCCATGGCGACGACGGCGGCCAGCACGCCCACGACGAGCACGGCCGTGCCCCACCACGACGTGTGGTCGATCAGCACGAGCACCACGCCCGTGAGGATGACCGGCGGGACCTGGAGCAGGAGGTTGAGGCGGCGCAGCCTTCCCTGGGACACCTCGTGGTGCTCGGACAACGCGGTCCGCCGGGGCCTCACCACTCGACCCGCCCGGCACCGGCCGCGCGCGTACCGGCCGGGCGCGTACCGGCCGGGCGCGCACCGGTCAGGCGCGCACCGGTCAGGCGCGCGCGGACATGCGGCACACACACGGGCTCGAGGTCCATCGGGCACTCCGGTTCGGGTGGGGCACGGAGAATTGTCCCCTCAGTATTCGTCCTCGCCCCCGGCCCCACCAGTGACGCTGCGTCACGGCCAGGCCCGATGAATGTCACGCGGGGTCGGTGACATCCTCCCACTGTCGAGAGGGTGAAAGTTCGGTTGTGATCGAGTCATGCACAGACCACGAGCCGCACTCACGACCGTGTCCGCACTAGCCGCCGTCGCCCTGGCGGGCGCCATCGGGGTCCCCGTCGCCCTGGCGACGTCGGAGGACCCGACGGGCGCACCGTCCGCGACGACGTCGAGCGAGCCGTCCGACAGCACGTCCGGCAGCCGGTCCGGCAGCACGTCCGGGAAGGCCGCCGTCGCCACCGCCGACCGCCCCGTGACGCACGCGGAGAACGACCGCGTCCCCGAGGGGGCCGCCTGGACGCAGCACTACTTCCCGTCCTCGGACGGTTCCGACGTCGAGCTGCACGCCGACGTCCTGCTCCCGGAGGGGCTGGGGCAGGGCGAGCGGGTGCCGGTGATCCTGTCGGCCGGCTCGTACTTCGGGCACTCGGGCGAGATCTCCGAGGAGGGCCACGAGCACACCGGCCCGTCCGACCGGTTCGGCGACCTCGTCGAGGGCCTCGACCTGTTCGACCGCGGCTACGCCCTGGTCCTGGTGGACACGCGCGGCTACGGCGGCTCGACCGGCTGCCTCGACTTCGCGGGCCCCGGCGAGCAGGCCGACGTCGCCGCCGCGATCGACTGGGCGGCCGACCAGTCGTGGTCCACCGGCGCGGTGGGCATGTACGGCAAGTCGTACGACGCCGTCACCGGCCTGATCGGCAACAACCTGGACCAGGACGCGCTCAAGGCGGTCGTCGCCCAGGAGCCCATCTGGGACATGTACGACCGCATCCGCTCCCACGGTGTGCCGCGGCAGGAGGGGATCATCGCCCCGAGCACGTACAACACGATCGCCCAGCTCCCGCAGCTGCCGGACGACGACGAGCGCTACGTGGAGAACGCGCGGTACGAGCTGGCGCACCCGGAGTGCGCCGCGGCCAACACGGTGAACAACCTGAAGGCCGACCCGGGCACGAGCTACTGGCAGGACCGCGACCTGGCGAAGCATGCCAAGGGGAGCGACACCCCGCTGTTCGTCACCCAGGGCTTCCTGGAGTGGAACACCCGGCCCGAGGGCATGGCCGAGTACCTCGCGAACCACGACGGCCCCCAGCGCGGCTGGCTCGGCCCGTGGGACCACGTGCGGGGCAACGACCGCACCGAGGACGGCACCCTCAAGATGGGGCGCGACGGCTGGTTCGACGAGATCGGCGCGTTCTACGACGAGCACCTCAAGGGCACGCAGCCGACGACGGAGTACCCGGCGTTCTCGATCCAGGACAACACCGGCGCCTGGCGCGCCGAGGACACGTGGCCGACCGCCGACCGGACCGCGCGGATCGCGCTCGGCGGCGGCTCCTACGTGGACGACGGTGGCCCCGACGAGGAGCAGGACGGCGCCCGGTCGAGCTTCCTGACGTCGTCCGCGCCCGTCGCGACGGACACCCGCGTCGTCGGCACGCCGAGGGTGGCGCTGGACGTGCGGGGCACCGGCAACGTGCTGGTCGAGCTGCACGACGTCGCCCCGGACGGGACGGCCGTGCCGTTCGTCGAGCAGGCCGCCGTCATCGACTCGGGCCGGGTGACCCTCGACCTGGAGTCGACGGACTGGACCCTGGCCGCCGGCCACCGGCTGGCCGTGGAGATCGGCTCGATCCAGTCCGGCTCGTGGGTGGACACGCCGTCGGGCCAGACCATCCGCGTGCGGGACGCCCGCCTGGAGCTCGCCGTGGACGACCCGGCCGGCGACGCGCCCACGGAGGGCGGGCGCGCCGTCTGGCTGGACTCCTACCTCGCGGCCTTCACCGCGGAGCTGGCACCGGGCGAGCCGTCCTTCACCCTGCCCACCTTCTGACGCCGGTCAGTTGTCCCGGCGGCGCGTGTCCGTGCGGCGCGGCCGCCGGGTCAGCAGGGCGTCGTGGCCGCGCGGCCGACCCACCGGGTGGACGACGTCGAGCGCGCGCCGGAGCGCGGCCTGCGTGACGCCGGTCTTCTCGTTGTCGGCGCGCAGCGCCTCCATCACCTGGTCGGCGGCGAGGCGCAGTGTGACGTCGGCCTTCCGTGCGGCCTGGGCGAGCATCTCGTTCGCCTCGGCCTCGTCGACGCCGCGCACCGCGACGATGATGCCCTTGACCTGCTCGATCGCCGCCTGGCTGACGAAGGCGCGGTTCACCGCGCCCTCCGCCTCGCGGTCCAGCGCCTCCTTCTGCACGGGCGTGACGTCCACGACGTAACCGACCAGCTCCGGGGCGTGGCTGTGCTCGCCCTGGCTGCCCTGGCCCGTCACGACGACCGACCGGGTGCGACCGTTGCGGTCCACGATGCGGTGCGCGCACGCGAACGGGCGTCCGACGCGCAGTGCCTGGCTCGCGGCCCGGACCACGCGGTCGCGGTCATCGGGGTGCTTGCGGGAGCGGAGCGCGTCGAGACCCGGCTCGATCTCGTCACGCTTCCAGCCGTGCATCGTGTAGACCTCGTCGGACCACCACCAGGTCCCGGTGGCGAGCTCGACGCGGTAGGTGCCGACCAGAAGATTGGTGCCGAGACCCATGGTGCGCATGAGGTCCGCCGGCGAAAAACCTGCGGAGAGCGCGGAGGGGCCGTTCTCGGCCTGGTTCGCTGACGTCGTCAGCGGCTCTTCGATCAAGGACACAAGGACCTCCCAGATCCGTCCGGATCGGGAGCCGCTTCATGACTCCAAGCAATTCATCCTATCGCGGTTCGGGCGATTCGGACAGTCCGGGCCACAAAGGCGCTGGTGAAGACGGGTTTTTGGCGATCATTTGAAGAGTTTTTACTGACTGATTTCCTGTGCATTCCAGACATCGTCGGCCGACGGGGCGGAGCTGCGCCGGGTTACCGCGTCGGGTTACTTGCGCCGGGCCCGGGTTGCGAGTGGCTTTCACCCTCCTAGGTTGGAGAGAGGTCATGAAGTGGCCGCACGGTGGAGCACGGCACACCGTTGCCCTGCTCCCCGACCCCGCCCGCACTGTCGGGCGAGGACGACGACAGGAGTCCGATCATGAGCCAGACGGCACATCCGTACAGCACGGGGACAGGCCCGCAGCAGGACAGCTGGTCGTCCGGAGCCGGAACCGGAGACGACTCCGGTGCGACCTCAGGCGTCAAGGAACGTGTCGCCGACGCGGCGGCCCAGGTCGGTGACGCCGGCCGGGAGACCGCGCACGAGGCCAAGGAGCGGGCGCACGACGTCGCCCACGAGGCCGCCGAACGCACCCGTGGGCTGATCGGCCGCACGCGGATCGAGCTCGGCGAGCAGGTGGCGACCCAGCAGCAGCACCTGGCGAGCGGCCTGCGGTCGCTCGGCGACGAGCTCGGCCAGATGGCGGGCGGCACCCAGGACCCGGGTTACGCGAGCGACCTCGTCCAGCGCGCGGGCGACGCCACGGGGCGCGTCGCGGACTGGTTCGAGGAGCGAGAGCCGGGCGCCGTCCTGCGCGAGGTCGAGGACTTCGCGCGCCGCCGGCCGGGACTGTTCATCGCGATGGCGGCAGGAGCCGGGCTGCTCGTGGGCCGACTCATCCGGGGCATGCGGGACGCGTCGGACGCCCCGGACGCACAGGACGCACGGGACGACGGGACGGGACGTCCGGCCACGACTGCGTCACCGGTCGCACCGCCGCCGGTCGCACCGCCGGCCGCCGTGCCGTCCGCCGCGCCGCCGGCCCCGGAGGGCTGGGCCCCGCCGACCGCCGGGGGTGAGACCTATGTCGACCGCACCTGACCCGTTCGCCGCGTCCAGCGTGGCGCCGGACCCGACGGACGGCCGTGGCGGGCCGGCCGAGCACCAGAGCGTGGGCCAGCTCGTCGGAGAGGTCAGCCGTGACCTGTCGACGCTGATCCGGCAGGAGGTCGCGCTCGCCAAGGCCGAGGTGGCGCAGTCGGCCAGGCGCGCCGGGAAGGGCGCCGGCATGTTCGGCGGCGCCGGGGTGGCGGGCCACATGGTCCTCCTGTTCCTCTCGCTCGCGCTGTGGTGGGCGCTCGGCTCGCTGATCGGCGGTGGCTGGTCGGCACTGGTCGTCGCGGCCGTCTGGGCCGTGGTCGCCGCCGTGCTCGCCGCCCGCGGGCGCGCCGAGCTGCGGGCCGTGGAGGGCCTGCCGAGGACGACCGAGTCGGTCAAGAAGATCCCTGACGCACTTCGTGGACACGAGGAGACGAGCTCATGAGCACCAACGATCCCGAGGAGATCCGCGCGGACATCGAACGGACGCGCGGCGAGCTGAGCCACGACGTCGACGCGCTCGGCGACAAGGTCAACCCGGCCCACGTGGCCCGCCGTCAGGCCGACCGCGTGCGGTCGGGCGTGTCCCACGTCAAGGACCGCGTGATGGGCTCGGCGCACGACGCTGCGGGCTCCGCCCAGGGCGGTGCGCACGACCTGGCCGACCGCGGCCGGGACGCCGCGGCGTCGGTGGCGGAGTCGGTGGGCTCCGTGCCGCGCACGGTCCGCGCGCGGGCAGAGGGCAACCCGCTGGGCGTGGGCCTGGTGGCCTTCGGGCTGGGCCTCGTGGCGGCGTCGCTCATCCCGTCCAGCCGCGCCGAGCGACGCGCGGCGACCGCCGTGGAGGTGAAGGCCGCGCCGCTCGTCGAGGACGTGCGGTCCTCGGCCCGGGAGGTCGCGGACGACCTGCGCCAGCCGGTGCAGGAGAGCGCGGAGGCGGTGCGGGACGCCGCGAAGGACGCCGCGCGGTCCGTCGGCGAGCACAGCCGGGAAGCCGCCGCCGAGGTCCGCTCGCGGGTGGCCGGGGACGACTGACCCCGCTGCGGGCCCCGCTGCGGGCCCTGCTGCGGGCCCTGCTGCTGCGGCTCGGCCCGCGGGGTGGGCCGCAGCAGCAGGGCCCGCGGAACAGCAGGCAGGACAAGAGCTGGTCGGAAAGAGGGGACTGGCATGACCCACATCGACGACACGTCCGCACGCACGGACGCCCCGGCACCCGACGACCGGCGCAAGCCGGACGCCCCGCCGGACCTCCACCGCCGCACGTGGACCTACGTCGCGCGCAACACGGTGCGTCAGTTCACACGGGACGAGTGCCTGGACCTCGCCGCGGCGCTGACGTACTACGCGGTGCTCGCCGCGGCCCCGGCCCTGCTCGCGCTCGTCTCCGTCCTGGGACTGGTGGGCGACGGGGAGCAGGCCGTGGAGCGGGTGATCGACACGGTCGGCGGCGTGGTGCCGCCGGACGTGCTCGCGGTCGTCGAGCCGCTCGTCCAGAACGCCGCCGGGGGCGGGGGCCGGGCCGGGCTGGCGCTCGTCCTCGGTGTCGTGCTCGCCCTGTGGTCCGCCTCCGGGTACATCGGCGCCTTCGGGCGGGCGATGAACCGGATCTACGAGGTGGACGAGGGGCGGCCCGTGTGGAAGCTGCGCCCGGTGATGCTGCTGGTCACCCTCGTCGCGGTGGCGATCGCAGCGCTGATCGTGGCGGCGCTCGTGCTGAGCGGTCCCGTCGCGCGGGCGGTCGGCGACGCCGTGGGACTGGGCTCGACGTCCGTCACGGTGTGGAACATCGCCAAGTGGCCGGTCGTGCTGGCGCTGGTGATCGTCCTGGTCGCGATCCTGTACCGGGTCACGCCGAACGTCCGCCAGCCCCGCATGCGGTGGATCAGCGTCGGGGCGTTCGTCGCGATCCTCTCGTGGGTGCTCGCGTCGGCCGCGTTCGGCTTCTACGTCGCGACCTTCTCGAGCTACGACGCGACCTACGGCTCGCTGGCCGGGATCATCGTGTTCCTGCTGTGGCTGTGGATCACCAACCTCGCGCTGCTGTTCGGCGCCGAGCTCGACGCCGAGCTGGAGCGCGGGCGCGAGCTCCAGGGCGGCATCGCCGCCGAGGAGAGCCTGCAGCTGCCGCCCAAGGACGCCCGCGCGAGCGAGAAGCGCGAGGCCAGGCGCCGGCAGGAGATCGAGCGCGGCCGTGAGCTGCGTCGGGCGGCGGCGGCCCGCGAGGCGGCGGGCGAGGCGGCGGGCGGTGACGGCGTCGAGCGGAGCAGGAGCGGCGGCGACCGGAGCAGGAGCGGCGACCAGGAGGAGCAAGCATGACGACGACGTCCGACGAAGCACCCGTGACCGTGACCGCCTGCCCGGACGGGCCGCTGCTGGTGCGCGGGCCGGCCACCATTCTGGACGACGACGGCGAGCCCGTCGCCCGCCGGCGCCCCACCGTGGCCCTGTGCCGCTGCGGCGGCACCGCCATCGCACCCTGGTGCGACGGGACGCACAAGGTCAACGGCTACAGGTCGGGCGAGTAGGCCCGGAACGCCCGCGCGCGGGCCCAGGCGTGGAACCGGTCGAACAGCTCGACCTGCCGCCCGGCCTGGTCGAGCAGGGCATCGAGCTGTTCGCCGTCCAGCCCGACGTCCGCGGCGTGCTCCCGCAGCGTCTGCCAGCCACCGATCTTGCCCACCACCGCCGCGCGCATGAGCTCCGACTCCAGCACGGGCGTCATGGGCGACCGGTGCGTCACGCGACCGTTGAGCTTGAACCGGCCCGCCTTCTCACCCACCCACGCCGCCACCTGCCGGTGCCGGCGACGCGGTACGCCGAGGGCGTCCAGCAGGTCGCGGTACAGCTCGCGCTCGCCGCGGAGCTGCTCGGTCGCCTCGGCGAGCTCCGCGTAGAACGGGGTGTCCGCGTAGTCGCGGGTCATCCGCTCCATGCGCTCCAGGCCGACCGTGGCGCCGCTGAAGTGGTCCGAGAGGTAGAGGCCGAACAGATACTGGTCCATCGAGTCGGGCACCCGCAGCGGCGCGCTGCGGCGCAGGGGCACCACGGACCTGCCCGCGGGCCTGGGGCTGGCGGGGCGCAGCGGGGCAGAGCCCGTCCCCTGGCCCACGGACATGCCCGCCAGGAGGTCCTCGGTCGCCTCGACCGCCGTCCGGCGCGGCGCCCACCCCAGCTCGGTCTTCGCCTTCGCGGTGTCGAGCACGGGCGCGGACATCGCCATGTCGAGCCACCCCGGGTCGGCTCGGACCAGGTGGCCGCCGTACGCACCGGCCAGCGCCCCGCGGACGGCGGCCGGCGGCACCTCGACCAGCCGGCCGTGGTCCACGACCCGCGCGAGGTCCGGGCCGCGCAGCACGTCGTCGGCCGCGACGTTGAAGGCGCCGCGGGCCCGCTCCACGACCACGCGCCGGTAGGCGTCGGCGACGTCGTCCGCGTGCACCGCCTGCAGACGCAGCCCGGCGGGCAGGGGCAGCGCCGGCAGCCGGCCGTGCCCGAGCAGCCGCGCCGGCACGAGCGGGCCGAGGAAGTACCGCACGACCGACTGGGCGGCGTCCGCCTGGAAGATCAGCGCGGGCCGCAGCCGGGCCACCGCGACGTCGGGCTGCGCGGCCTCGAAGTCGTCGAGCACCCGTTCCTGGGCGGCCTTGTCGACGCTGTAGTGCGACGTCGGGATGCCGCGCACCGGCCAGTCCTCCGGCCGCGGCGCGTCGTCGTCCACGGGGGAGTACGCGCCCACGGACGAGGCGACCACGAGCTGCGGTACCCCGGCCCGGGCCACGGCCTCGGCCACCCGGCGGGTGCCCTCCACGTTGGTGCGCCGCAGCAGCTCGCGCTCGCGGTTGGGCTGGATGAGCCAGGCCAGGTGGACGACGGCGTCCGCCCCGGCGAACCGGTCGGCGAGCCGCGCGACCACGGCCTCGTCCATGTCCTCCGCCGCGATGTCGACCGCCGCCCACTCGGCGTGCGCGTACGGCGCGGCACCGCGGTCCGGCAGCCGCCGGGCGATGCCCAGCACCGACGTGACCCGCGACTCCCCGTGCAGGGCGCGCAGCAGCGCCGTCCCGACATTTCCCGTGGCTCCGACGACGACGACCCGCATGTGCCAACGGTGACACCCGGGCGGGGTGCTCGCATCCGGCACGAGCCGCCCACGCGCACCACCTCGCCTGGCACTACGCCGGGCAGTACGGTGCACCGGATGAACCGCTTCCAGGGCACGCCATGACGCGCGGACCCCGGCGCGTCGCACGGGCGCTGGCCGGGCTCGGCACCCGGGCCGTCGACTACGCCTGGGCCGCCGACCGGCAGCTGCGCCACCTGGTGGGCGACCTGGTGCGGCGCGCGGCCCTGCCCACCGGACCCGGCGGCGCCGCGCCCGTCGTGCTCCTGCCCGGCATCTACGAGACCTGGGAGTTCCTCGGTCCCGTGGCCACCGCGCTCGCCCGCGCCGGCCACCCCGTGCACGCCGTGCCCGGCCTGCGGCACAACGCCCGGCCCGTCCCCGAGTCCGCCGACGTCGTCGTCGGGCACCTCGAGCGCGCCGACCTGTCCGGCGTCGTGCTCGTCGCGCACAGCAAGGGCGGCCTCATCGGCAAGCACGTCATGCTCTCGCCCGCGAGCGACCGCGTGCTCGGCATGGTCGCGATCGCCACGCCCTTCTCCGGGTCCCGGTGGGCGCGCTACATGCTCTCCCGCGCCCTGCGGTCCTTCGACCCTCGCGACCCGGTGCTGCTGGCGCTCGCGGGCGAGCTGCTGGTCAACGAGCGCATCACCGCCGTGTACCCGCGGTTCGACCCGCACATCCCCGAGACCGGCCGGCTGCCCGGCGCGCGGAACGTCGAGCTGCCGCTGGCGGGGCACTTCAAGCCGCTCGGGCAGCGCCTGCTGGTGGAGACCGTCGTGCGCGAGGTCGACCGGGTGGAGGCGGAGCGCGCCGTCCCGTGAGGGGCGCCGCGTCCCGCGTACGGCCGGGGTGGTCCGCCGGCGGGGCGGTTTTCCACGACGGGCCCCGGGCGTGGTCCACTGGGATGTGCTCACCGTCCGCCACACGTCGCCGCGGCGGCTCGACGTCGGCCTGACGCTCGGACCGCTCGCGCACGGACCGGGCGACCCCACGTTCCACCGGGCCGCCGACGGGTCCGTCTGGCGCACCTCGCTGCTCCGGAGCGGGCCGGTGACGCAGCGGTTCGTCCCGGCCGGCCCGCGGGAGGTGGTGGTGCACCTGTGGGGCGACGGCGCCCGCGAGGCCGCCGAGGCGCTGCCGGTGCTGCTCGGCGAGGACGACGACACGACGGGCTTCGCGCCGCCGCCGCAGGTGCGGGACGCCCACCGCCGGGCCGCCGGCCTGCGGATGCTGCGCACCGGGCGAGTGCTGGAGTCCTTGGTGCCCGCCGTCCTCGAGCAGCGCGTGCAGACCGTGACGGCGCACCGGGCCTGGCGCTGGCTGCTGATGCGGTACGGAAGCCCGGCGCCGGGGCCGGGGCCCGACGGGCTGGGCGGCGGGCAGGGCGGTGGCCTGGGCGGCGGGCAGGGGGGTGGGCGGCACGGCGGGCCGTACGGCGGGCCGCGCGGTGGGTTGCGGGTGGTGCCGGACGCGCAGGCCTGGGCGCGGGTCCCGGTGTGGGACTGGCACCGGGCCGGCGTCGACCCCGGACGCGCGCGGACCGTGGCGCGGTGCGCCCTGGTCGCCCCGCGGCTGGAGGAGGCGGCCACGATGGCGCCGGCGGAGGCCCGGGCGCGGCTGGAGAAGGTGCAGGGCGTGGGGGTGTGGACGTCGGCGGAGGTGGCGCAGCGCGCGTTCGGCGACGCCGACGCCGTCTCGGTCGGCGACTTCCACCTCCCGGCCGCCGTCGGCTGGGCGCTGGCCGGTGAGCGCACCGACGAGGCCGGGATGCTGCGGCTGCTGGCGCCCTACGCGCCGCACCGGCACCGGGTGGTCCGCCTGCTGTCGCTCACCGGGCACCCGCGCGCGCCGCGGCGCGGGCCCAAGACGCCGATCGTCGACTACCGGGCGTTCTAGGGTCGGGCGGCCGAGGGCACTCGGGTCTGGCGGCCCGGGGGCTGATGGGTCTATCGGCCGAGGGGACTCGGGTCTTGCGGCCCGGGGGCCTCAGGCCGCGCAACGGCCCGAGGACACCGGGGTGTCCAGGGCGGTGGCCTGGGCCGCGACGGGCCGCAGCTCGGCGTCCGTCATGGCGAACCCGACCTCGACGTCGGCCTCGGCGCGCGCGAAGATGACGCCCGCGACGCGCCCGTCGGTGGTCAGCAGCGGCCCGCCCGAGTTGCCGGGGCGCACCTCGGCGGCCACCGAGTAGACCTCGCGGGGGCTCGCGCCCTCGTTGTAGACGTCCGGGACGGGGGCGGTGCTGATGCTCAGCACGCCCGCGCCGCGGGACGTGAACGGGCCGCCCCAGGGGTAGCCCTGGACGGCGGCGCGGTCGCCGACCGAGAGGGTCCGCGCGATCTTCAGCGGCTCGGCGTCCAGGTCCTCGACGGCGACGACGGCGAGGTCGTCCACCGGGTCGTAGTACACGACGCGCCCCTCGCGGGCCGGACGGTCGGGCAGCTCGACCACCGGCCGGTCCACGCCCGCCACGACGTGCGCGTTGGTGACCAGGCGGTCGGGGGCCACGACGAACCCCGACCCGGTCGAGCTCTTGCCGCACGCGTACGCGATGCCGGAGATCCGGGCCACCGACCGGGCGGCGGCCTCGAGCTGCGGGTCGTCGAGGTCGACGACGGGCGTGACCGGGTCCTGCCGGGGGACCATCAGGATGTTCAGCCGCGGCAGCCCGTCGTCGAGCACCATCGCACGCATCTGGGCCAGGGGACGGCCCACCGCGGCGGGCGTCAGGTCGTCGATGGTGCGCAGGACCGCCGACGAGGACACGGCGGACGAGACGCCCGGCGTGCCGGTGGCCGAGACCGCATTGCCCACGAACGACAGCGCGAGGGCGACCACGATCACGTTCGCCGCCCCGCCCAGCAGCCGCTCCAGCGGGCGCAGCGCCGTGCGGTCCACGCCGCGGCGCAGGTCGCGGCCCAGGCCGGCGCCGAGGGAGGCCCCGAACACCGGCAGCAGCACCGCGAGGGCGATGGACACCGGCCCGCGCCACTGCGACGACGGCAGGACGTCGTTGACGGCGGGGACCGCCCAGAAGGCCGCCAACCCGCCCAGGATCAGGCCGACGAGGCCACCGAGCGTGGCCAGCAGGCCGCGGCTCAGCCCGGCGCCGAGGGCGATGAGCAGCACCACGAGGAGCACGAGGTCGACGAGCGTCACGGGTAGACGGTAAGCGCTGCGCCCCCGCGCAGGGCGCCGCCACGCACCTCCGTCACCCGATCCTCAGATGTGCGGGCCGAACATTCACAGCGTGCGCCCGCCGTCTGCCGCGTCTGCCGCCCGCTGCCGCCCGCTGCCGCCCGCTGCCGCCCGCTGCCGGGGCGAACGGCAGCAGGATGGGGAAAACCCGTAACTGTGCGACCACTCGTTGTGCGCGCCGGACGGCCGAAGGTACGGTCCCTCAGCACTACCTCCGGCCCGGATCCCGGGCCACGAGCGTGAACGTCACTGCGATGACCGCCGGGCAGTCCCGCCCGGCGGGATGGCTCACGTCGAGGGAGCACCCCGATGCGTCGTGCACTCAGATCCAGCACCCCCAGCAGATCCAGCACCCCCAGCAGATCCAGCACCCCCAGCAGGTCCGGCGGGTCCGGCAGGTCCAGCACTCCCGGCGGGTCCGGCAGGTCCGGCATTCCCGGAGGCTCCGCGCCCCGCACCCTCGTCACGGCGGTCGCCGCCGTGACGCTCGTCCTGTCCGCCTCGCTCGTCGCCTCGGCAGCGCCGCCGCAGGTGCCCGACGCCGGGGCGGCACACGCAGCAACAGCTCAGGCCGCCGCCGCCCTGACCTGGTCCGACGAGTTCAACGGCGCCGCCGGCAGCGCCCCCAACGCCGCGAACTGGAACCACGAGACCGGTGCGGGCGGCTGGGGCAACAACGAGCTGCAGAACTACGTCAACTCCCGCCAGAACTCCGCCCTGGACGGCAACGGAAACCTCGTCATCACGGCCCGGCAGGAGGGCAGCGGCTACACCTCCGCCCGGCTGACGACCAAGGGCAAGGTGCAGCCGCAGTACGGCCGCCTGGAGGCGCGCATCAAGATCCCGCGCGGCCAGGGCATCTGGCCGGCGTTCTGGATGCTCGGCGGCCAGTTCCCCGGTACGCCGTGGCCCAGCTCGGGCGAGATCGACATCATGGAGAACATCGGCCGCGAGCCCCACCTGGTGCACGGCACGCTGCACGGCCCGGGCTACTCGGGCGGCAACCCCATCACGGGGCAGTACCAGCACCCGCAGGGCTGGTCGTTCGCCGACGACTTCCACACCTTCGCGATCGACTGGAGCCCGAACTCGATCACCTGGCTCGTGGACGGCAACGCGTACCAGACGTTCACGCCCGCCAACACCGGCGGCAACCCGTGGGTGTTCAACCAGCCGTTCTTCTTCATCCTGAACGTCGCCGTCGGCGGCAACTGGCCCGGCTATCCCGACGGGACCACGCAGTTCCCGCAGCAGATGGTCGTCGACTACGTGCGGGTCTACGACTCCCAGGGCGGCGGGGGCGGCCGCACCGGCACGATTCGGGCGAGCAACGGCATCTGCCTCGACGTCGCCGGGGCCGCCACGGCCAACGGCACACCGATCCAGCTCGCCAACTGCAACGGCAACGCCGCCCAGCAGTGGACCGTCGGCACGGACGGCACGGTCCGCGCGCTCGGCAAGTGCCTCGACGTCGCCGGGGGCGCGACGGCGGCCGGCACCGCCGTCCAGCTCTGGGACTGCAACGGCACCGGTGCCCAGCAGTGGGCCTCGACCAGCGGCACCCTCGCGCTGCGCAACCCGCAGTCCGGCCGCTGCCTGCAGCCGGTCGGCCGCGTGCAGACCGACGGCACCCGCACCCAGATCGCCGACTGCGACGGAAGCACGGTCCAACGCTGGACGTTGCCCTGACCCGGCCCCGGCTGCCTGACAGCCGCACCGACCCGGCCAACCCGTCGACTGACCGACCCGGTCGACCCGGCCGACTGACCGGCCCGGCCGACCCACAGGCCTGGCCGACCCGGTCGACTCGTCGACTGACCGGCCGGCCGACTGACCGACCCACGAGGTGCGCTTCTACCCCGTCATCTGGCCGGGATTACGTGTGATTCCGGGCCTAACGACGGGGTAGAAGCGCACCTTGGTCGGGTGCGGTGCGGGCTCGGCGTCCGCCACGGCACGGCGTCCGCCACGGCGTCTGCCACGGCGTCCGCCACGGCGTCTGCCACGGCGTCCGCCGAGCTGCCCGACCGGCCCACGCCCAAGGTGCGCTTCTACCCCGTCATTGGGCCCGGAATATGTGTGATTCCGGGCCCAACGACGGGGTAGAAGCGCACGCTGGGCGCGCCCGGCGGCTCGACAGCTCGGCGGGCCCGACCGTAGGCGGGCACGAGGGCCGGACGGGCCGACGGGCCGACGGGCTGGTGGCTTGGCGGAACGGCGCGTCCGGCGGACCGACTTCCCGACAGTGGATCGGCGCCTGACGACCGACCGGGGCGCGACGACGGACTGGCCGTCGGGTAGTCGGACTGCCGGTCAGATAGTCGGACGGCGGTCGGGCAGTCCGGCAGTCGAACTGTCAGGCCCAGAGATGGGTCGCTGCGACGACCACCAGGCCGCCCAGGCCGATCGCCACGACGACGGCGCCCGCCACCGCGAGCAGGCCCGCGCCTGGTGAGTCGTGCCCGGGGCCCCGCGCCGGGATCGGCACCCGTCGGCTGTGCCGACGTCGGGAAGCGATGAGCAGGTACCCGGCCAGCATCAGCCCGACCAGGCCCGGCAGCAGCCAGACCACGCTGTCGAACAACGCGGGCAGCAGCCGGGCCCCGACCAGCGAGACCGCGGCGACCGACAGTGCCGTCCGGCGCCATGCCAGCTCCGTGCGCTCCGGCTGCAGCCCGGGGACGGGCGCCTGCCCCGCGCCCGGGGGAGACCCCGCACCCGGGGGAGACCCCGCACCCGCGGGCGATTCCGCACCCGGGGGAGACCCCGCACCCGGGGGAGACCCCGCACCCGCGGGCGATTCCGCACCTGGCGGCGACCCCGCACCCGCGGACGACCCAGGACCCGGGGGAGACCCAGCGTCCGACGGCGACCCAGCGCCCGTCATCGCAGCAGCACGCCCAGGAGCACCAGCACGCCGACCACCGCGACGACGACCGCGAGCACCACGCCCACGATCGACGACGGCAGCGGCGACCCGCTGCGCAGCGCCCGCTCGACGTGCATCCAGCCGGCCCAGGCGATCAGCGGCAGCGCCGTCCCCGCGACGATGAGCACGAGCGATGCCGCGAGCCGCAGGCCGGGGTGCAGGTCGAGCCCGAGCGTCTCCAGGGCCACGCCGCCGGCCACCAACGCGAGGGCGGTCCGGATCCAGGCGAGGAAGGTCCGCTCGTTGGCGAGGGTGAATCGGGCGTCGGGCTCCGAGCCGACGCCGAACACCGACGCCGGGAACCGCTGCTCGTCCGGCCGGCTCATCGGGCACTCCTTGTGTCGCGAGGTCTGCCCCAGAGCCTGCCACGTCTCGCCCGCACCAGCGGGATCACCACGGCGGGGGCCACGGCCGACGACGCCGGCGGGCCTCGACACCAGTAGGCCTCGACGCCGGCGGGCCTCGACGCCGGTAGGCCTCGGCGCCGGTAGGCCTCGACACCAGTAGGCCTCGACGCCGGCAGACATAAAGGCTGTCGACCACAGCAGTTGCTGCCAGCCGGGGGGCGAATCTGGCAGCAACTGCTGTGGTCAACGCCGTGGGGGTGCGTCGGGCGGCCGCGGTGCGGGGTGGGCGCGCCGCTGGCGAAACCACCCGAAACGGAGGTGGTGGCTGCTACCTCCCCGCCGTCACACTGTCCGGATGACCGACTCGACCGCAGCCGGACCGGTCCCCGCCGGTGGGGCCGGGCTCGGGCCCCGGATCGGCGTGGGGCGCGAGGCGGAGGTGTACGCGTGGGGCGGCGACGCCGTCGTGAAGCTCTACCGTTCCGGGTTCGACGGGCACCACGCCGAGGCGGCGGCCCTGGCCAGCCTGGCCGGGCACGACGTCGCGCCGGGCCTCGTCGACGTCCTGACCTGGGACGGCCGACCGGGCCTCGTGCTGGAACGGGTCGCCGGCGCGGACATGCTGGAGGTGCTCCGGCGCAGGCCGTGGCGGGTGCGGGCGCTCGCCCGGGCTCTCGCTGAGACCCATCTCGCCGTGCACGCGGTGCCCGCGCCCGCGGACCTGCCCGACGTCCGACAGGTACTGGCCGCCCGCATCGAGGGCGCGACCCTGTCCCGGGAGCTGCGCGGGTTCGCGCTGCGCCTGCTCGACGGGCTGCCGTCGGGGGACCGCCTGTGCCACGGCGACTACCACCCCGGCAACGTCATGGTGTCGGGCGACCGGGTCAGCGTCATCGACTGGCCCAACGCGGCCCGCGGCGTGCCCGAGGCGGACCACACCAGGGCGATCCTGCTGCTGCAGTGGGCCGACGCGGCGCCCTCCGCCCCGCGCGGCGTCGCCGGGCTGGCGAACCGCGGGCTCGTCGCCGTCGGCCGGTCGGTGCTCACCCGCGGGTACGCGCTGGCCTACGCCGACGGCTCGCCGGAGCCCCTGCGCGACCTGGAGGCGTGGCTCGTCGTGCACGTCGCGGCGCGGCTGTCCGAGGGGGTCGTCGCCGAGCGCGCCCGGCTCGTCGACTGGCTCGTGCGTGCGTTGCACACCTTCGAGGCCTGAGTCTTCTTCGCTTTGGGCCGGCTCAAAGCGAAGAAACTCGGGCCTCGAAGGGGATTGGCCGACGTCGGGCCCGGCCCTTCCCCACGCCGGGTTCACCAGGCCGGACGCCCCCGGCCCGGCGTAGCGTTGGCCTCGGAGGTGCGGTCATGAGCGACTCACGGACGGGCGCCGCGGGCGGCGGCGCGATCTACGGGCTCGGCGTCATCGGCGCGTGGTTCTACTTCTGGCAGCAGGCCGACGGGTTCTGGGAGTTCGTCTGGGCCATCGTCCAGGGCCTCTTCTGGCCGGCCTTCATGGTGTACGAGGCGTTCTCGGCCCTGGGCGGATAGCGCCGCGGGTCGGGCGGTTCGCGACGGCGACGCCGGCACCGGCCCGTTCACCGGCCGCCCGCTCCGCCGCGGGCACCACGTGCCCCGTGCCGAACCCGCGCGCCAGCGCCCCGCGCAGCCGCTCCGTCCCGCGCAGCCGCCCCCGGCCGTCGGTGCGGCCCGGCGCCGCCGGGACGGGGACGACGGTCAGCCGCGCCCGCTCGGCGTCGTTCACCGGCTGGTGGATCTCGGCGTACCCACCGTTCGGCATCCGCACCACCCGGCCCGTCTCGTGCCCGTGCAGCGCGATCTCGAGGTCCTTGCGCTGGAGCCCGATGCAGACCCGGCGCGTGATCTCGAACGCCAGCGCCGGACCGACGAACAGCAGCACCTGCAGCGTGGTGATCACCGACTCGAAGGTCACGTCGAACTCGGTCGAGACGATGTCGGCGCTCGCGGCGCCCCACAGGATGCCGTAGAACAGCGCGCCCGCCACGCCGATGCCGGTGCGGACCGGGAAGTGGCGGGGCCGGTCCAGCACGTGGTGCTGCTCGCGGTCCTGGGTGACCCACGCCTCGACGTACGGGTAGACGACCAGCAGCCCGAACCAGACCGCGACCACGGCGAGCGGGACCAGCGTGGCGAACGTCCACGTCCAGCCGAACCACTCGGTCTCCCAGCCCATCGGGACCAGGCGCAGCGCCCCGTCGAGGAACCCCATGTACCAGTCGGGCTGGCTCCCGGCGCCGACCTCGCCCACCGACGCCGGACCGTAGCTCCAGACGGGGCTGATCGTGGCGGTCGCGCCGAGCAGCACCAGGACCGACCCGGTGATGCCCATCATGCCGAGGGCACGGAAGGCGGCGTCGGGCCACAGGCGCAGCCCGAGCGACGCGACCGGCTCCGGCCGGAACTGCCTGGCCTGCCCGTCCCGCAGGGTGAGCGCCGCCCGCGCGACGAGGACGACGACGAGCAGCCCTGGCGCGATCGCCACGTGCAGCGGGTACAGGTTCTCGATGATCTGGCCCGGGAACGGCCCGCCGAACATCAGCCCGGCGATCCAGGTGCCGAGGAACGGGATGCTCAGCACCACGCCCTCCACGATCCGCAGGCCGGTGCCCGAGAGCATGTCGTCGGGCAGGGCGTACCCGCTCCAGCCGGCGAGCAGCACCAGCACGAAGGCCGCCACCAGCAGCACCCAGCTCAGCCGCCGCGGCCGGCGGAACCCGCCGGTGAAGAACGTGACGAGCAGCTGCATGATGACCGAGGCGGGCATGACGAGCGCTGCCCAGTGGTGCGTCTGGCGCAGCAGGAGGCCGCCCGTCTGCTCGAACGAGATGCGCATGGTCGACGCGAACGCCTCGGTCACCGTCGCCCCCTGCAACGGACCGTAGGGCCCGGTGTAGGTGACCAGCTCGTTCGACGGCGTGTAGGTGAACGCCAGCAGGATGCCGGTGATCGTCAGGACGACGAGGCACGTGAAGGTCACGACGCCGAACAGGTTCGACCAGTGCAGCTGCACGCGCCGCTCGCCGAGCGCGGCGGCCCGGGCGCGCAGGCCCGCGGCCCGACGGCGGAGGTCAGCCCGCATCGCGCACCACGCTCAGCTCGGGGCGGCCGGCGTGGGCGGCCGGCGTCTCGGGTGCGGCGGCGGCCGGTGCCGTGACCGCCGGCGTGGCCGGCGTCGTCCGCTCGCCCGAACCCGCGAACGGGTCGCCGCCCGCGAGGAACGCCGCGCGGGGCGCCTGCACGGTCGAGAGCGGGATGATGTCGCGGCCGAACAGCACCGCCGAGACCCACACGAGCAGCACGCGCACCTTGCGCTCCCAGGTCGGGACCGCCAGGACGTGGTAGCCGCGGTGCATGATCCAGGCCGGGAAGCCCTTGATGACCAGGCCCTTGTACTGGAAGATCCCGCGCCCGATGCCGAGGGTCGCGACCACGCCGAGGCTGTGGTGCAGGTACGGCCTGGGCTTTCGGTCGCGCAGGACGGCGACCAGGTTCTTCGCCAGCAGCTTGCCCTGCCGGACGGCGTGCTGGGCGTTCGGCACGGTCCGCGCGCCGGGGACGGGCGAGGCCAGGTCGGGCACGGCGGCGTTGTCGCCGGCGGCCCAGGCGTCGGCGACGGGCTCGTCGTCGGTGCCGACGCGGAGGTCGGCGCGGACGCGGACCAGGCCGCGCTCGTCGACCGGCAGGTCGGTGTTCCGCGCGACGACGGGGTTGCTGCCGTTGCCGGCAGCCCAGATCAGCAGGCCGTTGCCGTACGACTCGCCCGTCGAGAGCATGATCCGGCCGTCGGCCGCCGAGACGACCTGCGTGCCGAGGTGGATGCGACCGCCGCGCTCCTGCAGGTGCCGCACGACCCAGCGACCCGGCTCGTCCGTGACCTCGGGCAGGATGCGCTTGTTCGCGTCGACGAGGTGGAAGGCCAGGTCGTCGCGGCCGAGCTCCGGGTAGGAGCGCAGCAGCGCGGTGGCCAGCGAGAGCAGCTCGCCGAAGACCTCGACGCCGGTGAACCCGCCGCCCACGACCGTGACCGTCAGCAGACGGCGCCGCTCGATCCCCGGCGGGAGCAGGGCGGCGCGGTCGAACGCGGTCAGCAGCGCGTCGCGGATCGCGACGGCCTCCTCCACGTGCTTGAGGCCGATCGCCTCCTGCTCGATGCCGGGGACGGGGAACGTCCGGGTCACGGCCCCGGCGGTGACGACGATCGTGTCGTACGCGATCTCCCGCAGGGTGCCGTCGTTGGTGCGGACGGTCGCGGTGCGGTGCGCGTGGTCGATCGAGGTGGTGTGTCCGGCGATGATCGTGGTGCGGTGCAGGTGGCGCCGCAGCGACACCATGACGTGCCGCGCCTCGATGGAGCCGGCCGTGACCTCGGGCAGGAACGGCTGGTAGGTCATGTAGCCGTGCGGGTCGACGAGCGTCACCTCGGCCTCGCCCCGGCGGAGCTTCTTCTCCAGGCCCCACGCTGTGTAGAAGCCCGCGTAGCCGCCGCCGACGATCAGAATCTTCTCCATGACACCCTCCTGGTGGTCTTACCAGTTCGACAACACAGCGGGCCCGGACGTGACGTGGTGCTGGTCACAGGCCCGTAGCCACGGACAGCTCGAACCTGGATCCCGTCCGGCGCCGCGCGCACGCTGATCGGGACCGGTCGGCCGACCGGTGGAGAACCCGTCGTGAGGAAGACCCGTCGTGAGCAAGAACCCAGTGACCAGCAGTCCTGTGAGGCACCGGCCCCGGAGGTACACCGACGTCGTCGTGCCCGACCTCACCGGCCGGCGCGCTCTCGTGACCGGCGCGAGCGACGGCATCGGGCTCGGGATCGCCGAGCGGCTCGCGCGGGCCGGGGCCGAGCTCGTGCTGCCCGTGCGCAACCCGGCCAAGGGCGAGGCCGCCGTCGGGCGCCTCCGTGCGGCGGTGCCGGACGCCGTCGTCGGCACGCGCCGGCTCGACCTCGCGTCGCTGGAGTCCGTGGCCGCGCTGGCCGACGACCTCCTGGCCGAGGGCCGGCCGATCGACCTGCTGGTCGCGAACGCCGGGGTGATGACGCCGCCCAGCCGGCACACGACCGCCGACGGGTTCGAGCTCCAGCTCGGGACCAACCACCTGGGGCACATGGCGCTCGTCGGGCGGTTGCTGCCGCTGCTGCGCGCCGGCGACGGTCGTCCGGCCGGCGCGCGCGTGACCACGATGTCGAGCGCCGCGGCGCGGTTCGGCAAGATCGACTGGGCCGACCTCAACAGCGAGCGCGACTACTCGCCGGTGCGCGCCTACAACTTCTCCAAGCTCGCCCAGCTCATGTTCGCCCTGGAGCTGGACCGGCGCAGCCGGGCGCGCGGCTGGGGCATCGTGAGCAACGCGGCCCATCCCGGCACCACCTACACCGGCCTCTACGCGGCCGGCCCGGGCCTGGGCTCGGGCTCGGGCTCGGGCTCGGGATCCGGCTCCGGCTCGGTCTCGGGCTCCGGCTCGGGCTCCGGCTCAGGCTCCGGCAGTGGCTCGGGCACTGCTTCGGGAACCGGCGAGCCCCCGCGGATGGACACGATCATGCGGCGGCTGCTCGCCCTCGGGGTGTTCGTGCAGCCGGTCGAGATGGGTGTGCTGCCCGCCCTGCAGGCCGTCACGGACGTCACGGCCGGCGGCGGGACGTTCTACGGGCCCGACGGCGTTGGCCACTTCACGGGCAGCTCGGCACCGCAGCGCGTCTACGCCGCCGCGACCGACGAGGCGGCCGCGAGCCGGCTCTGGGACGTCTCGGAGGGCCTGACGGGCGTCCGGTTCCCGGTGGCGGCTTCTTGACCGGCGCGGGTTCCTGAGCAACAGGGTCCGCATGAGCGGATCAGCACGACGAGAGTGAGGCGACGATGGACCGCCAGCAGCTGGCCGACTTCCTGAGGACGCGCCGCGAGGCGCTCCAGCCGGAGGACGTGGGGCTGCCGCGCGGCCCCCGTCGGCGCACCAGCGGGCTGCGGCGCGAGGAGGTCGCGGCGCTGAGCGGCGTCTCCGCGGACTACTACAGCCGCATCGAGCAGCAGCGCGGGCCGGTGCCGTCCGAGCAGGTGCTCGCGGCGATCGCGCACGGGATGCGCCTGGACCTCCAGGAGCGCGACCGGCTCGTCGAGCTCGCGGGGCACGCCGTGCCACGCCGGGTCCGGCGCGGGGACCACGTCAACGTCGGCATGATGCGGATCCTCGACGGTCTGACGGACGCGCCTGCCCAGGTCGAGAACGTGCTGGGCGAGACCCTGCGGCAGACCCGGCTCGCGGTGGCGCTCCTGGGCGACGAGACGTCGTACACCGGGCCGGACCGGGTGCGGGCCTACCGGTGGTTCACCGACCCGCACGCGCGGGACCGGGTCCCCGAGGAGGACCACGAGCGTCACGGGCGCACGCTCACGGCGCGGCTCGCAGCCCTCCAGGCGCAGACGGGTCCGCGGTCCCCGGCGGGCGAGCTCGCCGTCCGGCTGCGCGCCCTCAGCCCGGAGTTCGCGCGGCTGTGGGACGAGCACCCCGTCGTCGGCCCGTACTGCGAGCCCAAGCGGCTGAACCACCCCGCGGTGGGCCTCGTGGAGCTGCACGGCCAGACCCTGCTCGACCCGGACCAGAACCAGGCCCTCACGGTCTTCACCGCGGTGCCCGGCACCGAGAGCTACGACCGGCTCCGGCTGCTCTCGGCCGTGGGCTCCGTCTGAGGCGCTCCCGGGCACCCGCCCGGACATCGCGCGGGCTGCGCACGGACGACGCCGGCCGGGAGGCTGGCGGGCTCCCGGCCGGCGTCGTGCGCACCCGGTGCGTTCGAGCGCGGTGTTCGAGCGTGGTGTTCGAGCGCGGTGCGCCCGCTCAGTCCGAGGTGGCGCGGACCGCGGTGATGATCGTCTCGGCCACCGTGACCGGGTGCGACACGCTGATCGCGTGCGACGCCCCGGGCACCCCGGTCACCGCGCGGGCGCCGGCGCGCTCGGCCATGAACCGGATCAGCTCGGCCGGGATGTTGCGATCGGCCTCGCCGTACACGACCCACGACGGGAGGGTGCGCCAGGCCGGCTCGGCCGCCACCAGGTCGTCGGTCAGCGCGGCCTCGGTCACGGGTCGCTGGGTGGCGGCCATGAGGGCGGTGAGATCTTCGTCGACGTCGGCGGCGAACTGCTCGCCGAACACCTCCGGGCGGATCGCGAGCTCGTTGCCGCCCGTGGAGACCGGGTAGGCCTGCAGGGCCGCGCCGAGGGTGCTGCCGGGGAACTTGGCGGACAGGTTGAACGCGTTCTCCCCGGTGTCCGGTGTGAACGCCGCGACGTACACCAGGCCCACGACCTTCGGGTTGCCGGCGGCGGCCTCCGTGATGACCATGCCGCCGTAGGAGTGCCCGGCCAGGACGACCGGCCCGGGGACGGAGGCGACGACGTCGCGAACGTACTGGGCGTCACCCGCGACGGACCGCAGCGGGTTGGCGACGGCGACCACTGGGATCAGCTGCTGCTGCAGGTGCCCGACGACGGCGTTCCAGCTCGACGACTCGGCGAACGCCCCGTGGACCAGGACGACGGTGGGTGTGGTCATGACTGCTCTCCCTTGCTCTCAGTTCGTGTGGTCTCGATGCCGAGCGCCTTGCGCAGCACGTGGACGGCCTGCTCCAGGGCGGCGGTCGTCGCGGCGGTGCCGCGCAGGGGGTTCAGCATCAGGAAGTCGTGGATCGTGCCGTTGTAGCGGATCGTCGTCGTCGGGACGCCGGCGGCCAGCAAGTTCCGCGCGTACGCCTCGCCCTCGTCCCGCAGCACGTCGTTCTCGTCCACGACCAGGAACGCCTCGGGCAGCCCCGCGAGGTCCTCGGCCGTGGCTCGTAGCGGGGACGCGGTGATCTCGCCGCGTCGCTCCAGGTCGGGCAGGTAGGCGTCCCAGAACCACGCCATCGCCTTGGCCGTCAGGTGCGGGCCGTCGGCGAACTCACGGTAGCTGCCGGTGTCCTGCCCGGCGTCGGTCACCGGGTAGTACATCGACTGGTGCACGAAGGTCACGTCTCCGCGCTGCTTGGCGAGGATCGCCAGGGCGGCGGTCATGTTCCCGCCCACCGAGTCGCCGACGACGGCCAGCCGCGTGGCGTCCAGCCCCTCGGCGGCGCCGTCGCGGGTGATCCACCGGGCGGTGGCGTACGCCTGCTCGATCGCCACGGGGTACTGCGCCTCCGGCGACCGCGTGTACTCCACGAAGACCACGGCGGCGCCGACGCCCACGGCGAGCTCGCGCACGAGCCGGTCGTGGGTGCCCGCGTTGCCGAGGATCCAGCCGCCGCCGTGCACGTAGAGGATGGTCGGCAGCGGCGTGGGCAGCAGGTCGGGCAGCAGCTCCTGCCCCGGTCGGCCCGCGCCGGCCGGGCCGCCGAGCGGCTTGACGATCCGGACCTGCACGTCGCCGACGTCGGCCGGGACGGTGATCCACTTCTCGTCGACGGCCGGCTTCTCGATCGGCGCCGCCTGGACGTCGTCGAGCAGCTTGCGGGCTCCCTCGACACCCAGCTCGTAGAGCAGCGGGGGTTTCGCGGTCGCGTCGGCGAACGCCTGGGCCGCCGGTTCGAGCACGTGCTCGCTCATGTCTGTCTCCTTGCTCGCTCTGTTCTTGCCAGCTTTCTTGCCAGCGCTGTTTCTTGCCAGCGCTGGTCGCCTGCCACGTCCTGCCTGCTACCGAGCCTGTGGATGCATCTCGATGGGTCAGCTCGGCCGGGTGGCGGCGCGAGCAGCGCAGGACAGGGCATCCGGGCCGTGGTTTGTCGGCCCTACACGTACGACCGGTCGGGGGCGCCGGCTGTGACGGACGTTCGTCCCCGAGGTGAGTTCATGACCGCGTCAGGCGCCCCCGAGCAGTGCGGCCCCGAGCAGTGCGGCCCAGAGCCGGGCCTCGACGTCGCGGCCGCCGCCTTTACGGAGGTCCGCCCGTAGCTCTTCGGGATCGTGTACCGGATGCTCGGCTCGGTCGTCGAGGCGGGGGGCGTGCTGCAGGAGACCTGGATCCGCTGGCACACCACGGACCGGTCCGTCGTCCGCGACCCGCACGCGTTCCGGACGGCCACCACCACGCGGCTCGCCATCAACGTGCTGCGGGGCGCGCACACGCGGCGCGAGACGTACGTCGGCCCGTGGTTGCCCGAGCCGGTGGACACGAGCCACGACCCGGCGCTCGGCGCGGATCGGGCGGAGGCCCTGGACGTCGCGGTCCTGGTCCTGCTGGAACGCCTGACGCCGACCGAGCGCGCCGCGTACGTGCTGCGCGAGGCGTTCGACCACGCGTACGCCGACATCGCCGATATCGCCGACATCGCCGACATCGCCGACATCGTCCAGCTCTCGCACGTCGACGGACACTCGGCCCTGGGCCTGGAGCGAGGCGGCGAGCTGTTCTGCGTGCTGACGCTCACCGCCTCGGACCAGGGTGTGCACGAGGTGCTGTGGCAGATGAACCCCGGCAAGCTGGGCCGGTCAGGCGGGGCTGGTCAGACGGGCCGGCCGGGCGGGGCCGGCCGAGCCGGGCCTAGGCCGCCGGGTTGAACGGGATGCCGGCCGGCTTCATGCGCTCCAGCCAGTAGGCGAAGTCGCCGTCGTCGATCTTGATGCTCGCGCCGCCGAAGTCGGCGCTCATCAGGCGGTCGCGCAGCGTGGTGCTGGGCCAGCCGTTCCAGCCGACCACCGGCGGGTAGCGCCAGGTGCCGTAGTGGTTCTCCGGCGGGTCGTCGTTGCCGTTGGCCAGGCGGAACAGGTGCGTGCTCGGCCCGTCCTTGTGGTAGACGATCTTGGGGTGCGACCCCTCGAACCGGACCTGTGAACGGGGGTACGTCGCCGAGCCGCTGTGCTCGGTGATCGAGACGTGCTCCACCTGGTTGGTCGACTGGTCGACCCACACCACGACGTGCTCCCAGTCGTGCCGGTGGCTGCCGACGGCCACCGGGCCGTCCATGGTCTGGTCCTTCTCGAAGTAGCTCGCGTACATGACGGCGCACCAGCCGTTGTTGCACCTGTCGCGCGCGTAGGTCTGCGACGCGTCCAGGTCCCACTGGTCGCGGCAGCTCCCGTTGACGGCGCCGCCGATCGCGAGGCCGGTCGCCGGCGTCCCGTCCGGGCCGATCGCGGACGTCGCGTAGCAGCCGTCGGTGTCGTAGTCGTAGGCGGGGGAGAAGGACTGCTCGTACCCGCCGGCGTTCTGCGGGAGGTTCGGCGGCGGGTCGGCCTGCGCGGCCGTGGCGGGGGCGACGAGCGCGAGCAGGGTGACGACGGCGGCCGCGGCGATGCGACGGGTCTTCGGGAGCGTGAGGCGGGGCCTCGGCCGGGGTGCGGGGGAGGTCGGACGGTCCGTGCGTTCCATGACGGGCCTCTCGTGAGTCCTGCGCTGTAAGTCCTGCGCTTCAGGTGCGTGGGCGGGTGAAAAGCCGAGCAGGCGGATGCTATTGCCGCTGGTGACGCCGGGGCAATGAGGGTGATCGCTTACACGGGCGGACGCCGTTGACCGCGCACCGCCGGGGTCGCTATGTTCTTTATGGGCACAATCGTTCGGATAGCGAACATCGAGCACCTCGTACAGCACCACGTACAGCACCCACGTTCAAGGGAGAACCTCAGTGCGACGTACTTTTTCTGCTGCCTCTACTGCCGCCGCTTCTGCTGCCGCCGCCGCCCCTGTTCTTGCCGCCGCGACGGCGGTCCTGCTCCTGGCCGCGTGCGGGGGCACGACCGAGGCCGGGTCCGGTGGCTCCGGGGACGGCGGGTCCGGCTCCGGGTCGGGCGGCGGACTGACGCCGGTCACGGTCGGCGTCATCCCGATCGTCGACGTCGCACCGATCTACCTCGGCGTGCAGGAGGGCTTCTTCGAGGACGAGGGCCTCGACGTCACGCTCGAGCTCGCGCAGGGCGGCGCCGCCATCGTGCCCGCCGTGGTGGCCGGCGAGTACCAGTTCGGGTTCAGCAACGTGACGTCGCTGCTCGTCGCGTCGTCGCAGGGGCTGCCGCTCAAGGCCGTGGCGCCCGGCAACTCCACGACGGGCGTGACCGGCGAGGACTTCAGCGCCGTCGTCGTCCCGGAGGACTCCGACGTCCAGGACGCCGCCGACCTGTCCGGCCGGACCGTCGCGGTCAACACGTTGAACAACATTGGCGACACCACGATCCGCAAGGTGGTCGCGGATGCGGGCGGCGACCCGGCCGCGGTGGAGTTCGTCGAGATGGCGTTCCCCGACATGCCGGCCGCCGTCGCCGGAGGTCAGGTCGACGCCGCGTGGATCGTCGAGCCGCACCTGACCCGGGCGCTGCAGGACGGTGCGCGGGTCGTCGCGTCCAATTTCGCCGAGACCGACCCCGACCTGCTGGTCGCCGCCTACTTCACGTCCGACCAGCAGATCGCCGCCGATCCCGAGACCGTCGAGGCCTTCACCGCCGCCATGGAGGAGTCCCTGACCTACGCGGAGGAACACCCCGACGAGACACGCGCGGTCCTGGACGCCTACACCGAGATCGACCCGGCCGTGAAGGAGGCGATGGTCATGCCGCGGTTCGCGCCCGGGCTGGAGGCGTCGTCGTTCCAGGTCCTGGCCGACCTCGGCCTGGAGCAGGGCCTCTTCGACGAGGCCGTCGACGTGAGCACGCTGCTGCCGTGAGGCGTGTCGTGAGCCCGGCCGCTCTGTCCGGCGTCCGGCCCGGCGGGCGAACCGGAGCCGTGCCCGCCTGGGCGCTCGGCGCGTGCGGGGTGGCGACTCTGCTCCTGGTCGTCGAGCTCGTGCCGCGCCTCGGGCTCGTGAGCGCCCGGTACCTGCCCCCGACGTCGCAGATCCTGGCGGCGCTGGCGGAACGCCTGGGCCGGGCCGAGTTCTGGACGGCCCTCGGACAGACGCTGACCACGTGGTTCACGGGGCTCGCGATCTCGCTCGTCGCCGGCGTCGTCCTGGGCGTGGTCATCGGGTCGGTGCCGCTGCTGCGGGCCGTGACGGTGTCGACGATCGAGTTCCTGCGGCCGGTGCCCTCGGTCGCGCTCATCCCCGTGGCCATCCTGCTGTACGGCACGGGGACGGCCTCCACCCTGCTGCTCGTGGTCTACGCGAGCTTCTGGCAGGTCCTGGTGCAGGTGCTCGCCGGCGTGCAGGACGTCGACCCGGTCGCCTCGGACACGGCGCGCTCGTACCGGTTCTCGCCACTGACCCGCGTCCGCACCCTGGTGTGGCCGACGGCGCTGCCGTACGCGATGACGGGCCTGCGGCTGGCCGCGAGCGTGGCGCTGATCCTGACCGTGACCGGGGAGCTGCTGATCGGCACCCCCGGGATCGGCAAGCTGCTCGGGGTGGCGCAGTCCTCGGGGGCGGTCGCGCCGATGTACGCCTACGTGGTCGTCGCCGGCCTGCTCGGCGTCGCGGTGAACGTCGTGGCCCGCGCACTGGAACGCAGGACCCTGTTCTGGCACCCCTCGGTCCGCGGGGAGCGTTCGGCATGACGGGCGGGGTACGGTCAGCAGCTGGGGCTGGGGCTGGGGCTGGGGCTGGGGCCGGGGCCGGGGCGCTGCGGGTCCTGCGGTCCGTGCTGCTCGTCGTCGGCCTGCCCGCCGTGCTGCTCGTCGCGTGGTGGCTCCTGACCGCCGGCAGCACGGCGTACTTCAACCCGCCCCTGCGCACGATCGTCGGCACGTTCGGCGAGACGTGGTTCGAGGCCCCGCGCGGCGAGGGCTTCGGCGGGAGCCGCGTCGCGACCGACGTGGTGCCGAGCATGCTGCGGCTGCTCGCCGGGTACGCGGTCGCGCTCGTCGTCGGCGTCGGGCTGGGGGTCGCGATCGGGTCCTCGCGCGCGCTGCGCGCCTACGCCGAGCCGGTGCTGGAGTTCTTCCGCGCGATCCCGCCGCCGGTGCTGGTGCCGGTCCTGATGCTGTTCCTCGGCATCGGTACGCCGATGAAGATCGTCGTGATCGCCACGGGCTGCCTGTGGCCGATCCTGCTCAACACGGTCGAGGGCGTGCGCGGCCTGGACCCGGTGCTGCGCGACACCGCGCGGGCCTACCGGCTCGGCCGCGTGGCGATGGTGCGGCGCCTCGTGCTGCCCGGCGCCGGCCCGCAGATCGTGACCGGCGCCCGGCAGGCGCTGTCGATCGGGATCATCCTGATGGTGATCAGCGAGATGTTCGCGGCCAAGGACGGACTGGGGTTCTCGATCGTGCAGTTCCAGCGCAGCTTCGCCATCCCGGAGATGTGGAGCGGGGTCATCCTGCTCGGCGTCGTCGGCGTGCTGCTGTCCGTCGTCTTCCGGGCCGTGACGAACGCGGTCCTCGGCTGGTACCTCGGGTACCGGCAGTCGCAGAACGGAGGTGCCTGAGATGAGCAGCTCGGCTGACGGAGCCGGCCCGGCCGAGAAGTCGGGGCCCGCCGGCGGGGCGCGCCTCGCCGTGCGCCGCCTGCGCAAGGTCTACGACGGCGGTGCGGCGCCCGTCGAGGCGATCGCCGACCTCACGTTCGAGGTGCGCCCGGGTGAGCTGGTGTGCGTCGTCGGACCCTCGGGCGCCGGCAAGACGACACTGCTGCGCTGCGTCGCGGGCCTCCTGCCGCCGACGTCGGGCGAGGTGGTGCTGGGCCAGAAGGCGATCACCGAGCCGCCGCAGGGGATGGCGGTGGTGCTCCAGGAGTACGGTCGCTCCCTGTTCCCCTGGATGACGGTCGCCCAGAACGTCGAGCTGCCGCTGCGCGAGAAGGGCGTCGCGAAGGGCCGGCGGGCGGAGCTCGTCCGCGAGACCCTCGCGGCCGTCGGCCTGGACGACGTCACCGGCGCCTACCCCTGGCAGCTCTCCGGCGGCATGCAGCAGCGGGTCGCGATCGCGCGCGCCGTCGCCTACGAGCCGCAGGTGCTGCTCATGGACGAACCGTTCGCCGCCGTCGACGCGCAGACCCGGTTCGACCTGGAGGATCTGGTCTGGGAGCTGTGGCGGCGGCTGGGCATCACCGTCGTCTTCGTGACGCACGACATCGACGAGGCGATCTACCTGGGCGAGCGGGTGCTCGTCCTCTCGGCCCGGCCCACGGTGGTCCTCGAGGACGTCGCGATCGGCCTCGGCCCCGACCGGGACCAGCTCGAGACGCGCTCCGCGCCCGAGTTCGCCCGCCTGCGCACGCACGTGTACGAGCTCGTGCAGCAGGCCAAGCAGGGTGTGCGCAGCCTCGCCGAGGCGCGGTTCACGCACGCGGTGGGGGGAGCGGATGCCTGACCTACCGGAGTCTGGGCTGCCTGAGCTGCCTGAGCTGCCTGAGTCTGGTCTGCCCGATCCTGGTCCGGGCGGCGGTGCGGATGAGGGCGAGACCGACCCGGGCCGTTCGCCCGAGTTCGTGCAGTCCCTCGAACGCGGCCTCGCGGTGATCCGGGCGTTCGACGGCGACCGGCGGTCCCTCACGCTGAGCGACGTCGCGCGCGAGACGGGGCTCAGCCGCGCGTCGGCGCGCCGGTTCCTGCACACGCTCGTCGAGCTCGGGTACGTCGCGACCGACGGCCGCGCGTTCACGCTGCGCCCCGCCCTGCTCGAGCTGGGCTACGCATATCTCTCGAGCCTCACCCTGCCGGACATCGCGACCCCGCACCTCGAGAAGCTGTCCGAACGGGTGAGCGAGTCGTCGTCCGTGGCGGTGCTCGACGGCGCGGACATCGTCTACGTCGCCCGCGTCGCCACGCGCCGCATCATGAGCGCGACGATCCGGGTGGGCACGCGGTTCCCGGCCTACGCGACGTCGATGGGCCGGGCCATCCTGGCCCACGCCGAGCCCGCCGCGCTCGACGCCTACCTCGCCCGCGCCGCGCCGTCGGGCAGGCTCGAGGCGCTGACCCCGCGCACGATCACCGACCCCCAGGACCTGCGGGCCGCGCTCGCCGAGGCGCGCGAGCAGGGCTGGGCGCTCGTGGACCAGGAGCTGGAGGACGGCCTGCGGTCCGTCGCGGCGCCGCTGCACGACGGGACGGGCCGGGTGGTGGCGGCCGTGAACGTGTCGGCGCCGGTGCGAAGGGGCGAGGTCGCGGAGATCTTGCGGCATGTGCTGCCCCCGCTGCTCAAGGCGGCCGCCGCGATCGAGGCCGACCTGGCCCGGATGCGGTAGGGCCGCGTTCGTGTGGCGGGGCCGCCGGGCGTGCGAACTGCCGACCCTGCTGAACGTCCGACCTGAACCTCTGAACCCGAACCTCTGAACCCGAACCTCTGAACCTGAACCTCTGAACCTGAACCTCTGAACCTGAACCTCTGAACCTGAACCTCTGAACCTGAACCTCTGAACCCGAACCGTCGAATCCCGGGAGGACACTTTGCCCGCACCAGCACCTGAGCGCACCGTCGTCGGCATCGTGGGCGGCGGACCGGCCGGGCTGCTGCTCTCGCACCTGCTGCACCGGTCCGGCGTCGACCACGTGGTGCTGGAGGCGCGCTCCCGGGACGAGATCGAGCACACGCACCGCGCCGGGATCCTGGAGGCGGGCGCGGTGCAGGTCCTGGTGGACGCCGGCCTGGACCGCGTGCTGCGTGACGGGTCCCGGCACGACGGTATCGTGCTGCGCTTCGACGGCGCCGACCACCGCATCGACCTGACCGGTCTCACCGGGCGCAGCGTGTGGCTGTACCCCCAGACCGACGTCTTCGTCGACCTCGCGACCCGGCGCGCGGCCGACGGCGCGGACGGCGTCGGCCGCGAGGGCGCCCAGGTCCGGTGGGGCGCGACCGTCACGCACGTGCTCGACGGCGACACCGACCGGCCCGGCGTGCTCTGGACCGACCCCGAGGGCGCGACCCACGAGCTGCGCTGCGACGTGCTGGTCGGCGCCGACGGCTCGCACTCGACCCTGCGGCACACCCTGCCCGAGGCGCAGCGCCGTACGTTCGTCCACGAGTACCCCTACGCGTGGTTCGGCGTCATCGTCGAGGCGCCGCGCAGCGCGCCCGAGCTCGTGTACACCGCGTCCGACCACGGGTTCGCCCTGATCAGCCAGCGCACCGACACCCACCAGCGCCTCTACTTCCAGTGCGACCCCGACGAGGACCCCGCCGGCTGGAGCGACGACCAGATCTGGGCCGAGCTGCAGCGCCGCGTCGCAGGGCCTGACGGCTTCCGCCTCGTCGAGGGACCCGTCGAGGAACGGTCGGTGCTGCGCTTCCGCTCGTCCGTCGTCGAACCCGTGCGGCACGGCCGCATGCTCCTGGCCGGCGACGCCGCCCACACCGTCCCGCCCACGGGAGCGAAGGGCCTGAACCTGGCGCTCGCGGACGTCGTCGTCCTGCACGACGTGCTGGAGACCTGGCTCGCGGGTACGGGCGGGGCAGGTCGGGCAGGCGAGGGCGGTCGGGCAGGCGGGGCAGGCGGGCGAGGTGGGGCACGCGGCGGAGGCGGGGCACGCGGGGCGGGACGTCGGGACGACGCCGTGCTCGACGAGTACGGCCGCCGCGTCGCCGAGCGGGTCTGG
Source organism: Promicromonospora sp. NPDC019610 (assembly GCF_044389365.1). Taxonomy (NCBI): domain Bacteria; kingdom Bacillati; phylum Actinomycetota; class Actinomycetes; order Micrococcales; family Promicromonosporaceae; genus Promicromonospora; species Promicromonospora sp. NPDC019610. Next base: position 1,072,669 of record NZ_JBIRXX010000002.1, on the reverse strand, counting down.
CGCGCGCAGCACTTCTCCGCGTGGATGAGCGGCATGCTGCACTCCCACCCGGGCGAGACGGGCTTCGCCGCCCGACGGCGTCTGGCCGAGCTGCGCACGCTTACCGCCTCGGAGTCCGGCCGGCGGTTCCTCGCGGAGGGCTACACCGGGTGGGGCCCGGTGCTCGGAGAGGGAGTGCCGTGAGCGCGGCAGAGCGGCGGGTGCGCGACGACGCAGGGCGAGGTGCGCAGCGCGACCCGCAGCACGACGACCGGCGACGACGTCGAGAGGGAGACGAGATGACGGAACGAGTTCCTGCTTCAGGAGCCGGGGCGGCGCCCGCCGCTGCGCCTGGTACGGCGTGTGCTGCGGTGCCTGTTGCGGTGCCTGTTGCGGTGCCTGTTGCGGTGCCTGTTGCGGTGCCTGTTGCAGTGCCTGCCGCGGTGCCTGCCGCGGTGCCCGCTGCAGTGCCTGAGCCCCGCCCGGCGTCTGCTGCGGCATCCGACGCGGCGCCCGACGCGGCGTCCGACACTCAGGCGCAGCTCAGCGCCGAGATCGAGGCCGCGCACCGGGCCTACGAGGAGGGCCTGGCGCAGGGCGCGCCGCGGGAGCACGGCCCGCGGCGGGACTGGCCGCCGTACCGCAGCTCGCTCCTGCGGCACCCGACCAAGGACCTGCACCACGCCGACCCGGAGACGATCGAGCTGTTCGCGCCCGTCTTCGGCGAGCGGGACATCGGCGCGCTGGAGTCCGACCTCACGGTGCAGCACGGCGGCGAGCCGATCGGGGAGCGGATCGTGGTGCGCGGCCGGGTGGTCGACGGCCAGGGCCGGCCCGTCCGGCGTCAGCTCGTGGAGGTGTGGCAGGCCAACGCCGCCGGGCGGTACGTGCACAAGCGCGACCAGCACCCGGCGCCGATCGACCCCAACTTCACCGGCATCGGACGCGCGCTGACCGACGACGACGGCTGGTACCGGTTCCAGACCATCAAGCCCGGCCCGTACCCGTGGAAGAACCACTTCAACGCGTGGCGTCCGGCGCACATCCACTTCTCGTTGTTCGGGTCCGAGCTCACCCAGCGCGTCGTCACGCAGATGTACTTCCCGGGGGATCCGCTGTTCGCCCTCGACCCGATCTACCAGTCGATCCAGGACCCCCGGGCCCGCGAGCTGCTCATCGCGACGTACGACCACGACCTGTCGCAGCACGAGTGGGCGACCGGGTACCGGTGGGACATCGTGCTGTCGGGCTCGCACCGCACCTGGACCGAGCCGGAGGACGGCGATGAGTGAGCGGACAGCGGGGCCGACGCCCGCGAGGGCGCCCGAGCCGGCGTCGGACCTGACGCCCGAACCACGGCTCGCACCGATGTCCGCGGAGGCACCCGGGCCCACGAACGCCCAAGTGCCCGAGCCCGCGCGCGAGCCGATGGCCGACCTGGTGCCTGAACCGATGCCTGAACCGATGCATGAACCGACGGCCGGGCGTGGGTCTGAACTGACGCGCGGGCTCGCGCCTCCCGCCCTGCTCCCGCCGACGCCGGGGCAGACCGTCGGGCCGTTCTTCGGCTACGCCCTGCCCTACGCGCGCGGCAACGAGCTGGTCGAGCCCGGCACGCCCGGCGCCGTGCGCCTGCACGGGACCGTGTACGACGGCGCGGGTGCCCCCGTCCCGGACGCCCTGATCGAGATCTGGCAGGCGGACCCGGCGGGCGCCGTCGTCGGCAGGTCGGGCTCCCTCCTGCGCGACGGCACCTTCACCGGCTGGGGCCGCGCCGAGACGGACCGCGAGGGCGGCTACTGGTTCCGCACCCTGACGCCGGGCGCCACGGAGCCGGGTCGCGCCGCGTTCTTCGCGGTGACGGTCTTCGCGCGCGGCCTGCAGGACCGCCTGCACACCCGCGCGTACCTGCCGGACGCCGTCCCGGACGATGCGGGCTCGGACGATGCGGGCCCGTCCGGGGTCGGTCCGCTGGCTGCTGAGCCGCTCCTCGCCTCGCTCGAACCACGCAGGCGCGCCACGCTGGTCACATCGCGCGAACCCGACGGGTCGCTGCGGTTCGACATCCGTCTCCAGGGCGGCCCGGAGGGCGAGGAGGAGACCGTGTTCCTCACGTACGACACGACTGCGCACAGAAGCGCGACGCGCGGTGGCCCGCGGGGCGGCGCCGATGCCTGACGTCGGCCTGCTGACCCCCGGCGCCGACCTCGCCCCGGGGTCCCCGGCCGCGCTCACCGACGACGTGGCGGTGCTGCGGGCGATGCTCCGCGCCGAGGCCGCCTGGGTGCGGGTCGTCGTCGGGCACCAGGCGCCTCACGACGGCGACACCGCTGGCGGTGCCGGGTCCGCTGGTGGTGCCGGGTCCGCCGGCCGCGCCGAGTCCGAAGGCGGTGCTGACCCTGCCGACGCGGCTGGCTCGGCAGGTCCTTCCGGTGCTGCCTCTTCCCCCCGCGCTGACCGCGGCAGCGACCCCGCCGCTAACCGCGGCAGCGACCCCGCCGCTGACCGCGGCAGCGACCCCGCCGCAGACCGCGGTAGCGACCCCGCCGCCGACCGTGTCGTCGACGACATCGCCGATCCTGAGGCCGACCGTGACATCGACGCCGACACCGACATCGACGCCGTCGTCGAGCGCCTCGCCGGGGCAGACGACGACGCGCTGGCCCTCGCCACGCGGCTGGCCCGCGCCGGCGGGGCCGGGGGGAACCCGGTGATCCCGCTGGTCGCCGCGTTGCGGGAAGCGGCGGGGACGCGTCTCGCGCCCGCCGTGCACGCGGGCCTCACGTCGCAGGACGTGCTCGACACCGCGCTCGTCCTCGTGCTGCGCGACGCCGCGCACACCGCGGTGACCGACCTCGACCGGGCGGCCGAGGCGGCGGCCCGCCTCGCGACCGAGCACCGCGCTCGGCCCGCCCTCGCCCGCACGCTCGCCCAGGCGGCGGTGCCCACGACGCTCGGAGCGCGGTTCGCCGGCTGGTTGCAGGGCATCCTCGCCGCGCGGGCGTTCCTGGACGCCGTCTCGGACGCGCTCCCGCTGGCCTACGGCGGCGCGGCCGGCGAGCTGTCCGGGCTGGCTGCGCTGACCGAGGCGACCGATCCGCCTGAAGCAACGAACCCGACCCGGGCGACCGAGCTCCTTGCGACAACCGACCTGGCGGGACCGAGCTCGCCGGCGGGACCGGGCTCGCTGACAGGGACGACCGGGCGCTCCGGAGTCGCTGGGCCGACGGCGCCGGCCGGCAACCCCGGGACCTCGCGCCCCGAGTTCGCCCTCGTCGAGGCCTGGGGCGCGGAGCTCGGGCTGCCGGTCGGCCCGGCGCCGTGGCACGGCACGCGGACGCCGCTGGTCCGTGTCGCCTCGGCGCTCGCCGAGACCTGCGCGGCGCTCGGCAAGGTCGCGAACGACGTGCTGCAGGCGGTCCGCCCGGGGGTCGGTGAGCTGCGCGAGCCGGCCGCGCCGGGGCGCGGGACGTCGTCGGCCATGGCGCACAAGCGCAACCCCGTGCTGTCGGTGCTCGTGCGGAGCTCCGCGATCGCCGCGCCGCACCTGGCCGCGCAGGTGCTCGGTGCGGCGGGGCTCGCCGTCGACGAGCGGTCCGACGGCGCCTGGCACGCCGAGTGGCCCGCCCTTCAGCTTCTTGCCCGGCACACGATCGCGTCGGCGCACGCGGCGGCGGAGCTCCTGGAGGGCCTGGAGGTCGACACCGACGCTGTGGCGCGGAACCTGCGCGACGGCTTGTCCGACGGCAGGTCCGACGCCGGAACCGCACCCGACGCAGGTCCCGCACCCGACGTCGGACCTGCACCCGACGTCGGGGCGGCGGCCGCCGTCGTCGGCCGGGTACTGGACCAGTACGCCGAGCAGAGGGGGCAGGGCGCATGACCGCACGACCCAGGCTGGGCGCCGTCGAGTTCGTGCTGCGCGACACCACACGCCCGTTGCTGGTGCTGGGTCCTTCCCTGGGCACGTCGGTGACGGCGCTGTGGGGCGACGCGGTCGGTCTGCTGGCCGGAGTCCGCGATTCCGCTGATGATGCTCAAGCCGCCGAGGGCGCTCAGGTCGCCGGGGTCGCCGGCGAGCTCGACGTGATCGGCTGGGACCTACCGGGGCACGGCGCTGCGCCGACGCCGTCCGCCGACGAGCTCGACGGGCTGAGCATCGCGGACCTCGCCGACGCCGTCCTCGGCGTCGTCGAGCGCGCGCAGGCGCAGCGCGGGGACGTCGGGGCGCCGTTCTGGTACGCCGGTGTCTCGGTGGGCGGAGCGGTCGGTCAGCGGTTGCTGCTGGACGCGCCCGACCGGGTGCTCGGCGCGGCCCTGATCTGCACGGCGACCTGCTTCGGCGAGCCGTCGGGGTGGGCTGAACGGGCCGAGCTGGTGCGACGCGCGGGCACCCCCACCCAGGTGGAGGCCGCGGCACGACGCTGGTTCGCGCCCGGATTCCTCGACCGCGAACCGCAGGTGGCTCTCCGCCTGCTCGCCGGCCTGCAGACCGCCGACCGGTTCGGCTACGCCGCGGTGTGCGACGCCGTCGGTGCCCACGACCTGCGGGGACGGCTCGGCGCGGTCGGCGTCCCCGTCGTGGCGATCGCGGGCAGCGCGGACCCGGCGACGCCGCCCGCGAAGCTCGAGGAGATCGCCGACGCCGTCCCCGGCGCACGGCTCCAGGTGCTGGACGGAGCGGCACATCTCGCGCCGGCGGAGCGGCCGCAGGCCGTGGCCGACCTGGTGCGCGACCTCGTCCGGGGAAGGGTGACAGCGTGACCGAGAGCAGCGACGTCCCGAACAGTGGCGAGCAGCCCGGCAGCGGCGAGGAGCCCGGCAGCGGCGAAGAGCCCAACAGCGGCGAGCAGCGCGACAGCGGCGAAGAGCCCAACAGCGGCGAGCAGCACGGCAGCGGCGAAGAGCCCGGCAGCAGCGCACGGCCCAACAGGGGCGAGGCGTCGAGAGGGAGTGATCTGCCGGACGGTGACCTCCCCGGCAGCACTGCCCCGGGCGGCGACGTTCCTGACGCCGCCGAGGTGGTGCGGGGTGACGACGCGTCGAGCAGTGCCGATGCGGCCGAACCTGCCGGAGCGCCGGACAGCACTGGTGTGTCGAGAGGCGGGGTGGTGGCGAGGCGCAGCGATGTGCCGGCTCGTCGGGCTGCGCCCGCGAGCAGTGTCCCGCTGAGCCGAAGACCCGAGCGCGGGGACGACGTGCGGCGGCACGACGGCGCCGCCGTCCGGCGTCAGGTGCTGGGCGACACGCACGTGGACGGCGCGATCGTGGGCACGACGGCGTTCACCGCCGACTTCCAGGACCTCATCACGCGGTACGCGTGGGGCGAGATCTGGAATCGTCCAGGGCTGGACCGGCGCAGCCGCTCGATGATCACGCTGACCGCGCTCGTCGCCGGCGGGCACTGGGACGAGCTGGCGATGCACGTGCGGGCCGCCGTCCGCAACGGGCTGAGCGTCGACGAGATCAAGGAGGTGCTGCTGCAGACGGCGATCTACTGCTCGGTACCGAGCGCGAACCACGCCTTCAAGATTGCCCAGGAGGCGCTGGCCGACGAGGGTCTCGTCTGAGTCTGAGTCTGAGTCTGAGTCTGAGTCTGAGTCTGGGGCTGGGGCTGGGGCTGGGGCTGAGGTGTCGGGGGAGCAGGACCTCAACTTGAACCTAGGCCTGCGCAGGTCCAGAGCTTCAACTACTGCTTGAACCCTGATCGGAGCCCGCAACTCCCGCGACAGAGTCAACAACGGGTCCGCTACGGCGTCCGCATCAGAGACTGCAACGGTGTCGGAGCGGGGCCCGCGCCGAGATCCGCGCGGTTCGCCCGTCTGACGGGTGACTATGCATTCGCGGCCGCATTATCTTGAGGCATGACCAGCGCGCCTCCGCCTCTGCCTGCACCTGGCGGTCCCGATTCCGCGGACACCGACCGCATCAGCTCCGACCGCACCAGCACCGATCCCACCAGCACTGACGTCACCAGCACTGACGTCACCAGCACTGACGTCACCAGCACTGACGTCACCAGCACTGACGTCACCAGCACTGACGTCACCAGCACTGACGTCACCGGCGCTCTCGCCGGATCCGGCGCCGGCGCGGGTGCCACGCTCACCCCGGGCTTTCGCGGGCGGCCGCGACCCGCGGGCGTGACCCTCCCGCCCGGGCAGTACAAGGAGGAGGGTTTCCCGGTGCTCTCCGCCGGTCCGACGCCCAACGTTGACAGCCGGACCTGGAACTTCACCGTCACCGACGAGTCAGGTGCCGCGAAGACCTGGACGTGGGCGCAACTGATGGCGCTGCCCCAGGACACGCCGACGGTCGACATCCACTGCGTGACCCGCTGGTCCAAGTTCGGCACCCGCTGGCGAGGTGTGTCCCTGGACGTCCTGCTCGCGGACGTCGAGTCCACCGCCGACTTCGCGATGGTCGGCTCCTACGGGGGCTACACGACCAACCTTCCCGTCGCCGACCTGCTGGGCGGCAAGGCCTGGATCGCGCACACCTTCGACGGTGCGCCCCTGCACCCCGAGCACGGCGGCCCTGCGCGGCTGCTCGTGCCGCACCTGTACTTCTGGAAGTCGGCCAAGTGGGTGCGCTCGCTCACGCTCATGCCGACGGACCGGCCCGGCTTCTGGGAGAAGCTCGGCTACCACGACCTCGGTGACCCGTGGCGTGAGCAGAGGTACCAGGGTGACTGAGGCGGCGGGCGCCCGGCTCGGCCAGCGTTACGCGGTCCCGTCGGGCTGGCAGGTCGCCACCCTGTTGGAACGGCGCGCCGAGAGCGCCTCCGCGGAGACCCTCGTGCTCGACATCCCGCGCTGGCCCGGTCACCAGGCAGGCCAGCACCTCGACCTGCGCCTCACCGCACCCGACGGCTACACCGCCGAGCGGTCCTACTCGCTGGCGAGCGGCCCCTCGCCGTCTGGCAGCGGGGGCGTGGAGGTCACCGTCCAGCGCGTGCGGGACGGCGAGGTGTCGCCCTACCTGGTCGACGACTTCCCGCCCGGGGCGGCCATCGAGGTGCGCGGGCCCATCGGCGGATGGTTCGTCTGGGATCCGGAGCGGGACGCGGGCACGCCCGTGCTGCTCCTGGCCGGCGGCTCCGGGCTCGTCCCCGTGATGTCGATGGCCCGTGCCCGCCGGCAGTCCGGCGACCGGACGCCGTTTCGTCTGATCTACTCGGTGCGCACGCCGGAGGACCGGCTGTACACCGACGAGCTCGACGCCCTCGTCGCTCGCGGCGACGGGTTCGAGGCGAGCACGATCTACACCCGGGCGGTCTCGCTGACGGCGCTGCGCGGTCCGCGCCGGCTCACCTCCTCCGAGCTGGCCTCGTGGGGCTGGCCGCCCGAGCTGGAGCCGCGGGTGTACGTGTGCGGCCCGACAGGTTTCGTCGAGGGGGTGGCCCGCATGCTCGTGGCGCAGGGGCATGATCCCGCCCGGATCCGGACCGAACGGTTCGGGCCTGCGGGGAGCTGACCGGTCCCGGCGCGGGAGGTTGACTGGTCCCGGTGCGCGGAAGCTGACCGGTCCCGTTGCAGGGAAGCTGACCGGTCCTGGTGCGGGGAAGCTGACCGGTCCCGGTCCCGGTCCCGTCCCTGGTTCTGGTTCTGGTTCTGGTTCCGATCTCGGTCCTGGTCCTGGTCCTGGTCCTGGTCCTGGTCCTGGTCTCGGTGGCGGTGGCGGTGGCGGTGCCCGGATGGCGCGGCGCTGCCCCGCACCGCCCCGGTGCTCGGGACCAGGTGCTCGCGAGTGCTCGGGGCCGGGTGCTCGCGAGTGCTCGGGGCCGGGTGGTGGGGGATCCGCCGGGCTGCGATGACGATGGCCGGGAGGGGTCCCGCCAAGCACAAGGCGCTGTGACCGGAGGGTGAATCCCCGCCCGGCGCGGCCCGGCCGGCCCGGCGACCGCGGCCCGGCGACGGCGGCCCGGCCGGCGCGGCGCGGCGCCGGCGGCCCGGAGGGACTCCCTGGCCGGGCGGGACTGCTTCGGTGGCGGTGTGCCGCGGTGCTGCGCGGTGATCGGCGACTTCCTGGTCATGTGGTGCTCGTGCCGGCGGGGTGTGTGACGTGGCCGTTCGGGTGCGTGAAGTGCCAGCCGTTGTCGTAGTGCATGGCGATGTTCTGCGTGTCGACGAGGTCGTGGTGGTGGTAGCAGAGCAGGGCGGCGTTGGTGGTGGAGGTCTCGCCGCCGTGCGCCCAGTGGCGGAGGGCGTGGTGGACCTCGCAGCGCGTGGGCGGTTGGTCGCACTGACCGTAGACGCAGTGCTGGTCGCGGGCGATGACCGCCCGGCGGAGTTGCCCCGTGATCGTCCGTTTGCTCCGGCCGACGTCCAGGATCTGCGAGTCGGCCCCGAACACGATGCGCGTGACCTCGCTGTCGCAGGCGATGCGGCGCAGGAGCGAGGCCGGCACCGGGGTGCTCGTCTCGGTGAAGACGGCGGGACGCTTGATGTGAGGAACACCGTCCGGGCCGATCGGTCCAGTCCGTCCAGTCGCTCCAGCCGATCCAGTCGGTCCGGTCGGGCCGGTTGGCCCGGTTGGGCCGGATGGGACGCCTGTGCCCGGGCGCTCGCCGTCGACTCGAGCCGCGCTCCTGGCGGCGAGCGCCTGGAGCTCGGTCCACGACACGGTGACGCTCAGGTGCGGGCGGACGGAAGCGCCGCTGCCGGTGCGGCCGGTATCGAGAATGATGCGGCTCAGGTCGGCGAGGGCCTGGGCGCGGCGCTGACCCGGCGTGCGGTCGTCGTCCCCGGCCGGCGCGCCCATGATTGAGCCGATCGCCGTGGTCAGCGTCTGGCCGTGCTCCTCGGTGAGGAACCCGCTCAGGTGGTAGCCGCCGAGCGTCGGGGCGACGTCCAGGTACTCGCGCAGGCGGGCCTTCGTGTAGCCGCGCTCGTCGGCGTCGGGGTCCGCGTGGCGGGCGAAGTAGCGCACGAGGCCGCGGAAGCGGTCGGGCCCGTTCTGGGTCGACCAGTCGAGCAGCTGCTCCTCCCACGTGGGCGCTGCTGAAGTCGTCGGCGTTCCCGCCGTCGGCCCGTCCGTCAGGCCGTCCGTCGGTCCGTCACGTACGGGCTCAGGTCCAGCAGGTGCGTCGCCAGCGGGACCCGGGTCAGGGGCGGAGCCGGCCTGATCGAGGGTGGGCACGTCGACCGCTGGGGCGGCCAGGGCTTCGGTCCGGGTGTCGCTGGTGGTGGCGACGTCGACCAAGACCCGGATCTTGTCGACACCCACCTGGCCCGCCAGGCCTGCCGACAAGGTGGCGGGCAGGTGGTCGCGCAGGGCCCTGGCCGTGCGGACGTCGCGTCGGGCGGTCGCCGTCTGGACGTCCTCTGCGCGGGCCAGCCAGACGGCGAAGGTGCGTGCGCCGGTCTGGGCCCAGAGCCCGGCGGCCTCGATCCGGGGCAGGATCGACCAGCGCACGGCATCCATGCGCGCGCCGGCCACCCGGAGACGGGCGGACGCCGACACCAGATCCGAGGTCGTCACGGGCTCGTGCGGTGTTGTGGTGAGCTCGTCCAGCAGCGCGTCGAGGTCGGTCAGGACGTCCTCCAGGGCGCGCGGGGCGCCCCCACGCTCTTCTCCTGCCATGGTGCCCACCACCTCTCGTGCGCGATCCGAACGCCAGGACCGGGTCGGCCCCGCGGCGTCGTACCGAGCCTATCGAACGAATGTGCTGAGTGTTGGCCAGTCAGAAGATCTGTGGATAACTCTTTGGGCCTGGCGGCCTGGCGGCCTGGCGGCCTGGCGGCCTGGCGGCCTGGCGGCCTGGCGGGCGGGGGCCCGGCGCCCCGACCGCACCGGGTCCCGCGCCACCATCCGTGGCTCGACGTCGTAAGAGCCGGCAGACTGCCCGACTCGTTCGACGACGACGACGCCGCCGACACGAGGTTCCGCGACGACCTGGCGTGGGTCCCCGTCGGCCTGACCGCGAGCTGACCGGCACCCGTCAGGACAGCGGAAGGGGCGGCCGGCCCCTCAGGACCGGCCGCCCCTCACCACTTACGGGATCCGCCATGGACGACCGCGACCTGCCGTCTCCTGTTTCCCGGCGCCTACTTCCCGGCGCCTACTTCCCGGCGCCTGCTTCCCGCCGCCTACTTCCCAGCACGCCCCAGCTTCGACGGCCACCAGACCTTCCGGCCGATGTCGTACGTGAGCGCAGGGACCAGCAGCGAGCGCACGGCGAACGTGTCGAGCAGCACGCCGAACGCCACGATGAACGCGAGCTGCGCGAGGAACAGCACCGGGATCACCGCCAGTGCCGTGAAGGTCGCCGCGAGCACCAGGCCTGCCGACGTGATGATGCCGCCCGTCAGCCGCAGCCCGCGCAGCACGCCCTCGCGGGTGCCGTGCACCAGCGACTCCTCCCGGACCCGGGTCATCAGGAAGATGTTGTAGTCGATCCCGAGCGCCACCAGGAACACGAACCCGAACAGCGGGACCGCCGGGTCGGCGCCCGGGAAGCCCAGCACGTCGTTGAAGACCAGCGCGGAGACGCCCATCGCGGTCCCGAACGACAGCACGGTGGTCAGGATGAGCAGCACGGGGGCGAGCACCGCGCGCAGCAGCAGCATGAGGATGACCAGGATCACCACGAGCACGATCGGCACGATGACCGTGCGGTCGCGGATGGACGCCTCGTTCGTGTCCAGGTCGGTCGCGGACTCGCCGCCGACCAGGGCTGCGGGCAGCTCGTCGGCGTAGGCGGTGCGCAGGTCGCGCACGGTCTGCTCCGCGGCCAGCGAGTCCGCGGCGTCGCCGAGCGTGCCCTGGAGCAGCACCGTGCCGTCGGACACCACGGGTTCCGGGGCCGGCGAACCGGGCGGACCGAACGGCTGGACGCCGTCCTCGGTCACCGGCGCGGTCGAGCTCGCGGTGTCGGCGGTGATCGCGACGTCCTCGATGCCGTCGTCCGCCAGCAGGACGTCGGCCGCACGCCGCAGGTCCTCCTGCGGCGCGATCACGTAGACCGGGCTGCCCGAGCCGGCCGGGAAGTGCTCGGCGAGCACCTCCTGTCCGTCGCGGGCCTCGGAGGAGCCCAGGACGAGCTCCGACTGCGGCACGCCCGAGGCCTGGAGCTGGGTGATCCCCACGCAGCCGAGGGCGAGCACGGCCGCCGTCGTGATCCAGATCGTGCGCGGCCTGGCGCGGATCGCGCGGGAGACCCGTCCCCACAGCCCGACCTCCTCGGCGCCGGACTCCGCCGCGGCGGGGTCGTAGACGGGGCGCCGCGGCCAGAACGCCGCCCGGCCGAACGCCAGCAGCAGGGCCGGCAGCAGCGTGAGCGCGGCGAGCATCGAGAAGGCGATGCCGACGGCAGCGACCGGCCCCAGCGTGCTGTTGGACCGCAGCTCGCTGAACAGCAGGCAGAGCAGCCCGGCGATGACGGTGCCGCCCGAGGCCAGGATCGGTTCGAACGAGCCGCGCAGCGCGCGCAGCGTCGCGGTCCACCTGTCCGGCGTGTGCAGCAGCTCCTCGCGGAACCGCGCCACGTACAGCAGCGCGTAGTCCGTCGCGGCCCCGATCACGAGGATGAACAGGATGCCCTGGGTCTGGCCGCTGAGCAGCAGCACCCCGGAGTTCGCGAGGTGCCACACCGTGAGCAGCGCGATGCACAGCGCGAACATGCTGGTGGCGAGCACCGCCAGGGGCAGCAGCAGCGACCGGTAGACGATGATCAGGATGACGAGCACGGCGGCCAGCGCCACGCCCAGCAGGATGCCGTCGATACCCGCGAACGCCGAGACCAGGTCGCTGGAGAAGCCGGCCGGCCCCGTGATGTACAGGTCGACGCCGGCGGGCAGGTCCTCGCCCAGCGTCTCCCTCAGCTCGGCGGTCGCCTCGCCCACGTCGGCGTCGCCGGACAGCGGCACGAAGGCCTGGGCGGCGACGCCGTCGTCGGACGGGATGGCGGGGGAGACGTCGCCGTCCACCACCTCCAGGTCGGCGACGGCGGTCAGCCGGTCGCCGATGGCGGTGAGGTCGTCGTCGGACAGCTCGTCCGGCGCGACGAAGACGACCAGCGCCGGGATCGCGTCGCCCTCGGTGAAGCCCGAGAGCCGCTCCTGCACCTCGGTCGCCTCCGCGGTCTCGGGCAGGTAGGCGGTGCGATCGTTGGAGGAGACCTCGTCGATCCGGCCGAAGTACGGGCCGCCCACGGAGGCGCCCACGAGCCAGACGAGGATGAGGACGGCGGGCAGGGTCACCCGCAGCCAGCGCGGTACGCGGGACGTCACGGTGCGCGGGGCGCGGGAGCCGGAGCCGGTGCTGCTGTGCTCGGCGCTCATGCGACGACCCGCTCCCAGCTCGCGACGTCGCCGGGCACGGTGACGAAGAGCGGGTGGGCGGCGGGCGTGCCCGTGGAGGCGAGTCGCGGCCGGAGCTCGGGCGAGCGGACGGCGAGCTTGCGCAGCAGGTGCTGCCGCTCGAGGTCGAGCTGCCCCGTGGTCACGGCGATCCGGCGGACGTCGCGCGTTCCCGGGTCCAGCGGCCGGGAGATCCGTTCGGCGTCGAACTGGTAGCCGCGTCGCGTCGCCTCGTCCCGCACCCCGTGGAGGTAGCTGGAGATGGCGGCTGCCGGGTCCGGGTGCGCGGTGAAACGCTCGAGCTGGGGGTGTGTGGTGTATCCCGCGGTCCGGCCGAGGAGTACGGCCTGTGCCAGGAGCGCCTCGCGCCAGCAGGCGACGAGCCCCTGGCGGTCGAGCAGTGCGGGATCGAGCGACCAGAGCCTCATGGGCGTCGTCGGCTCCTTCTGTGAGTGGGGTGCCCGCTCCCCGCACCAGGCGCGCGAGGGGGGTCGCGAGCGGGGGTCCGGGGCACAGGCATGCCAGGGATGCCCGGAAATTTAGCTAGCCAGGCTATATTCAAGTGTATGACGCAGTATGTTCAGGGGTAAAATCCGAGCGTGGAGCCTGAACCCGTGCCGGACGCCGACACCCAGCCGTCGATGCTGGACCCTCGCGTCATGGACCCCGACGAGGAGATCGTGCACCGCGCGGGCATGGACGAGCGGGACGTCGACCAGGTCGTGCGGGTCCTGGAGGCCCTGCGGGGCTGGCACGAGACCGAGCGCCGCATGAGCGAGGCGTCGCGCCGGTACATGAAGCTCGGCGAGACCGACATGCGGGCCCTGCGCTACATCATCGCCATGCAGAACCACGGGCGCATCGTGACGCCGGGCGCGATCGCCGAGCACCTGGGCATCACCACGGCCTCGACGACCAAACTGATCGACCGGCTCGCCGCGGGCGGCCACGTGCACCGGTTCCCCCACCCGTCCGACCGGCGCAGCCTCGCGATCGAGGTGTCCGTCGAGACGCGGCGCGCTGCACGGGAGACCGTGGGGCGCAGCCACGCCCGGCGGTTCGACGCCGCGGCGCGGCTGACGCCCAAGGAGCGGGAGATCGTCGCGCGGTTCCTCGACGACCTGGCGAGCACGGAGCACGAGCCGGACTAGCGCCCGGCCCGGCCCCGCGGTCCCGTCCTCACACCTCCGGCCGCTCAGACCTCCGGCCGCCCAGATCTCCAGCCGCTCAGATCTCCAGCCGCTCAGACCTCCGGCCGCTCAGACCTCCAGCAGCACCCGGACGTCCCACGGGCCGAGCTCGAGCCGCGCGCCCGCGGCCAGCTCCTCGCCGCCGAGCAGGTCGCGGACCGCGCCCGGCAGCACGAAGACGCTTCCGTCCCAGGACCACGAGTGCACGAACCGCACCCGCTGACCGGCCGGGTTCCGCGCGCCGGTCACCGTCTGCGACGGCGCCTGGGGGCGCCACCGCGGCGCTTCCGCCGCAGTCTCCTCCGCCGCAGTCCCCGCCGGCCCCGCCGACCCCGCCGGCCCCGCCGGCCCCGCCCGCCCCGCCGACCCCGGCCCCGCCAGGACCGCCGCACCGCTGTGCCGCGCCACCCAGTCCAGCACCGCCGTGGCCAGCGCCGGGTCGGGCACGGTGCCCACCGTCGTGATCCGGCCGGCGCCGTGCGCGCGGGTGGTGACGGCGGGCCAGCGGCCGAAGTGCGGGTGGTCGTAGCCGACCAGCACGTCGGCGTCCACGACCTGCAGCCCGTCGACCCAGCTCGTCGCGTGCGCGCCGGCGAGGACGTTCCCGGGAGCGCCGGCGGAGGCTCCGTCGGCCCTGTCGAAGCCCTCCGTGGCGTGCACGGGAAGCGGCGCGTCGATCGTGGCGAACTCGTCGTAGAAGACGCCGGCCGCCGCGCTGAGGTGCGCGGGCTTGCGCTCCGGCCGGGCGCGGGCCTCCTCGTCCTCGTAGCCGGTCCGGATGCCCAGCACGAGGTGGCCGCCGGCCGCCGCGTAGCGCTCCAGCCACCGCAGCCAGGCGTCGTCGGCGATCGTGACGCCCGCCGCTACCAGCACGGGATGCTCGCGTGCGGCGTCCTCGGGGGTGGCGTCGGTGAGCTGGGCGTCGTGCACGAGCCGGGCCTGCAGCCCGGCGTCGAACGCCCCGCGGTAGAAGGCGTCGAAGATCCGGTGCCAGCCGCGCGGGTCCGGGCCGGCGCCACCGCCGAGCTGCGGGAACTCGGCCAGCGACCACTTGCTCGGGTTGGACCAGACCAGGGCGACGTCGGCGTCCGGCGTCAGGTTCGCCACGGCGGAACCGGCCGCGCGGAGCTCGGCGCCGAGCTCCGCGACCTGCCGGTAGACCCGGCCCGGTTCCAGGGAGTGTGGCAGCACGCCGCCCCAGTACGTCTCGGTGCCGTAGGGGAGCGTGTGCCAGTGCCAGTACTCGATCATGGTGGCGCCGCGCGAGACCAGCGCCCAGGCCGCCTGCCGCCACTGGCCGTCGTAGGCGGGCTCGTTCTGCCAGGGCCCGCCGATCGCCTGCGCGTTGGTCTCCGTGACGAGGAACGGCGCCTGCTTCGAGGCGTACATGCGGTCGGCGGTGGCGTACAGCGACCACGTCCCCGTGGTCATCCAGGCCTGGTCGTCGTCCACGGTCGGGGGCAGGGCCAGGTGGTCGCGCATCCGGTAGTACGGGTTGCCGGCGGTCACGTCCAGCTCGCGCGTCAGCGCGTCGTCCTGCACACCCGGGCGCTCGTACGAGATGCAGGTGGTGACGAACTGGTCCTCGCGCGCGTACTCGCGCACGACGTCGGCCTGCCAGCCGATGAAGTCCGTGGTGAGCTGCGCCTGGAACCGACGCCAGGCGAGCGCGTACTGCGGCTGCGCGTTGCCCGACGGCGTCCACAGGTCCGCCCACGACGACAGCCGGTGCGACCAGTACGTCAGCCCCCACTCGTCGTTCAGCCGCTCGACCGTGCGGTACCTGGCGCGCAGGTGGTCGACGAACCGCTCGAAGACCTGCCGGTTGTGGAAGATCTCGTTCCCGGGTTCGTTGTCCACCTGGAAGCCGACGACGGCGGGGTGCGTGGCGTACCGCGCGACGACGGCGCGGATGACCCGCTCGGCGTGGAACAGGAACGCCGGGTGCGTGTAGTCGATCTCCTGCCGCGCGCCCCAGCCCATCGCCCGGCCGTCCGCCCGCACGACGTTGATCTCCGGGTAGAGCCGCGCCAGCCACATCGGCACCGCGTACGTGGGGGTGCCGAGCACCACCCTGATGCCGCGCTCGTGCGCGCCGTCGAGCACGGGCTGGAGCCAGTCGAGGTCGAAGCGGCCGTTCTCGGGCTCCCACGTGGACCAGACCGACTCGCCGACCCGGATCACGGAGAACCCGGCCTCGACCATGAGGTCCAGGTCCTTCTCCAGGCGGTTCGAGAGCCGGTCCTCGGGCCGGTGGTACTCGGGGTAGTACGCGGCGCCGAACAGGACGCCGTCGGACAGGTGGTGCAGGGGGCTCATGACGGCCTCTCGGATGTGTCGTCGGGTGCGTTGCCGGGTGCGTCGTCGGGTGCGCGGGCGGGTGTGCTGCCGGGCGGCGGCGCCGTGCTCTCCCGGACGACGAGCCGGGTGGGGACCAGCCGGTTGCGCTCCGCGGCCGGCCGGCCCTCGACGGCGCGCAGCAGGCGGTGCACGGCCAGGCGGGTGACCTCGGCGAAGTCCTGGCGCACGGTCGTCAGGGATGTGGACAGGTACTCGGCCTCCGGTGCGTCGTCGAAGCCCACGATGCTGACGTCGTGCGGCACCCGCAGCCCGGCCCGCTCGACGGCGCGGATCGCGCCGATCGCCATGTGGTCGTTGGCGGCGAAGACCGCGGTGACGGGGGTGCCGGTGACAGGCGTGCCGGCCCGGCGCAGCAGCTCGGTGGTCGCCTCGTACCCGGAGCGCGGGCTCCAATCGCCGTGCAGCACCGGCGGTGCGCCGATCCCGGCGTCGGCCAGGGCACGGCGCCAGCCGGCGATCCGGCGGGCGGTGGCCGACCAGCCCGCGGTGCCGGCGACGTGGTGCACGGTGCGGTGCCCGAGCGCCAGCAGGTGCTCGGTGGCGGCTCGGGCCCCGGCCAGCTCGTCGGCGCCCAGGACCAGCTCGTCGGGGCGGGCGGGATCTGTGGTGCCGGAACCGGTGGCCCCGGCAGGGTCGTCCGCCGTCGTCGGCGAGTCGAACGTGAGGACCGGCAGCCCGCCCGGTAGGCGCAGCTCCGGGTGCCCCAGGTCGATCGGCTCGGAGAGCACGAGGCCCGCGACGTCCTGGGCGACGAGCTCGTCGATCGCGGCCTGCAGGTCGGCGACCCCGTCACCCTGCGTGCGCGCGACGCTCAGGTGGTAGCCGGTACCCCGCAGAGCGGCGTCGACGCCCTGGAGGATCGACGTGGGACCGTACAGCGCGGTGCCCATCGTGACCACGCCGATGCGCTGGTTCCGGCGGGTGACCAGGGCGCGGGCGGCGGCGTTCGGGCGGAAGCCCAGCTCGTCGATCACGGCCTGGACCCGAGCGCGGACGCCGTCCGCGACGTGCGGCTCGTGATTGACCACGCGCGAGACGGTCTTCTGCGAGACGCCGGCGCGACGGGCGACGTCCGTCATCGACACGCGCTGTGTCGCACGCTGCGCGGCATCCATGGACCAGCTCCCTCGCTGTGCTCGGACCGGGTGTGTACCGGGCCTTGGTGTCGTCGGATCGCGCCCTGCCCCGCGCACCGGCTGGTGGCGGGACGCCGGGCCGACTCCGGGCCTGCTCCGGGCCGACCGCCGGCTGACTACGTAGTCAACCGGGGCGAGCGAACCACGTCGTGACCGCGTGGTCAAGGTCTGGCGTCGTTACGTCCGACGTCCGCCCAGCCACGAGCAGCCGACGGCGGTGACCGCGACGGTGCAGAAGATCCCGGCCGGCACGACCGTCCCGGCCAGCACCGTCGCGGTGACGAGCGCGGCGCACGCGGCGGCGAGCTCGGGTCGTCGCCGGCGGAGGCTGGAACGCAGGCCCGGGTCGGCGTTCTCCTTCGGCGTGACCACGAACCTGGCGCCCTGTCCCGCGGCGACGCGGACGACGGCACGGAGCACGACGACGGCCACGGACGCATAGAGCGCGGCGCCCCGCACGAGGAACACGACCGCGGCCAGAACGGGGCCGGCGACGGAGGCCATGGCCGGCCCCCCGTGCGACGGGCCGCCCGGCCCTCCCTCCCCGCCCGGCCCGCCCGCCCCGCCCGGCCTTCCCTCCCCGCCCGGCCCGCGACCCCGCGCCTGGCCCTTCCTCCGACCCCGCGACCGGATCCGGCGGAACGCCTCGGGCAGCAGCGGCACCGCGCCGAGGATCCCGAGCGAGACGCCCAGCGGGACGGGCAGGCCCGACGGCCGGCCGGCGTCACCGGCGGCCGCCGCCAGGGCGAGCGCGAACAGTGAGACCGTCATGGCGGCACCCACGAGCGGCGAGGCGAGGTCGACGAACACGTCCAGGCGCCGCGCGGGGCGCAGCCGGGGGTCGAAGAGCAGCCTGCCGTTGCGCCCGAGGAGCTGCATGGCGCCCTCGGTGAACTTGCCGAGCTGGGTGGTGAACGCCGTGTAGTCGGTGGGGGCGTCCTCGACGGACACCAGGTCGGGCACGTACCGGACGGTCTGCCCGCGAGCGGCGAGCTCCAGGGTCAGTGCGGCGTCCTCCGCGACGACCTCGGGGAAGCCGCCGGCCGCGCGCAGGGCGCCGACGTCGAGCAGAGCACCGCGACCGGCGAACGTGGCGATGCCGAGCGCGGAACGGCCCGCCGAGATCGCGCGCAGGTGGGTGTCGAACATCCCCCGGAAGTCGTGGGCGAACCGGGTGCTGCCGGCCCTTGAGCAGATCTGGCCCTGCACCACAGCCACGCCGTGGTAGGCGCGGAGGTGGCGCAGCGCAGTGCGGACGAAGTCCGGGCCGATCTCCTGGTCGGCGTCCAGGACGACCACGGCGTCCACCCCGTCGGCGTGGTGGCGCAGGTAGTTGTTGAGATTGCCCGCCTTGAAACCGTCCCGGTCCGCCCGCCGCACGATCTCCACGGCGCCCGGCGCGCAGCGTGCGGCGAAGGCGTCGATCGCGGCCCGGGCCTCGCCGGTGCGCGAGTCGTCGAGGATCACCGTCCGCAGCCGCCCGTGGGACTGCAGCATGCTCCGTCGCACCACGTCGGGCCGGAAGTCGTCCGCCGTCGGGTACAGGAGGGCGACCACGGAGTCCAGGTCGGGGTGCGCCGCCCGCACCCGCGAGCCGAGGGAGGGGTGCCGCGGCCGACGCGCCGCGCCCAGCAGCAGGACGGCCCGTCCGCCGACCAGCCAGGCCGCGGCGATCGCACCCGCGGCCGGCGGCGTCGTCACCCACAGTGCCGGCGTCGACGGCAGGGCGCCCGCAGTGAGCGCGAGCCACGCGAGCGCGGCGAGCCCGGCCCAGGCCACCGCGAGCGACAGCGCGGGCAGGAGGGCGGAGAACGCGCCGGCCGGGGCGGCCGGACGACGGGGACGCGGCGGGGGTCCATCGGGGCCTGTGATCACCATGCCTCCATCCCAGCGACGGCGATCTGCCTGGTCACGGGCGTGCGCACGACGTCGGTGGTAGACCTGGCACCACCCCAGGGGTCCACCGTGCTCCCTCCGCGGCCCTACCCGCCGGCGGTACCGTGAGGGCGTGCGCCGACACGACAGCCTCGCCCTCGCCCTGCGCAGGCCCGGTTACCTGGTGTCCGTGTGGCTGCCCCGGGCCTGGCTGTTCACCCTCACGAGCGCGCTGACCACGGGGCCGTTCGGGATCCTGATCTTCAGCGGCGTCCTGCGGTCGCAGTCGCTGTCCGCCCTGGTCGCCCTCTTGATGCTCGCCACGCTGGCGTGCAGCCCGCTGATCGCCCGGCTCGACCGGTTCCGCGTCTCCCTGCTGGGGCAGGACCGGATCGCCGACCCGCACACGCAGGAGCTGCTGCGCCGCCGTCTCGGGGAGGCCGCGACCTGGCGCGAGCTGCTCTACGTGGCGGCCTGCCTCGTCGTCGGCTGGGCCTGTGCCTGCGCGCACGTGCTGCTCGTCGCGGCGGTGTCGGCCGCGGTGACGATCCCGGGACGGGTGCTCGCGGGCGATCCCGTCTGGGACGTGAACCCGGCGGGCGTCGCGCTCGGCCTCGCCGTCGCCGCGCTCACCCTCCCGGCGCTGGGCTACATCGTCGGGCTGCTGGCGCTGGCCCAGGGCGCGCTTGCGCGCACGCTGCTCGCGCCTCGCGGCGAGGAGCTGCGCCGTCAGGTCGCCCGCCTGACGGCGTCGCGCGTGAACCTCGTCCGGTCGTTCGAGGGCGACCTGCGCCGCATCGAGCGCGACCTGCACGACGGCGCCCAGCAGAAGCTGGTGACCCTCGCCGTCATGCTCGGCTCCGCGGAGCTGGACCTCGCCGAGCTCGATGTTGACGGGTTGGCCCGGGCAGGGGTCGACGTCGCGCGGCTGCGCGGACACCTCGACCGTGCGCACGATCTCGCCGAGGCGGCGCTCGACGACCTGCGCTCGACGGTGCGCGCGATCCATCCCCGGGTGCTCGCCGACCACGGGCTGACCCCCGCTGTGCGCGAGCTGACGTCACGCATGCCCGTCCCGGTGAAGCTGGCGAGCACGGTGGAGGGCCGGTTCGACACCGAGGTCGAGCTCTGCGCCTACTTCGTCGTCAGCGAGGCCCTGACGAACGTGGCGCGCCACAGCCGGGCGCGCGCCGCCGCCGTCGAGGTGGCGCAGGACGGCGACGTCTTGACCGTCCGGGTCCACGACGACGGCGTGGGCGGTGCGGACCCGCGTGCCGGGACCGGTCTCGCCGGCCTGCGCGAGCGCGCCGCGGCGACCGACGGGAACCTCACCGTGACCAGCCCGGCCGGTGGGCCGACGACGGTCACCCTCCTCCTGCCCGCCCGTGCGGCCGCCGTCGTGCCGGCCGTGCCGACCGGGAGGGCCTGACGTGCGCGTCGTGCTGGCGGAGGACTCGGTGCTGCTGCGGGACGGGCTGGTCTCGCTGCTCGAACGCGTGGGCCACGAGGTGGTGCACGTGACGGGCGACGCCGGTGAGCTCGTGCGGCTGGTGCTGGCCGACGGCGCGCACGGCGAGCTGCCCGACCTGGTGATCACGGACGTGCGGATGCCGCCCCGGCGGGAGAACGACGGCATCGACGCCACGGTGGAGCTCCGGCGGCACCACCCGGCCCTGCCCGTCGTGCTGCTCTCGCAGTACGTCGCCGACGCCTATGCGCGGGACCTGCTCGCGGGCTCCTCCGGCGGGATCGGCTACCTGCTCAAGGACCGGATCGGCCGCGTGAGCGACGTCATGAGGTCGCTGGAGGTCGTCGCGGCCGGCGGGACGGTGATCGACCCACAGGTCGTCCGGTCGCTGCTCGACCGGCGCGCGTCCCCGCTGGACGTCCTGACGCCCCGCGAGCGGGAGGTGCTCGCGCTCATGGCCGAGGGCCGGTCGAACCCGGAGATCGCCGCGGGGCTCGTGGTGAGCGATGCCGCGGTGGCCAAGCACATCGGCAACGTGTTCGCCAAGCTCGGGCTCACCGCCGACGAGACCGGCCACCGTCGTGTGCGTGCCGTGCTCGCCTACCTGCGCGGCTGAGCTCCGTGTGCCGTCCTCGCCCACTCCGCCGCTCCGTGCCGGGTGCCGGGTGGCCGTCGCGCCGGGACGTGCAGCGCGACGACCACCCGGCACGCGGCGGTGTGGGGTGTGGACGGGCGGCTAGACGAAGACGCCCAGGAGGAGGACGACGAGCAGTGCGACCACCGAGAGCACCGACTCCATGAGCGACCAGGTCTTGAAGGTCTGGCCGACCGTCATGCCGAAGTACTCCTTGACCAGCCAGAAGCCGGCGTCGTTCACGTGGGAGAGGAACACCGAGCCCGCGCCAATGGCGAGCACGAGCAGCGCGGCCTGCGTGGGTTCGAGGCCGGCGGCCAGGGGCGCCATGATGCCCGCGGCGGTGATCGTCGCGACGGTCGCCGAGCCGGTGGCGATGCGGATGAGCGCCGCCACGAGCCAGCCGGCCAGCAGCGGGGTGATCCCGGCGTCGGCGATGCCGGACGCGATGACGTCGCCGACACCCGAGTCCACGAGCGTCTGCTTGAAGCCGCCGCCCGCACCCACGATCAGCAGGATGCCGGCGATCGGCGCGAACGAGGAGCCGACGAGGTCGCCGAGCTGCTGACGCGTGCGGCCGACGGCGGTGCCGAAGGCGAGCAGTGCGAACAGCGACGTGATGAGCAGGGCCACGAGGGGCTCGCCGAGGAACTCCAGCACGGTGCCGTAGCCCGTCTCCGTGGCGCCCGAGATCTCGACCACGGACCGCGCGAGCATCAGGATCACGGGCAGCAGCACGACCAGGACCGAGATGCCGAACGAGGGCTTGCGCAGCGTGGTGGTGCCGGCCTCCGTCGTGGTCGCGGTCGCCGTCGCGTTCCCAGAGGTGCCGGACGACGGCGCGCCGCCGGTGCCGCCCGCGCCGTTGCCGCCCGCGGCGTCGTCGGACATGCCGAGCACCGTGGTGGGCGGGTCCAGCTTGACCCAGCGGGTGAGCGGGATGGCGAGCAGCGGCCCGGCGATGATCACCGTCGGGATCGCGACCAGCAGGCCGAGGCCGAGCGTGAGGCCCAGGTTGGCGCCGAGCGCGTCGATGGCGAGCAGCGGACCGGGGTGCGGCGGCACCAGGCCGTGCAGCGCGGAGAGCCCGGCGAGCGCCGGGATGCCGACCAGCACGGGGTTGGCGCGCATGCGACGCGCCACGATCATCACGACCGGGATCAGCAGCACCACGCCGACCTCGAAGAACAGCGGGATGCCGACGACGAACGCGATGAGCGCCATGGCCCACGGCAGCCGCTTGACCGGCGTCTTGTCGAGGATCGTGTCGACGATCTGGTCGGCGCCGCCCGAGTCGATGAGCAGCTTGCCGATGATCGCGCCGAGCGCGATGAGCACGCCGACGCCCGCGACGGTGGATCCGAGGCCCGCCGTGAAGCTGGTGAACGTGTCCGTCAGGCCCACCCCGGCCACGATCGCGAGCACGCCCGAACCCAGCACGAGCGCGAGGAACGGGTGCATCTTGAGCCAGACGATCAGCGCGACGATGACGACGATGCCGATGAGTGCGGCGAGGACGAGCTGCGGGGTCGAGGCGGTCGGGGCGGTGTCCGCCGCGGCGGCGGAGACCGTGAGGGCCGAGCCGGTGAGAGTAGAGCCGGTGAGAGTAGAGCTGGTGAGCGCAGAGCCGGTGAGCGCAATGGCGTCGAGCATCAGGCGTCCTCTCCCAGCAGGTGCAGGATCTCGTCGACGATCTGGTCCGGGCGCGGCGTGACGTCCACGGAGAACCCGGGCTCGTCGTCGGCCAGCGGCTCCAGCGCGGCGAGCTGGCTGTCGAGCATCTCGGGCTTCATGAAGTGCCCGGCGCGCCCCTGGATGCGGGTGCGCAGCAGGTCGTACGAGCCGGTGAGGTGCACGAACTGCACGCTGCCGTTCGTGCCACTGCCCGCCGTCTCCAGCAGGTCGCGGTAGCTGCGGCGCAGGGCGCTGCACGGCACCACCGCGCTGCGCCCCTCGTTCAGCTCCTTGGCGAACCAGTCGCGGATGCCGCGCAGCCAGGGCCAGCGGTCGTCGTCGTCCAGGGGGTGGCCCGCGGCCATCTTGGCGACGTTCTCGGGCGAGTGGAAGTCGTCGCCCTCGGCGAACGACGCGCCGAGGCGCCCCGCGAGCAGGGCCGCGACGGTGGTCTTGCCCGAGCCGGCCACGCCCATCACGACGATGGCACGGGGCGCGGGATCGGTACCGGCGGGCCCGGCCGGGCCGCCGCTTGTCTGGGTCGAGAACATCGCTGTCTCGGTGACGTCTGTGTCCATGGCACCTATCTTCACCCATTGATGACACCATTCGCGCGTGATTCATGTCACCAATGGTGTGACCAATCGGCCGGGCGAAGCGGTGCCAACTAGGCTGGGCGGATGGCCCCCGTGCTGCACAGCCCCGTCCTCGACGCCCTGGGCCGCCGCATCACCGCTGGTGAGCTGCCGGCCGGCGCCGTGCTGACGCTCGACGGGATCGGCAGCGAGTTCGGGGTGTCCCGCACGGTCGCGCGCGAGGCGATGCGGCTGCTCGAAGGCCTCGGCCTGGTCCGGTCCGGCCCTCGCGTGGGCATCGTCGTGCTGCCGCACGCGGCGTGGAACGTGCTCGACCCCCGGGTCATCGCGTGGCGCCTGGACGGCCCGGGCCGCACGTCGCAGCTCCGTTCGCTCACCGAGCTGCGTCAGGCGGTCGAGCCGCGGGCGGCCGCCGGGGCGGCCCGTGGCGCGACGGCGGCGGTGCGCGACGAGCTCGTCGCCACCGCCAGCCAGATGCGCAAGCTCGGTGAGGCGGGCGAGGGCGACGGCGCGGAGTTCCTCGCGCTCGACATCCGCATGCACGAGCTGCTCATGCGCTCCAGCGGCAACGAGCTGTTCACGGCGCTCGCCGACGTCGTCGCCGTCGTGATCTCCGGGCGCATCCACCTCGGCCTCATGCCCGCCTATCCCGTGCCGGAGGCGCTCGACGCGCACGAGGCGGTGGCCCGGGCGGTCGCCGCGGGCGACGCCGAGGCCGCCGAGGAGGCGATGGCGCGCATCGTGCGCGAGGTGCGCGGCGCGCTCGACGACGGCCCGGCGTCCGCGCACCCCGCTCAGGCCTGACCGCCGAACCAGCTTTCCTGCGCGGCGTCCAGGCCTGCGGGCGCGTCCCAGTCCTTGACGGGCTCGGAGAACTCCCACTGGTACCCGAAGGGGTCGACGCACTCGAACACGCGGTCCCCCCAGGCCTCGTCGGCCGGCTCCGACGTGATGGTGCAGCCGGATGCCCGGCAGTAGTCGTAGCTCGCGGCCAGGTCGTCCACGCCCAGGCCGACGGCGACGCCGAGCCCGCGCGGGCCGCGCTGGGTGAGCCGTTCGCGCTCGCTGTCCGGGAACGGCATGCCGACCAGGGCGTCGACGATGAGCTGCACCTCGCCGCGCGCCAGGATCGTCATCACCGGGCCGCCGTCGGGGCCCGGGATCGAGCCCACCTCCTCGAAGCCGAAGCCCCGGTAGAGCTTCGCCGCCGCGACGACGCCGTCCACCCGCAGGCCCACTCGGAACGCTGCTGCCACCACTGGTGCCTCCCTGGTCGTGTCGCCGTCGGCGCGCCTGTCGCTCCATTTGGGTACGGCGTACGCAAACTATAGTCGATGTCGGCGCGCCGTGCGGGTGACGTGCAGTGCGGGTGACGTGCAGTGCGGGTCACGTGCCGCGCGGGTGATCAGCAGCGCGGGCGTGTAGCGCGGGCAACGAGCGGTGCGGGTGACGAGCGCTGCAGGTGACGAGTCGGAGGAGGCAACGCATGGCAGAGCCGGGCGACGAGCGGGACCGGGCGCGGACCCTGGACCTGCTGTGGGGCACGCGGGTGTCCTCCGGGCTCGGTCGCAAGCCCGGGCTGGGCCTCGACCAGATCGTGGCGGCTGGCGTGGCGGCCGCTGACGAGGGAGGCCTCGACAACCTGTCGATGCGGCGCGTCGCCGACCGGCTGGGGGTGGGGGCGATGTCGCTCTACCGGCACGTGCGAGGAAAGGCGGAGCTGCTCGATCTCATGGTCGACCGGGTGCTCGCCGAGGTGCGGTACGACGTGCGCCACGACGAGGAGGGCGGGTCGGTGGGATCGGGCGGCGCGGGCGGGTCGGACGGCGTGGGCGAGCAGGGCCGCGCGGGCGGGTCGGTCGGCGTGGGCGGGTCGGTCGCCGCGGGCGGCGCCGGCGACGGGAACGTCTGGCGCTCGCGGCTGGAGCGGGTCGCGCACGAGAACCGGGCGCTCTTCGAGCGGCATCCCTGGCTGCTGGGCCGGTTCGAGAGCAGGCCTCCGCTCGGGCCCGGGACGATCGCCAAGTACGACGCCGAGCTGCGCGCCGTCGACGGGATCGGGCTGAGCGACGTCGAGATGGACCTCCTGCTGACCCTGGTGCTGGGCTATGCCCGGGACGCGACGGTCGGCCTGCTCGCGTGGCGGTCGCTCCCCGAGCGGTCCGGCCAGGACGACGCGCAGTGGTGGGCGGTGCACGCGCCCCACATGGAGCGGGTCCTGGGGGACCGCTACGCGCTGGCCGTGCGGGTCGGCACCGCCGCGACCAGCCAATACGGCGGCCTGCACGACGCCGAGCGCGCCTGGGAGTTCGGCCTGTCGCGAGTCCTGGACGGGATCGAGGCCTTCGTCGGGCGCGCCCGGTCCTAGGCAACTCGTCGTCGGCTCGGCGCAGGCAACTCAGGCGCAGGCCATTCTGTCGCAGGCAATTCTGTCGTGGGCGGCTCCGTGGTCGGCAGCTCCGTGGTCGGCAGCTCCGTCACAGGTGGTCGGTCGCAGGCCCGGCCCGGGGAAGCGTTAGATCGCGGCCAGCAGCGGCAGCCGGACGGCGGGCGGCAGCGGCGCGACGTCGGGCCGGGCGCTGATCGACTGGAGCTGCAGCGCCGCGAACCGGCGGGAGGCGGCGACCGCGGCCTTGCGGGACGAGGCCCGGATGCCGGAGTTCGCCATGATCAGCATGATCAGGTCGTCGAGGACGAAGTCGCGGCGCAGGCCGCCGGAGTCCTTTGCACGCTGGATCAGCTCGGCGAGCGACCGCAGGGTGTGCGTGCGCTCGCGGGCGAAGTCGAGGGCCTTCGGGAACGCCGTGACGAACGCCGCGGTGAAGCCGCGGTCCAGGGCGTGCATCACGCACACCTCCTCGATCACCGCACCGAGCCCGTGCCACGGGTCGGGGTCGGCCAGACCCTGCTCGACGATCCGCGAACAGGTCGCCATCTGCTCCCCGAACGCCTCGGTGACCAGCGCCTCCTTGGTCGGGAAGCGCCGGTACAGCGTCGCGGGCCCGACGCCGGCGCGCCGGGCCAGCTCCCGCATCGGCACATCGATGCCGTGCTCCGCGAACGTCGCGCGCGCGACCTGGAGGATGCGCTCGCGGTTGTCCCGCGCGTCGGACCGCAGCTCGCGGGCCGGGTACGGCTCCAGGGCCTCGGGCGGCGCGGTCTCGGGAAGCGCGGATGCGGATCGCGCGGTCTCGGACAGCGCGGATGCGGACGGTGCGGAACTGGACGGCGCGGAACTGGCCGGTTCGGCCCCGGCCGGTGCGGAACTGGCCGGTTCGGCCCCGGCCGGTGCGGAACTGGCCGGTTCGGCCCCGGCCGGTGCGGTCTCGGACGACACGGTCTCCAGCTGCTCGGTCATGACTCTCGCTTCGCCGAAACGGACGGTGTGTTCCACTCGCGCGAATCATCATCGCACCCCGGCCTGCCGGCTCCCGCCTTGAGCTCCCGCGCTGAGCGTCAGCCGTCCGGCTCCGGCCCGTGTTCCGCACTGACTTGCCGCCCCGAGATTCGCCCCGACATTCCGCCCTGAGATTCGCCCTGACTTGCCGCCCTGAGACTCGCACTGACTTGCCGCCCCGAGATTCGCCCCGACTTACCGCCCTGAGCTCCGCCTCGCGGTCCCGCCTCCGGCCCGCGGCCGGTGGGCGGCCGGTGCGCGGTTCCGGCCCCGGAAAACACGTCGCAGGGGAGCCCGCGTTCTTGCCACACTCCTCCGGTGCGGATCAGCAGGGTGCAGCCGGACGGGCTGCACGCGACGCCGGGGTATCACCATGTGACGATCGTCGAGGAGGGCCGGACCGCTCATCTCGCGGGCCAGTGTCCGCTCGACGCGGCCGGCGCGTTGGTCGGGGCTGACGACCCGCTGGCGCAGGCGGACCAGGTCGCCGCCAACGCCCTGGTGGCGCTCGCCGCGGTCGGGGCTGCGCCGCAGGACGTCGTCCGCTCCGTCGTCTACGTCGCGACCGACGATCGTGCCGTGCTCGCCGGGGTCTGGCACCGACTGAACGCCGGCCCGCTCGCCGAGGCGTTCACCACCGCGAGCACCCTCCTGGGCGTCACGGTGCTCGGCTTCGCCGGTCAGCTCGTCGAGGTCGACCTGACGGCGGCCCTCGCCGACTGACTCGGCTGACCCACCCCGGCTGACCCACCCCGACTGACCCACCCCGACTGACCCACCCCGACTGACTCACCCCGACTGACCCACCCCGACTGACCCACCTCGGACGGGCACCCGCGAATGACCATGCATCTGCTGCCAGGACCGGCATCGGCCTGGCAGCAGGTGCATGGTCAAAGGGGGCGGGCGCATCCGGCTGGGTGGGGCAGCGGCCGCCCGGCTCGGCCGGCCCATCGGCCCGGCTGGCCTGGCCCATCGGCCCGGCCCCCCGCTCGCCGCCGCCCGCTCGACGCCGCCGGGCCTGCAGCCGCCCGCCCCACGCCGCCCGCCCGCTCGCCGCCCGCCAGGCCCCGGCACCACTCAGTTCTGCAGCAGCACCTTGATCGCGCGCCGCTCGTCCATGGCGCGGTAGGCCTCCGCGACCTCGGACAGCGGCAGGGTCAGGTCGAAGACCTTGCCCGGGTCGATCTCGCGCTTCCACACCAGGTCCAGCAGGTGCGGCAGGTACGCACGGACCGGCGCGATGCCGCCGTGGATGCCCTTGTTGCCCCAGAACAGGGTGTCCGTGGGCAGGTCGCCGTGCGGCACGCCGACCAGCCCGATCATGCCGCCCGGCCGGACCAGCTCCACCGACTGCGCACGGGCCTCGGCGGTACCGACGCACTCCAGCACCGCGTCCGCGCCGATGCCCTCGGTCAGCTCCAGGACCTTGGCGAGGCCCTCCTCGCCGCGCTCGGCGATGATGTGCGTCGCGCCGAACTCCTCGGCCACCTTCTGCCGCGACGCGTGCCGGCTCATCGCGATGATCGTGGTGGCGCCGAGCTGGGCCGCGGCCAGCACACCGCTCAGCCCGACGGCGCCGTCGCCCACCACGACGACGCTGGAGCCCGGCCCGACCCCGGCCGAGACGGCCGCGTGCCAGCCGGTGCACATCACGTCCGAGAGGCTCAGCAGGCTCGGGATCAGGTCGGCGTCCGGCTCGCCCGGGGTGGCGAGCAGGGTGCCGTCCGCGTTCGGGATCCGGATCTTCTCGGCCTGGCAGCCGTCGTAGCCGCCCCCGTGCAGGCAGTTGGCCTGCATGCCCTTGCGGCACACCGCGCAGGTGTTGTCGCTGTGCAGGAACCCGCCGACCACGAAGTCGCCCGGCTTGACGGTGGTGACGTCGGCGCCGACCTGCTCGACGACGCCGACGTACTCGTGGCCGATCGGCGTGGGCCGCTTGACCTCGGAGATCCCGCGGTAGCGCCAGAGGTCCGAGCCGCACACGCAGGCGGCGACGGTCCGGATCACGGCGTCGGTGGGTTCGACGACGGCGGGGTCCGTCCGCTCCTCGAAGCGGACGTCCCCGGGCCCATGAATGATTGCTCCTCGCATGCCCCCATTCAACACGCGTCGTGCGGATGAGGGAGTGTCTGTCGTGACCCCTCGGCCCGGCCGAGGGACGCGCTCAGCCCTGCGCGGCGCGGACGACGTCGACCAGCGGGGTGGCGGGGCGGCCCAGGAGACGCTCCAGGTCGTCGCTGTCGGTCTCCAGGTCGCCGGCGGCGATCGACGCGTCGAGCGCGGCCACGAAGCCGGCGGTCCCCGCGTCGAGGCCGACCTGCTGGAGCTCGGCCGCGTAGTCCGCCACCGAGAGGTCGCGGTAGGTCACCGCGGTGCCGGTGACCTCGCTGATCGTGGCGGCCAACTCCGCGAACGTGAACGCGGGTCCGCCCAGCTCGTGGACGACGACGGGCACGGTGCCGTCGTCCGCGGCCGAGCCGGCGGCGTCGTCGGCCAGCAGGGCGGACGCCGCCGCGCCGGCGTAGTCCGCGCGCGGCGCGGCCGAGACCTTGCCGTCCGCCGCCGCCCCGACGATCTCACCGCGCTCGAGGTACTCGGCGAGCCGGTCGGTGTAGTTCTCGGTGTACCAGCCGTTGCGCAGCAGGGTGGCCGGGATGCCGGACGCGCGCAGCACCTGCTCGGTGGCCTGGTGCTCCCCGGCCAGCGGGTTGGAGGTGTCGTCGGCCTTGAGGATGCTCGTGTAGGCGATGCGCTCGACGCCGGCGGCCTGCGCGGCGTTGATCACGGCCGTGTGCTGCGGTACGCGGGCACCCGGCTCGCTGCCGGAGACGAGCAGCAGCCGCTGCACCCCGGCGAGGGCGCCGGGCAGGGTCTCGGGGCGGTCGTAGTCGCCCTCGCGGACCTGCACGCCGCGCTCGGCGAGGTCGGCGGCCTTCTCCGGCGTGCGGGCGATCGCGACGATGTCGGCGGCGGGCACGCCGCGGGACAGCAGCTCCTCGACGACGAGGTGGCCCAGGTGTCCGGTCGACCCGGTGACGGCGTAGGTGGTCATGGTTCTCTCCAGTTCGCGGTGCGGTGTGTGCCGAGCGGCGTGTTGGCCAGTTGCCAACGGACAGCACTAACGAATCGAAAGTACACCACATTCCGAGTGTGCGCGGTACCCTGAGGCCGTGAGCATCACCGATCTGGACCCCGCCGACCTTCCGGGCGACGCCCCGAGCGGGCCGCCTCAGGAGCTGGTGACCGATGTCTTCGCCCGTGGGTGCACGTCCCGGGCGGCCTTCGAGGTGGTCACGTCCAAGTGGGCCTCGCTCGCGCTGCTCGCGCTGGGGGAGGGCAGCTACCGGTTCAACGCGCTGCGCCGCCGCGTCGAGGGCGTCAGCGAGAAGATGCTGTCCCAGACACTGCAGGCCCTGGAGCGGGACGGCATGGTCACGCGCGACGTCGTCACCACCATCCCGCCGCGCGTGGAGTACGGGCTGACGCCGCTGGGCGAGCAGGTGGCGCAGCGCCTGCGCGCGCTGGCCGATCTGCTGGAGGCCACGGCGGCGGCGTCGGCCCGGGAGGCGGCCGGCGCGCCGGAGGCGGACGGAGCGACGGGGCCCGACCCGAGCCGCTGACGCGTCACTGCACGCGCGAGACGTGGTAGTGGCTGATCAGCCAGCGGCCCTCCTCGCGGACCGCGACGATCGTGAGGTAGACGTTGACCGGTCCGCCGGGACGGTCGAACCGCACGGCGGCGTAGCCGAGTGCCGCGTCGTCGCCCAGGGCGCTGGTGCGGATCAGCGTGTGCTCGGCGGTCAGCCCCACGGGCTGCTTGCCGTAGTACGCCGAGACGGCGTCGCGCCCGAAGGACGGCTCGGGGTCGAAGCCCTGGAACAGGGCGTCCGGTGTGAACTGCGCGGCGATGTGCTCCAGGTCGCGGCGGCGGATGCCGTCGGCCCAGCGGTCGAGCAGCGCGGAGATCGCCGTGGTGGCGTCGTCCCGGGCGGTGCGCTCGGTTACTGCCTGGTTCGTTCCTGCCCGGTTCGTTCCTGCCCGGTTCGTTCCTGCCCGGTTCGTTCCTGCCCGGTTCGCGTCAGGCCCGCTGGTGTCGTGCTGGATCATGATCCTTCTCCTTCTTCGTGTCCCGGTCCGGGACCGGCGAGCTGGGTGGCCGGACGGCCCGGCCGAGCGTGGGGCGGCCCGTGCGGGCCGCCCCGGCAGGGTCAGTGGCCTGCGATCTGCCCGCCGTCGACGTGCAGGAACTCGCCCGTCACGAAGGGCGACTGCTCCAGGTAGAGGACGCCGCGGGTGACGTCGTCGATCTCGCCCATGCGTCCCAGTGGGTGCAGGCCCGCGAGGGTCTCGTGGGTCTCCTCCGGGTGCATCGGGGTCTTGATGACGCCGGGGGAGACGGCGTTGAAGCGGATGTTCTCGGCCGCGTACTCGACGGCCAGGGCGCGGGTGGCCGAGGCGATGCCGCCCTTGGTCACGGAGGCGAGCGCGGACGGGAACACCGAGAGCGGGCTCTCCACGAGGGTCGTGGTGATGCTCACCACGTGGCCGCCGCCGGCCGCCTGCATCAGTGGGATCGCCCGCTGCGTGAGGTGGAAGAAGCCGGCGACGTTGATGCCGACCATCGTCTCGAGGTCCGCGGTGGTGTACTCGGTGAAGCGCTTGGCGATGAACACGCCCGCGTTGTTCACGACCGTGTCGACGCGGCCGAAGCGCTCGACGGCGGTCTTGATGATCCGGTCCGCGGTCGCGGGGTCGGAGACGTCTCCGCTGACGACGGCGAGGTCGTCGGCCTCGTCGCGGTCGATGGAGCGCGAGTTGGCGACGACGGCGTACCCGAGGTGGCGGTACGCGTCGACCAGGCCGGCGCCGATGCCCTGGGAGGCTCCGGTGATGACGGCAACCTTGCGAGTGCTCATGGTCTTCTTTCCTTGGTAGACGGTCGGTCAACTATTGGGGTTTCCAGTTATAGTTGACCGGTCGTATGCTGTCAACATGCCGAGAAGCTCAGATGGTCGTGAGCGCCTGATCGAAGCGGGCGTGGAACTGTTCTCCCAGCGTCCCTACGGCTCGATCGGTGTCGCGGAGCTGTGTGCGCGCGCCGGCGTGAACAAGGGGTCGTTCTACTACTTCTTCCCGTCCAAGGAAGCGCTGGCGCTGGCCGTGATCGACCGGCACTGGTCGTGGCAGAAGGGCGTGTGGACCGGGATCCTCGACGGCCCGGGCACCCTGCTCGAGCGGCTCCGCGGCCTGTTCGACGCCACGGCGCAGATGCAGGTCGACGCCCTGACCGGCACCGGCTGGGTGGCGGGCTGCCTGTTCGGCAACCTCGCTCTGGAGGTCAGCTCCCAGAACGAGCCGGTGCGCCTGCGCCTGCAGGACATCTTCGACGAGCAGATCGAGATGATCTCCGCCAGCCTCGCCGCGGCCGTCGGGTCCGGGGACATCCAGCCCCCGGCCGACGGCGTCGACGGGGCCGCCAAGGCGATCGTCGCCCAGCTCGAGGGGCTCGTGCTCTTCGCCAAGGTGTTCAACGACCCGTCGCAGCTCGACGCGCTCTGGCGCAACAGCCTGGCGCTCCTGGGCCTGACGGCCCCGGCCGCGGCCTGAGCGGCCGGGCCCGGTGGACCCGGTGCACCCGGCGGTGGGCCGGGTCGTGGGCCGGTCGTGGTCTACGCTGCGCGCGTGACGGATCGCGGAACAAATCAGGACATGACGGGTGTGGCGGCTGACGGCGGCGCGCCGGTCCTGTCGCCCGACGCGCATCGGCTGGACCTCGGGCGGCTCGGCGCGATCACCCTCGTGGTCGGCATCCTGCTGACCGGCCCGCTCGGCTGGGCGTGCGGCTACGCCGTCGTGACCGACCCGGACCCCGCCGTGAAGTGGATCGCCGGGTTCTTCGGCCTGCTGTTCGGCGGCCTGTGCGTGCTGTTCGTCGCGTCGTTCTGGCGGGTCACCCGGCCGCGCGGCATCGTGGTCGACGTCGCGGGCATCTGGTTCTGGCACGGCACGTCCTGGGACCTGGTCCGCTGGACCCAGGCGGAGCGCGTCGGGCTGGCGTACGAGCTGCCGCCGGAGCTGCCCACGATCGGCGGCCCCGTCGACCATCTGAAGGCCAGGGTGAGCGGCTGGATCAAGGGCAAGATCTTCGGCGTCCTGCGCGTGACCGACAAGCGGGGCATCGCGCTGGAGATCGTGCCGATGCGCGAGGAGGACCTGGCCGGGATACCGCGGCTGGCGCGCTACCGCGCCAAGGGCCCCGCGAGCGCAGCGGACGGTCCGACGCCGACACCGTGGCGCGTCCCGCTGCCCGGCGGGTACCACTCGTTCGAGAAGCTGGTCGCTGCGGGCGAGCGGTTCGGCGGACACACCTGGGAGGGCTGGTTCCGTCGGCAGTGGACCGGCGGCGCAGGCCGCGGGCCGCGCGCGACGGACTGACGGCGTCGGGCCGGAGCGTCTACCCGACTGGCACGCGACCCGGCCCGGCCAGGTCGACGGCCCACGTCTCCCGGATCAGCGCGCGGCCCGACTCGGTCACGTCCAGGCCCAGGCCGGACCGGTGCCGGGCCACCCAGCCGGCGTCGAGGAACCGCGCGCCGACGGCGGAGCCGAGCGCCCCCGCGAGGTGCGGCCGGCGCTCCGTCCAGTCGAGGCAGGCCCGGGTGGTCGGACGCCGCGCGGCGACGGCGCCGTCGACGTCCACCCCGAGCTGGCCCAGCCCGACCGCGCCCGCGTCCGTAAGGGTCAGCTCGTCGCGGCCGGCGAGCCAGCCGGACCGGACCCAGGCGTCCGTCAGCCCGGTGCCGAGGCGCCCCGCGAGATGGTCGTAGCAGAACCGAGCGGCGGCCAGGTACTCGGCGCGGCGGCTGCGGCGGTACCCGGAGACGGGCGCGGCGTCGGACAGCATGCCGAGGGACTCCAGCGCGGCCGCGACGTCCGGCCCCGCGAGGGCGTAGTAGCGGTGCCGACCTCGGGTGTGGGCGGTGACGAGGCCGGCGTCGACCAGGACGGCCAGGTGTCCCGACGCGGTCGACGCGCTCACGCCCGCCGCCGTCGCCAGCTCGCCCGCCGGGCGGCGGGTGCCGTCCAGGAGCAGGTTGAGGAACACGGAGCGCGCCGGCGTGGACAGCGCCCGTCCCACCACGGTGAAGTCTCGGTCCCGGGTCATCGACCGACGGTACGGCGCGGACATTTCGGCGTCCACCGAAGGGTTTCCGACCTACGGTCCCGGCATGAGCCAGCCACGCATCGCCCCGCAGGGGACAGCCCAGCCCGCGTCGCCCCCGTCATCCGTGAACCAGCCACACCCCTACGCGACCCGCCTGCACTGGGCCGGGTCCACCGGCGGCGGGATCCGCTCCTACTCCCGCGACCACGTCGCGACCGCCGCCCCCGCCACACCGGTCGTCGAGCTGAGCGCCGACTCCGCCTTCCGCGGCGACCCCGACCGGCTCAACCCGGAGCAGCTCGTGGTGCTGGCGGCGTCGTCGTGCCAGCTGCTCTCCTTCCTGGGCGCCGCCGCCCGCGCCGGCGTGGACGTGCTCGCCTACGACGACGCGGCCACCAGCCACCTGGACCTGACCGCCACGCCCGCGCGCCTCGGCACGATCCGCCTGGCCGTGACCGTCCGGGTGGCGGCCGGGACGGACGAGGCCCTGGTGCGAGACCTGGCGGAGCAGGCGCACCACGCCTGCTACGTGGCCGCCTCCCTCGCCGTCCCCGTCGAGGTCACCGTGACGGTGCTGGTCGGAGCGGTGACGGTCGGATGAGCACCCACCTGCGAGACCTGGAGGTCCGCCTGCCCGACCGTCCCGGGACGCTCGCGGACCTCGGCGAGGCCCTCGGCGCGGCGGGCGTCAGCCTGGAGGGCGGCGGCGTGTTCACGGTGGGCGACGTCGCCGTGGCCCACTACCTGGTGCACGACGGCGACCGGGCACTGCGCGCCGTCACCGCCGCGGGGCTCGGGCCGGCGGTGGTGCGCGACGTGGTGCTGGCGCGGTTGGACCAGGAGACGCCCGGTCAGCTCGGCACCGTCGCGCGGCGGCTGGGGGACGCGCGGGTCAACGTGCGGGTCCAGTACAGCGACCACGGGGGCAACCTGGTGCTGCTGGTCGCGGACGACGACGTCGCGTCCTGCCGGGAGGTCGTCGCGCCATGGGGCCGGGAGACAACTCACCTTTGAGGCCCGGGTTTCTTCGCTTTGGGGCCGCCCAAAGCGAAGAAACCCGGGCCTCAAAGGGGATGTCGGGCGGCCCCGCAGGGGAGTCGGTAGACGAGGCGGGGCGTGAAGTCCCGGTCGGGGTCCAGGTCGTCCAGGTCGAGGTGGCCGAACAGCCGCGCGCCCACGCTCGACGTCTGGACGACGGCGGCGCTGCTCGCCCGGAGCGTGTCGAGCAGCAGGTTGGTCTGCAGGAAGGGCGCCAGGTGGTTTGACCTGGAGCGTCGGCTCGAACCCGCCCAGTGGGCGGGCGGCCTGCTCGGTCTTCTCCGGCGAGCGTCCGACGACGGCGACGCGGTGGCCGGCGTCGGACAACAGGCGCGCGGCCGCCGCGCCGATCCCGTCGCTGGCACCGGTGAGCGCCGGGGCGCCGCACCGGGTGCCGATTCCGAACAAGTTTTCCGGCCGTGAATAGCCTTCTGACCTGCGCTTTTCACCCTGACTAAATGTATATGAATGCGAAAAGCCGGATAAACCAGTTGTAGGAAATGTTCAGCGTGTTCACACTCGATGTCGGGTTGCTGCCCAGCGGCCCGGCTCCTCAGGAAACACACCAACACGGGGGTTGGCGATGTCCGAGGCACGTGCGCACCACCTTGTCAGCACCTGGTTGCTCCGGCGTTGGTTGGCGCTGGCCGTAGCGGTCGGTTTCTCGGCGTCATTGCTGATCGCCGTCGCACCGCAGCAGCAGGCCGAGGCGGCCTCCGTGCCCCAGGCCGCCACGGCGGGGCAGGGCCCGGCCGACCGGGCGATGCCGGCCGGGGTGCGGCGGTCCACCGCCTACGCCGAGGACGAACGTCCGCCGGTGGTGCCGGAGGCCGTGCGGGCCGGCGGCGAGCCCGCGGAGGTGACGCCGACGGCGTGGCGAGCGCTGACGACCCCCACCGCAACGAGCACCCGCCCGAACGCCGCCGCCGCGAGCTTCACCGGGATCGACCTGCGCCCGGGCTTCCTGCTCGGCGACACCTCGCTGGTCCTGTACTTCGACAGCGGCGACGTCGACCCGGACTGGACCGCCGCCGTCGTGCGCCTGTACGAGGGGGACGACCAGACCGAGCAGGAGTCGGTGCGGCTGAGCCGTGCGGAGCTGGAGGGCCCGCGGTTCTGCGGTGAAGCGGACTTCTGCCGGAGCTTCGGCGCGGAGGACGGCTGGGAGCTCGACGAGGACAGGACCTACTTCGTCACGGTCGCGGCGGTGCTGCCGGGCGGCGACGAGGTGGTCTCCGACCCGTCGGGCGACTCCCGGCCGCGCGCGACGATCCTGCCGCCGGCGATCCCCGACGACCAGGCGGCGGGCTGCGGCTGCGGGAACGCGCTGGCCCCCACCGCCGTCGGGCAGGCGAAGCGCGGCGTGGGCGTCAACACGGGCACCGGCGCGTTCGTGCGCGTCGAGCGCGACCTGCAGATGGCGTCGTTCGGCATCTCGTTCGGCAGCGCCCGCACCTACTCCTCGGCGAACAACCGTCAGGGGCCGTTCGGCGTGGGCTGGGCGTGGTCGTACGACATGCGCGTCACGCCCACGGACGACGGCGTCATCGTGCGCGCCGAGGACGGAGCCGAGGCGCTCTACACCCCGGACGGCGACGGGTACACGCGCCCGCCGGGCGTGCGCTCCAACCTGCGGAAGGACGGCGACGGCTGGTCCCTGGTCACCCCCGGGCAGGTGCGCTACCAGTTCGACGCCGCCGGCCGGCTCTCGGCCGTGCTCAGCCCGCGCGACGACGGCGTCCGCCTGGCCTACGTCGAGGTCGACGACCACGGCGCCGGCGGCGCGGGCCGGGACGTGGACCGCGACGAGGTCCGGATCACCGACGCGTCCGGACGCACCGTCGTCGCCCACCTGGCCGACGGGCTGATCGAGAAGGTGGCGCTGCCCGACCGCCGTCAGGTGCGGTTCGAGTACGCCGACGGCCTGCTCAGCAAGGTGAAGGACGCCCGCGGGAACGTCTGGGCGTACCGGTACGACGCCGAGGGCCGCCTGGCCGAGGTGGTGGACCCGCACGACGTGGTCGCGGTGCACAACGAGTACGGCACCGGCGGGCGCGTCGTCGCCCAGCGCGACGGCGTGGGTGCCGAGATGACGTTCGCGTGGGACGCGGACAAGCAGGAGGCGCGCAGCACCGACGCCGACGACGTCTCCGTGTACGACGGCTACCGCGGCAACGTGCTGCTCTACAGCCAGCGCAGCACCGGCGACGCCGACAACCACCGGTACAACGCCCGGCTGGACCGCAACCTCGTGGTCAACGGCAACCAGTACCAGCACGTGGTCCGGTTCGACGCGCAGGGGAACCCCACGCAGGCCGTGGCGCCGCAGGGCTTCGACGAGAGGACGAAGTACGACGACCGGAACAACCCGATCGAGTTCACCGACGCGAACGGGAACGTCTGGAAGAACACGTACAACGCGTTCGACGAGCTGGTGCGCAGCGTCGACGCCGAGGGCAACGACGTCACGCACGAGTACGACGACCGGGGCCTGCGCACGTCCACGACGGACCAGCGGGACAAGGTCACGCGCTACGAGTACCTGCCGGACGGCGAGGAGAACGCGGGGCTGCTGTCCGCCGTCGTCTCGCCGGAGGGGCGCCGCAGCGAGTACTTCTACGACAAGACCGGGCGCCAGGTGGCGCAGACCGACCCGCGCGGCACCGCGGACCCGCGCGACCGGCGGCGCTACACGACGCAGACCCGCTACGACGAGCAGGACCGCGTGGTCGAGGTCGAGGAGCCGGGCAAGACCCACGGCTGGCGGTCCGTGTACGACGACGTCGGCCGGCTCGCGCGCGAGATCTCGCCCGAGGGCGTGGTCAGCAGCTACAGCTACCTCGACAACGGCCTCCAGTCGAAGGTCGAGGCGGGCGGCCGGGTGCTCGTGTTCGATTACACGGCGGCCGGACGGCGCAAGGCCGAGGGCGTGCGGATGCGGGGCGACGACCTGACGACGTCGTACACGTACGACGCGAAGGGCCTGGTCAAGACCGTGACCTCGCCGCGTGGCAACGTGCCGGGCGCGAACCGGGCGGACTTCACCACGGAGTACTTCTACGACGCGAACGACAACCCCGTCCGGATGCGCATGCCGTACCCGGGCGGCAAGCACGTGGACCGCGACATCAAGGTCGACGCCCTGGACCGCACGACGGCGTCGATCAACGAGCTGAACAAGACCTCCAGCTTCGAGCGGAGCAACACCGGCCAGGTGAGCTCCGTGACGGACACCAAGGGCCGTACCACCACGATGGGCTACGACAAGAACGGCCGGCAGACCCGGCGCACCGACGCCGGGGACAAGACGACCCGCACCGAGTACGACGCCGCGGGCAACAAGATCAAGGAGATCTCGCCGGTCGGCGGCGTCACCACGTACGCGTACACGGACGACGGGCTGCTCGCGTCGGTCACGGAGCCGCGCGGCAACGTCGAGGGCGCCGACAAGGCGCGCTTCACCACGCGCTACGAGTACGACCTGGCGGGCAACCGGGTGCGCGAGATCGACCCGCTCGGCAACACGACGTCGACCACGTACGACGAGAACAGCCGCCCGACCGAGGTGACGGACGCGCGCGGCGGGACCACGTACGTGGCCTACCGCGACGACGACCAGGTGAGCCACGTGCGCCAGCCGGACGCGCCGCGGCTGCCGCTGTTCTCGCAGGCGTTCGCGACCGTGCTCGCCTACGACGACGACGGCCGCGTGGTCGGCGTCCGCGACCCGCAGGGCGGGCGCACGCACGTCACCTACGACGAGGCCGGCCGCCCGCAGGCGACCACCGACCCGCTGGGCCGGACCACCCACGTCGGCTACGACGCGGAGTCGAACGCAGTCTCGTCGATCACGACCGACCGGGGCGAGGACCTGGACGACCTGAGCGAGGCCGAGCGGGCCGAGCGCACCATCACCTCGGTGTACGACCTGCGCAGCCGCTTGACCAGCCAGCAGGTCGGCTCGAACGGGCCCGGGTACACGTACGGGTACGACGCGAAGGACCGGACGACGTCGTACGGCGACCCGCTGGGCGTGCGCACGGTGACGTACGACGACGAGGACCAGATCACCAAGGTGGTCCGTGAGGAGGCGAACCAGGCCGCCGAGACCTTCACCTACGGGTACGACCAGCGCGGCAACATCACCGACCGCACCTACCCCGACGGCACGAGGATCACCTCGACGTACGACGACGACTCGCGGCTCGCCTCCACGACGGCGGCCGGCGGCTCGGCGGGCGCGAGCAGCGCACGCTGGGAGTACGCGTACGACGTCGCCGGGCGGCGGACGGCGACGACGCTCCCGGCGGCCACGGGCCTGACCGAGGAACGCGCGTACGACGACGCGGGCCGCCTCATCTCGATCGGCACGGAGCGCACCGGGGACCCGGTCGACGGCGTGCAGGACCCGGTGTCGGCGTTCGACCTGACGCTCGACGAGGTGGGCAACCCGACGAAGGTCATGACGACGCGCGGCGGCGTGACCGAGGGGGTCGCCTACGCGTACGACGACGCGAACCGCGTGACGGACGCCTGCTACGCGGCCCACGAGTGCGGCCCGAGGAGCAAGGCCGCCGGCCGGATCTCGTACGAGTACGACCTGCTGGGCAACCGGACCGAGCAGAAGCGGACCGGTACGGCGGGCGACGACCTGACCCGGTACACCTACGACCACGCGAGCCAGCTGCTGCGCGAGGTCACGTTCGGCAAGGACGACCGCGGGCCGAAGGTCGAGCGCAAGGAGTACGGCTACGACCTGCTGGGCAACCAGACACGCGCAGGCGACGACCGGCTCGAGTACAACCTGGACAGCACGCTGGCCCGCGCGACCGTGGGCGGGGTGCGGACGAACTACACCTACGACGCGACACGCATGCGGCTGGACGCGATCACTGGGGTGGGCGCGGGCGCGAAGACGCGGCACTGGTCGTGGGACGTCAACGGGTCGCTGGAGAACATCGCCGTCGACACCCTGACGGACGTGAACGGCGTGGTGCAGGGCCGGCAGGCGTTCGCCTACGGGCCCACGGACGAGCCGCTCGCGCTGCTGGAGTCGCAGGGCGGGCCGCACGTCTACACGCACGACTGGCTGGGCGGCGTGGCGAATATGCTCTCGGCCGACGGGCAGGTCGAGGAGGGGTACGACTACGACCCGTTCGGCAACCCGCGGCAGGGGGCGACGCTCGCCGGGGCGGTCGCCGAGGCTGCTGGGGGTGCCGCGGGCGAGGACGGCGCTGCTTCGGGTGACGGCGCTTCGGGTGACGGTGCTTCGGGTGACGGTGCTTCTGCTGACGGCGCGACGCTGACCGGCGTCGGGCCGCTGGCGGACGCGCAGCCCGGGGACACGGTCAAGAACCCGATGCGGTTCGCGGGCGCGTACCTCGATCCGACGACGGGCGAGGGCAACTACGCGATGCGGGCGCGGAACTACGACCCGGGCACGGGGCGGTTCTCGACCATGGACCCGGCGGGCGCGCAGCCGATCGGTTCGTCGCCGTACGCGTACGCGGGCAACAACCCCATGGTGTTCACGGACCCGACGGGCGAGCGGGAGATCGAGGGCCCGACGGGCGGCGGCACCACCGAGAGCCCGACCGGCGCGGACACGACGTCCAACCCGAACGACCCCGGCGCCGAGGTCGAGGGCCCGAGCGCCGAGGACGTGGCGAAGGCGCAGCAGCTCCAGGGCAAGTCGATGCTCGACGTCATCCTGGAGGCCGGCGGGCAGATCCTCATGGAGTTCCTCGGGATCAACGACCTGATGAACTGCCTGAACGGCGACCTGGGCGCGTGCGTGATGCTCGTCGTCGGCGCGCTGCCCTGGGGCAAGATCTTCAAGGCGGCGAAGATCGGCGAGGCCATCTACAAGGCCGGCAAGGCCGTGCTGACCTTCTCCAGCGAGCTCAAGTGGGCCCAGAAGATTCTCTCGGGGGCCAAGAAGGCGAAACAGGCCGCGGAGGCCGCGAAGGCGGCGGCTGCGAAGGCGGCTCGGGAGGCGGCGGCCAAGGCGGCGAAGGCGAAGGCTGCGGCGGACGCGAAGGTCAGACAGCTCGCCGCAGAAGCGAAGGCGAAGGCGCGGGCGCAGGCGGCCAAGAAGAAGGCTGACACCACAGGCAAGGGCGACAGTGCCAAGCCCGTTGAACCGAAGCCGCGGTGCGAGACCGCCAACAGCTTCGTGTCAGGCACCTTGGTGCTGCTGGCGGACGGCGCTCGAAAGCCGATCGAGAACATTGAGCCTGGGGACGAGGTGCTTGCCGGAAATGAGGTGTCCGGCGAGCGAGCCGGCACACGGTTGGTGACTGCGCACATCAGAGGCGAGGGCACGAAGACGCTTGTCACGGTCACCCTTCGGGACGACGACGGCGACAAGCAGCAGATAGTCGCGACTGACGGGCACCCGTTCTGGAACGCGGCGCAGGAAGCGTGGGTCGACGCGATCGACCTACGTTCCGGTGACTGGCTCAGGACGAGTGCGGGCACGTGGGTCCAGGTCGTTGGTGTCGAGGTTGAGCGCAAACAAGCAGTGGTGCACAACGTCTCGGTGGACCGTGACCACACGTACTACGCAGTCGCGGGTGATGTGGCCGTTCTCGTCCATAACTGCGGGAATCTCTATGACGGCGACGGATGGCAGCATGTTCTGAACGAACATGTCGA
Organism: Promicromonospora sp. NPDC019610; assembly: GCF_044389365.1. Classification (NCBI taxonomy): domain Bacteria; kingdom Bacillati; phylum Actinomycetota; class Actinomycetes; order Micrococcales; family Promicromonosporaceae; genus Promicromonospora; species Promicromonospora sp. NPDC019610. The sequence continues at coordinate 1,031,194 of NZ_JBIRXX010000002.1, read as the reverse complement.
CGGCAGCCCGGGCGTCACTCCTACCAACACGACGTTCTCGCAGTACCTGGAGCTGGACGACATCGGCGGCCTGATCGAGGATGCGGCACAGACTCAGGGAAAGAAGAACTATCCGGATCCGGCAACTGGGCAGCCGCGAGACGGCACGATCCACACAGTCGATATGCAGTATCCGATCGGGTCGCGTGGTGAGACCATCATCGAGGTGATTCTCAACCCGAACGGGTCGCTGCGAACGGCGTATCCCAGATGACGAATGAAACGGTGTTCGAGCTCGTGTGGCGAACCGGCGCGGTGGGTTCGAGTGCGGACCTGACATGGAGGTACATGGGCGCCGCCATTTCGATGCACACCACCTACGTGGGGAACGGTCTGGGATCGCTGGTGCGCTCAGCGTTGGACCTCAGGTGCGGGTCGAGCTCCGCCATCGCAGTTCTGCCGGGTGAGCCAGGGGGAACGTACTTGTTCTTTCAAGACGCGGCACGTGAGGTTTACGTGCAGGTCGTCCAGTTCCCGGACGTATGGTCGGAGGAACGCTGGGGCGGTGGAGACCTCCTCTGGTCAGGTCGTCTCCCGGTTGCGGAGTACATCTCCCAGGTCGTGGTCGTTGCGGACAGCGTGATCGCACAGCACGGTGGTGCCGACGAGTACTCGAAGGACTGGGGCGGCATTGAGTTCCCGATGAGCGATGTGTCGAAGCTTCGGTCTCTAGGACCAGTACGTGAAGATGACTGCGGATAGGGAGGCAACGACGCGTGACGGCTCTTCAGGCGTGGTCGACGTGCTCGCGGCAGCCACCCTGAAGCGAAGTCCGTTCTGTCTCAGGCCGAATGTGCTCGTCGGGTGCGGGGGTGATGGCATTGTGCGCGACCCGTTTCTTCCTGGGCAGTTGGTGCCTGATTCAGGTGCGCAGGCTTCGTGATCCCTCGCTCGTCCTTGCTTTCTCGTTCGCGACACTCGTTGCTGTCATGTGGCTGCGGCTGCGAGCCGCGAAACGGCGTGCGGCCGATGCAGAGTGGAAGGCTGCCGATGCTGACCGCTGGTCCGCGAAGGTCGCAGGTGAGATAGGCGTTGCGCGTCGACAGCTCGGGGAACACGAACGGCGCCTGCGGGAGACGGAGCGTCGGTTGTTGCTGGCCGAGCATGACGGGCTTACCCGGGTATGGGCCCGCGGGGCATGGGCGCGGCGTGTCGAGCACGCCCTGGACCATGGCGTTCCGTTCGTTCCGGCTGTTGTCCTGATCGCGGATCTTGACTCCTTCAAGTCGATCAATGACACCTACGGGCATGATGCGGGTGACCGGGTGCTGCGAGCCGTGGCGGAGCGCTTGCGAAGTCACTTTGCGCAGGACGACCTGATCGGTCGGTGGGGCGGCGATGAGTTCGTGCTCGCGCTCCACGCGTTTCCGGCGCCGGACGAGCTGGACAGCCTTCGAGCGGAGATCGCGGAACCGATTTGGGTGCGTGGAACCGCCTTGAGCACTGCAGTTTCGTTGGGCATCGCAGAGGTGCTTCCGGGGTCGAACCTCGGCGCCCTGATAAGGGCTGCTGACACCGCACTCTACGAGGCCAAGCGCTGGGCGCGACGCCGCTCGGAGGCAAAGATCAAGCGCGACGCGCGCAGATGGACGTCGTCATCCACTTGTCGTCGTGGCGACGCGAGCAGGCCTGTTCGACAAGACTGAGCCAGATCACCTGCTACGCCACCTCGACATGCTCGCGGGCCGCCTCGACGAAACTGAAGATGCTCGCCTTGGCCGCGTCGCGGGCATCGCTGAGCTCGTCGGCCGGGAGGTCGGACGTGAGCAGGTCGATGTCGTCCATCGCCTGCTGGCCCAGCTCGATCAGCTCCTTGGACTCGGTCACCAGCTGGACCCGGAAGAGCGCTTCGAGCGCGTTCGTGCGCATCCGGTAGCTCTCGTACCTGAGCGCTTCGGGATCTCCGGCGCGCTCCCGGTGCTCGGCGAACCAGCGGTCGATCTGCGCCCGGCGCAGGTTGACCAGCGCGCCGCCGAACGTCGTGTACGCGCTCACCCGCTCCTGGCGCAGGCGCTCGCCGCGTTCGAAGCGCTCCGCGTCGGCGCGGTTGCGGCGCTGGAAGTAGTGGGTCGCGAGCGAGCCGAGCAGGGTTCCGAGGACGGCGACGACGCTGGTCACGATGATTTCCACGGCCGAAGCCAACCACGGCCCCGCGTGGTTGAGAAGGGCGCGGGCAACGCACGCAGGAGCAGGCTGCGCAGCGTCGGAGTGACGAGCGAGGCGCGAAGTCATCGGTACGTCGCCAACGGTGTTCACGGAGAGTAGACAGTGTTCACTGTTCACTCTCCGTCACGCACCTGGGGGAGTAGGTCTTGCCGCGGCCGGCTCGACACGGGCTCGAGGTGCCCCACGCCGCCGGGACAAGCGCCGCCGAGGAGTCCGCGTCAAGCCTCGGCCGGCGCCTCCAACCGGTCCAGGGCCGCCACGACGAGCGCCGTCACGCCCGTCTCCAGGGTGGGGTGCGGTACCGGCGCGAACCGGGGGGAGTGGTTGGACGGGATGTCGCGGTCCGTCGTGCCGGCCTGCTCCGCCGCGAAGAAGGCGGCCGGGTCCCAGCCGCCGAGCAGCCAGTAGACCAGCGGCACGCCGACGGCGGTGGCGAGCACGCTGACGTCCTCGCTGCCCGATACCGCGCCCGGGTCGATGACCCGCTCGGCGCCGAACCGGGCGGCCAGCGCGGCGCGCGTGCGCTCGGTCTCCGCCGGGTCGTTGTACAGGGGCGGGAACGACTCGCCGGGCGTGATCTGCGGCGGCTGCGGCGCGCCCGCGGCGTCGGCCTCCGCGCGGACGATCCGGTCGATCGCGCCCAGCACGCGGGCCCGCACGGCCTCGTCGAACGACCGGACGTTCACGCCGAGGTGGGCCTCGTCCGGGATGATGTTGTCCTTGGTGCCCGCCTGGAGGCGGCCCACCGTGACGACGGCGGCGTCGCCGGCCGCGACCTCGCGCGAGACGATCGTCTGCAGCTTGAGCACCGTGGACGCCGCCATCACGACTGGGTCCACCGTGGCCTCCGGGCGCGAGCCGTGACCGCCCCGGCCGACCAGCCGGATGTCCAGGATGTCGGTGCCCGCGAACGCCGGCCCGGCGTGCAGCCCGAGCAGGCCCGCCGCGACGGGCGCCACGTGCTGCCCCAGCACGATGTCGGGGCGGGGCACGAGGTCGTACAGCCCGTCGTCGACCATGGCGTGGGCGCCCGTGCCCAGCTCCTCTGCCGGCTGGAAGACGACGACCAGCGTGCCCGACCAGGCGGACCGGCCCTGCGCCAGCACGTCGGCCGCGCCGAGCAGGGCGGTGACATGCACGTCGTGCCCGCAGGCGTGCATGACGCCCGACTCGACGCCGTCCGCCGTCGTGGTGCGGACGGTGCTGGCGTACGGCAGCCCGGTGTCCTCCGTGACGGGCAGGGCGTCCATGTCCGCGCGCAGCAGCACGCACGGGCCGTCGCCGTTGGTCAGCACGCCCGCGACACCCGTCCCGCCGACGCCGGGGTGCACCACGTACCCGGCCGCCGCCAGCCGCTCGGCGACCAGCGCCGCGGTCCGGGTCTCCTCGTACGACAGCTCCGGGTGCTCGTGCAGGTCCACGTAGATCTCGCGCAGACCCGGCAGCAGCGCCGGGAGCGGTGCGAGGACGGCGTCGACGTCAGGCCTGGCGGCGGGACGGGCGTCAGGCCCGGCGGCCGGACGGGCGGCGGGGACGGAGCTCGACGGAGCGCCCGGAGCGCCCGGCAGTGCTTCGGGCAGGGCGTCCGGCTGTGCAGGGGGAACGGTCATGCGCCCCACCCTCGCACCGCCGTGCCGGTTCCGCGCTGCGACGGCCCGCCGCGGCATCCGAGCGGCATCCGGGCGGCATCCGCGCGCGACCGGGACCGCGCGACAAGTCCCACGGCGGCTGAGAGGCTGGACCGGCCCCGGGCGTGCGGCCAGGGCGGAGAGGGTTCCATGAGAGGCAGAGTCACGCTGCGCACCGGTTGGTCCACCGTCCTCGCCGCGCTGCTCGCGCTCGGCGGCACGGGCGCCGTCGCCCCGGCCGCCGGGTCCCCGATACTGGCGGCTCCCGATGCCGCCGTCCGTGCCCCTGCCGTCGTCGTGCCCGCCGTCGTGCCTGCCCCCGCCCCCGACGAGTCCGTGGTCACCGTCGCGGTGGGCGCCGACCGGACCGGCACGCGGACCGTCTCGCCGCTCGCCGGCGTCACGCTCGGCCTGTTCGCCACCGCGGACGCGGCCGACCCCGTGGACCCGGACTGGGGCCTGTGCACCTCCGACGCCGACGGCGACTGCAGCTTCGTGGTCCCCGACACCGCGGCAGGCGGCGCGAACGCCGGCGCGCAGTGGTGGGTGCGGCAGGTCGAGGCGCCGTCCGGCTGGTTCACCAGCCCCACCCTGCGGACAGGACCCGGCTCGGGCTCCAGCTCGACCGAGAGCCCGTACGTCTTCCAGACGCCGGCGCTCGCGGGCGGCGCGACCTACTCGTCGACGTCCGACTTCATGTTCGGCTCCGCCGGCAGCGGACGTCCCGTGACGGACTCCGAGGGTGTCTGGCAGCAGTCGCGGACCAACCCGCCGCTGCCCGAGCAGTGCGGGCTGGACGTCGCGCTCGTGCTCGACCTGTCGTCGTCGGTGAGCTCGAGCGAGCTCGTGGCGCTCAAGGGCGCGGCGAACACCTTCACCGACGCGCTGGTCGGCACGCCGTCGCGGATGGCCGTCTTCTCGTTCGACGGCAGCTCGCCGAGCACCAGCGTCGGCGCGAACTTCCCGGACCTGGTGAACGTGGCGACGCAGGCCGGCGCCGACGACTTCAAGGACGTCTACGCCGGCTGGACCACGGGCAGCGGCACCAACTGGGACCGCGGCCTGTGGGCGGTCGCCGACGCTGCTCCGGACTACGAGCTGACCGTGGTGATCACCGACGGCAACCCCACCCGGTTCAGCGCCGACCCGCTGCTCGGCACCGGCGGCACCACGCACCTTCGCGACGTCGAGAACGGCATCTACTCCGCCAACGCGGTCAAGGGGGAGGGTTCGCGGCTGGTGGCCCTCGGCGTGGGTGACGGCGTGGACGACGTCACGCAGCTCAACCTGCGCGCCCTGTCCGGGCCCACCCTGTTCGACGGCACGAACGTGCTGGAGGCGGACTACTTCGACGCCGACGACTACGCCGAGGCGGGCGCGGCGCTCCAGGACCTCGCCCTGTCGCAGTGCCAGGGGTCGGTCAGCGTCTTCAAGGAGATCGTGCCGGCGCAGAACACGGGGGACGACGTCAGCGGGTCCGTCCCGGCCGGCGCGGGCTGGGTCTTCGACGCGAGCGCGGCGGAACCCGGCGTCACCGTGGACCCCACCACCGCGACCACCACCGACGACGGCACCGGCGGCGTGAACTTCGACCTGGAGTACCCGACCGGCACGCTGACGTCGGACGTCACCGTGGCCGAGACCCAGCAGCCCGGGTACGAGCTGGTCGCGCCGGGCGGGCAGAACGCGGTGTGCGTCAACCGGTCGACGGGTGACCCGGTGGACGTCACGAACGTCGACGACGCGGCGCGGCCCGGCTTCGTCGTCGACCTCCCGGCGACGGCGCTCGTCTCCTGCACCGTCTACAACCGGCCGTCGGCGGGCATCGTCGTCGACAAGGAGTGGGTCGTCGACGGCGAGGCGTACGCCGACGGCGAGCAGCCCGCCGGCTTCACGGCCGACGCGACCCTGACCGGCCCGGCCGGTGCCGCGGCCACCGCGCAGCCGTGGGGCGACCCGCGCGTCGGCTACGACGTGGACGAGGCCGTCACCGTCGACGAGACCGCCGACCTGCCGCCGGGATGCACCGCCGTCTCGGCCGAGGTCACCTCCGTCGACGGCGCTGCGCTCGACGATCCGGCCGCCCTGCCGTACGACACGACCGCCGGCCTGCCGTTCCGGGAGGTCGTCGTGACCAACACGGTCACGTGCCCCACGTTCCTCACGCTCGTCAAGACGGTCGTGAACGACGACGGCGGGACGGCGGGGCCGGCCGACTTCGAGCTCGACGCCGACGGCCCCACGCCCGTCACGGGCCCGGGCGGCTCGCCGGACGTGACCGACGTCGAGGTGGTCGCGGGCGAGTACGCGCTGTCCGAGTCGGGTCCCGACGGGTACACGAGCACGGGGTGGACCTGCGTCGACGACGCGGACGAGCCCGTGGCGGTCGACGGCGAGACGGTGGCGCTGGCGGCGGGCACGAGCACGACCTGCACGATCGTGAACGACGACGAGGCGACGGGGCCGACGCCCACGCCGACGCCCGAGCCGACCGGTTCCCCGACGCCGCCGCCGGGTGACGGCTCCGGCGGGGCGGGCGGCTCCGGCGGGACGGGCGACGCGGGCGGGGACGGCGGCTCCGGCACCGGCGCGAGCAGCCCCGGCGGAGGCCTCGCCGCGACCGGCGCCGACGTGACCGCGGTGCTCGGCCTCACGGTCGTGCTGCTCGCCTGTGGTTGGGCGCTGATCCGCACGGCCCGCCGCCGGGCGTCAACGCTCCGCCAGAGGTACGAGTAGTCGGTAGAACGTCAGATGACCGGCAAGGCGTCAGATGGTCGGTAGAAAGTCAGGTGGTCGGCACCCCGGGGTACCGACCACCTGACGTTCTACCGACCATCTGACGTTCTACCGACCACCCGGCCGGCCGGCGCTCCACCTCGGCGCTCCACCTCAGCGCTCCACCTCAGCACCGCACCTCAGCAGAGCCACAGCAGACCCTCAGAAGGCCCACAGCAGACCCTCAGCGCCGCTTCACCTCCAGGTCCGCGGTCGCCTCCGACGCCGCGAGGTCGTCGGTCCCGGCGTACTCCGCCGTGATCGTGTAGGCGCCGGCCCGCAGGAGCGGGGGCACCAGCACGTCGGCCGTCCCGTGGCGCAGCTTGACGGTCCGCGAGTACGGGTGCCGGTCGTCCTCGCGGCCCACGGTCACGGTCACCCGGCCCGACGGCGTGACGTCGTCGGCGGACACGGTGACCTTGACCAGGAACGGCTCCAGCGGGCGGACCGAGGCCGGGGCCTTGATCTGCGTCGTGGTCGCCGCGGGCAGCAGGTCGGCGGGCACCAGCGCGCTGACGGCGGTGCGGTGCACGCCGCCCTCGTCGCTGCCCGCGTAGACCCAGGCGCCGTCGGGGCTCACGGTCAGGGACCGCACCGACATCGCCGTCAGGTCGTGCGACGCCGACGCCCACGTGGCGCCGCCGTCGGCCGAGACGAGCACCCCGGCCCCGTTGGCCGCCAGGCCGTACGGGCGCCAGCGGGCCGCACCCGCGACCAGCAGCTCGGTGTCGGCGGCCGGACCGTCCGGCACCTCGACGGCCACGAACGTGCCCACCGCGGCGGACGAGTTCGGCACCTCGGCGTCGGCGAAGGTCCTGCCGCCGTCCGTGCTGACCCGGATGCCCGGGGTCTCGCCGACCACCACGTGGTCGGTGTCGGCCGGGTCGACCCACACGGACCGCGCCTCGTCCTGCGTCAGCCGGGTGATCGTCCTGCCGAGGTCGTCCGACCGGTACAGGCCGGACGACGTCGCCAGCCACAGCCGGTTCTCGTCGACCGGGTCGACGACGATCTGCTGCACCAGCACCCCGTGGGCGTAGCTGGTCCAGGTCTCGAACCCGTCGGTCGAGACCATGAGGCCGGTGTCCACGAGCGAGGTGTAGCCGACGGCCACCGTGTCCTCGGCGTGCGGGGAGACGGCCAGCGCCGTCGGGCTGAACCCGCCGGTCGGGCCCACCTGGGTGAGGTCGGCGTCCGACTCGCCGGCGCCCGCCGTCAGGATGCGGCCGCCGCCGAACGCGTTGGTGCCCACGGCCCAGACGTCGTGGTCGCCGAGCGGGGACTGGGCCACCTCGGAGATCTGTCGGCCGATGACGCCCTCGTGGCCGATCGAGCCCCAGTCCTGCGCGTCGGGGCCGAGCTCGGCCAGCGGCTGCTGGTGCAGGCCCTCGAAGTCGACGGCCCGCAGCACGGGCTCGCCGTCGTCGTCCACGCCGGCGTGCACGCCGGAGACGTCGGTGCCGGACACGCCGGCCTTGGTCCACTCCTCGCCGTCGTCGGTCGTGAAGATCCCGGCGTTCTCCATCGACATCACGAGCTGCTCGTCCGGCGTGCCGGGCCAGTGGTCGACGTCGGTGGCGAGCGGCCCGCGCACGGGCAGCGGGTGGGTCTGCCACGTCTTGCCGAGGTCGTCGCTCGTGCTGTACGACGACAGGCCCGACGCGTACACGGTGCCGTTCGTCAGGGTGGTGACGGTGACGTAGGACTGCTCGGTGTCGGCGCCCTCCGTCCACGTGGCCCCGGCGTCCGCCGAGGTGAGCGCGACGCCGTCGCCGCGGACCAGCACCGCGGTGGACCCCTCCGCGACGACGCCCTGCGGCCGGTCGGAGTAGTCGGTCGTGACGTACGGCCGGGTCACCTCCTGGCCACCGGACAGCACGTCGGCGATCCGGTAGACGCCGTCGTAGGTGGCGATGAGCAGGTCGTCGTCCGCGAACGCGGCGCCGTACACGAGCCCGCCCCACTCCGGGGCGACGCGGCTCCAGCGCTGCCCGCCGTCCTTGCTCAGGTAGAGGCCGTCCTCGGTGACCGCGGCCAGCGCGTCACCGTGGGCGACGAGCTCGCTGATCGCGACATCGGGGAAGGGCAGCACGGTCCAGGTCCGGCCGGCGTCGGGCGTGTGCACGATGCGACCGGAGTAGCTGGGGTCGAGCGTGACCCGGCCGGCGGCGCCGTTGAGGGCCACGTAGAACCCGCCCGGCGTCGTCGTGTCGGCCACGGGGATGCCCCAGCCGTCGGCGACGGGCATGCTGCGCACCCGCTCCCAGGTGACGCCGTAGTCGGTGGTGACGAACGGGTGCACGCCGGATCCGCCCATCGCCAGTCCGGTCCCCGGGGTGGTGGGGGAGGTGGCGAGCTCGCGGGCCGCGCCCGAGAGGCCGACCTGCTCCCACGCGCCCGGCTGGTCGGCGCCCTCGGACTGCACGCCGCCGGTGCCCGTCAGGGTGCGGCCGGTCACGGTCGCGCGGGCGTCGAGCCGGTAGGTGCCGGGCTCGTCGAGCGGCACGGTGCCGCGGTACCAGCCGGGGCTGGTGCCGACTGCGGTAAGCGCGGCGGTGTACTTCTCGCCGGACGGCGCGGTCGCCGTCGCGGTCGGCGTCGCCTCGGGTGTCATCGGCGCGTAGACGAAGACCTCGGTGCTGCCGGTCGCTAGGGTCGGCGAGGACTGCACCTGCAGCGGCCGCACGTAGGCCGCGTACGGGATGCGCACGGTGGTGCCGTCCGAGACGGTGCCGACCACGACGCCGGAGGTCTCGGTGCCGCCCGCGTCCGGGGCAGTGGTGTCCGGGGTGACCGTGAGGTCGACCGAGGCGCTGCGGCCGGCCGGGACCTTGACCTGGCGCGCGGAGAGCTCGGCCTTCCCGGTGCTGGTCGTGGCCGGCTTCGCCGACAGCTTGACCGTCACGGCCTTGGTGCCGGAGTTGCGCAGCACGACGGTGCTGGTCCGGGTGGGCTTGCCGCCCATGTCGGCCAGCCCCAGGGAGACGGCGTCGGGGGCTGCCGTGACCTTCTGGTCGACGGCGGCGGCGATGTCGAGCTTGCCGGCGCCCTGGGCGGACGGCGACACGTCGGCGTCGTCGGACCCCAGCGGCTGTGCACTGCCGATGAGGGTCGCGCGGAGCTGCTCCGCGGTCTGCTCGGGCCGCGCCTGGGCCAGCAGGGCGGCCGCCCCGGCGACGTGCGGCGCGGCCATCGAGGTGCCGGACATCCGGTACTGGTCGCCGTCCACCCCGAACATCGCCGGGATGTCGGACATGATCTCGAAGCCGGGCGCCACGATCTCGGGCTTGAGCGTCATGGCGTCGCTCGGGCCGCGGGAGCTGAAGTCGGTGATCGTGTCGGTCTGGTCGACCGAGCCGATGGTGCCCGAGACGGTGCCGGCCGCGACCTCGGACTTGAAGGTCTGGTACTGGGCCGAGCTGATGTTCATCATGACCAGCGACTCGCGGCGCAGGTCGAAGCCGCCGCCGGCCAGGATGTTCGCGGAGCCCTGCGGCCCCGCGCCGCCGTCGCCGGCGGGGTCGGTCGGGCTCGGCGTGTAGAGCAGGGCACCGATCGCGCCGTGCTCCTCGGCGAGCTGGGCCTGCAGCAGGTGGGGTCCCTGCACCTGACCCAGGGAGGTCGCGGTCATGCTCTGCAGGACGACGATGGCGCCGCGCACGTCGCCCGCCTGCTCGTAGTCCTCCTCGTCGAAGCCGTCGCCGACGTCGACCAGGCGGCCCGTGAGGCCTTCGGCCGGCGGGTTGGCCGACATCGGGAAGCGGGTCACGTCCAGCGGCCGCGGGTCGTCGCCCGGCGCGGCGCCGTCGAGGGTCAGCGTGGGGTCGGCCACGCCGGTCACCTGCGCGCCGACGGCGATGACGCCCTCGGCGGCGGCCGGCGAGCTGACCGTCTGGTCGCCGGGTCCGGCGTTCCCGGCCGCGGCCACGACCACGACGCCCTGCCGCACGGCGGCGGTGGAGGCGCGGCCCAGCGGGTCGGTGCCGTCGCCGGGCGTGCCGAGGCTCATGTTCACGACGTCGGCCGGGTGGTCGCCCAGCGGGTCGGTCGCGGCCTCCAGCGCGAGCAGCAGGTCCTCGGTGGTACCGCCGCCGTTGGCGTCCATGGCCTTCCACGCCGTGAACGTCACGTCGGGCGCCATGCCGGTCAGGTTGTCCCCGCCGGCGCCGACGATGCCGGCCACGTGGGTGCCGTGCATGTGGTCGTCCATCGGGTCGGCGTCGTCGTTGACGAAGTCGTAGCCGTCGACGACGCGGTGGCCGGGGCCGAACCCGCCGCCCAGGTCGGCCAGCGTGTAGTCGATGCCCGTGTCGATGATCGCCACGGTGCGGCCCTCGCCCGTGACGGCGGCGCCGTCGGCGTCGGTGCGGTCCCAGACCTGCGGGGCGCCGGTGGCGGGGATGTTGGCCTCGTCGCCGAGGATGCGCACCGCGGCGCTCTCGGTGACGCGCGCGACGCCGGGGGCGGAGCGCAGCTCGGCCAGGTCCGCGGGGTCGACGGTGGCGACGACGGCGGACAGCAGGCCGGTGACGGACTCGGGCTTGTCGAGCTCGACGCCCCGCTGCTCGGCCCAGGACGTGACGCCCCCCTGCGCGTCCTCGACCTCGTCGACGGCGGCGCGGTACTCGGCGGCGAAGGCGCTGCGCGCCCGGGCGGCACCGGCGCCCGTGGCGGTACGTGCGGCGGCGACCGCCTCCTGGCCGACGACGTCGGCGGCCGTGGGGGAGTCGAGCTCGATGATGACGCGCACCGGATCGGCGTCGGGTGCGACGTCCGGGGCCGCGACGGCGGCTCCGGGTGACAGGACCAGGGAGGCCGAGACGAGGGTGCTCCCGAGGAGGAGACCCCGGCGGCGGCCGGAGGGCAGAGGTTGCATGAGGGCTGTCTAGCCCGCGCTACCCTGTGCGAGCAATGGGCGTAATGGCCGTTTCTGGCCACTGGCCGGTACCGGCCGCAAGGTTTTACACGGGCGTCACGCACGGGGGCATTTTTCACCCCGCCGCACCCAGGTGTCAGAGCCAGCCCTTGCGGACCGCCTGCACCCCCGCCTGGAAGCGGTTGGCCGCGCCCAGCCGGCGCAGCAGGTCCGCGCTCCGCCGCCGCAGCGTCCGCTCGGACAGCCCGAGCTCGCGCGCGATCGCCTCGTCCTTGGCCCCCGAGCCGAGCAGCGCGAGCAGCGCCCGGTCGTCCTTGTTCGGTCCGCGGTCCGGGGCAGCGGTGCCCTCCAGGCTGTCGGACGCCGGGATCTCCACGGCGTCGGCCCACACGGCCTCGAACGCGGCGACGAGGAGGTCCACGAGCGGGCCGCCCTCGACCACCACCGCGGCCGGGTGCTGCGGGTCGAGGTCCGTGCTGACCAGCGCGGTGCGCCGGTCGGCGATGGCCAGCTTGGTGGGCAGGGTCCGCGCGATCCGGGCCTGCTCGCCCACCGACGCCGCGTGCCGCAGCTCCGCCCACGCGCCGGGGATGTCCAGCACCTCCGCCGCGTACACGGCCCGCCACTGGACGCCGCGGGCCAGCGCGAGCGGCTCCACGGGGTTCTCGTCCGCCAGCACGTACGGCGGCCGGTCGAACGCCATGAACTCGGCCGTCACCTCGTGCTCCATGCGCGTGTACCAGGCGCCGATCAGCGCGGGGTCGTCGATCACGTGCACGCCGGCGCCGGCACCCGCGGCGTCGGAGGCCTGCTCGAACAGGCCGGCCAGGTCCGGGATCGTCGCCCGGACGCGGTCGAGCTGCGCGGCGGTGCGGTCCGTGAGCGCCCGCAGCGCCACACGCGGGTCGACCGCCGTGTACTCGCCGTCGCTCCCGCTCGTGCGGTTGATCAGCCCGGCCGTGCGCAGCCGCGCCAGCATCGCGGCGTGGTCGGTGCCCTCCAGCGGCACGTCCTGGGCGACGTCCTCCACCCGGACCGTGCCCTGGGCCAGCACGTACCGGTAGACCAGCCGGGTGTCGTCGTCGATGCCGACGGCCTCGAAGTCGCTGTCGAGGTCGGGCTCGGGCTCGGGGGGCATGGGGTCAGCGTAGGTCAGGCGACGTCGTCCGGGAGCGGGTGAAATAACCCGGCGCGCGGCGAGCCGCCCACTAATCTGAGCCACAAGATTCACTGATCTTCATGCCGGCCGGCCGTGGTGACCCGCGAAACAGGAGAAAAGATGGCGAACCTGACCATTATCGAGCGGTCACCCGACCCCGAGACGCACGACCCGGGACCAGGGTGGCCGTCCATCGCCGTGTGGATCCGCTCGCTCGGCCAGAGCCGCCTCGGTGCGCTCCTGCTCCTGGTCGGGACCCTCGCGGCCATCCTCTGGGCGAACGTCTCCTTCGAGTCGTACAGCGAGTTCTGGGAGACGCACCTCAACGTCGGGGTGGGTGACTTCCAGCTCGAGTTCACGCTGCACGCCCTGGTCAACGACGCGCTCATGGCGATCTTCTTCTTCACCGTCGGCCTGGAGGTGCGGCGCGAGTTCGCGATCGGCGAGCTCACGAGCTGGTCGCGCGCCATGGTCCCGGTGGCCGCCGCCGTCGCCGGGCTCGTGGTGCCCGCCGTGCTCTACGCGCTCATCGCCCGCGGCTCCGGCTGGGAGCACGCCTGGGGGGTCGTGATCTCGACGGACACCGCGTTCGTCGTCGGCGCGCTCGCGCTCATCGGGCCGCGCGCGCCCGGCCGGCTGAGGGTCTTCCTGCTGGCGCTCGCGGTGGTCGACGACATCGGCGCGCTGAGCATCATCGCGCTCGTCTACACCGAGAACTTCGACCCGCTCCCGCTGGTGATCGCCGCCGTGGGCCTGGTCGGCGTCTACCTCACGCGATACGTGCCCACCGGCCGCGGGCCGATCTACGCCACGCTCTCGATCGTCGTGTGGGCGGCCTTCCTGGCGTCCGGCGTGCACCCGACGCTCGCGGGAGTGGCCATCGCGCTGCTGGTGCCCGTCTACCGGCCCAGCCGGCGCGACGTCGAGCACGCGTTGACCCTGGCGCGTACGTTCCGGCAGTCGCCGAACAGCGACTACGCGCGGGCCGCGGCCAACAGCCTGCGCGAGTCGATCTCGATCAACGAGCGGCTCCAGTCGGCCTACGCCCCGTACGTGGCGTACGTGATCCTCCCGCTGTTCGCACTGGCGAACGCGGGCGTGCAGATCAGTCCCGAGATCCTGGCCGCAGCGGCCGGCTCGGCCATCACCTGGGGCATCGTCGTGGGCCTCGTGGTCGGCAAGTTCATCGGCGTCCTGGGCACCGGGACGGTGATGCGCGTGTTCCGCCTCGGGGACCTCGGGCCCGGGCTGACGCTCGACCGGCTCGCCGGCGGCGGAGCGCTGTGCGGCATCGGCTTCACGATCTCGCTGTTCATCGTGGACCTCGCGATCGAGGACGCCGCGGTGCAGAACGAGGCGCGCGTGGGCGTGCTCACGGCGTCGGTGGTCGCGTTCCTGCTCGCCGCCGTGATCTTCAAGATCTCGGACCGCGTGCACCCGTCCAAGGAGGCGGGGGCAACGCTGCTGCGCCCGGTCGACCCGGCTCGGGACCACGTGTTCGGCCCGGCCGACGCCCCGTACACGCTGGTGGAGTACGGCGACTTCCAGTGCGGGTTCTGCTCCAAGGCCTCGGGCGCCATCCAGGAGGTGCACCGCGAGCTGGGCGACCGGCTGCGGTACGTCTGGCGGCACGCGCCGCTGGACCGGTACCACCCGAACGCCGTCGCGGCAGCCGAGGCGGCGGAGGCCGCGGCGCTGCAGGGCAAGTTCTTCGACATGGAGCGCAGCCTGCTGCTCGACCAGGAGAACCAGCTCCCGTCGGACATCGTCCGGCGGGCGGCGGAGCTCGGGCTCGACGTCGAGCGGTTCGAGCGGGACCTGGTCTCCCCGGAGGTGGCGGGCCGGGTGCGCGACGACGTGCTCGACGCCGAGGCGATGGAGGTCACCGCGGTGCCGACGTTCTTCGTCAACGGCCGCCGGCACACGGGCCCGTACGACGCGCGGTCGCTCATCCACGCCCTGGAGACGACGGCGCCGGCCCCGGCCCCGGTCACCCCGTCGTCGGCCGTCCCGAACGACTGAATGTGTCAGACGTACAGGTCACCCGGGTGACCTGTACGTCTGACACGTCCGGGGGTGGTGGGGGGTCAGCCCTTGACCGAGCCCGACATCAGGCCGCCGACGAAGTACTTGCCGAGGATGATGTAGACCAGCAGGGTCGGCAGCGACGCGAAGAGGGCACCGGCCATCGAGACGCCGTAGTTCTGCAGCAGCGCGCCGTTGGCAAGGTTGTTCAGCGCCACGGTCACGGGGCCGTTCTGGGACGACGAGAAGAACACCGCGAACAGGAAGTCGTTCCACGCCGACGTGAACTGCCAGATGAGCACCACCACGAAGCTGGGGATCGAGATCGGCAGCACGATCGACCAGTAGGTGCGCAGCATGCCCGCGCCGTCGACGCGCCCGGCCTCGATGAGCTCGTGCGGCACGGTCTGGTAGTAGTTGCGGAAGATCAGCGTGGTGATCGGGATGCCGTAGACCACGTGCAGCATGATCAGCGTGGGCACACCGGTGGGTATGCCGATGTTCAGCACGAGCTGGGTCAGGGGGATCATCACGGCCTGGTACGGGATGAACATCCCGAACAGGATCAGCGTGAACACGATGTCCGCGCCCTTGAAGCTCCAGCGCGAGAGCACGAACCCGTTCAGCGAGCCGAGGAACGCCGAGATGATCGAGCTCGGCACGACGATCGCCAGCGTGCGCCCGATGGCGGGCGCCAGCGTGGTCCACGCCGCGGCCCAGTTCTCCGTGGTCCAGATCTGGGGCAGGGCCCAGGCGCGGCTCGGGTCGGCGTCGCCGGTGCCCTTGAAGCTGGTCACCAGCAGCACGTACACCGGGATCAGGACGACGATCAGGAAGAAGATCAGGCCCACGTACTTCAGCGTGCGCGCGAGCGAGTACCGGCCCTTGTGCACGCGCGGCGCGACGGGCGCCGGGCGGTGCGCGGTGAGCTGTTCGGCTTCGGCGGTCATCGCTTCTCCTCACGGTTCGTGCGGATCAGGTAGGGCACGATGACGATCGCGACGATGATCAGCAGGATCGAGCCGACGGCGGCGGCGTTCGCGTAGTCGAAGCTCGACTTGAACACGAACATGTCGACGGCCGGGACCTTGGTCTGGTAGTTCGCCGGCTTGGAGATCGACATGATGAGGTCGAACGCCTTGAGCGACATGTGGCCGATGATGATCAGCGCGGACAGCGCGACCGGCGAGAGCTGCGGGAACAGGACGTGCCGGTAGAGCTTCCACTCGGAGGCGCCGTCCATCCGGGCCGCCTCGCGCAGCTCCTCGGGGATGCCGCGGAACCCGGCGAGGAAGAGCGCCATCACGTAGCCCGAGAGCTGCCAGATCGCCGGGATGGCGATCGCGATGATGCCGAAGGTGACGTTGTTCCACCAGTTGTTCTGCAGCGCGTCGAGCCCGACGATCTGGAACAGGCGGTTCAGGCCGGAGGCCTGCTCGTCCTGGTTGGAGTTGAGCAGCCAGCGCCACACCACGCCCGAGGCGACGAACGAGACCGCCATGGGGAAGAGGTAGACCGAGCGGAACAGTCCCTCGCCCTTGACCGGCTTCTCCAGCATCCAGGCCCACAGGAAGCCCATGATCATGGTGCCGACCAGGAACACGACCGTGTACAGCACGAGGTTCATCAGCGAGTGCTGGAAGTCCTCGCTGGCCAGCAGGTCGAGATAGTTGGTGAACCACACGAAGACGGCCGGCTTCTGCCCGGTGGCCTGCGCCGCCGTGTGGTTGTCCGTCAGGGACGTGGTGAAGTTGGCGGCGATCAGCCCGTAGACGAAGACGCCGACGAGGATCAGGGACGGGGCGAGCATGAGCAGCGGTGGCCCGACGCGCCGCAGTTTGTTCAGCATGTAGGTACCTCGGAGGAGTGGGCGCAGCCGCGCGCCGTCGGGATCGACCCGACGGCGCGCGACGTACGGCGGTGTGCGTTACGCGGGAGCTGTTCGCGCCCGGGTGTCAGCTCTGCGTGGCCGAGGCCAGCTCGGACTGGAAGCCGGCGAGGTCGGACGCACCGGTCGTGAACTTGCTCGTGGCGTCCGAGATCGCGTTCAGCGTCGCGACCGGGGCGGCCGCACCGTGCGCCAGCGAGGACACGATCGTGTCGTTCGCGAACGACTCGATGGCGGTCTGCTGGTACTCCGAGAACTCGGCGGGGTCCGCGTCGGTCCGAGCCGGGATGGAGCCCTTGGCCTTGTTGAACGCGACCTGGCCCTCGAGCGAGCCCACGGTCTCCAGCCACGCCTTCGCGCCGTCCGGGTGGGGCGCGCCGACCGGCAGGGTGAAGGAGTCGGCCAGGAAGTCGAACGTCCCGTCGGTCCCCGGGACCGGGGCCGCCGTGAAGTCCGTGCCGAGCACCTTGTCCTGCTCCTCGAACGCCGCCACGGCCCAGTCGCCCATGACGTTGAACGCCGCGCTGCCGTCGATGACCATCTGGGTCGCCTCGGGCCAGTCGAGACCGTCACGGTCGTCGTTGGTGTAGCTCATCAGCGTCTCGAAGTCCTCGAGCGCCGCCGTGACCTCGGGGCCCTCCCAGTCGGTCGAGCCGTCCCACAGGCCGCTGTAGCCGTCCGCGCCCAGGTCGGCGAGGAGCACGGTCTCGAGCAGGTGGACCTGGGTCCACGTGGTGCCCACCGACAGCGGCGTGACACCGGCCTTGTCGAGCTTCTCCAGGTCGGCCATCCACGCGTCGAGGTCCGCGTACTCGGCCTCGGGGTCGATGCCGTTGTCCTCGAGCACCGTCGGGTTGGCCCAGACGACGTTCGCGCGGTGGATGTTCGACGGGATCGAGTAGATCGCGCCGTCCTCCGTGGAGAGCCGGTCGACCAGGTCGGCCGGGAAGACGTCCGTCAGGCCGAACTCGTCGTAGAGGTCGGAGACGTCCTCGATCTGCGCGGCGTCGATGTAGTCCTGCAGCTCGGCGCCCGCGTGGGCCTGGAACGTGTCCGGCGGGTCCTGCGCCTGCAGACGGGTCTGCAGCAGGTCCTTCGCCGCGGAGCCCGCGCCACCGGCGACGGCGCCGTTGACGAACTCGATGTCGGGGTGCTGCTCGTTGAACACGCCCACCAGGGCGTCGAGGCCGGCCTTCTCGGACCCGGCAGCCCACCAGGTGAACACCTCGACCTGGTCGGCGCTGCCGCTCTCGCCGCTGCCTTCGCCACCGTCACCGCTGCCGCCGCACGCGGCCAGCGTGAGACCGAGCACAGCGGCTGTCGCCACCGTCGCGGTCATCCTCCGGTTCACTCGCATCTGGGGTCCCTCAACCTTCCTCGGTCGCTGGAGCACCGACCCGGACGGCGTCGTCGTACCTGGCGAGGGTGAATTCTCCTCGCGGCCAGGACGGCGTCGTACCTGTGGACCGGCCGGGCGCGCCTGTACGCCCGTGAACCCGGGTCCTATCGAACGGCCGTGAAGCCTTGGTGTCAAGAAATGAACGCAAGCGTCGCTGGATCGTGACCTGAACGTTCAGTTCGTGTATCCAAAGCAGTCATACCAGTCCGATTCCACGCCGGAGCATGCCGGAAGGCGGTTACCCTGGGCGCTGTGCGCGCGGATCGGGTAACACCGGGTTCGCAGACCTCACTGCGTGAGGCCAACCGAGCCCGGATCGTGAGCGCCGTCCAGCAGCGTGGCTCTCTCACGCAGATCGAGCTGGCCGGCGTCACAGGGCTGTCCCCAGCCACGATCTCGAACATCGTCAAGGAGCTCACCGTCGCGGGCGTGCTGCACACGTCGCAGTCGGTGCGCAACGGCCGCCGCGCCCTCCAGGTCACCCTCGCACGCAACCTCGGTGTCGTCGCCGGCATCCGGTTCGGCATGCGCTCCCTCAGCGTCGCGCTCGCGGACGCCTCCATGCGGGTCCTGGCCGAGCAGCGCATGCCGCTCGCCCCCGACCACCGCGCCGACGCCGGGCTGCAGCGCACCGCGATGCTGATCCGGGAGATGCTGGAGTCCGTCGACGCCGACCCGTCCGAGCTGCTCGCCGTCGGCGTCGGGGTGCCCGCGCCCGTCGACATCCGCACGGGCCAGGTCGTCACCGTGGGCATGATGCGCGGCTGGGACGGCGTGCACGTCGACGACATCCTCGCCGCCGAGCTCGACGTGCCCGTCACGGCCGACAACGACTCGACGCTCGCCGCGATCGCGGAGGCCCGGTTCGGCGCGGGTGCCGGGCACGACTCGGTCGCCTACATCCGCGTCTCCCACGGCGTGGGCGGCGGCCTCGTCCTGGGCGGCCGCGCCGTGCACGGCCGGTCCGGCGTCGCGGGCGAGATCGGCCACGTGTCCGTCGACGAGCACGGCCCCGTCTGCCGCTGCGGCAACCGCGGCTGCCTCGAGATGCTGGTCGGCGCCTCCAGCCTGCTCGCCATGCTCCCGCCCGAGGCGGGGCACCTCACCCTCGCCGACCTGGTCGCCCGAGCCCGCGAGGGCGACGCCGGCTCCCGCCGGGTCGTGTTCGACGCCGGGCGTCACCTCGGTGTGGCCCTCGCCAACCTCTGCAACCTCGTGGACCCCGACGTCGTGGTGATCGGCGGCAAGCTCGCCGAGGCCGGGGAGCTGCTGCTCGAGCCGCTGCGCACCTCGCTCGGCCAGCGCGTCGTCGCCACGTCGCGAGGCCCGGTCGAGGTGGTCCCGTCCGCGCTGGGGGCCGACGCCGGCGTCCGCGGCGCTCTCGCCGCGGCCCTCGACCAGGCCCGGATGTTCGGCTCCCTGGGGGTGAGCTCATGACCCGCCGGACCAGGGTCGTGGCGGCCGTCGCCGGGCTCGCGCTCGTCGCCGGGCTGGGCGGGTGCGCGCCGTCCGAGCCCGCCGGAGCCGCCGGCGTGCCGCACGAGGGGACGATCGGGCTGCTCCTGCCCGAGGCCCAGACGGCGCGGTACGAGGCGTCCGACCACCCGACCTTCGTGTCCGTCACGGGCCGGCGGTGCCCCGGCTGCACCGTGCTCTACGCCAACGCGGGGCAGGACGCCGCCGCGCAGCTCCAGCAGGCGGAGTCCATGCTCGCCCAGGGGGCCGACGTGCTGGTGCTCGACGCCGTGGACACCGTGGCCGCGGCCGGGATCGTCGCGCAGGCCAAGCGGCTGGGAGCCCAGGTGATCGCCTACGATCGGTTCGTGGACGGCGCGGACTACTACGTGTCGTACGACTACGAGTTCATCGGCTTCCTCCTGGGCTCGGCACTTGCCGGTGCCGTCACGGAACGAGACGCTGAGACAGAAGCTGAACCAGACGCAGACGCCGGACCGGACGCCGAGGACCGGCCGGGGGTGCTCCTGGTGCACGGATCGGCCACCGAGCCCAACGCGCTCGCCATCGCCGCCGGCACCCGCCGCGCCCTCGAAGGAGAGGACATCGACGTGCTCGCCGAGTACTACACGCCCGACTGGAGCCCGGACAAGGCCACCGAGTGGACCGAGGCCATGCTCACCCGGTTCCCCGGGCAGGTCGACGGCGTGCTCGCCGCCAACGACGGCATAGCGGGCGGCGCGATCGCCGCGGCCAAGGCCGCGGGCCTCGACCCCGTGCCGGTCACCACCGGGCAGGACGGCGAGCTGTCCGCGGTGCAGCGCATCATCGCGGGCGACCAGTACATGACGGTCTACAAGGCGACCGACCAGCAGGCCCAGACAGCCGCGGAGCTCGCGGTGCGCGTGCTGCGCGGCGAGGAGCCGCGCACCACGGCGGTCATCCAGGGTGTGCCCACCGTGCTCCTGGCCCCCCGCGCCGTGGGCGCCGCCGACGTGGAGCACGTCATCGTCGACGGGCACGTGTACACCACGGACGAGATCTGCGTGCCCGCCTACCGGGACGCGTGCGAGCGCGCGGGCCTGATCGGGGAGGCCACCCCATGAGCGACCCGGTGCTCTCGCTGCGCGGCGTCTCCAAGCGGTTCGGCGGCGTCCGCGCCCTGGTGGACGTCGACGCCGACGTCCACGAGCACGAGGTGCTCGCCGTCGTCGGCGACAACGGGGCCGGCAAGTCCACCCTGGCGGGCGTGCTCGCGGGCGCCCACCGGCCCGACGCCGGCCAGGTGCTGCTCGACGCGCGCCCCGTGGTGCTCGACTCGCCCGCCGCCGCGCGCGCGCTCGGCATCGCCGCCGTGTTCCAGGAGCTCGCGCTCGTGGACGACCTGGACGTCGTCGAGAACCTCTTCCTCGGGCACGAGACCCGGCGCGGGCCCCTGCTCGACGAGGTGGCCATGGAGCGCGAGGCGTGGCGGCTGCTCGACCAGCTCGCCGCCAGCGTGCCCAGCGTGCGCGACCCCGTCCGCACCCTGTCCGGCGGGCAGCGCCAGACCGTCGCCGTGGCCCGCGCGCTGCTCGGCTCGCCGCGCGTCGTCGTGCTGGACGAGCCGACGGCGTCGCTCGGCGTGCGCCAGACCGCCGAGGTGCTCAACCTCATCGTCCGGCTGCGGGAGCGCGGCCACGCCGTCGTGCTGGTCAGCCACCAGGCGGGCGACCTGCAGGCCGTCGCCGACCGCATCCTCGTGCTGCGGCTCGGCCGCGTGCACGACGTGTTCGACGGCGACGCGTCCTACGAGGACCTGCTCGCCGCCATGACCGGCGCGGTCCGCCCGGGAGCCAGGCACACCGGGGCCCGCTCCGGCGCGCGCACCGGCGGCCCGTCCGGCACCGGGTCGGGTGCCGCGTCCGGTGCTGCGTCCGGCGCCGAGTCCGGCCGGGCGGTGCGCCGATGAGCGCGCAGCAGGGCGGCACCGGCGCCGGGCTCTCCGGTACGGGCCCGGCTGGTGCAGGTCTGACCGGTGCCGGCCTGGCCGGCACGGGCGGCCTGACCGGCGCCGTCTGGCAGCGCGTGCGCGGCGGCAACAGCCTGCTCCCCATCCTCGGGGCGCTGGTGGTGATCTGGCTGGTGATGGGCGCCGTCAACCCCGCGTTCCTCGCCCCCGAGAACCTGGTCAACCTCACGCTGCAGAGCGCCCCCGTCGGCGTCATCGCCCTCGGCGTCGTGCTCGTGCTGCTGGTCGGCCAGATCGACCTGTCCGTCGGCTCGGTGAGCGGGCTCGCCGCGGCCGTCGTCGCCGTCGGCTCCGTGACGCTCGGGTGGCCCGTGGCGCTCGCGATCCTCGCCGCGCTGGCGTGCGGGGTGGTGGTCGGGCTGGCGTACGGCGCGCTCTCGACGCGGCTCGGGCTGCCGAGCTTCGTCTTCACCCTGGCCGGCCTGCTGTTCCTGGCCGGGGTGCAGCTGCGGGTGCTCGGGCCGTACGGGTCGATCAACCTGCCGTTCGAGTCGTGGTTCGTCCGGTCGGTGCAGCAGGGCTTCCTCTCGCCCGCCATGGCCTGGGCGCTCGTGGTGGTCGTGGTCGCGACCACGGCGACGGTGCAGGTCGTGGCCCGGGTCCGACGCCGCAGGGCGGACCTCGCCTGCGCGAGCGTGCCCCAGATCGTGGTGCGCACCCTGGTGCTGGCCGCCGTGCTGTCGGCGATCGTCGCCTACCTGGGCACGGCCCGCGGCATCGGCTACACCGTGGTCCTGTTCGCCGGCCTCGTCGTGGTCACGGACGTGCTGCTGCGCCGTACCCGGTGGGGGCGGTCGGTGCGCGCGGTGGGCGGCGACCGGCGGGCGGCGATGCTCGCCGGCGTGCCCGTGCAGCGCACGGTGGTGCTGTGCTTCGTCGCCTGCTCGACGCTGGCCGCGCTGGGCGGCGTCCTCGCCGCGGGACGGCTGGGCGCCGCGAACCAGGGGACCGGGGGTGCGGACACCTACCTCGTGGCGATCGCCGCGGCCGTGATCGGCGGCACCAGCCTGTTCGGCGGGCGGGGCAGCGCCTGGTCGGCGGTGCTCGGCGTGCTGGTGATCCAGTCGATCGCCAACGGGCTCACGCTGATGAACGTGGACCAGGCCGCGCGGTACATGGTCACCGGTGCGGTCCTGCTGCTGGCGATCATCATCGACATGCTGCTGCGCAAGCGACGGGAGGCCTGAGGTGATGCGTCGACCGACGCTGGCAGTGGTGGCGCAGGCCGCCGGGGTGAGCCTGAAGACCGCCTCCCGGGTGCTGAACGGGGAGCCCAACGTGGCGTCCGCGACGCGCGAGCGCGTGCAGGACGCCGCGGCGTCGCTGGGCTTCCGCCGCAATGCCGTGGCCGCCGACCTGGCCCGGGGCGGCCTCTCGCGGCTGGTCGGGTTCATCACCGGCGACCTGGCCAACGAGTTCTACTCCGCCCTGGCCAGCGGCATCGAGCGCGAGCTGCGCGAGCACGGGCTGCAGCTCCTGACGGCGTCGTCGGACGAGGACCCCGAGCGCGAGGCGTCCCTGACGGGCGAGCTGCTCGAACGGCGGGTCGGCGCCCTGATCGTCACGCCCGCCGGTGCCGACCACTCGGCGCTGCGCGGCGAGATCGCGGCCGGCCTGCCCGTGGTGGTCGTGGACCGGCCGGCGGCCGGGATGGACGTCGACACCGTGGTCATCGACAACCGGGGCGGCACGCGCGCCGCCGTCGGGCACCTGCTCGCGCACGGCCACCGCCGCATCGCGTTCGTGGGCGACGAACCCCACCTGTGGACCTACCAGGAGCGCAGCGACGAGTTCCTCGCCGCCATGCGCGACGCCGGGGTGACCGACGCCGACCGCTGGGTCCGCTCCGGCGCCCACGACGCCGCGGCCGCCCGCGACCTGGCGCTGGAGCTGCTCGCGGCGCCCGAGCCGCCCACCGCGATCCTCGCCGCGAACAACCGGGCCACCGTCGGCACGCTCCAGGCGCTGCGCGACACGCCGGGCGGCTCGGACGTCGCCGTGGTCGGCTTCGACGACTTCGAGCTCGCCGACCTGCTGGGCATCACCGTGGTGGCCTACGACGCCGTGGAGATGGGGCGGCGGGCCGCGGAGCTCGCCGTCGCGCGGTCCGCCGACGCCGACCGGACGGTCGAGCAGGTGGTGCTGCCCACGCGGGTCGTCACCCGCGGCAGCGGCGAGCGGCCGCCCCGCTGAGCGACCGGCTCGTGGTCCCCGCGGCGCCCCGTTGACACCGGGCCTGGCCTGCACCTACGTTCGGCACGCGACAGCGCTGTCAGCCGACGAGGGAGACCACCCATGTCCATAGTCACCGGCCGAGCCAGATCCCGGCAGGCGGCCGCCGCTCTCTCGGGAGTACTTGCCCTGCTGCTCGCGGTGCCCTCGGGCGCCGCGTTCGCCGTCCCCGCCGACGCCGCCCTGACGTCGCCGGGCGGGGGAGCCGGCGGCGACTTCGCCACCTCCTTCGAGGACGACGACGCCGCTCCGCTGGAGTCCACGCCGGCGCAGCGCGACGGCGCGCCGTGGCAGGACAACGTCGGCGAGTTCGTCGTGGGGCTGCCCGGCAGCGTGCTGGACCGCGTCTCCGCCGTCGCGGCGAGCGCGGAGAACCTGCCGAACGAGGGCGCGGCCAACCTGGCGGACGCGTCGTCGGCCACCAAGTGGCTGACGTTCGCACGCACGGGGTGGGCCACCTACGAGATGACCGAGCCGACCGTGGTCACGGCCTACGCGCTGACCTCCGCGAACGACTTCGCCGACCGCGACCCGCGCAACTGGACGCTGCAGGGTTCGACCGACGGCGAGACCTGGGAGACGATCGACCAGCGCAGCGGCGAGGCCTTCGAGGACCGGTTCCAGCAGCGGGTCTTCGAGCTGGACGCGCCGACCGCCGCGTACACCTGGTTCCGCCTGGACGTGACGCAGAACGCGGGCGCGGGCATCGTGCAGCTCGCCGACTGGGACCTGTCCGCCGACCTCTCCGAGCAGCCCGCGGACCGGCCGATGACCACCGCCGTCGGCTCCGGGCCCACCACGGTGGACTTCACGAACAAGAAGGGCGTCGGCTTCACCGGCACCCGCTCGCTGCGGTACGACGGCGGCCACCAGGCCGACGGCCCGGCGCACGCGACCAACGTGCTGTACGACGACGTCGACGTCCGCGTGGGCCGTGACACCCGGCTGAGCTGGAAGATCTTCCCGGAGCTGCTGGGCGACCTGCAGTACCCGTCCACCTCCGCGAGCGTGGACCTGAGGTTCACCGACGGCACCTACCTGTCCGACCTGGGCGCGCGCGACGCGCACGGGACGGCCGCGACGGCCGCCGGGCAGGGCGCGGGCAAGATCCTGTACGCCGACCAGTGGAACTCCGTGCGGGTCGACCTCGGGTCGGTCGCGCGCGGGAAGACGGTCGACCAGGTGCTGCTGGGCTACGACAACGACGGCGGCACGGCCGCGACGAAGTTCGCCGGCTGGCTGGACGACGTCGCGATCGAGGCGAGGCCCGAGCGCATCGATGGGGACAGCCTGACCCACTACGTCGACACGCGCCGCGGCACCCTGTCCAGCGGGTCGTTCTCGCGCGGCAACAACGTGCCGGCCACGGCCGTGCCGAACGGCTTCAACTTCTGGACGCCGCTGACCAACGCCTCCTCGCAGAGCTGGTTGTACGAGTACCAGGCCGCCAACGACGAGCAGAACCGCCCCGTGCTGCAGGGCATCGGCATCTCGCACGAGCCCAGCCCCTGGATGGGCGACCGCAACCAGCTCGCCTTCCAGCCCGCCACCGGCGCGGGCGTGCCCGACGGCAGCCTGGACGCGCGCGGCCTGGCGTTCGACCACGCCGACGAGACCGCCCGCCCTGACTACTACGGCGTGACGTTCGCCGACGGGATCAAGGCCGAGGTGACGCCCACCGACCACGCGGCGGTGCTGCGGTACACGTTCCCCGCCGACGCCGACGCCGATGCCGGGGCCGACGCCGACGCCGATGCCGGGGCCGACGCCGGCCACGTGCTCGTCGACCGCGTCGCCGGCTCCTCGAAGCTGTCGTTCGACGCCGCCACGGGCGAGCTGACCGGCTGGGTCGAGAACGGCAGCGGCCTGTCGGTCGGCCGCACCCGCATGTACGTGGCGGGCACGTTCGACCGCGCGCCGTCGGCGGTGGGCGAGGCCGCGGGCGACCGCGCCGGCGCCCGGTACGCGACGTTCGACACGAGCGTCGACCGCACGGTCGAGCTGCGCGTGGCGACGTCGTTCATCGGGCTGGAGCAGGCGCGTGCCAACCTCGCCCTGGAGGTCACGGGCCGGTCCTTCGAGAAGGTCCGGCGGGCGGCCGAGCGGGAGTGGAACGACCGGCTCGGCGTGATCGAGACGGAGGGCGGCAGCGAGGACGAGCTCGTCACGTTGTACTCCAACCTGTACCGCCTCAACCTGTACCCGAACTCGCAGTTCGAGAACACCGGCACCGCCAAGCGGCCCGTGTACCAGTACGCGAGCCCCGTCACCGCGCCGTCCGGTGAGGCGACCGACACCACGACGAACGCGAAGCTCGTCGACGGCAAGATCTACGTGAACAACGGGTTCTGGGACACCTACCGCACGGCCTGGCCCGCGTACTCGTTCCTGTACCCGGACGTCGCCGCGGAGCTGGTCGACGGGTTCACGCAGCAGTACCGCGACGGCGGCTGGATCGCCCGCTGGTCCTCGCCGGGCTACGCCGACCTGATGACGGGCACGTCGTCCGACGTCGCGTTCGCCGACGCCTACCTCAAGGGCTCCCTGCCCACCGACAAGGCGCTCGACGCCTACGACGCCGCGCTGAGGAACGGCACCGTGGCGCCGCCGAACAACGCGGTGGGTCGCAAGGGCCTGGAGACCTCGCCGTTCCTCGGCTTCACGCCGGAGAGCACCCACGAGTCCGTCTCCTGGGGCCTGGAGGGGCTGATCAACGACTTCGGCATCGGCAACATGGCCGCGGCGCTCGCGGAGGACCGGCGCACGCCGCGGGAGCGGCGCGCGACGCTGCGGGAGGAGTCGGCCTACTTCCTGGAGCGCGCCACGCACTACGGCGAGCTCTTCGACCCGGCGATCGACTTCTTCCAGCCCCGGCACGCCGACGGGTCGTTCCTCAACGCGCCCGAGGACTACGACCCGCGCACGTGGGGCGGCGGCTACACCGAGACCAGCGGCTGGAACTTCTCGTTCCACGCGCCGCAGGACCCGCGCGGTCTCGGCAACCTCTACGGCGGGCAGGACGGCCTGGAGGACAAGCTCGACACCTTCTTCGCCACCCCCGAGGACGCCACGCACACCGGCGGCTACGGCGGCGTCATCCACGAGATGCGCGAGGCGCGGGACATCCGGCTCGGCCAGTGGGGCATGAGCAACCAGGTCTCGCACCACATCCCGTGGCTGTACGACGCCGCGGGCGCGCCGCACAAGACCCAGGAGATCGTCCGGGAGGTCACGCGTCGCCTGTTCGTGGGCAGCGAGATCGGCCAGGGCTACCCGGGCGACGAGGACAACGGCGAGATGTCGTCGTGGTGGATCTTCGCCGCGCTCGGCTTCTACCCGCTGCAGGTCGGCTCCGACCAGTACGCGATCGGCTCGCCGCTGTTCGACAAGGCGACCGTGCACCTGCCGGACGGCGACCTCGTGATCAACGCGCGGCACAACTCCGTGGAGAACGTCTACGTGCAGTCGCTGCGCGTGGACGGACGGTCGCGCACGTCGACGTCGCTGTCCCAGGCGGACCTGTCGGGCGGCGCCCGGCTGGACTTCGTGATGGGGCCGGAGCCGTCGTCGTGGGGCACCGGGGCGGACGACGCGCCGCCGTCGCTCACCGAGGGCGACGAGCCGCCGACGCCGGACCGGGACGCGACCGGGACGGGCACGGTGACGGTCTCCGAGGGCGGGGACGGCGGCGGGGACGCCGGCGGCTCCGCCGCCGACGCCGACGCGCTCGTGGACGACACGTCGGCCACGCACACCACCTTCGCCACGGCGACCCCGACGATCACCTGGGACGGGTCTGGCACGACGGCCACGGTCGGCACGTACACGCTGACCTCGGGCGTCGCGGGCACGGCGGCGCCGTCGGCCTGGCGGCTGGAGGGGTCGGACGACGGCGAGAGCTGGACCGTGCTCGACGAGCGGGACGGCGAGGCGTTCCGCTGGGCGCTGCAGACCCGGACGTTCCAGGTCGACGACCCGGCGGAGTACGGGCACCTGCGGATCGTGGTCGAGGAGTCGTCCGGCGGTGCGGGCGGCGGCGACGCGGCGGGCGACCTGTCGCTGGCCGAGGTGCAGCTCCTGGCCGACCAGGGCGCCGGCGCCGACGAGCTGCCGCTCCAGGCCGCCGCGACACCGGACGCCGAGGCGCGGGCCGAGACCCGCGCCGCCGACCAGGCGGGGGACACGGCGGGCGGCGTCACGGTGTGGGCCGCTCCGGCCTGCGTCGACGGTGACTCGACGCTGCGGGTCGTGGTGGACGACGCCGAGGGCGCGACCGTCCGGGTCACGTCCGACTTCGGGAGCGAGACCCTGAAGGGTGGCGGCGAGCTGACGTTCGAGCGGGGCTCGGCGCAGGTCGGCACCGGCGCGGTGACCGCCGTCGTGACGGCGACCGTCGACGGCGAGAAGGCGACCGAGACGGTGACCGTGCCGTACCAGGCGGCCGCCTGCGGCTGACCTGGACACTGCGGGGTTCTGTTGTGAGATCGGTCGGATGCGATGAGAGCGGTCAGTTGAGTGACCGGTCTCATCGCATCCGACCGATCTCAGAACGGACCTGACGGGGCGACCCGGCTCAGTGTGGGTCGTGGCGTCCGCACAAGGGATGGTTCCGCATAAGGGATGGATAGGTACTTTCCACACAGGGCCGTCCCACCCGTTCTGGTGGTGGGGCGGCATCAATACGCTCCCAGGCACACGAGGTTCCCCAGGCCTGATGAGGAGCACACCACCATGTCACGATCCCTGAGAACGTCACGTTCCCTGATAGCGCTGTCAGCAACGGTGCTGATGGTCGGCACGGCGCTGACCGGCGCGAGCACGGCGGGCGCGACCCCGGCACCGCAGGACGCCCGAACCACGGTGAACGGGCAGAGCACGGCGGACGCCCGGGGCGCCGACGCCCCCGACAACCTGCCCGAGGGCCAGGTCGGCGCGATGGAGCGCGACCTCGGCCTGACGCGGGCCGAGATCCCCGGCCGCCTGGCCCGCGACGCCGACGCCGCGATCGTCGAGGCGCACCTGACCGCGACGCTCGGCGACCGGTACGCGGGTACCTGGCTGCCTGACGGCGCCGACGCGCCGCGCGTCGCCGTGACCAGCGCGGCGGCGGCAGAGGTGGCCGAGCGCGCGGGCGCCGACGCCGTCGTCGTCGAACACAGCCTGGAGGAGCTGACGGGCTGGAAGGAGGCCCTCGACGACGTGGGCGCCCCCGCCTCGGTGCACGCCTGGTACGCGGACCCGACCACCAACGAGGTGGTGGTCGAGGCGGCCGATGTCGCGGCCGCCCAGGCGATGATCGCCGCCTCCGACGTGCCGGCCGGCGTCGTCCGGGTGGAGAAGTCGAAGGTCGCGCCGCAGACGGCGCGGGACATCCGTGGCGGCGACGAGTTCCACAAGCCGCTCGGCAACGGGTACGTGACGCTGTGCTCGATCGGCTTCGCGGTCTCCGGCGGCTTCGTCACGGCCGGGCACTGCGGCTCGACCGGCGACCCGGTCAACGCCCCCGACGGCGCCGCACTCGGCACCTACCGCGGCTCCACGTTCCCCGGCCACGACTGGGCCTGGGTCGGCACCAACAGCAGCTGGACGCCCACCCCGGCGGTGAACAACTACGCGGGCGGCACGACGGCGGTCGCGGGCTCCGCGGAGCAGGGCATCGGCGCGGCCGTGTGCCGGTCGGGCCGCACCACGGGCTGGCGCTGCGGCGTCATCCAGGAGAAGAACGTGACCATCAACTACGGTTCCGGCGACATCCCCGGCATGGCGACCGGCTCGGCGTGCGCCGAGGGCGGCGACTCGGGCGGCTCGGTGCTCTCGGGCAACCAGGCGCAGGGTGTCACCTCGGGCCGCATCGGCGACTGCTCGACGAACGGCCGGTTCATCTACCAGCCGGTCAACCCGATCCTGAGCGCGTACGGGCTGCAGCTCACCACCACGGGCGGCGGCAGCGGGGGCCGGCCGCTCGTCGGGCTGGCCGGCAAGTGCATCGACGTGCCGAACTCGGAGTTCACCGACGGCAAGCGGCTGCAGCTGTGGACCTGCAACGGCACGGGTGCGCAGAACTGGACGTTCCAGGCCGACGGGACGCTGCGGGCCGGCGGCCTTTGCATGGACGTGGCCGGGGCCAACACCGGCGACGGCACGCCCGTGCAGCTCGCCAACTGCAGCGGCAACCCGGCCCAGCAGTTCACGCTGAGCGGGGCGGGGGACCTGGTCTCGATCCTCGCGAACAAGTGCGTGGACGTGCCGAACAGCAACAGCGCGAACGGCACGCAGCTCCAGATCTGGACCTGCAACGGCACCGCGGCCCAGAAGTGGCGCGTGGGCTGACCCCCAAGAACCCGTTGAGTGCTGGGTATTTGCGCTTCAGATGCAGCTGACGCAACACATACCCAGCACTCAACGATCGGGGGTCAGAGGGTGGCGCGGACCGTCCTTGCCGCCGTCACCAGGTTGGCGAGGGACTCCTTGGTCTCCGCGTAGGCGCGGGTCTTCAGGCCGCAGTCCGGGTTGACCCAGACCAGCCGCGGGTCGATCGACTTCGCGGCGAGCTCGACCAGGTCGGTCACCTCCTGCACCGACGGCACGCGCGGGCTGTGGATGTCGTAGACGCCCGGCCCGATCCCGCGGCCGTACCCGGCGTCGGCCAGCTCGGGCACGATCTCCATGCGGGAGCGCGCCGCCTCCACCGACGTCACGTCGGCGTCCAGGCCGTCGATCGCGCCGATGACCTGCCCGAACTCCGAGTAGCACAGGTGCGTGTGCACCTGCGTGGCGGTGTCGGCCCCGGCGGTCGAGAGCCGGAACGAGCGCACCGACCAGTCGAGGTAGCCCGGGTGCGCCGAGCGGCGCAGGGGCAGCAGCTCGCGCAGCGCCGGCTCGTCCACCTGCACGACGCCGATGCCCGCCGCCTCCAGGTCCGTCACCTCGTCGCGCAGCGCCAGGGCGACCTGGTCGGCGGTGTCGCCCAACGGCTGGTCGTCGCGCACGAACGACCAGGCCAGGATGGTGACCGGGCCCGTGAGCATGCCCTTGACCGGCCGTGACGTCAGGGACGCCGCGTACGCCGTCCACTCGACCGTCAGCGGCGCGGGCCGGGACACGTCGCCCCACAGGATCGGCGGCCGCACGCACCGGGAGCCGTACGACTGCACCCAGCCGTTGACCGTCGTCGCGAAGCCGTCGAGCTGCTCCGCGAAGTACTGCACCATGTCGTTGCGCTCGGGCTCGCCGTGCACCAGCACGTCCAGGCCCAGCTCCTCCTGGAGCGCGACCGTGCTCGCGATCTCGGCGCGCATCGCCGCCGTGTAGTCGGCGTCGGACAGCTCGCCCCGTACCCACGCGGCGCGCGTGCTGCGGATCTCGGCCGTCTGCGGGAACGACCCGATGGTCGTGGTCGGCAGCGGCGGCAGGTTCAGCCGCGCCTGCTGCGCGGCCGCCCGCTCCGCGTACGGCGCGCGCTCGACGTCTGCCGCGGTCAGTGCGGCGGTGCGCTCGCGCACCGTGGGGACGACGACGCCGGGCGCGGCGGCGCGGGAGCGCACCGCCGCCGTCGACTCCGCGAGCCGGTCCGCGACCGCGGTGCGGCCGTCGGTCAGCGCGGTGGCCAGCGTGACGACCTCGGCGACCTTCTGGTCGGCGAACGCGAGCCACGACGTCAGGTCCGCGTCGAGGCGGGGCTCGTCGGCGACGTCGTGCGGCACGTGCAGCAGCGACGTCGAGGTGCCGACGGCCAGGGCACCGGCGCCGACGCCCGTGCCCGGGGCCGCGAGGCCCTCCACGACGGTCAGACGGGCGTCGAGGTCGGCACGCCAGATGTTGTGGCCGTCGATCGCGCCGGCGACCAGGGTCTTGTTCTCCAGGCCGGGGACCGGGCCGGTCGGCACGGCGCCGCGCACCAGGTCGATCGCGATCGCCTCGACATCGGTGCCGGCCAGCAGGGCGAGCCCGTCGCCGGCCTCGCTGCGCAGGTCGCCGTACGGGGCCGTGACGAGGATCGCGGGGCGCTCGGCGGTGACCCCGTCGACCCCGTCGGCCCCGGAGCCGGCGGGGGAGAGCTCGGTCGCGAGGCGGGTGTAGGCCCGGCGGACGGCGTCGGCCACCTCGTCGAACGGGACGTCCAGCAGGTCGGTGACCAGGGCGGGCTCGTCGAGCTGCACCCACGGCGCGCCCGCGGCGGCCAGCGCGCGCAGCAGGTCGGCGTACGCGGCGACGACGTCGTCGAGCCGGTCGAGCGGGCGGAAGCCGTCCGGGGTGTCGCCTGCGGCTGAGGAGTGAGCTTGCGAGCCCCGCAGAGCCGCGGCAGAGGGCCCAGCAGCCTTGCTCAGCAGCAGGAAGGTCACCGGCCCCACGAACGCGGGGCGGGTCACGACGGCCTGGCCGCCGTCGGCCGGGTGCGCCAGCTCGGTGAACTCGCGCACCGCGCGGTCGTCGACGAACCCGATCGGGGTGTCCGGCCCGATCTCCGGGACCAGGTAGTGGTAGTTCGTGTCGAACCACTTGGTCATCTCGAGCGGCGCGTTGTCGCCCTCGCCGCGCGCCACCGTGAAGTAGGCGGACAGCGGCAGGCGGCCCTCGTCCGTGGTGAGCCCCGCGAAGCGGTCGGGTACGGCGCCCAGCAGCGCGACGGCGTCGAGCACCTGGTCGTAGTACGAGAACGAGCCGGGGACGGCAGCGTTGCCGGCGTCCAGGCCCAGGTCGACGAGGCGGCGCGCGGTGGTCTGCCGCAGGTCGCGGGCGGTCGCCTCCAGCTCGTCGGCGGTGGTGCGGCCGGCCCAGAAGGACTCGACGGCGCGCTTGAGCTCGCGCCTCCGGCCGATGCGCGGGTAGCCCAGGATCGTGGCGGTGGGAAGGTGCGGGTTCGTGACTGCCATGCGTATCAGCTCCATCGGACCTGGCGTTAGCACCTTGCCCCGAGATTGGCGCCTCGGAGGTAGGTTGCTGCGGTGTCGTGGAGCCAGGACTCTCGACCGCTCTGGATGATGAGACTTGATCGTAGGCATGCCCGGGATGTGGTCGGCAAACCGTCCACGCCTCGGACAAATCGGAGCCATAAGTTTGGTGATGGCTCTGACCGCCAGGTTCGGCATCCGGTGATGGATTCTGACGTCATGACAAAGATTCTGATGGTCGTCTCCGCCGCGAGCAGCCTGCGCCTGGCCGACGGCACCGAGCACCCCACCGGCTACTGGGCCGAGGAGGTCGCCGCCTCCCACCGCGTGCTCACCGCGGCCGGCGCGCAGGTCGACGTCGCGACCCCGGGGGGCGTGGCGCCCACGGTCGACGCGGTCAGCCTGGACGAGCGCGGCGGGGTGCCCGCCGCCGACGCGGCGGAGTTCCGCGCCTACCTCGACGGCATCGCCGACCAGCTCGCCCACCCGCTCACGCTGGCCGACGTCGACGCCGCCGGTTACGACGCGATCTACCTCCCGGGCGGCCACGCCCCGATGGCGGACCTCGCGCACGACGCCGACCTCGGCCGCCTGCTGCTCACCGCGAACGACCGCGACACGACCGTGGGCGCGCTGTGCCACGGCGTCGCCGCGCTGCTCAGCGCCCAGGGGCCGGACGGCGTCTTCGCCTACGCGGGCCGGGCGCTCACCTCGTTCACGGACGAGGAGGAGCGCCAGGGCGGCCTCGGCGACGCCGCGCCCTACCTCGTCGAGTCGCGGCTGCGCGAGCGCGGCGCCGTCGTCCAGGTCGGCGCGCCCTGGAGCAGCACCGTGGTCCAGGACGGCAACCTGATCACCGGGCAGAACCCGCAGTCCAGCGCGGCCGCCGCCGAGGCGGTGCTGAAGGCGCTCGCGGCACGCTGAGCCGGGCTAGCCTGTGGCTCGGACAGGGGACGACGACGGAGGGTGGTGCCGGTGCCGGGTCTCGACCTCCTCGCCACCTTCCTGGAGGTCTACCGCACCGGGTCGCTGTCGGCGGCGGCCGAGCGGCTGGGCGTGAGCCAGCCCGCCGTCACCGGGCAGCTCGCCCGCCTGGAGGAACAGCTCAGCACCCGCCTGTTCGTGCGGTCCCGCCGCGGCGCGGAGCCCACGGAGCGCGCCGTGGCGCTGGCCGCCGAGGTGGGGCTCCACGTGGACGGGCTCCGGTCGGCCCTCGGCCCCCGCGACGTCGAGCCGGCGGTGCGCGGGCTCGTCCGGATCGGCGGGGCCGCCGAGCTGATGACGGTCCGTGTGCTGCCGGCGCTCGCGCGGCTCGTCGCGCAGGGGCTCCAGCTCCGCACCACGCTCGGGCTCGGCGACGAGCTGTTGGCGGCGCTGGCGGCCGGACACCTCGACCTGGTCGTGTCCTCGGTGCGCCCGCGGCAGGACGTCGTGGTGGCGACGCCGCTGGTCGACGAGGAGTTCCTGCTCGTCGGGCCGCCGGCGCTGGCCCACACGGTCGACCCGGTGCGCCTGGCGGCCGACCCCGTGGCCGCCCTGGCGCACCTGCCGCTGGTCGCGTACGCGGAGGACCTGCCGATCGTGCGCCGGTACTGGCGCAGCGAGTTCGGCCGGCGCCCGCCGAACACGACGGCCCTGGTGGTGCCCGACCTGCGCGCCGTGCTCGCCGCCGTCGCGGCCGGCGCGGGCGTGTCCGTGCTGCCGCGGTACCTGGTCGCGTCGGCGCTGGACGCCGGGCAGGTGGTCGAGCTCCACCACCCCGAGGCGCCGCCGCTGAACACGCTGTACCTCGCGGGGCGCCGCGGCGTGCCGCACGGGCCGGCGGTCGCCGCCGTCCGGGCGCGGGTGACCGAGGCCGCCGCGGAGTGGGGGAGCCTCTAGCCGGTCATGTCGTCGGGCCGGTTACGCCCCGACGCACTCGTCGCTCTCCACGGGACCCGAGAGGCCCACGAGCGGCGGGTACGCCGAGACCCGGAGCTCCCAGCCGGCCGGGTCGGTGGCCGTCACGTACGCGTCGCCGCCGTTGTCCGCGTGGGTCACGTCCGACAGCGGGTCGAAGCCGTGCTCCCGCAGCACCGGGTCGAGCCCGGCGGCGAGGTCGGCGAGACCGTCGCTGGGCTCGTACAGGTCGCCCTCGCCCAGGCTCTCGGCGAGGAAGAGCACGCACTCGCCGTCGGGCTGCCCGGTGACGAACGGGAAGCGGTCCTTGGCGGTCCACGCCACCCCCGGGACGGACTCCTGGAGCGCGCCGAGGACGTCGTCCAGCGCCGCCGTGTACTGCTCCGTCGCGGCCTCCCGGGCGGGGGCCGGCTCCACGGGCCCGGCGGGGGCGTCGTCCGGGCCCGCGGAGCAGGACGTCAGCACGGCGGGGAGCAGCACGGCAGCGAGCAGCGCGGTAGGGACCAGCACCGCGAAACGTGCCAGTAGGGGGAACAGGGGCCGCATCCGTCTCCTCGCTCGTGCTCGACGCCGTCGTGCCGGGGACGCTACCAGGCACGACGGCGTCGCGGTCAGAATGTCGCCGCGGTCTTTCCGGCCACGCGACGGCTCCCGGCGGTCTCCGGGGAAAACGTCACACGCCCGAGGAGGTAACGCTCAGGTAGCACTGCTACCTGAGCGTTACCTCCTCGGGCGCGTGACATCTTCCTGGAGACGTGCGGGGTGTGGCCGGGCTGTCGCCCCGAGCACGAGGGCCACGGCTGTCAGCGCCGCGCTCGCCGCCAGGGGCCCGGCGGGCCCGAGCACCGTGACGGCGAACCCGCCGAGCACCGGACCGGCGAGCGCCCCGAGGTTGAGGGCGACCGTCGAGAACGCGCCGCCCAGGGTCGGCGCGCCGTGGGCCGCCGCCATGCTCCGGGCGATCAGCGTGCCGCCGACGGCGAACGACAGCGCCCCCTGCACCGGGGCGAGCACCCACACCGCCGCGGGGCTCGGGGCGAGCGCGGCCCACAGGGCCCATCCCGTGAGCAGGGCGGGACCGGCGACCGCGAGCAGGCGCCCGCCGTGCGCGTCGGCCAGCCGGCCCGCGGCCGAGACCCCGACGAAGGCGCCGAGGCCGAACAGGGCCAGCACCGCCGGCACGAGCGCGGACCCGAGGCCCGCACCGTCGGTGATCACGACCGCCAGGTAGGTGAACGCGCAGAACGTCGCGCCGTTGACCAGCACCCCGAGCACGAGATGGCGCAGCAGGCGCGGGGAGCGCAGCGCGGCGAGCTCGGTGCGCAGGTCCAGCCGGGCGCGCGGCGCCCCGGCGTCGAGCCGCACCGGCGTCAGGCGGGCCACGGCGACGAGGCCGGCGGCCGCGACCCCGGCGATCGCCCACAGGGCGGAGCGCCAGCCCCAGATCTCGCCCAGGAGCGCGCCGGCGGGGACGCCGGCGACCAGGGCGAGCGTCGTGCCGCCGAGGATCGTGGCCAGCGCCCGGGCCCGCCGCCCGGCGGGGACGACGTGCTGGACGGTCGACAGCGCGACCGCGAGGAACCCGGCGTTCGCGACCGCGGCGAGGAACCGGGTGCCGAGCAGCACGGCGAAGCTGTCGGTCAGCGCCCCGGCGACGTGCGCGGCGACAATGACGAGCAGGCAGGCGGACAGGGTCCAGCGGGGCGGCAGACGGCGTCCGACGGCGGCCGTGAGCGGCGCGCCCACGACCATCCCGACGGCGAAGGCCGAGGTCAGGTAGCCGGCCTGGGCGACCGAGACGCCGAGGCCGGCGGAGATGCCGGGCACGAGCCCGGCGAGGACGAATTCCGACGTGCCTTGCGCGAAGACCGCGACCGCGAGCACGTAGAGCAGGACAGGCATGAAGAACTCCGAAGGGTGGAGGGAGACGGGTAGGCCGGGACGGCACTACGGGCCCTTCGGATGCGGTTCTTCTCTACAGGGGCATCTCGGGCTACCGGAGTACCGGCAGCCCTGACCTGGATGCTTCGGGAGACCTCATGCGGTGAAGCTAGCACGCGGCAGCACCGGCACGGC
This sequence comes from Promicromonospora sp. NPDC019610, assembly GCF_044389365.1. Classification (NCBI taxonomy): domain Bacteria; kingdom Bacillati; phylum Actinomycetota; class Actinomycetes; order Micrococcales; family Promicromonosporaceae; genus Promicromonospora; species Promicromonospora sp. NPDC019610. The sequence goes on along the minus strand of NZ_JBIRXX010000002.1, from coordinate 994,675 downwards.
CACCGGCAGCGCACGGCGCCACGCGGCCCCGGCGGAGGCGGCGGGGTGGAGCGCGCCCGGGAAACTGTCGCGGCGGGCCGGTCCGGGCCTGGTCACGGCCGGACGCTCTCGTACGTCGGCGCCTCGCTCGGCTCGGCGCACCCCGACCAGCTCAGCTCGCTGCGCACCTGGATCTGCTTGCCGCCCTCGGACTCGGCCCAGATCTCGGCGGAGGCCGGCAGCCAGGTCACGGTGTCGAGGAGCAGCTCGACGCGGGTCACGTCGCCGCCGTGCACCTGGCTGTCCGACGGGGTGATCCGGATCCGCGCGACCGTCCGCCCGGCGCGCTCTTCCACGGCGAGGTTCTCCACGGCGAGGTCCTGGTCGAGCCGCTGGTTCGTACCGTCGTAGCCGGGCACGTCGAGCACCACGCGGGCCGTCGCCGCCTGCAGCACCGGCAGTGGTTGCTGGTCCAGCAGGGGCTTGGGCACGGCCACGTCCGGCTCGTCGACGCGGTAGAAGCGCATGATCGAGTCGTCCCCGAGCGTCGAGCGGAGCTTCACGCCGCAGCCCGCGCCGGTCATCGCCTTGCCCGCCAGGGTGACGACCTTGCCCGGCGTCAGCCAGGTCGTGGGCGACGGCGACGGCGACACACCAGGGTGCGGGGCGCCGGCCGCCGGCGTGCTCGGGCCCGGGGCCGAGCCCGGGAGGGCGTCCGGCCCGGGCGCGCCCGCCAGGCTCAGCGCGAGGACGGCGGCCGCCGCGGCCGCCGCCGCCGTCCACGCGAGGACCGGCCCGCGGCGGCGCGACGACGCGCGCCGGACCGCGGCCGGGACCCGCCCGGGTCGGGTGTCGGGGTCGCGGAGCAGCACCTCCACGGTGCCGGCGCCGGCCCAGTCGCCGGCCCAGTCGTCGGCCCGGTGATCGGCCCAGTCGTCGCGGGTCGGCGCTTCGGCCCGCGCGCGCGACTCGGCGTACGCGCGTGCCAGGTCGAGCTCGGGATCGGCCGCGCGCAGCGCACGGCGGGCGCGGGTCAGCTCGTCGTCGTCCACGTCAGGCTCCTTCCTCGGTCGGCCGTTCGTCGGTCAGTCGTTCGTACGCCGCGCGCAGCCGGCGTCGGGCACGGTGCACCCGGGTGGCCGCGACCGCCGTCGTGCAGCCCAGGACCTGGGCGACCTCCGCCGTGCTCAGCTCCGCGGCCGCGAGCAGCGCGATGACCTCCCGGTCGGCGGGGCGCAGCAGGTCCATCGCGCGGCGGAGCTCGTCGAGCTCACCGACCAGCCGGACGTCGTCGGCGCCCGCCGGGGCCGGATGCGTGCGCACCCGCTCGACCAGGGCCGTGCGCCGCTGCCGGGCGCGCGCCTGGTTGGCCATCACCCGGCGGGCGACGGCCAGGAGCCACGCCCGCGGGTTGTCGGGCAGCTCGCCCTTGCGCCACACGATCGCGAAGACCTCGGCCACGACGTCCTCCGCCTCGGCCGCCGGGAGCCGCGCGCGGGCATACCGGTGGACGGCGCGCGCGTGCGTCGCGAAGAGCTCCTCCGTGCGCGCGGGCGTGAGCGGTCCCGCCGCGACGCGGTCCGGCTCGGTGTTGGTGGTCAGGGTGGGCTCCGGGTCTCTCCGTGCGTTCGGGGTGCAGGACCTTGGGGTGCGGGTCCTCGGGGGTGGATGCTTCCGAGACAGTGTGTCCGGCAGGAGACCGCCCATGACACGACCCTGGTGTTGCCCACGTCACAGCGCGCCGCTGACATCGGGGGCCGCGGCCCGCACACGACTCCGGTGTGCCTACCTTTTCGAACCGTTTGTCCGTGGCCCGCGCCGGGGGCGTCCCCGCGGTGCTGCTCGCCGCCGCACTGTTCCTCGCCGCGCTGCTCGCCGCACCGATGCTCCTCGCCGGCTGCGCGGACGGATCCGGTGCCCGGCCGGCCAGGCCGTCGGACGGTGCGGGGCTGACCGGCTCCGGACAGCAGGGCGGCGGGCACGGCGCGGGGGAGCCGGGGACCGGCGGGGCGGGCGCCGACGGGGGAGCCGCAGCCGACGGCGGGGCGGGCGCCGCGAGCGCCGTCGGGCAACAGAGCGCGCCCGCTGATGCCGGGCCGGGCGACGACCCGGGCCTCGACCTGACCGCCCGGTCGACCACGGACCCGGCGAGCCCCTGGGTGGTGGTCAACAAGCACACGCCGCTCGACCCGGTCGGTTACGAGCCCGATCTCACCACGGTGCGCGGTTATCTCGTGCGGCCCGACGTCGCGCCGGACCTCTCGGCGCTCCTCGCGGCGGCCGACGCCGACGGTGTCCGGCTGACGTTGCGCAGCGCCTACCGCGGGTACCCGAAGCAGGCCGCGGTGTACGCGGGCTGGGTGGCGCAGCTCGGGGCGGAGCAGGCGGACGCCGTCTCGGCGCGCCCGGGGCACAGCGAGCACCAGACGGGCCTGGCGGTGGACGTGGGCGGCACGAGCGAGCCGGGGTGCGACTTCGAGCCGTGCTTCGGGCGGACCGCCGAGGGGAGGTGGGTCGCGGAGCACGCCGCGACGTACGGGTTCCTGGTGCGGTACACGCCCGAGAACAGCGCGGTGACGGGGTACGCCCCCGAGGCCTGGCACCTGCGCTGGGTGGGCCGCGACCTGGCGGCGTACCTGGCGGACACCGGTGTCACGACGCTGGAGGAGGTCTTCGACGTGCCCGGCGGGGGCTACACCGACTGACGGGCCGCCCGGCCCACGGACGCACCGGGCCGACGGGCTTGACCTTGCCGCAGCGGCAACCCTGCACGCTGCGGTCATGACCACACCACACAGTGCGGCCGTGGCCGCACCCCGCACCGCGATCGAGGTCGCCGGCCTGCACACGTCCTACGGTGACCACCACGTGCTCGACGGCGTGGACCTCACCGTCCCCGCCGGCTCCGTGTACGCCCTGCTGGGGCCGAACGGCGCGGGCAAGACCACGATGGTGAACATCCTGTCCACGTTGCTCGCGGCGGACGCCGGGGAGGTGCGCGTCGCGGGCCACGACGTGCGCCGCGAGCCGGGCCGGGTGCGGGCGGCGATCGGCGTGACCGGGCAGTTCTCGGCGATCGACATGTTCCTGACCGGCCGCGAGAACCTGCGCCTCATGGCCGACCTGGCCCATCTCGACCGGGCGACCGCCGTCCGGGACGTCGCGGCGCTGCTCGACCGGTTCGACCTGGCCGACGCTGCCGACCGTCGCGCCCTGACGTGGTCCGGCGGCATGCGGCGTCGTCTCGACCTGGCGATGACGCTCATCACCCGGCCGCGCCTGATCTTCCTGGACGAGCCGACGACGGGGTTGGACCCGCGCAGCCGCCGCGCCGTCTGGCAGGTGGTCCGCGAGCAGGTCGCCGACGGCGTCACCGTGCTGCTGACCACCCAGTACCTCGAGGAGGCCGACGCGCTGGCCGACCGGGTCGGCGTGCTCGACGCCGGCACACTGGTGGCCGAGGGGACGCCGGGCGAGCTCAAGGCGCAGGTGCCCGGCGGCGCCACCAGCCTCGACGACGTGTTCCTGGCGCTCACGGGGCACGCCGCGGAGGTGACCGCACGATGAGCACCACCTACGCCGTCCGCGACTCGATGACCATGCTGCGCCGCAACCTGCGGCACCTCAGCCGCTACCCCTCGCTGGCGGTCATGCTGATCGCCATCCCCGTCGTGTTCCTGCTGCTGTTCGTGTACGTGTTCGGTGGCACGCTGGGCGCCGGCCTCCCGGTCGACGGCGGCGGCAGCCGCGCCGACTACCTGAACTACCTGGTCCCCGGCATCTGGGTGATGACCGTGTCCAGCGTCGCGAACGGGACCGCCGTCTCCGTCGCGATCGACCGCACCGGCGGGATGTTCGACCGGTTCCGGACCATGGACATCGCGCGCGTCTCGGTGCTGACCGGGCACGTGCTCGGCGCGGTGGTCCGGACGGTGCTCGCCCTGACGGTGATGGTCGGGTTCGCGGTGCTGCTCGGGTTCCGGTCGGACGCCGGGGTCGCGGGCTGGCTCGGCGCCGCCGGGCTGGTGCTGCTCCTGGCGTTCTCGTTCACGTGGCTGACCGTCGCCATGGGGCTGGCCGCGGGGAGCGTCGAGACGGCGAGCAACACGCCGCTGGTGCTGATGGTGCTGCCGGTCGTGAGCAGCGGGTTCGTGCCCACCGAGCAGATGCCCGCCGGGCTGCGGCAGTTCGCCGAGCACCAGCCGTTCACGCCGGTCATCGAGACGCTGCGGGCCCTGACGTCGGGCGCGCCCGTCGGGTCGGTCGGCTGGTTCGCGGTCGGCTGGTGCGTGCTGATCGCCGGGGTGGGCTTCGCCTGGTCCCGCCACGCCTTCGGCAGGGTCGCGACCGCAGCCCGCTGACGGATGACAGAGGGGAGGATGGCGTCATGCTGACGATCGGGCAGGTGGCGTCCTACGCAGGGGTGACGGCGCGCACCGTGCGGCACTACCACGCCGTCGGGCTGCTGCCGGAGCCGGAACGCGACCACTCCGGGTACCGCCGGTACGGCGCGCAGGACGTGGTGGACCTCCTCCGGATCCGGACCCTGGCCGACGCCGGCGTGCCGCTGGCCCGGGTCCAGGAGCTCCTGCGTGCCGGGGAGGAGGAGTTCGCGGCCGCCGTCGCCGAGATCGACGCGCGGCTGCGGTCGGAGATCGAGGAGCGCGAACGGCACCGCGAGCGCATCGCGCGGCTCGCCGCGGGGGACAGCCTGGCCCTGCCGACGGAGGGTGCGGCCTACCTCGACCGGTGGCGCGAGCTGGGCGTGCCCGAGCGGGTCGTCGAGATCGAGCGGGACAGCTGGATCCTGTCGCTGGCCGTGTACTCGCGCGAGCAGATCGCCGTGGCGATGGCGAACAAGGGCCGGCTCCTGGAGGACGCCGAGTTCGTCGGCGTGCTGCGATCGATCGGCGAGGGGATCGACTGGGACCCGGACGACCCGCGGCTGCCCGGCCTGGCCGACCAGGTGGCCGCCGTCCTGGACCGGCACGCCGAGTGGACCGGGGACGGCGTGCACGGGGTGGAGCGGGGGCTCGTCGAGCAGTTCGACTCGCTCGCTCTCGACTCCATCCCCGCGGGCCGTCGGCTGGAGGAGCTGCTGGAGGAGCGCGGCTGGTCGGGCTGGACCCGCCAGCAGCGCGTGCCGCGCAAGGCCCGGTGACCGGTCGCCGGCCGCGGTCGGGTGTCGGCGTCGGCTCAGCGGGTGCTGCCCGGCTGCGTCGTCGCGGTGTTGCCACCAGGGCTGCTGACCAGGGCGGTTGCTGCCGGGCCGCTGCCGTCCCTCGGTCGCCACGACGGAGTTGACCACAGCAGTTGCTGCCGGGCCGCTGCCGTCCCTCGGTCGCCACGACGGAGTTGACCACAGCAGTTGCTGCCAGGCTGCTGTCCTCGTGGTGTTGAGCACAGCAGGTGCTGCCACGAGGGGGCCGTTCCTGGCAGTAACTGCTGTGGTCAACATCGGGCGGTCGGGCGGTCGGGCGGTCGAGCAGGGCGGGCGGGACCAGCCGGCGGGCAGGGCCGGCGAGTGGGGCCGGCGAGTGGGGCGAAGTCGGCGAGTGTGCCGGGCCGGCGGCGTCAGACGGGGAGCCAGACGATCGCCGCCAGCGCTGCGAGGTAGAAGGCCTGCTCGGCGAGGCGGCGTCCGACCGGGGTGGCCGGCCTGCCGCCGAACAGGACACCGCGGCGCGCCGCGGAGATGTTCGCCGGCGTCATGGCCAGGGTGAGCAGGCCCAGGCAGAGCGCGGCCGCGGACGCCGTCGCGGGCACCAGGAGGCCGATCGCCCCCGCCAGCTCCAGCAAGCCCGTGCCTGCGACAAGCAGGTGGGGGCGCGGAAGGCCGGGCGGCACCATGCGCACGAGGTCCTGGCGGACGTGCGGGATGAGCCGGCCGGACGACGCCAGCAGGTAGACGGCGGCGACGCCGACCCGGGCGGCGTCGTGCCAGGAGTCGAGGGCCGGTACCGCGAGCAGGCCGAGCAGGCGCGCGAGCGCCGTGACCGTGATCAGCAGCACGGGAAGAGGGATCGGCATGACCGTTCCAATCTTGACGATGACAAGTTCGATCACCTCACCACCGGCGGTGCTATCTTGTCAATGGCAAGATCGCTGGCGTGGGCCGAGAACGCCGAGAACACTGCACGCACCGAGAGCACCGTGAGCGCGGCGGGCACGGGGGTCCGCGGGCACGAACCATTGCGAGAGACGGAGCTCCATGAGCTATCACCACGGGGACCTGCGCAGGACGATGACCGCCGCCGCCGCGACCGCCGTCGCCGAGCACGGGCCCGCCGGCCTGAGCCTGCGCGAGCTGGCCCGGCTCGCGGGGGTGTCGCACGCGGCGCCGGCGCACCACTTCGGCGACAAGGCCGGCGTGCTCACGGCCGTCGCGACCGAGGGTTTCACGCTGCTGTCCGCGGCCCTGGCGAACGCCGGGGACGACCTGCTCGCCGCCGGCGTCGCCTATGTGCGGTTCGCGGTGGACCACCCGGGGCACTTCGCCGTCATGTTCGACCGCAGCCTGCTGCACGGCGACGACGCCGACCTGCTCGCCGCCGAGGAGTCGGCCGCCGAGGCGCTCGCGGGCCTCGCGCCCGACGCCGACGGGGCGCGCGCGGCCTGGTCCGTCGCCCACGGCTTCGCGAGCCTCTGGCTGTCGGGAGCCATCGAGGGGCCGGACGTCGTGGCGGCCGCCGAACCGGTGCTGCGCCGCCTGGTCCCGGACACGTGCGAGGCGCCGGACGCCTGAGAGGTCCCGGACACCTGAAGATGCCGGTCGCGCCGGGTGTCGCCGCAGACCATGCACCTGCTGTCAGCGGGCTCACCTGCCTGGCAGCAGGTGCATGGGTCTCCAGACGGCGGGACGCCGGACGGCAGTGGTTTCGACGCGGGAGCCGGGCACGCCGGGCAATGTCGCAGACCATGCACCTGCTGCCAGCAGAGCCGCTTGTGTGGCAGCAACTGCATGGGTGTCACCTGACGTCGGGGCGTAGGACGGCAGCGGTCCCCACGCCGGTACCGCGGGCGCGGGGTCACTGGGGACCATGCACCTGCTGCCAGCGGGGTCGCTTGTCTGGCAGCAGGTGCATGGTCTTGGGCGACGGGGGCAGGCCGCGGCATCTCCGGCTGCGTCTCCGACGGCGGCTGCTCAGTCGGCGGCCCCTCAGTCGGCGGAGGTTTCCGCCGCCGGCGGCGGTCAGCCGATGATGGCGGCGCCCGCCGGCCTGCTGCGGTCACGGCCCGGCGGGGTGCCGAACAGGCGGCGGTACTCCCGGTTGAACTGCGCCGCGCTCTCGTAGCCGACGTCGAACGCGACCCGCGTGACGCTCGTGTCCCGCGACGCGAGCAGCTGGCGCGCTGTGGCGAGCCGGAGCTGCTTCTGGAACTGGAGCGGGCTCGACCCGGTCACCGCGCGGAACGTGCGGTGGAACGCGGAGACGCTCAGGCCCGCGCGTCGGGCGAGGTCCTCGACGCGGAGCGGCGTGGCGGCGTTGTCCCGGATCCACTGGACCACGGCACTGACTCGCGTGAGCTTGCTGCCGGCCAGCCCGAGCTGCCGCACGGTGTCGCCCTGCGGTCCCGTGACCAGCAGCCAGAGGATCTCCCGCCGCACCATCGGCCCCAGCACGGCCAGGTCGCGGGGCCGGTCGAGCAGGCGGATCAGCCGTCCGACGGCGTCCAGCAGCTCGGCCGGCGCCCGGCTCGTCGCCAGGGCGGGGACGGCGGGGCCGCGCCCCGGGCCCGGTGCGCCGGCGGAGCCCGTCCCGAGGGTCGTTCCCGCCGACGGTGATTCGGCCGACGGAGTCCCCGTCGACGTGGCTCCACCCGGCACGTGCCCCGCCGCCGAAGCCTCCGCCGACAGCAGCAGCTCCGCGATCGCCGGGGCGGTCAGCGTCATCCCGAAGCCGAGCGCCGGCGCCTGCTCGCTCGCCTGCGTGAACCGGCCGATGACCGGCAGGTCGATGGACGTGATCAGGTACTCGCCCGGCCCGTACACGACGGTCTCGGCGCCCAGCCGCAGCTCCTTCGTGCCCTGCGTGATGAGCGCGAACGTGGTGCCCGTCGTGGCGGCCTCCGGGTCGCCAGGGCGGGTCTCGCGCGACAGGAACACCCCGGGCAGGGGCTCGGTCGTGCCCGCGGGTACGCGCCGGTCCATGAGCGCGCGCAGCTCGTCGAGGTCCATGTCGCCCACCTTCCTCCTCCGGCTCCGGTCAAACCCCGCGAGACACCCTCGCGAGCAGGATCAGGCAAGAACGTGCGAGGAACACTCTCACCGTACGCACCCCTCATCGCCTTGACTTGTCGAGGAGCGAGGGCACCACGATCCCGGCCCCAGTCTTCCCGCAGTGAAGCACTATCCGGCAAGAATCCGAACACCGAGAGAACGAGGCAGACATGTCGATCACCATCGTCGTCGGGGGCAGCTCCGGCATCGGGCAGGCCGCCGCGATCCGCGCCGCGGAGGGCGGCTCCGGCGTCGTCGTCACCTACAACGCGAACCGGGACGGCGCGCTGCGGACCGTCGAGCACATCGAGGCCGCCGGCGGCACCGCCGTCGCGCTCCCGCTCGACGTGGGCGACAGCGCCACGTTCCCGGCGTTCCGCGCCGCGGTGGAACGGGCGCTGGCCGAGACCTGGGGCGCGCGGACCGTCACCGGCCTGGTCAACAACGCGGGCTACGGCGGCGGCACGCTGTTCGCGGACACCACCGAGAAGCAGCTCGACGACTTCTACCGGGTCATCTTCAAGGGTCCCTACCTCGTGACCCAGACCCTGCTGCCGCTCATCGAGGACGGCGGAGCGATCGTGAACACGGCCAGCAGCTCCGCGGGCACCGCCGGGCTGTCCGAGGGGTACTCGGCCTACGGGTCGATGAAGGGCGCCGTCGTCGTCCTGACCCGCTACCTCGCCAAGGAGCTCGGCGCGCGCGGCATCCGCGTCAACTCCGTCTCCCCGGGTCCCACGCGCACCCCGTTCGCCGGCGGCGCGTTCGAGGAGTACCCGGAGATCACGGCGGAGCTCGTCGGCCGCACCGTGCTGGGTCGCCTCGGCGAGCCCGACGACGCCGGCTCCGCCATCGCGTTCCTCCTGTCCGACGGCGCGCGCTGGATCACGGCGCAGGACATCGAGGTGACCGGCGGCTTCAACCTCTAGGGTCGGACCATGCGGTTTCGTCCGATGCCCCCGGCGTCGGCCTGGACCCACACCGGGGTCCGGGCCGGCTTCGAGGTGCTGTTCGTCCGGCCGACGGCGGACGGGCTGGTGCTGCGCGGGCACACCACCGCCGTCGAGGGCGCCGAGGCGTGGTCGGTCGGGTACCGGATCGACGTCGACCACCGGTGGCGCACCCGCGAGGCCCGGGTCGAGGCGCTGACGGCCGCCGAGACCCTCCGCGTGACCCTCGAACGGGTCGACGAACCCGGTGGCGCGCGCTGGCTGGTCGACGGGGAGCCCGACGACCGGTTGGACGGCCACGTCGACGTGGACCTCGAGTCGTCCGCCGTGACGAACACGCTGCCGTCCACCGGCTGGACCTGCGACCGGGGCGGTCCTGTGCCGCGCCGGCCGTGTTCGTCCGGGCCGGCGACCTCTCCGTCGAGCCGATCGAGCAGGAGTACCGGCTCCGGGAGCACACCGCCGAGGTGCTCAGCCTCGACTACACCGCGAAGACCTTCGACGTCGCCTGCGTGCTCACCTGCGACCCCTCCCGGCTGGTGCTGGAGTACCCGGGCATCGCCGTGCGCGAGCGCTGACCGGACGGGTGCGCGCTTCACCCGGCCCGGCGTGTATCGTTTCGGCCGCCGTAGGCTTCTGACCTGGGACGACACCGATCTCGCCGCAGAAACGCGAGTTCCAAAATGTCCTAGTATGAGCGATGATAGGCCGACCACCTATCACCAGGGGAATACCGTGACCGCGACCGCCTCCGGGGCCACCGCAGCACCACCCGACGTACCCACGTCCACGCCCGCCCTCGTCGCCTGCGACGTCGACGGGACCCTTGTCCGTGCCGGCCGCCGGGCCACCCCCGCCGTGGTCGAGGCGCTCGCCGCCGTGCGCGCCGCGGGGCACCACCTGGTGATCGCGACCGGCCGGTCGCTGTCGGGCGCGGTGCAGGTGGTGCGGCAGCTCGGCGTCCGTGACGGCTGGGTGGTCGCGGCGAACGGGGCCGTGACGGCGCGCCTGGACCCCGACGGCTACTCGGTGGTCGAGGTGCGGACCGTGGCGGCCGAGCCCGTGGTCCGGCTCGTCACGCGCATCCGGCCCGACCTCCGGCTCGCCGCCGAGGTGGTCGGCACCGGCTACCGCGTCACCAAGCGGTTCCCCGAGCGGCAGCTCCACGGGCACCAGGAGGTGGTGCGCCGGGTCGAGGACCTCTGGGCACGGCCGACGCCGCGCCTGGTCGTGTACGGGCAGTGGGCCCAGCGCCTCGCCCCCGCGCTGCGGGCGTCGGGGGTCACCGCGATCCCCGCCCGCGTCGACTGGGTGGACGTCACGGCCGCCGGCGTCAGCACGGCGATCGCGCTCGAGAACATCCGCGTGGAGCTCGGCGTCGCGCCGTCGCGGACCCTGGCGGTCGGCGACGGGGAGAACGACCTGGGCATGTTCGCCTGGGCGGCCGTCTCGATCGCCATGGGGCACGCGCCCGCCACCGTCCGCGCCGCCGCCCACCGCGTCACGGGCACCGTGGAGCAGGACGGCGCGGCGTCCGCCCTGCGCGACGCGCTCCTGCTGTCGACGGCCTGACCTGCCCGAACGGCGGCCCCGCCCGGACGGCGACCGATTGAACCACAACGTTAGGCCCTCTACCATCAGGCCAGCAGCCCGGCACGGAAGCCGGTCCGGGGCGGTCAGGGGAGTCGGGGGCACAGTGCCAGTCGCAGCGCTCAGCAGCGGGGATCCGCGCGAGGTGGGTCCGTACGTGATCGAGGGGCGCCTCGGCGCGGGCGGCATGGGGAGCGTGTACCTGGGCCGCCCGCGGACCGGGCGGCCCGTGGCGGTCAAGGTCGTCCACCCCGACCTGGCGGGCGACGCCGAGTTCCGCACGCGGTTCCGGCGCGAGGTCGCCGCGGCGCGGCGGGTCGGCGGGTTCTGGGCGGCCCAGGTGGTCGACGCCGACCCCGACGGCGAGCGCCCGTGGATGGCCACCGCCTACGTGGCAGGCCCCTCGCTGCAGGACGCCGTGGACCAGGAGGGCGCGCTGCCCCTGTCGGTGGTCCGCATCCTGGGCGCCACGCTGGCCGAGGGGCTGAGCGCGATCCACGACCAGGGCCTGGTGCACCGGGACCTCAAGCCCTCCAACATCCTGCTGGCCGACGACGGCCCCCGGGTCGTGGACTTCGGCATCGCGCTGGAGCGGGACGCGACCAGCCTGACCCGCCAGGGCTCGATCGGCACGGCGCCCTACATGTCGCCGGAGCAGGTGCGGGGCCTCGACGTGACCCCTGCGTCCGACGTCTTCGCCCTGGGCTCGGTGCTGGGCTTCGCCTGCACGGGCCGCAGCCCGTTCGGCGGCGGCGCGGCCGAGGACGTCGCCCGGCGCGTGGCGCACGACGAGCCCGACCTGACCGGTGTGCCGTCGGGCATCCGCGACCTGGTGCGGTCCTGCCTCGCGAAGGAGCCGGAGGAGCGCCCCGCGCTGTCCGACGTCGTGGACCGGCTCGCCACGGGCACGAACGGCTGGGAGCTGCCCGCCGGCGTGGTCGCGATGATCGCCGAACGCAGCGCCGAGGTGGGCGGGGCCGAGGCCGGCGTGGTGTCGGTCTCCCGGCACGACCCGGCGGCCACCGAGCGCGTCGGCGACCCGGGCACGCGGCGCGGGGACGTACTGGTCGACGGCAGGTCGGCCGCTGCCGGCGACGCGCCGGCGGTCGCACCCGGCGCCGCGCCCGAACGGCCCTGGTGGCGGACGTCGGCGGCCCGATGGGCCGGGATCGGCGTGGCGGCCGTGGCCGTCGGCACGGTCGCCGCCGTCGCCGTCGCGGGCGTGCTGACCCCCGACCGCGGGACGCCGGAGGCCGCGGCGTCGCCGTCGGTCGGCAACATGCAGCTCACCGTGCCGGACGAGACGCACGAGGTCACGCTCGAGGTGACGGCCACGGGGAAGGACGCGACCACCACGGAGGTGGGCGCGCGCTACGACGGGCGCCTCGGTCCGGCCGGCCTCGGGGACTCGTTCCGCAGCGCCGAGGACATCATGGAGATGGACCCCGCCAAGATGTACACCGAGATCGAGCTTCCGTGGAGCAGGACGATCACCGCCAGGGGGGCGGTCGACGGCGCGAACATCACGCTGTCCGCCGAGGCCGGCTGGCGGGACCGGACCGCGATGCTGACCGGTGGCACGGACATCGCGGTCTCCTGCCGCATCCTGATCGACGGCGAGGTGGTCGTCGAGGAGGCGGGCCAGGTCAACGTGGGCTGCATGCTGCTGCCCCCGGAGCTCCAGGCGCAGATGGACAAGATGCGCGAGGACGGCGAGAAGCTGGCCCGGGAGCAGACCGAGGAGCAGCAGGAGCGGCTGGGCGACCTGCCCGAGCCCGGCACCCCGGAGTTCCAGGAGTACCTGGACAACCTGCTGGAGAAGGCCGGCCAGACCCAGGACGGCAACGGTTGATGCCCCGCGCCGCACGGCCGACCGAGGTGCGCCCGTGATCGAGGCACTCCGGGCGGACGACCCCGCCCAGGCGGGCCCGTACCGCCTCCTGGGCCGGCTCGCCGCGGGCGGCATGGGCCAGGTGTACGTGGGCCGCTCGCGCGGCGGGCGCGTCGTCGCGGTCAAGGTGATCCACCCGGGCCTGGCCGCGGGTGACGAGTTCCGCGTCCGGTTCGCCCGGGAGGTCGAGGCCGCCCGGGCGGTCGGCGGCTACCACACGGCCGAGGTGGTCGACGCAGACGCGTACGCCGACCGGCCGTGGATGGCCACCGCCTACGTGCCCGGCCCGTCGCTGCACGAGGTGGTGCAGCGCGGCGGCGTGCTCGACGTCGAGGCGGTCCGGGCGCTCGGCGCGGGCCTGGTGGGCGGCCTGGAGGCGATCCACGCCGCGGGCCTGGTGCACCGGGACCTCAAGCCCGCCAACGTGCTCCTGACGGCCGACGGCCCGCGCGTCATCGACTTCGGCATCGCGCGCGCCGTCGACGCGACGTCGGTGACGACGTCCGGCGACGTGCTCGGCACCGCCGCCTACATGTCACCCGAGCAGGTGCGCGGACGGGAGGCCGAGCCGCCGTCCGACGTGTTCGCCCTGGGGTGCGTGCTCCACTTCGCGGCCACGGGGCGCTCGCCGTTCGGCGGCGGCCCCACCGAGGCGGTCGTCTACCGCGTGGTGCACGAGGACGTCGACCTCGGCGCGGTGCCCGAGGAGCTGCGCGAGCTGATCGCGGCCTGCCTCGTCAAGGACGCGGCCGCCCGCCCGACGACGGCGCAGGTGCTCGACAGGCTCCGGCCCGCGTCCGGGGTGGTGGTGCCGTGGCGGTTGCCGGCCGGCGTCGGCCCGCTGGTCGCCGAGCGCGCCCAGGAGCTCAAGGACCTCCAGGCGCGGGACCTGCCCGCGGTCACCGAGGTGGTGCGGGCACCGGCCCCGGAGGGTGTCGAGGGCGCCGTCGACGAGCGCGACCGCACGGACCCGGGCACGCGGGCGGGGGCCCGCGGCGTCCTCGCCCCCGGGCGCGGCGCGGGCCGGCCGTGGCGGTGGTGGGCGCTCGCGGCCGCCGGGACCGTCGCGGTGGCCGGCGGCGCGTGGTGGTTCGCGGCACAGGGCGGCGCGCCCGACGGCGCCGTGGCGAGCGGCGTCTACAGCCTGACCGGCGAGCACCTGGGCACCGGACCCGTGGACGCGCCCCACACCGTGGAGCTGGAGATCGTGACGCCCCGGGCGGGCGAGGTGCTCACCGTGACCTACGACGCGACCGTCGTCACCTCGGACGGCGAGGGCACCCAGCAGGGGCAGCAGGGCAACCGCGACGGCTTCACGGTCGTGACGCCGTGGACCGGGACCATCCCCGTCGAGTCGCAGCTCCAGTCCCTGACCGTCGCCGCGGAGGGCGACGGCGTGGACGACATCACCTGCCGGATCGCACTGGACGGTGAGCCCGCCGCCGAGGCGACCGACTCCCGCCGCGTGGCGTGCGGGGTGCCCGTCGACATGTCGACCATCCTGGACGGGCTCTTCTGACCGAGCCGTTCCACCGAGAGGACACCGATCATGGAGCTGGAACCGCTGGCCGACCGCGACCCCCGCGAGCTGGGGCCCTACCACCTGCGGGGCCGCCTCCGGGTCGGCCGGCTGGGCACCGTCTACCTCGGCCGGTCGGCCGACGGGCTGTTCGCCGAGGTGACCGTGGTCGGCGAGCAGATCGCGTGGGACCCGCAGGTGCTCGCCCTCCTGACCGAGGGGGCCGACGACGCGCGACGGCTCCGCGCCGCCCACGTGCAGCGCGTCCGTGACGCCGACCTGGCCGCGCGCAGACCGTGGATCGCCGCCGACTTCCTCCCCGGGCCCTCGCTGCGCGAGGCCGTCGAGGCGCACGGCCCGCTCCCGCCCGCCGCCGTGCGGAGCCTCGCGGCGGCGCTCGCGGACGCCCTGGCCGCCGTCCACGGCTCGGGTCAGGTGCACCGCGGGGTCGACCCGTCCACGGTGGTCCTCACCGCGGGCGGCCCGGTGGTGACCGGGCTGGGTCTCGCGCGGGCGCTGGAGGCCGTCACGGTCACGCTCCCGCGCCTCGTGCCGGACGCCGTCGCCTACCTGGCCCCGGAGGTGGCGCGCGGCCTCGAGCCCGGGACGCCCGCCGACGTCTTCGGCCTGGGTGCGGTGCTCACGTACGCCGCGACGGGGCGCGGGCCGTTCGGCTCCGGCGCCTCCGGGGAGCTGGCGCGCCGCGTGCGGGACGACGAGCCCGACCTCGCGGGCCTGCCCGACGACCTGGTCGAGCCGGTGACCGCCGCCGTCCGCGCCCACCCCGGGGAGCGGCCCACCCTCGCGGCGCTGCGCCGGCGGCTGGCCGCCGGACCTGCGGGTTCGTGGGTGCTGCCCGCCGGGCTGACCGGCGAGCTCGCGCAGTGGGCGGTGCTCGGCCGGGGCCGGTCTGCGCCGCTGGCGCCCGCGATTCCCGCGGAGCCGACGGCGCGGGTCGCGCCGCTGGCGGGGCCCGGGCCGAGCGGGTCCGCGACGGGCGTGGCCGGGGCGCCGGACGCGACGGAGCAGCTCGACACGGCGCGGCTGGACCCGACCGGGACGGCGGCGCTGACGAAGCAGCTCGACACGGCGCGGCTGGATGTCCCGGCCGGCGACTCCGGCGCCACGGCCGCCGGCTCTGGCGCGGCCGGCCCCGCCGGGGTTGATCCTGCCGGCGTCGGTCCCGCCGCTGCTGGTCCCGCCGCTTCCGGTCCCGCCGGCGTCGGCGCCCCGGGGCAGCCCGTGTCGATCGTGCCTCGGGGTGCCCAGGAAGTCCGCTCGGGATCGGACGCGGGCCAGGACGCCGGCGCCGGTGCGGGACCTCGCTCCCGGGCGTCCCTGGCGGTCATGATCACCGTCGGCGTGGCCGTGGCCGCCCTGGTGTTCGCGGCGGTGACGCTCCTGCTGTAGCGCTGGGCGCCGAGACCCCCAGGGCTATGCGGTGCCGTAGCGGGCGACGGTCGTCGCCACGGCCTCGTCCACGGCGTTCTCGATCTGGGCCCGCGTCGGGTCCCAGCCCACCACCATGAGCCTCGGCCAGAACACGTAGCTGCCGATCATGCCCAGGAAGTTCGCCGCGGCCATGAGCGTGTCGTCGACGCGCGCCGCCCCGGCGTCGTGCTCGGCCTGGAGGTACTGCTGGACCACCCGGAAGAACGGCATCTTCCCGGTCTCGAACTGGGTGTCGGCGATCTGCGGGAACCGCGGCATCTCGGCGATCACCATGCGGTACAGCCCCACCATCTCGGGCCGGGACATGAGGGCGGCGTAGCGGCGGCCGTACACCCGCAGGCCGCGCGCGAGGTCGCCGGGCTCCGGCGTCGTGCGGTCGGCGTCGGCCGCCTCCCACTGCTGCGTCACCACCGCCTCGAACAGGCTCGCCTTGGTGGGGAACTGCTTGAAGAGCGTGGCCTTGGAGACCTCGGCGTCCTGCGCCACCCGGGCCAGGGACGCGCCCGCGTAGCCGTGCGCCATGAACAGGCGGGTGGCGGCGTCGATGATCGCCGTCCGCTTCTGCTCCGCGAGCTGCTGGTGGTAGACGCCCGTGCCTGTGGCCATGCGCCCATCATGCCGGAACCTGCGAGGTGAGTCGCTTGACTCACAACCCCGCCGCGTCGTAGCGTCTCCCATGTTCCGAGTCGAGCGACTCGGAACCTGACGAGAGGACGACGTCGTGCGGCGATTCGAGAACAAGACGGTCCTGGTCACGGGTGCGGGCCGGGGCATGGGCGTGAGCCACGTGCGCGCCTTCCACGCCGAGGGCGCCGACGTCGTGATCGGGGACCGGGACCTCGAGCGCGGGACCCGCCTGGCCGCGGAGCTGGGGGAGCGGGCCCTGGCGGTCACCCTGGACGTGCGTGAGGAGCGGCAGTGGGCCGACGCCGTGGCGGCGGCCGAGGACCGCTTCGGGCCGGTGTCGGTGCTGGTGAACAACGCCGGCGTGCCGCAGGCGGCGGCGACGGTGGAGCACACGGAGCCCGCCGACTGGCAGAGGCTGCTGGACATCAACGTGACCGGGCAGTTCCTCGGGATCCGCGCCGTCGCGCCGTCGATGCGTCGTGGCGGAGGCGGCTCGATCGTGAACATCGCCTCGTCCATGGCGAATACCGCCACGCCCTACTTCGCGGCCTACACCGCGAGCAAGTGGGCGCTGCGCGGCCTGACCCGGACGGCGGCGATGGAGCTGGGCCGTGACGGGATCCGCGTGAACTCGGTGCACCCCGGTGCGGTCGCGACCGGGTTCATCACGGAGCCGGCGGCGCCCGGTGCCGCGCCCATCGCGGACGCCTACACGCCTGAGCCGTTCGCGATCCCGCGCGTCGGCCAGCCCGAGGACGTGACCCGGCTGACGCTGTTCGTGGCGTCCGGGGACGCCGCCTACGCCACCGGGTCGGAGTTCGTGGTGGACGGCGGCCTGCTGCTCGGCCCGGCGCTGCGGTACGACGCGCCGGACGCCGCGGGGCGCGAGAGCGAGGCGGCCTGATGGACGCCGCCGTGCGCCGGGCGGTCGAGATCACGCCGGCCGCGACGACCCGGCAGCGGATCGTCGACGTCACGACGACGGGCCGGCGGACCGGCCTGCCCCGGCGGATCGAGATCTTCTTCTACCACGTGGCCGGCCGCACGTACCTGTGCAGCGGCACGGTCGACCGGCCGAGCTGGTACGTGAACCTGGTGGCGGAGCCCGCCTTCACGTTCCACCTCAAGCACGGCGTGCGGGCGGACCTGCGGGCGACCGCCCGGCCCGTCACCGAGGACGCGGAGCGGCGCGCGGTGCTCACCGAGATCGTCGCCGACCTCAACCAGCCGGCCAACCCCGGCCACCTGCCGCAGCCGGTGGACCTGGAGGACTGGGTGCGCCGGTGCCGCCTGGTCGAGGTGAGCTTTCCCGACTGAACCGCGGCTCGGTGCACAAACCGCTGATCTCGGACGCCGCTCCGGCTCGCCGTGCCCGCGTCGCACTCGTGGGTCAGGATGTCGGCATGGCGCACGCTCCCTTGCACGGCTCGGCGGGCCCTGCCGCGCCGAAGACCACGTTCTTCCTGGTCATGATCCTGGTCTCGGCGCTCCTGGCGACGCTGGCCGGGCTGTGGCTGCTGTGGCCGAACGCCGGGGACGTGCCCGATCGGGTGCCGAACCGGGCCGAGGGCACGTCCTTCGTGGACGTCACGATCGCAGGCCCCGCCGACCCGTCCACGGGGAGCATTCCCGTGGAGCTCGCCGACGGCGGCGCGTCCCGGATGCAGTCGCCGGGCCCGTCGGTCCCGCTCGCCGAGGGCGACCGGATCACCGCGGTGGACATCTCCGGGGTCGCGCAGCCCGGCGTCGACCCGCTCGTGTTCATGGACTTCCAGCGCGAGCTGCCGATCGCGCTGCTCGCCGTCGTCTACGCGCTGGTGGTGCTGCTCGTGGCGCGGTGGCGCGGGCTGGCGGCGATGGCCGGTCTGGGGATCGCGTTCCTGGTGCTCCTCGGGTTCACGATGCCGGCCCTGCTCGCGGGCCAGAACGCGTTCGGCGTGGCGCTGGTGACGTCGTCGCTGATCATGTTCGTCACCCTGTACCTGGCGCACGGCTTGTCGGCGCGGACGTCGACGGCGTTGCTGGGCACGCTGGTGGGCCTCGCGCTGACGGCGGGGATCGCCGCCTGGGCGTCGGGCGCCGCGCAGATCACCGGTACCTCCGACGAGGCCTCGGCCTTCCTGCCGTCCAGCGCGCCCCTCGCCGACCTGCGCGGGATCGCACTGTGCGGCATCGTCCTGGCCGGCCTCGGCGTGCTGAACGACGTGACCATCACGCAGGCCTCCGCGGTCTGGGAGCTGCGCGCCGTCGCGCCGGCGGCGTCCCGGGCCGAGCTGTTCACGAGCGCGATGCGGATCGGGCGGGACCACATCGCCTCGACCGTCTACACGATCGCCTTCGCCTACGTGGGCGCCGCCCTGCCGTTGCTCATGATCGTCTGGCTCGTGGACCAGTCACCGCTCACGGCCCTGACCTCGGGCGAGATCGCCGAGGAGGTGGTGCGCACCCTCGTGGGCTCGATCGGCCTCGTGCTCGCCATCCCCGTGACCACCGCGATCGCCACCCTCACCGTCCCGGGGCCGACGACGGACCTCGCGGGCGGCGCCGGGTTCGAACCGTCGTCGGACCCGGAGCTGATGGCGCCCGTGTCGGAGGCGTGGGCCACGCAGGCCCGGGCGTCGGAGTCCTGACCTGCGGAGTCCTGACCTGCGGAGTCCTGACCTGCGGAGTCCTGACCTGCGGAGTCCTGGACCGTGGGGTCCTGGGCTGCCGAGTCCCGAACCGCGATGTCGGACACGGCGGGCAGACTGTACCTGAGGGAGAGGACGCACGATGCGCGCAGTGGTGTACGACGAGTTCGGCGGGCCCGAGGTGCTGCACCTCGGCGAGGTCCCGGAGCCGGAGGCCGGGCCGGGGCAGGTCCGGGTCCGGGTCGAGGCGGTGGGCCTCAACGCGTTCGACGGCAAGGTCCGTTCGGGGGCCATGGAGTCCGCGTTCCGCACGCGCCTCCCGGCGGTGCCGGGGCTGGAGGTCGCGGGCGTCGTCGACCAGGTGGGGGCGGACGTCGCCGGGGTCGCCCCGGGCGACCGGGTCACCGGGTGGACGAGCCGGGGCGCCGCGGAGCTCGCCCTCCTGAGACGCTGGGCTCGGGTGCCCGACGGGCTCGCCGTCACGCAGGCCGCAGCGCTCCCCGTGGTGGGCGAGGCCGCCCGGCGGTCGCTGCGGATCCTCGGCCCACAGCCGGGGGAGACCCTGCTGGTGCACGGCGCGAGCGGCGGCATCGGCGGGCTGGTGACCCAGCTCGCCGTCGCAGCCGGCGTGCGCGTGATCGGCACGGCGTCGCCTGCCAACCAGGGCCGGGTCGCGGCGTACGGGGCGACGCCCACGACGTACGGCGCCGGGCTCGTCGAGCGGGTCCGCGCGCTGACGCCCGTCGTCGACGCCGTGCTCGACACCTCCGGTGCGGGCGTGCTTCCCGACAGCATCGAGCTGCGGGGCGGCACCGACCGTGTGCTGACCCTCACCGACCCGGCGGCCCACGGGCTGGGCGTGGAGTTCAGCGAGCGCGCCGAACCGTCGGCCGCCGAGCTCGCCGACCTGATCGACCGCGTGCTGCGCGGCGAGGTGTCCGTGCCGGTCGCGCACGTGCTGCCGCTGGCAGAGGCGGCGCGGGGGCAGGGTCTGGTCGACGGCGGGCACTCCGGCGGCAAGGTCGTGCTCGTGCCCTGATCAGGTGGCTCCCCGTAGTGACCGATACGGTAGTTTGGGTCACTACGGAGGTGCGCATGCCCAGACCGACCATCCCGGACCGCCGGGAAACACTGCTCGACGTCGCCGAACGGCTCGTGCTCGATCGCGGCTTCGACGCGATGTCGATGCAGTCGGTTGCGGAGGCCGCCGGCGTGAGCAAGGGCGGCGTCTACCGCGAGTTCGCGGGCAAGCACGAGCTGCTCGACGCCGTCCTGCTGCGCTCGACCGCCCGGCTCGGCGAGCGGGTGGACGCGCTGACGGCGCACCTGCCGCATCCGGTCCCGCTGAGCGCGCTCTACCGCGCCGGGGTCGAGGCGCTGCTGGCGGACCCGCTGATGTCCGCGGCGTTCCTCGACGACCGGGCGGTGCTCGGCGAGCACGTCCGCGCCGTCGATCCCGAGCGGTACCGCGCCCGGTTCCGGTGGATCACGGCGCACCTCGAGGAACTGCGCGCCGCCGGGCGCGTGCGCCCTGACGTCGACCCCGAGGCGGTCTCGCTCGCGCTGTCGAGCGTCACGATCGGGCTGCTCTCCGCCTCGGCGCTGATCGGGCCGTTGACGGCGGACCAGCTCCGGGCGGCGCTCGGCGTGGTCGAGGGACTGGTGCGCGAGGGGATCGACATCGGTCCGGGCGAGGTGGACGCCGCCGGCGTCGGCCCGGACGAGGCGGGCGCTGGCGAGGCGGACGCTGGCGAGCCGGACGCTGGCGGGGCGGGCGCTGGAGAGGCGCGTGCCTGCGTCGTCGGCCCGGCGGAGGGGACCGGGCCATGACGACCGCGACCACCGCCTTCGACGACGTCCGCGACCTCACCGTGGCGGGCGGACCCGTGCGCCTCTACACGAGCGGCCGCCCCGACGCGCCGCCGGTCCTGCTGCTGCACGGCGCGATGCTGGACACGGCGGAGCTGGACTGGATGCACGTGGCGCCGGCGCTCGCGGAACACTTCCGGGTCCTGGCGATCGACCTGCCGCGGCACGGCGGCAGCCGACCCTGGGCAGGGCCCGTGGACCAGCCGCTGCTCCAGAGGGTCGTGATCGGGCTGCTCGACCAGCTCGGCATCGGGCGGACGGCGCTCGTCGGGCTGTCGATGGGCGGCGGCGTGTCGATCGGCACGGCGCTCGACCACCCGGACCGGGTCAGCGCCGCGGTCCTCCTGGCACCGGGCGGGCTGGGCGCGCGGCGTCCGGCACAGCTCGTCACGTGGCTGTCCACGCGCACGCCCGGTCTGCTCCGCGCGACCACGGCGTGGCTGGCGCGGAGCCCGCGCGCGGTGCGCCGTTCGCTCGTCGACAACCTGCAGCACGGCGCGAATACGCCGGGCTTCGAACGGGCGGTCGAGCTCGCACAGCGCGAGGCCGAACAGAAGGACCGGCACCGCGAGCCGGCCCTCGACGACTGGCAGGTGCTCTCGTTCGGGCCGTTCGCGATGCGCACCGACTTTCTCCCGGCGCTGCACCGGCTGTCGGTGCCGACGCTCTGGGTGCGCGGCTCGGAGGACCCGCTGGTGCTCCGGCCCGAGCTCGACTCCGCGGTCGCCGCCACGCCCGGCGCGCGGTCGGCGGTGCTGCCCGGAGCCGGCCACCTCTCCACGCTGGACCAGCCGGACCGAGTGGTGGCGCTGGTCCGGGAGTTCCTCCAGGAGCACGCCGGGAGTCCCGACCCGGACCGGCGTTGACCGGGGCGACGTTGAGCGGGGCGGCGTTGAGCGGGGTGGCGCCGAGCGGGGTGGCGTTGAGCGGGGTGGCGCCGAGCGGGGTGGCGCCGACCGGACGGCCGCTGAGCGCGGCTGGGCCGAGCGCGGCCGCGTCGAGCGGGGTGGGGTCCGAGCGGGGTGGGGTCGAGCAGGGCGGCGTCGAGCGCGGGTGGGCTGAGCGGGGCTGCACCGAGTTGGGGCTGGGCCGAGTGGCGCGGCGCCGACCGTTGCCGCGCTGAGCGAGGCTCCGCCGAGTGGGCGTGCGAGGTGCGCTTCTACCCCGCGATTGGGCCCGAAAACGGGCCTGTTTCGGGCCCAATCGCGGGGTAGAAGCGCACTTTGCCGGGGCGGTGGCGGGGGTGCGGCGGGGTGGATCGGGTCGGGGCACCGTCGAGCCGATCGGGCGGGGTGCAGGCCACGGGGGTGCGGATGGGGCATGCCGCGGCGGCGCGGTCCGGTTGGGCCGGTCCGGGTGGGCCGGTCCGGTCGGGGTGGGGGCGGCCGGCGTGGGGCGGGGTCGGTCAGCGGGTCGCCTCGTGGATCAGCGATTCGATCTCCGCCGTCAGCAGGTCGCCGCCGTCGAGCCCCATCGTGTCGAAACCGCCGACCAGCTCCAGCGACACCAGCCCGTGCACGCGGTACCAGGTGGACAGCGCCAGCCGCAGCGCGCCGGGTGCGGTCTCCGGCGGGGCGCCGAGCGTCCGGCCCCACCGGGACAGCTCCGCGTCGAGACCTTGCCGCGCACCGGAACCTTGCCCCGCACCGGGATCTCGCCCCGCGCCAGGTTCGTCGCCGTCGCTGCCCCCGGCGTCCCGCACGAGCTCCTGGAGGGCCGTGACCAGGGCGAGCATGCTCGCGGTGATCGGGCCGACGTGCTCCAGCGGGTCCACGGCCTCGCGCCGGCTGCCCGTGAAGAGCATCGCGTAGCGCCGCGGGTGCTCCAGCGCCCAGCGCCGCCACGCGTGCGCGATCGCTGCGACCCGCTCCGGGGCCGGGCGGTCCGACGCCGCGCGTGCGGTGTCCTCCACCGCGGTGCCGAGGTCGGTGTACCCGGCCAGGACCAGGGCGTCGAGCAGCGCGTCGCGGGAGGCGAAGTAGTGGTACAGCGCGGGCGGCGTCATGCCCATCGCCTTGCTGACCGACGCGATCGACAGGCCGTGCGCCCCGCCCGAGTCGACGAGGTCCAGCGCCCGCTCCACGATCTCGTCGACCGTCTGCCGCCGCAGGCGCTCGCGGCGGGTCAGGGTCCGCGGCGGTGCGGGCCGGGCGTCGACGTCGTCCACGGGCATGCCGCGAGCCTAGTGCCAACTCCTGGAGCCGATGCCCGGGGCGCGGGGGTACGGTCCGGTGGCTCGGGAGACCGCCGTGGCCGGCGGCCGGACCCGATCTGCGACGCAACCCGTGCTCGCCTGGCACGATGACGCCCATGGCGACTGCCCCCGTGCGCACCCACGCACCCACCCCGCCGCACACCCCGGCCGGCACCCGATGACCCGGACCTGGTTCGTCACCGGCGCGGGCCGCGGGCTCGGCCGGGCGATCACGGTCGCCGCCCTGGAGCGCGGCGACCACGTTGCGGCGACGGCGCGCGACGTGGCCGCGCTCGACGACCTCGTCTCCCGGCACGGCGACGCCGTCCTGCCGCTGCGCCTCGACGTGACCGACCCCGACCAGGCCCGGGCCGCGGTGCGGGCGGCGGTCGAGGCCTTCGGCCGCATCGACGTGGTGGTGAACAACGCGGGCTACGGATTGTTCGGCACCGTCGAGGAGATCACGCCCCAGCAGCTCCGGGACCAGCTCGACGTCAACCTCTTCGGCGCGCTGCACGTGACCCAGGCGGCCCTGCCGGTGCTCCGTGCGCAGGGCGGCGGGTACGTGGTGCAGGTCTCCAGCTCCAGCGGGGTCGCCGCCTGGCCGGGCCTCGGCGGCTACAGCGCGTCGAAGTGGGCGCTCGAAGGGCTGTCGGAGGCGCTCGCCCAGGAGGTCGCGGGGTTCGGCGTCCACGTCACGCTCGTCGAGCCGGGGCCCGTCGACACGGGCTGGCGTGACGAGTCCGGGGTGCAGGCCGCGCACCTGCCCGCCTACGACGCGCTGCGTGCGGCCGCCTGGCACCCGCCGGGGTCGTCGTCCCCGGCCGACGTCGCCCGCGTGGTCCTCGCCGTGGTCGACGCCGACGAGCCGCCGCTGCGGATCCTGGTCGGCGACCTCGCCGTCGACGCCGTGCTGCCGATCACCGAGGAGCGGGTCGCCGCGTGGCGGCGCTGGGAGGACCTGGGTCGTTCGACGGGCTGACGGCGGCGCGGGGCCGACGGTCGGCGAGGGCTGGCGGCGGCTGACGGTGGCGCAGGTCAACGAGTGCGGGCCGACGTCGGCGCGGGCCGATTCCGGCGCGGGACGGCGTTGCCGTGGCTGACGACGGCGTGGGTGGACAGCGGCGCGGCGGTCAGCCCCCCGGTGGACAGCGGCGCGGCGGTCGGCCCCCCGGGTCAGCGCGTGCGCCAGCCCGGGAGCAGGCGGTCCAGGACGTCGGCCAGGGGCATGGACTCGCCGTCCTTCCCGCCGGCGCCGAGCACCAGGGGCGGACGGCGGGTCTCGGGGCGGATCCCGCGCAGGCGATCGAGCAGGCCGATGGGCGCGGTGAGCACGTAGAAGTCGCCGTCGGTGCTGACCCCGGCGCTGCGGTCGACGCGCAGG
Source organism: Promicromonospora sp. NPDC019610 (assembly GCF_044389365.1). Taxonomy (NCBI): domain Bacteria; kingdom Bacillati; phylum Actinomycetota; class Actinomycetes; order Micrococcales; family Promicromonosporaceae; genus Promicromonospora; species Promicromonospora sp. NPDC019610. The sequence goes on along the minus strand of NZ_JBIRXX010000002.1, from coordinate 970,369 downwards.
TACCAGCCCTTGAGCCCGGTGCGCGCCGTCCCGCGCCCGCCGTAGCCCTGCACCTGGAGGTCCTCGGGCTCGAGCCCGGCGGTGCGCGCGGCGGCCACGAACTCGCGCAGCATCGCCTCCGCGCGGGTGTGCTCGGCGTCCTGCCGTGCCTCCAGGCGCTCCGCCTGCACCCGCACCGCCTCGGCGCGCTGCCGGGACCACTCGTCGTCACGCATGGGCGCAGTCTCGCACTTCCGGCGAGGACGGTGCGCCGACGGCGGCGGTCGGCCCAGTGGTCGGTCCGGCGGTCGGTCCGGTGGTCGGTCCGGTGGTCGGCCCGGCGGTCAACCCGGCGGTCAACCCCGTGCTCGGCACCTCGCAGCAAAGTCGGCAGTTTGCCTCGCAGAGTCGGCAGTCTGCATCGAGGTCGGCACAGGCCTGTGCCGACCTCGATGCAGACTGCCGACCGTGTGGGTGGGCTGCCGGCCGTGTGGGCTGCCGACCTCGATGCAGACTGCCGACCGTGTGGGTGGACTGCCGGCCTCGGGGCGGACTGGCGCCCCCGGCCTGCGACCTGCCCACCGCACGAGCAGGCTGCCCACCGCACCGGTGTACGGTGAGAGCGTGCCCGAGGCAACCGAATTTCAGAGCGGGCGTCGGCAGTGCGACGTCGGGCGGGGCGCACGACGACCCAGCAGGCGAGCCGCAGGGTGACGGGTCCCGATCAACCCGTGCGCGCCGGTCAGCCGGGCGGTCCCGATCAACCCGTACGCGCCGGTCGACCGGCCGGCCTCGGTCGACCCGCTGATCCCTCCCGGCCCGCCGGCCTCGGTCGACCCGCTGATCCCTCCCAGCCCGCCGGCCTCGATCAACCCGCTGCTGCCGACCACCCCGACCAACCCGACGGCCCCGGCAGCGGCCCCGACCCCGCGCCCGCCCGGTTCGACCGCCGGCTCATCGCGCCGATGGTGCTCGGCTCGGTGCTCAACCCGCTCAACACCTCGCTGCTGGCGGTCGCGCTCGTGCCGATCGGCCTGGCGTTCGGGGCGCCGCCGTCCGACACCGCGTGGCTGGTCAGCGCGCTGTACCTCGCGTGCGCGGTGGGGCAGCCCGTGGTGGGCCGCATGGTCGACACCTACGGGCCGCGGCGGCTGTACCTCATCGGCACGGCGCTCGTCGGCGCCGCCGGGCTGCTCGGCACGTTCGCGCCGACGCTCGGCTGGCTGGTCGTCGCCCGGGTGCTCATCGGCCTCGGCACGTGTGCCGGCTACCCGGCGTCGATGGCGCTCATCAAGCGCGAGGGACGCCGCACCGGCGGACCCTCGCCCGCCGGGGTGCTGGCCACGCTGTCCTTCGCCAACCAGGTGATCGCGGTCGTCGGGCCGTCGCTCGGCGGGCTGCTCGTGGACCTCGGCGGCTGGCGCACGGTGTTCTCCGTCAACGTGCCGTTCGCCGTCGCCTGCCTGGTGCTGGGCGCGCTGTTCCTGCCCCGGGACGACGCCGCGAACGACGCCGCGAACGACGCCGCGGACGACGCCGCGGACCACACCGCGGCCCACACCCCGGACGCCGCCCGGGGCCCGCGCCGCACCTGGGACGCCGCCGGGGTCGCGCTGTTCGCCGTGTCGCTCACCGCGCTGATGCTGTTCCTCATGGACCCGGCGGCCCGGGCGCTGTGGCTCGTCGCGATCACGCTCGTGGCCGGCGCCGGGTTCGTGTGGCGAGAGCTGCGCACGACCGACCCCTTCCTCGACGTCCGCGTGCTGGGGCAGAACCGGCCCCTGCTGCTCACCTACGTCCGGCAGATGCTGACCGGGATCGTCATGTACTGCGTGGTCTACGGCATGCCGCAGTGGCTGGAGCACGCCCGCGGACTGTCACCGTCGCACACCGGGCTGGTGGTGCTGCCGATGTTCGGCACCGCGATGCTGTTCACCGTGCTGACCGGGCGCAGCCCCGCGATCCTGGGCAAGCTGCTCGCCGGATCGGCGGTGCAGGTGGTCGCCTGCGCCGCGCTCCTCCTGCTCGACGGCGGCACGTCCGTGCTCTGGCTCTGTGTCGTCATCGCGCTGCACGGCATCCCGCAGGCGCTGAACGGGCTGGCCAACCAGAACGCCCTGTACGAGCAGGCCACCCCGGAGCAGATCGGCGCCGCGTCCGGGCTGTTCCGCACCTTCATGTACGTGGGCGCCCTGTGCGCGACGGCGGCCACCGCCGCGGCCTACCGGCAGGAGCCCGACACCGCCGGCATGCACGCCCTCGCCCTGTTCGCGGGCGCCTGCGCCGCCGTGCTGCTGATGACGGTGCTCGGCGAGCTGCTGCTCCGCCACCGCCGCCACCGCCGCCACCGCCCAAGCCGTCGTCCCGACGGAACCAGGTGACCAGAAAGCGGGGAACGACCCACCGGGTCAGTCCGGGAGCACCGACCGTTCCAGGCCGCGCTCGCGGTAGTACGCCAGCAGGCGGTCCCACTCGATCACGCCGGCCGACCGCGCCCACGCCGCCCAGCAGCGCTCCAGCCGCGCGACGACGTCGGGGTGCGCGCCCGCGAGGTCGTGCGTCTCGCCGCGGTCCGCGCCGACGTCGTACAGCTCCCACGGCCGCCCCGCCTCGCGCACCAGCTTCCACCGCCCGTGCCGCACGGCGGCATTGCCGAGGTGCTCCCAGAACAGCGGCCGCTCCACGGCCGGCGCGCCCCGCCACTGGTCGAGCATGCTCACGCCCGCCATGCCGCCGGCGTCGCCGCCCGCCGCGCGCAGCACCGTCGGCGCGACGTCGACCACGTGGCCCGGCCCCGCCGTCCGGCCCCCGCCCCGCACACCGCCCGCCGGCCACGACGCGATGAGCGGGGACGCGATGCCGCCCTCGTGCACCCACCGCTTGTACAGCCGGAACGGCGTGTTCGACAGGTGCGCCCACGCCCGCCCGTAGCTCGCGTAGGTGTCCTCCGGCCCCGGGACGACGGCGGGGGAGTTGCCCACCCGCACGGCCCGCCCGTCGCGCGTCGTCGGCGGGGACACGTCCGGGCCCAGGCGGCCGGACGGCGGCGGCAGCTCCTCCGCGCACGCCCCGTTGTCCGAGCAGAACACGACCAGCGTGTCGTCCAGCGTGCCCTGCGCCGCGAGCTGGTCCAGCAGCGTGCCCACGCCCCGGTCCATCGCCTCGACCTGCGCCGCGTAGACCGCCATGCGCTCCGCCTCCCACTCCCGGTCGGCCGTCTCCGCCCACGCCGGCACCCGCGGGTCGCGCGGCGGCAGGTCCGCGGTCGTGGCCAGGCCGAGGCGGTGCTGCGCGGCCAGCCGGCGCTCGCGGAGGCGGTCCCAGCCCGCGAGGTAGCGCTCGCGGTACCGCGCGACGTCGGCCTCGCGCGCGTGCAGCGGCCAGTGCGGCGCCGTGTACGCGAGGTACAGGAACCACGGCCGCCCGGCGTGGTGCGCCCGCTCCACGAACCCCCGCGCGTACCGGGTCAGGTCGTCCGTGAGGTAGTAGTCGCCCGCGGTGGCGGACGGCGGCAGCCGCTCCTCGCCCTGGACCAGCGGCGGGCGGTAGTAGCTGGTCGCGCCGGGCAGCACGCCGTAGAACTCGTCGAACCCGCGGCGCGTCGGCCACGTCTCGTCGGGCCGGTCCGGGTGCGACGACAGGTGCCACTTGCCCGCGAGCGCCGTCGTGTAGCCGACGGCGCGCAGGCGCTCGGCGAGGGTCGACGCCGCGGGGTCGGGCGAGCCGCGGTAGCCGTGCGGGCGGTCGTCGCTGGTGAGGACGCCGACGCCGACGTCGTGCGCGTGGCGGCCGGTGAGCAGCGCGGCGCGTGACGGGCTGCAGCGGGGCGTGGCGTAGAAGGAGCTCATCCGGACACCGCGCCGGGCCAGCCGGTCGAGGGCTGGGGTGTCGATCTCGCCGCCGAATGCGCCGAGGTCGGAGAAGCCGAGGTCGTCGGCGAGGACGACGAGCACGTCGGGCCGGCGGGTCACGTCGCCCCCGCGATCCGGGTGTGGACACTGCCCAGACCCTCGATCCCGGCCGTGACGTCGAGTCCTGCCGCGTACTGCTCGCGCGGGACGCGCACCCGGGCCGACGCCGACCCCAGCGTCACCACGTCCCCCGGGAACAGCGTGATCATGCGCGAGATCGCGGCGAGCAGCTCGCCCGGCCCGGCGGCGTACTCCGTCGTCGAGCCGCGGACGGTGCCCGCCGCCGTCGTCAGCCACATCTCGCGCCCCCACCAGCCGGCGGGGTCGGGCAGGGCGGCGACGGGCAGGAACGGGCCGGGTGCGGGCAGCACCACGTTGAAGCCGTCGGCCCAGCGCCCGTAGACGGCGCCGATGCCGCGCTCGCCGGCGCGGGCGGGCTCGGCGACGGCGTCGGCGAACGACTGGTCGCAGACCGAGACCAGGGGCGTGTACCCGAGCACCAGGCCGTCCAGCGCCGCCGTGTCGGACGTCCAGGTCCCTCCGGGGACCTGTGTGTCTGACCCGGCGGGAGCCTCTGCGACCAGGCGGCGCAGCACCAGCGCCAGCTCGACCGCGACGACCAGGTCCGTGGCGCGCGCCGGGACGCGCACCACGCCGCCGCCCGCGGCGCTGCCCGCCGAGAGCGCCGATGCCGGGCCGTTGAGGAAGCGGGGCACGACGAGCCGCGGCAGGCCGTCCGGGTCGACGCCGGTCGGCGGGGCGGCGTTGCCGAAGGCGGTCCAGAAGTGCCGCACCCCCGCGACCGACCAGTCCGCGGGCGCCCCGATCACCGTCGAGCCGGGCTCGGCGCGCTCGCGCAGCGCGAGCTCCCGCACCGCCCACGAGGGATGCCGCGTCAGGTCCGGCGGCGCCGGCCCCGGGCCGTCGTCCGGCGCCACCACCGGGTTGGCCAGCGCGCCCACGCGCTCGATCTCGACCTCGAGCCGCGTGCCGGCGGCGACCTCGCCGGGGGTGACGGGCAGGCCGTCGATACCCATGGTGCCGAGGTGGATCACGTCGCCCACGTGCAGCGACGCGAACGAGGAGTACCAGGCGAGCACCCGCTCGATGCCCAGCAGGGTGGCGCCGCTGTGCGCGCGGTCGCGCGTGCGGCCCGACTGCCGCGTCCACATCAGCAGGTCGTACGGGTCGCCCACCTCGTCCTTCGTGACGAGGTACGGGCCCATGGGGCACATCGTGTCGGCCTTCTTGCCGGCCCACGACGCCGTGGCCTGGAACAGCCAGTCCTGGTAGCCGGGCGGCAGCGAGTACCCGGCGCCCGCATTGCCCGGCACGGTGGAGAAGTAGTGGGTGCCGGACACGTCGTCCACCACGGTGTACCCCGCCACGTGCTCCATCGCCCGCCCGACCGGGACGTCCCGCCCGGCCCGGCCGATCACCACGGCCAGCTCCACGTTGTAGGCCATGGCGGGCAGGTGGTGGCCGTGCCGGACGACGACGGGCGCGCCGTGCCCGACCACCGCCCCCTGCGGCCGCTGGTGCCCCAGCGGGAACAGGTTGAGCAGCGGCACGCCCGGCCGGTTCCGCACGAACGACGGCGAGTTCGTCACCAGCCCCCAGCACAGGCGCGGCCGGGGGACCGGCGCGAGCAGCTCGACGCCGTCGTCCGCCGCGCCGACCCGGTGCCCCGAGCGCGGCAGGATCGTCACGTCGGTCCGCGCCCGCTGCTCGACGGCGGCGGCGAGCCGGGACAGGGCCGCCAGGCCGGCGTCGTCGAGGGCGAGGAGGCCGACGAGCGTGTCCGGCCACGCCCCCGCGAGGAAGTGCGGGGCCGGGCCCGGGGCCGGGACGGGCCCGTGCGCCGCCAGCGCGGCCTCGGCGCGGACGGGCTCGACGAGCCACTCGCGGTCCGCCACGCCGGGGTCGCGCAGCACGACGCCCCAGCGCTCCGTGCCCTGGGCCAGGAAGCTGGCGAGCCTCACGGCTGTCCTCTCACGGCTGTCCCCTCACGGCTGTTCCTTCACGACTGCCCCCCTCACGACATGTCCCCGGCGCCCGGCACCTCGATCGTCGCGCCGTCGGCGGTGAGGTACCCGGCCACGATCACCCGGTACCAGCGCCGCCCGTCAGACACGGCGAGCGTGGGGAAGGGCCCCAGCGCGTCGGACACCATCACGAGCCCGCCCGCGACGGGGTCGGGCAGCTCGGCCACGGGGTGGGGCACGAGCTGGAGGCTGTGCGCGTGGACCCGGCGCATCCGCAGCTCCGCGGAGCCGAGGTCGCGCTCGTTGTCCGCGGTGGGCACCACGCCGTCGGCCCCGACGCGGACGGCGGCCAGCGCGTTCGTCTCGGGCGTCGCGGCCACGAGCTCGACGACGGCGGCCCCCGCGTCGCCGTCCGGCACCACCCGCACGCCGCCCTTGACGCCCGGCCCCGCGCCCGCGGCCTGGGCCGACGCCGCGAGGAAGCTGCCGTAGGCGTCGCCGTCCGCGTACCCGTCCGCCGCGGTGGCCCGCACCACGGACGCGCCGTTCTTCGCGGAGGTGAGCTCGTGCTCGTTGTTCCCGGCGCTGCGCCGCTGCACGTAGCACCCCTCGCCCACGGTGCCCGCGAGCAGCACGGGCGCGGCGGCGTCCAGGGTGTTGCCGCTGATGGTGGAGCCCGTCAGGGTGCCCGTGACCCGCACGGGCGCGTTCGCGGGCACGGTGTTCGCGCCGAACGCGTTGCCCATCACGGAGATCCCGTCGGCGTCGCCGGCGACCCGCACCGCGCCCCGGATCACGCTGCGCTCCAGGTTCCAGTTGTCGAACGAGTTGGCGGAGATCGTGATCTCGGATGCCGACTGCTCGAACGCGACCGGGTCGAGGTTGATCCAGTTGAACGTGTTCCCGCTGATGGTGACGTTGTGCGCGTCCACGCCGCGGAACAGGATCGCGTTCGGGGGCCGGTTGCCGCCCGGCTCCACCCCGCCGCCGCCGATCACGTTGCCCGCGATGGTCAGGTTGCTGCCGCCCGCCGTGATGTCGATCGCCGGCCCGGAGGCGTGCTCGACGACGTTGCCGACGATCGTGGAGTTGATGATGCCGCCGGCGAAGAACCGGCGACCGATGTCGACCAGGTTGTTCGAGATGACGGCGCCCCGGAAGTTCTCGTTCTCGGCGCCGGTGGTCGCGATGCACTGGTTCATGCTGTGGAAGTGGTTGCCCTCGATGAGCCACTTGCGCATGCCGTACGGCAGCAGGTGCAGGTCGCCGCCGCCCGTGCCGTCCATGGGCCACTGCACGGTCAGGGCGGTCCCGGAGATCGCCACCAGGTTGTTGGTGAACACCAGCCCGCGCCCGATGTGCACCACCGCCTGGTTGAACGAGACGAAGGTGCACTCCGTGATGGTGGCGTCCATGTCGTCGGTGTTGTTGGTCCGCGCCGTGCGCACCGCGACCGAGTTGGCCGTGCGGGTCCGCGTGATGAACGACAGCCCCCGGATGCCGCACAGCGGGGCGTGCATCTCCAGGCCGGTGCCGTCGAAGTCCACGAGGATCAGCGACGTGCGCACGCCCATGGTGCCCTGGCCCGCCAGCACGATGCGGTTGAGGTTCATCGGCTCGGTGAACTCGGTGTCCCGCACCACGAGCGGCGCGGTGATGCGGTACGTGCCCGGCGGGAACCAGACGATCTTGCTGAGCCGCTCGAACTGCGCGTCGATGGCGGCCTGGATCGCGGCGGTGTCGTCGTTGACGCCGTCGGCCAGGGCGCCGAACTCCTGCGGCGTGGTGGCTCCGGAGATGTCCAGGGTGGCCAGCGCGGGGTCGGACAGCTCGGGCGGGCCGGGCTCGCCCGGGAGCGCGCCGGGTGACCGGGGGGTGGGGGACAGAGCGGCGGACAGCGGGGTGGACACGGCGCCTGCGGCGGTGGCGAGGCCGGCCAGGCTGGCGGTGCGGAGCATGTTCCGTCGGGTCACGGGCTGGTGCATCGTTGCTTTCCTTCCGTTGAGCCTTACGGGCTGGGCCTGCGTGGGGCGGCCCAGAGGGGGGTGACTCCGGTAGGGGGCACTCAGATGAGATGCTCCGCGAAGGGCGCGAGGAAGGCGTGCAGCGCCTCCCGTTCGGCCGGGTCGCACGCGATCAGGGGTGGTGCGACGTGCGGTGGGCACAGCCCGCGCCGGGCGAGCACGGCCTTGATCGCGGGGGTGCCCGGACGGACCTTGTGCAGGCCCACCAGGGCGGTCAGCAGCTCCTGCAGGCGGGCCACCTCGGCGGTGTCGCCCGCGCGGTGCGCGGCCACGAGCGCGAGCGTCGCGCGCGGCGCGATGTTGCCGATGCCGGGCACGACGCCGTGCGCGCCGAGGTCCAGGGCGGCGGCGAGCTGCGTCTCGTCGCCCTGCCCGACGGCGAACCCCGGCCGGCGCGCCGCGATCCCCACCAGGTGCCGCAGCAGCACGAGGTCGCCGGAGCTGTCCTTGATGCCGACCACGTGGTCGAGGTCGGCCAGCGCGTCGGCGAGGCCCGGCGTGATCGGGTTGCTGTACCGGGGCGCGTTGTACGCCACGACGGGCAGGCCGACGTCGGCCAGGGCCGCGAAGTGCGCCACGACCTCGTCGGCGCGGTGGTGGAAGTAGATGGGCGGGCTCAGCACCAGGGCGTCCGCGCCGGCGGCCGCGGCGGCGTCGGCCCGTGCCAGGACGTCGTGCGTGCCGGCCGCCGTCACGTTCACCAGCACGAACCCGCCGTCGTGACCGGTGCCGTGGTGCGGTGTGCTGCGCGCCGGTGTGCCGGGACGCTGCCCGTCGAGCCGCGGTCCGCCGTTGTGGTGACCGTTGTGCTGCTCGGAGCTCCGGCCCAGCGCGTGCCAGCGGGCGACCACCTCGTGCGTGAACGGGCCGACGTCCGCCGCGGGGACCAGCGGGCCCTCGCCGTTGCTGCCGAACAGCATCAGCGTGCGCACGCCGTGGGCGTGCAGGCTGGTCAGCAGCCGGCTCGCGCTCGCCGCCGCCGGCCGGCCGCGCACGTCCATGGGCGTCACGAGCGGCACGGTCACTCCGGTCAGGAGCGGTGTTCCGGTCAGCATCAGTACCCCTTGATCTCGGGCCAGTCGAGCTCGAACCCGTCGGCGACGAGCTCGGCCTGGAACGCGGCGAGCAGTGCGGCGTCACCGTGCACCTGGGCGGGCTCCACGCCGTGGGCCAGGCAGTGCGCGGCGAGCGCACCGGCGGCCTCCCCGGCGTTCCACTCGACGGGGTGCAGGCGGTAACAGCCGTTGGTGATGTGCGTGGTGCCGATGTTCTTCCCGGCCGCGAGCAGGTTGCGCACCCGCACGGGCAGCAGCGCGCCGAGCGGGATCCGGAACGGGCTCGACGGCACGTCCAGGTAGTTGTCCCCGCCGGTGCTCGGGTGCAGGTCGATCCGGTACATGCCCACGCCCACGGAGTCGGGGTAGGTCACGGCCCCGGCGGCGCCGCGCACCGCGAGCGACAGGTCCTGCTCCACCACCGTGGTGCGGGCCCGGATGCGGCGCGACTCGCGCACGTACGGCGCCTTGGCGAACCCGTCCTGCGTGCCCAGCACGTCCGGCCGCAGCCGCAGGCCCGGCCAGCCCGTGCCGCCGTCGGGCCGGGGCGCCTCGGTCTGCAGCCAGTAGAGCATGCTCAGTGACTGCTGCCGGGCGCCCAGCAGGTGCTTGTCGCGCTCGGCGTCGGGCACGGGGTCGTCCGCCGGGCCGACCAGCGGGCCGGCCAGGTAGTCGATCATGGGCCAGTTGACGAGCGTGACGTCGCTCGCCGCGAAGCCCTCCTCGAACTGCTCGCGCGCCACCACGCGGCGGAACTGCCACAGGTCGCGGTCGCCGGGGTCGGCACTCTGGTCGGCCACGACCGGCCCGCTGGGTGCGTGCGGCACGAACGTGCGCACCAGCGGCTCCAGCGTGCGCGGGTCCGGGGCGGTGAGGCTGAGCATCCGGTCGGGCCAGTAGGGCGGCCGGTAGTCGTGCCAGGTCTCGTACTGCTCCGGCCGGTCGATCGTGTGGTCCTCGCCGTCCCGGTGCTCCACGGCGAACACCCACGAGAAGGCCTGCTGGTTGCCCGGCTGCGCGGCGGTGGGGGCGCTCGGCTCCCCGGTCTCCGCCCGCGACTCGAACCCCGTCACGTGCTCGACGCCGCCCAGCGGCAGCAGGTCGCCCAGCTCCGTGGCGTCCAGCACGTACGGCGCCGCGACCGTCACCGGGGCGCCGTCGGGACCCGTCAGGGTCACGGCCGCCACCCGGTCGCCGTCCGCGTGCACCGCCACCGGGCGGTGCCCGAACAGGACCCGCAGCCGGCCCGCGGTCAGGTACGGCGCCACCATCGCCGCCAGCACCGCGGCCGCGACCCGCGGCTCGTAGCACAGCCGGCTCACCCGCCCCAGACCCGGGTTGAGGTCCACCACCCGGCGGGCGGACGGCGTCAGCGGGTACCACGCGCGGTAGTACTGCCGCACCCCCTCGCGGAACGCCCGGTAGGAGCGCGTGCAGCCGAACCGCTCGATCCACGGGTGCTCGTCCGGCGGCACGCCCTGCGCGCTGAGCTGCCCGCCCAGCCAGTCCGTCTCCTCGGTCAGCACCACGGACCGGCCCCGCCGCAGGGCGGCGAGCGCCGCGGCCACCCCACCGGCCCCGCCCCCCACGACCAGCACGTCCGCCCCCACCTCCCGCCCGCCCCTCCGTCGAGTGCGGGATATTTGCGGCGTCGAATCGTTCTGAGAGGACACATACCCAGCACTCAACGGGGTTGGGCGGGCGGGCGTCATGCTGCACCCTCCAGGGTTCGGGCCGCTCGCAGGAGGGCCTGCGTGTAGGGGTGCTCCGGCGCGGCGAAGAGCTGGTCCGCGGGGGCATCCTCGACCAGCACCCCGCGGCGCATCACCGCCACCCGGTCGGCGATCTGCCGCACCACCGCGAGGTCGTGCGTGATGAACAGCAGCGACAGGTCGTGCTCGTCGCGCAGGTCCACCAGCAGCCGCAGGATCTGCGACTGCACCGACACGTCCAGCGCCGAGACCGCCTCGTCGCAGACCAGCAGCCGCGGGCGCAGCGCCAGCGCCCGCGCGATGCTCACGCGCTGCTTCTGCCCGCCCGACAGCGCGGACGGCCGCCGGTCCGCCACCCCCGGGTCCAGCCCGACGTCGGCCAGCACGCGCGCCAGCGCCGCACGCCGGTCCCCGGCCGGCGCCACCGACGGGTGCACCCGCCACGCCTCGCGCACGATCGCGCCCACCGTCATCCGCGGGTTGAGCGACGACCCCGGGTCCTGGAATACCATCTGCACCGCACGGAGCAGCTCCGGCGAGCGCCGCCGCACCGGACCCAGCGGCCGCCCCTCGAACGTGATATCGCCCTCCTGCGGCGTGACCAGCCCCAGCACGCACCGCGCCACCGTCGACTTGCCCGAACCCGACTCGCCGACCAGCGCCACGACCTGCCGCGCGCCGACGTCGAGGTCCACGCCGTCCACCGCCGTCACCGTGGTGCGGCGCTCGCGGACCGACCGGCGCGGGCCGGGGAACGTGACACGCAGGCCGCGGATCTCGAGCACGCTCATGGGCTGACCTCCTCGGCGAAGTGGCAGGCGCTGAGCCGCCCGGGCGTGATCTCGCGCAGCGCCGGGACCTCCGTGGCGCAGCGCGCCCGCGCCATCGGGCAGCGGGGGTGGAACGGGCACCCGGACGGCGGGTCGAACGGGCTGGCGGGCGCGCCCGCGAGCGGCTCGGCGATCGCCGTCCGGCTGGTCACGGCCGGGACGTTGCCCGCGAGCGCCCGGGTGTAGGGGTGGTACGGGCGGTCCAGCACGGCGCGCGCGGGACCCTGCTCGCAGACGCGGCCCGCGTACATCACCACCACCTCGTCGGCGACGTGCGCCATGACCCGCAGGTCGTGGCTGACCAGGATCATGGCCAGGCCCTCGCGCTCGCGCAGGTCGGCGAGCAACGCGAGGATCCGCGCCTGCGTGGTGACGTCGAGCGCGGTGGTCGGCTCGTCGGCGATGACCAGCTCGGGCCGCCCGGCGAGCGCGATGGCGATCATGACGCGCTGCCGCATGCCGCCCGACAGCTCGTGGGGGTACGAACCGGCCTGCCGTTCCGGCTCGGGCAGCCCGACGCGTGCCAGCAGCTCCAGCACGCGCGCCCGGACCTCGGCGCGTGGGCGGCCGGCGCGGCGCAGGATCTCGCCGACCTGGCGCCCCACGGTCTGGATCGGGTCGAGCGCGGCGGACGGGTCCTGGAAGACGACGCCGATCTCGCGCCCGCGCACCTGCCTGCGGCGCCGCTGGGGCGCGGTCAGGAGGTCCTGGGACTTCCACCGCACCTCGCCGGAGGCGACGGCCGAGTCCGGCAGCAGCCCGACGACGGCCATCGCCGTCATCGTCTTGCCGCTGCCGGACTCGCCGATCAGGCCCGTGGTGCGCCCGGCCAGGACGGTGAACGAGACCCGGTCGACCACCGTCCCCGCGGGCAGGGCGACGCCGAGCCCGGTCACCTCGAGCATCGGGGTGGTGCTCCGTTCGGGGGTGGCCACCGCGACGGACTGGTCTGCCATCTGTGCTCCCTCTCGCGGTCCGGCGCCCGTCAGCTCTCGGAGTTCGTCACGCGCGTGAAGTACGGGAGGCTGTCGGACGCCGGCACGAAGCCCTCGACCCCGGAGCGCCACGCGTACGGCATGCCGACGAACATCGGGTACATGCCCACGGCGTCGTCCCAGATGATCTGCGTGGCCTGCGCGTACAGGTCCTCCCGCTCGGCGGTGTCGCTGGTGGCCTCCGCTGCGGCGAGCAGCTCGTCGAGGTCCTCGTTGCAGTAGCCGGTGCGGCCCGCGGCGCACGGGTACAGGCGCCCCAGGTTGGTGGCGGCGTCGTACCCCTGCGAACCGATCTGCTGGATGTTCAGGTCCCACTTCAGGGCCAGCAGGTCCTCCAGGAACACCGCCTGCTCCTTCTCCAGCGGCTCGACCTGCACGCCGATCTCGGCCAGGTCGGAGGCCACGGCCTGCGCGAGCTGGCGGAACTGCGGCTGGGAGAACTGCATGCGCAGCTTCGTGTCGTAGTCGAAGCCGGCGGCGTCCAGGGCCGCCTTGGCGGCCTGCGGGTCGTAGGCGACCGGCTCCTGCGGCGCGTAGCCCAGCACGACGGGGCTGACGACGGAGTCGGCCGGGGAGCCCGTCTCCGGGAACAGCGACGCGGTGATCTCGTCGAAGTCGACCGCCTGCCACAGCGCCCGCCGCACGGCGGCCTCCTGCAGGGTCTCCTCGGAGCTGTTCATCCACATGGTCAGCACACCGGGGCTGTCCACGCTCTCGACCGTGATCGAGGTGTCGCCCTGCAGCGCGGGGATCTGGTCGTCGGGCATGGCCCAGGTGACGTCGACCTCGCCGGTCTGCAGCGCCGTCATGCGGGCGGAGACCTCCGGGATCGACTGGAAGACCAGCTCCTCCAATGCCGGGGGACCGTCCCAGTAGGTCGGGTTCGGCGTCATCCGCAGCGTCTGACCCGGCTCGAACGACTCCACGACGAACGGCCCGGAGCCCACCGGGTCCTGGAAGAACGCCTCGTCGACGTCGGGCGGGGTGACGAAGAACGACGAGATCTTCGCGACGAACGACGCGTCCGGCTTGCCGGCGTCGAACACCACGGTCGACTCGTCCGGCGCCTCCACCTGGTAGTCCACGAAGTTGCCGGCCAGCGGTCCCTGGAGTTCCAGCACGCGCTCGAAGGAGGCGACGACGGCGTCGGCGTCGACCGGCTCGCCGTCGGAGAACTCCACGCCGTCACGCAGCGTGAACGTCCACCGGCTGGTGTCGTCGTTCGGCTCCCACCCGGTCGCCAGGTCGCCCGTGAACTCGCCGGGGCCGGTGCTGACCACGAGCTGGCTGAACAGCGCGCGGGCCGCGAGCTGCGTGCCCGCGTCCATGCTGGACGGGCCGTGCGGGTCCAGGTTCTCGATGGGGATGGGGCCGGCCGCGGTCAGGGTGCCGCCCGCGGCGTCGCCGCCGGGGTCGTCCCCGCCGTCGGGGCCGCCGCAGGCCGCCGTGGCCAGGAGCGCGAGTGTGATCGTGAGGGCGGGTACGGCGCGCCGGGTGCTGAGCTTCATCGCTCGTTCCTTCCGGAGGGGTGTGCCGGTTGGTGTGCCGGATCTGTGTGCGGGTGCAGCGCCGGGGTGCGGCGTTGTCAGGTCTGCGCGAAACGTCGGGTGAGGCGGTCGCCGACGAGGCCGATGCAGACGACCAGGACGGTGAGCGCGACGCCGGGGAAGGCCGAGATCCACCACGCGGTGGCGAGGTACTCCTTGCCGCTCGCGATGCTCTGGCCCCAGGACGCGACGTGCGGGGGGAGGCCGAGGCCCAGGAAGCTGAGGGCCGCCTCGGACAGGACCACGGAGGCGAGCTCCATCGTGGCGAGCGCGACCACGGGCCCGGCCAGGAACGGCACGACGTGCCGGCCGAGGATCACCGGGGTGCGCACGCCCATGATGCGGGCGGCGTCGACCCAGTCGCGCTCGCGGACGGACAGGGCCACGCTGCGCGACAGCCGGGCGAACCCGATCCAGCCCGCCACCGACAGCGCGATGATCACCACGCCCGTGCCGCGGTCCAGGAGCCCGGCGATCACGATGGCGAGCAGGATGCCGGGGAACGCCATGAGCACGTCGACGGTGCGGGCCACGGCGACGTCGGCGAACCCGCCCGCGTAGCCGGCCACCGCGCCGAGCGCCACGCCCACCACGGAGCACAGCGCGACGACGACCACGCCGATGGTCAGGGACGTGCGCGCCCCGTGCACCACCTGCGCCAGCACGTCACGGCCCACGCCGTCCGTGCCGAGCCACGCGGTGCCGGACGCCGTGGCCGAGCCGGGCGGCAGCAGGCGCTCGGTGACGACCGTGGCCACCGGGTCGTACGGCACGAGGGAGGGCCCGACGACGGCGGCGAGCACGTAGACGCCGATGATCCCGTAGACGAGGAAGGCGCCGACCGGCGCCGTGCCCCTCATCGGCGGGCCTCCAGCCGGATGCGCGGGTCGAGGCGGGCGTAGGCGAGGTCGGCGGCCAGGTTGAGCGCGACGACGCAGACGGCGATCAGCACCGTGGCGGCCTGCACCACCGCGTAGTCGCGGTTGCCGACCGCACCGACCAGCAGGTTGCCGAGCCCGGGCCAGGCGAACACGGTCTCGATGACGACGGCACCGCCCAGCAGCGTGCCCACCTGGAGGCCGACGACCGTGACGACCGGCACCAGCGAGTTCTTCAGGACGTGCCCGGTCAGCACCTCCCGCTCGGTCAGGCCCTTGGACCGCGCGGTGCGCACGAACGGCTCGGCCATGGTCTCGGCGACGCCGCTGCGCGTGATGCGCCCGACCAGCGCCGTGAACGGGATGGCGAGCGTGACCGCGGGCAGCACCAGGTGCTCCAGGTCCCCGCCGCCGGCGCTCGGCAGGAGCCGCAGCCACAGCGCGAGCACGAGGATGAGCATGATGCCGACCCAGAACGGCGGCAGTGCCTGGAGCCCCAGCGTGACCGTCGAGGTGGCGCGGTCCACGAGGCTGCCGGGCCGGTGCCCCGCCAGCACGCCGAGCACGATCCCGACGGTGACCGCGACGAGCGTGGCCGCCAGCGTCAGCGTGACGGTGGCGGGGAACCGTTCGAGCACCGCGTCCATGGCGGGGCGGCCGTAGCGGTACGACTCGCCGAAGTCGCCGCGCACGGCGTCGCCCAGGAACGACAGGTACTGGGCGAGCAGCGGCCGGTCCAGGCCGAGGGAGTGCCGCAGCTCCGCGACCTGCTCGGGGGCGGCGTCGGGGCCGAGGGCGACCGTGGCCTGGTCGCCCGGAGCGAGGCGGACGATGAGGAACACCGCGGTGAGGACGCCCCAGATGGTGAACAGCCCGACGGCCAGGCGCCGCAGCAGGAACGTGAGCATCATGGCGGACTCCCCACGGAGTCGCCGTCGACCGGCGTGCACGCGACGGAGAGCCGGCGCGGGCCGTCGTCGGCGTCCAGGATCTCCAGCAGGAGGCCGACGGCCGCGCGGCCCATGTCCTCGCGGGGGAGCGTGAAGCGGGTCCAGTCGCGGCCGGACGGGGTTACGGCGGCGCTGGCCGCGCTGGCCGCGCTGCTCGGCGAGCTGCTGGGTGCCGGGTCGCCCAGCAGGGCGACGGAGAGGTCCTCCGGGATGCGCAGCCCCGCTGCGGCGGCGACCCGCTCCAGGGCGGCGACGGTCTGGTCGTCCTCGCTGGGCTCGACCAGCAGCGCCGTCACGCCGTCGGCCCGCCACCGCTGCAGCAGGTCGGTCAGCAGGTCGGTGGTGGTGACGGCGTCGTCCGGCATCTCGTGGACCGGCTGGTCCGGCAGGCCGGCGTCGGCCAGGCCCGCGCGGAACCCGGCCTCGCGGTCGCGCGTGGGCTCCTGGTGGTCGGCGGGCCGCAGGTAGGCGAGGCGGCGGTGCCCGGCGTCGGTCAGGCGGCGCACCATGTCGCGGGTGGCGCCCACGTAGTCGGGGGCCACGTAGGAGAGCTCCGCGCCGGGCAGCTCGCGGCGTCCGACGAAGACGAACGGGAAGTCCTCGCGGACCAGGTCGGCGAGGTCCGCGCGGTCGATGTGCCGGCCCAGCAGCACGCAGCCGTCGGCGACCTTGAGCCGGTTGATGCCGCCGGAGTAGATGCGGCGCTCGCCCGTGCCGACGGAGCTGAACAGCAGCAGGTCGTACCCGAACTCGGCGGTGGCCTCCTCGACGCCCAGCAGGAACGGGAAGTAGAAGTCGCGCTGGTCCACGGGGAAGACCGGCTCGAACGTGTACAGGCCGAGCATGCGGTTGCGGCCGCCCTTGAGGCTGCGCGCGGCGGTGTTGACGGTGTAGCCGAGCGCCGCCGCGGCGTCGAGCACCGCACGGCGGGTCTGCTCGGCGACCTGGCTGCTGGCCTGGCCGCCGCTGACCACCAGGGATACCGTCGCCTGCGAGACGCCGGCGGCCCGCGCGATATCCACCTGGGTGGGACGCCGACGTTGCGTCATCGCAGACTCCTCGGGTAGCCGGCGCCATTGCCGGGTAGCCTCGTTAATACGTATTAAAGTCGTGCGACGCCACACTATGGATCCGGGCAACGGGCCGTCAAGGAAATCCCGGCCGAAACGCCTGTATTCACCCGGTCGACGGAACGAGGCTGCGATGCGCGAGATCCGGGCGGACGACGATGTCCTGACCTGGGCGGGCGCCGTCTCCGTGGAGCACGGCCCGGGCTGGTCGCGCGCCTGGCGGCTGCCGCACGACCAGATCGGCCTGTTCCCCGGCGGTGCCCTGCGCTCGCGCGCCGCGATGCCGGCGGGCGTGCGGCTGATGCTCGGCACCGACGCGCGGACGCTCGCGGGCATCGCGGCCGTGCAGGGGGTCGAGGTGCCGCTGGACGTGGTGATCGACGGCGTGGGCTTGGACGGCGCCGGCTCGGACGGCGTGGGCTCGGACGGCGCCGGCCCGGACGGCGCAGCCGTCGCCGTGCCCGTCGGGCCGGACGGGGTCTTCCGGGCGGAGCTGCCGCCGGGCGACAAGCGGGTCGAGGTGTGGCTGCCGCAGTTCGGGACGTTCCGGCTGCTGGGCCTCGCGGTCGACGACGGGGCGCGGGTGTGGCCGGCCCCCGGTCCGGCGCGGCCCCGGCTCGTGACGTACGGCAGCTCCCTGACGCAGTGCCGCCAGGCGGCGTCCCCCACGGGGACGTGGCCCGCGCGCGTGGCGCGGGGGCTCGGCCTGGACCTGACGTGCCTCGGCTTCGCGGGGGAGGCGCACCTCGACCTGATGGTCGCGCGCGTGCTGCGCGACCTGCCCGCCGACGTCGTGGTGACCTGCCTCGGCATCAACGTGTACGGCGCGGGCACGTTCACCGGGCGGTCGCTGCTCCCGGCGCTGCTCGGGTTCCTGGGCACGGTCCGCGACGGGCACCCGGGCGTGCCCCTGCTGGTGATCTCGCCCGTCGCCTCGCCGCCGCGCGAGGACGTGGCGGGCCCCGCGGGCCTGACGCTCGCGCAGGTGCGCGCCCAGGTGGCCGACGCCGTCAACCTGCTGGCCGCGCACGGCGACCCGGACCTGCACCTGCTCGACGGACGCGCCGTGCTCGGGCCCGAGCACGCGCACCTGCTGGAGGACGGCCTGCACCCGGGACCCGAGGGCTACGCCCAGATGGCGGCGGTGATCGCGCCGGTGGTGCGGGAACTGCTCACCGGGCGGGAGGCGGGCGGCGCGGTGGCGCGAACCCGGCCGTGAGGCCGCAGCCAGGAATCACAGCAGGTCCAGCGGCGTCCCGTACTCCGGGACCACCACGCGCGTGCCGGGCGAGACCTGCCCGATCCGCTCGGTGAGGTCGCGCATCCGGCCCCGGGTTCGCTCGTCGGCCCGCGGCGGGTTGGTCAGGGGCGACTCGAAGTTGTCCCAGTGCACCAGGACGATCTGTTCGACGCCGTCCAGCGCCGCGAGCAGGCGGCCCGCGTAGTCGGCGGTGAGGTCCGTGCTCGGCACGGGCAGCGCGACGGTGTCGACGCGCAGGCCGCGCAGCGCCCGGTCGTCGTAGTCGCTGCCGCCGAGCAGCAGCACGGACCGGCCCTGCGGCGAGCGCAGCAGGTACGACAGGGTGTCGCCCTCCGGCAGGTCGGCGATCGTGCGGGGCCGGGCCGGGACCCGCGTGTGCACGCCGGGGAACAGCAGCCCGCCGGACGCCGTGCGGCTGTGCAGGGAGGGCACCACCCGCAGCACCAGGTCGCCCAGGTGCATCTCCTCGCCGCCGCGCACCACCGCGAGCTGCTCCCGGGGCACGCCCAGGGCCAGCGCCAGGTGGTACCCGGTCAGGGTGGTGAACACGGTGGCGCCGCGCGTGCGGGCCAGGTGGGGCACGTCGGCGAAGTGGTCCCAGTGGGTGTGCGTCACCAGGATCGAGTCGACGGCGCCCTGCGCCGTCCGGGCCGCGTCGAGTGCGGCGGCGTCGACCCGCAGCCGGGAGGTGGCGCGGAACGTCCCGGCCGCCAGTCCGGTGTCGAACCGTGTGACGTACGGGTCGAGCAGCACCGTGGTCGTGGGCGTGCGGATGCGCCAGCCGGAGGTGCCGAGCCAGGCGAACGTGGCGAAGCCGGCCGGGGTCGTCGTCGCGGGGGCGGCGGTCTCGGCCGGGTTCGCGGTGGCTCCCGGGCCGATGGCGGTGGCTGCGGAGGCCGGTGCCGCGCCCGGCACGGCGGCTCCGGCGAGACCGCCGAGCACGCCCAGGGCCGCCGTCCCGGCGCCGGTCATTAGGGTGCGGCGACTGACGCCGCGGTGCGAGGTGGTGTCGTCATGCGGCACACCCTTCGGGAGGCCGCGGGCGAGAGTCAAAGAGTCTTGCCGACGTGACCCGAGTCGATCCTGGTATGACCCCCACCTAGGATCGGGCCGTGGACCTCCTGAAGCACCTGGGCTTCTTCGCGGCCGTCGCCGACGCCCGGCACTTCGGCAACGCCGCCGCCGACCTCGGCATGACCCAGCCGCCGCTGTCCCAGGGCATCCTCCGCCTGGAGCGGCACCTCGGCGTGCGGCTCTTCGCCCGCGACGCGCGCGGCGTACGCATCACCGCCGCCGGGCGCCGGCTCCTGCCCGCCGCCCGCGAGCTGCTCGACGCCGCCGACGACCTCGTCGCCGCCGCCCGCGACCTCGCCCTGCCCGAGCGGGTCCGCCTCGGCGTCGCCGCCGACCTGGAGGACGGCGTCCCCGACCTGCTCCGGGCGCTCGCGGGTCGCGCCGTCGTTCCCACGGTCGCCGGCAGCGTCGAGCTGGTCGACCTGCTGCGGGACAGCCTGCTCGACGTCGCCGTGGTGCGGCACCCCGGCGTGCTCGACGGGCTGACGGCGGGCCCGGTGCTCGCGCTGCCGACCCGGTTGGTGGACGCAGGTGCGAAGCCGGGTGCCCACGCCGGGACCGGCACCGGGCGACCGGGCTCCGTCGTCGGCCTCGCCGAGGTCCGGCTGCCCGTGGCCGTGCCACCCCGGCACCACCAGCCGCCCGCGCACGACCAGCTCGTCGACGCCCTGCGCCGCGCCGGGCACAGCGGCGCGGTGACCGAGGCGCGGGACGCCGCGCAGCGCCACGCGCTGGTCGCGGCGGGCGCGGCGGTCGGCGTGGTGCCCGCCGCGGTGGGGCAGCCAGGCGACCCGTCGTGCCCGCCGCTGCGGCTGCGGGTCGCCCTGCCGAACGCCCCGCAGCGCAGGCCCGAGGTGGACCACGCCGCGGTCGCCGCGGCGATCGAGCGGGTGCTCGCACCGGGACAGGTCCGGTGAGGCGCGCCGCGTCGCCCCAGGACCGGTACGTCGCCGACACGTCCCAGGTCGCTGACACGTCCCAGGTCGCCGAGACGTCGCCGGCCGCCGGCGCGTCCGACGTCGTCGCGACCCTGCGCGCCGTGGCGCGCGACGCGGGCGTCACGGCCCGGGTCCACGGGACCCGCCTGTCCGGGCCGCCCGGGTCGGTCACCCTGGACGACGCCGAGCCCGTCGCGATCGCCTCGCTCTACAAGCTGCCGCTCGCGCTGGTCTGGGCGGATCTCGTGGCCGCGGGCGACCTCGCCGCGGACCAGCCCGTGCGCCTCGCGGCGTCCTCCCGCATGCCCGGCCCCACGGGAGTGGCAATGCTGCTCGACGACGTGTCGCTCACCGCGCGCGACGCGGTGCGGCTGATGCTCGCGGTGTCGGACAACGCGTGCGGCGACGCGCTCCTGGCCGTGGTCGGCCGCGCCCGCGTGCACGAGCACCTGGCGGAGCTGGGCCTGCCGGCGGCCCTGGTGCGGCAGGGCTCCGGGGAGGAGACGCGCGCCGTGCTGCGCGACACCGGCACCGCCGACTGGAGCGCCGCGCAGCGCGCGCTCGCCGACCCGGACCGGGCCGCGGAGACGTCGCAGTACGACCCGGCGTACGCGAGCGCGGCGTCGGCGGCGCAGGTCGGCGAGGTGCTGCGCATCCTGTGGTCGCGCACCGGCCCGGCCCACGACCTGGTCCGGGACGCCCTGGCCCGCCAGGCGTGGCGGCACCGGGTGGGCAGCGGGTTCCCGCACGACGACGTGGCGCTGCTCGGCAAGACCGGCACCCTCGGGCGGCTGCGGCACGAGGCCGCCGTTGTCCGGTTCCCGCATGAGCACCCCGTGGGTGTGGTGGTGCTGACCGAGGCTGCGCGGCCGGAGCGACACCTGCCGCGGGTGGACGCCGCGATCGGCGAGCTGGCGCGCCTCGCCGTCGGGCCGCTGCGGCTGCCTGACGACGTCTGACGGTCGCCGTCGGAGGCCCGGCTCAGCCCGCGGCGTCCTGGCGGCGCTCGTGGGTCAGGAGCGTGATCACGACGGCCACGACGACGCCGACCAGCGTGTCGATCGCGCGGTCGCTGACGAGGCCGGCCACGGGCACGGGGTGCGCCAGGTGGGTCATGGACAGGGCGAGCGGCGTGATGAACAGCATCGCGACGGCATAGTTGCGGCCCACGTACAGCTCCGCGCCGGCCTGCAGCAGCGCGGCGACCGCGATGACCACCAGCGGCGGCGGCCCCGCCGTCAGCAGCACCCACGCCAGCAGCACGCCCACCAGGGTGCCCGCGAGCCGCTGGGCGGCGCGCATGATCGCCCCCGAGGCGTCCGGGGCCGACATCGGCACCACGGCGGCGACCATCGCCCAGTACGGGTGCCCGACGGCGGTGGCGATCGCGCCCGCGACGGCCACACCGGCGGCGTACCGCACGAGGTAGTGCGAGAGCGTCCACTCCGGGCCGGTGGCGGTGGCGGCGGTGGTGGCGGCGGTGGTGCTGGCCGGGCCGGCCGCGCCGGTGACGACGGCCGGCGCCGGGCCCGGCTCGAACCGTGCGAACGCGGCGGTCAGCGCGAGCGCGAACAGCACGGCGGCCACGGACACGGCCAGGGCTACGACCAGGCTGCCCGCGTCGGCCGGCACCGACGAGCAGGCGCCCAGCGCGAACACGGGGAACAGCGGCCCGGGCGGGTGCCAGCGCAGCCGGTGCGACACGATCGCCACGCCCGTGGCCCACAGCGCCGCGACCGGCACGACGACCCACCCGGTGCCGGGGACGGCGGAGGCCAGCACGGCGATCAGCGTGCCGACCAGCACCGACGCGACCAGCACGGCCCCCGCCTGGAGCTGCATCACCAGGCGCGGCCGGATCGGCACGGTGCGGCCGAACAGGCTGGTGAACGCGCCGAACGTCGCGTACAGCGACCACTCCAGGTGGCCCGTCGCCCAGAGCACCAGCATCGGCACGGCCACCGACGCGGCGGCCCGCAGCGCCACGGGCAGCTCCCCGCCGTACGGTCCCACGTGCAGCATCCGGCTCAGGTGGGGGAGCGGGGAGCGAGAGTTCATGGCGTCTGCATCTTCCCACGCGGCGGGGTCGGGACAACCCCCGGCCCAGCACGGAGGTCAGCCGGCTGGTACGCCGACAGCTCGCTGACCAGCATGGACGCATGACCGATACCGCACCGCACGCGTTGCTCACAGGCCGGTCGCTCCGGACGTCCGCCGCCGGCGCGTTCGCGCTCGCCGTCGCGGCGGGGGTCGCCGAGGCCGTCGTCGCCGTCACCGCGATCGTCGCGCAGCAGGGGGCCGACGCCGCCCTGCTGGCGCAGGTGGGCCTACGCGGCCTGATCTTCGCCGCGGCCCTGACCTGCGCCTGGTACCTGGCCCGCGGACGCCGCTGGGCCTGGTGGGCCCTCCTGCTCGGCCTCGGCGTGGTGGGCCTCGCCTCGATGCTCCTGCCCATGGCCGCGATGCTGGCCGACGGCGCCTCCTGGTCCACCGCCTTCGAGGGTGACGTCTCGCCGCTCTTCTCCGTGATCCGCGCGCTGCACGTCCTGTTCGTGCTGGCGGGCGTCACGCTGGCGCTGCACCCGGCGGTCCGCGCGAGCCTGGGCGCGGGCGGCGGGAAGCGCTGACCGGCAACCGCTGACCGGCGGCCGCTGCCCGGCGGCCGCTGCCCGGCAACCGCTGACCGGCAACCGCTGACCGGCAACCGCTGCCCGGCGGCCGCTGCCCGGCGGCCGCGGACGACCATGCACCTGCTGCCAGGACCGGCCCGGCCCTGGCAGCAGCTGCATGCTCGACGTCGTTGGCCTACCGCGGCGTCAGCCGGCCGAGACCGGCGCAGCCGGGTCATGCCGAAGCCGCGGATCCGGTCGGCCGTGTACTCGTAGCGGCCCTTCTCGCCGTTGCTGCCCTCGCGGTACGTCGTGGGGCTGGGCTGCACCAGGCCGAACAGCACCGTGGCGCCCGGGAACGTGTTCCCGTAGGCGTCGTTGCTCGTGTTCTGCGTGGTGTCCAGCTCGGTGCCGATGAAGGGGTCGACGGCGTCGAACGGGGAGAGCTCGCGGGAGTGTGCCGTCGCGGGCAGCGTCACGACGGGGGCGAGCGCGAGGAGCGTCACCACCCCCGCCGTGAGCGCCGCCCGGATACCGGCGGGACGGGTGGGGCGCGGTGCTGGGCGCCACCTGGACGAGGACATGACGTGTTCCCGACGTGTCCGGGGAAGGGTCGGCTCAGTGTGTCGGCCGAGGTCTTCGTCCAGGTGAGCGCCGCACGGCCGACGGGTGAACGGGCCGTGGCGGCGGGGCTACCGCCGGTGGCGGACAGGTTGCCGCGGCCGGGCCGGCTACCGGTGGCGGCCCGGCTACCGCCGCAGGAAGTCGGTCACGGCCGCGAGGAACTCGTCCGGAGCCTCGTCGTGCACCATGTGGCCCACGCGGATCTCCACGAGCCGGCCGCGGGACACGCGCGACGTGAACTCCGCGAGGTCCGCCTGGTCCACGTTGCTCGTGGGGCCGCCCGCGACGACGAGCACCGGCGCCTCGATCCGCACCGCGTCGTCCCACCAGGCCGGGTCGGGGTCGCTGCGCTGGGCGCGCAGCGCGTTGACGAGCGGCCAGTCGAACGGGACGGGGTGGTCCGGCTCGTCGAACGGCTCGAACCGCGGCCCGCCGGGGCGCGGCGGGGTGGCGTCCTCGAGGACGAGTCGCGTGACCGGGGTGGTCGTATCGGGCCTGGCGGCCGTCGGTGCGGTGGTACCGGCGGGAGTGGTGCCGTTCAGGGCAGCCGTGACCAGGGCCGCGGTGACGGCGCCCATCGAGTGCCCGACGATCGCGAGGCCCGCCGGGGCGGTCACGCCGAGCGCGGCGCAGAACGCGAGGGTGTCGGCCGTCATCAGCTCGTACGAGTACTCCCCGGGCCGGTCGCTGTCGCCGTGGCCGCGCGCGTCGGGGGCCAGGACCCGGTACCCGAGCGCCGCGAGGTCGTCGAGCAGGGGCTCCCAGGACAGCGAGCTCTCGCCGAGCGCGTGCAGCAGGAGCAGCACGGGCGCGGTGGGGTCGCCGGCCTCGCGGTAGGCGAGGCGCAGGGGAGCGGTGGCGGTGGCGGTGGCGGCGCTCGTGGGCGGGGTGCTGGTGTGCGCTGTGTCGGTGGGCGGGACGTCGTCGTCGGGCCGGAGGGGTGCGTGCTGGATGTCGATGTGGCGGACCGGGTGCTGGGCTGCGGTGGTCATCCGCGCAAGTATGCCGAGCCCGGGACCCGCCGTTGACCGGCGGGAACAACCCGCCGCGAAAATCCGCTGACCGCGTACGGGTCCGGCCGCTACGGTCGGGCGTCGCTGACGCACCGGACGGAGGTGAGACGTGTGAGCAGCAACAACAAGAACCGCGCCCGGCACAAGCATGCGCTCCCGGCCGAGGCGGTGCGCGAGCGCGCCGAGCACGCCCGGTCGGGTGCGGCCGGCGTGCACGCCGACCAGCAGGCCCGGGCCTACCGCACCGGCGCGACCAACCGCGTGGGCTCCCGCTCGTCCCGCGTCCGCGCCGCGATCCAAGCCGACGAGCGCTGACTCACGCTCCTGACTCACGCTCCTGACTCACGCCGCTGACTCACGCTCCTGACTCACGCTCCTGACTCACGCCGCTGACTCACGCCGCTGACTCGGCACCCGGCACCCGGACTCGACGCCCCGGACTCGACGCCCCGGACTCGGCACCCGGACTCGGCACCAGGATCCGACATCTCGGGCCGACACCCTGGCCCCGAACCGTCCGACCTGACGCCCAACCGCCTCGTCGTTCGTCTGTCCAACGAAAGTGCGCTTCTACCCCGTCATTGGGCCCGAAATCGCGGTGTTTCCGGGCCCAATGGCGGGGTAGACACGCACTTTGCCGTGCGGCCGACGGGGTCGCCGGCGGGCTCGTCCGGACGAGGACTGATCACCCGCCCAGTGAAAGTGCGCTTCTACCCCGCCATTCGGCCCGAAATCGCGGTGTTTCCGGGCCGAATGGCGGGGTAGAAGCGCACCATGGGCGCCGCCGGTTCGTGCAGCCGGGCGCGGACGCGTATTCCGGGCGGGTCGACGGGTCGACGGGTCGACGGGTCGACGGGTCGACGGGTCGACGGGTCGACGGCGCGACCGAGCGACGGGGCGGTGGGGCAGCGAGGCGACGGCGCTCCGGGTCGTCCCGACCGTGGTCCCCGGGGGCACCGCATCAGTGGTGGTGGTGCTCCGCCGTCGTCACCGGTGTCGCGCCCGGGCGGGTCCACTGGACGGCGGGCCGACCGCCGGTCCAGCTGTTCCCGGCGCCGTCCTCGTTCGTGCGCCAGAACCAGCCCGGCGCCTTGCCCTCCGGCCAGCCGTCGGGGGAGTCCTGCCACGACTCCAGCCGGCCGCGCGCCGTCATGTCGAGCAGCGCGAGCGCCGGCATCGTCGCCTCCGCCCCGCGGCCCGTGACGGTGTTGGTGAGGTAGACGCGGTCGCCCTGCCGCAGGAAGCACACCCAGGTGCCGAACTCGCCGCCGCCCACGATCTCGTCCGCGCCGTCCTGCTCGGCGTAGTCCAGCACGGAGTACCAGTGCCGCGGGTACCCCATGAACTCCACGAACGGCGCGAGCTCCGCGTACGGAGCCTTCGCGAACACTGCGAACGAGACGCCGCGCGCGGTCAGGTAGGCCGGGTCCTGCACCGCCCAGTAGGTCAGCGTGCAGCCCTCGCACTGGTTCTCGAACGGCTCGCCCGGGTGCCACATGTGCTTGTAGACGATCAGCTCCTCACGCCCCTGGAACAGGTCCAGCAGCGTGGTGGGCCCGTCCCGTCCGACGACGACGGCGCCCGCGTCGACCTCCGCCATCGGCAGCCGGCGCCGCGCCGCCGCGATCGCGTCGCCCTCGTGCGTGTGCGCCTTCTCCCGCACCAGCAGCTCGTCGCGCGCGGCCTGCCAGGCGGCCCGGTCGACGACGGGCGGCACTGCAGGCCCGGCGACGTCGCCGTCCGCGCCGGGGTGGTGCTCGTGTGTCGTGGTCATGGTGTGCTCCTTGTCCGAGAGGGACGTGTCCGTGGGTAGACGACGGGACGCGCCGAGGATCATCGGCGGTCCCCCACCAGGACGACGAACGACCCGGCCCCGCAACGACACCCGACCCCCGACGACCCCCTGACCCCCGACGACCCCCTGACCCCTGACGACCCCCTGACCCCCCCCGGCGGACACCCCCGTCTAGGGTGGTCCGCATGCGAATCGCCGTCCTCGACGACTACCAGCAGGCCGCACGCCGTCTTGCCGACTGGGACAGCCTGGGCGCCGACGTCACCTTCCACGCCGAGCACGTCGCCGACCCGACGGCGCTCGCGGCGGTGTTGGCGGGGTGCGAGGTCGTGGTCGCCATGCGGGAGCGGACGCCGTTCGACGCCGCGACCCTGGACCTGCTGCCCGACCTGCGGCTCCTCGTGACGACGGGCCGCGCCAACGCCTCGATCGACCTGGCCGCGGCCGCCGCACGGGGCGTGGTGGTCTGCGGTACGGACTCGCCGGCGTCGGCCACCCCCGAGCTGACCTGGGCGCTGATCCTGGCCGTGGCGCGGCACGTACCGCAGGAGGACGCGAACCTGCGCGCGGGCGGCTGGCAGCACACGATCGGCACCGACCTCGCGGGCAAGGTGCTCGGTGTCGTGGGCCTCGGCCGGCTGGGCACGCAGGTCGCGCGGGTCGGCGCGGCGTTCGGCATGGACGTCGTCGCCTGGAGCACCCACCTGGATCCCGGCGTCGCGGCGGAGCGCGGGGCGCGGGCCGTGCCGAAGGACGAGCTGTTCGCGACGTCGGACGTCGTGACCGTGCATTACAAGCTCAGCCCGCGCAGCGCCGGCATCGTCGGGCGGGCGGAGCTGGCGCGGATGAAGCCGACCGCGATCCTGGTCAACACCTCCCGCGGCCCCCTCGTGGACACCGGCGCGCTGCTGGAGGCCCTGCACGCCGGCCGGATCGGCGGCGCCGGCCTGGACGTGTACGACGTGGAGCCCCTGCCCGCCGACGACCCGCTGCGCTCCGCCCCGCGCACGGTGCTGACACCCCACCTCGGCTACGTCACCGAGGACACGTACGCGACGTTCTTCGGGCAGGCCGTCGAGGACATCGCGGCCTGGGCCGCGGGCAGCCCGGTGCGGCTGCTCGGCTGAGCGGGCCGGTCGCCGGCCCGGCGCTCCGTCCGAGCCGGACGGCGACGCCGCCTACCGGAGCGCCGCCGAGACGATCTCGAGAGCCTCGGCCCGGCTGATCCCGAGGGCGCGGGTCGTCTCCGCATACTGCGCCGCGGCGTCCTGGGCCAGGGCGAGGCGCTGGTTGCCGGCCGCGCTGACGAACGTCCCGGCGCGGCCGCGGGTCTCGACGAGCCCGGCCGCCTCCAGCTCGCGGTACGCGCGCGCCACGGTGTTCACGGCGATCCCGAGGTCGGCGGCCAGGGCCCGCACGGTCGGGAGCCGGGCGCCGACGGGCAGCGTCCGGTCCGCCATCTGCTGGGCGAGCGAGGTGCGCACCTGCTCGTACGGCGGGACGGAGGACTCGGCGTCGATGCTGATCACGCTCGCCACAGTACAAGCGCGACCCCCGCTCGACCGGCCGGGACGCGCCCCGCCGGCCGGCGCGCGCCCTGCCGGCCGGCGCGCGCCCTGCCGGCCGGCACGGGCTCGCGCCCGTCACACGACGCAGAGCTCGTTCCCCTCCGGGTCGCGCACCGTGACGTGGTCCAGGCCCGCCGGCCCGGGGACCTCCCACGCGATCGTGCCGCCCGCCGCGACCAGCTCGGCGACCTTGGCGCGGATGCGCTCCTCGCGCGCCCGGGGCGGGACGTCGCGTCCGCCCGAGACCTGCAGGTCCACGTGCACGCGGTTCTTGACCGTCTTGGGCTCGGGCACTCGGAGGAACGACACGGACGGCAGCCGGCCCTCGGGGTCGGCGAGGTAGGCGACGTCGTGCCACTCCTCCTCGGGCACGCCCTGGGCGGCCAGCCAGTCCTCCCACGAGTCCCACCCCGCGGGCGGCGGCCGCTCGCCGTAACCGAGCGCGAGCATCCAGAACCGAGCGACCGCGCGGACGTCGGCGCAGTCGATCGTGAGGGACCAGGCGGTGGTCATACCTGCACGCTAAGGGCTCGCCTCGCCTGCCGCACGGTGGTAGACATGACCGACATATACGGAACATGGCACGAGGGGGAACCGTGGCTGAGACGTACGAGATCAAGGGTGAGGGCGGCGTCGTGCTGGAGGTGCTCGCGTCCGACGACGAGCCGCAGGGCGAGGTGACCGAGCCCTGGACGGCCCCGGAACCCACCGAGACGCCGGAGACGCCGCAGACCCCGGAGCCCACCACCACCCCCGAGCCGGCCGAGCCCACCGTCGAGCCCACCGTCGAGCCCACCGCCACGGTGAGCATCGCGACCCGCGCGTCCTGGGGCGCCCGCTACCCCGACGGGGACCTGACGCTGACCGGCCCCGCCGTCGAGGTGTGGGTGCACCACTCGGTCACGGCGCAGCTCTCGCCCGGCGCGAGCGTGGCCGCCGAGGCCGAGCAGATGCGCGCGCTGGAGAGCGTGGGCCAGACCCGGTTCGGCACCGGCATCTCGTACAACGTGGTGATCTTCCCGTCCGGCCGGGCCTACCAGGGCGTGAGCTGGAACCGCCGCGGTACCCACACCGGTGGGCGCAACAGCACCTCCCGGTCCATCTGCTTCGCCGGCAACTACGAGACCAACACCCCCACCGCCGCCCAGATCTCCACGGCCGCGGCCATCTACGGCGCCGGCAAGGGCCGTTGGTGGACCCAGGGCGCGCCGCTCGGCGGCCACCGCGACGTCTCGCAGACCGCCTGCCCCGGACGCAACCTGTACGCCCGGCTCGACGACATCCGCGTCGGCGAGGGCTCCACCCCGCCCAGCCCGGGCAACCCCGGCGGTCTGACCGTCGACGGCTTCTGGGGCTCGTCGACCACCCGCCGCCTCCAGCAGGAGCTCGGGACCACGGTCGACGGCGTCGTCTCGTCCCAGAGCGTCGCCTGGCGCGACGTCAACCCGGGCCTGACCACCGGCTGGCGCTGGGTCACCGACGCCCGGGGCTCGCGTGTGATCGCCGCCCTGCAGCGCAAGATCGGCATGCCCGCCGACCAGCGCGACGGCAAGATCGGCCCACAGACCATCCGCGCCCTCCAGCGCTACCTCGGCACCCCGGTCGACGGCGTCATCTCGCGCGAGTCCCGCGCCGTCATGGCCCTGCAGCGCCGCCTCAACCAGGGCCGCGTCTGACGGCGCCGGGCCGACCCCGCCCGCCCCACGGCGCCCGACCCCGCCTGCTCCACGGCGCCGGGCCCCGGCTCGCACCGCAGGTCACCGACCCCGCCCGGGCGATCACGGCTAGTCTCGCGTCCATGACCGACGCCGCCCAGCGCCCCGCACCCGACCAGCCCGCCGCCCGCCCCGCGCCCGACCCGGTCCCGCTCGGCACCGCGCCCCGGCCCGCCGCCGGCGCCGACCTGGAGGCGCGGATCCGCGCGACGCTCGCGGACGAGGTCGGCGGCCAGGCCGTGGGGCTGGACCGCGCGCCGATCACCGCGGAGCTCGACGGCGCGGACATCGCGTCCGCCGTCATCGACCTGTCGGGCGTCGTCGTCCGCCTGCCGGAGGCCCCGGCACACCCCGCGCAGCCCGGCCACCCGACGCACCCTGCCCAGCCCGCGTCCGCCGCGAAGCGCTGGCGCCCCGAGGTGGTCCGCCGCGAGCCCGGCACGCTGCGCCACCTGCGCGTGGACGCTCACCAGCTCGTCGCGGTGGACCTGCCCGTCGACATCACGGTGGAGCTCACCAACCTGCGCTTCGACTGGGTCGAGGGCTCCGACGGCCGGGTCGGCATCCAGCCGGTCGAACCCAGCGCCGACCACCCGGTCTCGGGCCACGCCCGGGTCGCCGTCGACAAGGCGGGGCTGGTCGCGACGGCCCGCGGGGTGCTCGGCGTCGTGCTGCTGCAGCAGGGCATCACGCTGACCGGGCTGGATCTCGACGTGGTCTCGCGGGGTCCGCGGGCCGCGACGCTCCGGGTCGACGCCGCGATCAGGAAGGGCATGTTCCTCTCCGCGCGGGTGCAGGCCACGGCGTCGGTCAGCATCGACGAGAACATGGTGCTCGCCGTGCGCGACGTGCAGCTCGGCAGCGGCAACCCGCTGGTCGCCGCGCTGCTCGGGACGATCCGCGGCAAGGTCGAGGCCGCCACCAGCCGGGACATCGACCTCGCCGAGAAGCTGCCGGACGGCGTCCGCCTGGCCGACGTCCGCCTCGACGTGGGCCGCGAGATCGTGGCCAGCGCGCGCCTCGCCTGAGCCGGGGGTGCGCTGACGGAGCCCGACGCCGTGGCGCGGCCCCGGCCGAGGTAGTTTGGGCGCATGTCCGTCAGCGCGCAGACCGGTTCGTCCACCCGGCCGGGGAGCACCACCGGCCCGCGCGGTGGCTACGCCAAGGGCCGCGCGACGCAGCAGGAGATCATCCGCACGGCGATCCTCGTGTTCGCCGACGTCGGCTTCCACGGCGCGTCCCTGCGCGACATCGCGGCCCGGGTGGGCATCTCCCACCCGGGTCTGCTGCACCACTTCCCCAACAAGGCCGCCCTGCTGGAGGCCGTGCTGGAGTACCGCGACGCGGTGGACGAGCAGTCGTTCCAGGAGGACGTCGAGCGCGGCTCCGACTACTTCGAGGCCCTGCTGAACCTCGTGGAGCGCAACCGGCTGCGCCGTCCGCTCGTCGAGCTGTTCGCCGGGCTGTCCACGGAGGCGACGTCACCGGACCACCCGGCGCACGACTACTTCCGGCGCCGGTACGCGCGCGTGCTGGGCGAGCAGTCCCAGCTCCTCCGGGAGCGGGCCGCGCGCGGCGGCCTCGCTCCCGGGGTGGACCCGGACCAGGCGGCGCGCACGGTGGTGGCGCTCATGGACGGCCTCCAGATCCAGTGGCTGTTCTCCCTGGAACGGCCGGGCGACGAGCGGGTCGACATGGCTGCCGACCTGCGCGGCTACCTCGACCTGATCCTGCGCTGACGGCGCCCGGCCCGGGCGCTCAGCCGTTGGCCTCCGCCAGCAGCGCCGCCAGGCCGTCCCGGTCGAAGCCGCCCATACCGAAGTCGGCCACGACGGTCAGGGGCATGTCGCCGATCATCCCGAGCATGTCCTCGGCCACGGCCCCGCCGTGCACGAGCGCCTGGACGCGCGGCCCGACGACCGGGTGCGCCATCGCCTCGGCCACCGTCGACAGCGGCTCCAGCGGCATGCGCACGTCCTCGCCGTCGACGACGACGCCGGCCGCGCCGCGCAGGTCGCGCGACGAGGCGCCGACCGAGATCACGAACTCGCCGCCCTCGACGACCCAGCGGCGCAGCACGGGGTGCCAGTAGGCCAGGTCGCGGCCCGTCAGGTCGAACGTGAGCTCGCGCGACTCGCCCGGCGCGAGGTCGACCTTGCCGAACGCCTTGAGCTCGCGCTCCGGGCGCTGCACCTGGGCCTCGGGGTCGCCGACGTACACCTGCACGACCTCGGCGCCCCGCCGGTCGCCCGTGTTGGTGACGGTCACGCGCACGCGGACGGCGGCGGTGTCCTCGTCCGCCCCGGACGCCGGGCGCAGCACCTCGGCGGCGACGCCGTCGTAGGCGAACGTGGTGTACGACAGGCCGTGGCCGAACGGGTAGGCGACGTCCGCCTGCCGCGCGTCGTACCAGCGGTAGCCCACCAGCAGGCCCTCGCCGTAGCGCACGTGCCCCAGCTCGCCGGGGAAGTTGCCGTAGGACGGGTTGTCCTGAAGCCGCAGCGGGATGGTCTCGGCCAGGCGCCCGGCCGGGTTCACCGCCCCGAGCAGCACGTCGATGATTGCGGAGCCGCCGGCCTGACCGCCCAGCCAGCCCTCGACCACGGCCGGGGCGAGGTGCTGCCACGACGCGACGGAGACGGCCGAGCCGTTCGCCAGCACCACGACGATCCGCGGGCTGACCGAGGCGACGGCCTCCAGCAGCGCGACCTGCTCGGCGGGCAGGTCCATGTGCGCGCGGTCGAAGCCCTCCGACTCGTAGGAGGCGGGCAGCCCCAGGAACACCAGGACGGTCTCGGCGGCGCGGGCCACCTCGACCGCGTCGGCCAGCAGGGCCGCCGCGTCGGTGCCCGAGCCGGCGTCGGCGCCGTCGACCGTGTAGCCCGCGGCGAACGGCACGTCGGTGCCCGCCGCGGCGCGGAGCGCGGACAGCGCGTCGTCGAGCCGCGTGGGGTTGACCTGCGAGGATCCGGCGCCCTGGTAGCGCGGCGTGCGGGCCAGCTCGCCGACGACGGCGACGCCCTCGGCCGAGGCGAGCGGCAGGAGCGGCGCGCCCTCACGCCGGTCGAGGTTGTCGAGACCCGGCGAGGTCTCGACAGGCTCGGCCACCGGTTCGTTCTTCAGCAGCACCGTCCCGGCCGCGGCGGCCTCGCGCGCCAGGGCGTGGTGGGCGTCGACGTCGAAGCCCTCGGCCCCTGAGCCGGCGCGGGCGGCGGCCGCGGCGTCCAGCGCCGGCAGCGAGCCCGCCACCATCCGCAGCACGCGGCGGGCGGCGACGTCGACCACGGCCTCGTCGAGGGTACCGGCGCGCACTGCGGCGACCACCTCGGCGTCCGTCCGTCCGCCGGAGGCGGGCATCTCCAGGTCGAGCCCGGCGGCGACGGCGGCGACGCGGTCGCGCACCGCGCCCCAGTCGGACACGACGAGCCCCTCGAAGCCCCACTCGTCGCGCAGCACCTCGGTGAGCAGCCAGTGGTTCTGCGACGCGTAGACGTCGTTGATCCTGTTGTACGAGCACATCACGGTCCACGGCTGCGCCCGCTTGACGACGCGCTCGAACCCGGGCAGGTAGATCTCGCGCAGGGTGCGCTCGTCGACGTCGGCCGAGACGCGCATGCGGTCGGCCTCCTGGTTGTTGGCCGCGAAGTGCTTGAGCGAGGTACCGACGCCCTGGGACTGGACGCCGGCTACGAGGGCGGCGCCGAGCTCGCCCGAGATCACCGGGTCCTCGGAGAGGTACTCGAAGTTGCGCCCGTTCAGCGGCGAGCGCTTGATGTTGATGCCGGGGCCGAGCAGCACGGCGACGTCGTTGGCGCGGGTCTCGCGGCCCAGCGCCTCGCCGACGCGGCGCAGCAGTGCGGGGTCCCACGTGGAGCCGAGCGTGGCCGCGGGCGGGAAGCACGTGGCGGGCACGGAGGTGCCCAGGCCCAGGTGATCGGGGGACTCGGCCTGCTTGCGCAGCCCGTGCGGGCCGTCGGTGACCATGACGCCCGGCACGGCCACGCCGTCCCGGGCGACCGGCTGCGTGGTCCAGAAGTCCAGGCCCGACAGGAGCGACGCCTTCTCCTCGAGCGTGAGCGCGGCGAGCACGTGCTCGACGTCGAACGCGCGGCTGCCCGCGCCCGATCCTGCGGCTGCCGGCGCCTCGGCGGTCTCCTCGATGGTCATGTGTGCACTCCTTAGCCTGGTCTGTTGCGCTGCAAACCTACCGAGTGGTAGAAATTCAAGTTACCACCCGGTCGGCTCATGAAGACAGCGGCGTGACAGGGCGCGCGGGCGGCTCGCGGCGTGACCGGACGGCGCCGGCCCTCAACGCTCAGCCTCGACTTGAGGCTGAGCCGCGGTGAACTCTCAACCTCAGCTTGAACCTGAGCTGGCTCGATGGGATGCCCGGACGGCGGCCGTGATCGGCAGAACGCCGCGCGGTCGGCAGAACGCCGTGCGGTCGGCAGAACGCCGCGGTCGGTAGAACGCCGCGCGGTCGGTAGAACGTCAGGTGATCGGCAGTTCGAGCTACCGACCACCTGACGCTCTACCGACCGCCTGACGATCTACCGACCACGCCCCGCGCGGCCGATCGCACCGGTTCTCCTCTGCCCCCGGCCCCGGCCGCCGCCCGGCTCTGGTGTTGACCACAGCAGTTGCTGCCACGACATCGACCCTCCTGGCAGAAACTGCTGTGGTCAACGCCCCCGGTGGCCGGTGGCCGGTGGCTGGGGGCTGGGGGCCGGGAGGCCGGGTCAGTACGGGTTGTTGATGTACGTGCGGTTCAGCGGTTCCGGGATGCGGAAGTAGCTGGCCGACAGGCCCGCCGGGTCCGTCGCGAGGGCGCCGCGGCCGGGGACGTCGTCGCCGTCGTCCCAGCCCCACGGTGCGTTCGCGGAGTTCTGCGTGCAGGAGATGCCGCCATCGCCACAGCTGCCGGAGGCGTCGCCCGCGAACGTGCCCGCGCTCGCGAAGAGCTGGGTGTTGTTCCGCTGCGCCCACAGGCCGCCGGAGGCGTGGATGTCGACCAGGCGGTAGGAGACGTCGCGGTCGTCCGGGTGCTCCGGCACCTCGGCGCGGCCGGCCGGGTAGTAGATCACGCCGTCGCCCTTGATGTCGTAGCCGGGGCGCGCCTTGAGCCCGTGTCCCTTGGCCTCCTGGGCGGTGACCGGGTGGGGCAGGCCGTCGTGCGGGCTGGTCGTCAGCTGCAGCGTGCCGTCGATCGTCTCGGCGCCCGCACCCCAGGTGCTGCCCTGCGGGGTGTACGAGTAGAAGTCGCTGTGCGCCACGGTGACGGCGCCGCGCAGGACGCCGTAGGCCGAGCCGTCCTTCTGCACGGCGACCATGACGCCCTCGGCGTCGTTCTCGTGCTCCGTGTCGAAGATCGAGTCCGACCAGTCCCGCGGGTGGAAGAACATGTAGGTCACGAACCAGTGGGTCGACGTCTCCATGACCGAGTAGTACGCCGTGGCGGCCAGCGCGTGGCTGCCGGTGTTCTCCCAGTTGTTGCGGGCGTTCAGGTCGCCGTCGAAGTCGTACGCGGCCAGGTAGTCCGAGCGGCCGCCCAGGGCGTTCGTGCCGGTCTGGTCCACGTCCTGGTAGTGGATGGGCGCCCAGCGCTGGGCCAGGTCGGCGTTGTTCGCGGCCGCCACGTCGGCAGCGCTCGCGGACGCCGTCGGCGGCCCCGCGGTGGCGGATCCCGCCGCCGCGATCCCCAGGGCGACCGCGGCCGCCGTCGTGCCGACGGCCAGCGTCAGTGTTCGTGCAGGTCCAGGCATCTGTTTCCCTCGTCCCGGTCGGTCTGACAGGTGGGTGTTCGAGGGAAGACTTCACCCCACGCGTTGCCGCAGGGCAACCGTGACATGGCAGTTCGATGACCAGTTCTAGCCCGGCAGGCCGTCCGCGGGCAGATCCTCGGCCAGAAGGTCCTCGGCCAGCCGCGCGGCCTGCCGCCGCAGGTCCGGCACCGACGTGCACTCCCACTCCAGCCCGCGCCGGGCCAGCCCCATGGCGCGCAGCCGCGGGTGGCCGACGCCGGCGGCGTCGACCAGCGCGGCGTCCGGCGTCAGGTCGAGGCCCGTGCCGAGCCGGTGGGGCCGCAGCACGCCCCGCGCGACCAGCGCGTCCACCAGGGGGTTCCAGCCGGGTGAGGTCAGGGCCGGCAACCCCGTGGCGCCCACCACGAGGTCGAACGCGGAGGTGTCCCGGCCCGTGTCCCGGCCCGGAGCATCCACCCCGCCGAACACCGCCTCGACCGTGGAGACCGTGAGCACGCCGTCCGCGAGCAGCCGGTCCACGTGGGTGCGCATCGCGTGGGACATGCGGTGCCGCACGTTCTCCCACGAGCGCGCGTGCACGCGCTGGAACGCCGCCTGCTCGTCGGCCGTCAGCCGGGACCAGGTGGGGTTGACCTGCGGGCGGACGGCGTCGATCACCGCGCGCCAGTCCCGGCCCGCCGCGCGCTCCGCGGCGACGCGCCGCCGCACCACGTCGACGGCGGTGTCGAGCGTCCCGGCGGGGGAGAACGCGCGGTCGAGCTCGACCTCCACGGCCGGCGGCAGCGGGTCCGCGGCGTGCGCAGCGGGCAGGGCGCCGCCCCGGGAGACGGCGGTGAACGTCGCGTCCGGCAGCAGCGGGTGCAGGTGCGCGACGACGTCGAGCGTGGTCAGGCCCGTGCCCACGACCAGCACCCGGCGGGCGCCCGCGGCCCGCTCGTCGAGGTCGGGCGACCAGGGGTCCGCGACATACCGCTCGCCCCACGGCTCGTACTCGGGCAGCCGCACGGGCGGCGGGGTGCCGAGCGCGAGCACGGCGGCGTCGGCGCGCAGGGTGCCGCCGTCCGCCAGGGTGAGCGTGACGCTCGCCCCGCCGCCGCCAGTCCCGGACACGCCCGCCCCGGCCCAGCCGGACGGCCCGTCCACGACGTCCACCACCGTGCCGCGCACGTGCTCCACGGCGGAGCCGTCCGGCACGGGCACCGAGCCGAGCAGCTCGGTGAGGTAGCGGCCGAAGTCGGCGCGCTGCAGGAACGTGCCCGGCTCGGCGGGCACGCCGGCCGACGCGCACCAGCGCAGCAGGTGCTCAGGGTCGTCGTCGAAGGCGCTGAGCCGCGCGACCACGGCGTTGAGCGTGTGCCGGGGGTCGGTGGTCCGGTAGGGGAGGCCGCGGCCGGGTGTCTCCGCGGGGTCGATCAGCAGGACCCGCACCTGCCGGTGCGGCCCGTGTGACGCGGCCGCACGCACGAGGTGGGCCGAGAGGATGACGCCGGCGGCCCCGCCGCCGACGACGGCGATGGTCCGCTGCATGGCCCGAGGATAACGGTTGCGACCAGGGCCGATGTATTACCGCGCATCGGACATGGGGTACATTCCGGCTAAACGACGTCGAGCGCCTCCGTCGCGCCCAGAACCTGGGGAGCCATGACAGTCACGACGACCACTCAGTCGGAGCGCCTGGCCGACCTGGCCGGCCGGACCGACCTCACGCCGCTGAGCGAGACCACGAGCGGCTCCGACCCCGCCGCGGTGTACGAGCGGCTGCGCGCCCGGTGGGGCAACGTGGCGCCCGTGCTCCTGGAGCCGGGCGTGCCGGCCTGGCTCGTGCTGGGCCACCGGGAACTGGTCACGGTGCTGCGCAACGAGGGCCTGTACTCGCGCGACGCGCGCAACTGGGGCCTGTTCGCGGACGGCACCGTCGGCCCGGGCAGCGGCGTCGGCGGCGTCCTGGCCCCGCGCGACGGCATCTACTACGTGGACGGCGCGCGGCACCGGCACCTGCGTCGGCTGGTCGACGACGCGTTCGAGAGCGTGGACGAGCACCGCCTCGCGGCGACGGTCGAGTACTGGTGCGGCCTCGCGCTGGACCGCGTGCTGGCCTCCGGCGAGGCCGACCTCGTCGCCGACTACGCGCGGGCCGTCCCGCTGCTGGTGATGTCCACGATGTTCGGCCTGGACCCGGAGCAGGCCCGGGCGATGCTCGGGCACTCACGCAAGGTCTTCCAGGCCAAGGGGGCGGCGGGCGGCGAGGCGCTGAACGCGCAGCGGGCGCTGATCTCCGACCTGATCGCGGACCGCCGCACGGCGCCGTCCGACGACCTGACCTCCGCGATCCTGCGGCACCCGAGCGCGCCCACCGATCTGGACGCGCAGAGCGCGGTGTCGGCCACGCTCATCCTTGGCAGCGAGTTCGAGGTCGGGTGGATCACCCAGGCGCTGCGCCTGCGGCTCACCGACCCGCGGTTCGACGGGCGCTCGGGCGGGCGGCTCTCCGCGCCGGACACGCTGGAGGCCGTGCTCGGCTCCACCCCGCCGGCCCCCAACGCGGCGCCGCGGTTCGCCCTGGCCGACACCACGCTCGGCGACCACGCGATCGCGGCGGGCGACGCCGTCGTGCCGGGCATCCTGGGCGCGAGCGCCGAGTCCCGGGGGACCGGCGACGACATCTGGCTGGAGTCCGGCAACCTCTCCTATCTCACGTGGGGCGCGGGCCCGCACGCGTGCCCCGCGCGCCGCCCCGCGACCCTGATCGCGCAGATCACGGTCCAGGCCGCGCTGCGCCGCCTCGGCGGGGTGGCGCTGACCGTGCCGCCGGAGGCGCTGCGCTCGGCCGGGACGCTGTTCTCGTCCGCGCCGCGAGAGCTGCCCGTGCGGTTCGAGGTGCCCCGGCCTCCGCGGCCGGTCAGGACGGCGCGCTGATCGCGAGCATCTCCGGAACGACCACGTCCCAGGCGGACCGCGGCGGGTACTGGTGCCCCACGCCGGGCAGCAGCACGAGCCGCGCGCCCGTGATGGCGGCGGCCAGCGCGGCGCCGTGCTCGGGCGGGAACAGCGGGTCGGCGTCGCCGTGCAGCACGAGGGTGGGCACGGTGACGTCGGCGAGCGTGCCGCGCACCGGGCGGCTCTCGACCAGGAAGTGGTTGGCCGCGGAGGCCGGGTCGATCGATCGCCGCACGATCCGGCGGGCGGTCGCGAACGCGGCGTCCTCGTCGTAGCCGGGGCCCGCGAACGCGCGCTCCGCCGCGACGATCGAGCGCACGACGTCGTCCGGGTCGCTCCAGTCGGGGTCCGGCGGCGGCGAGTGGAACTGGGCCGCCGCCTCGGGGGTGGGGCCGGGCAGGGTCGGCCCGTCGGGGTCCTGCGTCACCGGGCTGGTCGACATCAGCGTGAGCGACGCGACCCGGCGCCCGTGCTCGATCGCCGTCTGCTGCGCGATCCCGCCGCCCATCGACACCCCGGCCAGGTGCGCGCGGCCGATCCCGAGCGCGTCCAGCAGGCGCACCGGGTCCAGCGCGAGGTCGTCGCCGGTGTACGACGGCGCCCCGGGCGGGTCGGTCCGGGAGCGTCCGGTGTCGCGGTGGTCGTAGCGGATGACGTACCGGCCCGGCGGGCCGCCGTCGGCCAGGGCCTGGCAGAAGTCGTCCTGCCACCAGTCCATGGGGCCGGCGATCCCGCCGATCA
Organism: Promicromonospora sp. NPDC019610; assembly: GCF_044389365.1. Lineage (NCBI taxonomy): Bacteria > Bacillati > Actinomycetota > Actinomycetes > Micrococcales > Promicromonosporaceae > Promicromonospora > Promicromonospora sp. NPDC019610. The sequence continues at coordinate 931,396 of NZ_JBIRXX010000002.1, read as the reverse complement.
GGAGGAGGGCCGGGTCGGCCGGGTCGCCGAAGGTCTCGGCGCACAGCAGGGCGCCCGGTACGTCGACAAGGGTCTCCGTCATGTGGGTCTGACGGCCAGGCCGTTGAAAACTCATCGGCCGGTTCGTCGGGTCGTGGTGGGGCGTGCGAGCCCGGCGTCGTCAGAACCGGCGTCGTCAGGAACCGGCGTCGTCAGAAACCCAGGACCAGGGCGACCACGGCGACCACGACCGCGGCGCCCGCGCCGGCCCAGGCGATCAGCACCTGCCGTCGGGTGCGCGCCCGGTCGTCGTCGAGCTGGGTCCGCAGGGTCTCGAACTCCCGGTGGGCCGCCTCGATCTCCGCGCGAAGGGCCGCGAGCTGCGCGTCGGCCCGGCCCGCCGTGGCCTGCGCGGTCGCGGCCTCCGCCCGCGCCGCCGCGGCGGCGGCCTGCGCGTCGGCGGCCTCGTCGCGGGCCGCGGCCGCCTCGGCGCCCGCGTGGTCGGCCGTCGCCAGCGCGGCCGAGGCGAGCGCCGTCGCGTTGTCGGGCTGCTGCGGGAAGGGCTCGTGGACGGCGCCGGGCGCCGCCTCGGGCGCCTGCCACGGTGCGGCCGTGACCTGCGCCGCCGTGACCTGCGCCGCCGTGACCTGGGCGGCCGTGGCCGACCCCGCTGTGGCCGACGCCGCTCCGGCCTGCGGCACCCGGCCCGGGATCTCGGCGCGGGAGAGCTGGTTCTGCACCTCGGCCTTGAGGTCCGACAGGAAGGGCTTCAGGCCTCGGCGCTCCTTCGCGGAGGCGTGGCGCGGCACACCGCCCGCCGGGATCGGGGCGTCGAGGGCGCTGGGGTCGTGGTCGCTCGCCATGGGTGAGGAACATACACGGCGGCCGATCTGTGACATATGACCGGTTGGCGGGTGGCCGGGTGAGATCCGGGCCCGCCCGCGGGTACGGTGCCGGGGTGCAGCTGAACCGGCCCGACCTCGCCCGTGTCCTCGACCGTTCCGTGCGCGCCGACCCGGTGGCCGACGTCGGCTGGCTGGCCGCCCCGCCGCCGCGTGCCCGCGTGCTGCGCGAGCGGATGGAGCTGGACCCGGACGCGTCCCTGGCGGACACCGCCGACGCGCTGTTCGGCTGGGCCGTGCACCGCGGCGCCGGGCTGACGATCGCCCCGACCGGCCCGGCCGGCCTCGGCGTGACCGTGGTGCAGGCCGTGCACGTCGGGCCGCTGTGGTTCACGGCCCCGTGCCGGGTGGTGGACGTCGTCCGCGAGCCCGACGAGGCCGGGTTCACCTACTCGACGCTGCCGCACCACCCGGAGACGGGCGTGGAGTCGTTCCGCGTGCGCCGCGACGGCGGGGGTCTCGTCTTCGAGATCCACGCCGTGGCCCGGCACGACTTCTGGGGCAGCCGGATCGTGCCGCCCGCGGCCCGGCGGGTGCAGGACCGCGTGACGCGCGGCTACCTGCGTGCGGCCCGGGAGCTCAGTCGCGGGGGTCGTCCAGGAACTCGGTGATCAACGCCGTCGTCTCGGCGGGGCGCTCCAGGTTCGGCAGGTGGCCCGCCCAGCCGAGCTGGGTGTGCCGGGCGCCGGGGATGTGCCCGGCCAGGTGGTTCGCGACGGCGCGGAAGTGGTCGAGGTCCTGGCCGCCGGAGACGACGAGCGTGCGGGCGGTGATCGCCTCCAGGTCGATCGCGGGGCCGGCCTCCTCGTTGATGTCGTCGCCCGCGGCGAGCTGCACGTCGAAGGCGTGGCGCTGCATGGTCCGCACCAGCTCGCGGGCGTCGTCGTCCGCGTCGGGCCCGAGCCACGTGGCGACGTTGAGCTCGGTGGCGCCGTCCAGGTCGCCCGCCTCCAGCAGCGCGTCCTCGCGGCGGGCGAAGCGCTGCACCGAACGCGTGGGCGGCAGCGCGTAGGCGGAGTTGATGAGCATCAGGTGCGACACGAGGCCGGGCCACTCGGACGCCACCTGAAGGGCGACCTGGCCGCCCGCGGACGCCGCGACGATCGCGACGGGCCGCTCGCCCAGCGAGTCGAGCAGCGCCTTGACGTCGCCCGCGTTGTCGAACCGTGCGCTGGTCAGCGGGGTGTCGCCGTAGCCGCGCAGGTCGCAGCGGATCACGCGGTGGTGCCGGGCCAGGGGAGCGCGCTGCGGGTCCCACATCCGGGAGTCGGCGACGCCGGCATGCAGGAGCAGGACGGCGGGGCCGGAACCCGTGGTGTCGTGACTGAGGATCATCCGCCGACCGTAACGGCGGCGGCGCGGCACGGGCCAACGCATTCGGTGGACTCCCGTCCAGGCGGCGGATATACTCGAACACATGTACGAACCTACGGAAGGTCAGGCACTCGACGGGCCCGTCGACGTGGCGTTCGCCGCCCTGCTGGACGGGCTGTTCACCGGCCCCCGGGTCACCTATGCGCCGGTACGCGAGACCCCGACGTACTACGGCGGCCACCGCGGCGGGCGACCCGAGGGTGGGGGACAGCAGGGCGGGCGGCGGCACCGGCGCTTCGTGCTGCGCGCCGGCACCGACCTCGACGACCTACGACTCGACCCGCGTTAGCCCGCGGCGGCTACACCACCACCCCGACCACGGCGGCGACGACCGCCAGCGCGATGCCGACCCACGCGAACGTGGTCGCGGTGGCCGCCTTCCTCGTGGCGGCCTCCGCGGTCTCGCGCGCGGCGTCGGCGGCGGTGCGTGCCGCGTCGAGGTCGCCGCGCAGCGTGCCGGCGGTCGTGGTGAGCGTGTCGAGCTCGCCCTGCAGCCGCTCGGCCTCCGCGCGGGCCTCGGTGGCGGCGCGCTCGGCCGCCGCCGCCTGCTCGTCGAGCCGGCCGTCGAACCGGGTGGCCAGCTCGGCCACGGTCTTCTCCCGCGCCGCCGCGAGGCCCTGTTCGAGGCCCGTCTCCAGGGCGTCCCTGAGCGTCTTCTCCTGCGTGTCGCCCCGCTTCGCGACGAGCTCCCGCAGGTCGGCACCCTGCTCCTTGAGCGCGACGGTCAGCTCGGCGCGGACCTCCTCCGGGGTCAATGGCTTGTCCGGCTTGGCCAGATAGGCATCGGCCCAGGTGCGCCGCGACCGGCTCTTGCCAGGCCCGGCGCCCTCGACGACGGCCTCCTTCTCCTCCTCGGTCAGGCGGTCGAGCGCCTCGGCGGCGGCCTTGACCGCGGGCGGCGTCTCGACGGGAGCCTTGGCGCCCTGGGGGGTCTTTCCCTCGGCTGACATCGGAGTCCTGGCCCCCTGGGGTGTCGCGGCGGCTGCCACGGCTGCGGCGTAGTCGGCGTCCTCGGTGTCGGCCGACGCCGACTCCGGGATCTTGATGGGCTTGTTCAGCAGAGCCCGTAGGCGGTCCATCCGCTCAGTCTTCTCGCCGCCCTCGGTCCGAGGCGCGTCGCTGTCACTGCTCATGGGGCAAAACGTACTGCTCTGCCCGATCTAGGTCGACTACATCGGCGGGAGTGGCGTCCTTGCCGCATGGATGCGTCAGGACGTCTGGACTGTGGTGGACAGGAATGGCCCCCTGAGGCCACCTGAAACCCAAATCTTGCCCAAAGTTGCTTGGGACAGATGTGGGGGCGGTCGGGACGTACTGCTCGAACGAATCGTGGGCGCGATCGACACCTGGTGGGTGGAGGAGGACCCATGGCGAAGAAGACAGTGCACCGTCGATCGTTCGGCACGCTGGAGGCACACCGACGGCGCGGCCATGGCCTTCACGGTGCGGCTGCCCCTGGACGGTGGGCACACCACCATCAGCTCGATCGACGTCATGCAGTTCGACGACGACGGCCTGATCACCCAGATGCGCGCCTACTACGGGCCGTCCAACGTGAGTGCCGCCTGACGCCGCCGTCCCGCGGGGGAGTGCGGGTGGTGTCGCCGCGCGCCTTGTGCGCGGCCTACGGTGCCGGTGGGTCGATCCGCGCCGCAGGCGGTGCGTCGGGCAGGTCGGCGGCCAGGTTCTGGTGCGCCAGGCGGCGCAGCGCCGTCAGGACCGGCTCGTACAGCGCCGTGCCGAGCACGGCATACTGCACGGCGGCCTGCCGGTCCCCGGCCGGCATCTGCGCGACCTCCGCGCGGGCGATCGCCGCGACGTGCTCCCCGTACACCCGCAGTCTCGCCGGGTCTGCGGGCAGGCCCGCCTCCTCGGCGGCGAGCAGGGCGCGGTCGAGCTGCGCGAACGCCGCGAGGTGCTCGCTGGAGCGGGCGTACGCGTCGCCCAGCTGGGCGACGGCCGCCCGCGCCCGCGGATGGATGGCCGCCCCGGTGGCGACCGGTGCCTCGGGGGCGCGGGTCTCGGTCGTCTCCGTCGCGCCAGCCAGCACCTCCACGGCCCGGCCCAGGGTCTCGTAGACGCCCCTGTCGGGGTGGTCGATGATCCGCAGGATCTGCCTGACCTGGTGCAAGGGCAGCCCCGCCGCGACCGTCATCGAGCGGATCAGTCGAAGCCGGTCCAGGTGCTCCTGGTCGTACTCCGCCCGGCGCGCACCGGTCGACCGGCCCGCCGGGAGCATCCCCTCGCGGATGTAGAACTTGACCGTTGCCAGCGGCACGTCGGCCCGGCGTACGAGCTCGGAGATCTGCATCTTGCCCCCTCGTGGATATTGCAACTATCCTACCGCTGGATAGTTCAAGTATCTTCGAGGGAAGAGGAAAAGCGTGTCCGCGATCCGAACGCTCGGCCACTACCGCGCCTGGCTGACACCCGTCGTCCTGATCGTGGGGCTGGCTGCGCTCCTGCCCGCGATCTACCTGTCGGCCACCGTCGACCCGCAGGGCCACCTGGACGGTCTGCCCGTCGCCCTGGTCGTCGAGGAGCAGAGCAACGCCGACGCGCCCTCGGCCGCGGACCTCCCGGTGCCGGACCTCGCGGCGTCGGTCGCCGACGCCGTCGAGGCCGGGGTCGGCGACAAGGTCGCCCTGACGCGGATGACCGCCGAGCAGATGTCCACGCGGATCGAGGACGACCGGCTGGCCGGTGCGGTCGTGATTCCCGGCGACTTCGACCGGGCGGTCGCCAGCCTCCTGCCCGGAGCGCGCGAGGTCACCGTCCCGACCGTGCAGATCGTCACCAACGCCGGGGACGGCGGTCTGGCCAACGGCCTCCTGGTGGCCAACCTGACGCCGGTCCTGCACGGCGTGGCCCAGGGGCTGGGGGAGCGGCTGTCGGCCCAGCTGGACCCGGGGGACCTGTCGCCGGCCGGTGCGGCGCTCCTGGCCGAGCCGTTCCGCGTGGTCTCCGCACCGCACGAACAGCTCCCGGCCAGCTCGGGGATGGGGACCAGCGCGTTCTACTACTCGCTCGTGCTGGTGCTGATCGGGTTCATCGGCGCCTCGCTGGTCGGGCCGCTGGTCGACTCCGCCGTCGGGTTCCTGCCCAGCGAGGTCGGCCCCCTGGTGCAGCGCCGCCCCTACCTGCACGTCTCACGGCCCGGCACCCTGCTGACCAAGCTCGCCATCCTGACCGCTGCCGCGCCGCTGGCCGCCCTGGTGGCGCAGCTCGTGGCAACCGGCCCGGTGGGGGTACCGGTGGCCGACCCGGTGATGCTGTGGCTGTTCTCCACCGCGGTCGTCGCCGCGATCGGAACCAGCGCCCTGACGGTCTTCGCGATCTTCGGCAGCGGGATCGGCTCCCTGGTCAACACCGTCTTCTTCATCGCACTGTCGATGACGTCCTCGGGCGGCACCGTCCCCCTGGAGGCGGTCCCCCCGTTCTTCCGCTGGATCTCCGTCGTGGAGCCGTTCCGTCCCGTCGTCGACGGGATCCGGTCGCTGTTCTACTTCCAGGGCAGTGCCGATGCGGGACTCGCGGACGCCTGGGTGAGCGTCGGCGTCGGCGGGTCGGCCGGCATCGTGCTCGGGCTCGCCGTCACCTACCTGTACGGGAAGGTGCCCGCTTTCGACCGCCGGCCGCCGCACCGGGAGCCGGCCCCCACGGCCACCGGCGCACCTGCCTGACTGCTGCCCCGACCACCCGGATGTGACCCTGGACCGCATCAGGGTTCGACGTCCGGGGGTGGCACGACGCGGAGGGTCGAGCTGCGCGCTGGTTCGGTGGTCATCGAACGGGTGGGCCACTGGTCGCCGTACTTGGCGAAGTAGGCCCGGTCGATCGCCTCGTCGAGGTCCGGGTCGGATACCGGTTCGAACCCGACCTCCAGGCGTCGGCCGCGCGGGTGGAAGGCACCTCGGCGGGTACGCAGGGCGCGCGCATACCAACGGCCTGCCGGCCCGTAGCCGCTGCGGACGTAGGGCACGCCCTCGACCGTGACGGCCCAGATCAAGGTGCGCACGTCCTTGCCGGACGCGGAAGGCGTCGTCAGGGCGACGGTGTCCGTCCGGTCGAGGTGCTCGACGGTGGCGGCAAACGTGGATGACGGGTGCATCAGGCCTCCTGCTCCTTCTCAAGGGTTTCGCGACGGATGGGTGCGGGTGGGCTCACATCGGCGCGACCCGCCTGCTCGTGCTGGTGCGCGACGTCCGCCAGACGGTCCTGCAGTGCCTGGTGCACGAACCGGAACGAGTCGCTGCCCAGCACGACGCGCAGCGGCGCCGGCACCTGCTCGGCCGCGGCGATGGTCATCGCAGCCACCTTGACCGGGTGCCCCGGAGCGGGTCGCGTGCCGGTGGTCAGGCCACGGACGGCAGCGGCGGGCGTCCCGTCGTAGGCCGCCAGGGGCTGACCGAGCCGTGCGTTGCTCCGAAAACCCGTTGCCGTGCCGCCCGGCTCGATGATCGTCACGCCGATGCCGAACACGGCCAGCTCCTTGGCCAGCGCCTCCATGAACCCCTCGATGCCGAACTTCGAGGCGTTGTACAGGGATCCGCCGGCGCTCGCGGCCTGTCCGCCGTAGGTCGAGACCTGCACGATGCGGCCGCCGCCCTGGGCGCGCAGGTGCGGTGTCGCAGCCCGCGCCACGGAGATCGAGCCGGTCAGGTTGGTGGCCAGCTGGTGCTCGACCTGCGCGTCGGAGAGCTCCTCGGCGGCGCCGAACAGACCGTAGCCTGCGTTGTTGACGACCACGTCGAGCCGGCCGAGTGCTGCCGCTGCGCGGTCCACGGTCTGTCGGACGGCGGGGGTGTCGGTCACGTCGAGCACAGCAGGCCAGAACGCGTCGCCGTGCGCGCGTGTCAGGTCGGCCAGCGCCTCCTCGTCCCGACCGGTGCCGGCCACACGGTCGCCGCGCCGCAGGAGCTGTTCGGTCATCTCCCGTCCCAGACCATGCGTCGCACCGGTCACCAGCCAGGTCTTCGTTGTAGCCACCGTCTCGTCTCCTCACTAAAACAGCCGGATGGTTTATCTCGGGTCTGCGCGGGCCGCTCCCGGTGCGGACCGGGAGCGGCCCAGCCGGTCGACCGGGCTGTCGCTATCCAGGCTGTCGCAGGAGCGCCTCGGCCACCGCGGCCGTGCTGCGCACCACCGAGTCCCGGTAGGCGGCCAGCCGGCGCGCCCCGTCCTCGCCCAGCGGATTCCTGATCTGCTCGGCGGTGGTGTTCCAGCCCACGGCGGCGGCGAACACGATCATGAGCACGTCGGTCGCGGCGGCCACGCTCGCGCCGGTGGCCTCGGCGAGCTGCGTGGCCTTGGACACGTGCGACTCGACCTCGCCCTCGGACGGTTCGGGGACCTCCAGCGTCCGCCACTGGCTCAGTCGCTGGACGCCGGGGTCGGCCACCAGGGCGTCGAAGAGCGCTCCGACGTAGCCGGGCAGATCGTCGGGGGTGAAGGGGGCGACGTCGGCCAGGACACGCAGCCGGTCGGCCAGGACCGCCTCGAAGAGCGCCTCCTTGGACCCGAAGTAGAGGTAGATCGCCTGCTTGTTCGCTGAGGCGGCCGTGGCGATCCGGTCCACGCGCGCGCCCGCCAGGCCGTGCTGGACGAACTCGTCGTAGCCCGCCGCCAGCAGTCGTGCCCGGGTTGCCGCAGAGTCGTAAGCCATGCCGTCGATACTAAACCAACCATCCGGTTGACTTCCACTCGCGAGGTCGCTAGCGTTCCAACTAAACCACCCAGTTGGATTAGGAGAGGGGCACCATGACATCGCAGACTTGGTTCGTCACAGGGGCATCGGCCGGGATCGGCCGCAGCGTGACCGAGCGGCTCCTGGCGGACGGTCACCGGGTCGCGGCGACGGCTCGTCGGCCCGGGGCGCTCGCAGACCTGGCCGAGAAGTACCCGGAGCACCTGTGGACCGCGGCCCTGGACGTGACCGACACCGAGCAGCTGCGTGCGGTGGTCGAGCGTGCCTTCGCCGAGCTGGGGCGGATCGACGTGATCTTCTCGAACGCCGGACGGGGATCGGTCGGGGCGGCCGAGGAGCTGTCGGACGAGGTGATCGACTCGCAGATCGCGCTCAACCTCGTCGCACCGATCCACCTGCTGCGGGCGACGGTGCCGCACCTGCGTGAGCAGGGCGGCGGGCGGTTCATCCAGCTGTCCACCATGGGCTCGCAGATCACGACCCCCGGCGCCAGCATGTACCACGCCTCCAAGTGGGGTGTGGAGGGCTTCTTCGAGTCGGTGATCGGGGAGGTCGCCCCGTTCGGCATCGGCATCACGATGGTCGAGCCGGGGACCATCCGCACCGGCTTCGGCGCCAACCTCGACATCGCGGAGCCTCTGGCGGTCTATGCCTCGGGCCCCGTCGGCCAGCTGCACCAGTACCTGAGCTCGGCCACCAACATCACCGCCGCCGGCCCCGGTGACCCGGACAAGGTGGCAGCCGCGATCATCGACGCCTCGGTCACCAGCCCCGCGCCCCGACGTCTGGCCCTGGGCTCGGACGCCTACGCGGCGATCAAGGACGCACTGACCGGGCGGCTCGCCGAGCTCGAGGCCGGCAAGCAGACCGCGGCCTCGATCGACTTCTGAGCTGCCGGCCTCCGAGCCGCCCCCGCTCCCTCAGAACTGACCACCTTCAGAACGTAAGGAACACCCCATGTCACAGGTCATCGCAATCTTCGGTGCCGGTTCCGGCCTCGGGACGTCGCTGGCGCGCCGCTTCGGCAAGGAGGGCTTCCGGGTCGCGCTCGTCGCCCGCCGTGCGGAGAAGCTGCACGCCATCGTCGAGGACCTCGCTACGCAGGGCGTCGAGGCCGCGGCATTCCCGGCCGACCTGTTCGACCCCGCGAACGCGACGGCGACGGTCGCGGCCATCAAGGAGCGCTTCGGCCGCATCGACGTCGTCTCCTACCAGCCGATCCCTGGCGGCACGTCCTTCGTTCCCGCTGCCGAGCTGGACAGCGAGCAGCTGGGCCGGTACGTCAACCTGCTCCTGCTCAGCCCGGTCGCGATCGCCCACGCGGTGCTGCCCGAGATGCTGGACCGCAAGGCGGGCGGCTTCCTCGTGACTGGCGGCTTCACCGCCGCGGAGCCGCAGCCCTACATCAGCGGCATCGGCCCGGCGATGGCCGGCATCCGCAACTTCGTCTACTCGCTGCACGGCGAGGTCGCCGACTCCGGTGTCTACGCGGGAGTGGCGACCCTGGCGGCCCTGATCAAGGACAGCGAGTCCTACCAGGCCATGACCCCCGAGATGCTCGCCGAGGCCACCGGGGGCACCACCGGCCTGAACGTCATCGACCCCGACGAACTCGCCCAGACCTACTGGCAGCTCTACACCGACCGCAAGCAGGTCGAGTACCGATTCCCCGCGCCGGCGGCGAGCTGACTCCCCAGCACATGCCTGGAACGACCCACCCACCCTCAGCATCAGGAAGAAGAAGGACATGACAGATCTCAGCGGCAAGACCGCGCTGATCACCGGCTCCGCCCGGGGAATCGGCAAGGCCATCGCGCTGCGCTACGCACAGCTCGGCGCGAACATCGTGATCAACTACTCGTCCAACGCGGCCAACGCCGAGAAGGCCGTGGCCGAGGTCACCGAACGCGGGGCGCAGGCGATCGCCGTACAGGCGGACGTCTCCCGGCCGGCGGACGTGGATCACCTCTTCACCGAGGCGAAGCAGCGGTTCGGCGCCGTCGACGTCGTGGTGGCCAACGCCGGGCTGGAGCTGCTGGGGACGCCGATCGCCGACCTGACCGACGAGCAGATCGAGCGGATGGTCGACGTCAACGCCAAGGGCGCCCTGCTGACGATGCAGCGCGCCGCCCAGCACGTCACCGACGGCGGCCGGATCATCTACATCGCCTCGACGGCCATTGTCGCCCCCGTCGCGGGGGCCGGCCTCTACACGGCAGTCAAGGCCCCGGGCAGGTACTTCGCCGAGGTCCTCGCCCGGGAGACTGCCGAGCGTGGCATCACCGTCAACACCATCATGCCCGGACCGATCGACGAGGCCGGGGTCTTCATCGACACCGTCCCCGCCGACTCCCCGTTCCGGGGCATGCAGGCGGCCGGCCGCATCGCCGACCGCATCGGTACACCCGACGACGTCGCCGACGCCGCCGAGTACCTCACCGGCGACCTCGCCCGCTGGGTCAGTGGCACCACCATCACCGTCACCGGCGGGCTGCCGCAGTAAGCCGCAGCGAGGACGAGGATCGCCGACCTCGACCGCTACCTGACGGCGGTCGTCCATCAAAACGAGGCACAGATCCGCGACTACCTGGAAGGGAGCCGTGCGAGCTCCCAGTTCAGCCTCGAGATCGACGGCCACGTTTACGTGATCGGTTTGCAGCGCGACGGGACGATCGTGCAGTTCTACCGGCAGTGATGAAAGGGATCCGACGGGCTTCGCGCAAATCAGGGCCAGGTTGCCCGTCGGATCCCCGGCAGACCCACGGCATGCCATGTGCCGGATCGACGAGCTGAACAGCGAAGGTGCATAGCCGTAGCGATCGTATGGGCAGCCCGGCGCCGTTCAGTGCCGAAACTGCCCAGAGTTGAGAAGCCCGAGCCCGAACGCGCCCTCGACGTCGGGCCGCACAGCGCGCACCTCGGCCAGGTCCACTGCGCCGTAGAAGCGGCCGGGCCAACCTTTGGCTGACACTCTCCGTAGGGGAGGGTATGAGGTGGGAGAGCGTAGCGATGACGAGCGAGTTCAGGTGAGCATGCCAACGAGCGACGGCGCGGCAGGCGCCGGTGCGCCGCTCGAAGTGCGGGTCGGGGTGCCTCGGACCCGGGATGCAGAGTTCACCGCGTTCGTCCGGGACTCCAGCACCTACTTGCACCGCACCGCGTACCTGCTGTGCGGTGACCGGCCCCGGGCGGAGGAACTGGTCCAGTCGACGTTCGAGCGCGTCTATCGCACCTGGGCCAAGGTCCGGCCCGGCACGGAGCGTGCCTACGCCCGGCGGATCCTGGTCAACCTGCGCATCGACGCCTGGCGCCATGCACACCGTGAGTCGTTCCCGGGCGACGACAACATCCCCATCCCGCACACGTCGGACCATGCGGGGGACGTGGTGCTGCGCGACGAGCTGGTCCGTGGGCTGGCCCGGTTGCCGCTCAACCAGCGGCGGGTCGTGGTGCTGCGGCACCTGCTGGACCTTCCCGAGGCGGAGGTCGCTCGCGAGCTCGGGATCGCGGTCGGCACGGTGAAGGCGGCCAACTCGCGCGGGCTGGCCCGGCTGCGGGACCTGCTCGTCGCCCAGGACGAGATGGTTGAGCCGGTCGTCGTCGACGAGAAGGCCGTTCTCGACCGGAGCCGGGACGCGCTGCGGCGACGCCGGAGGCGGCAGGGGGTCGGGGCGGTGTGCGTGGCGGTCCTGCTGGTGCTTGGGGTGCTGACCCGGGGCTCGGTCCCGCTGCCCTGGTTCGGCCCGGTGGTGCTTCCGGGCGGGGAGCTCATCGCCCGACTGCTGGACGGCCGCATCCCCGGGCCCGACCTCGACCCGACGGGGAACACGCCAGTCGTCTGTCCGGAAGAACTGCCCAGGCCTACGCCGACCCGTGCTTCGGAGGCCGGCGAGGACGTCGGCCCGCTCGACCAGCCCGTCGTGGTCAATGCCGCCGACGCGCGCTCTCTGAGCTGCTACGACGTCGACGTCCAGCCGGCGACGCCCGGCTACCGCGACCGGTCGGGGGTTCCGGTCTCCGCTGACGGGGAACCGCTGCCCGAGCCGCGAGGGCTGACCGATGCGGGACTGCTCTGGCAGTTCGGCGAGAACCACCGGACCGGTAGCCCAAGCATCGTCCAAAACTCCTGGGCGCTGGGTACAAGCAGTTCAGGAACCAGCTTGACGTCGTACCAGGGCGCCACAGTGACCCCGACCGACCTCACCGTCACCGGGGACCGAGTTGTCTGGAGCGAGTACGCGGCCGAGAACACCTCGCCCCGCGCGAGCTTCGTCCGCACCTTGATCGACTCCGACGGAACCCTAACCACCGTGGTCGACCCCGTGGTCACCACCGAGGAACGCCTATGGCTGATCGCCGCTACCCAGGAACACGCTCTGTGGACAGCCGGACCCGCGGCCAGCGACACCCGACTATTCGCCACAACGCTCGACGGCGACGGCACACCTGCTGAGCTCGCAGCTGGAGTCACGGCGCTCGCGGCAGACGACGACGAGGTGATCGCCGCCGTCCTGACTCCAGGGGACGGCACGACCAGCACAACAACGATCCGGCTGTTCGACGACCTGGCAGGCGGGGACACCTCCGGAACCGTGCTGGTCGAGGTAGAGCACGACTCTGCGTCCGAGGTCGGAGCGGTCGTTCTGTCGGACGAGGTCGCCGCCTGGACGGTCGCGCCCGTCGGCGCCGAGTCCGGTGGGATCCTCTATGTCCTGGACCGGGTCGGTGACGGCGACAGTGTCGTTCAGCTCTCCGGTGGCGTCGTCGACGATCTCCGCGCCTCGGGCAGCGTGCTCTCGTGGACCAGCACGGACCCCGAGTCTGAGAACCCGGCTAGCACGTCCTACCTGTACCGTGCGACGGAGTCGGCGTCAGGGTACGACGGCCCGGACCTGGCACGCTTCCCGGGCGGGTCGGTAACCGCTAGCCTCGCCGGCGACCGCACCGCCTGGCTCGAGGACGCGGGCGCACGACAGTGGCTGGTGGAGGGCACCGTTGTCCCCACCCTGGAGCGTGGCTGATGCGGACGCTCTATGAACTCCAGATTGCATGGAGGCACTGCCCGACCATGCAGCACCCGTCGACGCCCACAGCGACGACCAGCACGTCGGTGCGGTCATGAGTCAGGCCTCGGGCGCAACGGCATCCCGCCGCACGGCAGGCCCGCCGACCGGCGTGCGGCAATGGGTACGTCGGCGGGAAGTGTCTGCCCGCGACGCCACGCTCCGTCGCGAGAGAGTCGTGAACCTTGAGCAAGGTCGCGGATCGGAATCCCGCGATCGGCAGGACCGCCAGTCCCCGAGAACGTCCGGCCACGTAGCCCTGTCGAACGAGGCGAGGGATGGCGGGCAGAAGGTGAGCATGACGGCGCGCGCTATCCACGGCGAGGGGTTCTCGAAAAGGACCCGCGAAATGCTGGCCGGCATCCGTAGATCCATCCACAGATCTGGACCGGTTCGAGATCTGGGTACTCCTGCGCCCGCTGCTTTCGGTAGCGTCGCCACGTGGGAGCGGTGTGGACGTCCAGCATTGTCGGCATCACCGTGATCATGAGCACCGTGGCAAAGGCGGGTGGGTGCGATGGAACGGATCTGGCTCGACGTGCCGTTCGAGGAGAAGGACGAAGCCAAGGAGCTCGGTGCGCGGTGGGCACCGGACGCGAAGCGCTGGTTCGCTCCTCGGCCCGGGATGAAGCGGCTGGAACGCTGGGCGGCGCTACCGGAGATTCCCGATCTGCTGCCCGGCGAGGACCGGTCGTTCGGGTCCGGGCTGTTCGTCGACCTGGTGCCCTCGACGTGCTGGTTCACCAACGTGCGTTCCTGTGTCAGCCCGAAGGACTGGGAGCGGCTGCGGCGGATGATCACGCGCCGGGCCGGGCTGCGGTGCGAGATCTGCGGCGCTACCCAGGACAAGGAGACCCACCGCTGGCTGGAAGCCCACGAACGATGGGCGCTCGACGAGACGACCGGTGTACAGCGCCTGGTCCGGCTGATCTGCCTGTGCACGGACTGCCACGCCGTCACCCACTTCGGGTTCGCGCAGGTACGCGGCCTGGAAGACGCCGCCTATGTCCACCGCATGGCGGTCACCGGAATGGACCAGGCCCAGGCCCGTCACGTCGAGGGCGCGTTTGCCCTGCGGCGGGAGCGTTCGGCGCGGACCTGGGGCTGGACCTGTCGATGCTCACCGACGCCGGGGTGACCCTCCAGCGCCCGCCCTCAGCCAAGAAGCGGCCTGCCGCAGCGCAGGAAGCGTTTGTGGCGCAGGACGACGCGATCCGTCGACGGGCCACCGTGCGGGCAAGGGCCGAGGGCATCCGGGTGCGGGCACTCGCCCCGCCGAGCCCGCCCTACACCGCAACCAACCCATCCCTGCCGCCGATCCCCGGTGAAGCCGGATCAGCGCCTGGGCCTGTGTCGGCCACAGAGACAACGTCCTGGCTCAGCCGGTTGATGGGACGACGACGTCAACGCTGAGGGGCCGTCTTCGACAGCCACCGGTCATCCGGCAGCAGGGTCCGCGGTGATCGGGCGGCGTCCATTTCACGCCGCGCGCCGAGTTGCGGGGCCCGGGCGTGCGGCGCGCGAGCGAAGCGGCGCACGGTCACACTGGTGGTCATGTGCGGCAGATTCGCCAACGCGCGTCGTGACGAGGAGATCGCCGACCGGTTCCACATCGCCGAGCTGAGAGGCCAGCAATCGCGCCACGGATCGTGACAGCACCCTCATGGTGTCCCACATTGGTCTAGCTGCGGCCGCCGACCAGGTCGTTCGACATGATCCACAAGCGCTCGGCTGCTTCCGGGTCGAGCGCCCAGGCCTTGACACCGTGCGGGTGCTCCGCCAGCGTCGCACCGTCCGGCACGGTGTAGGCCTCCTGGCAGTCGTCGAGGTAGTGCCCGCCGGTGTGCGCCAACTCGGGGGCGACACCGGCGACCATGCTGGTCGCGGCGCCCTGCTCCACCGACTTGTAGGCGAAGACGCCCGCCGCCTGAGCCGCGTCGAGGGACGCCTTCTGCGCGGGTGTGAAGTTGCGCTGCAGGCCGGTCGCCACGCCGCCGGGGTTGACAGTGTTGGCGACGATGCCGTCGTCCGCCCAACGCCGGGTGGCCTCCACCGCGAAGAGCGAGTTCGCAGTCTTCGACCGGGCGTAGGCGATCTGCGGATCGTAGGCGCAGCGGGTGAAGTCGAGGTCGTCGAGATCGACGCCGGCACGCATGTGAGCGGTCGAGCTCACCACGACGACGCGCGCGCCGTCCCGCTCGGCCGCCCCCTTGGCGAGCGCCGCCCGAAGGCCGCGCGCAAGGGCGTGATGACCGAGATGGTTGGTCGCGAACTGCAGCTCCCGACCCTCCGCGGTGCGTTCGAGGCCTGCGGTGACGAGCCCTGCGTTGTTGACCAGTAGGTGCAGCGGACCGTGCCACGCGTCGATGAACCGGCCAACCGAGACGCCCTCGGCGAGATCGAGGTGCCGGACCACGGGCCGGGATCCGGTGGACCGTTCGATCGTGGCGGCGGCCGCCTCGCCCGCCCGAGCGTCCCGGACCGCCAGCGTGACCTCCGCGCCTGCGGCGGTGAGAGCGCGGGCAGTCTCCAACCCGAGGCCGGAGGAGGCTCCCGTCACGATCGCGCGCAGTCCCCCGAGGTATACGCCCTCAAGGACGTCCATGGCGGTGCTGTCGGCGCTGAAGCGGGTGCGGATGAGTTCTTCGACCATACGATCCACTATACAAACTGAACATCTTCTGTCTAGTAGGTATAACGAACGGTACGATGCCCGCATGAGTCAGACCGTGCCATCTTCCGACGCCGGACGGCGACGAGCGGTGCTCGAGTCCGCCCTCGACACCTTCGCCCGCAGCGGATACAGGGGCACGTCGATGGACGCGATCGCGCGGGCCGCCCGGATCTCACGACCCGGGCTCTACTTCCTCTTCGACTCCAAGGAAGCCCTCTTCCGGGAGGCCGCCGCGCACGTGCTCACCCAGGACCTCGACGCGATAGAACTGCTTCTCGCGGACGGCGCCCGGCCGCTTGCCGACCGCGTTCTTGATGCGTTCGACCGGTGGGCCGGCCGGTACGTCGGCCCCGCTGCCCAGGACATCCCCGCGGTCCTTGCCGAGAACCCGGGCCTCCTCGACGCAACGAGCCGAACGGCCCCCGCGCGGTTCGAAGCCGCGCTGAAACGAGCGATCAGCGAGCACTCCGAGCACGGACCCGACATCGCGCGAACCCTGGGCAGCGTCTCGGTCGGCCTCAAGCATCAGACCGACAGCCACGACGCCTACCTCAGCCGCCTTCGCATCGCGATCGATCTCCTGCTGACCACGCCACGCGCCTGATGCGGTGATGTGATGGGACTGCTGCACGGATGGGTGACAGCGGACGTGTGGGGCCGCGCGCCGTCGATGCGACGGAGGCGTGCTCCTGAACGCGGCATGCCCTGGCCTGCGGTTCCGCGTGCGCGCCGCTGGGGTGGGTGACGATCCAGCAGGGTGTGTTTTCCATTGGGTGCTGCTGGGGCGCGAGAGATCGGAACCCCACTCGCTCGAGCCTGACAGGAGGCCCTCTAGTGATACCCAATCAGGTCGCATTGATGGGTTGCGCGCCCAGGCGTCACAGAGAAGGTCAAGCCGCAGCTCGATCTGGCCGGATCGGGCTCCGATGTTGCGCAATCACACCCCGGGGTTCGTCGTAGGCGGAGGTCGTCGCTCGCGGCTGCTACCTGATCGCGATGCCCGGTAGTCGATTCCGAATCCGTACCGCCGTCGACTGGCTGCTCGGTGTCGTGCTCGGCCGCGAGTCCGTCCTGCTCGACACAGCCGCCGCACCGACGACGCCCGACCGTCCGGCGAAAGGGAGTATGGGGAGGCCGCGGCGGGCGCCCTGCTCGTCGCGCTCCACGAGCGGGGACCGGCCGTGTCGCAACCGCGACGCGTGCCCGCCTCTACCTACTTTCCGGTGTGGTTTCCGACCTGGGCTCAAGGGCGGTCGCGAACCGGCGCTGGTATGCGAGCGGGCTGGACGACACCTTCCTGGCGAAGACGCGTCGCATGCTCTCGTAGCTGGGGAACCCGGCGAGCTCTGCGGCCCGGGTGGCGGTGTGTCCTTGGTCGAGCAGTGCTCTGGCCAGGTCGAACCGGACGGTCTCCACATAGCGGGCCGGGGTGGTGGACAGCTCGTCGTGGAAGAGCCGGGTCAGGTGCCGGGTGCTCACGTTGAGATGCTTCGCGAGGGCGCCCAGGGAGTAGTGCCCGCCGGGGTTGGCCGTGACGAGGTCGGTGACCGTGCGCAGTGCCGGCGAGCGTGGTGGAGGGCCGTGTAGCGGTGCCGAGAACTGGGACTGGCCGCCGGCGCGTTGCATGTACACGACCAGGGCGCGGGCAACGTTGCGGGCCGTGTCGGGCCCGTGGTCCTCCTCGATGAGAGCGAGCGCGAGGTCAATGCCGGCGGTTATGCCGGCTGATGTGTAGGTGGTTCCGTCGCGGACGTAGATCGCATCAGGCTCGACGGTGCACGTCGGGCACCGGGCAGCGAGCTCGTGTGTGACCTTCCAGTGGGTGGTCACACGCTTGCCGTCCAGCAGGCCGGCTGCGGCGAGGATGAATGCCCCGGTACAGACGGACACGACCCGCCCAGCCGCCGCGGCCGACCGCCGGACGGCGTCCGCCAGGTCACGGGGGACCGGCGCACCGGGATAGATGTCGGCGCCCGGGACCAGCAACGTGTCGAAATTCTGCGAGGTCGACGCACCGTCGACGGCAATCCGTACGCCGATGTTCGAGGTCACGTCCCTGCCGGTGGGTGAGACCAGGGTCGTCCGGTAGCTGGCACCCAGCCGGTTCGCCTCGGTGAACGCCTGCGCGGGACCGGCGAAGTCCAGCAGTGTCACCCCGTCATGGACGAGGATCGCGACGTCGTGGGACAGGGCTGTGGGCACCGTTCATTGGTAGCACACGGCCGATGCCGAGCTCTGTCCAGATATCAGGGATTCCTGGCCGGACGAAGGCGGCGCCGGAGTCTCTCCGGTGGGCAGCATGGAGTCAGGACACACGGTCACCCACTACATCCTGAAAGCACGAGGCCATGTCGGAACTCACTGCCTGGCTGGACGTCCCGGAGACGGCAGCGGTCGCCGAAGCGACGGCGCTCGTCGGCGAGATGACCAGCCCGTTGATCTATCACCACTCGCGGCGCGTCTTCTTCTTCGGCCTGCTGCACGCGCGCAGGCTTGGAGTGGATCTGGACCCGGAGCTGCTGTACGTGGCGGCGATGTTCCACGACGTCGGCCTGCTGACGCCTTTCTCCGAGGTCGAGCAGCGCTTCGAGGTCGACAGTGCCGACCATGCCCGCCAGTTCCTCCTCGGCAGGGGATTCTCGGCGAGTGCCGCGGAGACCGTCTGGACGGCGATCGCGCTGCACACCACACCGGGCATCCCCGGCCGGATGGCGCCCGTGATCGCGATGACGCACCTCGGCGTCCTGACCGACGTGCTCGGGCTCGGCCTGGACGGACTGGGACACGACCAGGTCGAGGAGATCGTCGCCGCCCATCCACGAGGGGACTTCAAGAACGAGTTCCTGCGGGCGAACGTCGAGGGTCTCAGGCACCGCCCCGAGACGGCGAACGGGACGGTCAATGCCGACATTCTCGAGCACTTCATCCCTGGGTTCCGGCGCACGACGACCGTCGAACGGATCATCGGCGCGCCGTGGCCGAGCTGACAACGATCTTGAGACGTCGAGGAGAACGACCATGAAGGCGATCATCGTGCGAGACCGTGACGAGGGTCTGAGCGGTCTGACTGCTGCGGACATGCCTCATCCCCATGCCGCGGAGAACGACGTCATCGTGCGTGTGCATGCGGCAGGCTTCACGCCCGGCGAACTCGACTGGCCGACGACGTGGGCCGACCGCGCCGGCCGCGACCGCACGCCCTCCATCCCCGGGCACGAGGTGTCCGGCGTCGTCACCGAACTTGGCTACGGAACCACGGGGTTGACCGTGGGGCAACGCGTGTTCGGGCTGACCGACTGGGGCCGCAACGGGACCCTGGCCGAGTACGTGGCAGTGGAGGCGCGCAACCTCGCCCCGCTGCCGGCCGGAGTCGATCACAGCGTGGCCGCCGCGCTACCCATCTCCGGCCTGACCGCCTGGCAGGGGCTGTTCGACCACGCCCGCCTTACGACTGGCCAGACGGTCCTCATCCACGGCGCCGCCGGCGGCGTCGGCTCGATCGCCGTCCAGCTCGCGCATGAGGCGGGAGCGCACGTGATCGGCACCGGTCGAGCGGACGACCGAGACATCGTCCTGGGGCTGGGAGCCCACGTGTTCCTCGACCTGGCGACAGACGACCTGGCTCGGGTGGGCTTGGTCGACGTGGTGTTCGACGTGATCGGTGGTGACGTCCTGGATGCCTCGATCGCCCTGGTGCGCCCTGGCGGCGTTCTCGTCACGATCGCGCATCCGCCCACCGCGCAACCCACGGACGGCCGAGCGGTCTTCTTCGTCGTCGAACCCGACCGCGTCCGCCTGGCCGACCTCGTCGAGCGCGTCCGGACCGGACGGCTCAAGCCCCTCATCGGCGCCGTGCGGCCGCTGACCGAGACGGCCGACGCGTTCGCGCGCCGCCCCCGCACCTCCGGCAAGACGATCATCCAGGTCGCGAACGAGCAAGAAGCACTCCACCCGTAAGACGTGAACTCCGCCCGACCCAGTGGGCCGGCATCAACGGCAGCGTCCGCTGGCGGGTCGCGCGGAGGCGCAACGGAACGGGACCGGTTGGTCCACCAACGACTCCGATCGAGGAACACACATGCCTGAGATCATTGCTGGGATCACGGTCCCGGACACACAGCTCGCCCGCGACGCGACCGCCGTCGTGCGGAAGTCCGCCGACGACACACTGTTCCACCACTCCCGCAGGGTGTTCCTGTGGGGCATGCTCAAGGGGGCCGTCCAGGGACTGGAGGCTGATCCGGAGCTCGCCTATGTCGGCGCGATATTCCACGATCTTGGCCTCACGGCGGCCTGCCGCACCGCGGACCGCCGGTTCGAGATCGACGGTGCCGAGGCCGCGTACGGCTTTCTGCGAGAGCACGGCCGTTCACACGAACAGGCGCGCGACGTCTGGCTCGGCATCGCGCTCCACACCACGCCCGAGGTTCCGCACCACTTGGTGCCGGAGGTAGCAGTGGTCACGCTGGGAGTGGAGACCGACGTGCTCGGCGTCGACCTCGACCACATTACCGAGACACAGCGTGCGGAAGTCGTCGCGGCTCACCCGCGACCGGACTTCAAGAGCCGGATCCTGCGTGCGTTCTACGACGGCATGGCGCACCGGCCAGAGACGACCTTCGGCACCATGAATGACGACGTGCTCGCCCACTTCGACCCGGCCTTCCGCCGGCAAGACTTCGTGCGCACCATCCTCGACAACAGTTGGCCCGAGTGACCGCCGGGAGTGCTGCCCGGATAGATGAGACCGAAGGTGTATGAGCGAGGGCCATCGATCGGCAAGCCCTTGACCGGCGTTGGCTCTGAGCCCACCTTCCGACACCCAGACCAGGTCCATCCCCGCATCTCACTGGCTGGATCAGACTGCGGGTGATGTTGCTGGTCAGGTCACCGAAGCAGGAGTCATACGGCCACGCGCCACCGACTCCTGAGTCACGGACACGAGACCTTCGTGAACTCGCCGGGGTTCTCGAACGCGAATCGGTAGCAGACCGTGTCGAACTCTCCGGTCGGGGTACCGATCCAATCGATCTCGCGTGAGTACTTCACCACCACGTAGTCCATGGACTCCTCGACGACGGTTCCATCCTCGATGTCTGAAGAGTCTCCGGACAGATAGATCTCGTTGGCATCCAGATCGGCAAGGCGCCAGGCCCACCGGTCTTGCATCGTGGTGTAAATGTAGTGTCCGCCGATGACGGCCAGCGTGCCGGCGATCACGACCGCCACCGCTGTGATCCATCGCGAGATATCGTGCGGTATGTGCGTCATGCGCCATATCATTCCAGGGGGCGACTGGCTTTGAGCGAGCGACGTCGCGGTCCCAGGCAACCGGTGGGAACGGAAGTCTTTCGGCTCTGGAAGAAGACCGCTCGGTCTGTGCCCTCGGTGATGTTCGCGGCGTTCTGCAGAGCGACACTCAGGATGTGGTTCACGAGCGTGGCGGTCGCGTCGAAACGTGCCTCCTGGGGACAGTGAGGACGTGCGGTGCAACCGCCCCGCGAACCGATGACACAGCTCACCTCGCTGTCGCCCTCGTCCTGGCTGCTGCTCATCGCAGTGACGCCTACCGACCGTCGAAACCCAACCAGTGCCCAATCGGCTTGCTCAGCGGTATTGAGCCAGGTCAGCGCCGTGAAGCGCAGTCATGGGGCAAAACGTACTGCTCTGCCCGATCTAGGTCGACTACATCGGCGGGAGTGGCGTTGGTGCGGCATCGATGCTCCAGGGCTTCTGGACCGTCGTGGACACGCGCGCTGTCTCAGCCGCGGGACCAGGGCACCGCGTTCATCGCCATGTCAGCGACCTGGCGCAGTTCCGCCTCGCTCCTGCCCGTCGCCGCCTGAACGGCGATGCCGTACGCGACCGTCGTGATGTAGGCCGCCAGCGCGCGCGGATCCTCGGTCTCCGGCAGATCACCCTCGGCCCGCGCGCGCAGAAATCGGGACTCGAGGCGCGCAGCGCCATCTTGACGCCAGTCGACGAGAACCTTCTGGGCAGTGAGCCCGTTGTCGCCGGCGGACAGCGCGGCCTGGACGCCAAGGCATCCGTGGGGTGCCTCGCGACTCGTGCTGGCAGCGGCTGCGCCGCGAAGAATGGACTCGGCGACCTCGCGTGCGGTCGGCTCGGACAGCGCACGGATTCCGTAGGAGGCCGGGCCTTCCGTGTACCGCTCGACCGCTCGGCGGAACAGCTCGTCCTTGTTCCCGAACGCCGCATACATGCTGCTGCGAGTGATACCCATCGCCTCGGTCAGGTCCGTCAGGCTTGCCCCTTCATATCCCTTGGCCCAGAACACTCTCATGGCTTGTTCGAGGGCGTGGTCGGGGTCGAATCCGCGGGGTCGCCCCACCTTGGTCTGCGATACGGGCATGGCAGCCATTGTGCCCCTTACGGACCAGGCAGTCCAGATAGCGCGAAGGATCAGGCGTTCGAGCCGCCGTCGATGGTGAGCACGGCTCCGCTGAACGCCGCCGAGGTGCCGCGACGAAGGTGACTGGGGCGCCCGTCCCCACCCGCGCAGCGCGATGTCATGACGCGAGCGATCGAGCTCGCGCGGCCCGAGGGCGGCGCGGACACCCAGGCATGACGCCCCCTCGGGCCGCGACGCCTGCCCGCACCGTCGAGTGCTTGCGAATAAATCTCTGCCCGTGTACGTTCCTTGTGGACTGATCAGTCCCGAATTAACGTACGGACCTCCGGACGTGACCTCGCTACCGGGCCTCCGTGAGCGAGCACGCCGAAGCACGCCGCAGCGGAAGTGCCGCCGGCTCGATATGAGCTCGATATGAGAAGGAGCAGGATCACCATGAAAGCCGTCGTCATCACCTCGTTCGGCGAACCCTCCGTGTTGCGGGTTGCGGAGGCTCCGCGACCGGTGCCGGGTCCGGGTCAGGTACTGGTGCGGGTTCACGCCGCCGGGGTGAACCCGGCGGAGATCCAGGCACGCGCCGGAGCGTTCCGCCTGCGCGCTCCCGCCATCATCGGATTCGAGTTCGCCGGCGTCGTCGAGGCGGTCGGCCCGGACGTCGACCAGGGCGTGATCGGCGACCGCGTCGCCGGGTGGCCGGACTCCGCCAGCCAGGGCTCCTACGCCGAGTACACGGTCAGCAGCAACTTCGCGACGATCCCCGACGGCGTCTCCTTCGAGGAGGCCGCGGCCACCGTCATCGGTGCCGACAACGCGGCGAGGGGGCTCGGGCTGCTGAACCTTCGCCCGGGTGAGACGCTCGTGGTCACCGGCGCGAGCGGTGCTCTGGGAGGCGCCGCCGTGCAGTTCGCGCGACAGCGCGGTGTGACGGTGATCGGCGTCGCCGGGACTGCCAACGCCGACTTCGTCAAGAGTCTCGGTGCGATCCCTGTCGCCCACGGCCCGGGCCTGGTCGACCGGATCCGCGAAGCCGCTCCCGACGGTATCGATGCCGCGCTCGACACCGCCGGCAAGGGACTCCTTCCCGCCCTCGTCGATCTCCTCGGCGCCCCGGACCGGATCGTGACGCTCGCCGACCGTGATGCCGCACGGTACGGCGTCGCGTTCAGCCCGGGAGGCAGCGGGAATCGCGACCGCGGCCCTGTCCAGGAAGCCCTGAATCTGATCGCCGCCGGCGCATGGACCGCACGCATCGGCCGGAGCTTCCCGCTCGACGAGGCAGCGGACGCCCATCGCCTCGTCGCCACGGGCCACACCCACGGCAAAGTCATCCTTCTTCCCTGACCCGGCCGACCGGCCGTTCCACCACGACAACAATCAATGGGAGAGCTCGAAATGCCTGCAGTCCTCGTCCATGGTGTACCTGATACCCACCGGCTCTGGGACACCGTCCGTCCCTATCTTCGACGCGAAGATATTGTGACGATCGATCTCCCCGGGTTCGGCGTACCGCTACCAGCGGGATTCACGTCGACGAAAGAAGAGTATCTCGACTGGCTCATCAAGAAGATCGACGAAATCGGCGAACCCGTCGACCTGGTCGGCCATGACTGGGGGTCTCTGCTGACGGGCCGTCTCGCGTCCGTCCGACCAGATCTGGTGCGGACCTGGACAGGCATCAGCGGGCCGATCGACCCCGAGTATCCGTGGCACTACCTTGCCAAGATCTGGCAGACGCCGGGCGAGGGCGAGCAATGGATGGCGGACCTCGACCTCGAGGCGTTCGCAGCAAGCCTCAACGAGGCGCAGATGCCGCGCGACGCGGCAGACGAATCGGTCCGGCATCTCGATGCCACCATGAGGGCAAGCATTCTCGCCCTCTACCGCTCGGCGATCGAGGTCGGGGCGGAGTGGAAGCCAGATCTGAGCAACGTGACCGCACCGGCGCTGGTGATCTGGGGCCTGGACGATCCGTTCCTTCCTCACCGCTTCGCCGACGAGCTCGGTAATGCCACACGCGCACGCGCCGTCCTCAAGCTGCGCAGCTCGCACTGGCCGATGATAGAGCGCCCGGCCGATGTCGCGCGCGAGCTCGAGGCCCACTGGGCTCACGCGTAAGACCTGCGCCTGGGGCACTCGGGCTCAGACCCCGCGGCCGCTACGCGAACGGCAACAGTTGCTCGCCCGCCATGGCGAGCGAGCAATTGTTGCCGTTCGCCATGCGTGAGCCCGAGCGCTCACGCATCTGTTCGGAAACGAATCATCGTCACGCGGCCCGGAGAGCGTTGCCGGGGCTGCACAAGGCAGGAGCAACCTCATGACGAATTCAGCAGATACCCGGATCGGCGTCGGCCTTGTCGGGGCCAGCGCCGATCGGGGTTGGGGCGGAATCGCTCACGTCCCGGCGCTGCAGGCGCTCGACGCGTTCCAGATCCGCGCCGTCAGTACGACTCGTATGGAGAGCGCGAACGCGACCGCTCGTCGGCTGGGCGCCGATCTCGCCTTCGACACACATGAGGCCCTGGTCGTGCGACCGGAGGTCGACCTGGTGGTCGTCGCGGTCAAGGTGCCGGAGCACAAGCAGATTGTTTCCGACGCGCTGGCCGCGGGCAAGATGGTTTATTCTGAATGGCCGCTCGCAAGAAACCTGTCGGAGGCCGAAGCGCTGGAGGGGTTTGCCCGCGAGCGGGGGCTGCGGACGGTTGTCGGGTTGCAGGGCGGCCTGCACCCGCCGGTCCGCTTCCTTCGCGACCTCATCGCGCAAGGCGTGATCGGCAAGCCGCTCAGCACGAGCATCCGAGCGCATCTGGCCGACGACATGTGGGTCGGCCGATTTGACCCGCCGGTCGAGTACATGGCTCAGGCGAAGCATGGCGCCACGCTGCTGAGCATCATGCTCGGCCACGGGCTCGAACCGCTGGCGCGCGTGCTCGGCACGTTCGAGAGTCTGTCCGCCGTCGTCGCCAATCAGCGCGGTGACGGCGTCCGCCTCTCCGACGGCGCGCCGCTACCGAAGGACACGCCGGACGAGATCGTCGTCGCCGGCGTTCTCGAAGGCGGGATCGTCACCTCGCTGCACTACAGCGCCGGGCACTCTACCGGCACGGCGATGGTATGGGAGATCCAGGGCACCGAGGGCAGCGTGCGAGTGGAGTCGGCGTCGGGCTACCTCCATTTCACCGATTTCACCATCACGCTGCGCCGCGGCAGCGACCCTGTCCAAGTGCTACAGGTCCCTCCCGCTTATACGGCTCCCGACCGGCAGCTCGACGCACCCGCAGCGGGGGTCGCCCGCCTCTACGCCCAGCTCGCCGCCGACCTCCGCGACGGAACCGCCGATGCGCCGGATTTCGCGGTCGCGCTCGATCGCCACCGGGTGCTCGAGGCGATCACACGGGCGGCTGAAACAGGTCATCGACAGCAGCTGTCCCGCCCTGACCGAATGGACTCCGATCTTTGAACGTCGAAGAACACTGGCGACCGCGGGACCCCGCCCTCCATCCCTCTTTTTCGATGCGGCCCCGGCTTCCGGCCGTTGACCCGAACCTCGCGCCGGTCGCCCAACGCTGACCGGGGTCAGGGCCGTGCGCGACCCTGGTCCAGCAGGGCGGAGGCGCCCCTGGTCCAGTGGTCGAGGGCGAAGGTACCGACGTCGCCCTCGACCGCCAGGCAGGCGGTGGCGCCGAACAGGATGTCGTCCCGGATCCCTGGATCCTGCTCGGCCAGCCGGCCGGCGAGGTCGCGGCCGGCGATCTGCTCGTGCACCGCGTCAGCCTCGACGTGCTCGTCGAAGTACCGAGTCGTACCAGCATCGTGACCGAGGCGTCTGAACCCGTTGCCGTACAGCCTGCTGGGGATCGACGACGTCATCTCGTACGCGGCCAGGTGACCGACGATCGCGCCCCGGAGCCGGCGGTGCAGCCCGAACAGCGACATCGTGTTGAGCGCGACGAGTACCGGGGTGGGCACCGCGTCGACGTACCAGCCGTAGGTGTCGTCGAGCCCGGCTCCACGCATCGCACGCGCGAACAGCTCCGCGTGCATGTGGCCTGATTGCCCGCCGCCGTACTCATCGGCCTGAATCTCGACCAGCGCCGCCTTCGGCGCGCCGCTCAGCCGCGGTATGGCCCACGTGTGGGGGTCGGCCTCCCTGAGCTGGTAGAGCGACTTGAGCACGAGGTACTCGCGTGCCTGCTCGGCGTCGGCATGCTTGGCGACGTAGCGGGCCAGACTCGGCCCGTCGTCGC
Source organism: Promicromonospora sp. NPDC019610 (assembly GCF_044389365.1). Lineage (NCBI taxonomy): Bacteria > Bacillati > Actinomycetota > Actinomycetes > Micrococcales > Promicromonosporaceae > Promicromonospora > Promicromonospora sp. NPDC019610. The sequence goes on along the minus strand of NZ_JBIRXX010000002.1, from coordinate 905,080 downwards.
TCGCGGCGAGCTCGAAGAGGCGGCGGGCGACACCGGCGGCATCGCTCTCCGTGCAGGTGGGGTGGCCGGCGCGCGAGCGCAGGGCCGCCTCGAACGGGCGCTCCAAGGTGTGTCGGACTGCCAGCAGCGCCGGTTCCCACTCCCAGGCGTCGTCGACCTGGTGGACGCCCCGGTAGTGCAGTTCGTACAGCACGGTGAGCGCGAGCTGCAGGTCCGCATCCTGCAGCACGCCCGCCTCGTCGTCGCGTCCGGAGACGACATCCGCCGCAGCCTCGCGCGCACGGGCAAGGCGGTCATGCGTGTCGTCGGACGGAGGCCCGGCGACGAGTACCGCGAGCAGCTCGGCGCTCAACTGACCGCGAGGTCGTGGGAGCGGTAGCCGTTGCGTCCGGCGTGCCTCTGCCCGCGCGCCGTCGTCCGCCACGTCATGCATCCCCGGGGAAGTCGTCTCCGGAGAAGTCCTGGTGCTCGTGGAAGTCATCGAGGTTTCCCGTCGTGGTGAGGTGCGCGGCTGCCCATAGCGATGGTCGGCTCATCGTGTGCACGGAACCGTCAGCTCGCAAGGCGTTGCACGCCTGGTCGCGCCACGGTTGCGAGTGGCAGCCGTCGCCCTATGTTGGGCAGGTCGAGAGAGCGCGGCCGGAGCATCTCCGCACCGCGGTTCGACGGGCCTGCGTAGGCCGCGCCACCGCGACGAAAGAGAGAGGCGCCATGGATCATCCGTCCGTCGCCGACTTCATGACCCCGGCGCCGCCCGCGGTAGACGTGACCGACACGCTGCGGGCGGCCGCTCGCGCGATGGCCGAGCGGGACCTGAGAACGCTGGTGGTTCGCGCCGGGGCCAGGGCGGTCGGGGTCGTCACCGACCGGGACCTCGTGGTGCGCGGGCTTGCCGCCGGACTCGGCGCGGACGCCACCGTGCAGCGGGTCACGAGCGACACCGTCGTCACGGTCGGAGAGTCCGACCGCGTCGAGGCGGCGTTCGACGCGATGCGCGCCGCCAGGGTGCGCCGGGTCCCGGTCCTGGACGGGGACGAGGTGGTAGGACTCCTCACCTTCGGCGACCTCAACACCGAGCGCGACATCATGTCCGTCCCCACGACGTGGTGAGGAACATCGAGGTCATGTGGTCGACGTGGCGGCGGTGGGTGGTGCGAGGCGCTGTCGCCGCGGCCGTGCTCGCCGTGACCGCCTCGTGCACGGTCGCCAGCCGGCAGGAGCCGGGGCAGGCGAGCGCGGCGGTCGCCGACGCGTTGTCTCAGGCGGGCTCGGCGGCGGAGACCACGCGGATCGTCGTCGAGCAGCTCGCCCGCGGTCGGCTGACCGCCCCGATGGCCGACACCGCTCTGCTCGACCAGCTCCGCGTGCTGGACGACGCCGAGACCGCGCTGACCACCCTGGTCCCGCCCGACACCACGACGTCCGACCGGCGGGCGGCGGGGCTCGCGGCGATCGGCGACGTGACGGACGTCGTCGTGAGCGCACGGGAGTGGGACGCGGCGCGGGCCGGTGGTGACCTCGACGGTGCCGACTCGGTGCCCGCAACCGCCGACTCGCTGCTCGCTGACCTCGCGACGGCCACCGACGGGGTGGAGAAGGCGCTGGCCGAGGCGGGTGGGCCGTGAAGAAGGTCCTGGGTGTGGCCCTCGGCATCCTGACGGCCATCGGGGGCTTCGTCGACATCGGTGACCTGGTCACCAACGCCGTCGTCGGGTCCCGGTTCGGGCTCTCGCTGGTCTGGGTCGTGGCACTCGGCGTGGTCGGGATCTGCCTGTTCGCGAGCATGGCGGGTCGGGTGACCGCCGTGAGCGGCCGCGCGACGTTCGAGATCATCCGGGAGCGGCTCGGCCCCAAGGCGGCCGGTGCCAACCTCGTCGCGTCGTTCGCCATCAACCTTCTGACGCTGACGGCCGAGATCGGCGGCATCGCGCTCGCGCTCCACCTGGTCAGCAGCGTCGAGCCGCGGCTCTGGATCCCGGTGGCTGCGCTGGCGGTCTGGCTGGTCCTGTGGCGTGTGAAGTTCCAGGTGATGGAGAACGTCGCGGGGCTGATGGGACTGCTGCTGGTGGGCTTCGGCGTCGCGCTGTTCCTGCTGGGCCCGGACTGGGGCGAGCTGATGCGGCAGGCCGTGCCGCCCTCCCCGCCGTCCACCGAGCACCCGGCGGCGTACTGGTACTACGCCGTCGCGCTGTTCGGTGCCGCGATGACGCCGTACGAGGTGTTCTTCTTCTCCTCGGGCGCGGTGGAGGAGCGCTGGACGGCGAAGGACCTGACGATGAACCGTGCGAACGTCCTGATCGGGTTCCCGCTCGGCGGCCTCCTGTCGGTGGCGATCGCGGCGTGCGCGGCCGTGGTGCTCCTGCCCGCGGGGATCGAGGTCTCGTCGCTCTCCCAGATCGTGCTGCCGGTGGCGCAGGCAGGGGGAGTGCTCCTGGTGGCCCTGGTCATCATCGGCATCGTCGCGGCGACGTTCGGCGCCGCCCTGGAGACCGCGCTGTCCAGCGGGTACTCCCTGGCCCAGTACCTCGGCTGGTCGTGGGGCAAGTTCCGCAGGCCGGCCCGCGCGGCGCGGTTCCACGTCACGATGATCGTGGCGATCCTGCTCGGCGTCGGCATCCTGATGACCAGCGTGGACCCGATCGCGGTGACGGAGATGTCCGTCGTCTTCTCGGCCGTCGCCCTGCCCCTGACCTACGTGCCGATCCTCGTGGTGGCGAACGACCCGCAGTACATGGGCCGCCACGTCAACGGCCGGGTGGTGAACGCCCTGGGCACGGTCTACCTGGTGATCGTGGTCGTGGCGGCCGTCGCCGCGATACCCCTGATGATCGCGACGGGAGCCGGCTCATGACACGCGAGCGGATCGTCGACGCCCGGCTGCACCTGCTCAGCCGGCAGGTGCTCGACGCGGGCGGCGAGCCCGTCCGGGCCGTCGACGACCTGGAGCTGACGGGGCCTGACGGGGCGCCGGCCCGGGCCGGCGCGGAGGTCCGCGTCGGGGCGATCCTGGTCGGCCCGGTCCTGTTCGTCCGGGTCTTCGGCGGGGCGGTCCCCGCCTCCCGGCAGCCTCGGATCGCGTGGGAGGACGTCGGCCATGTCGGCACGGCGATCGAGCTCACCGTGCCGTCCGACCGCCTGGACGCCGACTGGGTGGAGCACTGGCTGCGCGACCACGTCGTGGGCCGCATCCCCGGGGGACGCCACGACCCGGAGGCGGACGGATGAATGTGGGTGACCTGCTCGACGCGCGCGTCCTGGGGCCCGACGGCGCCACGCTCGGCGTCGTCGTCGACGTGCGGTTCGCGCTGGAGGTCGTCGACGAGCCGGACGACCAGGCGCGGGAGCAGGACCGGGAAGACCCGGGAGCCCCGCTCCGCGCGCAGCTCGGCCGGGACGCGGTCGGTGGGGCCCGGCTGGTCGGGTTGCTGGTCAGCCCGCACAGCGGGGGCTCCTTCATGGGGTACGAGCGGACCCAGGTGCGCTCGCCCTGGCCGATCGCCCAGCTGGTCCGCCGCCGCCATCGCGGCACGTTCCTCGCCGACTGGTCGGACGTCACCGAGGTCAGCACCGACCGGTCACCGGCAGTCGTGCGGCTTCTCGCCGGCTTCACGAGGGGATCGCCCGAGCTGTGAGCTGCTTCGCCCAGCCCTTGTCCGTGCCCTGCGGCGACGTCGCGGACGTTCCCTCACCTGCCCGAAGAAGTTGGCGATCTCGTCGGTGCCCGCGTTGCGGGCGTCACGTACGTACTCGCCGTGGTCGTGGCCGGTGAGGATGCCCGCCGGGCGGACAACGCTCCTGCTGATGCGGGTCGTTGCGCCCGGGGCGAGGCTGGGAGGGACGCTCGACGATCGGACGAGGAAGATGAGACACCTGGGTGGCGGGACCGGGACGGATCCGAACCTGACAGGCCCCGAGCTGGTCGTGCGACCGGGACGCGTGTCGTGACCGGTCTCCCGCCCGAGGTGCCGCGGTTGGGGTCGCTCGCCGAGGCCACCGAGCTGGTCCAGGTGCTCGCGCCCGCCTACGTGCGGTTCAGCGCGGGACCGGAGGCAGACCGTGTCGCGGTCAGCCGGGACCACGAGAGCGGGTGCCTGATGCCGGGCCTGAGCGTCAACCCGATGACGCCGGAACCCTGGTGGACACGGCCCGTCGAGCACTGGGTCGCACGCCAGCTCCGCCAGTACGCCCACCTCATGGTGCGCGACCGCTTCCCGTGGCTGCTGACCGGCGAGATCTCCGCGCGTGGTCCGGACTGCGAGCCGCTGCTCGTCGAGGTCACCCCTCTCGCGTTCCTCGCCCCGTCCGTCGTGCAGGAGGCGGGGTCGCTCTACCGCCAGGTCTTCACACCGGGGGACGACGGCACCTGAGAGCCGCCGGTGGCCACGGGACGTGCGGTCCCAGGCGCGGGACCTGATGGCTTGACGGCGTCCGGGCCGTGGCGCGGCCGACGGGACGGACCCGTCGGCCGCACCGGGTGCGAGGCTCCGCTACGCGGCGTCCTCCGTGAACAGCCGGGGGAGGAAGTCGATGAGCGACTTCTGCCACACGTCCCAGCTGTGCGGACCCGGGACGATCGGCGCGAACTCGTGGTTCACGCCTCGGCTCTCCATGGCGGCGACGAGCTGCAACGTCGCGCCGTAGGTGAAGTCCTGCACGTCGCCGGAGTAGACCCGCAGCAGCTTCGTACCCTCGTTGATGGCCTCGACGTCGGCGGTCGCCGGCGGCGCGCCGAACGCCGACATGGCGCCGATGTACCCGAACTCGCCCGGGTGCGCCCAGAGGGTGTTGAGCGTGTGGCCCGAGCCCATGGAGAGGCCTGCCAGGGCGCGCTGGTCACCTCGGGAGCTGATGTTGAACTGGTCCTCGGCGGCCGGGACGATGCGCGTCGTGATCTCCGTGGGGAAGTCCACGCCGTTTCCGTTGGCCATGACCACCACCATCGGCACGATGTCGCCCCGCAGGTAGCTGTTGTCGAGGATCCGCTGGACGTAGCCCACCTCGACCCAGTCGGTCCACGTCTGCCCGCCACCGTGCTGCAGGTAGAAGACCGGGTACTCCTCGGCCCGGTCCGCGTCGTAGCCCGGGGGCGTCCACACGTACGCCGAGCGCTGCTCCCCGCCGCCCGCGGTGCTGGTGTAGCCCATGACGCTGACCTCGCCGCGTGCCTGCGGCGGCACCTGCGCCGTGTACTGGGCGCGGATCGTGTCGCCGGCGGCGGTGAAGGTGCTCCACGTCGGCTCCGAGAGCACCCTCGTGGGGTTGTTCGCGTCCTTGCGGTCGACGCCGTCGACCACGAACTTGTAGTAGTACGACCCCCCTTCCAGGGCCAGCGAGAGCCGCCACGAGCCGTCGTCCTGCCGGACCATGTGGGTGCGCGGCCAGCTTCCGGCCGGGCCGAAGTTGCCCCAGACGGTGATGTTGTTCGCGTCGCTGAACTCGGGGCCGAGCTCGAAGGTCACGACGCCGTTCTCGTCGACCCACGGCGTCGGGGTCGTGCCCGCCGGCGGAAGCTCGTGCCGCACGAACGGCAGGTGCCCCTCGCTCGGGCCCTCGTCGTCGACCTCCTGGAAGATGCGCCCGGCGAAGTCGTGCAGGTTCTTCTGCCACGTGTCCCAGGTGCCGCCCGTCTCGGGGTCCGACCCGTCGGGCTGGAACTCGACGCCCGCCGCCGTCAGCCTGGCGGCCAGCGCCACCGTCTCGTCGTACGCGGGGTCGGTCACGTTGCCCGCATACAGACGGACGACGTCCGTCGCGTCGTTGATCTGCTTGGCCTTGCCGCGCGAGATCGGCTTGTCGTAACCGGCCGAGAACGAGCCGACGTTCGCGAAGTCCCGCGGCTTGGCGGCCACGGCGTCCAGGGCCAGCTCCCCACCACGGCCGATGCCGGCGACCGCGCGACCTGACCCCTTGTCGGAGACGTTGAACGCGCGCTCGACGGCGGGCAGCAGCTCCTTCGTCACGCCGCCCGGGCCCGGCGTCCCGGCGTCTCCCATGACGACCACCATCGGCTCGGCGTCGCCGTCGAGCGTGAGGTTGTCCATGATCTGGCCGAGCCGGCCCAGCTCCACCCACTCGCGGTAGCTCTGCCCCTCGTCCTGCAGCAGGTACAGCACCGGGTACCGCTCCGCGCGGTCCGCGTCGTAGCCCGGGGGCGTCCACACGAGCGCTTCCTTCGTGTGCTTCGGTCCCTTGCCGTACTCGATCGTCTCGAGCTCGCCGCCGTCGGCGACGTCGTCGAGCCACTCCGCACCCGGACCGGGGACGAACAGGGTGCTGTAGGTGGGCTTCGACGTCACCTCCTGGGGTGCGGCGGGGTTGCGGAAGGCGATCGCGTCCTGGTCCGCGGCCGGGCGGGCGGCGTACTGGTAGTAGTACAGGCCGGGTTCGAGGGGCCCGAGCGTGGCGGTCAGGTTCGACCCGCTCGCCCCCATGTTGAGGTCGGTCCATGCCTTGCCCGGGCCGAAGTTCCCCTGCACCGCGACGGGGCCGTCCCCGAGGCCGGTCTGCTCGGTCACCGCCGCGCGGGGCACCGTGAAGCGGTAGACGTCGGAGATCGGGTTGTTCGGCACCTCGCTCACCCACGGGTCGGCGCTCACCGCTTCCGCGGCGGCGGGCGGCGCCACGAGCACCACCCCCGTCACCACCGCGCTCGCGGCCACGGCCGCGAGCGTTCGTCGTCCCCGTCGGATCGCACGGGCGGGGCCTGTCTGAGATACGGACGTACGAGCCATCTACGTGCTCCCTTGCACGAGCGGAATCGGGTCGAGGTGGACTTTAACGTTAAATACGAGGGCGGACAAGGGTCCGTCGGGGTGAGGAGCGCAGCGACTCCGCGACGGCGCCAGGTCTCGTCCGGCGCCGCGGGCACCGTTTCACCCGCAACGGGTGAGGGCGCCGTCCCGCGGGGCCACGCAAGGTCACGGGGCCAGCTCGAGCCGTGGCCCACCCTTTTCTCCACCTCACGTGTCCGTGACGACGACTGCCGGAGACGTTCCGCGGTCGGTGCGACCACGTGGGCCGGGCCGTTCCACGCCGCGGTGCGACCGGTCTGCAGGTGCGACTGGGTCCCCTCCGTGGACCGGGCCCGTCCTGCGGGGCTGGTCACCTGGACAGGGTGACGCTGCGGCGGGTGGTGCCGTCAGCCGCTCGCAGCGGTCACGGGGCGTCGGCTCGGCGTGCCGTGGGGCCGAGATCCGACAGGCCCGCCACGGCGACCTGCAGGATGCGGTCGAGCCGGGCGGCGAAGTCCACCTTCGTGGGGGCGAGGCGCGAGTCCCGCAGCGCCTCGGCGACTGCGTCCGAGGGCTGGGCGAACGGCCACAGCCCGGCGGTGTACACCACGGTCAGGGACGCCAGCTCGCGGGCCTCGGTCCGGGTGAGCGTGGTGAGATGGCGCCGGAGCAGGTCCGCCACGTCGTCGAGCAGCCGGACGTGCGTGAGCTTGAACTCCAGCACGGTCTCGGTGGAGATGTTCCGTTCGAGCTCGGGTCCGAGCGCACTGAGCAGTCCGCACAGCAGGGGACGGGCGGCCAGGGACCGCGCGACGGTGCCGGTGACGGCGGCGGTGTCGACCGCGGTGTCGGAGGGGGTCTCCAGGGCGGACAGCTCACCCGCCAGGTCCGCGGTCCACTGCGCGAGCGAGCGGTTGAGCAGCTCGAAGAAGACGGCTTCCCGGGTCTCGAAGTAGCGCACGACGTTCGTCTTCGACAGCCCGACGCGGCGGCTGAGCTCGCGGAGGCTGATCTCGGCGACGGGCATCTCGCGCAGCAGCTCGGCGGCGGCGTCAAGGATGGTCTGCTGGCGTATCTCGCGCTGCTCGGCGCTGCGGGCGCGCTGGAAGCCTGTGGTCGCGCTCTCTGTCATCTGTGGTTCCTCGGCGAAGGTCTCCGGTGGTCGGCTCACGGCGCCGCCTGCGAGCAACCTTAAGCCTCTCGTCGACGCCGCTCGCCTGGGCGGCGCCCGGGTCCGGACCCATGTCGCGGGTCCGGACCGGTGGGCGCCGACCCGTGGGTCAGACGGACTCGCTCACGTGCCGCCATGCGGCGTCGCCGGCCGCGAGGGTCTCGGCCACGAGCTGTCCGACCCGCACCGCGTCCTTCCCGAGGAGCAGGCGCAGCGGCGGCTCGTCGGCCTCGACGACGTCCAGGAGGATCTGGGCGACCTGCCGCGGGTCGCCGGCCTGCTTGCCGTCCGCCGCGCGCTGCCGCGCGATCGCCGGCTCGACGACCTCCTTGTACGGTGCGCTGACCGCAGGGGTGGCCATGGACGAGCCGGCCCAGTCCGTGCGCATGGCGCCCGGCTCGGCGACGGTGACCTTGATGCCGAGGTGGGCCACCTCCTTGGCCAGGACCTCCGAGAAGCCGCCGACGGCCCACTTGGCGGCCTGGTAGGCGCCGAGGCCGGGACCGCCGACCCGCCCGCCGACGGACGAGATCTGGATGACGTGGCCCGCGCCCTGCTCGCGCAGGACCGGGAGGGCGGCACGGGTGACGTTGACGACGCCGTAGAGGTTGGCGTCGATCTGGGCTCGGAAGGCCCGCTCGGACATGTCCTCGATGGCCGCCATGTCCGCGTAGCCCGCGTTGTTGACGACGACGTCCAGGCGGCCGTAGGCCTGGACGGCGACCTCGACGGCTCGTCGCGCGGCCTCGGCGTCGGTGACGTCGAGGGTGACCAGCCGGATCCGGTCGCCGTACGTCTCGGCGAGGTCGGTCAGCGGTTCGGTACGGCGGGCCGTGGCGACGAGGTTGTCGCCGTTCGCCAGGACGGCCTCGGCGACGGCGCGGCCGAGCCCGCGGGAGCTGCCGGTGATCAGCCAGGTCTTGCTCATGATGATGCCTCTGTCTCGTTCTCGTGGGTGTGGGTGTGGGTGTTGGTGCGGGACGGCGTCGGGACGCGTCAGACGAGGAAGCCGCCGTCGACGGCGAGGTGCGCGCCCGTGATGTAGGAGGCCTCGTCGGAGAGCAGGAAGGCGACGGCCTGCGCCACCTCCGTCCCGGTACCGAGCCGGCGTGCCGGGATCTTCGCGGCGACCTGGGCGACCTCCTCCGGGTTGCCCTGCTGCCGCGGGACGGGGATGACGCCGGGCTGGACCTCGTTGATGCGGATGCCGTGCTGCGCCCAGTCGGCGGCGGCCGCGCGCGTCAGCCCGCGCAGGCCGTGCTTGCTCGCGCTGTAGGCGGCGCGGTGGGACAGACCGCGGTCCGCGAAGACGCTGGAGATGTTGACGACGGCGCCGCCGCCGGCGGCCCGGATGGCGGGGATCTGGTACTTCAGCCCGTAGAAGGTGCCGGAGAGGTTGGTCGCCAGCGTCGCGTCCCACTCGTCCTCAGGGAGGTCGGGGACGTCGAAGTGGGCGCCGGAGGTACCCGCGTTGTTGACGGCGAGGTGCAGGGCGCCGAAGCGGCGGACGGTCGCCGCGACCGCCTGCTCGACGGCGCGCGGATCGCCCACGTCGGCGGGCAGGGCGAGTGCACTGCCCCCGTTCCCGGTGATCTCGTCGGCGAGCTGTTCCAGCGGGGCGCGCGAGCGGCTCACCAGGGCGACGTCGGCGCCGCGGGCGGCGAGCAGCCGCGCGATGTCCGCCCCGATGCCGCTGCCCGCGCCGGTGACGAAGGCGGTCCTGCCGGCGAACTGGTCGTCGTAGTTCATGAGCTGCTCCTGTTCGTTGCTGTGGGGGTGTCGAGCGATGGGCGGGCGTTGAGCGTTCCGTAGCGCGTGCCCGCCACCTGCGCCGGGTCGAAGAGCGCGTCCAGGCAGGCCGTGTCGTCCGCGCTGAGCCGCACCGAGGTGGCGGCGACGTTCTCCCGGACGTTCGCGATGCGTGTGGAGCCCGGGATGGGGACGACGTCGTGGTGCCGGGCGAGCAGCCAGGCGAGGGCCGTCTGGCCGGGCGTCGCGCCAAGGTCGGCGGCGATCCGTTCCAGCCCGTCCACCAGGCGTCGGTTGCGCTCGAAGTTCGCGCCCTGGAACTTGGGCAGGGTGGAGCGGAAGTCGTCCTGGCCGAACGCGGGCCGGGCGAAGGCCCCGGTCAGCATGCCGCGCCCGAGCGGGCTGTACGGCACGAGGGTGACGCCCAGGCGCCGGCACTCCGCGAGCACCTCGGTCTCGACCGCGCGTTCCCAGAGGGAGTACTCGCTCTGGAGCGCCGCCACGGGGTGGACGGCGTGGGCCCGGCGCAGGATCTCCGGCGTGACCTCGCTCAGCCCGATCGCGCGGACCTTGCCTTCGGCCACGAGCTCCGCCATGGCGCCCACCGTCTCCTCGACGGGGACCGCCGGATCGAGCCGGTGGTAGTAGTACAGGTCGATCCGGTCCGTGCCGAGCCGCTCCAGGCTGGCCGCGCAGGCGGCCCTGACGTACTCGGGGCGGCCGTCGAAGATGCTGCGGCCCTCGGGGGTCGGCCGGGCGGAGAACTTGGTCGCGACGACCGCCCAGTCCCGGCGGCCGCGCAGGGCCCGGCCGAGCAGCCGCTCGTTGTGCCCGAACCCGGCGACCGGCGCTCCCGGGCGGGCGCTGCTCGCCCCGTAGTAGTCCGACGTGTCGAACAGCTCCACGCCGAGCTCGATCGCGTCACGGATGGTGCCGACCGACGCGTCCGGGTCGGCCGGCCCGTAGAACTGCGACATGCCCATCAGGCCCAGACCGATGGGCCGCACGGCGATGTCGGAGCTGCCCAGCCTGGTGCGGGCGACAGATGCTGCGTCGTCGTCCATGGTGCGAACCGCCTTCCGTGGGTGCTGATCCGGCGGCCCTAAAAGGCCACTGGAACTTTACGGTTCGAGATTAAAGGGCCAGTGGCCTCTTGTCGAGGGGCGCGGGTGTGGGCCCCGTCACCGGGGGATCGTGGCGCTCGACCGGGACTCCTGGAGCGACGCCGGCGGTGCGCGTCCTACGCGCCCTGCCGGCTCCCGGCGTCGACCGGCAGGCCCAGCGTGGTCAGCCAGACGTGGGTCAGGGTCGCGGCCGTCTCGTCCGCCGAGCCCCCCGTGGCGGTCGCCTGGTAGAAGGCCCGTTCGGTCATCCAGACCAGCGCGGCGACAACGGCGGCGGCGTCGTGCGGCCCTGGGCCGGCCGGGACGCCGGCGCGCTCGGCGACTCCCCGCATCGTGTCCGTGAGCGCGACGACCGCCGACCGCCACAGCTTCTCGACCGCGGGAACCGACGGGGAGAGCTCCACCGCGGCCCGCATCACCGTCCCGTGCTCGCGCCACATCCGGGCGGTCCAGGCGATCCCCTCGCGTACGGCGTTCTCGGGGGGCACGCCGTCGTCGGCGCCGTCGATCTCCGCGCGGAGCCGGGTGACCGTCCGCTCCACCAGGGCGGCGAGCACCTCGTTCTTGCTGCCGAAGTAGAAGTACAGGGCCCCGCGGGTGATCCCGGCGGCCTGCGCGATGGTCGCGACGGTCATGGCGTCGTACCCGTCGGCGGCCAGCTGCTGCTCGGCGGCGTCGAGGATCGCCCGCTCGCGCCGGTCGCCCTTGGTCGGTGTCGCGCGGCGTCGTCGGCCGCGTGCCCCTTCGTCGTCGTCCACGCCGTCACCCTACCCGCCGTCGAACATATTCTGCACTGTGTCGAGTATTATCGACGCGATGTAGACTGGGTGTCATGACTGAGCACAACAGCGCTGACAACCACGGCACCAAGACCTTTCTCGTCACCGGCGCGAGCTCCGGGCTCGGCCGGGCGATGGCGCAGGCGGCGCTCGACGCCGGCCACACCGTCGTGGGCACCGTCCGCCGGCCGGTCGACGCCGAGGCGTTCGAGGCCCTGGCCCCGGGGCGATCGGTCGCCCGCCTGCTCGACGTGACGGACGACGATGCGGTCGCCCGCACCGTCGACGAGGTCGAGAACACGGTCGGGCCGGTCGACGTCGCGATCGCGAACGCCGGGTACGGGCACGAGGGGATCTTCGAGGAGTCGACGATGGCCGACCTGCGCCGGCAGTTCGAGGTGAACGTGTACGGCACGGTGGCGTTCGTCCGGGCCGTGCTGCCGCACATGCGGGCCCGCCGCCGCGGCCACATCCTCGGCATCACGTCGATGGCGGGCCTCATCACCGTTCCCGGCACGTCCTTCTACCAGGGCAGCAAGTACGCCGTCGAAGGCATCCTGGAGACCGTCGGCAAGGAGGTCGCGCCGTTCGGGATCCACGTCACCGCCGTCGCGCCGGGATCGTTCCGCACCGACTGGGCGGGCCGGTCCATGGTCCGCGCGGAGCGGTCCATCGGGGACTACGACCAGGTCATGACGCCGGTGCGGGAGCACCGGCTGGCGGCGGACGGCCGTCAGCTCGGCAACCCCCGGGCTGCCGCCGAGGCGGTCCTGGAGATCGTCGGCGTGCCGAACCCGCCCGCGCACCTGGTGCTCGGTTCGGACGCGCTGCGCCTGGTCACCGCCGGCCGTGCCGCCGTCGACCGGGAGATCCAGCAGTGGGCGGAGCTGTCCCGCAGCACGGACTTCCCGGACGGCGCACAGCTTCCCGGCTGAGGGCGGGGGAGTGCGGCACGTCGGGGTAGCGGCAGAACGCCGGCCCAGGTGATGAGGCCTGAACCACCGGCGGGATGGCGGTCGGGCGACCGGTACCCGGCGGGCGGTCGTCCGAACGCTTTCGTAGTCTGGAGGGGCGTGCCCTGGCGTCGCGGGGAGGGCCTCTCAAGGTTGAGACCGCACGCGATCCCCGCTGCAGCCGGGGATGCCCAGTACGGCGGCAAGGGCCCCGCCTCCCCAGAGGGCGGGGTTCCTTGTATCGGGGCGCAGGTGCCCTATGTTTCTCCCGTGACGATCCCACCGGTTCACTCTCCCGAGTTCTGGGCGCGGTACACCTTCGCCCACGAGGACGGGCCGGGCGTGGACCGGCTCGGAGCACTCCAAGACCTGCTGGACGCGGAGGACGACGAGGACCTCGACGACGAGGACCTCGACGACGAGGACCTGGACGACGAGGAGGACGCGTCGCTCGACGTGGCCTTCGAGGTCGGCCCCGGCCACCACGTCGTGCTGAGCGTCGACGTCTCCCTCGACCTTCACAGCCTCGGCGTCACCACTCCCGGTACGACCGAACCCGCCGAGCTCGGCTGGGACGACATGGCGCACTGGCACCCGTACGCGCTGCGCTGGTCGGAGCTCGACCTGATCTGCCGGGCCGTCGCCGCGCGGAGCCCCGAGCTGCCGCCGGGCGCGGCACTGGCCCTGCTGTGCCGCTTCGCCGCCGTCTTCGCCGACGACGACGTGGACCAGGCCCTCGCCGCCGTCGACGAGGCGTACGCCGCCCTGCGCCCCGCGGACTGGGAGGGCTACTGGCCGCGTGGCACCGACTGGCTCGACCGCGCCGACTTCCGCGGCCAAGGCGTCACGTGGCAGCGCGACGAGGCCGGCAACCTGTGGGCCGGAGAGCGTGACGTCGACGCCGAACCCTTCTACAGCACCCGGATCGGGCCGGACACCGGCGCGAGCGATGGCTTTCCGCACGCTCAGCTCCGGGCCGTGCTGGACGCCGCGCGCCGCACGCTCGCCGAGCCCGTGGGACCCGTCTAGCCCGGGGGACCCGTCCCGCCCGCGGCCGCGCAGACGATGCAGGTGCGGGCCGTCGGCCGGGCCAGCAGGCGCTCCCGGGCGATGGCCTGGCCGCATCGCTCACAGCGGCCGTACGTGCCGGCGGCGATCCGGGCCAGGGCCGCGTCGACGTCGGCCAGGTGCTCCGTCGCCGCGGCGAGCAGCGTGCTCGCCTGCGAGCGCTCGAAGGCGATCGTGGAGCCCTCCGGGTCGTGCTCGTCGTCGGACGCGGACAGCTGCGACGCCTCCACCATCGAGGCGATGCTCCCGGTCAGGGAGGCGATCAGCTCCGCAGTGCGCTCGCGGTCGGCGACCAGCAGCCCCCGGACCTCGTCGGTGAACGGAACCGTCACGCCGTCGTCCTCCTCACGTCGAGACCTCCTGATGATGATGCGGCCTGGGCGAACGGGCCGTCCAGCGCCGCCCAGTGCAGCAGCAGGATGGTCTTGCCGTCTACGATGCGGCCGTCGCGGGTCATGGCGAGCGCCTCGGCGAACGGTACCTCCAGCACCTCGATGTCCTCGCCGTCCTCCTCGAGCCCGCCGCCGGCCCCGGTCCGGTCGGCCGGCGTGTAGGGGGCGGCGTAGTAGTGGAGCCGCTCGGTGACGGAGCCGGGGCTCATGTAGGCGTCGAGCACGTGGGTGAGCTCCCCGAGCGTGACGCCGAGCTCCTCGGCGGCCTCCCGGCGGACGGCGGTGTCGGGGTCGTCGGTGTCGAGCAGCCCGGCGGCGGCCTCGACGAGCATGCCGTCGGGGTGCCCGTTGACGTAGGCCGGGTAGCGGAACTGCCGGGTCAGCAGGACGCGGCCGCGCCCGACGTCGTAGGGCAGGACGACGGCCCCGTTGCCGCGGTCGTACGTCTCGCGCTGCTGGGTCTCCCACCGCCCGTCGCGGCGTCGGTAGTCGTACGTGGTGCGGCGCAGGACGTGCCAGCCCTGGGACGTGAGCTCGACGTCGCGCACCACGACGCCGGGGTTGCGGTCCAGGTCGCGCCCGGCCTGGTCGAGGCCCGTGCGCCCGCGGCGGTCCGGGACGTCGACGCCGGGGAGGTCGGTCGGGCGAGGGGGCAGGACGTTGTCGGTCACGACTGCTACCGTACATGCAGAAACGTGCAACAACGGGAGAGAATACGGATGCTGGCTGCGGAACGCCGGGACCACCTGCTCGGACTACTGGCTCGTCAGGGCAAGGTCGTCGCCAAGGACGTGGCCGCCGACCTGGGGATCTCCGAGGACAGCGTGCGCCGTGACCTGCGGGACCTGGCCGCCGAGGGCCTCGTCCAGCGGGTCTACGGCGGCGCCCTGCCGGTGTCGCCGGCGGTGGTCGACTACGCCGCCCGGCAGTCCGTGGCCCCCGACGGCAAGCGCGCGGTCGCCGCGGTCGCCGCCGGGCTGGTGCGGCCCGGCGGGGCGGTGATCCTGGACGGCGGCACCACGGCCCTCGCCGTCGCCCGGGCGCTCCCGCCGGACCTGGCATGCACCGTGATCACGCACAGCCCGACGATCGCCGTCGCGCTGCTCGACCACCCGGCCGCCGAGATCTACCTGCTCGGCGGCCGGGTCTTCAAGCACTCGGCGGTGGCCTACGGCGCCGCCGCCGTCGAGGCGGCCCAGAACGTCTCCGCCGACCTCTGCCTGGTCGGCGTCACGGGCGTGCATCCCGAGGCGGGCCTGACCACGGGGGACGCGGAGGAGGCGGCGATGAAGCGGGCCCTGTCGGCGCGGGCCGCGGAGACCTACGTCCTCGCCTCGGCGGAGAAGATCGGGACGGCGTCGCGGTTCCGGGTGCTGCCCTGGGGGCGGGTCACCGGCGTGATCACCGACGCCGACCCGCGCGACGCCGTCCTCCGGCAGGTCCGGGAGCTGGGCGTGGAGGTCCTGACCGCCGGCTGAGGCGGGGCGGTCAGGAGACGGGGCGGTCAGACGGTGACGAGCACCTTCAGCGCCTCGCGCGCGTCCATCGCGGCGTACCCCGCGGGGACGTCGTCGATCGGGACCGTGCGATCGAACACCCGGCCGGGCTCGATCGTGCCGTCGAGCACCAGCGGGATGGCCTGCTCGATGTAGGCGCGGACCGGGGCCGGACCACCGGTGAGCGTGATGTTCCGGCCGAACAGCGACCCGAAGCCGACCGGCGCGTCGTCGTACTGCGGCACGCCGACGCGGGAGATCACGCCCCCGGCCCGCACGACGCCGACCGACTGCGTGTAGGCGGGCATGTGGCCCACGGCCTCCAGGACGACGTGGGAGCCCTCGCCCCCGGTCAGGTCGACGACCCGCGCGATGCCCTCCTCGCCGCGCTCGGGGACGACGTCGGTCGCGCCCCACTCCCGGCCCAGGTCGGTGCGGGCCTGGTGGCGGCCCATGAGGATGATGCGCCCGGCGCCGAGCTGCTTCGCGGCGAGCACCGCGGAGAGGCCCACGGCGCCGTCCCCGATCACGGTGACCGTCTGGCCCGGCCGGATCCGCGCGAGATGCGCGGCGTGGTAGCCGGTGAGGTACACGTCGGAGAGCGTGAGGAGCGACGGCAGGACCGCCTCGTCCTTCTCGGTGACGCCGGGCACGGGCACGAGGCTGCCGTCGGCGAGCGGGATGCGGGCGAGCTCGGCCTGCAGCCCCGGGGTGTCCGGGGTCGCGTAGAAGCCGCCGTGCGGGCAGGCGGTCTGGAAGCCGTCCCGGCAGATCGGGCAGGTGTTGTCCGCGAACGCGAACGGCGCGATCACCAGGTCGCCCGGGCGGACGGCGGTGACGGCGGAGCCGACCTCCTCGACCACGGCGAGCAGCTCGTGCCCCATGGTCTGCCCGTGCTCGGTGCCGGGCATCGAGTGGTACGGGTGCAGGTCGGAACCGCAGATGCACGTGCGCACGGTGCGCACGACGGCGTCGGTGGGCAGCAGGAGGGTGGGGTCGGCGACGGTTTCGACGCGGACGTCGCCCGCGCCGTACATGACGGTGGCCTTCATGGTGTGTTCCTTCGGTCGGTGCGTGTGGTGCGTGTGGTGCGGGTGGTGCGGGTGTCGGTCAGATCTCGACCACCACGGTCCGGGCCGTGCGGCCGGACGCCGTCACCGGACGGCGGGCCAGGAGCAGGCAGGACGCCGCCGCGAGCAGCACCGCCACCGACGTGACGGCACCGAGCGGGAGGATCGGGGCCGCTCCCGCGACCCCCACCAGCGGGGCCGCGACCCCGCCGAGCCCGAAGCGGACCATGCCCAGCAGCGACGAGGCCGTGCCCGCCGTCCGCGGATACCCGGCGAGGGCGAGTGTGGTGGCCGGCGGCGACGAGACCGCCACGCCGCTCGCGAGCGTGAACAGGGCGGCGACGACCACCCACAGCGGCATGTCCACCAGGCCGGCGAGCAGCAGGGCCGCCGCGCCGAGCCCGGTGGCCACGACCCCGATCGCGAGCGTGCCCGGGACGCTCCAGCGTTCCGCGAGGCGGCCGGCCACCCACCCTGCGGTCATGAAGCCCGCGGAGTTCAGGCCGAACGCCGCCGCGTACCACTGCGGCGAGAGGCCGTAGCCGTCCTGGAGCACGAACGTTGCGCCGGCCAGGTAGGCGAACAGGGCGGCGTAGAGGAAGCCCTGGTTCAGCAGCGCGCCGAGAAAGGCCCGGTCGGTGAGCAGCGTGCGGTAGTCGCGCACGGTCTGCCCGAACCCGCCCGTCACCCGCCGGTCGGCCGGCAGCGTCTCGGGAAAGGCCAGTGCGGCGACGGCCAGGATCGCGGCGCCGACGACGGCGAGGAACACGAACAGCCCACGCCAGTCGACCCACGTGCTCAGCAGGCCGCCCAGGAGCGGTCCGACGACCGCCGCGAACCCGCCGATCACGGTGAGGCGGCCGTAGAAGCGGATCAGGGCGCCCCCGGAGTAGACGTCGCGCCCCGCGGCACTCGCGATCACGATGCCGACGCCGCCCGCCAGCCCCTGCACGAACCGGGCGGTGACCAGCGTCTCGACGGTCGGGCTGAGCGCGCACAGCACGGACGTGACCACGTAGGCGGTGACGCCGACCAGCAGGACGCCGCGCCGTCCGAAGCGGTCCGAGAGCGGGCCCGCGACGAGCTGGCCCAGGGCGAGCCCGACGAGGCACGCCGTCACGGTCAGCTGCGCGACGGACGTCGCCGCGCCCAGCTCCACGGTGAGCGCCGGCAGGGCGGGCAGGTAGAGGTCCATGGAGATCGGGCCGAAGACCGTCAGCAGCAGGAGCAGGGAGGGCAGCATCCGTCCGGTGACGGTCCGCGGGTTCAGGGTGGCTGGCACCCCCTCAGTCTTGGCCGCCGTCCGCGGGGCAGGGAGTCCCTGGCGTGGGGTGTACCGACAGGGCACCCCGCGCCCCGGGCGCCCGACCTAGCCTGGAGGCATGGACAACCGAGCAGAGGTCCGCGAGTTCCTCATGACCCGCCGCGCCCGGCTCACGCCCCAGGAGGCAGGCCTGCCCGCGGGTATGCACCGCCGGGTCGCGGGCCTGCGCCGCAGCGAGGTCGCCGGGCTGGCCGGGGTCAGCGTCGAGTACTACGCGAAGCTGGAGCGCGGTGCCCTGGGCGGCGCGTCGGCGGCGGTCCTGGACGCGCTGTCGCGCGCCCTGCACCTCGACGACGCGGAGCACGCCCACCTCCTCGACCTCGCCCGTGCGGCCGACGGCATCCCGTCGTCGGGGCGCAGCCGCCGCCGGGCCGCCCGCCCGGGGGCGCCCCGGCCGAGCCTGCAGTGGATGCTCGACTCGATCACGGACTCCGTCGCCATCGTCCGCGACCAGCGGCAGGACCTCGTCGCGGTCAACACCCTCGGGCGCGCCTTCTACTCGCCGCTGATCGGGGACGGCGGCCGGACGCCGAACCTCGCGCGCTTCCAGTTCCTGGACCCCGTGTCCCGCGAGTTCTACCCGGACTGGGACCTCTTCGCCGGGATGTGCGTGGCGATCATCCGCGCCGAGGCCGGCCGGGACCCCCACGACAAGGGCATCCAGGACCTCGTCGGCGAGCTCTCGACGCGCAGCGAGACGTTCCGCGCGCTGTGGGCGGAGCACGACGTCCGCACGCACGGCACCGGCACCAAGCGGTTCCGGCACCCCGTCGTCGGCGACCTGACCCTGGTCTACGAGGAGCTGGCCCTCACGGCCGAGCCGGGCCAGGTGATGCTCGTGTACAGCGCCGAGCCCGGGTCGCCGTCGGCCGAGGGCCTGCGCCTGCTCGCGTCCTGGTCCGCGGCTCGGCCGCGGTCGACGGCGACACCGTAGCCCGGCGGCCCGGCGGGCTCAGAGCGTCGTCCCGGTCTCCCGCGCCAGCGCCGCGAGGAGCCGGTCCTGGAACGTCACGTCGAGGGCTGCGGGGTGCGGCTGCTGCCGCTCCTGGTGGTACCAGTAGCCGCCGGTCGTGAGCGCCTCCGGGTCGTCGCTGGTGACGAGCCACTCCTGGGTGCGGTGCCCCAGCTCCAGGTCGTCCGGGGCGCCGGCCCCGCCCATCCGGGTGGGGACCCAGCCGGGGTCGACGGCGTTGCTCGACGCCCCGGGGCGCAGGCGCGCGACGGCGGCCGCCAGTGCCGTGACGAACAGCTTGCTGTCGCCGTACGAGCCGGGCGTCCGCCCCTGCCAGTCGACGCCGTCGAGCACCGGGCGGCCGCTGAAGTGCGAGCCGCTGCTCAGGTACACCAGGCGGCGGGGCCCGGGCAGCAGCGCCGTGAGCAGGTACGGGGCGACGACGTTGACCGGCATGACAGCGCGCCCGCTCCACACCCCGGCGTTGTGGATCACCGCGTCCGGCGGGGCATCCGCGGCCAGCGCGGCGGCGAGGTCGCGGACGGCGTCGCGCTCGCCGAGGTCGCCGACCACCAGCCGCGCGCCGCGGTCGACCAGCGGCCGCAGCGTCTCGGCGCGGCCCGGATTCCGGGCGTGCACCACCACGTCGTGGCCCTGGTTCAGGAGCGTGTCCGCCGCGAGGCGGCCCAGGCCGTCGGCGGAACCCGTCACGAGAATTCGGCTCATGGATGCATCATCCTCCGGGAGACGTCGAGCGGACGGAACGGGCGGGCAGCGCCCTCTCCTCCGGCTGAAGCGCGCTGGTGGGTGTGCCGGAGCTGTCGGCCCCGACGTCGCCGTGACGCGGTGGCCATGGGTTTGGCGACCTGGCGCGGTCGGGGCTGCGGTGGGGGCCGCGGTCGGCGTGACCGGGACGTCACCACCGAGACTTGTGTACCGGTGCCACGGCGTCAACGCGCGCCGACGGGCGTCGTTTACGCGCCGGGCAGAAGAACGGGCGGGTGTCAGTGACCCGGCCTAGGATCGAACAAACGTCCGCTGGAATGGTGTTGTTGACTCGCGTTGGAGTTCGAGGGGGTGGCGGTATGGGTGGGCAGTGGTGCGACGACGGAGGTCGAGCGGCCGCGACGTCTCTGGGCGGTCGCAGCGGTGGTTCGGTGGCTGTGCGCGACGGTGCTTCCGCGCGACGGGCCGGTGGTGTCGCAGGTGCGGCGTCTGGTGCACCTCTGGTGGGCGCCGCGGCGTCCGGGTGTGCGGTGCCCTTTGCGCATGCCGTGCCGTCCCGGCGTGCCGTCTCCGACGACGATCTTGCGGACGGCACCATGCCCGACGACACCTGGCTCGCCGCGCTCTTCGCCGAGGGAGAGGCGCTGTTCGGCGAGCGTGACCGACTGCGTGCCTCGGGGGCGCCGGTCGAGCCGGAGCGGTGGCCCGTCGAGGCGCTGGCCGGCGCGCCGGGCGCCGAGCTGGCGTGGGTGGTCGCGGAGTACACCGGGCTGGGCACCGCGCTTGGCGTCGGGCAGGCTGCCATGGCTGCCGGCGGACCCGTCGTCGCTGAGGCCGGATCGGCCCCGCTCGACGCGCTGTCCGACGACCTGCTGGGGGAGCTGGTGGTCGCGTGCAACCGGCTGCAGTCGTGGGCGGCGGGTGTGCAGGCGCGCGTCGTGGGGGAGTTGGCGGCGCGGGAGACGAGTCCGTTGGCGCACAGCTCGTTGGTCGGGCAGGTGACGGCCGAGCTGGTGATCACTCAGGCTGAGGGGTCGGAGGTGGTGGTGCGCGCGGAGTCGGGTGCGGAGCATCCGTCGGTGATCACGGCGCTGGTCCAGGGGCGGATCGATGTGCGTAAGGCGCACACGTTGTTGCGGTCGGCGGCTGATCTGACGGTGGTGGAGCGGGCGGAGGCGGTCGAGCGGTTTCTGCCGCAGGCTCCGTTTCGGACGTGGCGGTGGTTGCGGAGCAAGTTGCTGGCGTTCGCGAAGGCGCGGCACGGCGCGGAGGAGTCCGCGAGGGCTGCGGCCCTGGACCGGAGCGTGCAGGTGGATCGGGCGGAGAACGACATGGGCTGGGTGTCGGCGTATCTGCCTGCGGTGGATGCTGCGGCGGTGTGGGGTGTGGTGGACGACATGGCGCATCAGCTGCGGTACACCGCGGGTGAGGAGCGGACGTTGGGTCAGCTTCGTGCGGACTGCCTGACCGGGATCGTCACGGGCCGGCTGGTGCCGGGGAACCGGTTCGCGGCGACCACCCAGGCCGAGGGCGGTTCGGGGGAGACGTCCGGGAGCGTCGACGAGTCGGTCTGTTCGTGTGGTGGCGGGGCGTCTGTGGTGCGGGAGCCGGTGGTGCGGGTGACGCCGACGCGGCCGGTGGTGCGGGTGACGGTTCCGGCGAGCACGCTCCTGGGCCTGGATGATGGCCCGGGTGAGCTTGATGGGTTCGGTCCGATCCCGGCGGAGACGGCGCGGCTGATCGCTCAGGACGCGACGTGGCAGCGGCTGGTGACCGACCCGGTCACCGGAGTGCTCATCGACTACTCCACCACCAGCTACACGCCGGGCAAGGTGCTCCGTGCGGCGGTGGAGGCCAGGGACGGGACCTGCACGTTCATCGGGTGCGACACCCCGGCGACGACGTGCGACCTGGACCACATCGAACCCTTCGACCATGACCGTGATCGCGCCCGCGACGCCGGTGCTGGACCTGCTGCCAGGGGTGAGGGTGCGCGTGGGCAGACCAGCGCGTCGAACCTGCATGCCCTGTGTCGTCGGCATCACCTGCTCAAGACGCACGCGGGCTGGGGCGTCGAGCGTGACCCCGTCACAGGCGTCACGACCTGGACCACGCCCGCGGGCAGGGCGCACACCCGGCAACCATCGGTGCTGGACACCGGGATCGACCTGGACCAGGTGGACCCCGGTACCAGCCAGGACCTGACGTTGCGTGCCCTGGCCGGACGTCGGCTGCCCCGCGTCTACATCGAGACAGCACCGAGGGCTGTGCCCACAGCCGCACCCACGGCGGAACGCGCACCGGCCGCCCGCGGCGTCTCACCCGGACCCGGCGTCCCGCCGTTCTGAGGCGCGCCCACCACACGATGCCGCCGGACACCCGATCTTCATCCGCGCTTCCGTTACAGGACCGCGGTCTCGTAATTCGCGGCCATCTGCGGGGAGTTCCATATCGATATCGCCAGTCGCGATATCCCGCCGGCCACCGGTCGGCCTCCCGAAAGGAACGCCCATGCGCGCCCGCGCACTCCCGGCTCTGGGCCTGCTCGCCCTCGGCACCACCGTCCTGCTCACCGGCTGTTCCGGCACCACCTCCGACGGCACCGCCTCCGCCGACGCCGCGGCCTCGGACCCCGACGCCCCCATCACCTTCGCCACCACCCCGCTCGGCGACGACCCCGGCGCCGAGAACCCCATCAAAGCGTTCGCCGGTCTGGTCGAGGCCGAGACCGGCCGCGAGGTCGAGATCGTCGACGTGCCCGACTACACGGCCGTCGTCGAGGCCCTGCGCAACCACCACGTCGACATCGGCTTCATGAGCGGCTTCCCGTCCGCGCTCGCGGTCAACACGGGGGAGGTCGACTCGCTGGTCGCGTGGCCGGGCAACGACGACCCGGTCTCGACCTGCCTCGTGCTCGACGGCTCACCCCTGAAGTCGCTCGCCGACATCACACCCGAGACCGTCGTGGCGTTCGCCGACCCGGCGTCCAGCTCCGGCTACTTCATGCCGGTCGCGATGCTGCACGACGCCGGCCTGGAGCAGGACACCGACTACACCCCGATGTTCAGCGGCGGGCACGACATGAGCTTCACCGCCCTCAAGGAGGGTCAGGTCGACGTGGCCTGCACGTCCACGATCTTCCCGGCGATGGCGGGCCTGGGCGAACCGATGTTCCCGTTCGAGAAGGGCGAGACCCGCTCGATCGGCGAGAGCGCCTCGATGCCGGTCGCCGTCACCGTGCTCGCCGACCAGGAGCTCGCCGACGACAAGCGCGAGCTCCTGAAGCAGGCCCTGCCGAAGGTGTTCGTCGAGGAGAACGCCGACGCCCTCGGCGCGATGTTCGAGGCGATGC
This sequence comes from Promicromonospora sp. NPDC019610, assembly GCF_044389365.1. Lineage (NCBI taxonomy): Bacteria > Bacillati > Actinomycetota > Actinomycetes > Micrococcales > Promicromonosporaceae > Promicromonospora > Promicromonospora sp. NPDC019610. The sequence goes on along the minus strand of NZ_JBIRXX010000002.1, from coordinate 882,193 downwards.
AGGGTACGGAGCCGATCGTCGACCCCGACCCGTCGATCTTCCAGCCCTTCGTCGACATCGCCGCGATCGCCGACGTCGACATCTCGGACCTGGGCTGAGCATGACCGGCCCAGCACTCGTCTCGGTGCGCGACCTGCGGGTCGCCTACGGCGACGGTCCGCTCGTGCTCGACGGCGTCGACCTCGACCTGTTCCCGGGCGAGATCGTCGCGCTGCTCGGCTCGTCCGGCTCCGGCAAGTCGACCCTGATGCGCAGCCTCACGGGCTTCGCGCCGATCACCGGCGGCTCGGCGAACGTCGTCGGGCACGACCTGACGAACCTCCCGCGCCGCCGGCTGCGCGACGTGCGCGCGTCGGCCGGCCAGGTGTTCCAGCAGTTCAACCTGGTCGGCCGGCTCAGCGTGCTCACCAACGTGCTGACCGGGGCGCTGCACGACGCCGGCCCCCTCAACCTGGCCGGCGGGTTCACCGGCGCGCACCGACGACGCGCGCTGGAGCTGCTCGACCGCGTCGGCATCGCCCACAAGGCCACCGAGCAGGCGCGCTCCCTCTCGGGCGGCCAGCAGCAGCGCGTCGCGATCGCCCGCGCGCTCATGCAGGAGCCGCGGATCATCCTCGCCGACGAGCCCGTCGCCTCGCTCGACCCGAGGATGTCGCACGCCGTGCTGGAGCTGCTGCGCGACATCGCGCACCAGGACGGGATCCCCGTGCTCGTGAGCCTGCACGTGCTCCCGCTCGCGCTGGAGCACTCCGACCGCATCGTGGGCCTGCGGCACGGCAAGGTGCTCGTCTCGGCCCCGACCGACCGGCTCGACGCCGCGGCGCTCGACGTGCTGTACAGCCACGACGAGGAGGCCCACCGTGTCGACGGTCTCGTCTGATCCCGCCGCCCCGGCCGCACCCGGGCGTGGTCCGAGCCGCGGGAGTCGACCGAGCCGCCGGACCACCTCGGAGCCGCAGCTCGACCCGCGCACCCGCGCCCGTCTGGAGCGTGCCGTCAACGTGCCCCGCGCGCGGTTCCTGCTCGGCCTGCCCGTCGCCGCCGTCCTGCTGGTGTGGTCGTTCGTCGGCGCGGAGTTCGACTTCGCGAAGCGCGGCGAGGGCACCGTGAACATGGGCGACTTCCTGCTCCGGCTCTTCCCGCCGACGTGGGACAGGTTCGGCACCATCGTCGAGCTGCTGGTGGAGACGCTGCAGATGGCGATCGTCGGCACCGTGCTCGGCGCGGTCCTCTCACTGGTGGTCGCCTTCGGCGCGGCGTCGAACATCGCGCCGCGCTGGCTGTACTACCCGACGCGGTGGGTCATGAACGTGATCCGCTCCCTGCCCGACCTCGTGTTCGCGCTGATGTTCGTCTCCGCCGTGGGGCTGGGGCCGTTCGCCGGCATCCTCGCCATGACCGTCGGCTCGATCGGCTCGATCGGCAAGGTCTTCGCGGAGGCCATGGAGGCCGTGGACGACGGCCCGGTGACCGCCGTACGCGCCGTCGGTGCCTCCCGGCGGCAGGTCGTCCAGTACGGGGTGCTGCCCCAGGCCGGCCCGCTGCTGGTGTCGTACACGCTGCTGCTCTTCGAGGGCAACGTGCGCGGCGCGACCATCCTCGGCATGGTCGGCGCCGGCGGCATCGGCCTGGAGCTGACCACCGCCATGCGCATGTACGACTACGGTCATCTCAGCGCGATCGTCATCTGCATCATCGTGCTGGTCACGGTCATCGACCAGGCCAGCGCCGTCATCCGAAGGAAGATCACATGACCACCACCCCCGCGCTCACGCTCAGCGCGCCCGTCAACCTGCGCGACCTGGGTGGCATCCCCGTCGCCGGCGGCGTCGTCCGCGAGGGCTTCGCCCTTCGTGCCGACGACCTCGCCCTGGTGACGGGCGACGTCGCCCGCGGCCTGGTCGACGGCGGCGTGCGGGCGATCATCGACCTGCGCTCGACCGACGAGCTCGGCGTGACCGGCCGCGGCCCGCTCGGCACGCACTCGAACGTGACCTACCACCACGTGCCGCTGCTGGCCGACATCGGCGTGGCCGCCGGCGAACCCGGGGCGCGCCCCGCCGGATCCGGCGCGACACCCGCCGGGATGGCCGCCGAGATGATGGACCAGACCAGGTTTGGCCGGATGTACCTGCGGATGTACGAGGGCGCCGCCCCGCAGATCGTCACGGCCCTCGCGATCATCGCCCACGCGCCGGGCACCGTCGCGTTCCACTGCGCCGCGGGCCAGGACCGCACCGGCGTGCTCGCCGCGTCGCTGCTGCTCGCGCTCGGCGCGGACCAGGACCACATCGTGGCCGACTACGTGCGCACCGGCGAGAACTCGGCCGCCGTCCTGGCCCGCATCTCGCCGGTGATGCGGCCGCTGATGAGCCGGTTCGGCATCGAGCTGGACGCCGCGGCCCTGGCCGCCGTCGGCACGGAGTTCTCGCCGGCCCCGATGCGCGAGCTGTTCGCGGCGCTCACCGAGCGGCACGGCGACCCGCTGGCCCCGCTGCGGGCCGCGGGGCTCACCGACGGGCTCGTCGCCCAGCTGCGGGCCCGGGCCCTCGCGGGCACGGGTGCTGCGTCGGGCGCGGCGTAGGTGGCCGACGACGCCCAGCGCGGCCCCGGCCGCCCCCGCGCCCAGGGGCACGACGAGCGGATCGTGGACGCCGCCGTCGAGCTGCTGGAGCGCGGGGAGGAGGTCACGGTGAGCCGCGTCGTGGAGCGCAGCGGCGTCAGCCGCGCGGCGATCTACCGCCGGTGGCCCAGCATGACCGACCTCGTCGCCACCGCCCTGGACCGGGGTCGCGCGCCGCACACCATCCCGCTGGAGGGCGACCTCCTGCAGAACGTGCTCGACGCGTACACCACCTCGTCGTACGCCACCTCGTCGTCCACCACCTCGTCGTACGCCACCTCGTCGTCGGCGGCGCGCGAGACGTACTCCGAGGAGCGGTTCCGGCTGCGCATGCGGCTGGCGATGACGGACCGCAAGCTCGCCCAGGCGTACTGGCGGTCGCACGTCTCGCGGCGGCGCGCCGGCATGGTCGCGGTGCTGCGGGCGGGGATCGAGCGGGGCGTGCTGCGTCCCGACATCGACGTCGACGCCTGCATCGACCTGGTCAACGGGGTCTTCTACTACCAGTTCGTGGTGCGCGGCGTGACCCTGGACGACCCCGAGGCGCTGGCGCGCTGCCGTGAGGGTATCCGGGTCGCGTGGCGCGGTATGGCGGCGCAGGCCGGGTGATCTCCGGGCCGGTGCTCCCCGAGACGGCTCGTTTTCCTTGCGGCGTCTTGCTCAGGTGACCTAACTTCTGCTCAACCGAACAGAAACGGAGCACGTCTCATGCCCCAGTTCTTCCTGACCATGCCGCACGACACGGCCGACGAGCCGACGATGGAGTCGATGCAGGAGATGGACCCCGCCGAGCTCGAGGCGATGATCGCCGCGGTCGACGCGTTCAACACCGCGCTCAACGAGTCCGGGTCGTTCGTCACCGCGGGCGGGCTGCACCCGCCGTCGACGGCGGTCACCGTCGACGCGACCGGCGCGGAGCCCGAGCACGTCCCAGGGCCGTTCGTGGACGCGCCGCAGTACGTCGGCGGGTTCTGGATCGTCGACGTCGCCGACCAGGAGGCCGCGCTCGGCTGGGCCGAGCGCGCGTCGGCGGCCCTGCGGTCCCGGATCGAGGTGCGGGCGCTGCAGGAAGAGCCGCAGTAGCCCGGCTAGAGTCCTGGTCATGCAGACAGGCCGGTCCTTCACGACCACGGCGCGCCGCGCCCAGATCGTCGAGGCGGCGGTACGGGTGATCGCGCGCGAGGGCCTGTCGAAGGCGACGTTCGGGCGCATCGCCGCCGAGGCCGGCCTGTCCAGCCCGGGCATGATCAGCTACCACTTCGCGGACAAGGACGAGCTGCTCACGGTGCTCTGCGACACCGTGCTCGGCGACTGCGTGGCCGCGATCGAGCAGGCCGTGGCGGCCGCGGGCTCTCCCGAGGGCGGGCTCGCGGCCTACCTGACGTCCTTCGTGCGGTGGCAGGACACCCATCGCGACGGCGTCAACGCGCTGTGGCGGCTGTCCGCGGGGTGGAAGCGCCCGGGGGAGCCCGCCGCCTTCGACGAGGCGCTGCTTCGCGACCCCCTCCTGGGCGTCCTGCGGGTGGGCAGCGCGGCGGGCACGGTCCGCCCGGTGCAGGTCGAGTGGACGGCGCACGCGATCCTCTGCGCGGTCGAGGGTTACCAGCAGGCGCGGGAGGACGACCCGGGGCTCGATGCGGACGCCTTCGCGCAGGCGCTCGTCGACCTCTTCGAGCGGGGCCTGACGCCGCGCTGACCTGCCCGGCCCTCGATCCGGTGTCACGATGGCGCGTATGAGCGAGACGAGAGATCTTCCGGTCCTGGTGGGCGTGGACGGTTCGGAGTCGGCCACGCAGGCCGTCCGCTGGGCGGCTCGTGAGGCTGCCGGGCGCGGCGTGCCGCTGGTCCTCGTCAGCGTGTGGTCGCCGGTTCCGCCCGGCGTCCCGCACGCGGCCCCGCTCGGGTCGTACGAGGACGCGCTGATCGAGCAGGGCACGCTGTGGCTGGACGACGCCGCCGCTGCGGCGGCCGAGGCGGCCCCCGGTGTCCCGGTGACCACGCGGCTGGCCGTCGGCTCGGTGGCGGGACAGCTTGTCGGCAGGTCGGCGTCGGCCGCCCTGGTGGTGCTGGGCTCGCGCGGCCTCGGCGGGCTCACCGGGCTGCTGGTCGGCTCCATCGCGGTGGCCGTGGCCACGCACGGGCACTGCCCCGTCGTGGTGGTGCGCGGCACGCCCGCGCAGGAGGGTCCGGTGGTCGTCGGCGTCGACGGGTCGCCCACGAGCCGGGAGGCGATCCGCTTCGCCTTCGACGCCGCCGCCCTCCGCGGCGCGCCCCTGGTCGCCGTGCACGCCTGGAGCGACGGGCCGGGCCTCGGCCGGCGGAGATCCCAGGACCTGGGCACCCAGGACCTGGGCACCCAGGATCAGGCCACGCAGGAGCACGGCGCCCAGGCCCTGGACCGCTGGCTCGCCGACGCGCGGGCGGACCACCCGGACGTGCGCGTCGAGCGGGTCGTCGCCCCCGACGGTCCCACCGCCGCCCTGCTCGACCGGGCCAAGGACGCCCGGCTCGTCGTGGTGGGTTCCCGTGGGCGCGGCGGCTTTCGCGGCCTGCTGCTGGGCTCCACCAGCCAGGCCCTGATCTACCACGCCCCCTGCCCGGTGGCGGTCGTGCCGCCGGCGGAGTGACGGGCGCCACGTACCGGGTTCCCCGCATGGCTTGACGCGGGTGCCCGAAGGATTAAGTTAGGTCAGGCAAACCTAAGTTGCACCACGCCGTCCGGTCCGGGCGGCGTTCCTTTCGCCTGCACGAGGAGCCTTCCGCATGCCCTCACACCTGCCCGCAGTGACGCAGCCAGTGCCCACCGCACCCTCGGGTCCGCGCCACGACACGACCGCGCTCCTGCGCGGGGCCACCGCGAGCACCTATGCGGACACCGTCCGCGCGGTCTCCGACGACATCGCCGCCCGGCTCACCTCCGTGACCCAGCCGTTCTCGGGCGCCAGCCGCTCGGAGCTGCAGGGCCTGGTGGACGCCGTCGACCTGGACGGCCCGCCGTCGGGCACCCGGGAGGCGCTGCGCGAGGCCGCGGACCTGTACGCGCAGCATGCGATCTGGTTCCACGAACCCACCTACGCCGCCCACCTGAACTGCCCGGTCGCGCTGCCCGCCGTCGGCGCGGAGACGATGCTCGCCGCGATCAACACCTCGGTCGACACCTACGACCAGTCCACGGTCGCCACCCTCATGGAACGGCGCCTGGTCGAGTGGACGGCGGGCCGCATCGGCTTCGCGCTCGACGGCGACCTGCCCGACGGCGGCCGCCCCGGCGGCGCGGACGGCATCTTCACCTCCGGCGGCACCCAGTCCAACTTCCAGGCCCTGTTCCTGGCGCGTGAGCGCGCACGCCGCGACGGCGTCCGCCTGGAGTCCATGCGGATCCTCGCCACGGGAGCGAGCCACTTCAGCGTCGCCAAGTCCGCGCTGCTGCTGGGCCTGCCGCGCGACGCCGTGGTCGAGGTCGGCACCGACGCCGAGGGCCGGATGAGCCCGGACGCCCTCGGCCAGACCCTCGTCGACATCGAGCGCACGGGCGACACGGTGGTCGCCGTCGTCGCGACCGCCGGCACCACCGACCGCGGCCGCATCGACCCGCTGGTCCCGATCGCCGACCTGTGCGACGCCGTCGGCACCTGGCTCCACGTCGACGCCGCCTACGGCTGCGGCCTGCTGGTCAGCCCCACACGCCGGCACCTGCTCGACGGCATCGAGCGGGCCCGCAGCGTCACCGTCGACTTCCACAAGTCGTTCTTCCAGCCCGTCTCCTCCAGCGCCCTGATCGTGCGCGAGCGGCCCGACCTCGCCCCCGTCACATGGCACGCGGACTACCTCAACCCCGCTGAGAACGCGGAGCTGAATCAGGTCGACAAGTCCCTGCAGACCACACGCCGCTTCGACGCGCTCAAGCTCTGGGTCACGCTGCGCGCCCTCGGGGCGGACGGCGTCGGCGCGCTCGTCGACGCCGTCTGCGACCTGGCCGCCGCCGTGCACCAGGACCTCGCCGGAGACGCCGACCTCCGCCTCGTCGGGGGCACCGACCTGTCCACCGTCCTGTTCCGCTACGAGCCCGACGGCCTCGACCCCGAGCGTGCCGACGCACTCGTGCCCCAGGTGCGGCGCGTGCTGTTCGACTCCGGCCGCGCCCTGGTCGCCAAGACGGTGATCGACGGCCGCCCCTGCCTCAAGCTCACCCTGCTCAACCCCGACGCCACGCTCGCCGACATCCGCGGCGTCCTGGAGCTCGTCCGCTCCGCCGCCCACGGGCTGCTCGCGGGAGAGGCGCTCGCGGACACGGACGAGCCGCCGTGCCGGGACGTGCACCCGCGGCTGGCGCGGGGCGAGGGGGAGGCCCGATGAGTACGGATCACGCCAAGGTCCACGACCTGCTCGGCATCGGCATCGGCCCGTTCGGCCTCGGCCTCGCGGCGCTCGCGCAGCCCCTGGACGACGTCGACGCCGTCTTCCTGGACCAGCGCGACGGCTTCTCCTGGCACGCGGGCATGCTCATCGAGGGCACCACGCTGCAGGTCCCGTTCCTGGCCGACCTGGTGACGATGGCCGACCCGACGTCGCCCTACTCGTTCCTCGCGTGGCTCAAGGCGACGGGGCGGCTGTACCCGTTCTACATCCGCGAGTCGTTCTACCCGCTGCGCGCCGAGTACGACCAGTACTGCCGCTGGGTGGCCGGGCAGCTCCCGACGCTGCGCTGGGGGCGGCGCGTCACGGGCGTCGTCCGGGTGTCGGACCCGGCGGGCGCCGGTGACGACGGCGCCTACCTGTTCGAGGTGACCGCGGAGACCGCCCACGGTGTCGAAAAATACTGTGCCAAGCACCTCGTGCTGGGCACCGGCACCCAGCCGCGGCTGCCCGCCTTCCTTGCTGCCCTGGAGGCCGGTCCCGGCGGCACGGCCGGTCCCGTGGTGCACACCAGCGAGTACCTCCCGCGCCGGGACGACCTGCGCGCAGCGGGCTCGGTCACGGTGGTGGGCAGCGGGCAGTCCGCGGCCGAGGTGTACCGCGACCTGCTGGAGGGCTGCGGCACCGGGCCGGGGGAGCACCGCGTGGACTGGGTGACCCGCTCCCCGCGGTTCTTCCCGATGGAGTACACGAAGCTGACGCTCGAGATGACGTCGCCCGAGTACACCGACCACTACGTCTCGCTGCCGATCGAGCAGCGCGACGTGCTCGGGCGCGAGCAGCGCAACCTCTACAAGGGCATCAGCGGCGACCTGATCGACGACATCTACGACACCCTGTACCGCAAGTCCGCGCTCGGGGCCGAGGTGCCGACCACGCTGCTGTCCGACACGGAAGTGGTCGCGGCGCGGTTCGACCCTGCGGGCCCGGGCGCCGGCGGCCCCGACGGTGGCGGCGAGTACGTGCTCACCCTGCGCCACGCCCAGCTCGGCACGACGGCGGAGCACCGCACCCGCGCGATCGTCGCCGCGACGGGCTACGCCGCCTCGGTGCCGGCCTTCCTGGCGCCCGGCCTGGTCAACCTCGACGCGCACGGCCGCTACGCCGTGGCCCGCGACTACACCGTGGACGACGACAGGCGCATCCACGTGGTCAACGGCGAGGAGCACACCCACGGCGTCACCGCGCCCGACCTCGGCTTCGGCGCCTGGCGCAACTCCGTGATCCTCGCGAACGTCACGGGCCGCGAGCCGTACCCCATCGAGCGCCGCATCGCCTTCCAGCAGTTCGGCCTGCCCGACGGCGGGGCCGTGCGACCGCAGGCCGAACCCCGCCCGGCCGAACCCCGCCCGACCGACAACGAGATGGAGGCCGCCCGGTGAGCGCCCCGACGACGGTCCACACGTTCGCGACCCCGACCCGCCTCGGCGAGGTGACGCTCGAACCCGTCGACCCCGTGCGCGACGCCGAGCTGGTGCAGCGCTGGCTGGCGCACCCGGCGTCGTCGTTCTGGCAGATGAGCGAGCTGCACGTCGACGACGTCCGCGAGTACCTGGCCGGCATCCAGGGCCGCCCCGGCGAGGACGCGTGGCTCGGCCGCCTCGACGGCGAGCCGGTGTTCCTCACGGAGACGTACGACCCGCGCGTGCCGCTCGACGGCGTCCACGACACGCAGCCCGGCGACCTCGGCATGCACCTGCTGGTCGCCCCGCCCGCGACGCCGCGGCACGGGCTGACCGACGCCGTGATGACGGCGGTGATGCGGTTCTGCCTGTCGGGATCCGGCACCGACACGGACTCCGGGGCGGGCCGCGGCGCCCTCCGCGTCGTCGTCGAGCCCGACGTCGGCAACCGGAAGATCGCCGCCAAGAACGCGGCCGCCGGGTTCCGTGTGCTGCGCGAGGTGGACCTCGGCCGCGGCGTGCACGCCAAGCGCGCCGCCCTGAGCGTCGCGACGCGCGCCGACTTCGCCGCGTCCGCGCTGGGCGGCGGGTTCGCGGCGGACGGCGGCGGGGACGGCTCGCGCCGCCAGCCCGCGACCCACCGGCCCGACCCCATGATCGCGACGCACCTCACGGCGCCGCTCATGGAGCACGCCCACCGGCACCTGGCCGCCAAGGCCCTGGCGGAGCTGGCCCACGAGCGGCTCTTCGCGCCGGAGAGCGACGGCACCTCGAACGAGAGCACGGCAGCCGGCGCCTACCGCCTCGACCTCGACGGCGTCACCTACCGGTTCACCGCCCGCCGCTACGCCCTGGAGCACTGGGTCATCGACCCGGCGTCCATCCGCCGCACGGCCGACGCCGGTGTGCGGGGCGCCGTCGTCCTGCCCGTGGACGCGCTGGAGCTGATCGCGGAGCTGCAGCCGCTCCTCCAGGTACCCGACGCCCTGCTGGCGACCTACCTCGAGGAGCTGTCCGCGACCCTGGCCAGCGCGGCCGCGAAGCGGGAGCGCGAGCTCGACGGCACCACGCCCTCGGTGGCCGGCCTGCTGGAGGCCGCCCGGACGGCGTCCGGCGCGCACGCCACCGCCGAGGCGTTCCAGCAGGTCGAGGCCGCGATGTCCGAGGGGCACCCGAGCTTCCTCGCCAACAACGGCCGCATCGGCTTCTCCCTGCGCGACTACCGCGCCTACGCCCCGGAGCGCGGCGAGCGCCTGCGCATGCTGTGGCTCGCCGCCCGCCGCGAGCACACCCACCTCGCGCTCGCGGCCGACCAGACCGAGGCCGGGCACTACGGCGCCCCCGGCACCCCCGGCGAGCTGTCCGACGCCGAGCGCGCCGCCTTCGCCGACCGCCTCGCCGCCCGCGGCCACGACCCCGCCGACTACCTCTACCTGCCCGTGCACCCCTGGCAGTGGGAGCACCGCGTGGCCGTCACGTTCGCGGCCGACGTCGCGCGCGGCGACCTCGTGCCGCTCGGCCCCGGCTCGGACGAGTACCAGGCCCAGCAGTCGATCCGCACCATGTTCAACCGCACGCGCCCCGAGCGGCACTACGTCAAGGTGGCGCTCGCGATCCAGAACATGGGGTTCCTGCGCGGGCTGTCCCCGGCCTACATGCGCGCCACCCCGGCGATCAACGACTGGGTCGCCGACCTGGTCGGCGGCGACGCAACCCTGCGCCGCGCCGGGTTCGGCGTGCTGCGCGAGCTCGCCTCGGTCGGCTACACGGGCGACGTCTACCACCGCACTCCGCAGCCCAACCCGCACCGCAAGATGCTCGCCGCCCTGTGGCGCGAGTCGCCCGTGCCCCGGCTGGCGGACGGCGAGCGCCTCGTGACCATGGCGAGCCTGCTGCACCGCGACGCGGGCGGGGCGTCGTTCGCCACGGGCCTGGTCCGCGAGTCGGGTGTCGCGCCCGAGCAGTGGCTGCGCGCCTACCTCGACGCCTACCTCTACCCCCTGGTGCACTGCCTGCTGACCTACGACCTCGCGTTCATGCCGCACGGCGAGAACCTCATCCTGGTGCTGCGCGACGGCGTGGTGCAGCGCGCGATCATGAAGGACATCGGCGAGGAGGTCGCCCTGCTGGGTCACGGGCCCCTGCCGGGCGGTGTCGAGCGCATCCGTGCAGCCGTGGACGACGACGAGAAGGCGCTCGCGATCTTCACCGACGTGTTCGACGGCGTGCTGCGGCACCTGGCGGGCATCCTCGCCGAGGACGGTGTGCTGGCCGAGGACCGGTTCTGGGCCCTGGTCGCCGAGACGATCGACCGGCACGCGGACGAGCACCCCGACGTGCGGGCCCGGACGGGGATCGACCTGCGGTCCGCGCGGTTCGCGCACTCGTGCCTCAACCGGCTCCAGCTGCGCAACACGCTGCAGATGGTGGACCTGACCAACCAGTCCGCGTCGCTGATCTACGCGGGTTCGCTCGCGAACCCGGTGCGCAGAGAGAGATGAACCCGGAGAGATGATAGAGAACGTGGACTTCGACCTGTTTCGTGACGACCTCGGCATCCCGCACGTGCGGGCCGCGACCGAGACGGCGCTGGCCTACGGCCAGGGCTGGGTGACCGCCCAGGACCGCGGGCTGCAGGTCGAGGCCGACCGGATGCGCGCCGAGGAGCGGTACGGCGAGCTCGCCGGCGCGGCGGGGGAGGCGTGGGACCGGTTCGCCGCGAGGGAGCGGCTGGCCGCCACGGCCCGCGCGATCCACGACGCCCTGGCCGGGCCCGAGCGCGCGTGGCTGGCCGCGTACGCGGACGGCGTCAGCGCCGGGCTGCTGGCGGGCGGCCGGGACGTGCCGGAGCTGGCGGGGGTGCCGTTCCGGCCCTGGGCGCCGTGGACGCCGATCGGCGTGTTCCTGGCGAGCCACGTCCTGTTCAACGGGTTCCCGGGCGTCCTGTGGCGGGCGCACGTGGCCCGGCACCTGCACCTCCCGGGCGTGCCGCTGGACCGGGTGCTGGGCCTGTTCGTCGCCGACGGCGGCTCCGGGTCCAACGCGTGGGCGGTGCACGGCCGGTTCACGGAGTCGGGCAGCCCGCTGGTCGCGGGCGACCCGCACCGCACGCTGGAGCTGCCCGGCCCGTACCAGCAGGTCAGGCTCGCGTGCACCGATCCGGCCGCGCCCTACGACGTCGTCGGCCTCGCCTTCCCGGGCGTGCCCGGCGTGCCGCACTTCGGGCACGCGGTGGACGGCGCGGCGGGGCCGGGCGGGCGCCCGGCGTCGTCCGTGGCCTGGGGCATCACCAACGCCCTGGCGCACCACGTCGAGGTCGTGTCCGACGGCGTGGACAGCCGCGGGGCCGAGAGCTGGCGCCTGCACTGGCCGGCCCGCGAGCTGTCCGACGTCGGCGTGGGCGCGTGGCGCGCGCTGCTGCACGCCCGCACCGCCCGGGACGTCGCCGACGCGTTCGGCGGGTGGGTCGACCCCGTCAACCGCGTGCTCACCGCCGACAGCACCGGCGAGGTGCTGAGCCTGACGGCGGGCAAGGTCCCGGCGGTGCCTCAGGGTGCGCCGGAGCGGGCGCTGCCGACCGCAAAACCGGCGGACGGCTACGTGGACCTCCCGGCGCCCGCCCGGGTGACCGAGATCGCCGTCGACGCGAACGAGCGGCCCGTGACGCAGCGGCCCGCCGCGCGCGACGGCCGCCCGGGCACCGGCCCGCGCGACCTGCGGCCGGGACGGGAGGCGCACGACCTCGGCTGGTCCTACCCGCCGTACCGCGCCGAGCGCATCCGCCAGCTCCTCGCCGCGGCCACCGGCCCGGAGTCGCCCGCCACGCAGGCCCGCATCCACGGCGACACCCGCGACCTCGGCGCCGCCGGGCTCGTCGAGCACCTGGCGCACGACACGTCCGCGGCCGCCGTCCGCCTGCGTTCCTGGGTGGCCGACGGCGCCCACGTGGACGCCGCCTCCACCGACGCGGCCCTGTACATGCGCTGGCGCGACGCCCTGGCCCGCCGGCTCGCCGCACATCCGGTGTTCGCAGCGCTGCACGAGCCGCACGGGCAGGACCCGGCGCTGATGCCGGTGCTCGGCGGCGTCTTCGACGTCCCGACGGCGGTCGGGGCCGGTCTCGGGCGGATCCTCGCGGCGGACTGGCTCGTCGTCGAGGGCCCGGGCGGGCGGCGGCTGCGGATCGACGCCGACGTGGAGGCGAGCGGGGCGCTGGCCGAGGCGGCACTCACGGACCAGACCTGGGGCGACCTGCACGTCCCTGCTCCGCTGCTGCCGGTGCCGGACCTGGTCGCGCCCGCTGTGCCGGGCCCTCCTCCCGGAGTGACGCCCGCGCCGGTCTCGGGCAACAACGAGACGGTGCGCTGCACGGGCGGCGCGCCCGGGGTGTCGCCCACCGCGTACCGGGCGTCGGTGGCGCGGTACGTCTGGGACCTGTCGGACCGTGCGAACAGCCGGTGGGGCGTGCCCTTCGGCGCCGACGGGCACCCCGGCAGCCCGCACTTCGACGACCAGCACGCCACGTGGGCCGACGCCCGCACCGCCGCCGTCGTCACCGACTGGGACCGGCTGCGCCCGGTGGACACCAGCCTGCGGCTGCTGAACGGGCCCCGCGGCGCGGAGGTGTGGCGTCGCGACTTCGGCGCGGACGGCGTCGTCACCGTGCACGTGCTGGACCCGGACGCCGATGCCGACCTGCTGCACGGGTGGTTCACCCAGCCGCGCGCGGCGTTCTGGGGGATGGGGGAGCACACGCGCGACGAGGTGCGCGACACGTACGCGTTCGTGGACTCCCTGGAGACCCACCACGCATACCTCGTGCGGTGGGACGGCGAGCCCGTGGTGCTCGTGCAGGCCTACCACCCGGAGCACGACCCGATCGGCACCGCGTACGACGTGCGGGAGGGCGACCTGGGGCTGCACTTCTTCCTGGGCAGCCGCGGCCCGGTCGCCCGGCACGGGGCGCCCGCGGACCCCTGGTCGGTGCTCGGGCCCGCGGTGCGCGGCTTCCTCTTCGCCGGGGCGGGCACCCGCCGCGTGGTCGGGGAACCGGATGCGCACAACGAGAAGGCCCTGCGCAGGATGCTGGCGATGGGGTTCACCGCGGGCGAGGTGGTCTCGTTCGAGTCGCCGCACGGGCCGAAGACGGCGCGGATGGCGTACCTGACGCGGTAGCGTCGCGCCATGGTCACCGCACGCACCCTGCTCGTCCGCCCGCCGTCGCCCGCCCTGGCCGATGGCGAGCTGACGCACCTCGAACGCGTCCCCGTCGACGTGGGCCTGGCCGCCCGGCAGTGGGCGCGCTACGTGGACGTGTTCCGCGACCTGGGCTGGGCGGTGCGGGAGCTGCCCGCGGCCGCCGCCCACCCCGACGGCGTGTTCGTGGAGGACACGGTCGTCGTGTTCGACGGCCTCGTCGTGCTGACGCGCCCCGGGGCCCTCTCCCGGCGGGGCGAGGTCGAGTCGATGCGGCCGGTGGCCGGTACGACGGGCCGCGAGGTCGCCGAGATCGCCGCGCCCGGCACCCTGGAGGGCGGCGACATCCTCAAGGTCGGCCGCACCGTCTACGTGGGGCGCACGACCCGGACCGACGCCGAGGGCGCCGCGCAGCTGCGGGCGCTGCTCGAACCGCGTGGCTGGCGTGTCGTCGAGGTGCCCGTGACCCGCGCGCTGCACCTCAAGTCGGCCGTGACCGCCCTGCCGGACGGCACGGTGATCGGGTACGAGCCGCTCGTCGACGACCCGGGCGTGTTCGACTCGTTCCTGGCCGTCCCCGAGGCCGAGGGCACCGCCGTCGTCGTGCTGGACGAGACCACCGTGCTGCTGTCGGAGTCCGCGCCGGCCACCGCGGAGCTCCTGCGGGGGCGCGGGCTCACGGTGCTCACCACGCCGGTCACCGAGTTCGAGAAGCTCGAGGGCTGCGTCACCTGCCTCTCCGTGCGGGTGCGCTGACCGGCACGTGACCCGGTTTCCGGGCCCGTTCGCCTGTGGTGCAGGTCACAGGAAAGAAGGTGCTTACCGAAACTAACAACTTGCGCCCGGCGGGATAATGGCTGTGATGCCTCCCACAGACGAACGCTCGAATCGATCCGATCCTTCTTCTGACCCCAGCACTCCGCCCGGCGACGAGCGCAGCACCTTCGCCTCGATCCGCCGCCTGTACCCCTACGTCCGCCCCGCGCTGCCGCGGCTGATCGGCGGCCTGCTCGCCTCCCTGGGCGCCAGCCTCATGGCGCTCGCCATCCCGCGCGTGCTGCAGTGGGTCACCGACGGCCCGCTCACGGCGGGCGCGCGCGAGCACGACTGGACAGGCCTGATCTGGTCCGTCGTGCTCGTGGCCGTGCTCGGCGTGGGCGAGGCCGGCCTGATCCTGCTGCGCCGCACGCTCGTCATGTTCCCCGGCACGCGCGTCGAGGCCGTGATGCGCATGGCCCTGTTCAAGCACCTGCAGGACCTCCCGGTCGCGTTCCACGACCGCTGGCCCGGCGGACAGCTGCTCAGCCGCATCATGGGCGACCTCGGCCTGCTGCGCCGCTGGCTCGTGTTCGGCATCCTGCAGCTCGTGGTCAGCTTCGTGACCATCGTCGTCGGCGTCGGCCTGCTCGTGGCCACGGGCGGCTGGCTGGGCATCATCTTCCTGTGCGGCGCGATCCCGGTGACCATCCTGGCGTTCCGGTTCTCGCGCAAGTACCGGAAGATCTCCCGGCTCTCGCAGGACCAGTCAGGCGACCTCGCCACCACCGTCGAGGAGTCCGTGCACGGCATCCGCGTGCTCAAGGCGTTCGGCCGCGGCCCCGACGCCCTGGACTCTTTCACCGACCAGGCGTCCGAGCTGCGCGAGACCGAGATCCGCAAGGCCACCACCGACGCCGGCCTGACCACCGCGCTGCGCGTGATCCCCGAGGTCACACAGGGCGTCGCGCTCGTGGTCGGCGTCTACCTGGTGGCCCAGGGCGACATGACGCTCGGCGCCCTGGTCGCGTTCTTCACCACCACCGCGGTGATCAACGGCCCGGTCGTCGACCTCGGTATGACGCTGTCGATGACGCTGAACGCACGCACCGCCGTCGACCGGTTCTTCGAGGTGATCGAGACCGTCAACCCGCTCACGGACCCGCCGCGGCCCGCGGACCTGCCGCCCGTCAGCGTTGGACCCGGCGCGGGCGGCGGGGGCGGGCACGTCGCCTTCCGCAACGTCACCTTCCGGTACGACGACGCCGAGCGCCCCGTGCTCGACCAGGTCGACCTGGAGCTGCCGCCCGGCACCACCACCGCGCTGGTCGGCCTCACCGGATCCGGCAAGTCCACCCTCGCGATGCTCCCGCCCCGGCTCTTCGACGTCACCGCGGGCGTGGTCGAGGTGGACGGCGTCGACGTGCGCGACATGACCCGCGCCCAGGTGCGCGAGCGCGTCGCCGTCGCCTTCGAGGACCCGACCCTGTTCTCCGCCTCCGTCCGGGACAACGTGCTGCTCGGCGTGTCCGACGACGTGCCGGAGGCCGAGCGCGAGGCCCTCCTGACACAGGCCCTCGACGTCGCCCAGGCCCAGTTCGTGCTGGACCTGCCCGACGGCGTCGGCACCCGCATCGGCGAGGAGGGTATGTCGCTGTCCGGCGGGCAGCGGCAGCGCCTCGCCCTGGCCCGCGCCATCGCCGCCCGGCCGCGCGTGCTCGTGCTCGACGACCCGCTGTCCGCCCTGGACGTCACCACCGAGGAGGCCGTCACCGCCCGCCTGCGGGACGTGCTGCGGGACACGACCAGCCTGGTCATCGCGCACCGCCCCTCGACCGTGGCCCTGGCCGACCGGGTCGCCGTGCTGCAGGGCGGGCGCATCACCGCCGTCGGCACGCACCACGACCTGCTGGCCACCGACCCGCACTACCGGTACATCATCTCGAGCCTCGAGGAGGACTACGAGGCGCACGAGCCCGAGAGCCAGGAGGCGCTGTCATGACCGCGACCACGGAGACCACCCCGGAGGCAGCGGGCCGCCGTCGGCCCACCGACGCCGCCGCGGACGACGAGACACGCCTCGGCACGGAGGCGTCGCACGCCGTCCGGCGCCGCTCCATGCAGCTGCTCGGCGACCTGCTGCGCCCCCACAAGCGGGCCCTGGCCTGGGCCGCCGTGCTCGTGGTCGCGTCCACGCTCGGCCAGGTCGCCGGGCCGTGGCTCGTCGCCGTGGCCATCGACAAGGCGGTGCCCGCGCTGCAGGACGGCTCGGTCACGCCCCTGGTCCTGACGGGCGCCGGGTACCTCGCCGCGGCCGTGCTCGGCGGCGTCGCCGCCGGCGCCTACGTGCGGGCCGCGGCCCGCATCGCCCAGGCCGTGCTGCTCGACCTGCGCCGTCGCGTGTTCCGCCAGACGCAGCGGCTCTCCCTGGAGTTCCACGAGTCGTACACCTCGGGCCGCATCATCTCCCGGCAGACCTCCGACCTGGAGGCGCTGCGCGAGCTGCTCGACGGCGGCCTGACCGGCGTCGTCTCCTCGCTGCTGCTGATGGTCTTCACCTTCGTCAGCCTGCTGCTCATCGACTGGCGCTCCGGCCTGGTGCTCGCCGTCGCGTTCGTCCCGGCCTGGCTGCTCACCCGCTGGTTCCAGCGGATGTCGCAGCGCTACTACCGGGAGCAGCGGACGGCGTCCGCCCGGCTCATCGTCAAGTTCGTCGAGACGATGACCGGCATGCGCGCCGTGCAGGCCTTCCGCCGCGAGCCCACCACCGAGGCGGACTACGGCAAGCTCGGCGAGGACTACCGCGACGCCAACCTGCAGATCTTCGGCGTCAACGGCCGGTTCCAGCCGGGCCTGATCCTCATCGGCAACCTGACGGTCGTGGCGGCGCTCGCCGTCGGCGGCTGGCGCGTGCTGGACGGCGCGATGGAGGTCGGCGTGCTCGCGGCCGTGCTGCTCTACTGCAAGCGGTTCTTCCAGCCCGTGCAGCAGCTCGGCATGTTCTACAACTCCTTCCAGTCCGCCACGGCGGCGCTGGAGAAGGTCTCGGGCCTGCTCGCCGAGGAGCCCACCGTCGTCGAGCCCACGCACCCGACGCCGCTCGCGGCCGTGGGCGAGCGGGCGCGCGGCGAGCTGCGGCTGGACCACGTGCGGTTCCAGTACGGCGACGGACCCGTGGTGCTGCCCGACCTGGACCTCACGATCCCGGCCGGCCAGACCGTGGCCGTGGTCGGCACCACCGGGGCCGGGAAGTCGACGGTGGCGAAGCTGGTGACGCGGTTCTACGACGCGTCCACGGGCGCGGTGCGGCTGGACGGCATCGACGTGCGCGACCTGGCGTCCACCGACCTGCGGCGTGCCGTCGTCATGGTCACGCAGGAGGCGTACCTGTTCAGCGGGTCCGTGCGGGAGAACATCGCGCTCGGCCGGCCCGGGGCGAGCCAGGCCGAGATCGAGGCGGCGGCCCGCGCGGTGGGCGCGCACGAGTTCGTCATGGAGATGCCCGATGGGTACGACACCGACGTGAACAAGCGCGGCGGCCGGGTCTCCGCCGGGCAGCGGCAGCTCCTGTCGTTCGCCCGGGCGTTCCTCGCGGACCCGGCGGTGCTCGTGCTCGACGAGGCGACGTCCTCGCTCGACATGCCGGGCGAGCGGCTCGTGCAGCGGGGCCTGCAGACCCTGCTGGCCGATCGGACGGCGATCATCATCGCCCACCGGCTGTCCACCGTGGCGATCGCCGACCGGGTGCTCGTCATGGAGCACGGCCGGGTGGTCGAGGACGGCACGCCCGCCGAGCTGATCGCCGGTGACGGCCGGTACGCGCGGCTGTACGAGGCGTGGCAGGACTCGCTGGTCTGAGCTGGTCTGAGCTGGTCTCGCTGACGCGGCCTGGCCGGGCCGGGCCGCGTCAGTGGCCGCGCAGGCCCGCGGTGATCGCGGCCAGGGCCTGGTCGAGCTCGGCGTCGGTCACGCCGCCGAAGCCGAGCACCAGGCCCGTCAGGTCGGCCGTCCGGCAGTACAGCTCCAGGGGTCGCACCTCGAACCCCGCGGCGCGGGCCGACGCCCGCGCAGCGGCGGCCGCCTCCGGTCCGGTCAGCCACGTCGAGTACATCCCGGCCAGCGGCCCGGCGAGCTCGGCGTGCGGTGCCATCGCGGCGGCGACCCGGGGTGCGCGGTCGGCGTAGACGCGGCGCGCGGTGCGCACCACCTTGTCGACCCAGCCGTCGCGCAGCAGCGTCAGCAGGGCGCGCTGGTTGGGCCAGGGCGGGGTGTCGTGGGTGATCGCGCGGCGTTCGAGAAGGCGCTCGTGGGCCTCCGGCGGCGCGACCAGCCAGCCCAGCCGCAGGCCGGGGCTGACCGACTTCGACGCCGTCCCGACGTAGGCCACGCACGACCGGTCGAGGGCCGCCAGGGCGGGCACGGGGGCGACGTCGTACCGGAACTCGGAGTCGTAGTCGTCCTCGACCACCACGGCACCCGCGGCGCGGGCCGCCGCCAGCAGCGCGAGCCGGTCGGCGGCAGGCATGACCCGGCCCAGCGGGTGCTGGTGCGCGGGCGTCACGTACGCGGCGGCGCAACCGGCCAGGTCGGTGACGGGCTCCAGCGCCGGATGGTCGACGACGCCGCGCCCCGCCGTCCGGATCGTCTCCACGGCGGCCCGGTACCCCGGGTCCTCGACCAGCACGTCGCCCGGCCCGAGCGCCCCCAGGAGCTGGCGGAGGGCGTCCGTGGAGCCGCTCGTCAGCAGGATCTCGTCGGGTCCCACGGTCAGGCCGCGGGTGCGGGCGAGGCGCTCGGCGAGGGCCTCGCGCAGCTCCGGGAGCCCGCCCGGGTCGGGGTAGCCGCGCGGCGGCGTCGTCGCGGAGACCTCCCGCCAGGCCCGGCGCCAGCCCGCGAGCCGGCGCGGGTCGATCCAGGGCGTGCCCGCGTCCAGGTGCGTGTACGCGGTCGCCCGGGTGGCGGGCCGGTTCGGCCGCGGCTGCGCCGGGAGGGTCTCCCCGGAGGCGACGAACGTGCCGGCGCCGCGCCTCGTGGAGACCCACGCC
This sequence comes from Promicromonospora sp. NPDC019610, assembly GCF_044389365.1. Taxonomy (NCBI): domain Bacteria; kingdom Bacillati; phylum Actinomycetota; class Actinomycetes; order Micrococcales; family Promicromonosporaceae; genus Promicromonospora; species Promicromonospora sp. NPDC019610. Next base: position 862,754 of record NZ_JBIRXX010000002.1, on the reverse strand, counting down.
TCGGCCAGGAGCTGGTCGTACGCCTGCTCGACGACGGCGCGCGCCACACCCAGGTCGGCCGCCAGGGCGCGGCTGGAGGGCAGCCGGTCGCCGGTGCTGAGCGTCCCGTCGGTCACGAGGGCGCGGACGGCCGCGGCGAGCTGGGCGGGGAGGGGCTCGGCGCGGGTGCGGTCGAGGCGGACGGGGAGCATGGTGCGGCTTTCGGGTCGGAGCGTGGTGGTAGGCGAGTGGGGGTCCGGCGGTTTGTCCATGACAGGAGTGGCTTGTTCAAGTAGGAGAGAAATGGCCCGTGTCGGTAAGCCACTCCGGGGAGAGGCTAACCGTATGACGACACAGCAGCTCACGCCGGGACCCGCCGCACCTGGTCGCCCGCAGCTCACTCGGAACACGTCCGACCTGCCCGCGCCGGACCCGGCCGCGTCCGACCAATCGCCCCCCGCCCAGCCCTCAGCCCCGCTGTCACCCACGGACCGGACCACGCCGACCCGCGGCCGCAACCGGCAGGTCGATGAGCGGGACCGGCTCATGGCGCTGCTCTCCGACGCACTGATCGCACACCTGGGGGTCGTGGCCGGGGCGCACCCGGTGGTGCTGCCCACCGCCTTCGCGGTCGACCCCGCCGGACCGGACGCCGGCGGAAGCCTGTACCTGCACGGCTCCGTCGCGGCCGGCTGGCTCGCCCCGGCGCTGGAGCAGGACGTGTGCGTCACGGTCACGGAGCTGGACGGCCTGGTCCTGGCCCGGACCGGCTTCCACCACTCGATGAACTACCGGTCGGCGGTGGTGATCGGGCGGCCCCGCCGGGTGACCGACCCGGGGGAGCGGCGCCGGGCGCTCGACCTGATCGTGGACCACATGGTGCCGGGGCGCGCCGCGACGCTGCGACCCGCAACCCGCAAGGAGCTCGCGGCGACCGTCGTGATCGCCCTGCCGCTGGCCGAGGCCTCGATGAAGCAGCGCGCGGGCGGGGCAACGCTCGAACCGGGCGACCTGGAGCTCGACGGCTGGGCCGGCGTCGTGCCGGTCCGCCGGACCGCTTCGGCGCCCGTGACCGAGGACTATGTCGCCGACCCGGTGCCGGAGCTCGTGCTACGCCGCGCCGCTGAGCTGAGCTGAGCGGGGACGGTGGGCGCTGACGGGCGGGATCGGTTCCGGCCGTTCAATCATCCGGTCGCATGGCCGGGTGTGCGGTCCGCGGCGGGTCCCGTCGTTCTGTGCCCGTCGCTCTGCTCGGTGACCTGCCTGATCAGAAAGGCGGCTCCCCAGGATCAGGCCGGCGCGCTCCGGCCGTTCCGGGTGTCCCGTGAGCGTCAGTGATGGACCGGGCGCCTGTTCGGCCGCCCAGGGCTCGCCGTCCGAGGAGCTGGCGCATGTCCTCAGCGAGGCTCGTGATCTCGCTGTCGTCGGTGTCTGTGTCCCCGGGGTCAGCCAGGTCGGTGCGGTGAGCGGTGGTGGTGCTGTCGGCGACGTCCGCGTCGTGGGTGGCGCCCGTGTGATCCGTGGTGACCGGGCCGGTCTGGGTGGGTGGTCGGGTGTAGGTGTGGCCGGTGGGTGCCGTCCATGTGGTGATGCCGGTGTCGGGGTCGCGGCTGACGTCCCAGCCGTGGTGCGTCTTCGCCAGATGGTGGCCGCGGCACAGCGGTTGCAGGTTGGTGGCGCGGGTCTGTCCGGGTGCCTCGGGTGATTGGCTCGCCAAGTCGAGCTGGTGGTCGAAGGCCTGGATGTGGTCGAGGTCTGTCCAGCGCGCCGATCGGTCGCACTGGGGGAAGCAGCAGGTCTGGTCCCGCGCGATGACCGCGTGCCGCAGGGTCTTACCAGGCTGGTAGGTGGTGGTGGAGTAGTCGGTCAGGATGCCGGTGACCGGGTCGGTGAGCAGGCGTTGCCAGGTCGCGTCCGTCGCGATGCGTGCAGCCTGGTCGGCGGGGATGGGTCCGTACCCGTGCAGGTGGCCGGGGGTGTCGTCCAGGCCGAGGAGCATGGTGGCCGGGACGGTGACGCGGACCTGGGGCCTGACCGTGATGACCCGGATCGCGGTTCCGCCGCAGGCGCAGCCTCCGCAGGTGCACCCGGTAGCGGGCACCGTGGTGCGCGGCATGGTCTGCGCGCCCGTGTCCGGCGTGGCGCCGCTGCGCAGGGTGCCCGTGCCTGGTGCGGCGCCGGTGCTGGCCCCGGTCCCGCTGGCGGGGGTGCATTCGGGGTGTGGGGGAACGATGATGCGGCCTGTGGTCAGGGCGACGAGAGCGTCGGCGCGGGCCTGGGCCAGGGTGCGGGTGTTGCCAGGCGTGCGGCGCAACGTGTGGGCGGTCTGTTCGACGGCGTCCCACACGGCGGCCGCGTCAGTGGCCGGCAGGTGGGCGCTGAGCCAGGCCATGGCGTTGTCGGCGGGGTCCAGGAACACGGCGCGGCGGGTGGTGGCGTGCTTGGCGACTTCGGTGGTGCCGTGCAGTCGGGTGGCGAACTGGTTCATCGTGTCGCGCAGCCAGCGCCGGGTGTGGTCGGGGGCCTGGGGGAGGTAGAGGGTGATGGCCTGGTCGCGTTCCTCGATGGTCAGGGGGTTGCCGGCGCGCAGCAGGATGTCGGCCTTGACGGTGTCGACGTGACCCTGGCGCAGGGCGTTCATGACCCGGGGGTGGTCGGCCAGGCCGGTGCCGCGGGCCATGAGCTTGTTCGCGTCGGTCTGGGGGATGTGCAGGCGGGCGCTGATCTCGGCGGCGGCGGCGTTGTGCTCGGCGGTCCAGCCGCGTCGTCGGGCGATCTCGCCGGTGGCGCGCGACTGCATCGCGGTGGCCCAGGAGATCATGTCCTGCCACCGGGCCGCGACATCGACCAGGTACCCGTCGTCCGTGTCCGCCACCTCGATGCTCGTCAGCGCGGCCACCAGATCTGCGCCCACGGGCAGCGCGGCAAGGTCGGGCAGGTCAGCGGGCGCGGCAGCACCCACCCGGCCGGTCTGCTCGCCGGCAGGGTCCGTCGTCGTCGGAGGTGTGGTTCCGGCGTGCTCGTTCCAGGTGACGACGACCTCGGGCGCCGGCCCCCTGCCGTCCGACGGCAGCGCGGTCCAGCTCAGGCACGGAGTGGCGGCGCGAAGAAGCGTGTGCGAACCAGTCGTCATGTGCCTCCGCAACGACCGTTCGACAGCCGTGACGGGTCCACCGCTCACGTTCAGGATCTCGTCCACACCCGGTCCCTTCAACTGCTCCAGCCCATTGTTCCCAAGCATTGCTGACACATCGAATATATGTTCGATGACTGGGAGTCGCATCTCGAGATCCAAAGTTGTGGACAACGCCCTGCACGCCCGAGAACCGCTGCTAGCATCCCGATCGTGACTCCGAACTTCTCCGTCCTGCCGCCCCCGGTCGTCTGACCGGAGCGGCACCACGACCGGCCCGCAGCGGCCGGTCATGCGGCGTGCTCCGAGACGTTTCCCCACCCTCCCGGAAGCCCGACGGAACCCCAGGTACCTGCCTGTGCGAGCTCCTGTCGGCTCACGGGACCCCTCGGAACACGCCGGGACCTGCGGTCCCGGTCAGGAGCACACATGTCATCACCTCGAACCGGGCTGCTGCTCGTCTGCCTCGCCGGCGTCCTCTGGGGCACCGGCGGCCTCGCCCTGGAGATCCTGCGCGACCACTCGTCGATGTCCGTCCTCACGGTCAGCGCGTACCGCATGCTCATCGCCGCCCTCGCCCTGGTCGCGGCGTCGTTCGTGCTGCGCAGGGGGCGGCAGCTCGTGGCACTGGTGCGCGCGCACCCGGTGCGCGCGTCCCTCGTGGGCCTGGGAACGGGCGCCTACCAGGCGCTCTACTTCGGGTCCGTCGCGACCGCGGGGGTCACCGTCGCCACGGTCGTCAGCCTGGGCCTCGCGCCGGTCCTCCTCGCCGCGGTCGACCTCCTCCGGGCCCGACGGCGGGCGACGGTCCGCGCCCGCTCCGGCCTGCGGCTCGGGCTGGTCGTCGCCGCCGCGCTGTCCGGCCTCGTGCTCGTCAGCGCGGCGTCCGGCGCGGACGCCGTCGGCAGCCGCCCGGTGCTCGGTCTGCTGCTGGCCGTCGCCTCGGGCTCGGTCTACGCCGCGACGACGGCGCTCGGCGGCACCCTGCTCGCGTCACCGGGCGTCGACCCGCTCGCGCTGACCACGGTGGCGACGACGGCGGGCGCCGTCGGCCTCGTCCCGGCCGCGCTGGCCGGGGGCGGGACGTTCGTCACGAGCGACCCGGTCGCGCTCGGCACCTTGGCCTACCTCGGCGTGTTCACGATGGCCCTCGCGTACGGGCTGTTCTACGCCGGGCTGCGCACCACCCGGAGCGGCGCGGCCGTGGTCGCGACGCTGCTGGAACCCGTGACGGCGGCGGTCGCGGCCGCGGTCGTGCTGGGCGAGCGGCTCGGCCCGGCCGGGATCGTCGGCTCGGTGCTCATCCTGGCCGCGGTGGCCGGGCTGGACGAGGCGTAGCCGGCGCGCTCAGGCGTACGACCAGCGTCCGTCCTGGCGCGGCTTGCGCTGCGCCGGGGCGGACGCGTCGTACTCGACCGCGGTCATCTGGCCGGTGTTGTACTGGTCCGCGATGTACTGGCTGAACTGGCCCGAGTCGAGCGTGTGCGCGTTGTCCTCGTAGTCGTACTCGTTGTAGCCGCCCTGGGTGCCGTAGCCGCCCGGCGCGGCGGGAGCGGGGGCCGGCGCCGCCGCGTGCGTCCCCGCGGGCGCGGCGTACGCGGGCGGCGCGGACTGCGCGGCGGGCGCACCCGGGTAGGAGCCCGAGCCGTACGCCTGCTGGCCGGCCCCGTAGTCCAGCTCGGAACCCGCCGCGTACTGCGGCTGGTAACCCGCCGGCTGGTAACCCGCCGGTTGGTATCCCGTCGGTTGGTATCCCGTCGGCTGGTACCCCGTCCCGTACCCGGGCTGGGCGCCGGTCTGCGTCCCGGCGTCGGCGGCCGGCAGGTAAGACGGGTAGGCGCCCGTGTTCACCTGTTGCGGGGCGGGCTGCCAGAGGTCGGCCGGGGGGTTCGGCGAGTCGAACGACGGCGTCGCGCCGGCCAGGCTGTGCGCCGCCTGGTTCTGTGCGAACTGATCGTGTGCGAACTGATCGTGTGCGAACTGGTTCTGCGCCGCGAACAGCGCCGACGCCCCCGCGTCCGGCTGGACGCCGTTCAGCTCGCCGTGGATCCGGCCGGCGAGGTTGGCGGCGATGGCGAACCGTAGCGGGGCGAGGGAGTCCACCGACATCGTGCCCGTCACCGCGGGCGGCGGGAGGAACGCGAAGACCTCGTCGTCGCCGAGCCGCATCCCCTGGTCGAGCGCCGCGTTGAGCGTCTCCTCCAGGAGGTACTCGGCGCGCCCGTCCTCGCCCTCCAGGTCGGCGAACATGTCGTCCATCGAGCTCCAGCGGCGTTCCAGCGTGCCCTCGACCGTGTCGAGGAACCACCACCCGTCCTGCGACTCGAGGAACATGTCGCCGAAACAGGAGGCGAAGCGTGGCGTCTTGCCACCTGTCCCTATCCACGACCAGGACGACAGCGCGAACTCGTAGGCGTCAGGTGCGAATTCTCGGATCAGGTGCACCTTGCGAATGTTGCCACGGTCACACTCCGAGCAAAAGGGGCGTACTGGATATGTAACGATTCGGCTCGGGCGAATCACCCAGTATTTTCCTCCCGGAAACACTTGGCGCTCGTCGACCGGCGATCGCTAGCGTCGGGCCATGGAGCGCACCGACAGCAATACCAGCGAGAACGCCCCGGAGAACGCCCTGGAGTACGCCCCGGAGAATGTCCAGGAGAATGCCAGTCGAGCCCCTGGCGGCGATCAGCTCGCACTCGACGCGCGGGTCCAGGAGTACTACGCGGGCCTGACCGGCTGGGACGAGCACGCCCGGCTCACCGCCCGCTCGGCGCAGGGCCCGCTCGAGCACCGCAGGACGCAGGAGCTGGTGCGGCAGCGCCTGACCCCGGGCGCGCGGGTGCTCGACGTCGGGGGTGCCACCGGCGTGCATGCCGCACCGCTCGCGGCGGACGGCTTCGACGTGCTGCTCGTGGACCCCGTCGCCGAACAGGTCGCGCGGGCCGCGGAGCACGGCACCTTCGCGGCGCGCGTCGGCGACGCCCGTGACCTCGCCGCACCGGGCCTGGCCCTGGCGGACGACACGTTCGACGCCGTGCTGCTGCTGGGCCCGCTCTATCACCTCGTGTCCCGCGCCGACCGGCTGCGGGCGCTGCGGGAGGCCGTGCGCGTGACCCGGCCCGGCGGCACGGTGGTCGCCGCGGGGATCACACGGCTCGCGGCGCTGGTCGGCGGCGGGTACGAGGGCTTCCGGCCGCCCACCTGGCAGGCGATCCTGGAGCACGGCGCGGCGCCGTCGGACATCGCGTTTCCCGCGGCGCACTTCCACGACGCCGCGGAGCTCGCGGGGGAGGCGACCGAGGCGGGGCTGTCCGACGTCGTCGTGCACGGGGTCGAGGGACCGGCCGGCGGGGCGCTGGAACGGGTGCCGCTCGCCGACCCGGAGGCGCCCGCGCTGATCGACGCCGCGCTCACCCTCGCCCGCGCCCTGACGACCACACCCGGGGTCACCGACATGAGCCAGCACGTGCTCGCGATCGGTACGGTGGCACCATGAGCGCAGGGACGAGCCCGCAGATCAGCCCTGCGACGAGCGCCGATACCGGCCCGGGGACCAGCGAGATCCCCCGGGCCGACCCGCCCCTGGCCGCCGACGAGGTCACGATGCTGCGCTCGTTCGTCGACTTCTACCGCGCCACGATCCGGCGCCAGTGCGCGGGCCTGACGGCGGAGCAGCTCCGCACACCGCACCCGCCGTCGACCATGACGCTCGCCGGGATGCTCAAGCACCTGGCCTACGTCGAGGACTTCTGGTTCTCCGTGCGGCTCCTGGGGAACGATCCCGCGCCGCCGTGGGACACGGTCGACTGGTCCGCCGACCGCGACTGGGACTGGAACAGCGCCCTGACCGACTCCCCGGAGCGCCTGACCGCGCTGTTCGACGGCGCCGTCGCCGCCTCCGAGCGGATCCTCGACGAGGCAGTGGGCCAGAGCCAGGGCCTGGACCAGGAGGTCGCGCGCCCGGCCGGCCATGCCGGGCACGGCGGACGGGTCACGCTGCGCTGGATCCTGGTGCACATGGTCGAGGAGTACAGCCGGCACGCGGGGCACGCCGACCTGCTGCGCGAGGCCCTGGACGGCGCGACCGACCTGTAGGGCCGGGGCCAGCAGGACGAACGCGGAGGGACGAACGCGGAGGGACGAGCTCAGAACAGGAACCACGCGTAGTCGGCGGCCTCGAGCACGATCCAGAAGCGCAGGAACCGCCCGACCAGCCCCGTGCTCAGGAACAGCCACATCCGTACGCGCAGCACGCCCGCGACCACGGACATGACCATGAACGGCGGGAGCCCCGCGAACGCCGAGGCGAAGAGCACCACGCCGAGGTACACGGGGCGCCCGTCGGTGCGGTCGCGCCAGCGCGTCATCGCTGCCGCGACCTTGGGTGAGTCCAGCTTGCTGCGCAGCCACGGCAGGCGCGTGGTCCCGGCGCCGGCCCAGTACCAGAGCAGCTTGCCGGTGATCTGGCCGACGGCGGCGACGGCGGCCAGCACGACGCTCGGGTACGTCTGGTCGGCGGCGGCGACCGCGAGGTAGGCCTCCAGGGCCAGGAACGCGGCGACGGCGGCACCGGCCGAGTAGAAGAAGGTGGACAGCAGGAGCATCGGGCCGGGTCTGTCCTCAGCAGGAGGGTCGCGAGCCGGACGGCCGCGAGGCGGGTGGCTGCGTGACGGTGGGGCTCGGCCGAGTGGCCGGCGTCACAGCGTGACGGTAGCGCCTACGGCCACGAGCTGCCGAATCAGGGCCTCCGCGGGCGGCGCGGGCGGGCCGACGGTGAGCGCCATGACGCGCCGCAACGCCCCGGGCAGGGGAGCGGAGGCGATCCCCGGGTGCCGGTGCGCCAGGAGGGTCAGACCCGGCAGCAGGCTCACGCCCGCCCCGGCGGCGACCAGCGCCTGCACGGCCACGTAGTCGTCGGTCTCGAACGCGATGCGGGGCGCGAAGCCGACGGCGGCGCAGCGGGCGACCATGTCCGCGCGGCAGCGTTCGCAGCCGGCGATCCAGTCGGCGTCGTCCAGGGCCTTGAGGTCGGGGGCGACGCCGGGCCCTGGCGCGGCGTCGAGGTCCGCGGCGGTCACGAGGTTGACCGGTTCCTCCAGGATGGTCGTCGACTCGAACCGCGACAGGTCGTCCATCGAGCGGGCGTGCCGCACGTCGACGTGCTCGAACACCAGCGCGACGTCGACCGCGCCGGACTGCAGCGCGGCCACGGCGTCCGGCGGCTCGTGCTCGACCAGGCCCACGGACAGGCCGGGGTGCTCCTGCACCAGCCGGGCGACGGCGTCGGGCACGAGCGTGGCCAGCGCGGAGGGGAAGGCGGCCAGCCGGGCCCGGCCTGCCCGCAGCCCGGCCAGGGCGTCGAGCTCGCGGCGCGCGCCCTCGACACGCCCCAGGATCTCCTCGGCGCGGTTGGCGAGCAGGCGGCCGGCCTCCGTGAGGCGGACGCCGCGGCCGTGCCGCTGCAGCAGCGGGAGGCCGGCGTCGGCCTCCAGGCGGGACAGGTGGTGGCTCACCGACGGCTGGGCGTAGTGCAGCTCCTTCGCCGCGGCCGTGACGGAGCCCGTACGGGCCACCGCCGCGAGCACCCGCAGCCGGGTGAGGTCGAGCTCTGCGGTCATGAGCCCAGGCTAGCGCAGAAAGATAGGTGCTATCGATCGAAAGTCGAAGTAACAAGTATTGGACCTATGGGTCATGGGCGGGTCACGCTGGATTCATGATGGTCGCGCCCGCCCCAGACGCCGCCCACGCCGAGGCCACCCACGCCAACGGCCCCCACACCGATGGCCCCCGCACCGATGGCCCCCGCACCGATGGCCCCCGCACCGCCGTCTCGATCGCCGACGTGCTGGCCGCGCAGTCGCGCCTCGACGGCACCGTCGTCCGCACCCCGGTGGGCCAGTACCCCGACGTCGACCGGGCGGCCGGCACCACCGTCGTCGTCAAGCACGAGAACCAGCAGCGCACCGGAGCCTTCAAGGCCCGCGGCGCCAGCAACCTCCTGCTGTCCATGTCCGACGCCGAACGCGCCCACGGCGTCGTCGCCTACTCCACCGGCAACCACGCCCAGGGTGTCGCCTACGCCGCCCGCCTGACCGGCACCGCCTGCACCATCGTCATGCCCGACGACCCCAACCCCGTCAAGCTCCGCGCCGTCCTCGACCAGGGCGCCGACGTGCTGCTGCACGGCGCCACGTTCGACGACGCCCGCGCGCAGGCCACGGCGCTCGCGGCCGCCTCGGGGGCCCGGCTGGTGGGCGCCGCGAACGAGCCCGCGATCATCGCCGGCGTCGGCAGCCTCTACCTCGAGCTGTTCCAGCAGGCGCCCGGCCTCGACGTCCTCGTGGTCCCCGTCGGCGGCGGTTCCGGCGCCGCCGCGGCGGGTCTGGTCGCCTCCGCCGTCGCGCCCGGCACCGAGGTGATCGGCGTGCAGTCCTCCGCGTCGCCCGCCGCGCACGACTCCTGGCACGCCGGGACGCTCCTGGAGCGCGCCAACACGACTCGTGCCGAGGGGCTCGCCGTCGGCTGCGGGTTCGAGGTCACCCAGGGGCTGATGCGCCGGCACCTGGCCGACTTCGTGCTCGTCACCGACGAGCAGATCAGCGACGCCCAGCAGCTCTACCTCACCGGCGCGCACACCGTCGCCGAGGGCGCCGGGGCCGCCGCGCTCGCCGCCGTCCTCGCCGACCCGGAGCGCTTCGCGGGCCGCCGCGTCGGCGTCGTCTGCACTGGTGGGAACGCGAGCGGCGACGAGCTGCGGCGCGCCCTGGGTCGCGCCGAGGCACCCACCCCCGACTAGGCTCGGCCGCATGGCCCGCTACTTCGACGTCCACCCCGTCGACCCACAGCCGCGCGCGGTCGCGCAGGTGGTCGCGATGCTGCGCGACGACGCCCTGATCGCCTACCCGACCGACTCCTCGTACGCGCTGGGCTGTCGCATGGAGTACCACGACGGCGCGGACCGCATCCGGGGCATCCGCCGGCTCGACGACAAGCACCACTTCACGCTGGTGTGCGCGGACTTCGCCCAGCTCGGCCAGCTCGTCAAGCTGGACAACTCCGCGTTCCGCGCCATCAAGGCCGCCACGCCCGGGCCATACACGTTCATCCTGCCCGCCACCGCGGAGGTGCCGCGCCGGCTGGCGCACCCCAAGAAGAAGACCGTGGGCGTGCGCATCCCCGACTCCGCCGTCACCCAGGCGCTGCTCCGCGAGCTCGGCGAACCGCTGCTGTCCTCCACCCTGATCCTGCCGGACCACGCCGAGCCCCTGACCGACGGCTGGACCATCAAGGAGGAGCTCGACCACGTGCTCGACGCGGTGGTCGACGGCGGCGACGCCGGGACCGAGCCGACGACCGTCGTCGACTGGTCCGACGGTTATCCACAGGTGGTCCGAGAAGGTGCCGGCGACCCCGCCCGTTTCGAATAGCCTGGGGGTCATGACCGACCCCACCGGGCTCGAGCAGGCCCGCACCAAGATGACCCAGGCAGGCGTGGCCCCCGCCGCGATCGAGACGTTCACGCGCTTCTACCACCTGCTGGAGTCCGGCGAGACCGGCCTGATCCGCGAGAACGACATCGACCCGCTGGTCGACATCCCGAACCGGGCCGAGCTCACCATCAGCGACGACGACGCGGCCGCCGCCCTGGCGCAGACTGCGATGCTCAAGCTCAACGGCGGTCTCGGCACGTCCATGGGCATGGACCAGGCCAAGTCGCTGCTGCCCGTCCGCGAGGCGCCGGACGGCGACGGCGAGCTGCTGACCTTCCTCGACATCATCGTCGGTCAGGTCCGCGCCGCCCGGCAGGCCACGGGGGCACGCCTCCCGCTGCTGTTCATGAACTCCTTCCGCACCCGCGACGACTCGCTCGCCGCCCTGGAGCGGTACGCCGACATCGCGGTGGACGGCCTGCCCGTCGACTTCCTGCAGAACCGCGAGCCCAAGCTGCTGGCCTCGGACCTCACGCCCGTCACCTGGGAGAAGGACCCCGACCTCGAGTGGTGCCCGCCCGGGCACGGCGACCTCTACCCGGCGCTGCACGCCTCGGGCGTGGTCACCGCCCTCCTGGACGCGGGTTTCCGGTACATGTGCGTCTCCAACTCCGACAACCTCGGCGCCACTCCTGACGCCACCATCGCCGGCTGGTTCGCCGCGTCCGGCGCCCCCTACGCCGCCGAGCTGTGCCGCAAGACCGCCGCCGACGTCAAGGGCGGCCAGCTCGTGGTCCGCAAGGCCGACGGCCGCATCGTCCAGCGCGAGACCGCGCAGACCCACCCCGACGACGTCGCCGCGTCCCTCGACGCCACCCGGCACCCGTTCTTCCACACGAACAACCTCTGGTTCGACCTCCAGGCGCTCTCGGACGAGCTGGAGCGCACCGGCGGTGTGCTCGAGCTGCCGCTGATCCGCAACGACAAGACGGTCGACCCGTCCGACGCGTCGTCGCCCGAGGTCGTCCAGATCGAGTCCGCGATGGGCGCCGCCGTCGCCGTCTTCGAGGGCGCGACCGCCATCGAGGTCGAGCGGTCCCGGTTCCTGCCGGTCAAGACGACGAACGACCTGCTGGTGCTGCGCTCGGACGTCTACACGTTGACGGCCGACTACCGGCTCGAGGCCCAGGCGCCCGCGCCGCTCGTGGACCTCGACAAAGCCCACTACAAGCTGATCGACGGCTTCACGCGCCGGTTCGCCGCGGGCGCGCCGTCGCTGCGCGACGCGGACTCCCTCACCGTCCGCGGCGACTGGACCTTCGGGTCGGGCGTGCGGGCCGAGGGCAAGGCCGAGCTGTCGGGCGAGGGCGGCACGGTGCCGGACGGCGCGACGATCGGCGCCGAGGGGTTCTGACGCCGGCTGCGTGGTCGGTAGATCGTGAGGCGGTCGGTAGAAGGTCAGGTGATCGGCAACTCGGAATGCCGATCACCTGACGATCTACCGACCGCTCGCCGGTTTACCGATCATCTGCCGCGCCGGACGTCGTCGAGCGCCACGCCTCCTCGAGGGCGACGATGCGTGCGCGCAGGGCTGTCGGGTCGGCGTCCGGCGGCACGGGTCCCGTCGCGGCGGCGTCGGCGAGCCAGTCGGCCCAGGCCTGCCAGCGCGGCAGGTAGAGGTCACGGACCAGACCGTGCCAGTGCCGGCCGGAGTAGTCGTGCAGGCCGTTGTGCTGGCCGCCCCAGACGCTGACCAGGCTCCGCGCCTCGCGTTCCATCGCGTCGCGCTCGGCCGCGGTGTCGCCCCAGCCGCGGGCCGCGTCGATCCACGTCGATACCCGGGTCTCGGGGCGTCCGGCGGCCAGGGCGTCCAGCACCAGCAGGTCGGCGCGCAGGCGTCCCATGTGGCCGCGGACGCCGTCGGGGTCGCCGTCCCGCGCCGCCGCGAGGATGCCGCGCACGTGCGCCCGCGTGCCCTGCGCGAGGACGTACCCGGTGAGCTCGGCGATGTCGGCGGCCAGGATGTCGGGCGCGGTGGGGCGGGCTGGGTCGCCGCGGGGAATGCTGTCGCCCGCGGCGCCGTCCGAGGACCCGCCGGACAGCGCCCGGTGGACCGCGGCCAGGTCCCGGATCGCGTCAGCCAACCGGGGGAGGGCGGCCGCGGTCGCGGGGTCGTTCTCGGCGTCCACGTCGGACGACGGTGTCGGTGGCCGGGGGCCGGCGATCGCCTCGCCTGCGCTGCGCTGGGCGGGGAACGGCAGGCCCGCGCTCCACGGTCGGGCGATCACGGGCGTCGGGACGGATCGGGTGCGCCCGGCACCGTAGAGCATCGAATAAATAGTGTGCCAAGCGCGCAGCGCCACGTCAGCGGGTCCCGGCACCACGCCAGGGAACAGCCCCGACGACCGGGCCGGTTCTGGAGATCTGGCCGGTTCTGGAGATCTGGCCGGTTCTGGAGATCTGGCCGATTCCGGCAAGAGCTGCGGTTCCGGCGGTCGAGTCGGTTCCGCCGGATGGGGCAGGTGTGACACCTCGGCCAAGCCGGAGTGCTCGGGCTGACCCGGCCCGGGCAGGCCTGTCGGCTCAGCCAGGCCCGGCGACCGGGGCAGCCCGTACCGGGTCAGCACGAAGCTCTCCAGCCAGGCGTCGAGGTCGGCGGGGGAGCGCGGGGCGTCGTCCCAGGCGAGGTCCGTCGCGAGCTCGTAGAAGACCTCGTTGTTCTCGATCGCCTCGGGGGCGAGGCCGACGCCCCGCAGGTGCGCGACGCCGTCGGGCAGGGCGCGCACGTCCCGGACGAGCCCGGCGAGGTCGCCGAACAGCGCGGGCCGGCCGCCGAAGTTGTGCAGCGCGCACCAGACCCAGGGCCGACCGGCGAGCGGCCCGCCGTCGGCGAGCAGGGCCGCGTGCAGCGGCACGTGCTCGCCCCAGAGGTCGAGGACGAGCGTCCGGTCGACGGGGACGTCGCGCAGGTACGCAGCCACGCGGTCCGGCGTCCAGAACGCGCCCTTGTAGTGGAACGGCCAGCCCTGGAGCACCCAGACGGGGTCGGGTTCCGCAGCGGCCCGGGCGCCCTCCGCGAGGGCGCGGTACATTCCGCGTCCCGCGGCGCGCAGGTACCCGACGTCGCCCGACGGCGGGACCGACTCGATGTACGGGTCCACGGCGTAGAAGCCCGTCCCCGGACCGAGCAGCTCGCGCTGCACCGCCGCGAACGTCGCGTGCAGCTCCTGGAACCGCGGGGACTCGGGGTGCAGCAGGGGGATGTGCCAGCCCTGCCACTCGATCTCGTCGACGGGCGGCCCCTGTGCTGCACTCTGCTGTCCCGGGACCTGTCCGGCGAGGGCCGGCGGCACGTGCCCGCCGAACCCGGGCAGTACCGGCGTCATGCCCAGCTCGCGCATCCGCGCCAGGACGCGCCGGGCGAGGTCCACACGGCGTTCTGCCCACCGGGCGGGCAGCGGGCCGCCGAACGAGTGCATGCCGCCCATGAAGGTCCACGGGAAGTGCGCGGCGCCGCCGATCCACTCGGCGGTCCCGGCGTCCGGCAGGCCGGCGCGGCGGAAGGTCTCGGCGAGCACCGCCTCGTGCGCCACCAGCATGAGCGGGTGCGTGACGCCGTGCAGCGCCATCCAGTCGATCTCCCGTTCCCAGCGGGACCAGCCCCAGAACGGGGTCGAGTACCCGAACGTGACCACGTTCAGGTAGTACCGCACGGCGTGCGGTGACGAGACAGCGGTGCGCGGGGCGTCGGGGAGGTGTCCGTCGCTCACCTGCGGGCGCGACCACGTGATCCGCGTGCCCAGGTGTGTGCGCACGTACCGGCCCAGTGCCACCGACGCCGCGACGGGGTCGGTCGCCCGGATCGTCAGGCGGCCGCCCTCGGCGCGAAAGTCGGCCGCGCTCGGCCCCGCGCGCTCCGGCCCCTCGTCCGATGACGCGCTCGAACCCCGTTCGGACAGCAGCTCCACCGCGACGCGTGCGGGTTCGAGCCCCGCGCGTCCGGCGACGCCGCGGACGGCGTCGACCCACGCCGGGCCCGTCATACCGGACCCGCCGGACCTGCTGAACCCGCCGGACCTGCTGGACCCGCCGGACCCAGCGCCGTCCTCGCCCATGCCGGGAAGTCCACCACACCGGCCCCGGTGCGCGACTCCTCGGCGGCGAACGCCATGAGGTGACTGTCCAGCGCGGTGGCGAACGACAGCTCGCCCGTGCCCACGGTGCCGTCCGCGACGGCCCGGCAGAACGCGTCCATCAGGCCGTCGTCGCCGCCCGCGTGCCCACGGTGGTCCGCGGCCACGGTGTCGGCGCGGGCGACCAGCGTCCAGGTCGGGTGCCCGAGAGGCCCGGCGACGCCGGAGGACACCACCTCGATGTCCGGCCCGGCAACCGGCGGCGTCTCGGCAACCGGCGGCGTCCCAGCGGCTGACAGCGACCCGGCGGCGAGCAGCGCCTCCGGCAGCTCGCCCGACGGCGAGAACAGGTCGACCCGGATCTCGCCCGACCCCAGGTGCCCGTGGAGCTGCCCGCGCGTGCCGGTGATCGCGAGATGCCGGGTGTTCTCGGCGGTGAACGCGCTGGCCGTGAGCGTGGCGGTCAGCCCGGAGGCGAACCGCAGGAGCGTCTGCTGGTGGTCGGCCACGTCGTTGTCGCAGCGGTAGACGCAGCGCCCGTACGGTCCGCGGCGCAGGGCCGCGAGCCGGCCGGCGGGGGAGAGGTCGTCGCCCAGCATCGCGACGGGGTGGCTCGTGACGTCGCGCAGGGCGTCCACGTAGTAGCGCGGCGCGTAGAACGGGCAGGACGCCGCCGCGGGGCAGCCGTCGGTGCAGCGTTCGGGCGCGCCGGCAGGCGCGTTCTCCGGCCGGAAGTGCAGCAACGAGCCCTCGCTGGAGACAGCCTGGGGCGCTGCGCCCGCGAGCCAGCGGATGAGGTCGAGGTCGTGGCAGGTCTTGGCCAGCACCATGGGGCTCGACTCCGCGGCGTTGCGCCAGTTGCCCCGCACGAACGAGTGCGCGAAGTGCCAGTACCCGATGTTCTCCCGCACCTCGATCGTCGCGAGGTCGCCCAGCGTGCCGGACGCCACGATCGCGCGGACCGCCCTCCAGAAGGGTGCGAACCGCAGCACGTGCCCGACGGCGATCCGGGCGCCCGTCCGGCGCACCGTCTCGGCCAGGTCGGTCAGCCCGGTCAGCGTCGGGGCGGCGGGCTTCTCCAGCAGCATCGGCAGGCCGGCCTGCGCCACCGCGGCGGCCGCGGTGACGTGGAGGGCGTCCGGCAGCGTGATCAGCACGGCGTCGGGGCGCAAACGGCCGAGGTCGGCGACGAGGTCGCGCCAGTCGGGGTACCGGGCCGCCGTCGTGCCCGCCAGGGCGTCCAGCCGGGCGGGCGCCGGGTCGGCGACGCCCACGATCCGGGCCCGGTCCGGGTGCGCCCGTACCCACCGGCCGTAGGCGTCGGCGCCCCGCCCGCCCGCGCCCAGCACGGCCAGGCGCAGCGGGGCGGGCAGACGATGCGGCGCCGTCATCGTTCTGCCCCCTGGACCAGGCCCGACACGATGTACCGCTGGGCGAGGAAGAACACGATCACCACGGGCACCGTCACCGCGATGGACCCGGCCAGCAGGACCGTCACCGGCACCTGGAAGTCGCCGAGCTGCGCGATGCCGAGCGGCGCCGTCCACAGGTCGCGGTGCTGCACCAGGAACAGCAGCGCGTAGAAGTACTCGTTCCAGGCGATCATGAACACGTAGATGGCGGTGGCCACCACGCCCGGGACGGCGATCGGCAGCACCACCCGGACCAGGAGCTGGCCGAGCGAGCAGCCGTCCATGATCGCGGCCTCCTCGACGCTGGCGGGCAGCGCCAGGAAGAAGTTCCGCATCATGTACAGCGCCACCGGCACGGTGGCGGCCACGTAGACGATCAGCAGCCCCACCAGGGAGCTGGTCAGCCCTAGCCGGGACAGGATCACGAACTTCGGCACCGCGAGCACGATCCCCGGGAACAGGTAGACCGCCAGGATGATGCCGTTCGTGACGGCCCGTCCCCGGTACCGCAGCCGGGCCGCCGCGTAGGCGCCGAGCACGCAGACCACGATGCTGAGCACGACGGTCCCCAGGGCGACGCCCAGGGAGTTGAGCACGAACCGGCCCAGCCCGAACCCGCCGTCGGCCTCGTCCCGCATCGCCGTCCCGAACGCGGACAGGTCCAGGGTGGTCGGCAGGCCCAGCGGGTCGCGGGTCACCTCCCCGTACGGGCGCAGGGAGAGGACGACGCCGTACGCGACCGGGCCCAGCGACCACAGCAGCGCGACCGCGACGACAACCGCGCGGCCGGCGCGCGCCGCGGGGGTGGGGCGGACTCCGCTCATGACTTCTCCCTCAGGACAGGCCTCATGACTCCTCCGTCCGGCGCGACAGCACCACGTACCCGACCAGCAGCGCGCCCAGGACCAGGCTCATGAGCAGCCCGAACGCGGCCGCGCTGCCGATGTCGGCCTTGGTCACGAGCTCCGTGTAGACCTGGATGGCCATCACCTGGGTGCTCCCGGCGCCCTCGGTGAGCAGGTAGACGTCGTCGAAGCTCTGGAACGACCAGATGAACCGCAGCAGCAGGAGCAGCAGCGCCACGGCCCGCAGCTGCGGCAGCAGGATGAAGCGCAGGTTCTGCCGGCGGTTCGCGCCGTCGAGCGCCGCGGCCTCCTCGATCTCCCCGGGCACGGACTGCAGCCGGGCGGTGAGGAAGAGGAACGCGAGCGGCGCCGACTTCCAGATGTCGAAAAGCACGACCACCAGCAGCGCGACCGGCACGGGGATGCCCCAGACGTCGGCGGAGGTGGTGCTGAGGAAGCCCACCGGCGTGTCCCAGCCGAGGTAGGCCCGCCCGAACGCGTTCACGACGCCGTACTGCGGGTTGAGCATCGTCTTCCAGATGGTCGCGGCGGCGACGACGGGCAGCACGTACGGGACCAGCAGCAGGGCGCGGACGAGCCCGCGGCCGGCGAACGGGCGGCGCAGCGCGAGGGCCAGCACGAGGCCCACGGCCAGCGACCCGGCCGCCGTCAGGCCCGCGTACAGGACCGTGGTCCCGAGGGCGCCCCAGAACGCCTGCGACGCCGCCGCGCGGCGGAAGTTGTCCAGCGACCACTCGATCGGCTCCGTGCCGAGGAACGGGATGTCGACCAGCCGGATCTCCGAGAAGCCGAACACCACCACCAGCGCGAACGGCAGGAGCACGACCAGGGCGACGACCGCCAGGGACGGCGAGACGAGCAGCCACCCGGAGCGGTTCTCGCGCCGGGCGCGCCCCGTCGCCGTCCGGCGCGTCGCGCGGTGCGGGGGCGCAGGGGACGGGCGGGCGGTCCTGGCGCGGTCGGGCGCCGGGCGACCGGGCGTCACCGGTCCTGCTGCAGCGCCGTCACGTCGGCGGCCATCTGCCGGGTCACGTCGGCGGGGTCGGTGCCGCGGTACAGCGGGTCGAGCTGCTGCGCGAGGGTGCCCTGCGTGGCGACGAGGCCGGCGAGCGTCGCGTCCGGTGTGCCCTGGCCCCAGCGCGCGACGGCGGACATGCCCTCGCCCATGGCGGTGACCAGGTCGTCGCCGTACACCTCGGCGACCGACGACTCGACCTTCGGCCCGAAACCGAGGCCGCCCCAGGCGTCCAGGTACGCGGTCGGGTTCTCGGGCGTGCCGGTCCGCAGGGGGAGGCGGCCCTCCGTGGCGACCGCGAGCGTGTCGGCGTAGCCCTCGCCCAGCACGTACTCGACGTACTGCCGGGCCGCGTCGGCGTTCGCGTGGGCCGGCACCGCGTAGGCGAGGGTGGCGCCGAACTGGGCGGGCGCGGCGTCCGCCCCCGCGCCGGAGCCGGCGGGCGGGTCCAGCACGGTGATGAAGCCCGAGTTCTTCGCGAGGAACTCGGGGTCGTCGGCGCACTGCTCGCACGACGGCGGCACCGCCTCGTCGAGGTTCGCGAGCTCGTCCAGGATGTGGGTCGAGAACAGCAGCATGGCGGCGTCGCCCGCGAGGTAGGCGGCGCGTGCCGACTCGACGTCGTGGTCGCCCGCGACCGACGAGTCGCGCAGCTCCTTGAAGAGCCCGGCGGCCTCGGTGCACTCGGGCGAGTCGATGGTCACCTCGCCGTCGGACACGAGCCGGCAGCCCGCGGACTGGAAGATCGACTCGATGCCCTCCGTGCCCGACGCGGTGCCGGACTGCGTGCCCAGGGCGATGCCGGTGACGTCCAGCTCCTTCTTGACGGTCGTGGCGGCCTGCGCGAGCTCGGCGACCGTGGTCGGCACCTCGACGCCCGCCTCCTGGAGCAGGTCGGTGCGGTAGGCGATGAGGTGCACCCAGCCGTCGCTGGGGACGGCGGCGATCGTGCTCTCGCCGGTGGCAGCGTCCTGCACGGTGACCGCGCCGAGCGCGTTCTCGTTGAACGTGGCGGGGTCCAGGGTGTCGAGGGTCTCCTGGACGACGTCGGTGTCCAGCAGGCCCTGGGACTGCCAGGAGGTGACCTGCGAGGCCCCGGCGAGGATCACGTCGGGCACCTCGCCCGAGGCGGCGCCGGTCACCAGGGCCTGGTCCTGGTCGGCGGCGGCGAGCGGGACGACGTCGACCTCGATGCCGGTCTCCTGCGTGAACCGTTCGGCGACCGCCTCCTGGGCGGCGACCCGTTCGGGCGTGGACTGCGGCGTCCAGAAGGTGATGGACCCGGACTGCTCCTCGGCGCGCGCGCCGCACGCGGCGAGCAGCGCGGCGGTGGCGGTCAGTGCGACGACGACGGCGACGGACGGGCGGATGCGACGGTGCATGGTCGTTCCCTCCACGGTGCGGGCCTTGCTGGGCGAGCCTTGCGTGCGGGCACGTGCTGGGTGCCCCAGAGACTTCACCCCGTCGTGGGACCAGTCAAGGACGACGCGCCGGGGACGCCGGGACGGGCACGTCCACGACACGGGCGTCGCCGACGACGGGGGAGACGGCCCCCGCGGAGGCGGCCGCCACGTCGGCGGTCAGGGCTTCGACCTGGCCCTTCGGCACGAGCAGGCGCAGCCGCGCGACGGCGTCGTAGGCGGGGGGTTCCATGACCGCACCGTGCGTGGACGCCCAGTCGCGCAGCATGTTGTCGATCCGGCCGGCGTCGGCGTGGGGGACCGGGACCTCGGTCTCCAGGAGCAGCTCGCGGCGCAGCAGGACGCCGGTCGCGGCGGCCTCGTCCAGGGCCGCGGCGACCGCGCCGGAGTAGGCGCGCACGAGCCCGCCCGCCCCGAGCTTCACGCCGCCGAAGTACCGCGTCACGACGGCGACGAGGTCCGTGAGGCCGCGGTGCCGCAGGACCTCCAGCATCGGCACGCCGGCGGTGCCGCTGGGTTCCCCGTCGTCGGAGGAGCGGGCCTGGTCGGCGCGCGTGCCCAGCACCATGGCGACGCAGTGGTGCCGCGCGTCCCAGAGCTCCTTGCGGCGGCGCGCGATGACGGCGTCGGCCTCCGCGACGCTGCGGGCGGGAGCGAGGTGGGCCAGGAACCGGGACTTCTTGATGACCAACTCGTGGTCGACGGGGCGGGCGATCGTGCCGGGGAGGTCCACCGTCAGAGGGTACGCACCGCGCTGCTGTTGTCGGGCGTCGTACGGTGCTTCCCCTTGATTAATAGTGTGCCAAGCGTATATTCAGACCCATGACCAGTGCCGATGCCACGTCACCACCAGCCTCGATCGGGGAGCCCGGCCGCTACCCGCGCCCGCCGGTGACCCTCGAGGAGGCCGAGTGGGTGTGGCGCGAGCTGTCCACGGAGGCGATGCGGCCCGGGGCCAAGCCGGAGGCGGCGCGCCTGGCGGTGATCACGGGGCTGGTGCGGGCGACGGGCTCCCGGTACGGGGACCTGCTGCGCGTGCGGGTCGAGGACATCGACCTCGGGCCGGCGCGCGCCAAGGCGACCGAGGGCAGCGTGCTGGTGCGGCACGGCAAGCACCGCACGCCGCGCCGGCACCTGCTGCCGGCCGACCTCGTGGTGCTGCTCAAGCACTGGATGGTGGTGCGCGAGGAGCTCGCGGCCGAGCTGGAGGGGTCGGTGCCGCGGGCCCTGCTGCTCACGGTGCACCACACCCACGACAACGGGACCACCGTCGCGTCCGGCCTGCCGATCACACGGCAGGGGCTGGTGCTGTCGTGGCGCCGGTTCGTGCACCGGACCAACGCCCGCTACGGCGCGCTGCGCCCGCCGCTGCCGACCCGCTTCGAGCAGGTCCGCCGAGCCTGGACGGACGCCGCCCAGGAGGGCTGACCGGAACCGCGCCGAGCAGAACACCGCTGAGTGCTGGGTATGTGCGCCTCTGACCCACGAAAGAGCGCAGATACCCAGCACTCAGCGTGGTCTTTGAGGCGTGGAGGGCGTCAGGTGGTGGCGATACCTACCAGCGGGGCGGTCGGGGTCGACGACGGGAGCGGCTGGAAGCCGTAGCGGTCGTAGAACTTCGCGGCCGAGGTGTTCTCGGCGGCGTAGCCGAGGTGCACACCCGGTACGCCCCGTTCCGCGAGCGCCGCGCGGAGGGTGTCGATGAGCTGGGAGCCGAGGCCGCGGCGCTGGAGCACGGGCAGGAGGTCGATGTGCAGGTGGGCAGGGTGGGTCTCGAGCTCGCCGTGGCGCAGGCCGCGGACCATGCGCTCGGGGTCGGCGCCGTCGCGCAGGAGCTGGGCCTCGGTGTAGCCGGGGTGGTGCCCGGTGTCGGGGCCGGGTGCGGGGTGGCGCTCGACGAAGCCCGGTGTCCACTCGCGTGCCCACCACTGGGCGAAGGCGCGGGTGTCGGCGACGGCGACGATGTACCCGGCGGCGCGGCCCTCGTGCTCGACGACCCAGGCGAGGTCGGGGGAGTGGTCCACGTAGGGGAGTGCGTAGACGTCGGGCATGATCAGGTCGGAGGAGTAGACGCCGCGCGCGTCGGTGCCGGCCGCGGCGGTGCGGACGCAGATGTCGGCGACGTCGGCGCGGTCGGCGACGTGGTACTGACGGATGAAGGGCTCGCTCACCGCGACAGACTAGCGTGCTGGTGCGCGCTGCTGGCGTTGCCCCGAGTTTGCCGCGAGAACATGCCGGTCACGGGATCGTCATGGGTTCGCAATGTGCAATTATCGCCCAAGTTCGTTACGGTCGATTTGTCATGCAGAACCTCGAAGAGGAACTCAAGCACATCCATCCGACCGAGACCACGGTGGCGCTGAGGGAGCCCACCGTCGATGACGGAGCAGCGATGTGGCGCCTGGCGCGCGACAGCAAGACGCTGGACCTCAACTCGTCCTACGCGTACCTCCTGTGGGCACGTGACTTCGCCCGGACGTCGGTCGTCGTGACCGTCGACGGCGAACCCGCCGGGTTCGTCACGGGGTACCTCCGGCCCGACGAGCCGACCACGCTGATGGTCTGGCAGGTGGCCGTGGACCACGCCTACCGCGGACAGCGGCTGGCGTCCCGGATGCTCGCGCACCTCGCGGGGCAGCATCCCGGGTGCACCCACGTCGAGACCACCATCACCTCGGACAACACGGCGTCGATCGCCCTGTTCATGTCCTTCGCGTCGGCCCAGGGTGCGCCCGTCGACGTGCGGACCGTCTTCCCCACGGAAGCGTTCCCGGACGGCCACGACGCGGAGCTCGTGTTCCGCATCGGGCCACTCTCCTGACCTGGTCCCGGTCAGACACCCCAGCAGGACCCAGCACGACCGAGCAGCACACACGATCGACCCCAGCCGAACCCGGCCGGCAGCGCCGGATCGCAGAAGGAGCCATGCGCCCGAACACCACCATGCCCACCGGCCCGTCGACCAGCAGCACCAGCAGCAGGACCAGCAGCACCAGCATCTTCGAGGAGCTCGAGTCCCAGGTACGCAGCTACTGCCGTAGCTGGCCCACGACCTTCACCACGGCGTCCGGCAGCACGATCCAGGCCGAGGACGGGCGAAGTTATCTCGACTTCTTCGCCGGAGCGGGCGCCCTGAACTACGGGCACAACCACCCGGTGCTGCTGGACGCGCTGGTCGACTACCTGCGCAGCGGTGGGATCGTGCACGCGCTCGACATGCACACGGCGCCCAAACGGGAGTTCCTGACGACGTTCCGGGACCGGATCCTGGCGCCCCGCGACCTGGACTACAAGGTGATGTTCCCCGGCCCGACCGGCACCAACTCGGTGGAGAGTGCCCTCAAGCTGGCCCGCAAGGTGACCGGCCGGCAGCACATCCTGTCGTTCACCAACGCGTTCCACGGCATGACGCTGGGCGCGCTGTCGGTGACCGGCAACTCGATGAAGCGCAACGGCGCGGGCCTGCCGCTCACCAACAGCTCGAAGATCCCGTACGACGACTACTTCTCGGGTGCCACCGAGGACTTCCTGTGGCTCGAACGGGTGCTGGGCGACAGCGGCTCCGGCGTCGACAAGCCCGCGGCGATCATCGTGGAGACCGTGCAGGGAGAGGGGGGACTCAGCGCGGCGCGGCCCGAGTGGCTGCGTGCGCTGTCCGAGCTGTGCCGCGCCCACGGGATCCTGCTGATCCTGGACGACGTGCAGGCCGGCTGCGGCCGCACGGGTGAGTTCTTCAGCTTCGAGGAGTCGGGCATCGTGCCCGACATCGTGTGCCTGTCGAAGTCGATCTCGGGCTTCGGGCTGTCGATGGCGCTCACGCTGATCCGCCCCGAGCTGGACCAGTGGGAACCCGGTGAGCACAACGGTACGTTCCGCGGCCAGAACACCTCGTTCGTCACGGCCACCGCGGCGCTCAACCAGTTCTGGGCGAACGACACCTTCGCCGAGGGCGTCCGGGCCCGCGCCGTCGCGCTGCACGACGGCCTGGCCCGGATCGCGGACGGGTACGACGGCGCCGTCGTCAAGGGCCGGGGGTTCCTGACCGGCATCAAGTTCCCTGACCCGTCGGCGGCATCCAAGATCGCGGCGGCGTCCTACGAGCGGGGCCTGCTGGTGGAGACGTCCGGGCCCGAGGACGAGGTGCTCAAGACGATGCCCGCGCTGACCGTCGGCCCGGACGAGCTGCGGTCCGGGGTGGACATCATCGCGGCGGCGACGGCGGAGGTGCTGGGCGCACCGGCCGTCCACGACAGCGCTGTCCGCGATGGCGCTGTCCGCGATGGTGCGGGACCAGCCGGACACGAGAACGGAACCGACCCCCGAGGAGAGGACACCAAGTGATCGTCACGCGACTGGCCGACCTGGAGGGCACCGACCGCGACGTCCGGTCCGAGACCTGGCGGAGCCGCCGCCTGGTGCTCGCCAAGGAGGGGGTGGGCTTCTCGTTCCACGAGACCACGATGTACGCCGGCACGGAGACCGAGATGTGGTACGCCAACCACATCGAGGCCGTGTACTGCGTGGGCGGCACCGGTGAGCTGGAGAACCGGGAGACCGGCGAGCGCCACCAGATCTCGGACGGGACGATGTACCTGCTGGACGGCAACGAGAAGCACACGATGCGGCCGACGACGGACCTGCGGCTGATCTGCACGTTCAACCCGCCCGTCACGGGGCGTGAGGTGCACGACGCCGACGGCGTGTACCCGCTGGTGACGGAGGAACGGCAGGCCTGACCCCGCCCCGCGGAGAAGCCGCCCCGCGGAGAAGAGCAACGCCCAGGTCACCGAGGTGACCTGGGCGTTCTCCGTCTCGGGCGCAGCGGCTCGCGTCGGCTGGCCGCGGCGTGCTGGTTCACGTCTCCGTGAGCGCTCCGGAGGTCGACTCCAGGTGGGCGCGGACGAACCAGTGGAACTGCTCGAGGTCGTGCAGGTGCCCGATGAGCAGGTCGTTGGTGACGTCGTCGAGCTTCTCCGTGGCCTCCGCGGCGTTGCGGTGCGCGGTGATGACGCCGGCGTACACGTCGTCCAGTGCCGCGAGGTGCTGGATGGCGGGCGCGCGGCCGAGCGCGTAGTCGTCCCACGTGCGGGAGGCGACGAGCGCGCCGGGGGTGCCGACGGGGACGACGCCGAGGGTGGCGATGCGTTCGGCGATCTGGTCGACCATGGCGCGGACGGCGTCGACCTGCGGGTCGAGCATCTCGTGGACGCCGATGAAGTGCGGCCCCACCACGTTCCAGTGCACGTGCTTGAGGGTCAGGTGCAGGTCGTTCAGCGCGTGCAGTCGCTGCTGGAGGATCTCGGCGACCTCCGCTCCCTCCTCCGGGGTGAGGGACGGGACGGTGTAGCGGGGCAGCTTCGGGGACATCGGGGGTCTCCTGTTCCGGCCGACGATGGGACGCGTCCATCGTCACGCGGTCAGCGGCGAGTCGCCAGCGCGACAAACGCGAGCACGAGCACGGCGAGGGCGGCCAGGAGGACGGCGCCCGGTAGGGCGGCCCCGGAGACGAGCATCGCGAGCGCCGCGAGGAGCGCGGTGCCGCCGAGGACGACGAGGTCGCGTCGCCAGCCGGTGAGCAGGGCGGCGATCTCGGCGCGTCCGCGGGGTGGGACGTGGGCGGCCCACCAGGTGAGGCGGGCGACGAGGTAGCCCTGGAGCGCGACGAGCAGGGACCACGGGTCGAACGCCGGGCCGGAGCCTGTGCCGGGGTCCGGGCTCGGGGCCAGGCCCCAGAAGAGCACGGCGGCCAGGACGAGCGCGCCGGCTGCCGCCGCGGGCGTGGGGCGTGTCGTCAGGAGGATCGCGAACAGGGCGGCCAGGATCCAGACGATCCCTGTGGACAGCTCGGGTGTGCGGGAGGCGGCGGTGAGGAACAGCGCGGGGACGAGGACGAGGAGTGCGACGCGGAGGGTCCAGCCGCGCAGGGTGGGGCCGGTCTCGACGGTGACCTCGGGCAGGGGGCGCGCGGTGGGGTCGTCGGTCAGGCGCAGGCGGGCGCGGGTGAGCTGCAGGAGGTGGGACCAGTCGGCGGGGCGGGTGGGGTTCATGGGGTGCCCGTCCGTCCGGGGACGTGCCGTTCGGCGGCGCGGGCGAGCGTCTCGAACCTGATGGTGGCCTGGTCGCGTTCGGAGCCGGCCCAGCGGACCACGGGTACGCCCTCCCCGGTGAGGGCGGCGAGCCGGTCCTCGCGTTCCAGGCGGGCGATGCGCCAGGCGATGCGGAGGTGGTTCTCGGTGACGGGGTGGACGTCGGGCAGGGTGTCGATGACGACGACGGGGTGGCCCTTGGTGCGCCAGGTGCGCACGAGGTGCAGGGGCTCGTCGTCGAGCACGGTGGTGAAGAGGTAGACGACGGCGTCGGCGGGGACCTGCGGCGGGCGGACCCGGTGGACGGAGGCGCGGTCCTTCGGGTGGGCCAGGGCGAGGCCGTGCACGACGCGGCGCAGGTGGCGGCGGCCGGAGGCGGGCGGCAGGGGTCGGCGGCGTCGGGCGAGGTCCTCGAGGCCGACGCGGTCGCCGCCCTCGACGAGGGCGCGCGCGACGGAGGCGGCGGCGTGCCGGGCGAGGTCGAGGGAGGTGGGCTCGTCGACGCGGAGGGTGCCGTAGCCGCGCCAGGTGTGCAGGTCGGGTCCGACGTCGTCGCGGGAGTCGACGACGAGCACGGCGGTGGCCTCGGCGGTGGCGTAGGTGCGGCGCACGTAGAGGGTGTCGAGGTCGGGGGAGCGGCGGGCGGTGGTGCGCCAGTCGATGCGGCGCAGGCGGTCGCCCGGGGTGAAGGGGTGGATGTCGCGCAGCTCGGCGCCGTCGCCCAGGCGGCGCGACGAGTGGGGGCCGGTGAGGCCGCGCAGGCGCTGCGGGAGGGGTAGCCGGCCGAGGGGCGCTGCGGCGGGCAGGACGAGGCGGCGGGTGCCGTCGACCTGGACGGGCTCCTGCTCCCAGGTCGTGTGGAGCGAGCCGCGCAGGTCGATCGCGAACGTGTCCTGCGGCCCGGTGCGGACGGACGACAGGCGCAGCGCGACGTCGCGGGCGGTGGCCTCGTGGGTCGGCTGGGTCGGCTGGGTCGGCTGGGTCGCGCGCAGGGCCACCTCGGTGGTGCGGTGCCCGGCGGCCCCGATGCGCAGGTGCACGACGTCGGCGGCGCCGGGGACGACGCGCAGCGTGGCGGTGAGCTCGCCGGCGGTGGCCGAGCCCTCGGGTTCCTGCAGGCTGCCGCGCGGTTCGGCGTCCTCACCGTCCGGGCCCGGGCCGGGGCGCCCGGCCCGGGCCCAGGCCGCGGCGAGCAGTCCGGGCACACCGATCAGCGCGAGGTCGGCCCGCCCGCCGAGCACACCCAGGGCGAGCAGGACGACGCCCGCCACGACGGCCGCGGTGTACGCGGACGTGAGCTGCCAGCCCGGGGCGCGATCAGCCGTCATCGCGACCGGACGGTGGCCGGGGTCGGCACGGCCCGCAGGAGGTCGGAGACGACGCTCTCCGGGCGGGTCGCGGAGGCCCACGCGGTCGGGGTGAGCGTGATGCGGTGCGCGAGCACGGGGACCGCGACGCGCTTGACGTCCTCAGGCAGCACGTAGTCGCGGCCGTCCAGGACGGCGACGGCGCGGGCCAGGAGCACGAGGTTCTGCGACCCGCGGGGTGAGGCGCCGACCTCCAGGGCGGTGTGCCCGCGGGTCGACGCCGCCAGGTCGACGCAGTAGCGCACGACGTCGGGGTCCACGGCCACGGCCTCGGTGCCGGCCTGCATGGCGAGCACCGTCGCGGGATCGACGACCTGGCGCACGGGCGCGGCCTCCTGCCGGCGGGCGAGCCGCCGGGTCAGGACCTCGGCCTCCTGGTCGGCGTCGGGGTAGCCCACGGCGAGCCGCACCATGAACCGGTCGAGCTGCGCCTCGGGCAGCGGGTAGGTGCCCTCGTACTCGACGGGGTTGGACGTCGCCAGCACGTGGAACGGGCGGGGCAGCGGCCGGCTGGTGCCCTCGATGGAGACCTGCCGCTCCGCCATCGCCTCCAGCAGCGCCGACTGGGTCTTCGGGGCGGTGCGGTTGATCTCGTCGGCCAGGAACAGGCCGGTGAACACCGGGCCGGGCCGGAACTCGAACGTGCGGGTGGCCGGGTCGAACACGGACGACCCGGTGATGTCGGCCGGCAGGAGGTCCGGGGTGCACTGCAGGCGGGCGAAGTCGAGGCCCAGCGCTGCGGCCAGCGACCGGGCCGCGAGCGTCTTGCCGAGCCCGGGCACGTCCTCGAACAGCACGTGCCCGCCCGCGAGGATGGTCGCCAGCGCGATCTGGAGCGCGTCCCGCATGCCGACGACGGCCGTACCGACCTCGGCCAGGACCCGTTCGCCGAGCTCGGCGACGTCGGCGACGGGCAGAGGGCGCGCGGCTCCCGCGCTCGTGCTCGCGCTCGCGCTCGTGCTGGGACCGTCGTCCGGGGCTTCGTTCAGGTCAGGCACGGTTCTCCTCGGGGGTGGGCACGGAGTTCGGGGTGGGCGCGAAGCCGGGGGCGGCGGTACCGGAGGCGGTCGCGGCGGGCGTGGTCTGAGCGGTGGCCGAGCGTGCCGCGGGAGCCGCCCCCAGGCGTTCGATCGCGTCGAGCCAGGACTGCAGGGTCCGGGCCGTCGGCGCCTGGCGGGAGGTGAGCCCCCGGACCACGCGTGCGCCGAGCAGCCGCTCGACGTCGGGCGTCGCCGCGGGATCGGAGGGGTCCACGCCGTGGGCACGGACCCGGTCGGCGGCGAGCGCCCGGACGCGGCGCACGACACGTTCGGTGACGCGTCCGTCGCGGGTGAAGGTGGACCAGCTCAGGTCGGAGACGTCGTGCCGTCCGCCGGCGCGGGCCTCGGTGACGACGCGGGGCCACTCGGGGTCGGGGTCGGCGTTCTCGGTCCTGGACCAGAGCGCGGCCAGGGCGACGACGACGGCCGCGGCCGCGGCGGCGTGCCAGGGGTCGATGATCTGCCAGAAGGCGAGCCCGGCGGCGACGACGACCGCGGTGACCGTGATCGCGGTGAGGCGCCGCCAGTTCCAGTGCCGGTTCATCGGGGTCCGCGCTCCTCTCCGGGGCCGGCTTGTCCGACGTCGGGCCCGTCGACGTCGAGCGTGCGGGCGATGTCCGCGAGCGCCGTGCGGGCCTGGGCGACGGTGGTGGTGTCGATGGGGCGGTCGGTGAAGCGGGCGCGCTGGTAGAGGGTGCGCAGGCGGGTGACGGCGTCGGGTGGGGCGGGGGTGGCGGCGAGGACGGTGCTGGTGAACTCGGTGGGGGTCTGGGCGGGGTCGCGGCGGGTGCCGGCGCGGGCTGCTGCTTCTTCGAGGGCTACCCAGGCGGCGACGACGGCGTCGCGGGGGCGGGCGTGTCCTTCGAGGTGCTTGAGGGCGCGGGTGACGGCGTCCTGCAGCTCGGGGAGGTCGATGTCGTCGCCGTGGGTGTCGGTGGTGGTGCCGGCGGCGAGGTGGTCGGGGTCGGTGTCGGTGGGTTCTCGGCGGATGGTCAGGAGCTTGCGGACGGCGAGGGTGATGAGGGCGGCGATCAGCAGGCCGAGGAGGGTGGCGAGGACCAGGACGACCCAGCGGTTGTCGGTGGGGTCGGGCTGTTGGGCGGGTGGTGCTTGGGGGGTGCCGGAGGGTGCGGGCTGGGACTGCGGGGCCTGGGAGATCTCGACGGTGGGCAGGCGGGGGGTGCTGAAGGTCCAGGGGGTGGCGGTGGCCGCGCCGAGCACGGCGACGACGACGAGCGCGCAGATCAGGGCGAGGCGTGCTCGGGGCGCTGTGCGTGGTGTCGGCTGTGGCATCCGTCGTTGGCTCTCGTGCGTCATCCGGTGGTGAGCCGGTGGGCGTGGACGCCGGCGACGGCGGCCGCGACGAAGGAGGCGGGGTCGGCGTCGAGGCCGCGGCCCATGGTGCGCAGCCCGCCGGGGGAGGTGCGCAGGGTGTCGAGGAGGGTGGTGTCGGCGGGGACGTCGACGAGGGTGTGCGGGGTGGTCCCGGCCAGGGCGCGGGCCTGGTCCTGGACGCGGGCGGTCAGGGGGGCGCCCCAGGCGGGCAGGTTCTCGACGTCGGCGGTGGGGACGGGGACGGGGACGTCGGCGGGGGCGAGGGCGACGCGCCCGTAGGCGGTCAGGGAGTGGTGGGAGACGCCGAGGTGGCGGTCGCGGGGGTCGGCGCCGGAGACGCGCAGGGAGGCGACGGCGCGGCCGCCGAGGGTGGCGGTGGCGTTGACGGCCTCGCCGGCGGCGACGCCGGAGTAGCCCCAGCGGGTGCCGGTGCCGAGGTTGCCGGGGCCCTGGGTGACGACGGCGACGTCGCACCCGGCGACGTGCCGGGCGGCGAGGAGGCCGGTGTGCACGGTGACGGCCTCGAGGTCGCCGCCGTAGGCCTGGCCGACGGTGACGCAGGTGGTCAGCCAGTCGGTCTCGCGCAGGGCGGCGACGGTGCGGGAGAACGCGGCGGGCAGGGCGCCGCCGTCGGTCATGACGTAGGCGACCTTCAGGTCGCCGGGTGCGCGTCCGGCGGCGGTGGCGGCGTGGCGCAGCCCGGCGACGACGGCGGGCAGCGCGGAGTGCAGGTCGGCGACGACGACGGGCATGCCGTCGAGGCTGTCGGCGTCGGCCAGGGTGGTGTGGTGGGGCGACTCCTGCTCGTCGACGCCGAGCACCATGGTCTGCAGGGGTGTGTACCGGGCCTTGACGAGGTGGCCGGGGCCGACCACGGGGTCGGGCGGCAGCGTGGTGCCGGGTGCGGCGGGGCCGACGACGAGGGCGTACCCGCCGGTGCCGAGGCCGCGGGCCAGCGCGGACACGTTCAGCAGCAGCGTGTCGCCGGCGGCGGGCTCGCCCACGAGGTCGGTGTAGGCCAGGGCGCGGACCGTCAACGATCCGGACGCGTCGTCCCCGGGCAGGGGCCGGTCGAGCGTCACCTGGAGCTCGAGGGCTCCCGGCCACGACTTGCCTGTGGAAATCACGGTCCCGATCCGCCACGTCATCACACGGTGGAGGTTACCGCCCGATACCGTTGTCCTGATGTCCAGCGACCTGCCCCCCACCTCGTCTCCCACGGTGCCACCCGGTGCGTCATCCGGCACGCCGTCGAGCCAGCCCGCCACCCCCGCGCTGAACCCGGCCGAGCGCCTCCTGAATCTTGTCATCGCGCTCGTGAACACGAACGCGGCCATGACCAAGCAGCAGGTGCGCACCGCCGTGGCCGGCTACTCGGACGCGCCCAGCGACGAGGCGTTCGAGCGGATGTTCGAGCGGGACAAGGACATGCTGCGGGCCCTGGGCATCCCCGTGGTGACGGTCGGCACCGGCGGGCACACCGACGAGCTCGGGTACCGCATCGACCAGGACGCGTACGCGCTGCCGTCGATCGACCTGACGCCCGCGGAGCTCGGCGTGCTGTCGCTGGCCGCGCAGTTCTGGCAGGACAAGACGCTGCAGACCGACATCACGCGTGCCATGGTCAAGCTGCGCGCCGCGGGGGCGGGTGACCCGTCGGCCGACGCGCTGGCCGGGCTCGCGCCGTCCGTGCGCGCCGTCGGCGACGCCTACGGGCCGCTCATGGAGGCCATCGAGGCCCGCCGTGTGGTGACGTTCAGCTACCGCGCCGCGTACAACGGGGCCGTGCTGACCCGGCACGTCGAGCCGTGGCGCATCGCCGCGCGCGACGGCGGCTGGTACCTCATGTGCTTCGACCGCGACCGGCAGGCCCCGCGCGTGTTCCGCATGTCGCGCATCGAGTCGCGCGTGCGCGTCATCGGCCCCGCGAACGCCTACGAGGTGCCCGACTTCGACACCGACGCCATGCTGGGCGGCGGGCCGCACGGCGAGATGCGGGAGGCCGTCGTCGCCGTCCGCCCCGAGCGCGCGAGCGCGCTGCGTGCCCGCGCGAAGGCCGTGCCCGACGGCGAGCGCAGCGCCTACGACGCGCGCCTGGCCCGCACCCCCGCGGCGCGGGCCGGTGAACCCACGGGGTGGGACATCCTGCAGGTGCCCTACCGGTCGCTGACCGGCCTGGCGTCCGAGGCGGCCGGGTACGGCGCCGCGCTCGTCGTCCTGGAGCCCGAGTCCGTGCGGGAGGAGACCGTGCGCCGGCTCGCCGCGGCCGCGGCACTGGGCGTACAGGGCGTCGGGATGGAGGTGTCCCGTGGCTGAGCGCGCCGACGACAGGCTCCTGCGCCTGCTGGGCATCGTCGCCTACCTCGACGGCGCCGGGCCCGTGTCCGTGGCCGACCTCGCCGGCCGGTTCGGCACCACGCCCGCCCAGATCCAGAAGGACGTCGACGCCCTGTGGGTGTCCGGCACCCCCGGGTACTGGCCCGACGACCTCATCGACTTCGACGCCGCCTCCATCGACCGCGGCGTCGTGCACCTGACCGAGGCGCGCGGCATGACCCGGCCCCTGCGCCTCGGCACCCGCGAGGCCGTCGCCCTGGTCGCGGCCCTGCGGGCGATGAAGGCGACCGGCGCCGTCCAGGCCGACCCCGCGCGGTCCGCCGTCGTCGAGTCCGCGCTGCGCAAGCTCACCGACGCCACCGGGGAGGCCGCGAGCGCCGTGGACGTGCGGCTCGCGCCGGGCGGTGACAAGCAGGTCGTGGCCGCGATCTCGTCGGCGCTGGCGAACCGGCACCGGTTGCGGATCCGGTACGTGACGTCGTCGGACGTCGTCAGTGAGCGGGACGTGGACCCGGTGCGCCTGCACACGCAGGACGAGTTCGCCTACCTCGCGGCGTGGTGCTACCGGGCGCAGGCGCCGCGTACGTTCCGGGTGGATCGCATCCTGGAGGCCACGGAGACGGACGTGCCGGTGCAGGCGCACCCGGGGCAGGAGCCGGAGATAGATTTCGGTGCGCTGTTCGCGGGTGGTTCCTCGCCGCTGGCGACGATCCGGTTCGCGCCGCGGGCGCGGTGGTTCGCGGAGGAGGTGCCGGTCGAGTCGGTGCGCAACCTGCCGGACGGCGACTTCGAGGTGACGCTGCGGGTGACGAACCCGGGGTGGCTGCGCAGCACCCTGATCCGGCTCGCGCCGCTGGTGCGGTCGGTCTCGCCGGAGGCCCTGGCCGCGGACGTCGCGGGTGCGGCCACGGCCGCGCTGGCCCTGTACGGGGACGATGACGGCGCGGGCGACGCAGCCACATCGGCCGATCAGCACTAGGCTGGGCGACCATGTGGTTCTGGGTATGGACCCTCTTGATCGTGGGCACCCTCGTCGGGGCGTTCTTCCTGGCCCGTTCGCTGTGGCGTTCGGCCAGGGGGCTCCTGGAGGAGCTGGGGCGGGCCTCGCAGCGGTTCGGCGAGTCGGCCGACCGGCTGCAGGAGGCGTCCGACCGGGCGCGGGAGGCGGCGGGCACGCAGCACGCCGGGCCGAGCCTGTTCGACGACGTGACGATCCACTACCAGCGCGTCCACGCGCAACGGGTGGCGCGCGCGGGACGCAGGGACGCGCGCCGCGCACGGAACGTCGCGACCTGGCAGAAGTGGAAGCACTTCAACGAGTAGGTGCCTGTTGGTGCGGCAATTGGTGGTGGGTCGGCCGGATTCCGGGGCCGCGCTACCCTCCGTCCACCGGGGGGCTACCAACAGGCCCCCCGGATCCGCGTAGGATCGGGCATATCCGCACCACAATCAGCACCGCACCGTAAGGAGTCACCATGGGCGCCATGCAGCCGTGGCACTGGATCGTCCTGCTCGTCGTCGTCCTGCTGCTCTTCGGGTCCACCCGTCTGCCGGGTCTGGCCAAGAGCGTGGGTCAGTCGATGAAGATCTTCAAGAAGGAGATCAAGGACATGCGCGACGACCGGTCGGACGCCGACGGCAACGCTGCCGACAACGCACCGGGCGCCTCGACCACCACGTCCACCACGACCACCGGTTCGACCACCGGCTCGGGTTCGACCCCCGGCTTGATCGACCCCAAGGACCGCGACATCCCCAAGGCCTGATCGGTGGCGCGTACGAGACGGGCGTCCGACGGTCGGATGCCGCTGCTCGAGCACCTGCTCGAGCTCCGCAAGAGGTTTGTCCTGATCGCCGTCGGCCTGGTGGTGGGTGCCATCGCCGGGTGGTTGCTCTACGACCCGCTGCTGGTCCTGCTCCAGCGTCCGCTCGTCGTGGCGGAGGAGATGCGGGGCAACGAGATGACCCTGAACTTCGCCGGGCCGATGGCGGCGTTGGACCTGAAGATCAAGTCGTCGTTGTTCCTGGCCGTGTTCCTGACCTGCCCGTGGTGGCTGTACCAGGTATGGGCGTTCATCACGCCGGGTCTGAACAAGAACGAGAAGAAGTACGCGTACGGGTTCGTCGGCGCGGCGTTCCCGCTGTTCCTCGGCGGCGCGTACATGGCGTGGCTGGTGTTCCCGCACGCGATCCAGATCCTGTCGGGGTTCCTGCCGGACGACGCGACCGCGTTCACCAACGCCCAGGAGTACCTGTCGCTGGTGATGCGGCTCCTGATCGCGTTCGGGCTCGCGTTCCTGTCGCCGGTGCTGCTGGTCGGCCTGAACTTCGCCGGCCTGCTGTCGGGCAAGGCGCTGCTGGGCGGCTGGCGGTGGGCCATCCTCGTGGCGTTCACGTTCGCGGCGATCATCACGCCGACGCCGGACGCGCTGACGATGATCCTGGTGGCACTGCCGATCTGCGTGCTGTACTTCGCGGCCGTCGGCGTGTCGTTCCTGCACGACCGGCGTGTCGAGAAGCGGTTCGCCGACGCCGAGCTCTGACAGCCTGCGGTCCCTGTGTGACACACCCGGTGTCATACCGGTGTGTCACACAGGGACCGTAGGCTGTGCACCATGAACGACCTGAGCCCCGCCGAGCGGTACTCGGCCTTCCGGTCCCAGAGCCGTTCGGCGGCCGAGCACCCGGAGCTGACCCTCTTCCGGGAGGTCATCGGCTTCGAGCTCGACGACTTCCAGGTCGCAGCCTGCGAGGCCCTCGAACAGGGGCGTGGCGTGCTGGTCGCGGCCCCGACCGGGGCGGGCAAGACCGTCGTGGGCGAGTTCGCCGTGCACCTGGCACTGGCCTCTGGACGCAAGGCGTTCTACACGACGCCGATCAAGGCCCTGTCCAACCAGAAGTACGCCGACCTCGTGCGCCGGCACGGCCCCGAGAACGTGGGCCTGCTGACCGGCGACTCCACGATCAACGGCGAGGCACCCGTGGTGGTCATGACCACCGAGGTGCTGCGCAACATGCTCTACGCCGGGTCCTCGACCCTGGACGGGCTGGCGTACGTCGTCATGGACGAGGTGCACTACCTGGCCGACCGCTTCCGCGGCCCCGTGTGGGAAGAGGTCATCATCCACCTCTCCGACGACGTGCAGCTCGTCTCCCTGAGTGCCACCGTGTCCAACGCGGAGGAGTTCGGTGACTGGCTGGAGATGGTGCGTGGCGACACCGCTGTCGTCGTCTCCGAGCGGCGGCCCGTGCCCCTGTGGCAGCACGTGCTCATGTCCTCGCCCGAGCCGCGCGGCAAGCCTCGCATGCTCGACCTGTACGCCGGGCACGTCGACCCGACCGACCCCGGCACCAACCCGCCCATCAACCCCGACCTGACCGCCGCGTTCCGGTCCGGGCGCGGCGGCAACCGCCCCGGCGACCACGGTGGACCCGGCGGCGGACGAGGCCGCGGGCGCGGCCGGGGCGACCGCGGGTACCGCGGCGGCAACGGGCGCCGCATCGACGGCCCGAGCGGCGCCGTCGGGCCCGGACGGCGCACCCCGCCGCGGTTCATCGTCATCGACGCCCTGAACGCCGACGCCCTGCTGCCCGCGATCTACTTCGTGTTCTCCCGCGCGGGCTGCGAGGCCGCCGTCGACCAGTGCCTCAAGGCCGGGCTGCGGCTGACCACCCCGCAGGAGGAGGCCACGATCCGCTCGGTCGTGGAGGAGCGCACCGCCGCCATCCCGCCCGAGGACCTCGACGTGCTCGGGTACTGGGCCTGGTCCCAGGCGCTGGCGCGCGGCATCGCCGCCCACCACGCCGGCATGCTGCCCGTGTTCAAGGAGACCGTCGAGGACCTGTTCGAACGCGGCCTGGTCAAGGTCGTGTTCGCCACCGAGACCCTCGCGCTCGGCATCAACATGCCCGCCCGGTCCGTCGTGCTGGACAAGCTCGTCAAGTGGGACGGCTCCAGCCACGTCCCCGTCACCCCCGGCGAGTTCACGCAGCTCACCGGCCGCGCCGGGCGCCGCGGCATCGACGTCGAGGGCCACGCCGTCGTCGTCGACCACCCCGCCCTGGACCCCGTGGCGCTGGCCGGCCTCGCGTCCAAGCGCCTGTACCCGCTCAAGTCCAGCTTCCGGCCCACGTACAACATGGCCGTCAACCTCGTCGCCCAGGTCGGCCGCGACCGCGCCCGCGAGGTCCTGGAGACCTCGTTCGCGCAGTTCCAGGCCGACCGCGGCGTCGTCGGCCTGGCCAAGCAGGCCCAGGCGCACGCCGAGGCCCTCGACGGGTACGCCAAGGCCATGTCCTGCACCGAAGGCGACTTCGGCGAGTACATGGACCTGCGGCGCGCCATCAAGGACCGCGAGCGCGAGCTGTCCCGTGCGGCGTCGGGCGCGCGGCGGGCGGAGGTCGTGGCGTCCCTGGAGAACCTGCGGCGCGGCGACGTCGTCGAGGTGCCGTCCGGGCGGCGGCGCGGGTACGTGCTCGTGCTCGACCCGGGGGAGCCCGGCGGGTTCGACGGGCCGCGGCCCACGGTGCTGACCCAGGAGCGGCAGGTCAAGAAGCTGACCCTGGCCGATGCGCCCGACGGCCTGGAGACCGTCACCACGGTGAAGATCCCCAAGGCGTTCAACCCCCGCAAGCCCGACGCGCGCCGCGACCTGGTCTCGTCCATGCGCAACGCGCTGGGCGTGCTGGCGGACGACGTGCCGTCGGCGCACTCCACGACGTCGCCGTCGCGCAGCGCGGCGAGCCGGGCCGCGCGCGGCGGCCGGCCCGCGATCGGCCGCCGGTCGGACGCCGCCACCGACACCGAGCTGGCGCGCCTGCGCAAGGCGCTCAAGGCCCACCCGTGCCACGCCTGCCCCGAACGGGACGACCACGCCCGGTGGGCCGAGCGCTGGAACAAGCTCAAGCGGGAGCACGACCAGCTCGTGCGCCGCGTCGAGGGCCGCACCGGGTCGATCGCCCGCACCTTCGACCGCACCCTCGACGTGCTGCTCACCCTCGGATACCTGCAGCGCACCGGCAGTGACACCAGCACCGCCGGGCGGATCCGCGTGACCGACGACGGCCGCTGGCTGCGCCGCCTGTACGCGGAGAACGACCTGCTGCTGGCCGAGTGCCTGCGCCGCGGCGTGTGGGACGGGCTCGACGCCGCGGGCCTGGCCGCCGTCGTGTCCACGGTCGTCTACCAGGGGCGGCGCGACGACGCCCCCGACCCGTACATCCCGGGCGGGCCGACCGGCCGGCTCGCGGGTGTCCTGGACGACACCCAGCGGGTGTGG
The DNA here is from genome assembly GCF_044389365.1 of Promicromonospora sp. NPDC019610. Taxonomy (NCBI): domain Bacteria; kingdom Bacillati; phylum Actinomycetota; class Actinomycetes; order Micrococcales; family Promicromonosporaceae; genus Promicromonospora; species Promicromonospora sp. NPDC019610. The sequence goes on along the minus strand of NZ_JBIRXX010000002.1, from coordinate 825,918 downwards.
TCCGAGGTCGACGACCTGGAGGAGGCGCACGGCATCGACGCGACCGGGCCGCTCGACCTGGGCCTCGTGGGTGCGATGTACCGGTGGGCGTCGGGCAAGGGCCTGGACAGCGTGCTGCGCGGCTCCGACCTGGCCGCCGGCGACTTCGTGCGGTGGTGCAAGCAGGTGGTCGACGTGCTGGACCAGCTCGGCGGCGCCGCGCCGTCGGACAAGCTGCGCGCCACCGCGCGCAAGGCGCAGGACGCCGTGCTGCGCGGGGTGGTGGCCTACTCCAGCCTCTGAACAGGCCCTGTGCCGGCCCAGAGCGGGTGACTGTGCGGGTCCACGCCCCGCTGACCAGGGCGTGGACCCGCCGCATCGCATACAGTTCCCACCGTGAGCCAGCCTGTCCGATCCATCCTGTACCGCAACGGCGTCGTCCACTCCGGGGCGGACCCGTTCGCCGAGGCGATCCTCGTGGACGACGGCGTGGTGGCGTGGCTCGGCGCCGACGACACCGCTGCCGGGCTGGCGGCCCGCGCCGACCGCGTGATCGACCTCGACGGCGCGCTCGTCACCCCCGGGTTCGTCGACGCGCACGCCCACGTGCTGGAGACCGGCCTGTCGGCCGACTCCGTGGACCTCACGCCCGCCGGCGGCGTGCACTCCCTGGCCGACGCGCTGGCCGCCCTGCACCAGCGCGCACGCCACCTCGCGGCGGCCGACCCGTCCGGCGACCAGGTGCTGCTCGCCTTCGGCTGGGACGAGCAGGCCTGGCCCGAGCGGCGCGCCTTCACGCGCCAGGAGCTCGACGCCGTGTGCGCCGGCCGCCCTGTGTACGCGGCGCGCGTCGACGTGCACTCGGCGGTCATCTCGTCCGCGCTGGCCGCACGTGCGGGCATCGAGCGGGACCCCGCCTGGACCGGCACGGGCGTGGCCGGCTCCGGCTGGTCCGACGCGCCCGCCGACACCGGCCTGGTCACCGCCGACCTGCACCACACCGTGCGCGACGTCGCGCACGCCCTGTCGCCCGAGCGTCGCACCCGCCTGTACCGGGAGACCCTGGCGGCCTGGGCCGCCCGCGGCGTCGTGTCCGTGCACGAGATGAGCGGCGAGCACCTCGACACCCGCGCGGGCCTGGCCGAGCTGTACGCCCTGTCGGCCGGCTCCGTCACCGACGACGCCCTGGCCGACCCGGACGCGCTCGCGCTGCCGCACCTGGCCGCCTACCGCGGCGAGCTGTGCGCCACGGCCGACGACGCCCGCGCGCTCCTGGAAGAGCTGCCGTTCCTGACCGGGATCGGCGGGGACCTCAACGTCGACGGGTCGATCGGGTCGCGCACCGCGGCCATGCGCAGCCCGTACTCCGACCTGCCCGCCGACCCGTCCTCCGGCTCCTTCACCGGCGCCCTGACCAATCCCGACGGCACGCCGTGGACCGGCAACCTGTACCTGACCGCCGACCAGATCGCGAACCACCTGAGCGCCGTGCAGAGCGCGCGGCCGCAGGGCTCGGGCGTGCAGGCCGCGTTCCACGTCATCGGCGACCGCGCCATGGACGAGATGGTGCTCGGCCTGCAGATCGCCGCCCAGACCAGCGGCGAGTCCGCCCTGCGCGCCGGCCACCACCGCATCGAGCACGCCCTGTTCGTGGACGCCGTCACGCTCGCCGCCCTCCTGGTGCACGGCATCGGCCTGTCGGTGCAGCCCGCGTTCGAGTCCTCGTTCGGCGGCGCCAAGGGCGTCTACGCCTCCCGGCTGGGCGCCATGCGTGCCGGGTCGATCATGCCGTTCGCCGACCTCGCGCAGGCGGGCGTGCCGCTCGCGTTCGGCTCCGACACCCCCGTCACCCCGGTCGACCCCTGGCAGGGCGTGCGCGCCGCGACCCGCCACGAGGACCCCGACCAGCGCATCTCCGCGGGCGCGGCGTTCCGCGCCCACACCCGTGGTGGCTGGCGCCTGGCGGGCCTGGACCACACCGGCGCCGGACAGCTCCGCGTGGGCGCCCCCGCCCACCTCGCCGTCTGGCGCGCCGAGCACCTCGGCGTGCAGGCCGCCCCCGGACGGCTCAGCTCCTGGAGCGAGGAGGCCCGTGCGGGGACACCACTCCTGCCCGACCTCTCGCCCGACGCCGTGCAGCCCGAGTGCCTGCACACCCTGCGCGACGGCGTGGTCCTGCACGACACGCTCTGATCTGTACGACGCTCTGGCCTGTCCGACACGGCTCTTCGGGGCCCCTGCGCGCCGGTAGGCTGCGATCGTGCGCCTGCGTGAGCCGTCCCGGCTGCTGTCCTTGTTCCTCGCGGTGGCCGGTGGCCTCGTCCTCTGGTCCGCGTTTCCCGACGCCGGGGTGTGGCCCGCCGCGTTCGTCGCCGTCGCGGTCCTGTACTGGGCCCTCGGGCGCGACAACGCCTGGTGGAACCTGCTGATCGGGTTCCTGTTCGGCGTCTCGTTCTTCCTGCCGCACCTGTGGTGGGCCCACGAGTCCACCGAGGCCGCGCCCTGGATCGCGTTGTCCGCGCTGGAAGCCCTGTTCATCGGCGGCTTCGGCGTGCTGTGGACCTGGGCGCGCCGCGCGCGGTTCCTGCGCCGGCGCGGCTGGCGGCTGGCCGCCGCGTTCGCCGTGCTGTTCGTCGCCGTCGAGCAGTGGCGTGCCGAGATCCCCTTCGGCGGGTTCCCCTGGGGCCGCCTCGCCTGGACGATGGCCGGCACCCCGACCGGCCGCGCGGCCTGGCTCGGCGGCACCGTCGCCGTCAGCCTCCTGGTCGCCTTCGCGGGCGCCCTGCTCGCCCTGGCCGTGGCGGGCCTGGTCCGGGCCGTGCGTATCGGCGCCGCGGCCCGCGCGGCGCGGGTGACGCCGGCGGAGCAGCCCGCCGGCGCGGCAGAGAACGGTGCCGTCCGAACAGCGACTGGCCCGGCAACGACTGGCCCGGCAGCGACCGTCCGGTCCTCGGTGGGCCGCTCCGTCGGAGCCCTCGCGCTGGGTGTCGCGGTCGCCGTCGTGCCGCTGGTGCTGCCGCTGCCCACGTCCGCGAGCGCCGGTCCGGTCGAGACGCCGGAGGGTCAGCAGGTGTACGACGCCGGGAGCGACCTGGCGGAGGACGGGCAGCTGTGGGCGGGTGCCGTGCAGGGCAACGTGGGGGAGCCGGGTCTGGGGGCGTTCGCCAACCGGGCCGAGGTGCTGAACAACCACCTGGAGGGCACGTACGTGCTGGCGGAGGACTTCGCCGGGGAGCTGGACGTGGTGCTGTGGCCGGAGAACGGCAGCGACCTGGACCCGCAGACCACGCCGGACGTGGCGCGGGGGCTGGACAACGCGTCGACGGCGGTGGGGGCGCCGATCCTGGTGGGGGCGCAGGAGTTCCCGGAGACGGGCGGCCGGTACAACGTGTCGCTGCTGTGGCAGGCGGGGCAGGGGGTGATCGCCCGGTACGCGAAGCAGCACCCGGCGCCGTTCGGGGAGTACATCCCGCTGCGGTCGATCCTGCGGCTGTTCTCGGACCAGGTGGACCGGGTGACCACGGACATGATCCCGGGCGTCAACCCGCCCTACGTGGACGTGCCGAGCCGGCTGGGTCAGGACGCGTACCGGCTGGGCACCATCATCTGCTTCGAGGTGGCGTACGACGAGATCATCCGGGACGCGGTGCTGGAGGGCGCGCAGGTGCTGGTGATCCCGACGAACAACGCGTCGTTCGGGTGGACGGCGGAGTCGACGCAGCAGCTCGCGATGTCGCGGCTGCAGGCGATCACGACGGGGCGGGCCGCGGTGCAGATCTCCACGGTGGGTGTCTCGGGGGTCATCACGCCGGACGGCACCGTGGTGCGCGACACGGAGCTGTTCACGGCCGACCAGTTCGTGGTGGACCTGCCGCTGCGGTCCTCGATCACGCCGGCGGTGGCGGCGGGGTACTGGCCGGGCTGGATCGTCGGTGGTCTCGCGTTCGTGCTGGTGGTGGCCGGCGTCGTGGGCGGGATCGGCGCGCGGCGTCGGGCGCGGGGCTAGGGGCTGAGGGCTAGGGGCCAGGGCGCGAAAAGAGACCGCCGGCTCGAACCGTGAGGTTCGGGCCGGCGGTCTCTGTTGTTTACTGCGTGCTCGCTAGCTCAGGCTGCGTGCACAGGCTGCCTGCTCAGGCCGAGCGGCGGAGCTTGCCGGCGCGCAGCAGCTCGAGGCGCTCGTCGAGCAGGTCCTCGAGCTCCTTGACCGTGCGGCGCTCGAGCAGCATGTCCCAGTGGGTGCGCTGCGGCTTGGTCGCCTTCGGCTCGGGCTTCTCGGCGTCGCGCAGGAGCGCCTCCTCGCCGCAGCGGCACTCCCAGATCGGGGGTACGTCCGCGTCGGTGGCGAAGGGCAGGATGATGGTGTGGCCGTTGGGGCAGTCGTAGTAGGCCTGGAACCGAGGGGCGAAGTCCACGCCCTCGTCGGACTCCATGCTCTTACTACCGATGCTCATACCGCGCAGGGACCGGTCAGGCACGATGTCCTCCAGAGGGTTGTCGGGATAGGTGGCGGAAAAAGGTCCGTATAGCCAACGCAGGGACCCTCTGTGATGTTCCAGCCCATGTTTCAGCGGTCTGACGACCAGCCGTGCCAATCCAGGCTACCGACCGGACGTGCGCTCGCAAGCGCACTCCGGGCAAACTGGGTGTGGATGTGCGCGATCTCACGTACGTCGCAGCAGGTGGGAGCATTCGGCCCGGGAACAATCGGCACGAGCCGCGGGTTAGGACCCATGTTCATGCAGATGCATGAAGAGCGTGGGTGGCACACAGCACGTGCGGCAACCAGCTCAGCACCACGATCGAGGAGCGCAGCATCATGCAGTTCGGGATCTTCAGTGTCAGCGACGTGACGACGGACCCGACCACCGGGCACACCCCGGACGACACCGAGCGCGTCCGGGCCATGCTCACCATCGCGAAGCACGCGGACGAGGCAGGCCTCGACGTCTTCGCCACTGGTGAGCACCACAACCCGCCGTTCGTGGCCTCGAGCCCGACGACGATGCTCGGCTACCTCGCGGGCGTGACCAAGGACATCACCCTGTCCACGGCCACCACGCTCATCACGACCAACGACCCGGTCCGCATCGCCGAGGAGTACGCGATGCTCCAGGTCATCAGCAACGGCCGCATGGACCTCATGATGGGCCGCGGCAACACCGGCCCCGTCTACCCGTGGTTCGGGCAGGACATCCGCCAGGGCATCCCGCTGGCCATCGAGAACTACGCCCTGGTGCGCCGCCTGTGGACCGAGGACGTCGTGGACTGGGAGGGCAAGTTCCGCACCCCGCTGCAGGGCTTCACCGCCACGCCACGCCCGCTGGACGGCGTGCCGCCGTTCGTGTGGCACGGGTCGATCCGCAGCCCCGAGATCGCCGAGCAGGCCGCCTACTACGGTGACGGGTTCCTGCACAACAACATCTTCTGGCCGATGAGCCACACCAAGCAGATGGTGCAGTTCTACCGCCAGCGGTTCGAGCACTACGGCCACGGCCGCGCGGACCAGGCGATCGTCGGCCTCGGCGGCCAGGTCTTCATGCGCAAGAACAGCCAGGACGCCGTCAGTGAGTTCCGGCCGTACTTCGACAACGCGCCCGTCTACGGGCACGGCCCCACCATGGAGGACTTCACGCGCGACACGCCGCTGACCGTCGGCTCCCCGCAGGAGGTCGTCGACCGGTACGGCTCGTTCATCGACGAGGTCGGCTACTACCAGCGCCAGATGTTCCTCATGGACCACGCCGGGCTGCCCCTGAAGACCGTCCTGGAGCAGATCGACATCCTCGCCTCCGAGGTCGTGCCGGAGCTGCGCAAGATCGCCGACGCCAAGCTCCCCCAGGATGTGCCGGCCAACCCGCCGACGCACGCCGAGCGGGTCGCCGCGGCGCAGGCGAAGGGCGCGGCCGGCGCCACGCACGTGGGTGACGGCGGCGACGAGTACACCGGCACGCTGGCCGAGGAGGCTCTCTGAGATGACAGAACGCGAACTCACTGACCGGACCGCTTCCCTGGTCCCACCCGTCGAGGACCGGCCCCGCCGCACGATCGCCGTCGTGCACGCGGGGCTGGGGCAGCCCTCGTCGACGCGCCTGCTGGCCGACCGTCTGGCCGACGCCACGGTGCGCGAGCTGGAGGCTCTGGGCCACGAGGTGACCGTCGAGGTCGTCGAGCTGCGCGACCACGGTCACGCCATCATCGACGCGATGCTCACCGGGTTCCCCTCGGGCGACCTGGCGAGCGACATCGAGACGATCACCCAGGCCGACGGAGTCATCGCCGTCACGCCGTTGTTCACCACCACCTATTCGGGGCTGTTCAAGTCGTTCGTCGACATCCTCGACAAGGAGGTGCTCACCGGGATGCCCGTGCTGCTCGGCGCGACCGGCGGCACCCCGCGGCACTCGCTCGCCCTCGAGTACTCGATGCGCCCGCTGTTCACGTACCTGCGGGCCGACGTCATCACGACGTCGGTCTTCGCGGCCACGGACGACTGGGCCCAGGCGGGTGACCGCACCCGGCACGACGACGGTGCGAGCTCCCTCCCGGAGCGCATCGAGCGGGCCGGCCGGTCGCTGGCCGCGATCGTCTCCGCACGCGGGGAGCACGCCAAGCCGGACGACCCGTTCGCCACGACGCCCAGCTTCCTGGACATGCTGGGCGGGGACTGACCCGGGGGCACGCGGGCCGGCCGCGGCTGAGCCCGGCTGATCTGATCTGGTCTGGTCTGATCTGGTCTGGTCTGGTCTGGTCTGATCTGGTCCTGCGTGCCAGGCCCGGGGCTTGCACGCCCGGGGCCTGGCAGGGAACATATGGGACAGCCACCGCAACGGGTCGTGGGCAGGTCGATGGTGAGGGAGCGCGGTCATGGCGGACGACACACAGGACCAGGTCTCGGACGACTCGAACGGCACCGACGCGCCTCAGGCGGCTGTCCCGGAGGCGGACGCTCCCGCCGCCGAAGCCGTGGCAACCGAAGCCGTGGCAACCGAGGTCGTAGCACCCGACGACGCGGCATCGGCGGACGCGACTGGTCTGCAGTCCGACACCGGGCGGGTCGCCCGCATCGTCGCCGCACTGCGGAAGGCGCACGCCGAGCAGGCTGCCCGTTCCGTCGAGCGGACGGCTGATCAGACCGCCGGGCAGACATCCGGACAGACCGTTCAGCAGAACGCCGGGCTGAACGCCGGGCTGAACGCCGGGCTGAACGCCGGGCTGAACGCCGGGCTGAGTGTTGAGCAGACGGCCGAACCGGCGGATGCCGGCACCGAGACGGTCGCACCGGAACCCCCGGCGCCGCGCCGCGCGACCAGCGGGGTGCGCTTCACTGCGCCGCGCACGCCGACCCTGCGCTGGAACCCCGGCGCCCGCTACCGCGCCTCGCAGCTCGCGAACCAGCCGGTTCCCGTGTCGCAGGCGCCTGTGCCGCCGGTGCCTGCCTCCCCGGCGCCCGTGTCGTCTCCGCCCATGTCGTCAGCGCCTGTGTCTTCGGCACCCCTGCCGCCCGCACCCCTGCCGCCCGTGCCTCCGCCGCCGGGACCGGTACCTCCCGTGCCCCCGCCGCCGGCGCTGGCCGGACGGCTGTTCCGCGGCCCGGCCCGGCGGACCGCCGTCTTCGAGCGGGAGATCTGGTACCCGTCGGCGCGGTCCTCGCGCGTGCCGAGCGACGTGGGCGAGGCACTCGCCGCCGCCGTCGAGCGGTATCGCAAGGGCTCGATCTCGACGTCGGGCCTCGTGCGGGCGATCGGCAGTGCCCACGCCGCCTGACGACGGCCGGGCAGCGGAGCCTTCGGCGCCCGATCCTTAAGCACCAAACCCGCAAGCAGCCGGCAGCCGGATCTCCTGAGACGGCCGGGTGACTCCGCGCATCCGCGGCGCCACCCGGCCGTCTTCTCGTCTGTCGACCGGCCGAGTCCGGCCGTCGCCCGGCTGGCGCTCGTCTGCGGACCAACCGCCGTCCGCCGCTTGCCCGGCTGCCGACTGACCGGCGGCCTCTTGCCCGGCGGCCGACTGACCGCTGTCCGCCTGGTGGTGGTTGTTTCCGCGGTTCGTCGCCGAGTTTCCAGATGGCGGCAAAAAAAGAGACCCGGCCGCATGGGTTCGCCCTGGTGGGACCTTGTCCTGGGTTCTTGCCACAGTGGAGCATTCGTTGCACTGCAAGCGAGTACATGAAGCAGCCGCACCACGCGCCGCGACCTGTCGCTCTCTCTCAGTGGGTGCCGACCAGACATCCGACGACCAGGACGACGAGGGGGCGGGAGCGGCTGATGCCTACGCGCACGCGGTCCAGGATCGGCCTCCTCGCTGTGCGCGGGGTGCTCCTGAGCGCCGTCGTCGCCGGCCTGCTCGGCGGCTGCGGTCCGGACGCGAGCGTCGCCAACTTCACGGTGCCGGAGGAGTACGGCTCGGTCGAGCAGCTCGTCGCGGACGCCGACGTCGTCGTGCTGGCGCAGGCGGGCCGCTCCGGGGTCGATGTCGTCGACCAGGTGCCGTACACCCGGACCGAGCTGGAGCCGCGCAAGGTGCTGCTCGGCGCGCTCGGCCAGGACGCCGTCCTGGCCGTGACCCAGGTCGGTTCGGCGTCGTCGCCCCCGGGCGGCGAGCTGCCGTCCATCCTGCGCAGCGGTCGCGAGTACGTGGTGGTGCTGCACCGCAACGACGCGGGCGAGTTCGAGGTGGTGGGGCCCGGCGTCTGGCGGGCGGACAGCCTGGGCACCAGCCTGACTCTGCACACGGGCAAGCCGTCCTGTGTGACGTCCGACATCCCGCACGTGACCACGCCCTGGGAGCTCGAGGTGGCGCTCGGCAAGGCGCGTGCGGTGCTCGGCACGAGCGTCGTCGGCGAGACCTGACCCGGTTCGTCGGGCGGAGCAGCCCGAACCGAGAACGTTCCAGGTCAGACGCCGGGGACAGGGGCTGACTCCCGGTCCGCTGGGCCAGACTGGGCGTATGACGCGCAGCCTCGTCCTCACCGCCGACGACGCCGGGACCGACCCCGACGCGGACCGCGAGATCGCCGCCCTGCTGGCCGGATCGCCGTTGACGGCGGTAGGGGTGATCACCACGGAGCCGGACGACGAGGTTCGATCGAGCCCGGGGGCGGTCCGCGCCGTCGAGCTCATCGCCCGGTCCGCACCGGACGTCGCGCCCGGGGTGCACGTGGTGCTCCCGACGCCGGGTCCGGCGGAGGGCCTCGACGACGTCGTCGACCGCATCACGACCCAGGTCGACGCACTGACGCGGGCCACCGCCGCCGTCGGCGCGCCGGCGCCACGGCGGCTCGACTCGCACCAGGGCAGCCTGTACGGCCTCCAGGGCCGGTCCTACCTCGGTGAGGCGATCGGGTTCTGCGCGAGGCACGGGCTGGCGTTCCGCCTGCCCCGCAGCCTGGACCTGTACGGCGACGGCGACCCGGTGCTGGCCACGGCCGGCGTCCGGGCGCGGCACGCGAGCGCCGTGGTCGCCGCCGACGCGGCGGGGGTGCGGCTGCCCGAGGTGATCGCCACCCATCGGGGCGGGGACGCGGAGGCCCGGGACTACGGGTCGTTGCGGGACCATTACCTGCGTCTGCTGGGGCGGCTGCCCGAGGGGACGAGCGAGATCTTCCTGCACCCGGCGCCCGACACCCCGCGGCTGCGCGAGGCGTCGGCGACCTGGTGGCGCAAGCGGACGTGGGAGCTGCGGCTGCTGGGCGACCCGGTCTTCATCCGCGAGATCGAGCGGGAGGGCATCGACCTGGTCAGCGGGTGGTGAGTAGGCTCACCCGCGTGGAGGCCGAGGACGCCGTGGACGCGCCGCAGGCAGGAGCCCCGTCGCGGTCCGCCGGGCGGGACGGGGCGTCGGGCAGCGCTGGGAGCCGTGCTGGGGGCGGCGGCACGGGCCCTGGCGCGGGCAGGACGTCGCCGCTGCGGTACGGCGCCGGCATGTTCGGCACCTCGCTGCCGATCAACCTGGTCAAGGGCTCGATGCTCTACGTGTACGTGGAGCTGCTGGGCCTGGACGCCGTCGTCTATGCGACCGTGTACGCGATCTACGGGGTGCTGGACGCGCTGGACAACCCCGTGTTCGGCTACCTGTCGGACCGGACGCGCTCGCGCTGGGGGCGGCGTCGGCCGTACCTGGTGGTGGGCGCGCTGGTGCTGACGGTCACGACGATCGCACTGTTCTCCGTGCCGGGGGCCGTGGCGGACTCGGCGGTGGGGCTGGCGGTGTGGTTCGCCGTCTTCGCGATCACCACCGAGATGGCCGACTCCCTGATCAACGCCAGCTACGGCGCGCTGCTGCCGGAGCTGTTCACCGACGAGCGGCGGCGCGCCACCGCCAACGCTGTGCGGCAGGGTGCCCAGCTGATCGCCCTGGTGGTCGCCCTGGCGCTGACGCCGGTGCTGGCGCGCAACGTGCTGGGCACCGAGGGGTCCGCCGTCGGGTACGGGCGGCTCGCGGTGATCTTCGGCGTGGTCGCGGCCGCGGTGATCCTGTGGACCGCGTTCGGCGTGCGGGAGGACCCGGCGCTCGACGCAGAGCCCAAACCGCAGTTCTTCCGGTCGGTGGGGCAGATCCTGTCGACGTCGCACTTCTGGACGGTCGGGCTGGTCAACGCCTGCTACGGGGCAGCCATGGCGCTCGTGCTGGGCGGGCTGCAGCTGTACGTGGAGCACACGCTGGGCGGCTCGGCGCTCGACGCGAGCATCCTGCAGCTCGTCGTGATCGCCGTGTCGATCGGGATGCTGAGCGTGTGGGCCGCCGTCGTCCGCCGCAGGGGCGCGGCCTGGACGTGGCGGCTCGCGCTGCCGGTCGCCGCCGTCGGGTTCGTGCCGCTGTACTTCGCGACGGACCTGCTCACGGGGATCCTCGCCGGGCTCGCCGTCGCTGTCGGGTACTCGGGCGTGCTGGCGACGAACGACCTGGTGATCGCGCGCGTGCTCGACGCCGACGCCGCCCGCCACGGCACTCACCGCAGCGGCCTGTTCCTGGCCGCGTTCGGCGTGCTGGGCCGGCTCAACGGCCTGATCACGGCGGCGGCGCTGGCGTCGCTCGCGGTCTGGTTCGGCTACCGGTCGGGCGCGGACCCAGGCCCCGACCCGGGCCAGGCGTTCCGCGTGTACCTGTCCGTGTACCCGTTCGCGCTGCTCGTCCTCGGCACGGCGGTGTCGCGGTTCATCCGGCTGCCGGCGGCGCCCGAGGAGTCGGACGGCGGCGGAGGAGACGGCAGTACCCCCGACGGCGAGCCGGACGCCGGGCCGGACGCTGAGCCCAGCGCCGGGCCGGTCACGCGCTGATCGCGAGCAGCGTCCGGTCCGCGGCCTCCAGCCGGTAGGGGCCGTGCTCGGGCGGCGCGGGGAACGTCACGCGGTCGCCGCGCACCCGCCGACGCCGGTCCGTGCCGCCGTCCGGGAGGCCCTTGACCAGTACCGTGCCGTCCGCGTCGACGGCGACCAGGTCGTCGCCCACGCGCACCAGCACGGGCTCGCCGGGCCCCGGGAACCGGCTGATGGCGGTGCGGCCGTGCCGGATCGCGTCGAGGATTGCCTCCGGCGTGCGGTCCTCCGCGGCGACCCAGGTCGTGGGCGTGCCCGGCGGGAAGCCCTGGTCGGGAGTGTGGAAGTCGCTGCCGCCCAGGAACACGGGGTTGCGGGGTGCTCCGGCATCCGACCCTCCGGCATCCGGCGCTCCCCACAACCCGGCGGCCGACCCGGCGTCCGTTGGATCAGGCGAGCCGCCGAAGCCCCGCAGGTAGGCCCACGGTCCCGTCGCGGTCAGGTCGAGGAACCACGAGATGTGCCACAGCTCCAGGAAGCCGGTGCGGACGGGGAACTGCCAGCCGCAGTCGTCCTGGAGAGGGTGGTTCACGGACAGCAGGCCGCCCCGCTCCTCGACGTCGGACAACCACTGCGCCGCCGGACGGCGGAAGTCGACCCAGCCGATGTCGCCGAACGCGTTGGCGTGCCCCGCATGGGTGGTGACCTCCTGCCCGGGCAGGAGGCAGAGGTCGTACGCGGCACCGACGCCGGGCAGGTGCGCGTGGTGCGAGACCGTGTTGTGGTCGGTCACGGCCAGAAAGTCCAGCCCGCGGCCGACGGCGGCCGCCGCGAGCTGGGCGATGCTCAGCGTCCCGTCCGAGTGTGTGGTGTGGGCGTGCAGGTCGCCGGCGAACCAGGTCAGGCCGTCGGGCGCGGGCAGGTCGCGGCCCAGGCGGGTCCCGCCGAGTTTTCCAGGGCCCGACTCGGCGGGGGCGCCCGACGGCGGCTGCGGCGCGGGCGGCTCGTCCTCGACGGGGCCGGCGTCGGAACCGGTGGCGATCGTCACCGTGACGTCGACCGGCTCGGCGGGCAGCTTGTGCAGGCCGAGCACCACGGCCCAGGGGCCTGGGACGAGCTCACCCGGCTCGTACCCGGGAGTCGCGCGGCCGCCAGTGCCGGCGCTGTCGCCGGATACGGCTGACCCGCGCCTGCCCGGGCCGGTCCCGCCGGATCCCGGCCGCGCGTCGATCACGAACCGGGACCTGGCGCCGCCCGACCAGCCGCGCCAGCGCTTCGGGTCGCGGCACCCGAGGTCGATCACGGCGGCGTCGCGGTCGTAGGAGAGCGTGACCTCCAGGGCGTCGACGTCCCGCCCCGGTGGCATCTCGAACGGCACCTCGAGGTACCGGTGCTCGATCTGGTCGTCGACGGACAGGCGAAGGCGGCGTTGCTCGCGGGTCACGTCCCGAGGGTAGCCGTCTGCCCTGCCGTCCTGACGCCCTGCCGCCTGACGTGTCGTCGCCGCCGGAGCACTGGCACTGAAGTCAAGGGCACTGACGTCGGAGGCACTGACGTCGGAGGCACGGCGTTCGAGGGCACGGCAGATACGGGTGCGGAAGTCACTCCGGCCAGCTGGCGGGGGACGAGGACCGTGTCCTGGATCGCCGTACCTCGGTCCAGGCCGCCGGGTGCGCAGACGGCCTGCCCCTGTGACCAGCCGCTACCAAGACGGCGCACCTCCACGGCCGCGCACCTCCACAGCCGTGCATCTCCACGGCGGTATCCAGCACGCAGGAGAGATCAGCACGTGGGACAAATCAGGCAGCCCGGTCCCGTGCCCACGGCAGCCCGATCCGCCGACCGTGGCGACTGGTGAAGCTCCACCGCCCCGGCTGGTCCGGTGTCGGGCCCGCCTTCCACGCCATCGTGATCCCGGTGGTGTCCACCAGTGTGTGGTGATGCCAGCACAAGAGGGCGGAGTTCGCGACGGACGTCTCGCCGCCGTCGGCCCAGTGCCGCAGCGCATGGTGCACCTCGCACCGGCTCGGAGGCTGATCGCAGCCGGGGTAGACGCAGTGCTGGTCTCGGGCGATCACGGCCTTGCGCATCTGCCCGGTCACCGTGCGCTGGGACCGTCCGACGTCGATCGCGGTGCCGTCGGCGCCGAACACGACACGCGTGACCTCGGCATCGCACAGAAGCCGGCGCAGGAGGTCGCGCGGAACGACGCTCCCGGTCGTGGACGCCCCCGTGAACGTCGCGGGCTGAGCGGTCAGCGCCGTCAGGTCGCCGGGACGGAGGGCACCGACGTTACCGGCGTTACCGCCGGCGAGATCGAGAGCAGGTCCACCGAGCCCGTGCCGCGACCCCGTCGCGTCAGAAATCAGGCTCGTTCCGGTACCGGTCGGGCCAGCATCCGTCGTGTCGGCATCACCCAGGTCAGCACCGCTCGATCCGGCGTCCGACGATCCGGCATCCGACGATCCGGCATCGCCCCGTCCGCCGTGGCTGTTCGACCGGCCGCTCCGGAGCAGCTCCGTCAGCGACACGGTCACGTGGACGTGCGGGCGCACCGCGGCACCCGAGCCGACGCGGCCGTTGTCCAGGACGTCCCGCGCCAGGTCGGCGAGTGCCTGCGCCCGGCGCTGGGTGGGGGTGCGGTCGTCGCCGGCGGCCGGGGCACCCATCATCGAGCCGAGCGCCGTCGACAGCAGGTGCCCGTGCTCGTCGGTGAGGAAGCCGTTGACGTGCCATCCCCCGAACGTCGGTGAGACCTCCAGGTGCTCACGTTCGGTCGCCTGCCGGTATCCGCGATCGTCCGCGTCGGGGTCCGCGACCTGCCCGAACCGCTTCAGCACCCGACGAAAGCGTGCCGGGTCGCAGGCACCGGCCAGTCCGGTCAGGTACCCCTCGCCGGTGATCACCGGGGGAGCGGTTCGAGTGTCACCATTCGTCGCCAGGTCTACGTCGATGGCGGCCGGATCGACAGGAGCCTTGCCGCCGACGGGGTCGTCATCCAGCCCGGCGCCCGTGCCGTCCGCGGTGCCGGCCGCACGACCCCCGCCGTCGTCCGGCGCCTCCGGTGTCCCGGCGGGCGACGGCGGCAGTTGCTCCGGCTCGATCGGCGCCGCCAGCGCCGCCCTGCGTGCCTCGCTGGTGGGGGCGACATCCACCAGGGCACGGACATGGTCGACGCCGATGCCGCCCGCGAGCGCCGCCGCACGGGTCGTGGGCAGGTGATCGCGGAGCACCCGGCCGGTGCGGGCCTCCCGGTTGGCGGTGGTGGTGCTGACGTTCTCCGTCCTGGCCAGCCAGGCCGAGAACGTCCGCGCACCCGTGGCCTGCCAGGGATGCCGGGCCTCGATCACCGGTAGCCAGGTCAGCCGCACCGTGTCCAGGCGGGCGGTGAGCGCACGCAGCCTCGGCGCGGCGTCCACGAGCCGAGGGACTGCGACGCCACCGGCGCCGGCGGACTCTCCGCCGCCGGCGACCGCGTCCGGACCTGCCGAGGTGACGAGCTCGTCGGCGAGCACGTCCAGCTCGTTCAGCACGGTCTCGAGGGCGCGAGGACCGCACACCGGTCCGGGTGTGGGCGGAGGCAGTGGTGTGTAGTCCATCGCTCCCCACCCCCCGCTCTGATCCGCTCCCGTGCTGACCTTCCGATTCTATCGAACAGACATTCGATCTGCCGGACCGCGATGGAATCTGTGGACAACTCTTGGGGCGGGCGCGCTACTTCGTCGGGGCGGTCGCGCCGAACTGCTCGATGTAGTGCGGGTTGTGCATCACGCCGAGCACGTTGCCGAACGGGTCCACGACCGCGGCGGTGACGAAGTCGTGGCCCCGCTCGGTGACGGGCTGGTACTCGGTGGCGCCCAGCTCCAGCAGGCGGGCCACCGTGCCCTGCAGGTCGTCGACGTGCCAGTACATGAGCGCGCCCCCGGGCTGGTCGGGCAGCCCCGGGGGCGCGTAGGCCCGGCTGACGAGGCCGAGCTCGGCCTCGTTGTCCCCGATCCGGAACTCGGCGTAGGCCGGCGTGCCGTCCGGTCCGGAGCGCTGGAAGTAGGGCTCGACGCCGAGCACCTCCGTGTACCAGGCGGAGGCAGCGGCGACGTCGTCGGCCCAGTAGTTGATGGTCGAGAATCCTCGAAGGCTCATGCCGCCATCTCAGCACCGGACACTGACACTCGCCGGAGATCGCGGGTGTTCTTGGTGCTCAGGGGCGCTTTTCAACCGCCGTTTCGCCCTCCGTTCACCCCGTCTGGTTCACCCCGCCCGCGCCGGGGAGGCGGACTCGGTCCCGGACCGATCGACCCGCTGGGTGGCCGCGCTCAGCGCCTCCCGCAGCCCGGCAGCGGTGCCCTCGGCCTGGGCCTGGCCGGCGATCGCCGCCACGCGCGCCAGCTCGGCGTCCGCCGCCTGCCTGCGCGCGGACTCCAGCGCGTCCCGAGCCGCGGAGAGCTCGCCCTCCAGCCGGGCCACGGAGGCCTCGGCGCCGGCGCGCGCGACATCGGCGGCGGCCCGGTCCCGGTTCGCCTGCGCGACGTCGCCCCGTGCGGCCTCCAACGCTCCCCGCACGTCCGTCAGGGACTCGCGCAGGCCCACGGCGGCGCCGTCCGCCTGGGCGCGTGCCGCCTCCGCCTCGGAGCGCGCGCGTTCGGCGACCGCAGCGCCCGCCCGGGCCTCGGCGAGCTCGTCGCGCACGGCCTCCAGCGCCCGCCGCGCGGCGTCGAGCTCGCCCTCCAGCCGAGCGGCCGACGCCGCGGCGGCGCCCCGGGCCTCCTCGGCCGCGTCGCGCTCGTCCTGGACCGACCGCGCGTGCTCGCGCGCGGTCTCCAGCAGGGCGCGGAACTGCGCGAGCTCGGCGTCGGCCTCGTCCACGCGCGCGGCCAGGGTGTCCGCCTCACCGACGACGGCGCTCAGCGCCTCGTCCGACGCCGCCGTTGCCGCCTCGTGCTCTGCCCGTGCCGCCTCGACGGCCGCACCCCACAGGGCCTCCAGACCGCGGTCCGCCAGCGCGCTCACCGCGGCGGGCAGGTCGGGGAGCGCGGTGCGCGCGTCGTCCTCGGCGGCCTTCGCGTCGCGCCACTCCCGCAGGTACTTCGTGGCCGTGGCGTTGGAGCAGCCGGCGCGCTCGCGCACGTTCGTCACGGTCAGCGCCGCGCCCTCGGCCGCCAGTGCGTCTGCTGCCTGGAAGACCCGTTCCTTGTCCCGCACGTCGTTCCCCGCTCACGTCGTCGTTGCGACCGTCCCGGCTTCCGCAGTCCCCGGTTCTGTCGGTCGTTGTTTCCACCCGTAGTAGTACGAGTAGTAGCGCAATCCTACTCCTACTTTCGCTCCACACACTGCGCACCCGCTTTCCTGAAGCGGGTGCGCAGTACCGGCACGATCGGCTAGATAGCAGGGCTCGACGGGATCAATCGAGGCACTACTCGGCTCACGGAGAGCAGATAGTGAGCATCGAATCCGCGCGGGATCGGCCTCAGATCCGCGACGCCCCAGCCTGACGGCCCGACGGCCCGACGGGACCGACGTGCCGACGCAGGATCACTCCTCAGGAACGTCCTGGAGAAACACGATCCCGTCCAGGTCGGCGAGCTGAGCCGGGTCCAGCGGCGCGTACCCGAACCACGGAGACACCCGGGCCGCGAGCGCCGTCCTGCCGGACGCCGCGAGCAGCGCGGCCAGCTCCGGCGCGTCGACGACGGACCGGTCCGCACCCAGCGCGGACAGCACGCCCTCGACGCTGTCGGTCGGCACGTCGTCCACGCCCTGGTGCGCGATGGTGCCGACCGCGGAGGCGAGAAACCCGTACCGCTCACCGAGCCGGGCGCTCACCAGGGCGCCGGCGCCCCACCACTCCAGCCGCGGGTGGTCCCACATGCGCATCGTGCTCATGCCGCGCTGCAGGTGGCTGTTGTGCGCGTTGACCAGCACGGGGCCGCGCTCCGCGAGGGCCAGCAGGTTGCCGGCCATCATGGCGTCGCGCGCCGCGAGCAGCCGGGTCATGCGGGCGGGCGAGGGGTCGGCCATCCAGAAGTGGTAGCGCAGCAAGCCGGTGGCGGTGCGTCCGTAGGTCCGCGCCCGGTCCCACTCCTGCGTCGTGGAGGAGGCGACGAGCTGGGGTGCGTGCGTGTCGAGGAGCGTCGCCAGGTCGTCGGCGAGCAGGCGCAGCTCCCTGGCCTCGGCGGACTGCCCCACGGACCGGGCCGGGTCCATCATCGCGGCGGGTTCGGTCCACCGGGCGTCCGCGCCGATCATGCGGTCGAGCACCTGCGCGGTGCAGGGCAGCAGGTCGGGGTCGACACGCGCGGACAGGTACTCGTACAGGGCCGTGAGCGCGGCCCGGGGGCTCGCTGCGGCCTGGATCTCCAGCGGCCCGTCGATGCCCGCGAACCGGAGCCGTCCGGGGTCGGTCCGGCCCTCCGCGTCGGCGCGTTCGTTCCAGGCGCGCATCCAGCGCACCAGCTCGCGGTTGCCGGGGAAGCCGCCCCACTCGTGGCTGAACCCGCGCGCCATGACGTCGTCCAGATCGCCCTCGCCGGTGGTGACGTAGTCGTCCACGACCTGCCCCGCGAGGCAGTCGGTCTCCAGGGCGATCGTGCGGTACCCCTCCTGCTCGACGAGCTGCCGGAACAGCTCGTTGCGCAGCCTCAGCAGGGCGCCCGCGCCGTGGGTGGGTTCGCCCAGGGCGAGGATCCGTGGCCGGCCCGGGAGCAGGCCCGGGAACAGGCGCAGGACGGCGGCGGCGTCAAGGGGATGAACGGTGTGCTGGAGGTCTCTCACCATTCCCTCAACGGTATCGTTGACGTCTCGGTTGAGACCTGGGCCCGGCGCTCTCCGGAATGAAGCGCAGAAGGCCAGGCAGGAGGGGTGGGTGGATGCGGCAGAACCTTCAAAGCACCGGTCGACTGCGGCCTGTCGACCTGGCGCGGGAGCACGGGCTGTCCACGCAGGCGGTCCGCAACTACGAGGACGCCGGCATCCTCCCCGCCGCCGTCCGCACGCCGTCCGGCTACCGCGCCTACTCGCCGCGGCACGCGGGTGCCCTGCGCGCGTTCCTCGCCCTGGTCCCCGGACACGGGCACCGGACGGCGGCCGCGATCCTGCGGGCGGTGCACGACGGCGCGGCCGGGGAGGCGTTCCGTCTGATCGACGAGAGCCACGCCCAGCTCCTGGACGACCGCAGGACGCTCCGGGCCGTCGAGGACGCGCTGCGGGATCTCGACTCCACCGCCCCGACCAGGCCGGCACCGGACGCCCCGCGACCCGGCGACACCTTCATCGGCCCGCTCGCCGCCGCGCTCCGGATCCGGCCCGCGACCCTGCGCACCTGGGAACGGGCCGGCCTGGTCCGTCCGCGGCGCGATCCGCAGACCGGCTACCGGGTCTACGACGAGGCCGCGCAGCGCGACGCCCGGCTGACCCACCAGCTCCGGCGCGGCGGATACCTCCTGGAGCAGATCGCCCCGCTGATCAGGCAGGTACGCGCGGCCGGCGGGCTGGAGCCCCTGGAGGCGACCCTGCGCGAGTGGCACGGGCGTCTGACCGACCGCGGGCGGGCCATGCTGGCGGGGGCCGCCGCGCTGGACGCCTACCTCAGCGAGCCGCCCGCAGCCGCGCCGCCCGCTTGATGAGGTGCGTGCGCTCGGCCGAGCTCGCCGCCCGGTCGGCCGCGGCCGTGTAGTGGTCGATCGCCGCGGCGGCGTCGTCGGCGCGCTCGTACAGGTGGGCCGCCACGGCGTCCCACCGAGACAGCCCCGGATCGATCTCGGCCAGGGCCGCCAGGCCCGCCCGCGGACCGTCGACCTGCCCGACGGCGACGGCCCGGTTCAGCGCGACGACCGGGTTGTCGGTGAGGCGGGCCAGCTCGTCGTACCACTCGAGGATCTGCGGCCAGTCGGTCTCCTCGGCGGTGGGGGCGTCGTCGTGCAGCGCCGCGATGGCGGCCTGCACCTGGTACTGCCCCGGCGAGTCCTGCCCCGGCGAGTCCTGCCCCGACCGCCCCCGAGCCAGGGCGTCCTGCAGCACCTCCACCCCCTCGCTGATCATCGCGGTGTCCCAGCGGGAGCGGTCCTGCTCGTCGAGCGGCACCAGCTCGCCCGAGGCGGTGTACCGGGCGTTGCGGCGGGCGTGGTGCAGCAGCATGAGGGCCAGCAGGCCGGCGATCTCGGGATCGGCCCCTTCGGGGCGTGCCGCCGAGGCGACCGCGAGCTGCCGGGTCAGCCGGATCGCCTCGTCCGCGAGCGGGATCTCGCCGGTGAACCCCTCGTTGAAGATCAGGTACAGCACGTGCAGCACGGCGCGCACGTCGCCCGGTGTGTCGAACCGCTGCCCGGTGAGGGTGCGCTTGGCGCGCGAGATCCGCTGCGCCATCGTCGCCTCGGGAACCAGGAAGGCCCGCGCGATCTGCGCCGTCGTCAGCCCGCCGACCGCCCGCAGCGTCAGCGCGATCGCCGACGCCGGGCTCAGCGCCGGGTGGCAGCAGCGGCTCAGGAGCAGCAGCGTGTCGTCCGACTGCTCGGTGGGCCCGGGCGGCGGCTCGTCGTGGACCCGCTCCTCCCGCCGTCGTCGGGCGGCCTCGGAGCGCTGGGCGTCGATGAGCTTGCGGCCGGCCACGCGCAGCAGCCACGCCTTCGGGTCGTCCGGCGGGTCCTCGGGCCAGTGCCGCACGGCCTCGATGAGGGCCTCCTGGACGGCGTCCTCGGCCGTCGCGAAGTCTGCTCCGCGACGGACGAGGACGCCGAGGACCTGCGGCGCCAGCGTCCGCATCTGGTCGTTCACCGCGTCGTGGTCCACACCAGGCCTCTCACGCGACCGTCACTCACCGACGGTCACTCGCTGATCGTCAGGTCCTCGCCGAGGAACGGCCGCACCTCGAGCCACTCGTAGAGGGGCCGGCCGCCCTTGCCGGGCGCCGCGGACAGCTCGGCCGCCGCCTCGTAGGCCCGCTCCTGGGACTCGACGTCGATGATCATCCAGCCGGCGATGAGGTCCTTGGTCTCGGCGAACGGGCCGTCGGTCACGGGCGGGCGCCCCTCGCCGTCGTACCGGACGAACGTGCCCTCCGGGGACAGCGCGCCCTCGCCCACGAACTCGCCGGACGCGGTGAGCTTGTCCGCGAACCGGCGCATGTAGTCGATGTGCTCCGTGATCTCCTCGGGCGTCCACTGGTCCATCGGGACGTCGGTGCCCGGCACCCACTCGGGGCCGCCGCGCCGGTAGTGCTTCAGCAGCAGGTACTTCGCCATGGTTCTCTCCCTGGGTCCCGGGCCCCGTGGGGCCCGTCCTAACTCGGTACGGACGCGGTCTCGCGCCCTCGACCCTAGGACGGAGCCCTTCCCGCGTTCTCGACATCAGGATCGTCGATCCACGAGAAAGACGTCGGGGACGTGCGGACGAGCAGGTCAGCCCACCCGGCTCCGCACGGCCCGGATCGGCGTGACCGCCGCCGGCCCCGCGCCACCGTGCGCATCCCTGTCAGCTCCCGGCACGACGGCGGCCGCCTGGAACGCCGCGCTCATCGTCTCGCCCAGCGCGTCGAGGTCGTCCTCGAACAGCCCGGCGTAGGTGGACAGCGTCAGGACCGGCGACTCGTGCCCCAGCATCCGCTGCACCGCCTTGACCGTCGCGCCGCCCGAGATGGCCAGGGACGCCGCGGTGTGGCGCAGGTCGTGCAGGGTGAGCGTGTCGAAGTCCTCCGCGCCGGGCCCCAGCGTGGTGCGCGACAGCGCCGCCAGCAGGCGGGTGCGGCTCACCTTCTCGCCGCGCGTCATCGTCTCGCGCGCCTGGTCCGCGTCCGCCACCAGCGACCACGTCGCGGGGTCGCAGATCCCGGTCGCCTCCCGGCCGGCGTCCGACTGGAGCCGGCGCACCGCGGCGACCACCTCGTCGTCGTACAGGCCCGTGGGGCGCCGGCCGGCCTCGAACAGGCCCAGGGCCTCGCGCAGGGTGCGGACGGCGCGGCCGGCCGCGAGGACGGCGGGCCGGAACGCCGACCGGTCGAAGCTCTCGCGGCGCAGCGGGGTGCCCCGGGTGCCGGTGAAGAGCAGGTCTCCGCGGGCCCGACCCGCCGTCTGCTCGGCCACGGCCGGGGCCAGGGACGCCGGCAGGGGCACCTCGCGACGCGCGTGCGTCTTGGTGTCGCCGAGCAGGAGCGTGCCGTCGTCCAGGCGGGTGTACGCCTTGGTGACGTGCACCCGGCGGCGCAGCGGGTCGACGTCGGCCACCGTCAGCGCGCTGACCTCGCCCCAGCGCAGGCCGGTCAGCGCGGTGAGCAGCACGAGGGTGCGCGTCTGGGCGGAGGTGGTCGCGTCCGCGACGCGCCGGAGCTGCTCGTGCGACAGGTACCGGTGCGGCTTGGTCTTCGGGGCGCGGGGCAGGGCGGGCACCTTGCCCGACGGCGTCCGCGCGGGGTTGGTGCGCAGCCGGCGCGCGTCGACGGCGGCGTCGAGCAGGGCCACCAGGAGGCGGGCCGCGTCGCGGCGGCGGGCGGGCGAGGCGGTCTGCCCGGTGGTGGGGGAGGCCATGGTGGCGGCCCAGCGGGCGACGTCCTCGTGGCTGACCTGTCGCAGCGGCCGGTCGCCGAAGGCCGGGGCGACCAGCGAGCGGAACCGCTCGCGCTCGGCCTCGATGGTGCGGGGCGCGCGGTCGACGCGGGACTCCTGCCAGGTCGTGAACCACTCGGCGACGGTGACGCGGCCCGCGGACGGGTCGACCCACTCGGCGTGCTTGCCCGCCTCCTCCTGCCGCCGGGCCTCCGCGAGCGCCTCGCGTCGCACGGTGAAGCGGCGGGTGCTGCGCAGGCGGCCGTCGACCCGGTATCGCCCGATGTAGCCGGTGCGGCCCTCGGAGTCGGTGCGCTGCTCGGTGTACGCCACGGGGGCAGCGTAGTCGGGGCGTTCCGCCTGGTCATGGTCGCGCAGCGGTGTGTCGAGCAGTGTGTCGAGGACCGGCGGGTCGGGACGCGGCGCGTCGTGCCCGGCTCACGCTGCGGCGCGCTGCGGCTCGCGCTCGTAGTCCTCCAGGTTCCGCAGGCGTCGTACCGGGCTCGCCGCGAGGATCGCGGGGCCGGCGAGCAGCACGACGGCGGACCCGAGCAGCACCGCGCGGGTGCCGGCCGTCTCGGCGACCGCCCCGGCGATCAGTCCGCCGAGGGGGATGCAGCCCCAGGACACGAAGCGCACGGTGCCCATGACGCGGGACAGCAGCTCGGGCGGGCTCGCGACCTGCCGGTAGGTGCGGGTGACGACGCTGCCGGGGACCACGCTGGCCGCGAAGGCGAGGTTGCCGAGGGCGAAGCAGAGCCAGCCCCAGTGCCCGGTGCCGGCAGGGATCAGCAGCGCCGCCGCGAACCCGACGAGCCCGTCGAGCAGCACGACGCGCGCCGAGCCGAACCGCCGCACGAGCCAGGGGGTCGCCCAGGCGGCGAGCAGCGCCCCGACGCCCTCCGTCGCCAGCAGCAGCCCGACCACGGCGGCGGGCGCGTGCAGCTCCCGGACGAGGTAGATCGCGAACAGGGCGAGCTGGGCGCCGCAGACCGTGTTGACCACGCACGCCCACCAGGTGCACGGCGCCAGGACGGGGTGGGTGGTGACGAACCGCCAGCCCTCGGCGATCCGGCGGCGCAGCGGGGTCGGGTCGTCGTCGCCCGGCTGGCGGCGTTCGGGCAGGGTGCGCAGCAGCGCGGCGGAGGCGACGTAGGACACGGCGTCGAGCAGCAGCGCGGGTGCGGCGCCGACGAGCTGGACGAGCAGCCCGCCCAGCGAGGGACCGCTGAGCTCGGTCACCGCGTGCGTCCCGGACATGAGCGAGTTGCGGCTGGTGAGCTGGTCGCGGGGCACCACGGAGGTGATGAACGTCGTGCTGGCGCTGAAGAACAGCACCTCGGCGAGGTTGAGCGCGAGCGCCACGGCGAAGAGCTGGGCCAGGGTCAGGTGGTCGGCCCACCAGGCGAGGGGGACCGACGCGATGGCGACGGCCCGGACGAGATCGGTGCCGATCTGCGTGGCGCGCAGCGGCCAGCGCTGCACGATCGCGCCGGCGGGCAGCCCGATGACGATCCAGGCCAGGTAGGACGCCGCGGCGAGCAGCCCGGTCTCGAACGGTCCGGCGTCGAGCACGAGGACGGCGGTCAGGGGCAGGGCGATCTTCGTGACCGCCGAGCCCATGTTGCTGGTCGTCGTGGCCGCCCAGAAGGTCCAGAAGGAGCGTGCGGCGGTCGGGGCCGTCGTCGCCATGGTGTGCCTCCGTCGTGACGGGTCGGGTGGGTGGGCCGGGTGGTGGGTCCACGGCAGTGAGTTCCAATATGGAACGCACCGCGCGTACAGTGACAGAAGGACGGCGGCGGGCGCAACGCGGCCGGGTGGCACAGCCCGGCGACGCGGCCCGGGCGACGACGTGCGAGAGGATGGCGCGCATGCGCAAGGAGGACCTGGCCGACGCCGACTGCGGGATCGCGCAGTCGCTCGGCGTCGTGGGTGACTGGCAGAGCCTGCTGATCGTGCGCGAGGCCGCGGCCGGCGTCTCACGCTTCGACGCCCTCGCCCACGAGCTCGGGTTCAGCCGGCGCGCCCTGACCGAGCGGCTCGGCCGACTCGTGGACGACGGCGTCCTGGAGCGGGTCCCGTACTCGGCGCACCCGCCCCGGTTCGACTACCGGCTCACCCGCCGCGGCGAGGGGCTCGTGCCCGTGCTCGTGGCGCTGCAGGAGTGGGGGACCCGCTACGTGATGGGCGACGGCACCGTCTCGGGCGCCGTCGGCGACGCCGAGGCGCGGCGCGTGCACACGCTCGTGGGGACGCGGGTGCCGGACGTGACACTCACGGCCCACGACGGCGGCGCCATCGCCCTCGCGGACCCCGACCGCTGGACCGTGCTGTTCTTCTTCCCGGGCGCCTACGCCCCCGACACTGACGGGTACCCCGCCGGCTGGGGCGACATCCCCGGCACCCGCGGCTGCACGCTCGAGTGCGTCACGTACGCCGGGCGCACCACCGCGCTGGCCGACGCCGGCGCGCGCGTGCTCGGCGTCTCCACCCAGCGACCCGACCAGCTCGCGGCCTTCGCCGCGCACGCGGGGCTGCCCTACCCGCTGGCCTCGGACCAGGACGGCCTGGCGGCGTCCGCCCTGCGCCTTCCCGTGTTCCGCGCGGCCGGGACGGACCGCCTCAAGCGCACCACGCTCCTGATCGCGCCCGACGGCACCGTGCGCCGGGTCCAGGCGCCGGTGACCGACCCGGCGGGTGCCGTGGACGACATGCTCGACGCGGTGCGCACAGAAGCCGCACGCGCCTAGCCGTCTCACCGCGCCCGGCCCGCGCGAGCGAGCCGGTATTTTGGAGGCATGCGCGTTCTCGTCTCCGGTGGAGCCGGCTACATCGGCTCACACACCGTCCTTGCCCTGGTAGCCGCCGGTCACGACGTCATCGTCGTCGACGACTTCTCGAACTCGAAGCCCTCGGTGCAGGGCCGCCTGGAGGCGCTCGCGGGTCGCGCGATCCCCTTCCACGGCTTCGACCTGACCGACGCCGACAAGACCGAGCGGCTGTTCGCGCACGAGCGGATCGACGCCGTCATCCACTTCGCGGGCTTCAAGGCCGTGGGGGAGTCGGTGACCAAGCCGCTGGAGTACTACCGCAACAACCTCGACTCGACGTTCGCCCTGGCCGCGTCGATGGCGAAGTACGGGGTGACCAAGCTGGTGTTCTCGTCGTCGGCAACGGTGTACGGCGAGAAGGCTCCCGTGCCGTACCGGGAGGACTACGAGCACCTGTCCTCGTCGTCGCCCTACGGGCAGACCAAGGTGATGATCGAGCGCGTCCTGTCGGACATCGCGCAGATCTCCGAGGGCTGGAAGGTCGCGCTGCTGCGCTACTTCAACCCGGTCGGCGCGCACCCGAGCGGCGACATCGGCGAGGACCCGCAGGGCATCCCGAACAACCTGATGCCGTTCATCGCGCAGGTCGCGGTGGGCAGGCGCGAGCGACTGACCGTCTTCGGGGACGACTACCCGACGGCGGACGGCACGGCCGAGCGCGACTACCTGCACGTCACCGACCTCGCCGCCGGGCACGTCGCGGCGCTGGAGCACCTGGACGACATGGCGGAGCCCGCCCGCGCGTTCAACCTCGGGACCGGCACCGGCACCTCGGTGCTGCAGCTGCTCAAGGCCTTCGAGCGCGCGGTCGGCCGCGAGCTGCCGTACGAGATCGGTCCGCGCCGCGCCGGCGACCTGCCCGCCTTCTGGGCCGACCCGACGCGCGCCAACACCGAGCTCGGCTGGCACGCGACCAAGACCATCGACGACATGTGCGCCGACACCTGGCGCTGGCAGTCCCAGAACCCCGAGGGGTTCCCGGGCAGCTGAGCCCGGCCGGCACCGCCAGACACGGGTCCGGCCCCGGCGACGTCGCCAGGGCCGGGCCGGTCAGACCAGCGGGTTGCCGATCGGCGGCGTCTCCAGCCGGTCGAAGTCGAGCTGGGGCACGCCCTCGTCCGGGTCCGGGCCGAGCGGCGACCGGGAGTCGGCGCGGTGACCCGCCCGGGAGTCTGCCCGGGAGTCTGCCCTGGAATCGGCTCTGGAGTCCGCACGGGCATCGGTCCGGGGAGCCGGCATCAGGATCGGCCGCAGCTCCTGGCCGAGCGCGGGCCGCGAGTCGGGGCGGGAGGCGCGCTCGTTCGCCGCCGGCTCCTCGCGCACCGCCTGGCGCATCGTGCGGTCCACCGGCTCGGCGTGCGCCTCCTCGAAGGCCCGCACGATCGACCAGGGCAGGCGGATGTAGCCCTCGACGTCGAACCCGTTGGCGATGGCCCAGGCGCGCATCTGCGCGGGCGTCGCCCGGCCGCGTCCGTCGGTGGGCTTCTTCGACCCCGACTCGTCCACCAGCTTCGGGAAGTCCACGGGCGTCGCCTCGACGATCGGCTCGATCACCGAGTCCCGGGGGCACCCGATCGTGTCGGCGACCCGCCACAGCTCCTGGCGCGCCTCCAGGTGGTAGCGGTCGGCCTCGATCGCCTGGCGCACCAGCGCGTCGAAGAAGGCCTTGCGGGCGGCGGCCGCGGCCTCGGGTGTCAGCCGGTACAGCGCCTCGGCCTCGGCCAGCCCCGGCGCCGTCTCCGGCGTCAGCCGCCCGTCCTGGAGGGCCTCCGCGAGGAGCGAGAGGTAACCGTTGGTCCGCACGTCGGCCACGGCCGCGATCGCGTCGGCCAGCGGCTGGCCGCCGAGCGTCGTCAGGACGCCGGGACCCCGCCGGCCGGGCCACGGTCGCGGGGCGCCGGCCGCCCGGGTCGGCCCCTCCGGCCACGGGTAGACCCAGGCGCGCAGGGTGACCTGCAGCAGCTCGGGCAGGTCCGGCAGCCCGGTCGCGCTCTGCACGAACC
This sequence comes from Promicromonospora sp. NPDC019610, assembly GCF_044389365.1. Classification (NCBI taxonomy): domain Bacteria; kingdom Bacillati; phylum Actinomycetota; class Actinomycetes; order Micrococcales; family Promicromonosporaceae; genus Promicromonospora; species Promicromonospora sp. NPDC019610. The sequence goes on along the minus strand of NZ_JBIRXX010000002.1, from coordinate 799,321 downwards.
GGGCCAGCAGCCCGGCCACGGCCCGCGCCTCGCTGAGCGGGCTGGAGCTCGGCAGACCACCCTCGTACGGGACCCCTGCGGCGGTGCAGCAGTCCGACAGTCGGCGGTGCACGAGGCCGGGCAGGTAGTGGTAGCTGGCGTCGATGATCGTGAGCTGGGCGAGCGTGGGCAGCTCCCAGCCCAGGTGGGACAGCTCGTTGCGCAGCACCTCGACGCCGAGCCGGCCGTTGTGCGTCACGATCGCCATCTGTGACAGGCGTTCGCGCAGGGTGGCGGCGACGTCGGCCAGCGCGATCCACGCGCCGTCGGGGTGCAGCACGGCCGACCACTCGTCGACCACCCCGCCGCGCTCGTCGACGCGCACGACGGCTATCTCTCGCAGGCGTGCCCCAGCAAGCTGGATCCCGGTGATCCGGGTCGACACCGCTGCGTACGCGGGCTTGCCCACGCGTTCGTCCCTCGCCATGCGCGTCCTTTCTCGACAGCCGTGCCGCCGTTGGCGCTACGACGCGCCACAGGGTGCCATCTGCGCGAGAGTCCTGAAAGTGGAGATCGTACGAATATGTCGGATTCTGTGAAAATCACTACCAAAGATAGCGGACCGCCCCCCGATTATTAACACTTACGGTGGGTGTTTGGCCACCGTCCGGGGCAGGGCAAAAGGGGAGGTCATGATGCTGGCGAAGCTTTCGGTCATGGACTGGCGCGCCATCGCGGCGCTCGCGTTCGCTCTTCCGTACGTCGCGCTGACACTGCTGGGTGATCGGTTCGGGTGGCTGCAGCTCTCGGCTTCCGACGCTCTGACCAGCCCCGTCACCATTGTGGCACTGGGCTGCCTGCTTGCTGGAGCGGGCCTCGCGCTGACCCCGGCGATCCAGGGCGGGGCATACCCGGTGCTGAACATCCTGGTGGGCGGAGTCATGCTGGCGGGCTTCTGCTGGGCCGTGCTGGTGCTCGCCCAGGCGCGGTACGGCTGCGACCCGCTGAACGTCTTGCCCGGCTGCGGGTGATCTTTAGAAAGTTAAGGACCTAGTCGTTATCGGGAGTTCTTCCCGTGCTGACGGCGGCCCGCCGGGACACAATGCGAGCGTGTTCCAGCGTCCAGCCCACCACCGCGTCTCCAGCCGCGAGCTCGTCGCGCTCGGCACCGCGAGCCAGGTGCCCACCAGGACCCGCAACCACAACGGCTACGTGCTGTTCTGGGACGACGAGGTGATCCTGTTCGACCCGGGCGAGGGGTCGCAGCGCCAGATGCTGTACGCGGGGATCTCCGCGACGGCGCTGACCCGGATCGCGATCACGCACCTGCACGGCGACCACAGCCTCGGCCTGGCCGGCGTGGTGCAGCGCATCAGCCTGGACGCGGTGCCGCAGACGGTACCGGTGGTGTTCCCGGCGTCGGGCCGCCGCTGGGTCGAGAACCTGTGCGACTCCACCGCCTACTACCACCAGGAGCGCCTCGCGCTGCAGGGACTGAGCCGGGACGGCGTCGTACCCCGTGTGCCGGGGGAGCTGCACGGTCCCGCGGTGCTGCGGGCGGCCCGCCTGGACCACTCGCTGGAGGCCTACGGGTACCGGCTCGACGAGCCCGACGGCCGCCGCATGGTCCCTGAGCGCCTGGCCGCCGCGGGCATCTCGGGGCCCGACGTCGGGCGCCTCGCCCAGGAGGGCACGCTGCGGACCGAGCGGGGCGTGGTCCGGCTGGAGGATGTCAGCGAGCCGCGGCCCGGCCAGTCGTTCGCGTTGGTCATGGACACCCGGATGTGCGACGCCGTCGAAGACCTGGCCGACGGCGTGGACCTGCTCGTCATCGAGTCGACCTACCTGGACCGCGACCGGAACCTCGCACACGACCACGGGCATCTGACGGCGCTGGAGGCGGCGACCGTCGCCGCGCGGTGCGGGGTCCGGAGTCTCGTGCTGACCCACTTCTCGCAGCGGTACACCGACCCGGACGAGTTCGCGAAGGAGGCCCGCACGGTGTTCGACGGCGACCTCACGGTCGCGGCCGACCTGGACCGGGTGCCGGTACCGCGGCGGGTGTGAGGGGCCGCCGCCCTGCCCCGGTCCGAGCCGGGCCGGGCCGGGCCGCGCCGTCAGCGGTGGCGCCGGCCATGTGGGTGATCTAGTCTTGGCTTGCAAGCCAGGGCAGGTCTCCTGGTTAATAGTTCGGCCGCGGCCCTTTCAGTTCTCACTGAGGGGGCCGTCAGGCATTTCTGGGACAAGTGCAGGCCGCTGCGCGGCGACGCTCGAGACGTGCTGATGGGATACCAGCCACATCTCCGCGGACGGCTCGATCTCCCGCAGCACCCGCCGGGCGGCCTTCAGCTGCACGATGACGACGGCGACGACGAGCAGCGGTTCCAGGTGTGCGACGCGGTTGCGGAGGCGGTGCAGACGGTCGATGTCCCGGACAAGGTCCCGCACGGGCCGGCGCAGGCCCGGGAACGCCTCGCGGATCGCCTCCTGCCACAACAGCTGCCGCCCGGGATCGCGGCCGGGGAGCAGAAAGCGCCAGGTACCGAACGTCAGCTGGGCGAGGACATCGTCATGCGTCACCGTGCGTTGGCTCGCGGCCGAGTCGTTGACGGCGAGCCTTGCCCGTCGGGTCGCCTTGTCGATCTCGTCGCGACGTACGATCCGCTCGATCAGGCGGGACGGATCGAGCAACCACTCCTGGCTGTGGGGGCGGCCCGACCTCGGATCGACCTGGGTCGCGTTCCACACGCGCAACCTCGCGTCGATCGCATTGCGCAGGAAAACCTCGACCAGGTGCAACATCTTGTAGACCGCCGAGGACATCTCGACGTTCCACTGGTACAGCGTGAGTGCCGCACGTACGTTGCCGCCGCCCGCACGCAGGTACGGGGCGAGCCGGGGCGCGCTGAGCAGAGTGGCGACCGCGCGATGATGGGTCGCGGTCAGGGTGGGGACGGCCATCGATGACTCCTCGGAGCTGGAACTGAACGCTTCCAAGGCTTGCAGAGTTGAGATCACTTGGCCTCCGTTGGCGCGCCTTGTTGCTTATACGCAACAGCACTTCGACCCGCTTGACCTTCACCCTGGGGCAACCAGCAGTCTCCTGAGCACCGGCGACCCGCGCCGGGGACGAGGATGACGACGTGGGCGGCAATGTGGACGACGACGTGGACGACGACGTGGAGCACCTGAGCATCGGCGAGTTCGCCCGGACGTCCGGCCTGACGCCGAAGGCGTTGCGCCTGTACGACGAGCTCGACCTGCTCCGGCCGGACCGCGTGGACCCGCTGACCGGGTACCGCTGGTACGCGCCCGCCCAGCTCGACCGGGCCCGTCTGGTCGCGCGGTTGCGCCTGATGGGCATGCCCCTGGCCCGCATCCGCGGGGTCGCCTCCGCGCCGGCGGGCGTCGCGGCCGACCAGGTGCGGACGTACTGGCGTCAGGTCGAGGCCGACACGGCCTCCCGCCGCGACATCGTCGCCTCCGTCGTCGAACACCTGCGTACGAAGGAGACCATCATGCAGAATCTAGGCCCCACGCTCACGGCCCGCAGCGCCTGGCGGCTCGGCCAGGGCGCCCGCGCCGCCCAGCAGGACGCGCTCTACGCGGGCGGTTGCCTGTTCGTCGTCGCCGACGGGTTCGGGCCGCACGGCAGCCCCGTGCCCGCCGGTCTGGCCGTCGACGCGTTCGCCCCGCTGGACCACCCGCTGAACACCCCGCTGAACACCCCGACGGACAGCCCCTGGTCAGCGACGGAAGGCGACCCCGCCGCCGCGCTCCTGGCCGCGACCGGCGAGGCCGGCCGCGCGATCACGGCCGAGGCCGCCGGCCTGGCCGACCCGCACCACTTCGGCTCCACGGTGACCGCGGCGCTCCTGGTCGGCTCGACGCTGTTCAGCGCCCACGTCGGCGACTCGCGGCTGTGGCTCGTGCGGGACGGCCGGGCCGAGCAGCTCACCCGGGACCACACCGTGGTCGCGGCGCTGATCGAGGAGGGCCGGCTCACCGAGGACGAGGCGCGCTCCCACGAGGACCGCAGCCTCCTGAACCGGGCCCTCGTCCCGGCCGGGACGGGCGGGCACTCCGACGCCGGGCCCGACCTGGCCACGACCGAGGTCCGGCCCGCGGACCGGCTCGTCCTGACCGGCGACGGCGTCCACGCGGTCCTGGCGACCGACCACCTCGCGGCCCTCCTGACGCGCGAGGGCGACCCCGACGCCGTGGAGGCGGCGGGCGCGCCCGACAACTACGCGCTCGTGGTCGTCGACCTCGCCGACCCGGCGGACGCCTGAGTCGGACGCTCGACCTGGACGCCTGACCAGGTCCCGCTGTCCACGGGCAGTTCTACCCGTTGACCTGCCCGCGGACCCCCAACCACGATGCCGCTCATGAGCAACCCGGTGAACCTCCAGGTCTGGGACGGCGCCGTCAACCTCCGCGATCTCGGCGGCCTGCCGCTGGAGGACGGCGGGACCACCGCGGCGGGCCGTGTCTGGCGCTCGGGCACTCCCGAACCCATGACGCCGACCGGGTGGGCGGAGGCCGTCGACGCCGGGCTCACGACCGTCGTCGACCTGCGCAACCCCGCCGAGGTCAAGCAGGCGCACGACCTCATGCCGGACGCCACGCGGCCGTGGGAAGTCGTCACGCACCACACCCCCACGGAGGACCCGGGCGACCCGCACTTCCTGGAGACCTGCGGGCCCTGGCTGGACCACCCGCGCTCCTACGCGCCGAACATCGCGATGTACCCGCACCTGTTCGCCGGGGTGTTCCGGGCGGTCGCCGACGCCCCCGGGCCGGTGCTGGTGCACTGTGCGGCCGGCCGCGACCGCACCGGGATGATCACCGCCCTGCTGCTGTCGCTGACCGGTGTGGAGCACGAGGCGATCGCGCAGGACTACGAGCGCGCCTTCCGCGGCACGACGCACCGCGGCGGCGGCGTGGCCTACGACGTCGAACGCGGCGCCTGGGTACAGCACCGCGGCGAGACCTGGACGGCCCGCCAGCTCGACGAGCGGGTCGGCGAGCGCCGCGCGGCCCTGCTGGAGTGGCTGGCGGACCTGGACCCGGTCGCCTACCTGCGGTACGCCGGGCTGGACGAGGCCCGCATCACGAACCTGCGGGAGCGCCTGCGCTAGCCGAGCCGGCAGCCGGCTGCCCGGAGGACGAGGCAACGGGCAGCTCCAGCGTCATGAACACGCTGTGCGGGTCCAGGGTGTAGTTCCCGAACGGCCCGCACTCGACGAACCCGTGCCGGGCGTAGAGCCGGCGGGCGGCGGCGAAGTAGTCCTCCGTCCCGGTCTCCAGACTCACGCGCGCGTACCCGCGCCGCGCGGCCTCGGCCAGGACGACGTCGAGCAGTGCCGACGCCACGCCGCGGCCGCGGGCGTGGCCGGCGGTCCGCATGGACTTGATCTCGCCCGCGGGCCGCACGCCGACCTCGTCGAGCTCGCTGGTCCCGGCGAGCTCGCTGAGCGCGCAGCACCCCAGCAGGGTGCCGTCGTCGTCCCGGGCGGTCCAGAAGGTGATCGTCGGGGCGAGCAGCGCCGCATGGTCCAGGGCGTGCACGCTCTCGGCCGGGGAGGTGGCGAACATGTCGGTGAGGTGCTCGTCGAGCAGGCGGCGGACGTCGTCGCCGGCGGGGGAGTCGGGGCAGATGCGCACGGCACCATCCTGCGGGGCGCTCGCGGGTGCGCCGTCCGTATGCCGGGCTCGTGTGGCGCACGTCACGTCGCGGGGGTAGGAATCTCCAGGTGCGCGCACGCCCGTGCGCCTGTGCCGGCCGACGAGGGCCGGAGGACCGAGGAGAACAACGATGTCGCTGCCCAGCCCGAGCTACACGATCACCCTGCGCGTGGAGGTGGCCGCGTCGCAGCGCGCCACGAGCACGGTGGTAGCGGCGGTAGCCGACGCCGGGGCGGCGGTCATGGGCGTGGACATCGCGCACTCGACGTCGCACGGCCCGGTCGTGGACGTCACGTGCGACACGATCGACGCCGAGCACGGTGAGCGGGTGGTGGCGGCCGTCAACGCCGTCGAGGGCGCGGAGGTGCTCAAGTCCAGCGATTCGACGTTCCTGATGCACCTGGGCGGCAAGATCGAGGTCACCAACAAGGTGCCGCTCAAGACGCGCCGCGACCTGTCACGCGCGTACACGCCGGGGGTGGCGCGGGTGTGCCTGGCGATCGCGGACAAGCCGGAGGACGCCCGGCGGCTGACGATCAAGCGCAACACCGTCGCCGTGGTCACGGACGGCACGGCGGTGCTGGGCCTGGGCGACATCGGCCCGGCCGCGGCGCTGCCGGTCATGGAGGGCAAGGCGGCGCTGTTCAAGGAGTTCGGCGGGGTGGACGCCTGGCCGGTGTGCCTGGACACGACCGACACGGACGAGATCGTGCGGATCGTCAAGGCGATCGCGCCCGTGTACGGGGGCGTGAACCTGGAGGACATCGCCGCGCCGCGCTGCTTCGAGATCGAGGCGCGGCTGCGCGAGGAGCTGGACATCCCGGTGTTCCACGACGACCAGCACGGCACGGCGATCGTGGTGCTGGCCGCGCTGGTCAACGCGCTGAAGGTGGTGGGCAAGGACCTGGCGGACGTGCGGATCGTGGTCTCGGGCGTCGGCGCGGCGGGCAACGCGATCATCCGGCTGCTCAAGGCGCAGGGCGCGCGGCACATCGTGGCGTTCGGCCGGGACGGTGCGCTGCACCCGGGCGTGGTCACCGACGACCCGCACCGGCGCTGGCTGGTGGACAACACCAACGTCGACGGCTTCTCGGGCACGCTGCAGGAGGGCCTCAAGGGCGCCGACGTGTTCGTCGGGGTCTCGGCGGGCGGCATCCTCTCGGGTGCGGACGTCGCGCAGATGGCCGAGGACGCGATCGTGTTCGCGCTGGCCAACCCCACGCCGGAGGTGGACCCGCTGGAGGCGGCCGAGTCCGCGGCCGTGGTCGCGACCGGGCGCAGCGACTACCCGAACCAGATCAACAACGTGCTGGCCTTCCCGGGCCTGTTCCGGGGGCTGCTCGACACCGGCGCCACGGACATCACCACGGAGCTGCTGCGCGTGGCCGCCGTGGCGATCGCCGAGGTGGTCGCTCCCGACGAGCTGAACAGCGCGTACATCATCCCGGGCGTGTTCGACCACCGGGTCGCGGAGGCCGTGGCGGACGCCGTGCGCAAGCAGGCCTGAGCCCGCACCTCCGCGAAACGAGAGGGCTCCGGACACGAAAGGACCCTGTCGGACGGCGGCTACCGCCGTCCGACAGGGTCCTTCGTCTCTGCCGGGCCACGCCCTCAGGGGTGGCCGGTCAGGAGTGTCAGCCGATGCTGCCGATCGTCGAGTTCACGATGCCGCTGACGACGGCAGCGGTGCCCAGGACGAGAACGAGCAGCGCGCCGGTGGAGGCCACCAGGGGGATCCACCAGCGCACGGTCTCCGGCTGGGTGCGACCGTAGAAGTGGTCGGGCTGCGCGGAGGTGGTGCGGTCGAGGAAGGCGTCGTTGTTGCTCACACTGGTAAAGACGTTCGACGGGCACGAAACGATGCCCGCGTGCCGATAACGGTTCGGGAACGGTCGTACCGTCCCGGGACGGGACGAGCACCCCGGGGGAGTTGAGGTCAGCGTGAAGAACATCGGGTTCCTGTCCTTCGGTCACTGGACACCGCATCCGCAGTCGGGCACCCGCTCGGCGTCGGACGCGCTCCTGCAGTCGATCGACCTGGCCGTGGCCGCCGAGGAGCTGGGTGCCGACGGCGCCTACTTCCGGGTGCACCACTTCGCGCGGCAGCTCGCCTCGCCGTTCCCGCTGCTGGCGGCGATCGGGGCGCGCACCAGCCGCATCGAGATCGGCACGGGCGTGATCGACATGCGCTACGAGAACCCGCTGTACATGGCGGAGGACGCCGGTGCGGCGGACCTGATCTCCGGCGGCCGGCTCCAGCTCGGCATCAGCCGCGGGTCACCCGAGCAGGTGATCGAGGGCTACCGGCACTTCGGGTACGAGCCCGCGGCGAAGGACGCCGGCGGCGCGGACCTGGCCCGCGAGCACACCGCCCGGTTCCTGGAGCTGCTCGACGGCGAGGGCTTCGCCGAGCCGAACCCGCGCCCCATGTTCCCCAACCCGCCGGGCCTGCTGCGGGTCGAGCCGCACTCCGAGGGGCTGCGGCGGCGCATCTGGTGGGGGGCGGGCTCCCGCGCGACCGCCGAGTGGACGGCGGCCCAGGGCATGAACCTCATGTCGTCCACGCTGCTGACCGAGGACACCGGCGTGCCGTTCCACCGGCTGCAGGCCGAGCAGATCCAGCGGTTCCGCGACGCCTGGGCCGAGGCGGGCCACGAGCACGAGCCGCGGGTGTCCGTCAGCCGCAGCATCTTCCCGATCACCGACGAGCGCGACCGCCAGTACTTCGGCATGGAGGTCTACAGCGAGGACCAGGTGGGCCACCTCGACACCGGCCCCGCCCGGTTCGGCAAGACGTACGCGGGCGAGCCCGACGCGCTGGTCGAGGACCTGCGCGAGGACGAGGCGGTCGCGGCCGCCGACACGCTGCTGCTGACCGTGCCCAACCAGCTCGGCGTCGACTACAACGCGCACGTCATCGAGAACATCGTCAAGCACGTCGCGCCGGCACTCGGCTGGCGGTGACCCCGGCGCGGAGAGCGGGTCCGGTGGGCGGGTGGCGATCTCACCCGCCCACCGGCTGTCGGGCGGACGACGGCGGTGGGACGCTGCGAACATGACCATCATCAGGACGCCCGAGCCCGCCGAGGCCACCGGCGCCTGGGCCGAGGGGTACGCCGGAGACCTCCGCGAGCTCGGCTACGTGCCCAGCCACACCCGTGTCATGGCCGTCAACCCCGAGGCGCAGCGCGCGTTCGAGGACCTGACCCGCGCGATCGCGCCCAGCATCGGCCTGCGCCTGTACGAGCTGGTGACCCTCGCCGCCGCGGGCGCCCTGCGGTCGCAGGCCTGCCGCCTGGCCCACGGGCGCAAGTCCCGCACCGTGTTCGACGACGCCCAGCTCGAACGCATCGCCCTCGACTACCACGCCGCCGGGCTCAGCGAGCTCGAGGTCACCGCCATGGAGCTCGCCGAGCGCATCAGCCGCGACTCGACCGCGCTGACCGAGCAGGACACCCGACGGCTGCGCGACCTCGGGCTCACCGACCGGCAGATCGTCGACGTCGTGCTGGCCGCGGCCGCCCGGAACTACTTCAGCCGTGCGCTGCACGCCCTCGCCGTGCCGCCCGACGTCCCGCCCGACCTGCCGGACAGCCTCCGAGAGGCGCTGCTGACCGGCATGTGAGCACCGGACCGGCACGCCCGGGTCGGCCCGTCGGCTACGCCGCGCAGGGGTTGGCGACAGCCCGGGTACCGGCCGACGCCGCCTCCGGGCGGCTCGTCGCCACCACCACCGAACGGCGCCGCACCAGATCACGCACCTGCCCGAACGCATCGCACCGCTCCATCAGGTGCACCGCCGACCACGGACCCCGCGGCCCGCCGGCCGCCGCCGCGAGCAGCGAACGCTGCGCCGTCCACCGCTCCCAGTGCCGCACGAACTCGTCCGGCTGCACCACGCGGCCCCGGTCCAGCTGCCCGTCCAGCGCCTCCGCCAGCGACACGTCCACCGCCACCAGCACCGGGTCCCACCCGCACAGCCGCGCCACCAGGCCCAGGAGCTCCCGACGGCGCTCGCGGGTGGCGGTGTCGTGCACCAGCAGGGGCCGGCCGGAACGCGGCCCGGCCAACAGGTTCAGCACGGTCGCGACCGCGTGCAGGGTGTGCGCCACCCACCGGTAGGCGCCGTACGGCACCCAGGACGGCAGCCGGTCGGCGATCCGGCGCCGGTAACGGTCGGGGTCGAGCACCACCGCGCGCGGCATGTCCGCGGCGACGTTGGCCAGCAGGGTGCTCTTGCCGGCGCCCGGGACCCCGCCCACGACGATCAGCAGCGGGCCGACCGCGCTCCCTGCGGAGCGGCCGACGGTGCGGTCAGGAAGGGGCTCCCGGGCACGGCCGCGAGCGCCGTCCGCGGGGTCGGGGGAGTCGGGGACAGGACGCAGGAGTGGGGCGGGTGTTGTCACGTGGTCCTCCATACGTAGGGGGCCGGGTGAGCAGCATCGCGCGAGCCGATCCAGGATCACCGGGAGCGCCCTGAGAGGGTGCTGGACCGGGTTCGCGGACCGGGATGTCGAGCCAGGGAGTTTCGGGTGGGCCGACGCACGTCAAGGGTTGGGGAGAGCCCTGGGCCACAGACATCGGACAGTTGCTCATTGCTGCTTCCACAACGCGCGACGAGGCCCGATTTGTTCCCGATCGGGCCCTCCGACCTGCGGCGTTCCCACGGAGCTGGTGTGGTGTTCCTGCGGTGGACCCGCCGGGTTCACGTCGCCGAGTTCATGTCACCGAGTTCACCCGGTCGCTTTCGTCCGTACGCGTGCCCGGCGGGCTAACCTCGGCTGGGAAGCCGCAGAGCAGACCGCCACAGGACGACGAGGCCCCGAGGAGGGCGAGCCCGGATGCGACGACGAATCGTGGGCGCCCTGGCAGCAGCGCTGGCGCTGGCGGCGACACCCCTGCCGGCGTATGCCGCGCCCGGCGACCCCGCCCCGGGCTGGCCCACGCAGCACAGCGGTGGCTCCTGGTCGACGGCTGTCTCCACGTCCGGGCGGGTGCACACGGTCGCGCACCCCGTGCCGGGCGAGGGTCTCGAGGTCCTCAGCCTGGGCTCGACGTACAACGGGACCTGGCCCGCCCCGACCGAGATCCCCGGGTACGGCGGCAGCGTCCGTGCCGGGTCCGGCGCGTACGGGATCGCCGTCTCCCACGGGCCCGACTCGTTCCTGGTGTCCCGGGAGTTCGTCGGCGGCCGGTGGACCGCGCCGGAGACGATCGGCGAGCTCGACCAGGCCACCAGCTTCGTCACCAACACCGACGGGGACGCCGTCGTCGTCTGGCGTGCTCCCGACGGCCTCATGGCGGGCCTCCACCCGCGGGGCGCGACCTGGACGACCCTCCCGGTCACCGGTGTGCCCGATGGCGGGTACTTCGCCGCGACCATCAACGACGCCGGCAAGGTGACGGTCGTCTGGGCCGAGGCCACCGGCACCACCACCCAGGCAGTCCGGCGCACCGTGCTCCGCCCCGGCGCCACCACCTGGACCGCACCACAGACCCTCGGTACCGTCTCGCCGGCCGGCGGGGCGCCCCGCATCGTGACCGACGGCCAGGGCCGCGAGACGATCACCGCGGGCGACAAGCTCTGGCGCCAGCAGACCACCACGTCCACCCCCGCCTACGCGTTCGCGGTGGGGCAGGACGCCCAGCTCGCCGCGGGCACCACCGACACCCGCGTGGTGTGGCCCTACCGGAACGGGCGCTACCTCTCGGTCCGCACCCGCCACTTCGCACAGACCTCCGCCGGCGAGGGCTGGGGGTCCACCACCACCGTGTGGGCCAAGACCTACGCGGCCGGCGTGCCCCTCCTGTGCCGGGAGCTCGTCAACACCGGCGTCGGTATCGCACCCGCTGGACGCTCCTACGTCGCGTTCGGCGTCGTCGCGCGCGGCGGCTGCCCCCGGAGCACGCTGCGGCTGGTCACCCTGGACCGCACCAGTACCCCGCTCAACGACGTCGTCGTCAGCTCCTACGGCTACGGCACGACACCCGAGGTCGCCGTCAACGCCCGCGGCCCCGTCGCCGTCAGCTTCCAGGCCGACGGCGCCGACAACGGCTGGGGCGACACGAACTACCTCCGGTTCTTCAGCCGCTGACACCTGCCTCAACACCTGCCCCGGCCTCCTCGACGTGGCACCATCACGAACGTGACCAGCAACCCCGCGACCGGCACAGCAGCCGGCACGACGGCCGACGCCGAGCACCTGCGCACCCTCGCGCTCCTGCGCCGCGTCCGCGACCGCATGGACCGCGAGTACACCCAGCCCCTGGACGTCGCGGCGCTCGCGGCCGGGGTGCACATGTCGGCCGGGCACCTGTCGCGCCAGTTCAAGGCCGCCTACGGGGAGTCCCCGTACAGCTACCTGATGACCCGGCGGATCGAGCGCGCCATGATGCTCCTGCGCCGGGGCGACCTGAGCGTGACCGAGGTCTGCTTCGCGGTGGGCTGCTCGTCGCTGGGCACGTTCAGCACGCGCTTCACGGAACTGGTCGGGGTGCCGCCGAGCGTGTACCGCGCCGACCCGGTGCTCGCGGGCGCGCAGGTCGACACCGCGGGTCTGCCGGCGTGCATCGCCAAGCAGGTGACCAGGCCCGTCAGGAATCGAGAAGCGCGACCCCCGGGTCCGGACCTAGCGTGACCGTCATGAGCACACAGACGAGCAAGAGCACGGGCCTGACGATCCACCAGACGTTCCTGCCGCACACCGACCCGGAGGCGTCCCTGGCGTTCTACCGGGACGCGCTGGGCTTCGAGGTCTTCCTCGACGTCGGGCAGGGCGCGATGCGCTGGATCACGGTCGGCCCGGCGGACCAGCCGGACACCTCGATCGTGCTGACCCCGCCCGGGGCCGACCCGGGCGTCACCGAGGACGAGCGCCGCACGGTCGCCGAGATGATGGCCAAGGGCACGTACGCCGCCGTCATCCTGGGCGCCACGGACCTCGACGCGGCGTTCGAGCGGGTGCAGGCCAGCGGCGCCGAGGTCATGCAGGAGCCGGTCGACCAGCCCTACGGGTTCCGCGACTGCGCGTTCCGCGACCCGGCGGGCAACACCGTCCGCATCAAGCAGCTCTGAGCGACGCACCATGTGCGTCCCCGGACTGGCGGCCTACCTCCGGGCGGCCGAGGCCCACCTGTCCGACACCGAGCCGCATCCCATCAAGCTGTCCGACACCCCACCGTCCGACACCCCACCGTCCGAGGAACCCCGGCCCGCGCTGGTGTCCGCCTCCGGTACGACTGACACGGAAGGCCGAGCATGAACACGGCGAGCACAGCCACCAGCACCACCGCCCGCACGGACACGCCGTCGGCCGGTGTCCACCCGGCGGACACGCACGACCTGATCCGGGTGCACGGCGCGCGGGAGAACAACCTCAAGGACGTGGACCTGGAGATTCCGAAGCGCCGGCTGACGGTGTTCACCGGGGTCTCGGGCTCGGGCAAGAGCTCGCTGGTGTTCGCGACCATCGCCGCGGAGTCGCAGCGGATGATCAACGAGACCTACAGCGCGTTCGTGCAGGGCATGATGCCGTCGCTGTCGCGGCCGGACGTGGACCTCCTGGAGGGGCTGACGACGGCGATCGTCGTCGGGCAGGAGCGGCTGGGCGCCAACCCGCGCTCCACGCTCGGCACCGTGACCGACACCAACGCGCTGCTCCGGCTGCTGTTCAGCCGCCTGGGCACGCCGTCGGCCGGCCCGGCGGTCGCGTACTCGTTCAACGTCCCGGCCCGCACGGCCAGCGGCGTGATGACGTCGTCCACGGGCGAGAAGCAGATCGTGCGCGAGGCGACGTACCACGGCGGCATGTGCCCGACCTGCGAGGGCCGGGGCACCGTCTCGGACATCGACCTGAGCGAGCTCGTCGACGAGGACAAGTCGCTCAACGAGGGCGCCATCACGGTGCCCGGGTACAAGGCGGGCGGCTGGTCGGTGCGGTTCTTCACCGAGTCGGGGTTCCTCGACGGTGACAAGCCGATCCGCGACTACAACGAGACCGAGCGGCACGACTTCCTGTACCGGGACGCGACCAAGCGCAAGATCGGCGGCGCCAACCTGACCTACGAGGGCCTGGTGCCGCAGGTGCGGCGCTCGATGCTCACCAAGGACCGCGACGCGCTGCAGCCGCACCTGCGCGCCTTCGTGGACCGGGCGGTCACGTTCATCACCTGCCCCGACTGCGGCGGTACCCGTCTGGCCCAGGCCGCCCTCGCCTCCCGGATCCGGGGCATCAACATCGCCGACGCGTGCGCCATGCAGATCGGCGACCTGGCCGACTGGGTGCGCGGGCTGGACGAGCCGTCCGTCGCGCCACTGCTGGCCAACCTGCAGCACCTGCTGGACAAGTTCGTCGAGATCGGGCTGGGGTACCTCTCGCTGGACCGGCCCTCGGGCACGCTCTCCGGCGGTGAGGCGCAGCGCACCAAGCTGATCAGCCACCTCGGCTCGGCGCTCACGGACATCACCTACGTGTTCGACGAGCCCACCATCGGCCTGCACCCGCACGACATCCGGCGGATGAACGACCTGCTGCTCCAGCTGCGGGACAAGGGCAACACCGTGCTGGTCGTGGAGCACAAGCCGGAGACCATCGCGATCGCCGACCACGTCGTCGACCTCGGGCCGGGCGCCGGCAGCGACGGCGGCACCGTGTGCTTCGAGGGCATCGTCGAGGACCTGCGCAAGAGCGGCACGCTGACCGGCCGGCACCTGGCGGACCGGGCCTCGCTGAAGGAGTCCCCGCGGGCCGCCACGGGCGCCCTGGAGATCCGCGGCGCGAGCACGCACAACCTGCGCGACGTCGACGTCGACGTGCCCACGGGCGTGCTGTGCGTCGTCACGGGCGTCGCGGGGTCGGGCAAGAGCTCCCTGATCCACGGTAGCCTCGCGGGACGCGACGGCGTGGTCGTGGTGGACCAGTCCGCCATCAAGGGCTCGAGCCGCTCCAACCCCGCCACCTACACCGGGCTGCTGGAGCCGGTCCGCAAGGCGTTCGCCAAGGCCAACGGCGTCAAGCCCGCGCTGTTCAGCGCCAACTCCGAGGGCGCGTGCCCCACCTGCAACGGCGCCGGCGTGGTCTACACGCAGCTCGGCTTCATGGACACCGTGGCCACCACGTGCGAGGAGTGCGAGGGCAAGCGGTTCCAGGCGGCCGTGCTGGAGTACAAGCTCGGCGGTTCGACTGGTGGTCCGGCCGACGGCTCGGCCGACGGTTCGGCCGACGGCGGGAAGAACATCGCCGAGGTGCTGGCGATGTCGGTGGCCGAGGCCGAGGAGTTCTTCGGGTCGGGCCCCGCCCGGACGCCGGCGGCGCACAAGATCCTGCAGCGCCTGGCCGACGTCGGTCTGGGGTACCTGAAGATCGGGCAGCCCCTGACCACGCTGTCCGGGGGTGAGCGGCAGCGCCTCAAGCTCGCCACGTTCCTGGGTGAGGACGGCGGCGTCTACGTGCTGGACGAGCCCACGGCGGGCCTGCACCTGGCCGACGTCGAGAACCTCCTGGCCCTGCTGGACCGCCTGGTCGCGTCCGGCAAGTCGGTCGTGGTCATCGAGCACCACCAGGCCGTCATGGCGCATGCCGACTGGATCATCGACCTGGGTCCCGGCGCGGGGCACGACGGCGGCCGGGTCGTCTTCGAGGGCACGCCCGCCGACCTGGTGGCCCGGGCCGAGGCGGGCGAGCCGACCCTGACGGGCCAGCACCTGGCGGAGTACGTCAGCACCCCCTGACGTCAGCGGCCGACGCGCACCAGGCCCGACTCGTAGGCGCAGACCACCATCTGCGTCCGGTCGCGCAGGGCGAGCTTGTTCAGGATGCGCGAGACGTGCGTCTTGACGGTCTGCTCGGCGAGGTGCAGGTCGGTCGCGATCTCGGCGTTGGACCGTCCGGCGGCCACGGCCTTCATGACGTCCAGCTCGCGGTCGGTCAGCCCGCCCAGGGTGCCCGCCACCGAGGCGGGCGTGGCCGGGCGCGCGGCGTAGTCCGCGATGAGGGCCCGGGTGATCCTGGGGGACAGGAGGGCGTCGCCGGCCGCGACGGTCCGCACGGCGTGGGTCAGCTCCTCGGGCGGGGAGTCCTTGAGCAGGAACCCGCTCGCGCCCGCGCGCAGCGCCGAGAACACGTACTCGTCGGCGTCGAACGTGGTCAGCATGATCACCTTGGGCGGGGTGCCGGGCATCGCCAGGATCGTGCGGGCGGCGTCCAGGCCGTTGACCTTGGGCATGCGGATGTCCATCAGCACGACGTCGGGCTGCACCCGCCGCACGACGTCGCTGATGCCCGCGCCGTCGTCGCTCGTGCCGACCACCGTGATCCCCTCGTGCGCGTTCAGGAGGGCCTCGAACCCGGCACGGATCATCGACTGGTCGTCGACGATCAGGACCCGGATGTCGCGCCCGACGGCGTCGGGAGGTGGTGGCATGGGGACAACCTAACCTGGGAGGGAGCGCCGCCCTCTGCCCCGGGGGCCGACGCGACCCGAAAGTATGACACCGGGGTCCGTCGTACGGGTGACGCGCCACGGGCGCACGAGCGCATAACCTGCGAGTGATGACGGATCACCCACCCGAGACGCCGCCGCGGCCGCGTTCCCTCAACCGGCTGCGCTCGCTGACGCGACTGGACGTCAGCGCCGTGTCGATCGCCCGACGCGAGGTCGTGTGGCTGTGGTCGCTGGTGTCGGTCGCGGCCGTGACGCTGGTCGCCGTCGGCTGGCCGGTGACCGCGTCCGGCTACGGCACCCACCCCGCGGCCGCGATGGCCTTCACGCTCGTCAACTGCGCCGCCGCGATCCTGGCGGTCCGCTGGCCGTGGGCCGGGCTCGCCGCGTCGGTCGCGGGCGCCCTGCCCCTGATGATCGTCACCGCCGGCGCCGGCCCCGAGTGGCCCTGGCCGTGGCCGGTCACCGTGCTGCTCGCGCACTGCCTGACGGTGTTCGTCCTGGCCCTGCGCCACTCCTGGTACTGGGCGGCCTCCCTGTGGTCGGTCGGGGCGATGCTGACCGTATGGGCGCCCGCGGTCCTGAGCGACGGCGGGCACCCGTCCGCCTTCGCCAACGGTGTCGTCCTGGTCTCCCTGAGCGGCGGGTTCGCGCTGGTCGGTGTGATCGTGCGGCTGTGGAGCCTGAGCGTGCTGCGCATGGAGCAGGCCGAGCGGCTCAGCGCCGCCGAGAAGAGCCGGCGCCGTGAGCTGGAGGAACGCAACCGGATCGCACGCGAGCTGCACGACGTCGTCGCGCACAGCATGTCGGTCATCACCGTCCAGGCGTCCACGGCGCGCTACCGCCAGCCGGGCCTCGACGAGGCGGTGCAGCGCGAGTTCGAGGAGATCGCCGCCTCCTCGCGGCGCGCCCTGGGGGAGATGCGCGGGCTGCTCGGCATCCTCCGCGGCCACGACACGGCACCCACGGCGCCCCTGCCGGGCCTGTCCGACGTCACGGGGCTGGTCGAGTCCACCCGGGCCTCCGGCGTGGCGATCACGTACAACGCGGACACCGGCCCCGACACCGGCCCTGACAGCGAGGCCGCAACGGAGGTACCCGAGGTCGTCGGGCTCACCGCGTTCCGGCTGGTCCAGGAGGCGCTGAGCAACGCCCTGCGGCACGCCCCGGGCTCCGCGATCGTCGTCACCATCACCGACGACGGGCACGAGCTGCGGGTCAGCGTCACCAACACGCCTCCCGACCGCGACGACGAGCCGACGCCGGGTGCCCGCCTGGGCCTGGCCGGCATCCGGGAGCGTGTCGCGGCGCTCGGCGGCACGGTCACCGCCGGTCCCACGCCCGACGGCGGCTTCGAGCTCGCCGCGACCCTGCCCGTCGAGGACCCTGACCCGCTACCTGCGTAGGGGGTGAGATTGGCTCCTGCGGGGGACGCGCGGTGCACGACCGAGTTCCTAGGTTGACGCCCATGACGACCGAAGCCCCGCCCCGCCCGGCCCGCCAACGACGCACGGCCCGCAACGCGCAGACCAACGACTACTTCGAGCTCGTCGAACGCGCCAACGCCGCGGGCCTGATGGGACGTCGGGTCGGCTGGTACATCGGCCGCACCATCGGATTCACCGTCGCCCTCGGGGTCGCGTTCGCGCTGCTGCTCACCCTCGGCGACACCTGGTGGCAGCTCGCCGTGGCGGCGCTGTTCGGCGTCGTGTTCACCCAGGGCGCCTTCCTCGCCCACGACGGCGGCCACCAGCAGATCTTCAGCACCGGGAAGCACAACGAGTGGTTCTCCCGCATCATCGGCAACCTCGGCGTCGGGCTGAGCATCGGCTGGTGGAACCGCAAGCACAACAAGCACCACGGCAACCCCAACGTGATCGGCAAGGACGGCGACATCGCCACGGGGGCGCTCGTGTTCGTCCCGGGGGAGGAGGCCGGGCGCACCGGGTTCCTCGGCTGGGTCACCCGGCGGCAGGGCTGGCTGTTCTTCCCGATGCTGGCGCTGTTCGGCCCGGTGCTGCACGCGAACTCGGTCCAGACGCTCGCCACGACCCCGGCGATCAAGCACCGCGGGGCGGAGAGCGTGCTCCTGGGCATCCGGCTCATCGGGTTCCCCACCGTCGTCCTCCTGACCCTCGGGCCGGTGCTCGGCACGGCGTTCATGCTGGTCCAGCTCGCCACCTTCGGGCTCTACATGGGCGCCACGTTCGCCCCCAACCACAAGGGCATGCCGCTGCTGCCCAAGGACACCAGCATCGACTTCCTGCGCCGCCAGGTCCTCACCTCGCGCAACATCCGCGGCGGACGGTTCGTCGCCTGGGCCATGGGCGGCCTCAACTACCAGGTCGAGCACCACGTCTTCCCGCGGATGCCCAGCGTCAACCTCCGCCAGGTCCGCCCCATCGTGCAGGAGTTCTGCGCCGAGCGCGGCATCCCCTACACCGAGACCGGGCTGTTCGAGTCCTACGGGATCATCGTCGAGTACCTCAACCGCGTCGGCCTGGGGTACGCCGACCCGATGGACTGCCCGATCGTCGCGCAGTACCGGTGACCCACCGGGCAGCTGACCCAGGCCGGTGACCCAGGCCGGTGACGCCGGGCAGGACGGGCCGGCTCAGGCGGACGCGCGGACGACGACGTCCAGCGCCGCCGGGGCCTGGCCCGTCAGCCGCAGCACCTCCCGCGACACCCCGCTCCAGCGGTCCTCACGGACCGAGGCGAACATGCTGCAGTACGCGTACGTCCACCACGGGTCCTCGCCGGCCCTGGCCAGCTCCTCCGCCAGGGCCGGCGGCGGCACGTCGGTGTACCGCACCGGCCGCCCCGCGACCCCGCTCAGCACCCGGGCCACGGCCTCCAGGGACGACGACGCCGGTCCCGTCAGGTCGTGGGCCCGCCCGCTCGGCGGCAGCACCGCCAGCGCCGCCAGGCACCGGCCGACGTCCGACCGCGAGACCAGCGACACCCGACCGGCCCCGGCGGGGACCCGCAGCTCACCCGAACGCAGCGCCGGACGCAGGAACGCCGCGAAGAACTCCGTGAACAGCGACGCCCGGGCGAACGAGAACGCCAGCCCGCTGCCCTCCAGCAGCCGCTCCGTCCACCCGTTGGTGAACGCGTAGCAGAACGGCGAGGCCAGGTCCGCGTCCACCCCGCTCAGGTACACCACGTGGCCCACCCCGGCGTCGACGGCGGCCCGCACCACGTTCTGGTGCTGCACCAGCATCCGCGCGGCCTCACCGTCCCCGGACACGAACACCAGCACGTCGACACCGCCCAGCGCCGCCACCAGCGACCCCGGCTCGTCGTAGTCCGCCCCCACCGCCGTCACCACGCCCGACCGCCGCACCCGCTCGGACAACCTCGCCGGCACCGCCGCCGGACGACGCGCGAGCGCCACGACCTCGTGCCAGGCGCTCGCGGCCAGGAGGTTGACGACCTGACTGCCGAGCGCGCCGGTCGACCCGGTGACCGCGATCCTCACGCAGGTCAGGGTACGCGAGCCGCGGCGACGGCCCGACGGCACGGCTCGCGTCCAGGGACTACGCGATCCCGTCCAGCACCGCCAGCTCCTCCTCGGTGAGCCGCAGGGCGCTCGCGGCGACGTTCTCCTCGAGGTGCGCCACGCTGCCGGTCCCGGGGATCGCCAGGACGTGGGGGCCGCGGTGCAGGGTCCAGGCGAGCCGTACCTGCGCCGGGGTGGCGTCGTGCGCCGCGGCGATCGCCTCCACCTCGGCCCGGCCGGTGTCGTCGGCGCCGCCCGCAGGGGAGGCGCCCGGGACTGCCGCCCCCACGGCGAAGAACGGGACGAACGCGATGCCGCGCTCCCCGCACAGGGTGACCAGGTCGTCGTCCTCGCGGTGCGTGAGGCCGTACTGGTTCTGCACGCACACCACGGGCGCGATGGTCAGCGCCTCGGTCAGCTGCTCGGCGAGCACGTTGGAGACACCCAGGTGGCGGACCAGGCCCGCCTCGCGCAGCTCCGCGAGCGCCCCGAAGTGCTCGGCGACCGACTCGGGTGCGCGGCCCTCGCCCGCCATCCGCGTGCCCCAGCGCAGGTTGACGACGTCGAGGTGGTCGCGGCCGAGCTGGCGCAGGTTCTCCTCGACCTGGCCGCGGAGCTGGTCGGGTCGCGCCATGGGCTCCATCTGCCCGTCGCGTGACCGGGCCGGACCGACCTTCGTGGTGATGACCAGGTCGTCGGCGTAGGGCTGCAGGGCGGTGGCGATCAGCTCGTTCGCCGAACGCGTGGGGGTGAAGTAGAACGCCGCGGT
This sequence comes from Promicromonospora sp. NPDC019610, assembly GCF_044389365.1. Lineage (NCBI taxonomy): Bacteria > Bacillati > Actinomycetota > Actinomycetes > Micrococcales > Promicromonosporaceae > Promicromonospora > Promicromonospora sp. NPDC019610. The sequence goes on along the minus strand of NZ_JBIRXX010000002.1, from coordinate 778,940 downwards.
GTCGATGTGGTTCACGCCGAGCTCGACGGCCCGGCGCAGCACGGCGAGCGCCGAGCCGCGCTCCCGGGGCTTCTCGTCCCAGGGCATGCCCATCAGCCGCATGGCGCCCAGCCCGATGCGGTGGACCGTGCGGTCGCCGAGCTGCCACGTGGTGGGGGTAGAGGCGGAAGTGGTGGTCATCTCTGTGGTCATGAAGCCAGCCTCGCGCCGCGCCCGCCCGATCCCGCGGCGCTGGCAGGTTGTTGCCGTCTCCCGGGCCGCGCCTGGTGCCGCCTCGCGCCGCCAGGCATGATCGATGTCATGCAGACGGGCGAGATGGTCACCATCGTGCACGGCGAGCGCGAGCTCATGGAGCGCACCGCGCACCTGATGGCCTCCGCCACCGACGTCGCCTGCGCCGCCAACGACCTCGCCACCTGGGCCAGGGCACAGGCGTCCGGCGAGCTCGCCGAGGCGATCCGCACCCGCCGGCCCGGCGACGTCCACATCCGCAAGGTCTACCGCTCCGCCCTGCTCCTGGACCCGGTCGCCGCCCAGGGCCTGGCCCGCGACCGCGACCGCCACGGCGCACAGATCCGCATCACGAGCGACGAGATCAACGAGACGATCATCCTCGACCGCCGCCTCGTCATCCTCGCCGGCGACGTCCGCGCCGGGCAGCGCAGCTACAGCGTCATCACCCAGCGCGAGACCGTCCAGGGCGTCACATCCCTGTTCGACGCCGCCTGGCGCTCCGCCACCGACCTGGACGTCTACGACAGCCGGATCGCCGAGATCCGCCAGCTCGCACCCCAGGTCCTGGACCTCCTCAGCCAGGGGATCAAGGACGAGACCGCCGCCCGCACGCTCGGGCTCGGCGTGCGCACCTACCGCCGCCGCGTCGCCGAGCTCATGGACGCCCTCGGCGCCGGGTCACGCTTCCAGGCCGGGGTCCGCGCCCGGGAGCTCGGCCTCGTCTGACGCACCCCGACCTCGTCCGACCCACCGAGCCGCACCCCGCGGGCGTGTCAGTGGCGGGTGCAAGACTCACGCACGTGACCGAACGCGCACCCGTCCCCGCCGACGCCGTCCAGCGGCTCGCCGCGATCCTCGAACGCCTGCCCGAGTGCCACGAGCACGACGCCTGGACAGGCGTCGCCTGGAAGACCCGGGACGCCACCGTCGCCCACGTGTTCGGCGGCGAGGACGGCCAGGTCCGGATCACCTTCCGCGCCGACCCCGACGAGGTCGCGGCGTTCCAGCACCTCGGCCCCCAGTACTTCAAGGCCGACTGGGGCACCAACGTCGTCGGCCTGATCCTCGACCAGCACACCGACTGGGACGAGCTCACCGAGCTGCTCACCGACTCCTACTGCATCCAGGCCCCGCAGCACCTCGCCGACCAGATCGACCGACCCGAACCCACCACCCCCGGCGCACCCCAGGCCACGACGGCACCCACTGAGTAACCTCGAAAGATGACCCAGCGAACCACCGTCGAGACCTGGATCCGCGACTACGAACGCCTCTGGCGCACGGCCGGCACCGACGGCCTCGCCGAGCTCTTCACCCCCGAAGCCACCTACCTGCCCTCACCCTGGGCACCACCCGTCGTCGGGCTCCCGGCGCTCGCGGAGTTCTGGGAGAGCCACCGCGACGGCCCCGACGAGGAGTTCACGCTGACGGCGCAGGTGCTCGCCGTCGACGGGCCGACCGCCGTGGTCCGGGTGAACGTCGAGTACCTGGAACCAGGGGACCGGTGGCGCGACCTCTGGATCCTGGAGCTCGACGACGACGGGCGGTGCAGCGCGTTCGAGGAGTGGCCCTTCGCACCCGGCCAGGACAGCGCGGCAGGCCAGGACAGTGCAGGCCAGGACAGCCAGTAGGGGACGTCAGCAGGGTCGGTCAGTAGCCGCGGTCCCGGGCGACGGCCGACGCCGGGCGGGACCCCGCCCGGATCGCCGTCAGCGCGACGTCGAGGCCGGCCACGACGTCGGACGGGAGGGTGAGCCCGGAGACGTGCGGCGTGATCGTGACGTCGGGCCGCCGCCACAGGGGTGACGACGCCTCCAGCGGCTCCTGCTCGACGACGTCCAGCGTGGCGTGCCGCAGCCGGCCCGTGTCGAGCGCGTTCAGCAGCGTCGTGGTGCGGACCGCGGAGCCGCGACCGATGTTGACCAGGTGCACCCGCTCGAAGGCCCGCAGCAGCGCGGGCGTGACCAGCCCGTCGGTCTGCGGGGTGTGGGGGAGTGCGAGCACGAGGACGTCGGTGCACGCCGCATCGAACGCCTGTTCGGTGGTGGCGGGAGTGGCGGGAGTGGCGGCGCCGAACGCCTCGGCAAGGGGGAGGACGGCGTCGAAGGCGTCGTCGGGACGACCTGTCCGGCTCAGACCCACGACGCGGTACCCGAGGGTCGCCAGGGTCCGGGCGATCGCCGCGCCCATGGCGCCGGTGCCCACGACGGCGGCCTCGCGACGTTCGGGCGACGCGGGCGGGTTCGACGCGTCCCAGGTCGCCGTCGTCGACAACGCGAGGTACCGGGCGGCCTGCCAGCGCTCCGCGAGGACCCAGGTCAGCACGTACTCGGCGATCCGCCCGGGCATCGTGCCAGTGGTGCGGGTCAGGACGACGTCGTCCGGCAGGGCCGGTGCCAGGTGCTCGACGCCGGCGAAGGGGGAGTGGACCCAGGCGGCGCGGACCGCCTGCGTCGGATCCGTCGTGACCGCGAGCGTCGCGTCCGTGTCGGTGACCTCCAGCCCGTTCGAGCGCGCCCATCGCGAGAGCGCGTCGTGCCAGCCCGGATCGACGTCCGCACCGAGGCGCACGGTGGGACGGCGGCGGAGCGTCGCGGCGAGGTCAACGATCTCGGGGTCAGTGCCGACCGTGTGATTGCCGGCGGGGTCAGGTACAGCGGGGTCAGGTGCGGCGGATCGAGAGGTCACGCGGTGATTCTGCCGGTACGGACACGCTGGTTCTGATGCGAGGCGCGCCCAGCGGACGAGGGCTTCGTTATGTCAGAACGCCCGCGCCTGCGAGCTCCAGGCGCGGGCCTGGTCCATCAGCTCGCCGATCAGGGGCGCCTTCCCGGACCGGTACCGCACACGGTCCCGCCGGTCCTGCGCCGCGAGCTCGGTCTTCAGCGCGGCGCACCGCCGCGCCGCCTCGGGATGAGTCCGCAGGTAGTCGCGGAACAGCAGCCAGTCGCGCCTACCGGCGGACGCGTGCTCCACGACGTGCAGGTGATGCGTGCGCAGTTCCGCCGACGGGAAGCAGACCGACCACGTGCGCCGTTCGACGTCTCCAGGTTCCGGGGCGTGCACCCAGCCGATCCTGAGCAGCCCAGGGAGCGCCCGAGCGAAGGCTCCGTGGTCGTGGACGAGGGCGAGCATGTCGATGATCGGCTTGGCCGGGAGCCCGGGCACCGACGTGGACCCGATGTGGTCGACAGGTGCGACCAGGTAACCGGCCAGCACGCGCTCCAGGGCGCGCCGCTGGGCGTCGAAGTCGTGCTGCCAGCGCGGGTCGTGAGGCTGGATGACGATGGGATCCTGACGCACGAACACAGCGTGGCACAGCGCCGTGCCTGACCCGTCGTGTCGAACCCGGGGATCGCGGCAAGTGTTGAGATCTGCCACTTCCAGGCTAGATCCGATAATGCACATTATGTCATTACGGCGTGAGAACGGCCCGGAGAGCAGGTCCCCCGGACGCGACGCATCGAGTCGCAGCACGAGCGTCAAGTCGCACAACGAGCCAAGGGCGGCCATGAGCGGCGGTCGCCATGCCCCGCGCCGACCCTCAGACGGCCAGGCCAGTCCATCACCTTTGAGGCCCGGCTTTCTTCGCTTTGACTCGGCTCAAAGCGAAGAAAGCCGGGCCTCAAAGGTGATCGGACGACGGGGCCACACCGCGCCGCCGCTTGTCCGAACGGTTGATCACCACGCTGCCGGCCGCGAACCGGTCACCGAGCCGCCGCCTGCGAACTCTTCACCGCCGAACCGGTCACCGCCGAACCGGTCACCGCCGAACCGGTCACCGTCGCGCGGGCGGAACCGCGTGCAGATGTCGGCTCGACTGCTCGAGCGTCTGCGCGGTCGCGCTCCTCGGCTCACCCATGCGGCCCCACCCCCTACCCAACACCCAGCACGACCACCCAAGAAACTTAAAGCATTGTGTATAGAGCAACACAACTGTCTTTCACCATCAAACAGGATCATCACGATACCAGGACCGATTTTCCGCGGCGCCGCCCCGCACCGCGGGCATACGCTCCGAGACGATGAACCTCGCCGGGATACTCGCCGCCTCCACGAGCACCGCCGTCCTCGTGGAGGGTGAGAGCGACCGCGTCGCCGTCGAGGCCCTCGCCGCACGGCTGGGCCTCCCCCTCGCCGACCTCGGCGTGCAGGTCGTCGCCATGGGCGGGATCACCAACATCGGCCACCACCTCGTCGCCCTGTCCGGTGAGCGCCCGGCTTCCGAGCAGGCTTCCGAGCAGGCGTCTGGTCAGTTGCCAGGTCAGCCATCTGGTCGAGCACCCGGTCAGCCGCCCGGCCTGCCGGGCATCAGCCCACAGGACGCCGTCCGCGCCTTCCGTGTGGGCGGCCTGTACGACGCTGCCGAGGAACGCTTCGTGATCAAGGGCCTGGACCGCGTCGGGCTCCGTCCGGAGGCCGACACCACTCCCCTGTCCGACCACGGCTTCTTCCGCTGCGAGCGGGACCTCGAGGACGAGCTCATGCGGGCGGTCGGCACCGACGGGTTCCTGGCCCTGATCGAGGCGGAGGGCGAGCTGCGCAGCTTCGAGCGGCTGCGGGGCCAGCCCGCACAGCGCGAGCGCACCACCGCCCAGCAGCTGCACCGCTTCATCGGCTCCAAGGGTGGCCGCAAGGAACGCTACGGACGGCGCCTCGCCGAGACACTCCCCCTGGACCGGGTGCCGGCCCCGCTCGACGCGCTCCTGCGCTGGGCCACCTGACCCGAAGCCCCGCGAGCGGGGCCCGAGAGCAGAGCCCCGCGAGCCGCCCGACCCCCGAGCGCCGTCCTCACGCCCGCCGCGGGTCGAGCACCACCATCCCGGCGCGAGGCGCGGTGTCCATCGTCGGCACCAGCGCGGCCGCCTCCGCCATGCCCACGACACGGTCGAGCAGGTCCTGGGGCCGGAGCGCGCCGGAGCCGACGAGGTCGAGCATCTCCGGGTAGTCGACGGCGGCCATGCCGTGGCTGCCGAGCACGTCGAGCTCCCAGCCGATGACGCGGCCCATCGGTACGCGCGGTCCGCCGTCGACGGGCGGGAAGAGCCCGACCTGGACGTGGCGGCCGCGTCGGCGCAGGCTGAGGATCGCGTCGGCGCACGTCTGCTCGCTGCCGACGGCGTCGAGCGCGACGTGGGCGCCGCCGTCGGTCAGCTGGTGGACGGCGGCGGGGACGTCGAGGCCGTCGGCCAGCACGGCGCGCTCGGCACCGGCACGGCGGGCGGCCTCCAGCGCACCCTCGGACCGGTCGACGGCGATGACGTGCGCCCCACGGGCCACCGCGATCATGACGGCGCTGAGCCCGACGCCGCCCGCGCCGACGACCACCACCCACTCCCCTGCCCGGACCCGGGCGCGGCCGGCCACGGCCCGGTAGGCGGTGGCGAACCGGCAGCCGAGGCTCGCGGCCGCCTCGAACGTGACGCCCTCGGGGATGGCGACGAGGTTGGCGTCGGCGGCGTGGAGCACGACGAGCTCTGCGTACGACCCCCAGTGCGTGAAGCCGGGCTGGGTCTGGACGGGACACACCTGCGCCTGGCCGCTGCGGCACCACTCGCAGGTGCCGCAGCCGCTCACGAACGGCACCGTGACGCGGTCCCCCTCGCGCCACCGGGTGACGCCGGCGCCCACCTGCGCCACGGTGCCCGCCAGCTCGTGCCCGGGCACGTGCGGCAGGGCAGGGATGTCGGGGTCGTGCCCGGCCCAGGCGTGCCAGTCGCTCAGGCACAGCCCGGTGGCGTGCACGCGGACGACGACGCCGCCGTCGGGCGCGCTCACGTCGGGGACCTCCCGGACGGAGGTGGGGCCCTGGAACTCGTCGAAGAGGATCGCTCGCACGAGCGGATTCAACCACGCGGGACCGACACCCCGACGCCCCCTCACTCCCCCGCGAGGATCCGCAGCACCGGGGTGAACGCGTCGACCAGCTCCTCGGAGACCACCAGGTAGGAGATGCCGAGGCGCTCGCGGCGGTCGCGGAGCTGGTCGGCCATGTCCTGGGGCGAGCCGCTCACCACCGAGACCGCCCCGGAGGCCGCGAGCGCCGTCGGGTCGATGCGGTCGGCGAGGTAGCGGGGTACGGCGTCGCCGACGGCCATGAGGTTGACGTTCAGCTCCAGGGGTGCGGGGCCGGGGCGTGCGGCGTCGCGCAGGTGGTCGATGAGTGCGGCCGCGGTGTCCGCGTCGGCGTCGAGCGGGATGCCGAGGGCGACGGCGTCGGCGTGCCTGCCGGCGAGGGTGAGCATGCGGGTTCCGCCGGCGCCGATCAGAAGCGGCACGTGGGGCGGCTTCGTGCCGTACGGGGTCACGGTGGCGTCGGTGGTGGTGTAGTGCTCGCCGGTGGTGGTGACGGTCTCGCCGTCGAGCAGGCGGCGGATGATGTCGACGGACTCGGCGAGGCGGGTCACGCGGACGCCGGGCTTGTCGAAGGGTCGGCCGAGCATGGCGTTGTCGGGTCCGGTGCCGGGGTGTCCGGCGCCGATGCCGAGCTCGAAGCGGCCGTCGGACAGGACGGCGACGGTCATGGCGTCCTTGGCGACGAGCACGGGGTGGCGGAAGTCGTTGGCCAGGACGTAGGTGCCCAGGTGCAGGTGGGTGGTCGCGGTGGCGGCCGCGGCGAGCATGGGCAGCACGGACAGGCCGTGGGCGATGCTGTCGGGCAGCACGAGGGTGTCGAAGCCGAGGCGCTCGATGTGTCGTGCGTGGTCGAGCCAGGCGGCACCGGTGGGTGCCGGCGAGGCGACGACGCCGAAGCGGAAGGGTGCTGTGCTGTTCACGGGTCTCTCCGTCCTGGGCGTGTCCCTTGGTCCAGGTAACGGGGCGCGCCGGGTGGGCGCAAGCACATTCGTCGGTGGGCGAAGCCGCGTGTGCGCAAACCTGCGTCGTCGGGTGTCGCCGCTCCCGGGCGGATGCCGGGGTCGAGGTCCCGTCGCAGGTCAGCGGCATATTCCGGCATATCGGGAGTGTCAGTGGTCCCGCTTAGGGTGGCGGTCATGGTCGCTCCTCCGCGCCTCGAGCGCATCACTGTCGACGAAGCCGCACGCCGTTACCTGGCGGCGGTCGAGGTCGAGACGATCCGTGGTGTCCTGTCCCCTGCCACGGCGCGCAGCTACACGCGTGACGTGACGGAGTTCGGGCGGCTGACGGGCCGTGAGCGCATCCTGGACGACGTGACGGGTGCCGACGTCGACACGGTGCTGGTGCGGTACCAGTCCGCGCCCGACGCCCGGTACACCGACCCGGACCGCAAGGCGGGGCCGGGTCGCAGCACGGCGACGGTCAACCGGTTCCGGCAGTCGGTCACCCGGTTCTTCGCCTACGCCGCGCGGGAGTGCTGGGTGCAGGCCGACCCGATGCAGTGGGCGGCGCCGCCGGCGAAGGTGCGCGGCACCCTGCGCACCGCGCGCACGGCGCTGTCCGCGAGCGCGGCGCGGAGCCTGCTGACCACGCCGCCGTCGGACACACCCGTGCGCACGGACCAGGACCTCGCGCTGCGTGACCGGCTCGTGGTCGCGCTCCTGCTGGTCCTGGGTCCGCGGGTCTCGGAGCTGGCGCGCACCGATGTCGACGACGTCGCCCGGGAGCCGGAGCGCACGACGTGGCGCATCCGCGGCAAGGGTGGCAGCACCCGCACGGTGACGCTGTCCCCGCCTCTGGCGCGCGCCCTGGAGGACTACCTGACGAACCTGCGGCCCGCCCTGGCCGCGAAGCGCCCGCAGGACGCGGACGCGCAGCGGGCGCTCCTGCTGTCGTGGCGTGGACGGCGTATCGACACGCAGGCCATCCGCGCCCTGCTGGCCCGTGCCGTGCGTCGTATGCCGGCGCCCTACCGGCGGGAGGCCACGCCGCACGCCCTGCGGCACACCACGGCGACCCTGCTGGTGGCGGACGGGTGGGACGTGAAGGTCGTCGCGGAGCTGCTCGGGCATGCGTCGATCGCCACCACCGGCGTCTACCTCGACCGCATCGAGGGCGAGCTGGCCGCCGCCATCCGGTCCCACCCCCTGGCGGCCGCGATCGAGTGACGCGGGACCTCGGTGCGAGGTCACCAACCGTGGCACGATGAGAGCCGCGAGAGGGACCACGGCACACGGACGAACGCTGCAGGAGCGCACGGTGAGCACACTCGACCCGAGGACGTCCGGCACGGCCGCCCCGGCGGCGGCCCGGTGACCCGCCGGATCCTGGTCGTCGACGACGACGAGGCGATCCGCGAGGTCGTGCGCACCGGACTGGAGGTGGTCGCCGGGTGGCAGGTGCGCGTGGCCCGCAACGGGGAGCAGGCCATCACCCTGTGCGGCACGGACCCGCCGGACGCCGTCCTGCTGGACGTCATGATGCCCACGATGGACGGACCGACGACGTTCGCGCGGCTGCAGGACGACCCTCGCACCCGTAGCGTGCCGGTGATCCTGCTGACCGCCAAGGTGCAGCCCGTGGAGCGGCGGCAGTACGACGACCTCGGTGTCGCCGGTGTGCTCGCCAAGCCGTTCGACCCGCTCACGCTGCCCGACCAGATCGCGGGGCTCCTCGGCTGGCGCCGCTGACCTGCAGCCCCGGCACGGGTGAATTAGTGTCTGGCTCATGGTGTCGCAGCGCGGTGCTGCGCAGTCACGAGACAGATTTCTGCGCTGGTGCTGGGTCTCCGGCACCGCAGTGGTGCTGCTCGTCCTCGCGCTCCTGAGCCCCCTGGACCAGTCCACGCGCGAGCAGATCGCCATGGCGGCGATCGCCGCCGCCGGGGTCGCCGCGGCGATCAGCTGCGCACAGCGCGCGGCCCGGTCCACCGGCCGGCGACGGCGGGCCTGGTTCCTGCTCTCCCTCGGTGGGGTCGTCGGCCTGGCCGGCAACGTCTACTCGGGGCTTGTCGGCGACCCCGAGACCGGCGACGCCGCCTACATCGCGGCCCTGCTGCTCGGCGTCGTCGGCCTCTCGCTCTTCCCCGCCGTCCGCCCGCGCGGCCAGGAGCTCGTGCGCATGCTGCTGGACAGCATCGTCGTCGGCGGCTCCGTGCTCTACATCGCGCTCTTCGCCGTCGCCCTGCAGGCCGACACCCCGTACGCGGAGCCCGCCCTCACCGCCTACGCCCTGCCCGTCGTCGACGCCCTGCTCGCCACCCTCGCCGTCCAGGTCATGACCCGCTCGAACATCGCCGAACGCGTGCCGCTCGTGCTCGTCGGGGGTGGGTTCGTGCTCTACGCCGTCGCCGACGTCGCGTTCGCGCTGCTGTCCGCCGCGGGCGGCTTCACCTTCGGCAGCCCCGTCGACGCCGCCTGGGCCGGCGGCTACATCGCGATCGCGCTCGCCGCCCGCCACCCCGCCGCGTCCGGCAGCCCCGTCGTCGACCGTGCCGAGCACGGCACACCCGTGCTCGGCACCGTCGTGACGTTCTGCCTGTTCCTCGCCGCGGCCCTGGTGCGCGTCATCCAGTCCGGCAACCAGACGCTCCCCGCGGTCGCGAACGCGCTCTGGGTCGCCGTCCTGGTCGCGGTCGTCGCCCGCCAGATCCTCGTCGTCGTGGACAACGAGTCGCTGCGCCACGGCCTCGAACGCCGCGTCCAGGAACGCACCACCCAGCTGCGATCCCTCGCGAGCGAACGGGAACGCACCCTCGAGTCGGTCGCCGACGGCATCTACGGCGTCGACCCGGACGGCCACGTCACGTTCGTCAACGCCGCGGCCGCCTACACCCTCGGCGCCCCCGCGAGCGACCTCGTCGGACGCGACGCCCACGCCACGTTCCACGCACCCGGCAAGGACGGCACCCCGCTGCCCGCCGACCGCTGCTACATCGCCGAGGCCCTGCGCGACGGCGTCACCGTCACCGCAGAGCAGGACGTCTACCTCCGCCTGGACGGCAAGGAGGTCCCCGTCGAGGTCACCGCCAGCCCCCTGCGCGACGACGACGTCATCCGCGGCGCCGTCGTCGTCTTCCGCGACGTCACCGAACGGCGCGAGATGGAACGGATCAAGGACGAGTTCGTGTCCGTCGTCAGCCACGAGCTGCGCACCCCGCTGACCGCCATCCGCGGAGCACTCTCCCTGCTGGACAGCGACGCCCTGGACGACTCGCCCGAGCAGGCCGCCCGCATGGTCCGCGTCGCCCTGACCAGCAGCGAACGCCTCGGCCGGCTCGTCGACGACATCCTGGACACCGAACGACTCGAAGCCGGCACCACCCAGCTCGAGCTGGCCGAGCACCCGCTCGGCGACCTCGTCGCCGCAGCCGTCGACCAGGTCGCCGTCCTCGCGGACGACGCCGGGATCACGCTCGAACCCGCCGGCACCACCGAGATCGTCCGGGCCGACCCCGAACGCATCGTGCAGACCCTGACCAACCTCCTCGGCAACGCCGTCCGGTTCTCCCCGCCCGGCAGCACCGTCCGCGTCACCGCGGCCCCCGTCGGCGACCTCGTCGAGATCCGCGTCGACGACGAGGGCCGCGGCATCCCGCCCGACAAGCTCGAAGCGGTCTTCCGGCGCTTCGAACAGGTCGACGCCTCCGACACCCGCGAACGCGGCGGCTCCGGGCTCGGCCTGACGATCGCCCGCAGCATCGTCGAACGCCACGGCGGCCGGCTCTGGGCCGTCAGCGAGGGCGAGGGCACCGGCACCAGCTTCCGCTTCACCCTGTGGCGCGCCACCCCCCACGCGGCCCAGCCCCCCGAACGGGCCGACGACGCCGCCACCCGCGTCGTCGTCGTCGACGACGACCAGTACGTCGTCGACGTCCTGCGCACCGTCCTGGAGGAACGCGGGTACGACGTCATCGGCCTCACCGACGGACGCGCCGCGCTCGCCGCCGTCGAGGACGAGCACCCCGCCGCGATCGTGCTCGACCTCGCGATGCCCGGCACCAGCGGCGCCGAGGTCCTCAGCCGGCTGCGCCAGTCCGCCGCCACCGCTGACGTCCCCGTCGTCGTCCTGTCCGGCACCCGCCCCCACGACGCCCTGGAGACCGCGGCGCTCGCGGACGACTGGCTCGTCAAGCCCGTGGACCCCGACCGCATCGTGGCGACCGTCCGGGACGTCATCCGGCGTCAGCCCCACCACGGCCGGGTCCTGCTGGTCGAGGACCACGAGGAGCTGCGGACCGTCGTGGCGACCGTCCTGCGCAACGCCGGCCTGGTGGTCACGACCGCCAGCTCCGTGGACGCCGCACGCGAGGCCCTGGCCCAGGGCGCCGACCCGGACCTCGTCGTCCTCGACCTCACGCTGCCCGACGGCAGCGGGCGCGAGCTCGTGGCCGACCTGCGCCGGGACGGCCGGCTGCGGCGCGTGCCGCTGGTGGTGTACACGGGCGCGGAGGTCAGCCGGTCCGACCGGGCGGACCTCCGCCTGGGCCGCACCGTCTTCCTGACCAAGGGCCGTGCGGCGCCCGACGCCGTGCTGCGCTCGGTGCTCGATCTCCTGGACGTCGCGGCGGGCCGCGCCGGCGACGTCGGCCGGCCCGGACAGAACCCCACGGTGAGGAACCCATGACGCGACCCCTTGCGGGACCCCTGACGGAACCCGGTACCGGGCCGCTGACGATCCGGGTGAGCGCGGGCAGCGGCTCGGGGCGCACGCCCCTGGCCGCGTTCGACGCCGCACTGGCGGCGGCGGGCGTGAGCGACTTCAACCTCGTCCGGCTCAGCTCGATCGTGCCCGCCGGCAGCCAGGTCGTGGAGGTCGAGGGCCCCGCACAGCTGCGTGGCGATCACGGCGACCTCCTGTACTGCGTGTACGCGAGGGCGCACACGTCGCTGCCGGGGCACGAGGCCTGGGCCGGGGTCGCATGGTCACGGCGCGACGACGGCACCGGCGCCGGCCTGTTCGTCGAGCACGAGGGCCCCTCCCACGAGCAGGTCCTGGCCGACCTCACGCACAGCCTGGAGGACCTCTCGGCGACACGCGGCGACCGGTACCGGGCCGAGGGCCACCGCGTCACGGGCATCACCTGCGTCACGCTGCCCGTGTGCGCCGTCGTCGTCGCGACGTTCCGGCGCACCGGCTGGCAGGAGACCGGCTGGCAGGAGACCACGGCCGGAGACCGCCCGTGAGCGCCGACGTCGCCTTCGAGCAGGTCGTCGACGGCGACGACGCCGAACGGTTCTGGGCCCTCTACCTCGACGCCTTCGAGCCGCTGCGCACCCGGGCCGCCGCCCGCCACGTGCTGCACCGGGAGGAGTTCGACGCGGAGATGGCCGACCCGCGCGTGACCAAGCTCCTCGTACGCGACGACCAGGGGGATGCCGTCGGGCTGACGACGCTCGCGACCGACCTCGCCGCCGTCCCGTGGGTCAGCCCCGAGTTCTTCGCCGCCCGCTACCCGGAGCACGCCGCGCGCGGGGCGCTGTGGTACATCGGGTTCACGCTCGCGCACCCCGGCCGGCGCGCCACGCGCACGTTCATGGACATGATCGACGCCCTCGTCGGCCACCTCGCCGAGCACCGGGTCGTGTGCGCCTACGACGTGTCGCGGTTCAACGACGACTCGATGCGGTTCGCCGACAACCTGCGCCGCCACCTGGAGCGCACGCAGGACGTCACCGTCGAGACCGTGGACCGCCAGTCGTACTACGCGACGACGTTCCACTGACCTGCCCGGCACCCGCCCCGTTCGATATCCCAGGTCCAAGCACGTGCGACCGGGTACCGTGAGCGGGTGGCCTCCCGTAAGATCCCTGGCAATTTTCCGAAGCTCACGCTGGACATCCCGTCCGACTTCATGCAGCGTGCCCGCTCGCTCGCGACCCGCGCGGCGATCGTCGCGGCCGCCGTCCCGGTCGGTGCAGCCCTCGCCCTGACCGTCACCGACATGGTCCGCCGCCGCATCCACCCGCTCACGTCGAAGTTCCCCACGGAGAAGCCGCTCACCGAGAACATCGACGAGACGGCCACCACGGTCTACACCTACGGGGCAGACCTGTACGAGGCGATGCTCGACGCCGTCCGCGGGGCCCGCAAGTCCGTGATGCTGGAGTCGTACATCTGGAAGAACGACGAGGTGGGGCAGCAGTTCAAGCAGGAGCTGATCGACGCCGCCGCCCGCGGCGTCGACGTCTACGTCATCTACGACGGCTTCGCCAACCTCGTGGTGCCCTACTCGTTCTACCGCTTCCCGCCCAGCGTCCACACGCTGCGCTTCCCCGCGCTGCGCCCCGGCATGACCTACCTGAACATCCGCAAGTCCGGGCGCGACCACCGCAAGATCCTCGTGGTCGACGACGAGATCGGGTTCGTCGGCGGGTACAACATCGGCTCCCTGTACGCCACGCAGTGGCGCGACACCCACGTACGGCTGGAGGGCCCGTCGGTGTGGGAGCTGCGCAACGCGTTCGTCGACTTCTGGAATCGGCACCGCAAGCCGCGCCACCCCATCCTGGCCGACGTCGGCTCCGGGACCTGGCTGCCGCACCTGAAGGCCGCCCGCAACGCCCCGTCCGAGCTCGTGTTCCCGATCCGCGGCATCTACCTCGACGCGATCGACCGCGCCACGCACCACGTCTACATCACCCAGGCCTACTTCATCCCGGACCACGACATCCACGCCGCGCTCCTCGCCGCGGCCGCCCGCGGCGTCGACGTCCGGGTCCTGGTGCCCCACCGCTCCAACCACGTCGTGGCCGATTGGCTCGCCCGCGGCCAGTACGCCTCCCTGCTGCGCGGCGGCGTGCGGATCTTCCTGTACCAGGGCGCCATGGTCCACGCCAAGACCGCCACCATCGACGCCCGCTGGACCACCATCGGCACCGCCAACATCGACCGCCTCAGCCTCACCGGCAACTACGAGGTCAACCTCGAGATCGTCGACCCCGGCCTGGCCGCCCGCATGGAGGACGTCTTCGCGATGGACCTGTCCAACGCACAGGAGCTGACCCTCGCCCAGTGGGAGGAACGCGGCGCGCTGGCCAAGATCGGCGAGTACCTGCTCATCCCCCTCCGGCCCCTGCTGTAGCCGCCGTGCCGTAGCCCGCCGCAGTCCACCGCGGCGTCCGCCAGCCCTCGCCCACGGCGTGCAGCACCGATAGCGTGCTCCCACGGACACGGGGCGGGTGGACGAGGGGTCGGGGCATGGCAGCGGCGGCGGGACAGGACGTGCTGCACGAGACGTCGGCAGGCCACGACGGGTCGGCACAGTACGAGGCCCCGACACGTGAGTGGTGGCAGCACCTCGCCGAGCGCCGCTCCCGCTGGCTGACGACGCACCCCCGGCTCGCACGCACCTGGGCGGTGACCCGCACGGTCGTCCTGGCCATGTCCCTGGTGTGGCTCGCCGGACTTCGGCCCCCTGCCGATCCCCAGCACGATGAACACCGACGACGCCCTTCTGGCGCCCACGACGGCCGCCGAGTTCGGCGGCCACGCCATCATCACGGCCCTGGTCACCGCCCTGTTCGGATTGGCGCTCGCGACCTGGCAGGCCCGGCGACGCCGCACCGGGCTCGCGCTAGCCGTGCTGCCCGCAGCGGCCCTGTGGTCCGCGATCGCCGACCACGCGATGTACAACGCGGGCCTGGACCTGTTCAGCGCCCTGCCTGGTGACGACGGCACCCCCGCCTGGCTCGACCCCCACACCACGACCATCCCGTGGTGGCTCCGCGTGCCCTGGTCGCTCCTGGGCCACGGGCACGGCCGGGTCGCGTTCTTCCTCGCCCTGGTCGTGGTGTGCCTCCTGGTCGACGCCGCCCGGCTCGCCACCCGCCCCGCAGCCGGCCTCACCGGGCGTCCCGCGCCCCACTGGGTCGCCCGGCCCGTCCCGACGGCGCCCAGGGCCGTCCAGGCGGTGCTCGGCGCCGTCACGGCGCTGGTGTGGGTCGTGGCGCGCGACCTGGCACACACGCTCGCGGGCTTCGCGCGGCGGCCTGTGCGGGCAGGCGGGGAACCGTCCGGCGGGCAGCCGGTACTCCCGCAGTCGGCGCTCCCGGAGCCGCGCCGTGCCGCCGCGGCACGAGGTGCAGCGCTCGTCTCCGGCCAGCGCGCACTGCGCGAGCTTGCCTACGAGCACGCCTCCGCACACATTCGCCCCTGGGCGCGGCGGCTGGCCTCCGTCGCCGTCCTCGCCGGGCTGGGCTGGCTCGTGTTCGCCGCCGCGCCCGCCACCGCGCGCGAGATCGGGACCACGACCAACGACGTCTTCGACCTTGGTCCCGGCCCCGGCGAGCTGCCCGCGCTCCCGTCGGACCCGCCCGGCAGCCTGCCGACCGATCTGCCCAGCGGCATGCCGACCGATCTTCCGACGACGCTGCCCAGCGACCTGCCGACGTTCGACCCGGAAGACTTCCCGTCCCTCGACCCGGACTTCGAGTTCCCCAGCCTTGACACCACCAGCGGTCCGGAGATCGGATCGAGCACAGGTCCCGGCAGCGGCGACTGGCTCGCCGGCATCCTCGACTCCTTGGCCGACTGGTGGCACGACCAGCCCCTGCTCACCCAGCTCGCCATCGGTGCCGGCATCGCGGCCCTGGTGGTCCTGTCCGGCGGTTCCCTCGGGCTTGCCCTCGGCATCTCCGGCATCCTGACCTGGGGCCTGGACAAGTCCGCGGGCATCGCGACCTTCGTCCGCGACCCCCACCAGGCCACGCGCGACTACTTCGCCACGGCCACACCAGCCCAGCTCGCCGCCGACACCGCCGGCGTCGCCCTCACGTTCCTGCCGGGCAATTTCGCGGGCGCCGCCACGGGCCGCGTCCTGCGCACCACGGCCGACGACCTGATAGCCGACCCGGCCGCCTGGCTGGCACTCCGTCGTAAGAACTTCACCCCGAGAGCAACAACCGACAAGGCTGCGTCTTCGACCGCACACAACGGCGGGTCCGCGCTCACCGGGGCCACCGTTGTCTCAGGACGATTCCCTCGTTCCGCCGGGGCTGGAGAAATACTCGCGAGACGTGGGGCCGACGGTAAGGTCACCAATTACCAGGTGTACGGATCAGACGGCCTTCCACTCAAGCGGGTCGACGTCACCGGAAAGCCACACGCCGGCGTCGCAACACCGCACGTCGTCGAGTTCGAGCGCCACATCAACCCCACGACCGGCGAGACATTTATCCGACCCTCCGCGACGGTGCGGCCAGCCACTCCCGAGGAGCTGATGGGCCTTTGAGTGAACTTCGAGCGACTGACCTCCCTGCATTCCAGCAATGGAGCAACAGCTTCGAACCACCTGCGAACGCGACCGCGTACCTGAGCCAGAACCTGAGCGTCACGAGCGCCGTGCTCTTCGCGGATCTCCTCTTCCCCCGCATGGTGGAGGTGCGCGACTGCGTGATTCTCGAGGACCGTTACGAACCAGCGAACTTCGACCAGTGGTGGGAAAGCACTGGAGGTGACCCCGTCGCCGTCGAAAGGCTGCTGAACCATTTGCACCTGTGGGATGTCTTCGAGCCAGACGGCGAACCCGAGGAGCGTGCGCTGGAACAGCTGGCACACCACGTGGCGCGAACCTGGAGGATGCATGCCGAACGGCAGTTCCCGAACCGCGCATTTGTCAGCGAAGTCACCGACGAGTACGGCCCGACCGTCGTACTGACGACGCGACCACCTGCGGATCCCGTCTCATTCCCCTGAGTGAACGCAGACCTGGTTGCGTCATCCGCCCGCTGACCGCCACCAGGTCTGCGCTCACCCGCCGAGTCAGCCCGCTGGTGGCCCAGCGCCCGTCACACCGTCAGCGACTCCCCCACCGCCATCCGCGTGTACGTGTAGTCCCCGCCGAGCCGCGCCGTGTCCAACCACCGACCCACGGCGCCGTGCCCGATCTCCGACAGGAACACGTCGTGGATCGGCACCGCCACCCGCGCCGGGACCGACCGCGCGAAGTCGATGAACTCCCCCGTCTTCAGCCACGGCGCCGACACGGGCACCAGCAGCACGTCCAGACCACCCTCGGGCTGCGCAGCCGGCGCGTCGAACGAGTCACCCGGGTGGTACACGCTCCCGCCGTCCACCTCCACCAGGTACGTCACGTTCACCGCACGCGGGATCTCCCGGTGGATCAACGCATGCTCGCCACCACCCACCGTCACCCGCGCACCCTCCACGTCGAGCACCTGCCCGGGCGTCACCTCGTGCACCCGGTCCGCTGGCGCGCCCGCCTCGCGCAGGGCGCTCGCGGCCGGCCCGGTGGTCCACACCTGGGTGTCGGGGGCGGCGGTGAGGTGGGTGACGACGGCGGGCGCGTCGACGTGGTCGAAGTGGTCGTGCGTGATCAGGACGGCCCGGGCGCCCGCCAGGGCGGTCGTGGTGTCGGCGAAGGTGCCCGGGTCGATGACGATCGTGCCGGTGTCACCGGGCTGAGCACCAGGCAGGCCGAGGGTGACGCACGCGTGTCCGTGGAAGGTGAGCTGCATGCTCGCAGGCTACGCCCGTGCCGGACGGCAGGCCGCGGGAATCCGGGAGGGACAACAGCGAGCCGTCTGGTCGGGGTGCGGTGGCTACCCCGTGCCGGACGGCAGGGTCAGGAGTGGGTCGGGATCTTCAGCGAGAGGTTCAGACGGCGGACCGGGCGGCCCTGCGCTGGGCGAGCTCGTCGCCCTCGACCTCGGGGACCTCGCCGGTCTCGCCCGGGTCGAGGGTCTCGGTGGGCATCTCGGCCAGGGTGCCCTCGATCTCGCGCCAGACGCGCCCGACGGCGATGCCGAAGACGCCTTGGCCGCCGGCGACCAGGTCGACGACCTCGTCCGGTGAGGTGCACTCGTAGACGCTGGCGCCGTCGGACATCAGGGTGATCTGGGCCAGGTCCTCGACGCCGCGTTCCCGGAGGGCCGTGACGGCGGTGCGGATCTGCTGGAGGGAGACGCCGGTGTCGAGGAGGCGCTTGACCACCTTGAGCACGAGGATGTCGCGGAAGCTGTACAGCCGGTGGGTGCCGGACCCGGTGGCGGGCTTGATGCTCGGCTCCACGAGTCCGGTGCGCGCCCAGTAGTCGAGCTGCCGGTAGGTGATCCCGGCGATGTGGCACGCCGTGGTGCCTCGGTAGCCGGTCGTGGCGTCCTGTTCCGTCAGGTCCTCACCGAAGAGGAGACCCTGCGCGCCGTGCGGGACCGTAGCGCGTGTGGCTCTCTCACCGCTGGTGTTCACTGTGCCTCCTGGGGTGTCGTGACCACGCTATGGCGCGTCGAAGGTGATTTCAAAGATGCGCGCCGTGAAACGTCTCGGCGTGTCGCGGTTCAGCCGCCTTTCAGCCGGTCCGCCCACCTCCCTGGGACCCTCCGCCGGGTGGGCCGGAGAAGTCCTCGGGGGTGACGTGGTCGAGGAAGTCGCGGAACCGTTCGACCTCTGCCTGCTGGTCGACGTCGACGATCTCGACGCCGGCGAGGGCGACGATCTCGGCCGAGCACAGGACGGGGCTGCCGGTGCGCACGGCCAGGGCGATCGCGTCGGAGGCGCGCGAGTCGAGGTGGACGCCGTTGCTCAGGACGAGCTCGGCGAAGTAGATGCCGCCCTCCAGGGCGACGATCTCGACCCGTTCGAGCGCCACCCCGACGGCGCCCAGGACGTCGCGCAGCAGGTCGTGGGTCATGGGCCGGGGTGTGGCGAGGCCTGCCTGCGCCATGGCGATGGCGCTGGCCTCGCGCGCGCCGATGACGATCGGGATCGCCAGGTCTGCGGCACTGTCGAGCAGCAGCACGACGATCTCCTGATCGCGTTGCTGCTGTCGAACGCCGAGGATCTCCACGGGGACCATCGGCACGTCGTCCGGCCTCACGCTTTCACCGTACGGCGTCCTGCCACCACTCGTCGCGCGCTCGGGTCAAATTCCTGGTCACGGCCGGGTGCGCCGACGGCAAAACTTACGGTCGGCGTCTGTCGGCGTCTGCCCTCGGGCCCGACTCCGCACTGCGCCTCCGGCTCAGCCGAGGTCGTCGATGCCCTGCCGGACCCACGCGGTGTGCAGGCGGGTGAACAGCTCGCCCATCTCGCCGGCCATGCTGGCGGCGCGGCCGCGGCCGGCGCTGGCCTGCTGGCTGCGCAGCGGGGCGACGACCTGGTCCACGAGGGTGACCTGCCGGTCGGCGGCGGTGCGGAAGGTGCGCAGGTGCCGGGGCTCGACGCCGAACTCGGCCAGCGCTCCGGCGATGCGGGCGACCTCGACGGCGCCGGGCCCGAACGTGCTGCCCGACGCGGGCAGGAGCCCGGCCTGGGCCAGGCTCTGCACGAACTCCTCGGTGACGCCCGCCGCCTCGGCGACCGCCGGGGCGGTCCAGCGGCGGCGTGCCGGTGACCCGTTCGCGGCGAGCCGTGGTGCGGGGTGCTCGGCCGAGTCGGGGTCGGCGTCCATCGCCGCCAGGCGTTCCTTGATGACCTTCAGCGGCATGTAGCTGTCGCGCTGCTCGGTCAGGACGAACCGGAGGCGTTCCACGTCGGCCTGGCTGTACTGGCGGTAGCCGGACGGCGCCCGCACGGGCTCGATCAGGCCCTGCTCCTCCAGGAAGCGAAGCTTGGAGTGCGAGACGGAGGGAAACTCCTGGCCCAGGGCACGCAGGACGTCGCTGATCCGCATCGTGGCCTGCCGGGAGATCCCCCGGGGCCAGGGCGCGTCGAGGTCCGCGTCATGACCGTGCGCACGGTCACGGTCATGGTCGCGTGCGGCGCCGGCGGTCACGGGGCGGGCGTCCCCGGGCCCCACTGAGCCGGCGACTGCGGGCTGGCGTGGAAGGTCAGGCGGAACTTGCCGATCTGTACCTCGTCGCCCGTCACGAGCGTCGCGGCGTCGATCCGGCCCCGGTTGACGTAGGTCCCGTTGAGGGAGCCGATGTCGCGCACCACGAACGAGTCGCCCTCGCGGACGAACTCGGCATGCTTGCGCGACACGGTGACGTCGTCGAGGAAGATGTCCGCCTGCTCGCTGCGGCCGGCGACGGAACGGCCGGTGTCCAGCAGGAACCGGGCACCGAACCCGGGGCCGCGCTGCACGATGAGCAGTGCGGAGTGCCGGGGCAGTGCGGCGACCGCAGCCGCTTCCTCCGGGCTCAGGGCGGTGCGGGGCGCCTGCTCGTCGGAGGTCGGGAACGCGATGCGACCCAGGTTGGCCGTGGTATCGGGCCCGACCGGATGGGCGCTGGGGTCCGTCATCAGGTCTCCTCGGGTGCGATGTTGATGGAACAGGGTGACTACGTGGGGACAACGGCCGGGGCATCGTCCGGGTTCCACTCAACCTACCCCGATCGGGGTAGCGGCGAAAACCAATGTCGGGAACCAACCCGGATAAAACTACCTACCTCCGGGCGGTTCCGCATGCCGGTTCAGCAGGTTGGTCCGCAACCGGTGTCCGAGCAGGTCAGGAACGTGGTGGGGGTCACTTCTCGTCGTCCGGCGCGACGGGTTCGGCGTGCTCGGGCCGGCCCGGGATGCGGACGGCGTCGACCAGGACCTCGTCGGAGGTGGTGGTGGTCGCCTCGCCGCCCTCCTCGCGGATCCGGGGCAGTGCGCCGCCGGGGATCTCCAGGGCCCGGTCGATCGTGTCGGGGTCGCCGATCGCCGTCCACTCGTACGGGGACGCGATCGCGGCGCCGTCGAGCACGATCCCGCCGCCGGAGTCCACGAAGTAGCTGGTGGTGACCAGGCGGACGCCGTTGACCTGGATCGCCTCGGCGCCGGCGTTGCGCAGCTCCTCCAGGAGGTTGAACAGCACCTGCGCCTCCAGGGGCTTGGCGCCGTCGGCCACGTGGATCTGCACGCCCGGCCCCTGCGCCGGCAGACGACCCGACAGGATGCCCTCCTGCTCGGCACGCTGCTGCGCGAGATCCCGCGCCGCCTGGTCGCGCCCGTCCTCCGACTGCAGGTCGTCCCGGATCTCCTCCAGGTCCGAGACCTCGGCGTCGAGCTGGTCCGCGCGCTGCGTGACCTCGTCCAGGAGCCGCACCAGCTCGTCCTGCCGCAGGCTGCTGAGCTGGTCCCCCGTCGACTGCCCCACCTGCACCGCCAGGGCGAACCCCAGCGCCAGGCACAGCAGACCCGTCAGCAGCTCCGAGCGCGTACCGCGCGGACGCAGCAGCTGCGCCACCCGCTTCCAGCCGGACGCCGGCTCCTGCCCCGGTTCTGGTTCCGGCTCAGACTCCGGGGTCGGGGCTGCGTCCGGGGTGGGGTCCACCGGCTCGTCCACGACGGGCTCCGGCTCGACCGTCTCCGGCTCGGAAACCTTGCGCTCGGAAGCTTCCGGCTCGGAAGCCACGGGCCCGGAGACCTCTGCCCCAGGGTGCCTCGGCCCCGGCTTGTTCGACCCGCTCTTGTCGGGCTTCGCGCCCGCCCCGTTCTTGTCCCGGCCCATGCTCACGCCTTGAAGATGTGCCGGCGGATCGAGGCGGCGTTCGAGAAGATCCGGATCCCGAGCACCACCACGACCGCCGTCGACAGCTGGCTGCCCACGCCGAGCTGGTCGCCGAGGAACACGATGAACGCGGCCACCACCACGTTCGACAGGAACGACACCAGGAACACCTTGTCATCGAACAGCCCGTCGAGCATCGCGCGCAGCCCACCGAACAGGGCGTCCAGCGCGGCCACGACCGCGATCGGCAGGTAAGGCTGCAGGAACAGCGGAACGGTCGGCTGCAGCACCAGCCCCGCAACCACCCCGATCACCAGCCCGACGATCGCGATCATCCGTTGCCCTCCTCAGATCGGTCCTGCTCCGTGCCTGCTGATTCCGTGCCCGCCGAACTGCCTGCCGTCGCGCTCGGTGTCGCGCTCGGTGTCGTGCTCGCATCCGGTTCCGTGCCCGAAGGCACCCGCGCGAACCGCAGCGTCGGGGAGCCCGCACCCGGCAGGTACATCCCGTCGCTCGTGCTCACGTCGTTCTTGATGTCATACTCCGCGCTCAGCAGCTGCAGGAACCCCAGCCCCGCCGACCGCGCGAACTCCACCTGCATGTCCTCCGGGTCACCGATCGCCTCGATCCGGTACGTGGGACCGTTCAACGGCTGCAGGTCCACCAGGATCGCGTCCCCCGCGTTCCGGATCGCCGACAGCGACGTCAGCCGCTCGTCGTTGACCGCCACCGCCTCCGCCCCCGCCGCCCACAGCTCGTTGACCACGAACTGCACGTCCGCGTCCCGCACCCGCGACTCCGCCGGCGCGTCACCCGGCTCCACCAGCCCACCACCCGAACCGTCGGTCAGCGACACCACCATGCCCGGCCCCTCGACCGGCACCGCACCACTGACCAACCGGTCCAGCTCGTTGACCTCCTGCAGCGCCGACGGCAGCAGCCCACCGCTCTGCAACCCGTCCACCTGCGCGTCCAGCGCCGCCGCCCGCGCCGACAACGCCTCCACCTGCGCACTACGGTCCTGGATCTGCTCGATCAGCACCGACCGCCCCTTCGTGACCGTCGGCTGCGGCGCTCGCAGGTCACGCACCGCCACCGCCGTCACCGCACCGAGCACGATCGCCACCAGCAGCATCGTCACCACGCTCGACACGCGGCGTCCCCCCAGCGGGCCGGACGCCTCGCCCGCCTCCGCGCGCCGCCGCGCCATCTCCGCGTACCCCGGGTCGAGCGGCCGCTCGGTGACCTCCCGCAGGAGCGTCATCGACTCGTCCGGACGACGCGGCGCCGTGCGGACGGCAGGGCGGTCGGACGGGCCGCCCGCCATGGGCGCCGTCATCCCTGCGCCACCAGCCGGCGCACCTGCGCCACGTACTGCAGACCCGCCAGCCAGTACAGGCCCACACCCCACCAGGTGAACGCCCAGCCCACCACGTGCGCACCCGCACCCACCCAGCCCGGCACCTCCGCGAGCAGCAGCAACGGGAACGCGTACAGCAACGCGAACGTTGCGACCTTGCCGACCGTCGTCACGTTCAGCGTCCCGTACCCGAGGCGGGCCAGGACCGGCACCGTCAGTGCCAGCAGCACGTCACGCGCCACGATCACCAGCACCAGCCACAGCGGCACCACCTCACGCCAGGCCAGACCGATCAGGGTCACGAAGATGAAGAGCCGGTCCGCGAAGGGGTCCAACATCTGCCCCAGCCGCGTGACCTGGTTCAGGCGACGGGCCAGCACACCGTCGAGCCAGTCCGACGCACCCGAGACGGCGAGCACCACCAGCGCCCAACCGTCCTCGCCCACGACGATCAACACGGCGAAGACCGGCACGAGAGCCAGCCGCACCATACTGATCACGTTGGGCACGGTCAGCACCCGGGAGCTCATCTCCGCCCCAGTGGACACGCACACCGCCCTTGCTCACGCCGGTTCGTCTCGGCCGCCATCCTACGGCGCGACCGTTGCGTATACGCACGGGCACGCCGTCCGCACGGGCAGGACCACCCCCCACACCACCCGCCGACACGCCCGGGACCACACCCGTCAGCCGCCCCCAGACCCCGCCCACAACGCCCTCACCACGGACGACATCACCCGGGTGCTGCACGTCACGCCCCCAGCCTCTGTGCTCAGGGCGCCCGCAACCGATACAGTGGTGCCACATCCCCTTGGAGTTCGTCGTCTTCCCGTGTGTGCACGCAACGTGCGAGACAGGCCCGCAGCCTCGGCTGCGGGGAAGGTGTGTCGGGAGCGAGCGACGCGAGGGCCCTCACCTCGGCCCTGACTCCCACCCGACGACGAACGGTGCAGCACTGCATGTCTATCGACACCCCTGACCTGATCGCGCCTGCCGAGCAGGAGACCGACCAGGTCACCGCCGACTCCGGCGACCGGACGGCCCCCGCGGCCGCCACCTCTGAGACCCCGACCGAGCAGACCCGGACCGAGCAGACCTCGACCGAGGCGCTCGCGGAGACCACGGCCGAGCCCACCCCGGCGCAGCCGGCCGAGCCCACCGGCCCCACCTTCGCGAGCCTCGACCTGCCCGCGCCGCTGATGGCCGCCATCGCCGAGCTCGGCTTCGTGACGCCCTCGGCCATCCAGGCCCGCGCCATCCCCGAGCTCCTCGCCGGCCGCGACATCACCGGCGTCGCCCAGACCGGAACCGGCAAGACCGCCGCGTTCGGCCTGCCGCTCCTCGCCGCCGTCGACCCCGCCCTGCGCAAGGTCCAGGCCCTCGTCCTGACCCCGACGCGCGAGCTCGCCATGCAGGTGGCCGACGCCATCGAGTCGTTCGCCAGCAAGATGGACGACGTCCGCGTCCTGCCCGTCTACGGCGGCTCCCCCTACGTGCCCCAGCAGCGCGCCCTGCGCGACGGCGTCCACGTCGTCGTCGGCACCCCCGGCCGCATCAAGGACCACCTCGAGCGCGGCGCCCTGCGCCTGGAGGACATCCGCTTCCTCGTCCTCGACGAGGCCGACGAGATGCTCCGCATGGGCTTCGCCGAGGACGTCGAGGAGATCTTCGGCCAGGCCCCCGCCAAGCGCCAGGTCGCCCTCTTCTCCGCGACCATGCCCCCGGCCATCCGCAAGGTCGCCGACCAGCACCTCACCGACCCGGTCCAGATCGCCGTCACCCGCCAGGCCTCCACCGTCACCGCGGTGCGCCAGACCTACGCCGTCGTGCCCTTCCGCCACAAGGTCGGCTCCCTCGCCCGCGTCCTGGCCACCTCCGACGCCGACGCCGCCATCGTCTTCACCCGCACCCGCGGCGCCGCCGAGGACGTGGGCTCCGCCCTCATCGAGAAGGGCATCTCCGCCGCCACCATCTCCGGAGACGTCGCCCAGAAGGAACGCGAGAAGATCGTCGAGCGCCTCCGCTCCGGCGCCCTCGACGTCCTCGTCGCCACCGACGTCGCCGCCCGCGGCCTCGACGTCGACCGCATCGGACTCGTCGTCAACTTCGACGTCCCCGGCGAGCCCGAGGCCTACGTCCACCGCATCGGCCGCACCGGCCGCGCCGGACGCACCGGCGAGGCCCTGACCTTCGTCACCCCCCACGAGCGCGGCAAGCTCCGCTCCATCGAGCGCACCATCCGCGCCCAGCTCGAAGAGGTCGAGATCCCCTCCCCCCGGGACGTCTCCGCCCACCAGGTCAAGCGCACCCTCGGCAAGGTCGCAGCCCGCCGCGAGGCCGGCCGCCTCGAGCTCTACACCGAGCTCATCCGCGCCTACGCCGACGAGACCGGCACCGACCCCATCGACATCGCCGCCGCCATGGCGGCGCTCGCGGTGGGCGACGACGGCCCGCGTGCGCGCGCCGAGCAGGAGGAGTACGAGCGCGAGCGGGCCGAGGCGAAGGCCGCCGCCGCACGGCGCAACACCCGCGAGGGCGACCGGCACGACCGGTCCGGCGACCGGCCCGTGCGCGGCCGCTCCGAGGGCGACCGCGGCATCCGCCGTCCGGCCCGGGGCACGCGCTACCGCATCGCCGTCGGCCACACGCACGGCGTGCAGCCGGGCGGGATCGTCGGCGCCCTGACCGGCGAGGGCGGCATCACCGGCGCCGACGTCGGCAAGATCGACATCTTCGGCAACTTCTCGCTGGTGGACATCATCGCGCCGCTGGACAACGAGGCGCTCGACCGCCTGGGCCGCGCCCGCGTGGCCGGCAAGCCGCTGCGCATCACCCTGGACCGCGGCGCCCCGCGCGGCGGCGAGCGTGGCCCCCGCAGCGGTGGCGACCACCGCCGTCCGGACGGCGAGCGTGGCCCCCGCGGCCGCGGCCCGGCCCACTACGAGGCGCGCAGCAGCCGCTGACACACCCGACTGACAAGCAGAGCGCCTGCCCCCGACCCGGGGGCAGGCGCTCTGCTTCGTTCCCTGCGGCTTCTGCTACCGCTGCTCCGGCTCCGCCGCCTCGCCCAGCTCCGCGATCAGGGCCACCAAACGGCGCGCCTCCGCCATGCCGTGCTCGCCGTCGGCCCGCTGGATGCCCATGACGGCGAGCACGTCGCCGTCCGCCAGGTCGAGGTGCACCCACGGGTCGTTGGGCCCGAACCGGACCGTCACGATCTCGGGCCAGGCGAGCCGCCGGCTGGTCGCGTAGTTGACCACGGTGAGCCCGGACGGGTCGGGGACGGCGCGCACGGCGCCGAACCGCCAGGCGACCAGGGCGCCCAGCAGCCCGAACACGATGATCGCGACGCGGTTGGCGGCGTCCGCCCCGGGACCGCTCGCCGCCAGCGCCACGAACGTGCACCCGCCGGCGAACAGCAGCGCGATGCCGTACGCCGTGGGCGTGCCGAAGCGGCCGCGAAAGGTGCGGAAGTGGTCGTCGCGCCGGCCGCGGCCGATCGCGCTGCTCCCCGACCCGGCGGCCATCGGTCCTACAGCCGCGAGGCGTGGATCGAGGTCACGATGATGGCGCGCGCCCCGACGTCGTAAAGCGCGTCCATGATCCTGTTGGTCTCGCTGCGCGGCACCATGACGCGCACCGCGCGGGCGTCGCTGTGGTGCTGCGCGGAGACCGTCGGGGACTCCTTGCCGGGCGTGATCGCGACGGCCTGCTCCAGCCGGGACTCGGGGACCACGTAGTCCATCAGCACGTACTCGCGGGCGGTGATCACGCCCTCGAGACGGCGGGTCAGGACGTCGAGACCGGCGGGCGGCTCGGCGTCTGACTGCCGGATCAGCACGGCCTCCGAGCGCAGGATCGGGTCGCCGAAGACCTCCAGTCCCGCGGCCCGCAGGGTGGTGCCGGTCTCCACGACGTCCGCGATGACGTCCGCGACGCCGAGGCGCACGCTCGACTCCACGGCACCGTCCAGGTGCACGATCGCGGCGGGCTCGACACCCTGTTTCGCCAGGTGCTGAGCCACGAGCGTGGTGTACGACGACGCCACGCGGCGCCCGGCGATGTCCGCGATCTCGGTCACGGGGTCGGCCTCGCCCGGTCCGGCGGGTGCCGCGTACCGGAAGGTGGAGCGGGCGAACCCGAGGCCCAGGTGCTCGACGGCGTCCGCACCCGAGTCGAGCATCAGGTCGCGGCCGGTGATGCCGACGTCGACCGTCCCGGTCCCCACGTACACCGCGACGTCGCGCGGGCGCAGGAAGAAGAACTCGACGTCGTTCTCGGGGTCGGCGAGCACGAGCTCGCGGGTGTCCCGGCGCTGGCGGTAGCCCGCCTCGCTCAGCATCTCGGAGGCGGGGCCGGACAGGGCACCCTTGTTGGGGACGGCGATGCGCAGCATGTGGTTGGTTCCTCTCTGGGTGTACGACGGATCTGGGTGCGAGGTCCGGGGTCTCGACAAGCTCGACCGGCGGTCAGATCGACCAGGGGCCGAGCCTGCCGAGACCCGGAAGCCTCGCTACAGATGCGTGTACACGTCCTCGAGGGTCAGTCCCTTGGCGACCATCAGGACCTGCAGGTGGTACAGGAGCTGCGAGATCTCTTCCGCGGTCTCGCTGTCCGACTGGTACTCGGCCGCCATCCAGACCTCGGCGGCCTCCTCCACGACCTTCTTGCCGATCGCATGGACTCCCGCGTCCAGCTGGGCCACGGTGCCCGAACCCGCGGGGCGGGTCTCGGCCTTCTCGGTCAGCTCGGCGAACAGGGTCTCGAAGGTCTTCACCTGCTCAGCCTAGTCGGGCGAGGGGGGCACCACCGCCTGCCGTCCCACGTTGTGGCCAGACTCTCGTTCGATCGCTCGCCCGGCCGCTCGCCCGGCCGCTTGCCCGGCGACCCGTTCACGGGGTCGCGGGCCACTCCGCCGGCAGCGATCCGTCGGCCTCCGGGGACACCACGCCCTGGTACGGCGTGATCAGGTGGAAGCCCACGGGATCGTCCGTCGACCCGTCGTCCGTCGCGCCGGACAGCAGCACGATCACGGAGCGGGCGCCGGTGCTGGTGCTGGTGGCGGTGGCGGTGGCGGGGTCGAGCGGGTCGCCCCCGGGGTACGGGTTGTCCGCTCCCCCGCACGTCTCCGGCGTCGAGACGACCGAGATCTGCTCCCCCGGCGAGACGTCCAGCTCGGGCGGCGGCTCCGCGGCCGGGTTCGCGCGTGAGCTCCCCGAAACGGGCCGCTCGAGCACCTCCTCGACGTCGAACAGCCAGCGGTGCGCCTCGACGCCGAACATCTGCGCCGCGCCGTCCCGCTCCACCACGGTGCCCAGCAGCACGGCCCCGGCGTCCGCCGCGGCCTCCTCCGGGGTGGCGAAGCGCACCCAGTCGACGCACGCCACGCCGCCCCCGGGCAACCCTCCGAGCAGGTCGTCGGACGTCTCCTCGGCGGCTCCCTCGGCCGGTTCCCCAGCCGGAGCCGGCGAGCCGCCGGTCGTCCCGGCGTCCGCGCAGCCCACCAGGCCGCCCACCATCGCTCCCGTCAGAGCCGTCGCCACCAGTACCGCCGCTGCGCGCCGGGCGCCTGAAGTCCTCATGCCTGGTCAATGTGCCGACCGAGCTGTCCCTTTCGCATCCGCCCCGTTTTTTCAGGCCCTTTCTCGGGGCTGGTTGGTGAGTTGTCCTACCCGGCCATGGGTGGTTTTGAAGCGCTTGGCACACTATTAATTCATGACGGGAACGGTGTGCGGAGAGATGCCGTGGAACGAGCCACGGGTGCCGTCCGAACCTATCGGACGGCACCCGTGCGCCTCGTCTGCTGCCCCGGCCCGCTGGGGCCGTGCCAGCCACATGGAGCTGTCAGACGGCTCGTGCCGTGTCAGACGGCTGCGGTGCCCGCCTCGAGGCTCCGCAGCGTCACCGCCGTCGCGATCGCCGCCTCCGCGGCCTCCGCGCCCTTGTCCTCGCTCGACCCCTCCAGCCCTGCGCGGTCCAGCGCCTGCTGCTCGGTGTCGCATGTCAGCACACCGAAGCCGACCGGCACCCCGGTGCGCACGCTCACGTCCGTGAGGCCCGACGTCGCCGCCGAGCACACGTACTCGAAGTGCGGCGTGCCCCCGCGGATCACGACACCCAGCGCGACGACGGCGTCCGCCGCCGGTCCCCCACCGATGCCGGCCGCCCGCGCCGCCGCCACCGGCAGCTCGAACGAGCCCGGGACCCGCAGCTCCGTCCACTCCGCGCCCGACGCCGCCAGGGCCCGTCGCGCACCGGCCAGCAGGCCGTCCATCACCTGCTCGTGCCAGCTCGCCGCGATCACCACCACTCGCAGCCCGGTACCGTCGACCGTCACCTTCGGTGCTCCTGCCCCGCTCATGCGCATGCTCCTTCGTGCTCGTGCTCGTACTTGTTCTGGCTCTGGCTCTGGCTCGTGTGGTCGCTCGTGTAGTGCCCCATCACCAGCCGCTTGGTCTCCAGGTAGCGGTGGTTGTGCACCCCGTGCCCCACCACCAGCCCACGCCGCCCGACGACGTCCGTGCCCGCCGCGCGCAGGCCCGTCACCTTCTCCGGGTTGTTCGTCAGGAGGGTCACGCCGTCCAGGCCGAGGTCGGCCAGGATCGCCGACGCCGCGCCGTACTCGCGCGCGTCCACCGGCAGCCCGAGCTCGACGTTGGCCTCCACGGTGTCCAGCCCGACGTCCTGCAGCGCGTACGCCTGGATCTTGGCCGCCAGGCCGATCCCGCGGCCCTCGTGCCCGCGCAGGTAGACGACGGCGCCGCCCTCGGCGGCCACCGCACGCAGCGAGGCCTGGAGCTGCGGACCGCAGTCGCAGCGCAGCGAGCCCAGGCCGTCGCCCGTGAGGCACTCGGAGTGCACTCGCACCAGCGGCGCCGCAGTCGCCGGAGCCAGATCCGGGGCAGGGACCGCGTCCACCGGCGTCAGGGCCAGGTGCTCCGCGCCCGAACGCAGGTCGCGGTACGCCACCACCCGGAAGTCGCCGTACTGCGTCGGCAGAGCCGCCTCCGCGACCCGCTCCACCCGGGGGTCCGTGGGCAGCGTCGTGCGCGGGTCCGCGGCCGGCGCCTGCGCAGCCGCGTCCTCCGCGCCGGCGCCCACGGGAGCCCCGTCCTCGTCGGCGACGGCCACAGGAGCCTCGTCGTGCGCCCGCCGCCACGCGACCAGGTCGGCGACCGTCAGCACCACGAGCCCGTGCTCCTGCGCCAGGGCCTGCGCCTCGGGCAGGCGCATCATGGCGCCGTCGTCCCGGACGAGCTCCGCGATGGCGCCCACCTCGCCGAGGTCGGGGGCGGCAGCCGCACGGCCGGCAAGGCGCACCAGGTCCACGGCGGCCTCGGTGTGCCCCGCGCGCTCCAGCACGCCCCCGGGTCGGGCCCGCAGCGGCAGCACGTGCCCGGGCCGGATCAGGTCGCGCGCGCCCGAGCGCGGGTCACCGAGGACCCGCAGGGTCAGCGCCCGGTCGGCGGCCGAGATACCGGTCGAGACGCCCACGGCGTCCACCGACACCGTGTACGCCGTGCCGCGCGGGTCCTCGCTGTGCTCCACCATGAGCGGGAGCTCCAGGGCGTCGGCCCGGTGCGCCGGCATCGGCGCGCACAGGTACCCGGACGAGTGCCGCACGGTCCAGGCGACCCACTCCGCCGTCGCGACGCCGGCGGCCAGGACGGCGTCCACCTCGTTCTCCCGGCCGGCGTCGTCGGCCACCAGCACGGGACGCCCGGCGGCGAGCTCGGCGAGGGCACGCTCCACGAGCCCCGTGCCCGGCGTGTCCGTGCCGGCGAGTTCCGCCGCCCGCACGCCGCTCATCGGGCGACCCCGCTCGCCATGAGGCGTTCGACGTACTTCGCGAGCACGTCGACCTCCACGTTGACGACGCCCCCCAGGGCCAGCCCGCCCAGCGTGGTGGCGGCGAGCGTCGTCGGGATGAGCGAGACGCCGAACCCGTCGTCCGACACCCACGTCACCGTCAGCGAGACCCCCGACAGCGCCACCGAGCCCTTCTCCGCGACGTACCGGGTCAGGGCCGTGGGCGCGGAGAACTCCAGGTCGTCCCAGCGCGGCCCGGGTGTGCGCCGCACGAGCGTGGCCACGCCGTCGACGTGCCCCTGGACCACGTGCCCGCCCAGCCTGCCGTTCGCGGGCAGCGCCCGCTCCAGGTTGACCCGGGCTCCGGGGACCAGGCCGCCGAGCGACGTGCGCCGCAGGGTCTCGGGCATCACCTCGGACACGAACGCGCCGTCGGCCACGGAGGTGACGGTCAGGCACACGCCGTCGACGGCGATCGAGTCGCCGGGGCGCGCGTCGGACGTCGCGAGCGGCCCCGCGACGGTCAGGACCGCGTCGGGCGCGACGGCGTCCGTGCCGGGCGGGGTGCCGGGCGTGGCGCCCGCGCCGTCGGGACGGACGAGCGCGACGACGGAGCCGAGCTCCTCGACGATTCCGGTGAACATCAGATCTCCTCCTGGGTGCGCCGGCCGGGGCGGCCGTCCTGTGCGGAAAGGGCTGCGGTCTGCTCTGCTGCGGTGCTGTCTTCAGCGGACTGGTTTTGAGAGGGCTCGGCCTCAGCGGGCTTGAGGCGGCGCGCCACCAGTAGCACGTCGTCGCCCAGCCGGGTGACGTCCGCGGTGGCGAAGCGCGCGGCCTCGCCGATGGTGGTCACGCCGAGGTCGCCGACGGCGGTGGCGCCCGCGCCGAGCAGCACCGGCGCGACGTAGGCGTGCAGCTCGTCGACGAGGTCCGCGGCCAGCAGGGCCGTGGCCAGCGTGGGACCGCCCTCGACGAGCAGGTGGCGCACCTCCCGGCCGCCGAGGTCCCGCAGCGCGGCGTCGAGGTCGTGGGTCGGCAGGTGCAGCAGCGGGCCGCCGGTCCCGCGCAGGCGGGCGCCGTCAGGCACCGCGCGACGCCCGAGGACCACGCGGAGCGGCTGGTGCTCGAAGAGACCGCCGTCGGCCCGCCGGGCGGTCAGCGACGGGTCGTCGACGAGAGCGGTGCCTGACCCGACGGCGATCGCGTCAACCTGCGCGCGGACCGCGTGGGCGTGGGCGCGGGCCCGGTCGCCGGTGATCCAGCGGCTGGTCCCGTCCACGGCGGCGACCCGGCCGTCGAGGCTGGTGGCGAGCTTGAGGGTCACGTAGGGCCGGCCGGTGCGGACGGCGTGCAGCCAGGGCCGCAGCAGCTCCTCGCCGTCGTGGGCGAGCAGGCCGACGGACACCGGGATGCCCGCGTCGCGGAGCTTGGTCGCGCCGCCCGTCGCGACGGGGTTCGGGTCGCCGACCGCCACGTGCACCGCGGCGACGCCCGCCTCGATCAGGGCGTCCGCGCAGGGGCCGGTGCGGCCGTGGTGCGCGCACGGCTCCAGGGTCACGACCGCCGTCGTGCCGCGCGGGTCCACGCCGCGCGACCGGGCGTCCGCCAGGGCGGCGGCCTCGGCGTGCGGGGTGCCGGCGCCGCGGTGGTAACCCTCCGCGACGGTGCCGCCGTCGGGGCCGAGGAGCACGCAGCCGACGCGCGGGTTGGGCCCGTACGCCGGGCCCAGCCGCGCCAGCGCGAGGGCGCGGCGCATCGCCTTCTTCAGCTCAGCGGCCTGGAGACCGTCCGGTCCGATGGATGCCTGATCCTTGCCGTCGTTCATGCCGTCCTCCCCGAGCGTCGGCGCTCCGGGGGTGGACGACGGGTGCGCGAGTCAGGAGCCGGAAGGCCCTGCTCGCGCGCACGACGTCACGACGTCGCACGCCCCGGGGGGACGGCTCCGCCGCACGTGCTTCCTCCCATCCGGACTTTCACCGTCGGTCCTGGAGTTCCACCAGGTCAACCGGCCCGTCCTTGCGGACGGACGCGGGTCGCGGACTGTCACCGCCGGCTCGGAATTACACCGACCCCGGAGCACGTGTGTGCGTACTGCTGCTCGTCAGCATGCCACAGGTCGCGGCGCGTGCGGCCATGGTCTGCGTCACATGCGGGCCCGTCACCCGCGGTCCCGTCGTGCGTGGTCCCGTCATCCGTGGTCCCGTCATCTGCGCGCCCGGAGCCGGCGCCGGTGGATCACCCACTCCGCCACGGCGAGGTTGATCACCCACCCCGCGGTCAGCCCGATCGAGTTCGTCACGGGGTCCAGGCGGCCGGTGACCAGCACGAGGGGCCCGAGCAGCAGCCCCTGGGTCCCGGCGCCCATGGCCAGCGCGTACGCGCGCGTCATCCACGCGGAGTGGGTGGCGTAGTCCCGGCGCAAGGCCGCCCGGACCCCCAGCACGAGCGCGACCAGCATGGTGGTGCCCACCAGGTACCGCATGCCGTTGACCACGACCGTGTCCCTGACCGGCAGGTCGTAGAACGCCGTCATCCAGAGCCCGGTGAGCGCGACGCCGGCCCCGGCCGGGACGAGCACCCGCCCGGCCCACCGGTGCCAGCGGCGACGGCGCAGGCCCGGCACGAACTGGAAGGCGCCCAGCATGCTGTAGACCGTCACGCACACGATGTGCACGACGACGGGCAGCGGCTGCGTCACGAACCGCGCGTTCTCCTCCGTGAGCACCGGGCCGGAAGCAAGCTCGGCGAGCCGCGCGGAGCCGCCGATCGCCGGGATCACCGACAGCAGGAGGAGGCCGGCGGGAACGAGCCAGGCGCGGCGGCGGGTGCGCCGGGGCGGCGTCGCGGACGTCGTCCCGGTCGTCGCCTCGGGTGCTGCGGTCCCGGAGACTGCTGCGGCCTGGGGTGCAGCGTCAGGCGCCGCGTCGGGTGTCGTCATGTAACGAGCATCCCGGCCGGTCGGAGCAAGGTCATCGGCCCACGGACCAGTCTTCGGACTGGCCGAAAGTACGAGCCGTCCTCCCCCACCGGGGCGGGTCGGTGAGCTGGCCGCGGACCCGGTGCGGGTGACTCGGCCCGCTTGGCACACTATTTCCAACAGGAAATCAAGCGAGACCGATCGCTGAGTGCTGGGTATTTGCGCTTCTGGGACGTGAAGATGCGCGAATACCCAGCACTCAACGGCCGCGGCGGTCGGGTGCGGCCGGGTGCGACCTGGGTCGGTCAGTGGGTGTGCTTGTCCGCCAGCTCGCGGAGCGTCGCGATCTCCGCCGGGATGTCCTCGGCGCCGTACACCGCCGAGCCCGCCACGAAGACGTTCGCGCCGGCGTCGGCCGCACGCTCGATCGTGTCCCGGGAGACTCCCCCGTCGACCTGGATCCACACGTCCAGCCCGGACTCGCTCACGGCCTGCCGTGCGCGCCGGATCTTGGGCAGCGTGCCCTCGATGAACGACTGCCCGCCGAACCCCGGCTCGACCGTCATCACGAGGATCATGTCGATCTCGGCCAGCAGGTCGAGGAACGGCTCCACCGGCGTGGCCGGACGCAGCGCCACCCCGGCGCGCGCCCCGAGGCGGTGCAGCTCCCGGGCCAGGCGGACGGGCGCCTGTGCGGCCTCGGCGTGGAAGGTGACGGACGCCGCCCCCGCCTCCGCGAACGCCGGGGCCCACCGGTCCGGGTTCTCGATCATGAGGTGGGCGTCGAGCGGGATCGGCGACACCTTCGCGAGCCGCTCGAAGATCGGCAGCCCCAGCGTCAGGTTCGGCACGAAGTGGTTGTCCATGACGTCCACGTGCGCGTAGTCCGCGGAGGCGATCCGGCCGAGGTCACGCTCGAGGTTCGCGAAGTCGGCGGACAGGATGCTGGGGGCGATGAGTGCTGCCATGATGCCAGCCTAGAGGCCGACGGAACGGAGCGACGATGATCCCCGACGTGAACTACTGGGCCGTGATCGTGGCCACGCTGTCCACGCTCGTCGTGGGCTCGGTCTGGTACACCCCGCGCGTGTTCGGCACCCGCTGGATGCGGCTGGCGAAGGTGGATCCCGACGCCGCCCGGGCCGCCGGCGTCTGGCCCATCGTCGTGACGGTGATCGTCAGCTTCCTGACGGCGTGGGTGCTGGCCGGCGCCGTCTACATCTCGTGGGTCTTCTACGAGGGCAGCTTCTTCACGGCGTCGGTCGTGACGGCCGTGCTGCTCTGGGTCGGCTTCACCGCGGCCCGCTTCATCACCCACGACGCCTTCGAGGGCCGCCCGCCGCAGCTCACCACCCTGAACCTGGCGCACGAGCTGGTCACGATCCTGGTCATGGCCGTGATCCTCGGCGTATGGCCGCCGGCGGGCGTGTAGGCGTACCACCAGAGACCAGGCGAAAGTTCACCCGTGCGGCGCACGGAACCCGCTGACCCGGACCGCGGACGGCGCGCTAACGTCCGGCCATGGTCAGCAAGCCGGACGGCAGCCACGGAATGTTCCGCAGGTTCTACGACGAGACCTACAACCTCCGCACCATCAGCACGAAGCGACTCTGGTTCAACGCGTTCCTCTTTCCGTGCGTCATCGTGCTGGGCATCCTCCTCATCGCAGACGTCTACGGGTCCCAACGAGTTCTGGAGTCGAGGGGGGTCGTCGTCGATGCAGTTGTCGTCGAGCGCGGCGACAGTCTGAAGCTGGAGATCCCCGCGGGCGACGGCGGACGAGCAACGTACGTGAACAACCCCGACGATGCGCTTGCCGTCGGCGACGTCGTCACCATCCGCTATGACCCCAGGGATCCCACGAACTTCTCTCCCACCATGGAGAGCGGCCTCGGTGGCGCCATGGCAGCCTTCGGCGCCATTCTGATCATCATGGCTGGGCTGTGGTCGTTTCAGGTCGTCGAACTGATCGGGCGCCTGACAGGACGCCGACGACGCCAGCCTCGAAACGTCGGCTTCAACTTCACTCCGCACTTCACCGACTGACCCAGCCGCACACAGACAGGGTCGAACACGCCGAGCGGGCTGAGGTCAGGCCGTCCGGCGCAGCAGCGTCAGGTGCATCGCGTCCGTCCCGTGCACGTGCGGCCAGAGCTGCACGTCGTCGCGATCCGCCAGCGGGATGTCCGCACCCGGACGCACCGCGGACCGCACCGCGGCCGGGGTGTCCAGCCGCTCGACGTCGGCGCGCTTCTTCAGCACGTCGGCGACCACGAGCTGCGTCTCGGCCAGGTGCGGTGAGCACGTCACGTACGCCACCACTCCCCCGGGCCGGACGGCGTCCAGCGCCGAGGCGAGCAGCTCCCGCTGGAGCGCCGTGAGGGCGGCCAGGTCCGACGGCGTCCGCCGCCACCGGCTCTCCGGCCGACGGCGCAGCGCGCCCAGCCCGGTGCACGGCGCGTCGACCAGCACGCGGTCGTAGGCCCCGGGTTCCTCCGTGCCGACCTCGCGGCCGTCGCCGGTGCGCACCTCCTCGACCACGCCGTCGGGCAGCGCGGCGAGGGCCCCCGCGACCAGGCGGGCCCGGTGCGGCGCCACCTCGTTCGCGACCAGGGTCGCGCCGCGCTCGGCGGCCAGGGCGCCGAGCAGGGCGGCCTTGCCGCCCGGGCCCGCGCACAGGTCCAGCCAGCGCTCGCCCGCACTGTCATCGGCGTCGCCCTCGACGGGCACGCCCGCGAGGGCGAGGGTGACGAGCTGGGAGCCCTCGTCCTGGACGCCCGCGAGGCCCGCCCGGATCGCGGGGATGCCGGACGGGTCCGAGCCCTCCAGGCGCAGCGCCGTGGGCGCCCAGCGCCCGGCGACCAGGTCCACGTCGCCCCAGGCGTCCTCGTCGGACGCCTCCACCAGGCCCGGCCGCGCAACGAGGGTGACGCGCGGGGCGGCGTTGTCGGCGGCCAGCAGGTCGCCAAGCTCGTCGACGCCGCGCCCGTTGCCCGCCAGCGCCTCCCGCAGCGCGCGGGCGATCCACAGCGGGTGCGACTCGGTGGTCGCGAGGCCGCTCAGGGCGTCCGGCGCCTCCTTCTCCAAGATCGACAGCCACTCGTCGAGCGGCCGCTCGGACACCCGGCGGAGCACGGCGTTCACCATCTGCGCGGGCCCCGCGCCCACCCGGTTGCGCGCGAGCCCGACCGTCTCCGAGACCGCGGCGTGCCCGGGCACGCGCATGCCGAGGAGCTGGTGGGCGCCGAGCCGCAGCACGTCCAGCAGCGCCGCGTCCAGGCCCGACAGCGGGCGGTCGACGCACGTCGCCAGGATCGCGTCGTACCGGCCGCGCATCCGCAGCGTGCCGTAGGTGAGCTCGGTGGCGAAGCCGGCGTCGCGACCGCGGATCCGCCGCTCCCGCAGCAGCGGGGGCAGCACCAGGTTCGCGTACGCGTCGGACTCGTCGACCTCGCGCAGGACGTCGAAGGCGGCCATGCGCGCCGGGTCGGTGCCCTTGCGGCGCTCCGAGGGCGCCTGCGACGTACGCGACCGGTCGCCCCGGGACCGCGACGCGGAGCGCTGCCGCCCCGCTGAGCTGCGGCGCTCGTCGCCCTCGTAGGCGCTCATGCGGAGGCACCCGTCGTGCTCGGGGTCGACGCCCCGCCCAGCACCAGACCCGCCTCGACGAGCGCGCGGCCACCGCCCCGGGCCCAGTCGGGCGCGGGCATGGCCTTCTTGCCGACCGGCCGCACCTCCCCCAGCGCGACGGCGTGCGTCGCCGTCCCGACCAGCACCTCGTGCTTGAGCGCGCGCACCTCCCCCGCCCTCAGGTCGGTGACGTCGGGGCGCGGCGAGACGGGCCCGAGGCCCAAGCGGGAACCGTCCGGGAGCACGGTCCACGCGCCCGGCGCGGGCGTGCAGCCACGCACCAGGCGGTCGACAGCGAGCGCCGGGTCGGTCCAGACGACGCGGGCGTCGTCGGTGGTGAGCTTGGCGGCGACGGAGACGCCGTCGGCGGGCTGGGGCTGGGGCTGGAGGGTGCCGTCCTCGAGGGCGTCGAGGGTGGCGACGAGCAGCTCGGCGCCGGAGACGGCGAGGCGGCCGAGGAGGTCGCCGGAGGTGTCGGTGGGGCGGATGGTCTCGGTGGCCGTGCCGAGCACGGGGCCGGTGTCCATGCCCTCGTCGAGCAGGAAGGTGGTGGCGCCGGTGACCTCGTCGCCGGCGATGAGGGCGCGCTGCACGGGGGCGGCGCCGCGCCAGGCGGGCAGCACGGAGAAGTGCAGGTTGATCCAGCCGAGGCGGGGTACGGCGAGCACGGCGGGGCGCAGGATGTGGCCGTAGGCGACGACGGGGGCGGCGTCGATCTCCAGCTCCTGCAGCATGGTCACGAACTCGTCGCCGCGTGGGACGTCGGTGATGACGCGGATCCCGGCCTCCTCGGCCCGCGCCCGCACGGGGCTGGGCGTGAGCTTGCGGCCGCGGCCGGACGGCGCGTCGGCACGGGTCAGGACGGCGACGACCTCGTGGCGCGAGGCGAGCAGGGCCTCCAGGGAGGCGACGGCTGGTTCGGGGGTTCCGGCGAAGAGAAGACGCACCGGGTCAGTCTAGGTGTGCACCAGGTGTGGGGCTCTGTCGGGCCGGCTCTACCGGGGCCTTCGCGGTACCTCCGTCGGCACGGCGCGACGTCGGGCGCCGAGCACCACGCTCCCCGCTGCGGTCAGGGTCCCGAGCGCGATCGCAGCGGCCGCGGTGAGGGTCAGGGTGTCCGGGCCCGTGAGCGGCTGCCCGCGCAGGGCCTGCCAGGCCAGCAGCAGGACGACCGCGAGCGCCGTCCCGGCGGCGACGAGCACGAGCCGGGTGCGGTCGCGGATCGTGAGCCAGGTCGCGGGCAGGACGGCGAGCAGCCAGGCCACGAGCGGCAGCGCCTGCATGGCGTGGATGCCGACGAAGTGCGCGGCCCGCAGGTCGCCGGCGACGGTGGACCAGCCGAGCACGGGCAGGCCGGGCCCGCCGTCCGGCGGGCCCACGGTATGGGCGCCGATCAGCACGCGGTCCCCGCCGGCGCGCAGGGCGTCGAGCTGGGCGGGGGTCGGGTCGGTCATGAGGAAGGCGACGGCCATGCCGACGACGGCGACGACGAGGCCGCCGCGCAGGCCCCAGGCGAGCACGGGGTCGTCCAGCCGCTGGGCGAGCAGCACCACGGCGACGACGACGTTGGTGGCCCAGAGTGTGGCGATGGCGCCCGCCATGGTGAAGTACACCGTCTGGTCGAGCGGGGTGCTCACGTTGAAGTGGCTGCGCAGCCCCCGCGCCGACTGGAGCACGATCAGTGCCAGCTCGATCAGCAGCGCGGCCGCGACGATCCAGGAGACGGTCACCACGAGGCGCCGTCGGCCGCGGACGTAGGTGAGGAACCAGACCAGCGTGACGCTGTACACGCAGATCGACACGGCGAACTTCGTGGGCTTGAGCCAGGTGGGCTCGCCGAGCACCTGGCGCGGGTCGGCGGCCAGGCCCACGAGACACACCAGCAGCACCACGGCCGTCAGCAGGGTGGTGACTGCCAGCGGCGGGTTGGTGCGCACGGCGCGCGCGAGCAGCGAGGTCATCTCCGAAGCGTGACATCGCCCGGAGCGGTACCGGGAGGTGATTCGCCCGTCGCCGAAGACCTCAGGTCGCGACCGGGAGGCCCAGGGCTCGCAGGTCCTTGCGCAGGGCGGCGGTGTCGGTGAACACCACACCGTGGAAGCCGACCCCGCGCGCGGCGTCCACGTTCACCTGCTTGTCGTCAATGAAGACGGCGCGGGTCGGGTCCACCCCGAACCGCTCGACGACCAGCTCGAAGATGCGCCGGTCCGGCTTGGCCATGCCCTCGCGGCCGGACACGATGACGTCCTCCATCAGCCCGATCGCCGGCGCCGCGGGCTCGGCGCTGTGGAACGTCTCGGTCTGCCAGTTGGTCAGCCCGTACAGGCGCAGCCCGAGCCCCTTCAGCTCCGCCACCAGCTCGGCCGACCCCTCGACGGGTCCGGTCAGCGACAGCTCGTAGTGCTCCACGTACCGGCGCAGGTCCTCGACCTGCTCGGGGTGGGTCCGGCCCACCCGCTCCAGCAGCACGGCGTACGACGTCCCGGCGTCCGCGGCGTGGTTGATCGACCCGAAGTCGACGGCCTCGAAGAACGCCTCGATCTCTGCCCGGGGGCGCCCCTCGTACGGCCCGAAGGGGTCCCACCCGACGAGCACGTTGCCGAAGTCGTAGACGACGGTGTCGATCACGAGCGCGCCGGGCACGGGAACATCGGGCACGGGAACATCGGGCGCAGAAACGTCGGTCACAGGGACGTCGGTCGCTGGGTCGGCTGGGGTCACAGCATCTCCTTCGGGTCGAGCTGTACACGGACGGTCCCACCCTCGCGGCGCGCGGAGCGCACGGCGAGGCTGGCCTTGAGCCTGCGGGCGAGCTCGTCGCCCTGGGCGAGCGGTACCCGCAGCACGGTCCGCACGGGCAGGTCGAGCGCCTGGAACCCGGTGTCCCGGCTGCCTCCCGGGCCGTTTCCCCCACCCCCGCCCCGGCGGCCCGACGGCGCCCCCGTGCCCCGGCCGCCCGGTCCGCGCCCGGGGGTCTCCGGGTCGATCTCGACGGGGCCCAGCACGCCCGAGCCCGCGCCCAGGTCCTCGCGCAGCCCGACCCGGCTGACGACCGCGTCCACCGCCGTGCGGTCCCCGGTCACGGCGGCGACCCGGACGGCGGGCGGCAGGTGCAGCTCGGCTCGCTCGTCGAGCTCCCGCCCCGCGAAGCCGGCGGGGTCCCAGCGCACCAGGGCCTGGGTGGGTCCGGGCGCCCCGTCGCCCACGAGCAGCACCTGCCCCCCGGGCCCGGGGCGGACCAGCGACGACGCCGCCAGCCAGCGGTGCAGAGCCTCGGTGCCCGCGGCGAGGCCGGTGCCGCCGGTCATCACGGCGGCGTCGAGCAGGAGCGCGATGGCGTAACCGCCGTCCGCGACGGGCTCGGCGCCGGGGGTCGCCACGACGAGCGCGGGAGTGGCCGGGACGGCGTCGAGCACGCCGCCGGGGGCGGACGCCGCCGACAGCCGTACCGGCACCCCCGTGAACGCGCGGCCGAGCTCCTCGGCGGTGCGTGCGGAGCCGACGCGCACCGATCGCAGGCCCGTCCACCCGCACTCCTCGCACCGCCAGCCCCCGGCCAGACGCCCGCACCAGGTGCACTGCGGGGCGCCGTCGGCGTGCGGCAGGCCCAGGGGCCCGTGGCAGTGCGCGCAGCGGGCGGCGACG
Organism: Promicromonospora sp. NPDC019610; assembly: GCF_044389365.1. NCBI lineage: Bacteria > Bacillati > Actinomycetota > Actinomycetes > Micrococcales > Promicromonosporaceae > Promicromonospora > Promicromonospora sp. NPDC019610. The sequence continues at coordinate 738,092 of NZ_JBIRXX010000002.1, read as the reverse complement.
CGGCAGCGGGAGCACGCCACGACCGGCAGGTAACCGGAGCGGGGCACCTGCACCAGCACCGGGCCCCGCTCCAGGGCCTCGCGCGCGGCACGCCACGCGGTGGACGGGAGCCGGGCCGCGGCGGCGGCGCCCTCCCGCGCCAGCTCGACGGACGTCAGCGCCCGCACCCGCGGCGCCCGGGCCCGCACCACGTCCCGGGGCGCGGCGAGCTCACGCGCCCAGCCCGAGGCGAGCAGCGCCTGCGCCTGCACGGTGCGGCCCGGCGAGCCCAGCAGGAACGCCGTGTTCTCCCGCTCGGCCCGCAGCGCCAGCACGTCGCGCGCGTGGGGGTAGGGGGCGTGCGGCTCGGCCAGCGTCTCCTCGCCGTCGCCCCACAGGACCACCAGGCCGAGGTCGGCGACCGGCGCGAACATCGCGGCCCTGGTCCCCACCACCACCCGCGCGTCGCCCCGCAGGGCCCGGAGGAAGGCCCGGTACCGGGGCGCGGGGCCGTCGTCGGCCAGCAGCCGCACCACGTCGTCGGCCCCGGCGCCCTCCGACACGTCTGACAGGGCGGCGGTCACGCGCGCCACGTCCCGCGCGTCCGGCACGACGACGAGCACCCCGCGCCCGCCCGCGGTGCACGCCCGCACGGCCTGCGCGACGGCCGCGGCCCAGTGCGGGGTCCGCGTGCCCGAGTCGGAGCCAGAGCCAGTGCCCGTGTCGGAGCCCGCCCCTCCACCCACGCCCGGCAGCGCCGACCACACGGCGCGCGGCGCCTCGCCCGCGACGATCCGGCGCAGGTACGCCTCACCCCCGCGATACGGGGTCCAGGCGGACGACGGCGGCGCGACGGCCGGCTCGCCCACCACCGGCACCGCGACGGCAGGAACACCCGCCAGAGCGACGTCTCCGGCTGCGGGGTCGGAGGCTGCCCCCTCGGACAGCGCGGTGTCCGACGCCGTCTCCTCCGAGGTCCCGGTTCCCGAGGCCGCTGTGCCCGGCGCCTCTGTGCCCGGCGCCTCTGTGCCCGAGGCTTCTGTGCCCGGCGCCTCTGTGTCCGGCGCCTCTGTGTCCGAGGGGCCCGGACCGGGGCTCCCGTCGCCGGCCCTCGCCCCGCCGGTTGCCGGCTCCTTCTCGACCCGCGCGTGCCGGGGTGGCAGGGCCAGGCGCAGGACGTCGGCGAGCGTGCCGGCGTAGCGGTCGGCCACGGCGCGGCACAGGTCGAGCACCTGCGGCGTCAGCACGCGCTCGTCGGACACCACCTTGCGCAGCGGGACGAGCCGGCCGTCGTGGTCCGACGTCTCCTGGCGCGCGACGACGTAGCCCGCCACGTCCTGCCGCCCGAACCGTGCCTTGATCCGCACGCCGGGCTGGGCGTCGTCCGTCATCGTGGCGGGGACGAGGTAGTCGTACGGCTGGTCGAGGTGCGCGGGCTGCAGGTCCAGCACGACACGCGCGACCGGCAGCGTCTGCGCGATCGGGATGCCGTTGGTCTCGGCGTTGTCGAGCGGGCCCCGGGAGCCCCTCTCTCCCCGTCCGGCAGCGGGAGCACCGCCCACCTCGTCGAGCCCGAGCAGCGCCCCGTCGTCCCCCACGTTGTCGTCCACCGCCATGCCGTCCACGGCGCTGCCGCCCACCGCGCTGTCGTCCACCGGCCTGTCCCCGTTCACGCACCTATCCCACCACGGGCCACCCACACCCCGCGGCGCATGCCGACCTCGTCCGGCTGTCCCGCGACGTCGGCAGGACGCACCGCAGTCGGCACTCTGCGTCGAGGTCGGCACAGGCCTGTGCCGACCTCGACGCAGAGTGCCGACCTCGTGGGCGACCCGTCAGCCGACTGCCGACCTCGGCACCCGGAACACCAGCATCCAGAACGCCAGTTCTCAGAGAATCAGCCCTCAGAACATCAGCATCCGGAACGAGCCTCAGAACAGGCTCAGGAGGTCCTCGACCCGGTCCGTGCGCTCCCACGTGAAGTCGGGCAGGTCGCGGCCGAAGTGCCCGTACGTGGACGTGGCCCGGTAGATGGGCCGCAGGAGGTCGAGGTCGCGCACGATCGCGGCGGGGCGCAGGTCGAACACCTCGTGGATGGCCGCGGTGATCTTCGAGACGGGCACGGTCTCGGTGCCGAAGGTCTCGACGTAGAGGCCCACGGGGTGCGCCTTGCCGATGGCGTAGGCGACCTGGACCTCGCAGCGCCGCGCGAGCCCGGCGGCCACGACGTTCTTGGCCACCCAGCGCATGGCGTACGCGCCCGACCGGTCCACCTTCGAGGGGTCCTTGCCGGAGAACGCGCCGCCGCCGTGCCGCGCCATGCCGCCGTAGGTGTCCACGATGATCTTGCGGCCCGTCAGGCCGGCGTCGCCCTGCGGCCCGCCGATGACGAACTTGCCGGTCGGGTTCACGAACTGCCGCGCGCCGGCCCAGTCGAGGCCCGCGGACTCCAGCACGGGGGCGATCACGATCTCGGCGACCTCGACGTGCAGCTTCTCCTGCAGCACGTCGGCGTCGTGCTGGGTGGAGAGCACCACGGTGTCGACGGCGACGGGCCGGTCGCCGTCGTACCCGATGGTCACCTGGGTCTTGCCGTCGGGGCGCAGGCCCAGCAGCTCGCCCGACTTGCGGACGGCGGCGAGGCGCTCCGACAGCCGGTGCGCCAGCCAGCCGGCCACGGGCATGTAGGCGGGCGTCTCGTCGGACGCGTAACCGAACATCAGGCCCTGGTCGCCGGCGCCCTGGGCGTCCAGCGGGTCGAGGTCGCTCGTGTCGTCACGCATCTCCAGGGCCTTGTCCACGCCCTGGGCGATGTCGGGCGACTGCTGCCCGATGGAGACGGACACGCCGCACGAGTCGCCGTCGAACCCGATGGCGGACGACGTGTAGCCGATGCCGCGCACCACGTCCCGGACGATCTGCGGGATCTCGACGTACGCCTCGGTGGTGACCTCGCCCGCGACGTGGACCAGCCCGGTGGTGACCATGGTCTCCACCGCGACGCGCGACGTCGGGTCCTGCTCCAGCAGGGCGTCGAGGATGGCGTCGCTGATCTGATCACAGACCTTGTCCGGATGACCCTCGGTCACGGACTCGGACGTGAAAAGGCGCAGCTCGCTCATGGGCACCAGCCTACGGTCTCGCACAGTGGGAAGTCGATCCTGGCAGGTGAGACGGGGGTCACGACAGCAGCTTGGCGACGGCGTCCCACAGGGCGTCCGCCACCTCGCGCTTCGATCCGGAGGCCAGTCCGACGACGTCGCCGGTCCCGTCCAGGATCGTGACCTCGTTGCTCTCGGTGCCGAAGCCACGCCCCCCACCGACCGCGTTCACCGCGATGAGGTCGGCGCCCTTGCGCCGGGCCTTGGCCCGGCCGTGCTCCAGCACGCTGCCCGACGCGTCGCCCGTCTCGGCCGCGAAGCCCACCACGACCTGGCCGGGACGCAGCCGGTCGTGCGCGATCTCCGCGAGGATGTCGGGGTTCTCGACGAGCTCGATCGGTGCGGGCCCCTGCCCCGGCACCTTCTTGATCTTGGCGTCGGGCGTGACGGCGGGGCGGAAGTCCGCCACGGCAGCGGCCATCACCACGACGTCGGCCTCCGCGCCCACGGCCCGGACGGCGTCGCGCAGCTCCATCGTGGACTCCACCTGCACGACGGAGCAGGCCCGCGGACCGGCCAGGACCTGGTCGGTGACGTCCTGTGCGAGGTTGGCCGCCACGAGGGTCACGTCGGCGCCGCGTGCGGCGGCGGCCTGCGCCAGGGCCACCCCCTGCCGGCCGCTGGACCGGTTGCCGATGAACCGCACCGGGTCGATGGCCTCGCGGGTGCCGCCCGCCGAGACGACGACGCGCCGCCCGGCGAGGTCGAGGTTCTCGGCCAGCGGTTCGGTGACCAGCGAGAGCGCCTCACGCGCGATGTCCTCCGGCTCGGGCAGCCGCCCGGGGCCGGTGTCCTTGCCGGTCAGGCGGCCCGAGGCGGGCTCGATCACGTGCACGCCCCGCTCGCGCAGGGTCGCCACGTTCGCCCGGGTGGCCGCGTGGTCCCACATCTCGGTGTGCATCGCCGGGGCGAGCACCACCGGGCAGCGCGCCGCCAGCAGCGTGGTGGTCAGCAGGTCGTCCGCGAGCCCCGCGGCGGCACGCGCCAGGAGGTCCGCGGTGGCCGGCGCGACGATCACGAGGTCGGCGTGCTGCCCCAGCGACACGTGCTGCACGCCCGGGACGTCGTCGAACACCTCGGTGCTGACGGGCTCGCCCGACAGCGCCTCGAACGTCGGTGCGCCCACGAACTCCAGCGCCGCGCGCGTGGGGATCACGCGCACGGCGTGCCCCTGCTCGCGCAGCAGCCGCAGCAGGAGCACCGCCTTGTACGCGGCGATCCCACCGGAGACGCCGAGCAGGATCCTCATCGGTGGTGTGGTGGGATCAGGCCGGGAACTCGGGCAGCGACTGCTCGGCCTTCGCGGCGGCAGCGGCGTCAGCCTGCGCCTGCACCTCGGCCGGGTCGACCTCCTCGATGGTGAGGAGGCCCTGGGTGATCTCGCGCATCGCGATGGAGAGGGGCTTCTCCTGGTTGCGGGTCTCGACGAGCGGGCCCACGTTCTCCAGGAGGCCCTCGTTGAGCTGCGAGTAGTACGCGTTGATCTGACGGGCACGCATGGACGCGTACAGCACGAGGCCGTACTTCGAGTCGATACGCTCGAGCAGCTCGTCGATCGGCGGGTCGGTGATGCCCTCAGGGGCGGCGACGGTTCCGGCCATGGTGAAGCTCCAGAAGTCTTGGGTGACGGGGGAAAGTCCGAGAACTGAGTCTACCTGCTCTGTCACCCGGAGGTGGCAGGCAGCGCGCCGGGTCAGCCGACCGGTGTGGTGGAACCCACACCCATCACGGCGACGAGCGCGTCCGTGGCGCGGTGCACGTCGTCGTTCACGATGGTGACGTCGAACTCCTTCTCGGCGGCGAGCTCCACGCGCGCCGTGGCGAGCCGCCGCTCCCGCTCCTCCGAGTCCTCGGTGCCACGACCGACGAGCCGCCGGACGAGCTCGTCGAAGCTCGGCGGGGCGAGGAAGACGAACCGGGCCTCGAGGCCCGAGGCCGTGACCGCGTCGCGCACCTGGCGCGCGCCCTGGAGGTCGATCTCCAGGAGCACGGGGACCCCGGCGGCGAGCTTCTGCTCGACCGGTCGCCGTGGCGTCCCGTACCGGTTACGACCGTGCACCACCGCCCACTCGAGCATCTCGTCGGAGGCGACCATGCGGTCGAACTCCTCCGGAGACACGAACAGGTAGTGCACTCCGTCCACCTCGCCCGGGCGCGGCGACCGGGTGGTCGCCGACACGGAGAGCCAGACCTGCGGATAACGGTCCCGCACGTCGGCGGAGACCGTGCCCTTGCCCACCGCGGTGGGACCTGCGAGCACGGTCAGCCGTGCGGGTTGTGTCGTACTGATCTCAGCCAAACCTCTCGATGAGCGCCGCCGACTGGTGCGGTCCGAGGCCTCGGACGCGGCGGGTCTCGGCGATCCCGATCTCTTCCATGATCGCCCTGGCCTTAACCTTACCGACCCCGGGCAGCGACTCGAGCAACGAGACGACCTTGAGCTTGCCGACGACGTCGTCCTTCTGGCCCTGCTCGATGACCTCCCTCAGGGAACCTTGCGAGTACTTGAGCTTGTTCTTGATCTCTGCCCGCGCGCGTCGCGCCTCGGCTGCCTTCTCGAGTGCTGCCGCACGCTGCTCGGGTGTGAGGGGTGGTAGTGCCACGCAAGTCACCTACTCGTGTCTCGACCGGTCTTCTGACTCGGGACGTCCGGTCCTCGCTCGGGCCCGATGCCCAAGTCCGTGACCTGGCCCGCAACCGGTCTGGTGTGAACTGCTGCATCGAAAGTAGCCATCGCCTCAGAGGTCGGCAATCGCAGAACGCCACTTCGTGAAAACTCATGCACATGCGCTTTTAGGCAATTAGTACATTCCACAACAAAGCGCCCCCGATCCGTAGGGATCGAGGGCGCTTTGTCCAACCCGGGCTTCAACGCGAGAATCAGCCTCGCAACGCCTCCGTCGCCTCCCGCGCGGCCGCGCGCGCGGCGCTCACCAGCGCCTGCGGGTCCGGTCCTGCGGCGAGCACCCCCCGGGACGACGACGCCAGCACGTTCCGCCGGGCGCCGCCGAACGTCGTGGCGAGCTCGCGCTCCCCCGCACCCTGCGCACCGACGCCGGGGGCCAGCAGCGGGCCGTTGACGGCCACCAGGTCCGTGCCCGTCGCGGCCACCGCGTCGCCGATCGTGGCGCCCACCACGAGGCCCACGGAGCCCATGGGCTCGACGCCCGCGTTGAGCACCGCGGCGTGCGCCGCCATGAGGGCGGCGACGGAGACGCCGCCGCTCTCGCCCTCGCCCTCGGCACGGCGCACCGCGTGCTGCACCTCGAAGCCCTCCTTGTTGGAGGTGAGGCACAGCACGAACAGGCCGCGGCCCGTGGCCGTCGCGAGCTCGACGGCGGGCTCCAGCGAGCCGAAGCCGAGGTACGGAGAGACCGTCAGGGCGTCCCCGGCCAGGGGCGAACCGTCCGCCAGGAACGCGTCGGCGTAGGCGCCCATGGTCGAGCCGATGTCGCCGCGCTTGGCGTCGACGATCGTCAGCGTGCCCGAGCTGCTGCCGGAACCGCCCGAACCCGTGGCCCGGGCCGCCGCCAGCACCTCCTCCAGCACCGCGAGGCCCCGCGAGCCGTGACGCTCGAAGAACGCCGCCTGCGGCTTGAACGCCGCGACCCGGCCCCCGAGCGCGTCCACGACGCGCAGGGAGAACTCCCGCAGGCCGGCGACGTCGTCGGACAGGCCCCAGGCGTGCAGGAGCGACGCGTGCGGGTCGATGCCGACGCAGAGCGGCCCGTGCTCGTCCATGGCGGCCGCGAGCCGGGCGCCGAACGGCGCGACGCCGGCAGCACCGGCGTCAGGGCCCGCGGTCACGCGTGCACCCCCGCCGTCGGCGCCACGACACCCACCTGCGCCGCCGCCCGGCGCGCCGTGGTGGCCGCGGTGTGCTCCTGGAGGCTCGCCACCTCGAACGGGCCCGCCAGCACGGCCTCGATGCCCTGCACCGCTGCCGCGAGCTGGTCCACCGTGGTCGCGATCGGCTTGTCGGCCGCCGTCGTCGCCGCCCGGATCTCGTACCCGTCGGCGCGGGCGCCCTGGCCGGACGGCGAGTTCACCACGAGGTCGATCTGCCCCTCGGTGATGAGCCCGACGACGGTGAGCTCGCCGTCCGGCCCGCGACCCTCGGTGTGCTTGCGCACCTCGGTGGCCTCGATGCCGTTGCGGCGCAGCACGTTCGCGGTGCCGGCCGTGGCGAGCACCTTGAAGCCGAGCTCCACCAGGCGCTTGACCGGGAAGACGACGTGCCGCTTGTCGCTGTCGGCCACGGAGACGAACACCGTGCCCGACGTCGGCAGCCCGCCGAACGCCGCCGCCTGCGACTTGGCGAACGCGTGCGGGAAGTCCTTGTCGAAGCCCATGACCTCGCCCGTGGAGCGCATCTCCGGGCCGAGCACGGAGTCGACGACCAGGCCCTCGCGGGTACGGAACCGCTTGAACGGCAGCACGGCCTCCTTGACGGCCAGCGGCGCGCCCAGGTCGAGCGTGGCGCCGTCGTGCTCCGGGAGCACGCCCGCCGCGCGCAGGTCGGCGATGGACTCGCCGACCATCACGCGGGCCGCGGCCTTGGCCAGCGGCGTGCCCGTCGCCTTGGAGACGAACGGCACGGTGCGCGACGCGCGGGGGTTGGCCTCCAGGACGTACAGGACGTCGCTCACGAGCGCGTACTGGACGTTGAGCAGGCCGCGCACACCCACGCCCTTCGCGATGGCCTCGGTGGAGCGCCGGATGCGCGCGATCTCTGCCTCGCTGAGCGAGACCGGGGGCAGCACGCACGCCGAGTCGCCGGAGTGGATGCCGGCCTCCTCGATGTGCTCCATGACGCCGCCCAGGAACAGCTCCTCGCCGTCGTACAGGGCGTCGACGTCGATCTCCATCGCGTCGTCCAGGAAGCGGTCGATCAGGAGCGGCGCGGCCAGGGTGCCGGGCGCCCCGTTCAGCGCGGCGGCGGCCGCGCTCTCGGTCAGCGCGCGCTCGACGTAGCCGGTGAGCTGGTCCTCGCTGTAGACGATCTCCATGCCGCGGCCGCCGAGCACGTACGACGGGCGCACGAGCACCGGGTAGCCGATGCCCTCGGCGACGTCGCGGGCCTGGGCCAGCGAGCGAGCCGTGCCGAACGCGGGAGCCGGCAGGCCGGCGTCGAGAAGCACCTGGCCGAAGATGCCGCGGTCCTCCGCGGCGTCGATCGCCTCGGGGCTGGTGCCGAGGATCGGCAGCCCGGCCTCGGCGAGGCGCCGCGCGAGGCTCAGCGGCGTCTGCCCGCCGAGCTGCACGATGATGCCCTTGACCGGACCGGCCGCGAGCTCGGCCTGGTAGACCTCCAGGACGTCCTCGAAGGTCAGCGGCTCGAAGTACAGGCGGTCGGACGTGTCGTAGTCCGTGGACACCGTCTCGGGGTTGCAGTTGACCATGACGGTCTCGTACTTGTCCGCCAGCGCCAGGGTGGCGTGCACGCAGGAGTAGTCGAACTCGATGCCCTGGCCGATGCGGTTGGGCCCGGAGCCGAGGATGATCACGGCCTCCCGCTCGCGGGGTGCGACCTCGGTCTCGGCGTCGTAGCTCGAGTAGTGGTACGGGGTCTTGGCCGCGAACTCGGCCGCACAGGTGTCCACGGTCTTGTAGACCGGGCGGACCCCCAGGGCGTGCCGGATCTCGCGCACCGTGGACTCGCCGGAGGCACCCATGCCGCGCAGGCGCGCGACCTGGGCGTCGGACAGTCCGTGCCGCTTGGCGTGGCGCAGCAGGTCCTCGGTGACGGTGGGCGACGCCGCGACCTCGGCCGCGACCTCGTTGACGAGCTGGATCTGGTCGAGGAACCAGGGGTCGATCTTGGTCGCGTCGAAGACCTGCTCGAGCGTGGTGCCGCCGGGCTGCCCGACCGACCGCAGGGCCTGCTGGACCTGGACGAGGCGCTGCTCGGTGGGCCGCTCGATCTCCTTGAGCAGGGTGGCGAGCTCGTCGCCGCTCGGGGCGTCGCCGTCCCAGTGGAACTGCACGCCGCCCTTGTCGATGGAGCGCAGGGCCTTGCCGAGCGCCTCCGTGAAGTTGCGGCCCAGCGCCATGGCCTCGCCCACCGACTTCATGGTGGTGGTCAGGGTGTCGTCGGCGGCGGGGAACTTCTCGAACGCGAACCGCGGGACCTTGACCACGACGTAGTCGAGCGTGGGCTCGAAGCTCGCGGGGGTCACCTTGGTGATGTCGTTCGGGATCTCGTCCAGCGTGTAGCCGACGGCGAGCTTGGCCGCGATCTTCGCGATCGGGAAGCCGGTCGCCTTGGAGGCCAGCGCCGAGGAGCGGGAGACGCGGGGGTTCATCTCGATGACGATGATGCGCCCGTCGGCCGGGTCGATGGCGAACTGGATGTTGCAGCCACCGGTGTCGACGCCGACCTCGCGGATCACGGCGATGCCGATGTCGCGCAGCTTCTGGTACTCGCGGTCGGTGAGCGTCAGCGCGGGCGCCACGGTCACCGAGTCGCCGGTGTGCACGCCCACGGGGTCCACGTTCTCGATGGAGCAGACGACCACGACGTTGTCGTCCTTGTCGCGCATGAGCTCCAGCTCGTACTCCTTCCACCCCAGGATGGACTCCTCCAGGAGCACCTCCGTGGTGGGCGAGTAGTGCAGGCCCTGCCCGACGATGCGGTGCAGGTCCGCCTCGTCGTAGGCCAGGCCGGAGCCGAGGCCGCCCATGGTGAACGACGGGCGCACGACCATCGGGTAGCCCAGGACCTCAGCGGCCTTGAGGGCCTCGTCGATCGTGTGCACGATCTCGGAGCGCGCCGACTCGCCGCCGCACTTCTCGACGACGTCCTTGAACTGCTGGCGGTCCTCGCCCTTCTGGATGGCGGGGATGTTGGCGCCGATCAGCTCGACGCCGTACTTCTCCAGCACGCCGGCCTCGTCCAGGGCGATGGCGGCGTTCAGCGCCGTCTGTCCGCCCAGGGTGGGCAGCAGGGCGTCGGGGCGCTCCTTGGCGATGATCGTGGTCAGCACCTCGGTGGTGATCGGCTCCACGTAGGTCGCGTCGGCGAACTCGGGGTCCGTCATGATCGTGGCCGGGTTCGAGTTGACCAGGATGACCCGCAGGCCCTCCTCCTTCAGGACCCGGCAGGCCTGGGTCCCGGAGTAGTCGAACTCGCAGGCCTGGCCGATGACGATCGGGCCGGACCCGATGACCAGGACCGAGGAGAGGTCGTTACGGCGAGGCATCAGTGGTTCTCCTCGGTGTTGTTCTGTGCTGCTGCGGAAGGCTGGGTCTTGAGGGCGGGCGGCCACGCCGCCGGGTTCGTCAGCAGGCCGACGAACCGGTCGAACAGGTACGCGGCGTCGTGCGGGCCGGCGGCCGCCTCGGGGTGGTACTGCACCGAGAAGGCAGGCAGGTCGAGGCAGGTCAGCCCCTCCACGACCTGGTCGTTGAGCCCCACGTGGGAGACGACGACGCGGCCGTAGCGGCCGCCGTCGTCCCTGCTGTCGTCGTACGGCGCCTGCGAGACGGCGGGCGCGCCGGCGTCGTCCACCACGGGCGCGTCGACGGCGAAGCCGTGGTTGTGCGCGGTGACCTCGACCTTGCCGGTCGTGCGGTCGAGCACGGGCTGGTTGATGCCCCGGTGGCCGTAGCCGAGCTTGTACGTGCCGTAGCCGAGCGCGCGGCCCAGGAGCTGGTTGCCGAAGCAGATACCGAAGAACGGGATGCGGCGGTCCAGGACCGCGCGCAGCAGCTCGACCTCGTGCGCGGCGGCGCCGGGGTCGCCGGGGCCGTTGGAGAAGAACACGCCGCGGGGCGCGTCGTCGGGCAGGCCCGCGAAGACGCCCAGGACGTCGTCGATCGTCGAGGACTGGGGCACGACGACGACGCGCACGCCGCGCTCGGCCAGCCGCGCCGGCGTCATGGACTTGATGCCCAGGTCGACGGCGACGACGGTCGCGACGGGGGTGCGCCCGGGGGCGTTCTCCAGCCACTCGGCGGCCGGCTCGACCGTGTAGGCCTCCTGCGTGGAGACCTCCCCGGCGAGGTTCGCGCCCGCCATCTGCGGCGAGGCCTGCACCTCGGCCACGAGCTCCTCGACGGGGCGCGGGTAGCCGCCGCGCACCAGGTCGTCACCGGAGAAGATCCCGGCGCGCATCACGCCCTCCTCGCGCAGGCGGCGGGTCAGGGCACGGGTGTCGATGTCGGAGATGCCGACGACGCCCTGCGCGGCGAGCTCCTCGCCGAGCGAGCGCTGCGCGCGCCAGTTCGAGACCCGGCGCGCCGGGTCGCGCACCACGTAGCCGGAGACCCAGATGCGGCCCGACTCGGGGTCCTCGTCGTTCACGCCGGTGTTGCCGACGTGCGGCGCCGTCATGACCACGATCTGCCGGTGGTAGGACGGGTCGGTCAGCGTCTCCTGGTAGCCGGTCATGCCGGTGGAGAAGACGATCTCGCCGAACGTCGCGCCGGTGGCACCGTAGGCGCGGCCGCGGTAGGTGGTGCCGTCCTCGAGGACCAGCGCTGCGGAAGTTACGGACGGCTGTGCTGCCGCCTCTGCGGACATCTCTGCGGACGTCGTCGGGATGGTCACCGGGCCTCCTGCTGGTGCGGGTACTGCTGGTGCGGGTACTGCTGTTCGGGGTGCTGCTGGCTCTGCTGGCCGTACGGGGTCTGCTGGGACGCGAGCAGGTGGCGGACGGCGTCCACCAGGCCGCCGCGGTCCTCCGCGCGCCGCGGGCGCAGCCCGGTGTCGACCAGGGCCGCCGGGACGCCGTCGGCCTCCGGGACGGCCCAGGTGAGGACCACGAGCCCGTCCGCGCCGACGTACTTGCCCGCCATGCCCGGGGCGAGCCCCGCGCTGCGGATGGAGCTCACGGGGAGCCACAGGTCGTCGGTGCCGTCACGCTCGATGAGGACGCCGTGCCGGTGCACCGTGACGACCGCGTGCGAGCGGTCGCCCAGGCCGTGCGCGCCGACGCGGGCGAGCCAGTCGCCGTGCAGCGTGGTCGAGACGTAGATCGCCTCCACGGGACCGGAGCGCACGTCGCCGAGAGAGTCTGCGCCCGGAGTCTCGCCCGCCGTGGCACCGGCGGGCGGGGACGGCGGCACCGGCACGACCGTGGTGGTGCGCTGCGCGAGCCGGCGGCGGCCGATGAGCGTCACGTACAGCACGAGGAAGACCGCCAGGGCGGCCAGCAGGACTACGGCCAGGGTCGTCATCGGGCGGCTCCTTCCAGGGCGCCACCGAGCGGGGCACCGTCGACGGGCGCCCCGTCCAGGACCGTCGCGCGGCCCCGGAGGAACGTGGCGACCACGCGGCCGGGGAGCTCCATCCCCTGGAACGGCGTGTTCTCGCTCGCGGTGACCTGGCTGCGGCCGTCGACCGCGCGGGTCGCGGCCGGGTCGACGAGGACCAGGTTGGCGGGCTCGCCGACCGCGATCGGGCGGCCCTGCGTGGCGCTGATCCGGCCGATGCGCGCGGGGTTCTCCGACAGCACGCGAGCGACGTCCGCCCAGGTCAGGCGGCCGGTGTCCACCATGGTCTGCTGCACCACGGACAGCGCCGTCTCCAGGCCCGTCATGCCGAACGCGGCCGAGGACCACTCGCAGTCCTTGTCCTCGACCGGGTGCGGGGCGTGGTCGGTGGCGACGATGTCGATGGTGCCGTCGGCCAGGCCCTCGCGGACCGCCTCGACGTCCTTGGCGGTGCGCAGCGGCGGGTTCACCTTGAACACCGGGTCGTAGTCGCGGGCCAGCTCGTCCGTGAGCACCAGGTGGTGCGGCGTCACCTCGGCGGTGACGTCGATGCCGCGGCCCTTGGCCCAGCGGATGATCTCCACGGAGCCGGCGGTGGACAGGTGGCACACGTGCAGGCGCGAGCCGACGTGCTCGGCCAGCAGCACGTCACGGGCGATGATCGACTCCTCGGCCACGGCGGGCCAGCCCGTCAGGCCGATCTGCGCGGAGACGATCCCCTCGTTCATCTGCGCGCCCTCGGTCAGGCGCGGCTCCTGCGCGTGCTGCGCGACGACGCCGTCGAACGCCTTGACGTACTCCAGCGCGCGCCGCATCAGGACCGGGTCGTGCACGCACTTGCCGTCGTCGGAGAAGACGCGCACGCGGGCGGCGGAGTCGGCCATGGCGCCCAGCTCGGCCAGCTTCTCGCCGCCCAGGCCCACGGTGACCGCGCCCACGGGGTGCACGTCCACCCAGCCGGCCTGCTCCCCCAGCCGGTGCACCTGCTCGACGACGCCCGCGGTGTCCTGCGTCGGCGTCGTGTTGGCCATCGCGTGCACCGCCGTGAAGCCGCCCGCCGCGGCGGCGCGGGTGCCGGAGAACACCGTCTCGGCGTCCTCCCGGCCGGGCTCACGCAGGTGGGTGTGCAGGTCGACGAGGCCGGGCAGGAGCACGTGCCCTGCGCCGTCGTCGCTGCCCCCGCCGCGGATCTCCTGCGCGCCGGCGGGCACCTCGACCGTGCCGGGCGCCCCCAGGGCGGCGATCACGCCGTCCGCCAGCACGACGTCGACCGGGTCCGTGCCGTAGGGACGGACCCCTCGCAGGACATAGGTCTGCGGTCTCGCGGTGCTCACAGGACGTTCCTCTCGTCGGTGCTGGTCTGCGGGGTGCTGGTCTGCGGGGTGCTGGTCTGCGGGGTGCTCGTGCTGTCGTCGCCGGACAGCAGCAGGTACAGGGCGGCCATACGCACGGCGACGCCGTTGGCCACCTGCTCCACGATCACGGAGCGGGGGTGGTCGGCGGCGGCCGCCGAGATCTCCAGGCCGCGGTTCATCGGCCCGGGGTGCATCACGATCGCGTGGTCCGGCAGGACCGCGAGTCGGCGGGCGTCGAACCCGAACTTGCGGCTGTACTCCATCGGGCTCGGGAAGAACGCCCCCGACCCGCCCGACATCCGCTCACGCTGCACCCGCAGCATCATGACCGCATCCGGCTGCCACTGCTCGAGCGTCTCGTCCAGGTGGTACGACACCCGGCACGGCCAGGTCTCCACGCCCACCGGGACGAGCGTGGGCGGCGCGACCAGCGTGACCTCGGCGCCCAGGGTGTGCAGCAGGTAGACGTTGGAGCGCGCGACGCGGGAGTGCAGCACGTCACCGACGATCGCGATGCGCAGGCCCGCCAGGTCCGCGCCGACCGAGGTGTCCGTGCCCTGCTTGCTCCCGGGACCGCCGTGCCCGACGTTGCCCACCAGGTGGCGGCGGATCGTGAACGCGTCCAGCAGCGCCTGCGTGGGGTGCTGGTGCATGCCGTCGCCGGCGTTGAGCACGCCCGCGTCGAGCCAGCCGGCGTGCGCGAGCTGGTGCGCCGCGCCCGACGCCGAGTGGCGCACGACGACGGCGTCCGCCCCCATGGCGTGCAGGGTCAGCGCGGTGTCCTTGAGCGACTCACCCTTGGACACGCTCGACCCCTTGGCCGAGAAGTTGATGACGTCGGCCGACAGGCGCTTGGCCGCCGTCTCGAACGAGATCCGGGTGCGCGTGGAGTCCTCGTAGAACAGGTTCACGACGGTGCGGCCGCGCAGCGTCGGCAGCTTCTTGTTCTCGCGCGACTGGGTCGCGGCCATCTGCGCGGAGGTGTCCAGGAGCAGGATCGCGTCGTCCTTGGACATGTCCTGGGTGGTCAGGAGGTGCTTCATCGGGCGCCCCTCTCGGTGCTCGAAGGGGTCGGCGTCGCCTCGCTGATCACGACGGCGTCCGCCCCGCCGTCGACGTCGGCCAGGCGGACCCGGACGCGCTCGCTGCGCGACGTGGGCAGGTTCTTGCCCACGTAGTCGGCGCGGATCGGGAGCTCACGGTGCCCGCGGTCGACGAGGGCGGCGAGCTGCACCACCCGGGGGCGACCGAGGTCGTTCAGGGCGTCGAGCGCGGCGCGGATGGTGCGCCCGGAGAAGAGGACGTCGTCCACGAGGACGACCACCTTGTCGTCGATCGTGCCGTCGAGGCTGCCCGGCAGCACCGTCTGGCCGACGGCGCGCGTGGGCTGACGACGCAGGTCGTCGCGGTACATGGTCACGTCCAGCGTGCCGTGCTCGCCGCTGAAGGTGGGCTCGATCTGCGCGAGGCGCTCGGCCAGCCGGCGGGCGAGCTGCACGCCGCGCGTCGGGATGCCGAGCAGCAGCAGGTCGGCGGCGCCCTTGTTGCGCTCCACGATCTCGTGGGCGATGCGGGTGAGCGCCCGGGCGATGTCGGCCTCGCCGAGCACCGTCCGCTCGGCGGCGGTGCCGGGGGCTGCGCTCGTCCCCGGGTCAGGGGCGGCGCTCGGGGTATCGCTGGATTCGGGCATGCGGGTGCCAGGGTTCATCTGGCGACCTCCTTCTCCGCCTCACGGGACGGGATTAAAGGGAGTCTGACAGCCACCACCATAACGCGCCGTCCCGGTGCCGGATGCCGACGTCGGCGCCCGCCGGGAGGGGCGTTGCTCACATCCCGGGCACCGACGGCGCACGAGGCGTCAGCCGCGTTCCAGGCGCTCCGCGATACCGGCGATGCGATCCAGCCGCGCCTCCCAGGCGTCCCCGATGCGCTCGAGCCGGCGCCCCAGCGCCGTCAGCTCCGCGCCGAGCGCGCGATACCGGCGCTCGCGCCCGACGACCCAGGACTCGACCAGCCCGGCGGCCTCCAGCACCGCGAGGTGCTTGGCGATCGCCTGCCGCGTCACCGGGAGGCGCGCGGCGAGGAGGGAGGCGGTCAGGCCGGAGACGGGGTCGGCGGGGTGGTCCGCCGAACGCCCCGCTACCCGCTCGCCGGGCTGTTCCCCGGGCTGCTCGCGGGATTGCTCTCCGGATCGCTCTCCAGGCCGCTCGCCGGCCGGCTCCCCGCCCGACAGCGCCTGGAGCACGGCCCAGCGGGTCTCGTCGCCGAGCGCCGCGAACGCGGCGACCGGCGACGGCGCCGGTGCCGATGCCGGTGCCGATGCCGATGCCGGTGCCGATGCTGATCCCGGTGCCGCAGGCGGTGCGGCCGCCGCCCCCGACGTCACCACGACCGCGACTCGACGTACTCGACGAGCTCGTCCAGCTCGACGTCCCAGCCCTCGCGGTTGCCGTCCAGCGCGGACCGCACCGCGTCGTCGGTGTCGCCGGTGAAGCCGGTCTCGTGCACGGTGAGGTACGTACCGGCGCCGTCGGGCTCCAGGGTGAACGTGGCCTCCGTCATGCGCTCGGGCTCGTCCGCCGACTGGCCCCAGCGGTAGGCGAGCACCCGGCCGGCCTCGGACCGGGTGACCTCGAACGCGAACCAGCCGTAGCCCTCGAAGTGCAGCCGGCCGCGGGTGCCGGTGGTGAGCGGTCCGCCGTCGTCGGTCTCGCAGCCGTCGCCGAACCAGCCGGCGACGTGCTCGGGCTCGGAGATCGCCCGCCAGACGGCATCGGGTCCGGCCGCGACCCGGACGGTGCGGGTGACCGACCGCGCGGCGAGGTCGATGCTGGCGCGGGGCTGGGTGGTGGTCATGGCGTCCTCCGGGAAGGCTCGATGGATCGAGGATAGCGCAACCATCTGATTGCACTTCTACGATGCACCCTCACTCCCCAATGCGCAACCCTTCGGTTGCATTACCCGCGTCGCGCCACTGGCTAGTCCCGGAGCACCGCCGCCGCCAGGCCCGCCGCGACCGCGACCAGCGTGAGCACCATCCCCACTGTCCCGGGCCAGCCCGCCAGCGCGAACCCGATCCCCCCGAGCCAGCCGAACAGGCTGGATCCCGCGTAGTAGGCGAGGTTGTAGACGGCGGCGGCCTGGGTCCTGGCCTGGGGCGCCGCGACCGGCGTCCACCCGCTGGCCACGGCGTGCGCGCCGAAGAACCCGGCGGTCAGCACCACCAGCCCGGCCAGCACCAGCGGCAGCCAGGCCGACAGCGTGGCCACCACCCCGAGCGCCATCACCCCGGTCGACACGATCAGCACCCGGCGCCGCCCGTCCCGCAGCACGAGCCGGCCCGTTCGCGCCGACGACCAGGTCCCGGCCAGGTAGGCGAGGAACACGAGGCTCACCAGGCCGGGCGAGAGGTCGAAGGGCGGCGCGGCGAGGCGGAAGCCCAGGTAGTTGTAGACGGCGACGAAGCCGCCCATGAGCAGCAGCCCCTGCGCGTCCAGCACGAGCAGGCGCGGGTTCAGCAGGGCACGGAACCGCCCGAGCCGGCCGCGGGGAGCACCGCGCTCGGGGAAGGCCGGGTCGGGAGCAGGGCTGTCGGGAGCAGGGCTGTCGGGAGTGGGGCTGTCGGGAGTGGGGCTGTCGGGAGCAGGGCTGCCGTGAGCGGCGCCGTCGGGCAGCCCCGCCCCCGCCGCCGTCCACGGCCCCCGGTCCCGTGGCGCGAGCCAGATGAACGCACCCGTGGCGACCAGGCACGCCACCGCGACGGCGCCCACGCCCGCGCGCCAGCCGAACACCTCGGCCACGCCGCCCGACACGATCCGCCCCAGCAGCCCGCCCATCGACGTCCCCGCCACGTACGTCCCGGCGGCGCGCGGGACCGCGGCCGCGGCCCCCGACTCGATCAGCATCTCCGTCAGGTAGGCCATCGCGACGGCGGGCACGCCCGCGACGAACAGCCCCTGCGCGGCGCGCCCGGCGACGAGCAGCTCGAACGACGGCGCGAACGGGACCACGAGCCCGATCGCGGTGGCACCGAGCATCGCGGCGGTCATCGCCCGGACCCGCCCGACACGGTCGGCCACCCACGCCCAGGGCAGCACGCCCACGGCCAGGCCGAGGGTGGCGGCGGAGACGAGGAGCGACGTCGCGGACGCCGACGTCGCGAGCTCACGGGCGGCGTCCGGCAGGACGGACTGTGGCGCGTAGAGCTGGGCGAACGCAGCGGTCCCGGCGCCGAACAGGGCGACGAGCAGACGTCGCTCGTCGAACCGTCCGGCGCCGGGACCGATGCTCACAGTGCTCGCCCGCTCGCGTGCCGGCTCGCGTCCGGGCCTGCGTACTGGCTGGCTTGCCGGCCTGCGGTGCGGGTCACGCCAGCAGCGTCGGCTTCAGGTCCTTGACCCGGCCGAGCAGGCCGTTCACGAAGGCCGGGGAGTCGTCCGTGGAGAGGTCGCCGGCGAGGTCGACCGCCTCGTCCAGCGCGACGGCGTCAGGCACGTCGTCGTTGAAGAGGACCTCCCAGGAGCCGATCCGCAGCAGGGCGCGGTCGACGGCGGGCATCCGGTCGAGGGTCCAGCCCTGTGAGTAGGTCTCCAGCACCTCGTCGATGCGGTCGCGGTGCGCGACCACGCCCTCCACGATGTCGACGGCGTACTGCGGCACGGCCGCCTCGGTGTGCGGCACGGCCACACGGTCAGCGAGGAGCGTCAGCGGGTCGATGCCGCGCTGCTCCGCCTCGAAGAGGATGTCGGCGGCGCGCTTGCGCGCCTTGGTGCGTGCGCCCATGGTCTCTCTCTGTCGCGGAAATCTCTGTCGCAGAAAATCTCTGTCGCCGCGGAAGATCTCTGTCGTCACCGGAGATCTCTGTCGCGGACAGCTCAGCTGGGGAACTCGTGTCACACGGCTCGGCGACGAACCACGACACGAACCGCGGCGGGCCCGGTAGGACCCGCCGCCGGTGATCACTCGGTGACGCGACCGAGGTAGTCGCCCGTGCGGGTGTCGACCTTGACCTTGACGCCCTGCTCGAGGAACAGCGGGACCTGGATCTCGGCGCCCGTCTCGAGCGTCGCCGGCTTGGTGCCACCGGTGGAACGGTCGCCCTGCAGGCCCGGCTCCGTGTAGGTGATCTCCAGCACGACGGACGCCGGCAGCTCGATGTACAGCGGGGTGCCGTCGTTCGAGGCGAGCATGACGCTCATGCCCTCGAGCATGTAGTCCTTCGCGTCGCCGACGGTCGCGGCCGACACGTTGATCTGGTCGTACGTGTCGTTGTCCATGAAGACGAAGTCCTCGCCGTCCATGTACAGGTACTGGAAGTCGCGGCGGTCCACGTTGGCCGTCTCGACCTTGATGCCCGCGTTGAACGTCTTGTCGACGACCTTGCCGGACAGCACGTTCTTCATCTTCGTGCGGACGAACGCTCCACCCTTGCCCGGCTTGACATGCTGGAACTCGATGACGGACCAGAGGTTGCCGTCGATGCGGAGCACGGTGCCGTTCTTGATGTCGTTGGAGGTAGCCACGTTCGTCTTCCTGTGTCGGGTGAGGGGTGTACCCCGGGGCACACCGACGAGAGGCCGGCGGCTGGGGTGATCAAGCGAGGTGTCAAGCAGCAGCGGTCAAGTCTACCGGACCGGTCAGAGGACGAGCGCATTCAGCACGACGAGTCCCAGCAGACCGGTGGCGACCGACCAGATCAACGAGGCGAGCGTACCGACGACGAACCGCTCCGACGCGACAGGCTGGTCGCGCAGCTCCGCATACCGCCCCAGGCCCTTGATCGCGACGACGATCGCGATGCCGTACGGGTAGCCGGCCAGGAGGGAACCCGTGATCGCCAGGCGCTCCAGCACGCCGAGCCACGCGCCGCCCCGGAGGATCGCGACGGCGTCCGGGTGCATCGTGCCGGTGGGCGACTCCTCGCCGGTGTGCCCGCCCTTGACCGACCCGGACCCGCCGTCGGCTCCGGAGCCGGAGCCCTTCTCGGCCTTCTCGGACTTCCCGGCCTTCTCGCCCTCGGCCTCGCCGGTTTCTCCCGCCGCGCCCTCACCGGCTGCAGCGCCCTCACCGGCTGCGCCCCCGGCGCCCTCGCCCTCGCCCGACTCCAGGGCCTGCGGGTACACCGGCGGCTTGTAGCGCGCCCAGGGCAGGTCGCCGCGCCCCGCGCGGCGCAGCACCCAGGGCACCACCCACGAGCCGACGATGACGCTCAGCGCCAACGTGATCAGCCAGGTCGCGACGGCGGCGACCCACTGCAGTCCGTCGAGGTAGTCCAGCATCTCCCAGGTCACGGCGTGACGTTCCCCTCAGCTCGTGGCGCCTCGGCTCTTGCGTCGGCTCTTGTGTCAGTTCTTGCGGCAGGTCTTGCGGCAGGTCTTGCGTCAGCTCTTGGCGCGCTTCTTCGTGGTGCTTCGACCGGCGGGTTGCGCGGAGCCGGCAGGACCGTCGGCGGACCTGCCGGCAGGTCCGGGTCCGGGGACCAGGTCCGGGCCCACCGTGCCGCTGAGCTCGGCGAGCAACCGCACCACCACCGGCCGCACCGCCTCCTCCTCCTGCCAGAGCGCCGCTCGGACCCGCTGGCTCACCGCCTGCTCGCTGATGTGCAAGGACTGGGCGACGATCCTCTGTCGTCCCGGTTTGTCCGCCAGCGAGGCGAGCGTATCGGCGACCTCCCACCCTTGGGGCGTACGGCGCGCGCGAATCGCCGCGAGGAGACGCAGCAGTGCCTCGACCTCGGCGGCGAGGTCCGGCCGGTCGGCGTCGGACTGTGCGGCGCCGGACTGTGCGGCGTCGGACTGTGCGGCGTCGGACTGTGCGGTGGCGGGCTGCGCGGCGCCGAGGTCCGGGGCCGCCGCGTCCGGAACAGACCCGCCCGGGGCAGCCGTCGCGGAGATCGTGGTCCTCAGGTCGGGCGCACCCGGCGGCGGACCCTCCACCGCGACCGACGTGCCCCTGCCGCGCGTCTTGGCCCGCTCGACGGCGTCGCGGGCGCGGTAGAACGCGAAGCCGCGCGCCTCGCGGGACACCGTGGGCAGCGGCCCCTCAACCTGGCCGACGCCGATACCGACGCTCCAGCCCTGGTCCCGCAGCAGGTGCAGGGACAGGTCGACGGCGAGCTCGGCGCCCGCCCGGCCGGACGCCAGGATGCCCTGGACCTCGTCACCCACAGTGCGCTCGAACCCCACGACGACCCCCTCGCGGAAGCGCGTCAGCCGCGCGAGCTCCGCGAGGACCTCGGGAACGCGGTCGGCCGCGTAGGTCGAGCCTCGCTGGTCGACGGTCAGGACGATCATGGCTCAAGCCTAGAGCCTTAACACAAGGTGCTCAAGGTTTAAGACTTGAGGAGCCCAGGTCAAGCCATGAACCTTGAGTTGAGCATTCCGGGCGGGCCGCTTCCGCACCCGCTTCCACACCCACTCCCCCAGTTACTCCTCCAGCCGGGTCGCGATCGCCGAGAGCGCGAGCCGGTAGGAGTCGAACCCGAATCCGGCCACGGTCCCCGTCGCGATCCCGGCGACCACCGAGTAGTGCCGGAACGACTCGCGCGTCGCGGGGTTCGACAGGTGCACCTCGACGAGCAGCAGCCCCGCCGTGGTGACCTGCGCCGCGGCGTCACGCAGCGCGTAGGAGTAGTGCGTGAACGCGGCGGGGTTGAGCACCACGTGGGCGCCGGCGTCCACCGCCTCGTGCAGCCAGCCGACGATCTCGGACTCGTCGTCGGTCTGCCGCACCTCGACCGCCAGCCCGAGCTCGTCGCTCCACTTCGCGGCAGCGACCTCGAGGTCCGCCATCGAGGCGTGCCCGTAGATCTCGGGCTCGCGGACGCCGAGCCGGCCGAGGTTGGGACCGTTGAGCACCAGGACGCTGGGCAGTGCAGAAGCCATGGCCGCGAGCCTAGCGGGCCCTCACACCTTGCCGCTGCCGCCCACGATCCGATGGCCGCCCGTCGCCTCGGAGATCCAGTCGGCGACCTCGGGGCGCAGCTCGTCCCACTCCCAGAAGGTGAAGCCGAGGCAGGCCAGCGCAGCACCCTCGGCCGACCACTTGGTCACCGGGGACGCGGCGCCGCACTCGCGGCACACCAGGTCGGTCGTTCTTTCACCGGGCCCGTTGCCGTCAACGCCCACGTCGTCGCCCTCCCGCCAGGCGGCGGCCGCGTCGTAGAACCAGCCCAGCCCGTCCTCGTCCGAGCACGTGGGCCCGAACTCCTCGGGCGGCCCGAAGAACGACCTGCGGACCGAGCACCGGGGGCAGGTCACCGTGTCGACGCTGCCCTGCCCGCCGTCGTACACCTCGCGACCCACCCCGACCGCCATGCCCCACGGGACCTCCCCGGAGACCGTGCCTGCGCCGGAGCCGGCGAGGGTGTCCGCCCACGCCGGACCCGGCGGGTGCCCGGAGCCGCCCAGCGCCGCGTTCGGGGACAACTCCGGCAACAGCACCCCACGTGTGACGAGCACGTCCACGACGCGTTGCCCCAGGTCGCGGGCCTCGGCCTCGGTCGCGTCCAGGTCGGCGAGCCACTCGAAGTACGTCCCCACGGTCTTCCCTTCGGCTGGTGCTGCTGATGTCCGGCGTGGCGCACGCTACTCCGCGCCACTGACATCTCAGCTCGGTGCACTCGAAAGCAGTGACACGTACCGACCGACACCCGACCGACACCCCGACTGACACGCCCCAACCGACACAGCCCCGCCGGGACCCCTAGACCCCGGGGTCGCTCACGCCCCGTCGGGTTCCAGCCCGTCCACCAGCAGGGTCCGCGGACCGGGCCCGCCCTCGGCCAGGGCGTCGTGCGGGTTGGTCAGCGCGCAGCGGCGCAGCGAGAGGCAGCCGCAGCCGATGCAGTCGGTGAGGTGGTCGCGCAGGCGGGAGAGCTGCTCGATCCGCGCGTCGAGGTCGTCGTGCCAGGCCTGCGAGATGCGGCGCCAGTCCTTCGCGGTGGGCGTGCGGTCCCCCGGCAGGGTGTCGAGCGCCGCGCCGATGTCGGCGAGCGGGATCCCGACCCGCTGGGACACCCGGATGAACGCGACCCGGCGCAGCGTCTCGCGCCGGTAGCGCCGCTGGTTGCCCGACGTCCGCCGGCTCGTGATCAGGCCCTTGCGCTCGTAGAAGTGCAGCGCGGACACCGCGACACCGCTGCGGGCGGCGAGATCGCCGACGGTAAGCTCGTCACGATCCCAGGGAACGGCGGGGTTGGGCGCTTCCATGCGTGGCCTCCAACGACTCACGAGAACTCGGGTACACCGGCCAGGGACACCGACCAGGGGGTCGCGCGCCGGGTTCGCCGGCACATCCCAGGTCGGTGTTGACCTCAACTTTGGTTCAGGTTAAAGGATGAGCGCATGGACGCGATCAGACACCACTCCTTCGGACCGCCCGAGGTCCTCGTGCTCGAGCAGGTCCCGGACCCCGTGCCCGGCCCCGGCGACGTGCTCGTCGACGCCGTCGCGCACGGGGTGCACCTCCTGGACACCAGCCTGCGGCGCGGCGAGGCGGGCCCGCCGCTCCCGCTGCCGAGCCTGCCGACGGTGCCGGGCCGCGAGATCGCCGGTACCGTGGCCGCCGTCGGGCCGGGCGTCGACCCCTCGTGGATCGGTCGTCCCGTGGCCGCACACCTCGGGCCGGTGCCCGACGGCGGTGGGTACGCCCGGCGCGTCGTCGTCGGCGCGGAGAAGCTGCACGCCGTACCCGACGGCGCGGACGGCGCACCGCTCGATCCGGCGGACGCGATCACCATGATCGGCACCGGCCGGATGGCCGTCTATACCCTCGACCTTGCCGCGGTGACGGCGGACGACTCGGTTGTCGTGACCGGCGCCGCGGGTGGGCTCGGCACGCTCTTCGTCCAGGAGGCGCTGCGCGCCGGCGCGCGCGTCGTCGCGCTCGCCGGCGGCACCGAGAAGCTGCAGGTGCTGCGCGACCTGCTGCCGGACGCGGACCGGCTCGCCCTGGTCGACTACTCCGTCCCCGACTGGCCCGACGCGGCGCGCGCCGCGCTCGGCGACTCCCCCGCCACCCTCGTGCTCGACGGCGTGGGCGGCGAGCTCGGCACGGCGGCCACGGGTCTGCTGCGCGGGGCGGACGGCGACTCGGGCGGCGGACCGGACAGCGGTGCGGGCGACGGCAGCGCGAGCGGTAGTTCGGGCAGCATGTCGGGCAGCAGCTCGGGCGCAGGCTTGGGTGACGGCGCCGCGCCGGGCCGGCTCGTCGCGTACGGCTGGGCGTCGGGGACGGCCAACCGGTACACCTCGTGGGCCGAGGCCGACCGGATCGAGTCGCCGGTCGAGGTGCGCTACGCCGTCGGGCCCGAGGCTCCGCCGATGGGCGACCAGCGGCCGTACCAGGAGCGGGCGCTGGCGAACGCGGCGTCGGGCCGCTGGCGGGTGGCGACGCACCGCGTGCCGTTCGCGGAGGCCGCCCGCGCCCACCGCGAGCTCGAGGAGCGCCGCACCACCGGCAAGGTGGTGCTGGTGTGACCGCGGCGGTCTCCACCGCGCGGACGGTCGCGGCGCCGGGCACCCTGAGCCCCGGTGCGCAGCGCCTGGTGCTGATCGGGATGGTTGCGCTCTGCTCGCTCGGGGCGTTCGAGGCCCTCGCCGTGGCGACGGCGATGCCCACCATCGCCGTCGACCTGGACGGGCTGCGGCACTACACGTTCGCCTTCGCGGTGGTCTTCGCCACCAGCGTGGTGGGCATGCTCACGGCGGGACGCTGGTGTGACCGCACCGGTCCGGCGCCGGCGATGTGGACCGGCGTGGCACTCTTCGTGATCGGCCTGGTGGTCGCGGGGACCGCCACCGGGATGGGCGCGCTGATCGCCGGACGCGCGGTCCAGGGCGTCGGCAGCGGGCTCTTCGGCGTCGCGCTGTACGTGCTGGTGGCACGCGTCTTCGTGGCGGAACGACGTCCGGCCGTCTTCTCGGCGTTCGCCGCCGCGTGGGTCGTACCCGCGATCGTGGGCCCGGGGCTGGCGGGGCTCGTCGTCGACCACCTCGGCTGGCGCTGGGTCTTCCTCGGCGCGGCGGCCCTCACCGTCCCGGCTGCGATCCTGATGCGCCCCGGGCTGACGGCGGCGCAGGGCGCGGGTCGGGGGTCCGACGACGAGCGTGCGCCGGACCACGGCGGCGTCGCCGAGGCTCCCGCCGGCGCCGGCCCGTCCTCCGACGTCGGGCACGCCGATCGACCGCTGCGGCACGTGCTGCGCCTGGCCCTGTCCGTCCTGCGTGCCGGACGCGGGCTGCCCGCCGTCGTGTCGGTGCGGGCACTGGTGTCGGCGGCGTTCACGGGTGCCGAGGTGCTGCTGCCGCTCCTCCTGGTGCACGAGCGGCACCTGAGCCCCGGCGGCGCCGGGCTGATCCTGACGGTCGGGGCGCTGGGCTGGTCCGCGGCGTCGTGGGTGCGCGGGCGCAACCTGCTGCGCCTCAGCCACGCCGGGTACGTGCGGCTGGGCGGCGGCCTGCTCGCCCTCGGGATGGTCGGCGCGGCGATGCTCGTGCTCCCGGACGTGCCGGCCGGGGTCGGCATGGCGTTCTGGGTGCTCTCGGGCAGCGGGATGGGTCTGGTGTACCCGACGCTGTCGGTCCTCACGCTGGAGCTGGCGCCGCCGCACGAGCAGGGCTCGGCGTCGTCCGCCCTGCAGGTGGCCGACGCCGTCGCGGCCGCCGTCGCGTCGTCCGCGACCGGCGCCCTGCTCTGGACCCTGTACGACGTCGCCGGGCTGCCCGCCTACGCCGTCGTGCTGGGGCTCACGGGGCTGCTGGCGGCGGCCGCGCTCGCGCTCGCGGGCAGGACCCGCGTCGCAGTTCCGCAGGCCGTGCCGTGAATCGGCAGCGGCGCGCTCCTGGCCCGCGGCGCCGGTGATCGAGCCACGGCCGCTGGTGGTGACAGCGGCCGTGGCCGTGGAGGTCGTGGGCATCATGCGGCGGTGGCTGGTGGCGTGGCGGTGGCTGGTGGTGCGGCGGGTGGGTCGATGGGTTCGGGGACTCGGATGCGGTGACCCCGCGGATCAGTGAAGACCCACCCCGTCTCGACCAGCGCACCCGCGGCGTTCCCGGGGGTGGGCTTGCCCGCCCAGGACATGGTGATCCCGCGGGCGTCGACGAGCTGGTGGTGGAACCAGCACAACAATGCACTGTTGGCTACCGACGTGCCACCACCCTGGGCCCAGTGCGTCACCGCATGATGAACCTCGCACCGCGACGGCGGCTGATCACACCCCGGGAACACACAATGCCCATCCCGAGCGATCACCCCACGCCGCATCTGCCCCGACACCGTCCGCTGCGCACGACCGACGTCCAGCACCGCGCCGTCCGCACCGAACACCACCCGGGTGACCGCACTGTCACACGCCAACCGGCGCAACAAGCCCCGCGGGATCCGACCACCGGACTCCGTGAACACCCCACCACCTGCACCCAACAGGCCAGGACCAGGACCCGCACCGGGCCCAGCACCCACGCTGGTGAGGTCGCCGGGCGGTCCCGATGCACCAGCACCACCGACACCACCACCACCCGACACACCACCACCCGGCACACCAGAACCCGGCACGCCGGTGCTCGACGCTCCCGGGCGCGACCCGCCCAACCCCGCCACGACCACGTTCGATCCACCCACCGTTGCTGCGCCCGACCGGCCCGGGACGGCCTGCCCGCAGGTCAGGCACAACCCCGCACGCGTACGAGTGACCTGAGCGACCAGCTCCGACCACGACACTGTCACGTTCAGATGCGGCGCGATCGCCGCGCCCGGAGACACAGCGTTCATGTCCAGGGTCAGACGGGCCAGGTCCGCCAGACCCTGCGCACGACGCTGCCCTGGGGTGCGGTCGTCCCCCGCGGCCGGGGCACCGACCAGCGCCGTGACCGCCGCCGTCAGCAGCAGACCGTGCTCATCGGTCAAGAACCCCGCGACATGAAACCCACCCAACGTCTTGGACACGTCCAAGAACTCACCCCGGGCCGCCTTGTCATCGTCGACGTCGTCCGTGTCCGGGTCCGTCACCGTCGCGAACCGGCGCGCCACCACCCGGAACTGATCCGCGTTCAACACCGGCGCCTCACGCAGCACCAGGGCCTCCCCCGTCACCAGGGTCCCCGCGGCGATCGCCTCAGCCAGCACCTGCGTGAACCGGTCGCGGTGTGGGTACCGTCAGGGTCGTCAGCCGGGTCCGGCAGATCCACAGCGACCATGTCCACGAACACCTCCGGCGTCGTCACCTCCCCCGTGCGGGTCTCGACCAACCACGCCAACGCGTCCTGCCGGGTCCGGCTCGTCGGCGCGACCTCCGCCATCACCCGCGCATGGTCCACACCCAGAGTGCCCGCGACCAGACGCTCACGCGTCCCCGGGAGAGCCTGCGCCAACCGACGCGCCGTCGTCACATCCTTCCGCGCCGTAGACGCCGAGACACCCTCGCGCAACCGCAACCACGACGCGAACGTGCGCGACATGCCACCGCTACGCCAGGAACCGTCGTCCTCGATCCGCGGCAACACCGTGAACCGCACACCCTCCAGGCGAGCGGTCACCTTACGGATCCTCGTATGGGCCTGCATCAACCGGGTGATCGTCGGAGCGCCCCAACCCTCCAGGACCTCCGGAGCGACCAGACCCGCCAGCTCCCCCACCGCGGCCTCGATCCGGTCCAACACCTGCTCCAACGACGCCACGCCACCCGCACCCGCTAAGGGCGCACCCTCAAAGCCCGTTCCCTCCATCGAGTCCACCGATGCCACCCCCTGCCCTCGTTGTCCGCCTGACACCATTATCTCGAACATTTATACGCACCGCGAGGTGCACTTGTAATCTGTGGATAACTCTTCATCAAGCCCGGCGCGGCATACGCTGGCCCGAGAGCCACGCTGCAGAGGCTCGTCACCACTCAGCAGAAGGGACCGGACCCGGTGAGAACAAACTCAGGATCCGCTTGCCCCCGCGGAACCCGCCCGACCTCGCGAGGCTGTGCTCATGGGTGAGTTCACCGAGTACATCGCCGGCCTCGACGGGCCGGCCAAGGACGCCGTCGAGCACGTGCGGGCGCGGGCGCTGGAGCTCGTGCCGGACGCCGAGGAGGGCATGAGCTACGGCATGGCCGCCCTGCGCTACCGGGGCAGCCCGCTGGTCTCGGCGCGTGCCACCGCGAAGCACATCGGGCTGCACCCATTCAGCCCGCCCGCGATCGACGCGCTCGCGCCCGACCTGACCGACTTCTCGACGTCGAAGGGCACCGTGCGGTTCACACCGGACCAGCCGCTGCCGGACGACGTCCTGGACCGCCTCGTGCTGTTCCGCCGCGACGAGATCGACGCCATGCGGTCACGCTGAGCGGTCGCGTCGAGCCGTCACGTCGCGCCGCCGCCCCCTCCGGGGGTCGCACTCAGCGCCCCGGCGCCCACGCCTCAGCTGGCCCGGCGCGGCCCGGGGTCGCGCTCGGGCTCCAGCACGCTGCGCTGGTTGCGGGTCAGCCACAGCACCAACCGGTCGACCGCCCACACGGCCGCGAGCGCCACGCCGGCGGAGGAGGCTCCCGCGCGCCAGCACAGGTACCCGACGCCGCCGAAGAGGGCCGCCTCCAGGACGACCTGTGCCCATGCCGGGATAGACACGGGTGCCTTCGGCGAGAGGAATGACGCCCAGAGGGCGATCACGACGGCCGGCGCGAGGAGGACGGCGGCGACGCGCCATGCGCCGTCGGCGAGGTTCCAGGCGGCGTAGCCCGCGCCCGCGGCGAGTGCGAGCTCGAGCAGGAAGCGCACGACAAGCGCAGTTGTTCTCACGCGCGCCAGCGTACGCACCCTGTGACCAGGGCTCACGCGTCGTCCCGACGTCTGCCCTGTCCCCGTCCCCGTCCCTGCTCCTGCCCCTGTTGTCCCCGTCGCGGCTCCTACTCCTGCCCCTGTCCGGCGCGGAGGTGTCACGTCTGCCGCCCCCGTACCGTCAGAGGGGTATGACGCGAGAGCATGTCCGCATGACCGAGCCCCCGACCTCGCCGTCCGCCGCGACAACCGGCACGACGCCGCCCGACACCGCGTCCGACACCGCTCCAGGGACCGGCACCTACCTGGACGACGCCGCGCTCGGCCGGCTGCGGCCGCTCTCGTTCGCCGTCGCCTACCGGATGCTGGGCAGCGTGGCCGAGGCCGAGGACGTGGTGCAGGAGGCGCTGACGCGCGTCGCGCAGGCGCCCGACGTGCGCAACCCCGACGCCTTCGTCACCACGGTGACCACGCGCATAGCCATCGACGTGCTGCGTTCGGCGCGGGTGCGGCGGGAGCAGTACGTGGGCGAGTGGCTCCCGGAGCCGCTGGTCGGTCCTGTCCCGTCGCTACCGGTTGCGATGGCGACGCCGGCGCCCGACGTCGCGCGGCACGCCGAGCTCGCCGACGACCTCTCCACCGCGTTCCTGGTGCTGCTGGAGACCCTCACGCCGTCCGAGCGCGCGGCGTTCCTGCTGCACGACGTGCTCGGCTTTCCGCACAGCGAGGCCGCCGACGTGATCGGCACCAGCGAGGTGGCCGCGCGGCAGCTCGCCTCACGCGCCCGACGGCGGATCGCGCGGCGCGTGGGGCCGCAGTCCGCAGCACCGCCGGCGGGGACACGACAGTCCGAAGCAGAGCACCCCGGAGCGCCCCAGCACCCGGACCAGGACGCGCCCGCACCCCACGCCCCGAATCCCGGGCGGCGTACCGCGAGCGACCGGGCCCGCGCCGAGGAGCTCGTGTCCCGGTTCCTCGCCGCGTGCGAGGAGGGTGCGGTGGACTCGTTCCTGGAGCTCCTGGCCGAGGACGTGGTGCTCACGGGTGACGGCGGCGGGAACGTGCCCCAGGGCATGTCGATCGCCCGGCCGGTCGCGGGCCGTGTCACGGTCGCCCGGATGCTCGCGGCCTTCATCGGCCGGGGCGCGCCGCTCCACTTCGAGCGCGCGCTCGTGGGCGGCGAGCCCGGTCTGCTCATCGTGGCGGACGACGTCGTGGGCGGCGGCCTCATCGGTACCTGGTCGTTCGAGGTCTCGGGCGGCCTGCTCGTCGGTATCCGCGGCGTGATCAACCCGGACAAGCTCGGGCACCTGGGGCAGCTCGCGGATCTCGACCGGCTCCAGGCCGCCCTGAAGAGCGCGCTGGCCGCCCGGACGGCGGCCCGTCAGGCTGCTGCCCGACAGGCCGCCGACCACATCAGCTAGACCCCACCCGCTAGACCACGCCCGTCGGGTCCGGCGCCGCGCCCGGCGTCGGCTCGCCGGTAGTCCCGGCGTCGGCCACCGGTGCCTCCTGCACGAACCACATCAGCACGAGCCCGACGAGCACCACGGCGATGATCCCGAGGGTGCCCCAGATGGTCGCGCCCGTGACGGCGATGATGACGGTCCACAGGCCGTGCGACATCCACGACGTCGCACGGCCCGTGGTGGCGTAGAGGCCGAAGATCTCGGACTCCTTGCCGGCGGGCGTCACGCGGGCGAGGTAGGACCTGGACGCGGCCTGCGCCGGTCCGACGCACGCGGACAGCAGGAGGCCGCCCACCCAGTACACGATCGGGCCGAGGTCGCGCAGGAACACGACGCCGAGGCCGGCGACGACGATCACGCTCAGGGTGGCGAGGATGACGGAGCGGGGGCCGAAGCGGTCGTCGGCCCGGCCGACCAGGATGGTGCTGGCGCCGGCCACGAGGTTCGCGGCGATGCCGAAGATGATGACCTGGTCCGTGGTGAACCCGAAGCTCGCCTTGCCGATGATCGCCCCGTAGGCGAAGACGCCGGCCAGCCCGTCGCGGAAGACCGCGCTCGCCAGCAGGAACCAGAACGTGCGCCGCGACGTGCGCCACAGGCCCTGGATGTCCCGGAAGAGCACCACGTAGCTGGCGAAGAAGCCGACCTTCGGCCGCCCGCTCGACGGCGGCATCTCGGGGACGAACGCGAAGATCGGCCACACGAACGCCAGGGCCCAGATCGCGCAGAACACCGCGATGATGCGGTAGGCGAGGCCGTTGTCGGTGGGCATGCCCCACCACGACGAGAGGTTGGCGACGACCACGAGAGCCAGGACCAGGATCCCGCCGACGTAGCCGAGGCCCCAGCCGAGCCCGGACACCCTGCCGACGGTCTTGGGCGTGGCGACCGAGACCATCAGGGCGTTGTAGTTCACCCCGGCGATCTCACTGAGCACGCTGCCCAGCGCGATCATGATCGCGCCGAACACGAAGTAGGCCGGGTCCTCCTCGACGAACCACAGCGCGAGCATGCACAGCACCAGGGCGGCGGTGGCCCCGCCGAGCCAGGCCTTGCGGCGGCCGGAGACGTCCGCGCGCTGGCCCAGCACCGGGGCGAGGAGGAGGATCGCGAGTCCGGCGATGAAGTTCCACAGCCCCAGGCCGGCGGTCAGGTCCGCGATCCCGCGCACGAAGGCCGGGTCGTCCTCGCCCAGCGCGGCGACCGACGGGTCGAGGAACGACTCCGTGGTCAGGTACAGGGCGGTGAACACGAACGTGAGGATGACCGTGTTGAACGGCTGGGTGCCCCAGTCCCACAGCGCCCAGGAGAACACCCGGCGTCGCGGGATCCGCACACCTTCCTGCAGCTCCAGGCCCATCCTCGGGGGCGTCGGTGTCTCGCTCGCCGAGGAAGGCTGCGCGTCGGGTCCGGGTACGGCGTCGGTCATGGCCGCAGTCTGCCCGGGTCGCATGAATCGTGGGTGCTGGAGCGGTCACGATCTCATACCGACGCACGGGTCGGACGCGCCGGTCAGACGTAGGGGTCAGAGCGCCAGGTTGTGCCGGCCGATCTGCTCCGTCCCCGAGACACCCGCGAGCGCCATCGTGAGGTCGAGCTCGGCCAGGACGTGCTCCGCGACGGCGCGGACGCCGTCGGCCCCGGCGAGCGCGAGGCCGTAGACCCAGGGGCGGCCCAGGAGGACGGCGTCGGCGCCGAGGGCGAGCGCGGTGAAGACGTCGGCTCCGGTGCGGACGCCGGAGTCGAAGAGCACGGGGACAGAGTCGGGGACGGCGTCGACCACGGGCCCGAGGGCGTCGATCGAGGCGACCGCGTTGTCGATCTGCCGGCCGCCGTGGTTGGACACGACGATGCCGTCGACGCCGTGGTCGAGGGCGGCGCGGGCGTCGTCGGGGTGCTGGATGCCCTTGACGAGGATCGGGAGGGTGGTGCGCGCGCGCAGCCAGGCGAGGTCGGCCCAGGTGAGGGTCGAGCGGGAGAACACGTCCAGGAAGGTCTCCACGGCCGCGCGGGCGTGGGGCTGGGTGAGGTTGCGCAGGGTGGGGCCCGGGTGGTGGCGCGCCATGGACAGCAGCGAGCGGACGGCGGCGGCCGTGGGCCGGTTGGACGGCGCAGATCCCGACGCCGCCGCCTCAGAGGACGCCGCCGCGACCCGCGCCTCGACGAGGCCGCGGAACACGGGGTCGCTCAGGTACTGGGCGATGCCCTCGGCGCGGGCGAACGGGAGGTAGCCCAGGTCGAGGTCCGCGGTGCGCCACCCGAGCACGTGGGTGTCCAGGGTGACGACGATCGCCTCGCAGCCGCCGGCCTCGGCACGGGAGACGAAGGACTCGACCAGGGCGTCGTCGGACGACCAGTAGAGCTGGAACCAACGTGGGCTGTCGCCGAGGGCGGCAGCCGTGTCCTCCATGGGGGTGGACGCCTGGGACGAGATGACGACGGGCAGGCCGAGGTCGCGGGCGGCGCGGGCCAGGGCGGGCTCGGCGTTGCGCGGCGCGGCGGCCCGGCCGCCGCGCTGGTGCTGCACGGCGAGCTCCAGCGCACCGACCGGCCCGAAGAGCACGGGGGCGGGCAGCTCGCGGCCCAGCAGGGTCGTGGCGAGCGACCGTTCGCCGACGTCGACCAGCTGGCGCGGCACGATCGGGTACCTGCCGAACGCCTCCCGGTTGGCGGCGACGGTGCGCTGCGCGCCGGCGCCGCCGGCCACGTAGGACCAGCCGGTGCGGGTCATGCGGCGGCGGGCGGCGGCGGCGAGCGCGTCGGGGTCGGTGGGCACCGTGGGCCGGCGGCCGTAGACGCCGTCGCGGTAGATCGCCGACTGCACCGTCCGGCCGATGTTGATCCCGCCATCAAGAGGCATGTCGGACATCCTGCCATCTCGTCATCGGCAGGTCGGTGATCGGCGGGCGCCTACTTCCGGGCTCGCTGTTCGGCCGCGCCGGCGGGGATCCGCAGCGGCGTCCCCGTGAGCGCCTCGACCTGGTCCCAGACGCGCGCCGCGAGGTCGCCCTCGGGCGACGCCGTCCGGGCGGTCGGCTCCACCCGCACCGGCAGCCCCTTCAGCCGCCCGGCGGGCGCGAAGTAGTCGCCGTTGCCGGCCTGCGGGTCCGTCAGGGCGCGCACCGCCGACCAGGCGGCGGTGTCCTTGCCCTGGGCCCAGGGCGTGTAGGGGTTGCGCTGGTACGGCGTGGTCGAGTCACGGATGCCGGCACGGTGCGGCGTCCGGGCGTCGACCCCGACACCCGGCCGGGTGACCAGCGAGGCGACCGGCGTCCCCGCGGCCTCCAGCCGGCGCGCCAGCTCGAACGCGAACACCTCGGTCACCGTCTTCGCCTTCGTGTAGGCGAGGAGGGCGACGCGCGGCACCCGGCGGACGTCGTCGACCGACGTCGGGAACTGCGTGACGAAACCCGTGGAGGTGTGCACCACCCGTGCCGGCGTGCCGGTCCGGTCGCCCGTGGCCGCGAGCGCCGGGAGCGCGCCCGCCAGGAGCGCCACCCCCGCGACCACGTGTGTGCCGAGCATCAGGGGCAGCCCGTCGGCCGTCGTCGCGTCGCGCCTGAGGGCCACGGAGCCGCCGTTGAGCAGCAGGCCGTCCACGCGGGGCAGGGCGGCGATCCGTGCGGCGGTGTCGGCCACGGACACGAGGGATGCGAGGTCCACGACGACGGTGTCGAGGCGTGCGCCGGGCACCTCCCGCTCGATGGAGGCGACGGCGGTGGCGAGCTTGCCCGCGGAGCGGGAGGCGAGCACGACGTGCGCGCCGGCCGCGGCGAGCTGTTCGGCGGCGAAGTAGCCGATGCCGGCGGTGGCGCCGGTCACGACGTGCGTGCGGCCGGTCTGGTCGGGGAGGCGGGCGGGGTCCCAGGTCATGTCGGTCCTCGGTTCTCTGTGGTCTCGTGCAGCGGGTTCAGGGCAGGGCGACATCACTTCCACCAGCCCATCCGGATGATGTATCCGCTTGAGCGTAGCACCTGAAACGGATCTTCCATCCGCTTTTGCGGTAGGCTCACCCCATGCCCGCACTCCGGTCCGACGCCGCCCGCAGCCGCGCGCGCATTCTCGAGGTCGCCCGGCGCCACGACCCCGGCGCGCTCCGGCTCAACGACGTCGCGCGAGAGGCCGGTGTGGGGGTCGGCACGGTCTACCGCCACTTCCCCACCACGCACGCGCTCGTGGAGGCGCTGACCCGCGACACGCTCGAGCGGCTGCGTGTACTGGTGCGCGAAGCCGTCGCGGAGCCCAGCCCCGAGACCGCGATCACGAATCTCCTGCACGCCGCGCTGGACCTCCAGCTCGAGGAGGGCGGCCTGCAGCCCGTGCTCCTGTCCGCCGAGGACGAGGACGACGACGTGCGCGCCGCCAAGCAGGAGATCGGCACGGGGTTCGAGCAGGTCCTGGTCCGGGCCCAAGCCGCCGGCGTCGTCCGGCGGGACCTGTCCACGCAGCAGGTGGAGCACCTGGTGTGCGGGATGGAGCACGCGGTGCGGCTGGGCGCGGCGTCGGACCGCGGGCCGTACCTGGAGATCCTGCTGGCCGGCCTACGACCGGACTGAGAGCACGGCCGGACCGAGAGCACCGGCCTGAGAGCACGGCCGGCCTGTGCACCGGCCGTCCCGGAACGTGGCGACCTGCGACCAGGGCCGTCCTCGACATACGATCCCCAGGTGCCTGGTTCCCCGGAAGACGCGCTCGACTGGCGCACCGACCACCTGCTCGGTGAGCCGTTCCAGGAGGCCCCGCTCGGCCCGGCGACCCTGGTGCGCTACCCGTACCCGGCCGACCGGCCGGCGCCCCGGGCCGCCGTGATCCACGTGCACGGCTACAACGACTACTTCTTCCAGGAGCACCTGGCCCGCACCTTCACCGCGGCCGGCTACGCGTTCTACGCCGTCGACCTCCGGGCCGCCGGACGCTCCCTGCAGCCGGACCAGATCCCGCACTTCGTGCTCGACCTGCGCGAGCAGGCGAGCGACATCGCGGCGGCCGCCCGTGCGGTACGCGGCCTGGAGCCGGGGCTGCCGCTCGTGGTGCACGCCCACTCGACGGGCGGGCTGACGGCCTCCCTGTGGGCGCATGCGCACCGCAACGCCGCGGGGGCCGACGCCGGGCCGGACGTGCTGGTCCTGAACTCACCGTTCCTCGACCTGCGCGCGCCGCACTGGCAGCGCACCGTCGGCACCCGCGTGCTCGACACCGTGGGGCGGCTCGCGAGCACCGCGATCATCAGCGACGGTCCGTCCCGGTACGCCGAGCATCTGCTCGCCGCCAACGGCGGGCGCTGGGAGTTCGACACGACCCTCAAGCGTCCCGAGGGTCTGCCGGGCCGCGTGGGGTGGTTCGTCGCGATCCGGCGGGGACAGGCGCGCGTCGCCGCCGGGCTGGAGATCGCGTGCCCCGTGCTGCTCGCCCGGTCCGACTCGTCCGGGCCGGACTCGCTCGACAACCCGCTGCTCGACGCCCAGGACACCGTGCTCGACGTCCGGCAGATGGCCGCGCTCGCGCCCGGCCTGGGGCTGGACGTCACCGAGCTCGTGGTGCCGGGAGGTGTGCACGACCTGTCGCTGTCGGCCCGTGGGCCGCGCGAGACGTACCTCGACGGCATGTTGAAATGGACCGACAGCAGCATCGATGCTTGAGATCCAGTTCGTGAGGTTCGACTTCGTGAGGGACAGCCAGTGACCTACTTCGAGGGGCCCTTCCAGGCCCTCGCCCACCGCGGGTTCGCGCACGCGTCAGCCGGCACCGAGGGGCTGGAGAACTCCCTGGCGGCGTTCGGCGCCGCCGTCGACCTCGGCTACCGGTACGTGGAGACGGACGCGCACGGGACGGTGGACGGCGTCGCGGTCGCGCTGCACGACGAGTCGCTCGACCGCACCACGGACGGCACGGGCCTGGTCGCCGAGCTGCCGTGGTCCGAGGTCGGCGATGCCCGCATCGGTGGTGTGGAGCCCGTGCCGCTGCTGGAGGACCTGCTCGGCGGGTGGCCCGACCTGCGCGTGAACATCGACGTCAAGCACTCCTCCAGCGTCGGGCCGGTCGCCCGGGCGATCGAGCGGACCTCCGCGTGGGACCGCGTGTGTGTCACCTCCTTCGAGGTGGCCCGACGGCGGGCGACGCTCACCAAGCTGTCCCGCCCGGTCGCGACGTCGGCCGGGCGCAAGGAGATCGCGAGCTTCCTGACCGGGGTGCGCGTCCGCGTGCCGGCGCTGTCCCGGCGGGCGCTGCGCGACGTCGACGCGCTCCAGGTCCCGGTGCGCGAGGGCTCGATCACGGTCGTGGACCCGGCGTCGATCGCCGCGGCGCACACCCTGGGCAAGAAGGTCCACGTCTGGACCATCGACGACCCGGACGAGATGCGGCAGCTCATCGACGACGGCGTGGACGGCCTGATCACCGACCGCGCCGACCTGCTCAAGGACGTGCTGATCGAGCGGGGGCTGTGGGAGTAGCGCGGTTGGGAGCAGCGCGGTCGGGAGCAGCGGCGTCCGGCACTACTCGCAGCCGACGCCGTCGCCGTCCCGGTCCAGGTGGGAGCCGTAGCCAGGGTCACCGCTGTACACGGGCGCGGCGCCTGCGGCCCGCGCGGCATCGCAGTTCTCGTAGTAGGTCGTGCCGCCGGAGTCGGCCGTCCCGCCGCCCCCGGTGTCTCCACCCACCAGTCCGGCTGCCTCCGCCTCTTCGACGGCCGACTCCCGCTGGGCCACCTCGGACTCCCGCGTGTCGACCTCGGCCTCGGCGGTCCTGACGTCGGCCTCACGCGTCCGGAGCTTCTTCTCCTTCTTCGCCAGGTCGTCGGCGCGGCTGTCCAGGCTCTTGCGGTCGTCGGCCAGTGCGGCCTCGTCGGCCTTGAGCGCTGCCTGGGCCTCGGCGAGGTCTGCCCGCTCGCTCTCTAGCTCCGCGCGCTCCTCGGCCACGGCCGCGAACGCCGCCGCCGCAGAGGCGGACGCCGATGCCTCCGCTCCTGCGACCGGGCCGTCCCCCTGACCGCCACCGGCGCCGCCGATGCCCACGCCCAGGAAGAAGATCAGCAGGGCCGCGCCCGCTCCGCCGACCATCGCCCATCCCCTGCGGTTCCGGGTGGACGTCGACTGTTCGTCCGGGACGTCCACGGCCACGGCGTCCGTGCCGATCAGGGCCGTGTCCGGCACATCGACCCACAGTCGCCAGCCCACCGGGACCGACCACTGAGGATTCGGTTGCCACTCAGGATCCGGCTTCCAGCCCTCGGGCGGGACCGGCCAGCCGGGTGGAAGGTTGTAGACCCTGCGCATGTCGGGGCACCTTTCGGTCGGCACGCGGCCGAACCACGCGCGTTTGTGCACCCCTGCCCTTCGGACGCTAGGCGCCCACCGCGCGCATTGCACAGAAAACGGGACAAGATCACCCAAGAATCGCCCGCCCGGGGTCCGGCCCGACGCCGTCAGGAACCGTCAGGCGCCACGCACCGACGCCGTCAGGAGCTGCCGCCGCCCGAGTCGCCGCCACCGCCGCCGGAGTCGCCGCCGGACCAGCCGCCGCCCGAGTCGCCGCCGCCGAACCAGCCGCCGCCGTCGCCGCTCCCGCCGGGACCGCCGTGGCCGGCGCCGCCGCCGTCCGAGCCCGTCCAGGTCGAGTCGCCGCCCCAGGAGCTGCCGCCGGTCCAGCCGTCGCCGCCCGACCACGTCGCGCTCGCCGACGGGTCCGCGGAGGGCACGGCGCCGCCTGGCATGTCACCCGGTCCGTCACCGCCTCCGTCGTCACCCCGTCCGCGGTCGCCGGGCGCTGCCGGAACGGACGTCGCCGGAACGAGCAGGGCCGCGCTCCCGTCGGACGCGGTGCCGGTCAGGCCGGACGTCGTGCCGGACCGGGTCGCCCGGGGCTTCGGCTGCGCCCGCGTCCCGAGCTGTGACGTGAAGGCCCACAGCGTGCGGCCGTCGGCCAGCAGCAGGCGCGCCGGGCCCTCGACGGTGTCGCCGGCGAAGAGCTCGACCGTGACCCGGCCAGGAACGATCGTGTCGACGGGGGCGTCCTGCGGGAACAGCAGGTGCAGGTACTGCTGGTGCCCGCGGTGCTCGACCACCACGGTCCGCATCGGCCGGCCGGACACCTTGCGCTGCGCGGCCACGGCCTCGCCGTTCAGGGTCAGGGACACCGCGCCGCGCGCGGCGCGCGACCAGGCGCCACGGTTGCGCGCCCAGCGCCGGGCGCCCCTGGCGAAGATCCACAGCACGATCAGGGCCGCGATCCCGGCGACCACGAGGAACGGCGTCGGCGTACCGGCGCCGTCGGCGGACGAGAACGGGCCGGCGAACAGGACCAGGAGGCCCAGGAACACCAGCGGGAAGAGCAACCGGAACACGCCGGGCGAGCCGGCCTTGCGGGCGGCCCGAAAGCCGGGATCGGTGATCATGAACCGAGGCTAATGTCGGGTTCGCCTCACGCGCATGGAATGTCGTCACCTTTGAGGCCCGGGTTTCTTCGCTTTGAGCCGGCTCAAAGCGAAGAAACCCGGGCCTCGAAGGGGAGAGCTCGGGCTGGGGGGAAGAATCAGCCCAGCGTCAGCGTGACCGGGGTGCCCGGGCCCCTCGTCGGCGGCTCCTTGGACACCTCGGCGTAGGCCGCGGCCAGCAGCGTCGGGTCGGGGCCCTCCAGCCGCACCGGCTTGGCGACGTCGTCCAGCACCACGAACCGCAGCAGGTCGCCCCGCGCCTTCTTGTCGCGGCGCATCGCGGCGAGCAGCTGGTCCCACCGGTCGCCCCGGTAGTGCACCGGGAGCCCGAGGGAGTCCAGGACGGCGCGGTGCCGGTCGGCGACGTCGTCGGGCAGCTTGCCGGCCATCCGGGCGAGTTCTGCGGCGAAGATCATGCCCACGCTCACCGCGGCCCCGTGGCGCCACTGGTAGCGCTCGACGAGCTCGATCGCGTGGCCCAGGGTGTGCCCGTAGTTGAGGATCTCGCGCAGGCCGGCCTCCTTGAGGTCCTCGCCCACCACCTCGGCCTTGACCCGCACGGACCGCTCCACGAGCTCGGCGATCACGGCCCAGGTCTCGTCCGTGGCGTCCGCGCCGGCCCAGTTCCGCAGCTCGTCGACGTGCGCCTCGACCAGGTCGAGGATCACCGGGTCCGCGATGAAGCCGGTCTTGACCACCTCGGCCATGCCCGCGACGAGGTCCCACTTGTCCAGCGAGCCGAGCGCCGCGAGGTCGCACAGCACACCCGCCGGCGGGTGGAACGCGCCCACGAGGTTCTTGCCCTCGGCCGTGTTGATGCCCGTCTTGCCGCCCACGGCCGCGTCGACCATCGCGAGCAGCGTGGTCGGCACGTGCACCACGCGGATGCCGCGCAGCCAGGTCGCCGCCACGAAGCCGGCGAGGTCGGTGGTCGCTCCCCCGCCGACGCCGACGATCGCGTCCGACCGCGTGAAGTCGAGCTGCCCGAGCAGACCCCAGAGGAAGGCGGCCACCTGCGGCGTCTTGGCCGACTCGGCGTCCGGCACCTCCGCGACGAACGCCTCGTAGCCCGCCGCCTTGAGGTCCTCGGCGATCGCGTCCGCCGTCGCCGACAGCGCGGCCGGGTGGATCACCATCACCTTGGCGGCCTTGCCCACCAGTCCGGGCAGCTCCCCCAGGAGGTGGCGGCCGATGACGACGTCGTAGGGAGCGTCTCCCCGGACCGTGATCCGGGTGGGTGCGCTGTCGGTGCTCACGTGACGTTCTCCTCGCTCGTGTTCTCCTGGGCGTGGTCCTCGGCCCTGTGCTCCTCGGCCCGCTTCGGGTCGATCAGCTCCGGCACCCGCAGCTCCAGGCCGAGGGCCTCGATGATCTCCGCCGCGACCTGCTCGCCGGGCCGGTCGCTGGAGACGATCGTCAGCGTCGCCAGGCGCTCGTACGTGGGACGCCGCTCGGCCATCAGCTTCTGCCACTGCGCCCGCGGGTTGCCCAGCAGCAGCGGCCGGGCCTGGTTCATGCCGACCCGCTGGGCCGCGATCGCCAGCGGCACGTCGAGGAAGACGACGTGCCCGCCGTCGGCCGCGTACCGCGTCAGGGCCGCCTGTGTGGCCAGGCTCATGACGGCGCCGCCGCCGAGCGACAGCACGCCGTCGTGCTCCGCGAGCGCGGCGAGCACCGCCGCGGACTCCAGCTCGCGGAAGTGGGGCTCGCCGTCGTCCACGAAGATCTCGCTGACGGGCTTGCCGGCGCGCTCCTCGATGTCCGCGTCGGTGTCCCGGATGGTGACGCCCAGGCCGGCGGCGAGCGTGCGGCCCACCTTCGACTTGCCGGAGCCAGGCGGTCCGATCATGACGGCGACCGGGCGGGTCGCGTCGGCGGAGCGCCTCACTGCAGCAGCTCCGGGATGGCGGCCACGTACGACTCGAGGTTGCGCCGCACCTCGGCCACGGAGTCGCCGCCGAACTTCTCGACGGCCGCCTCGGCCAGGGTGAGGGCCACCATCGCCTCGGCGACGACGGCGGCGGGCGGCACCGCGCACACGTCGGACCGCTGGTGGTGGGCCGTGACGGGCTCGCCCGTGGCGGTGTCCACGGTCGGCAGCGCCCGCGGGACGGTCGAGATGGGCTTCATCGCGGCGCGCACGCGCACGATCTCGCCGTTCGACATGCCGCCCTCGATGCCGCCGGCCCGGTTGGTGGTGCGCTCGATGCCGGGGCGCCCGTCGGGGGCGGTGCCGCGGACGATCTCGTCGTGCGCGGCGCTGCCGCGGCGGCGCGCGGTGCGGAAGCCGTCGCCGACCTCGACGCCCTTGATCGCCTGGATGCCCATCAGGGCCGCGGCCAGCCGTGCGTCGAGCCGGCGGTCGCCCTGCACGTAGGTGCCCAGGCCGGAGGGCACGCCGTAGGCGAGCACCTCGACGACGCCGCCGAGCGTGTCGCCGTCCTTCTTGGCAAGGTCGATCTCCTCGACCATGAGCTTCGAGGAGGCGGCGTCGAAGCAGCGCACCGGGTCCGCGTCGAGCGCCGCGACGTCGTCGGGGGTCGGCAGCGCCGCGTCGTCGGGCGCCTCGGCCTCGCCGATCGCGACCACGTGGGAGACGAGGCGGATGCCGAGCGCCTGCTCGAGGAACTTGGCGGCGGCCACGCCGAGCGCCACGCGGGCCGCGGTCTCGCGCGCGGAGGCCCGCTCCAGCACGGGCCGCGCGTCCTCGAAGCCGTACTTGCGCATGCCGATGAGGTCGGCGTGCCCGGGACGCGGGCGCGTCAGCGGCCGGTTGCGGGCCACCTCGCGCTCGTCGCCGGTCCCGGCGTCGACCAGGAGCGCCTCGGCGGGCACCGGGTCGGCCGACATCACGTCGGTCCACTTGGGCCACTCCGTGTTGGCGATCTCGATCGCGAGCGGCCCGCCCTGCGTGAGGCCGTGGCGCAGCCCGCCGAGCACCCGCACCTGGTCCTGCTCGAACTTCATCCGGGCGCCGCGGCCGTAGCCGAGGCGGCGGCGCGCCAGGGCGCCCTGGATGTCCGACGTCGTCAGCTCCACCCCGGCGGGCAGACCCTCGATCATGCCCACGAGTGCGGGACCGTGCGACTCACCCGATGTCAACCAACGCAGCATGGTCGGATTGTTTCACGCGCGTGACGGGGTCGGCGCACCGGTCCGGTGGGCGACACACCGACGGGCACGACGATGCGGCCCCGGCGTGTCGCGCCGGGCAGAGACGTGGCTCCCGAGGAGGTAACGGAGACGTAGCAATGCTCACTCTCCGTCACCCTCCCGGGAGGGTGACGTCGTCCCCGAGAGGCCACCGCCTCCGCGGTCAGGCCGGGACGGCCAGGGCCGAGCGGAGCGCTTCGTCCATGGCCGCCAGCGGCGCCACGTGTCCCGTCATCAGGCGCACCTGCTCGGCGGCCTGGTGCAGCAGCATGCGCTCGCCGCCCACCGCGCGGGCGCCCAGCGCCGTCCACGCGGACTGCAGGGCGGTGGGCCGGGGGTCGTAGACGACGTCGA
The DNA here is from genome assembly GCF_044389365.1 of Promicromonospora sp. NPDC019610. Taxonomy (NCBI): domain Bacteria; kingdom Bacillati; phylum Actinomycetota; class Actinomycetes; order Micrococcales; family Promicromonosporaceae; genus Promicromonospora; species Promicromonospora sp. NPDC019610. The sequence continues at coordinate 696,212 of NZ_JBIRXX010000002.1, read as the reverse complement.
GCAGGACGCCGCGGGGCGCGCGGTCGCCGTCGGTCAGCAGCTTGGCCCAGGTGTCGGCGGCGTACCTGGGCGTCGTGGAGACGACGGCGTCCGCGGTCACCAGGGCCGACGGCGTCGCCGTGTCGTCGAACACCTCGAACGACGGAGTCACACCCATCCGGGCCACAGCCGCGCGCAGCGGGCCGATGCGGTCCAGGGAGCGCACGAAGACCCGCGCCGAGGCGCAGCCGAGCTCGGCCAGGGCCGCCAGGGCCGACGCCGCGGTCGCTCCGCCGCCCAGGACCACGGCCTCGGCGACGGGGCGTGCGCCCGCGCCCAGTCCCTCGCGCAGCGCCGCGACGATGCCGTGCACGTCGGTGTTGGTACCGGTGGTGGTGACCGCGCCGCCGACCGCCGTGAACAGCACCGTGTTCACGGCGCCGACCGCCTCGGCGAGCGGCTCGACGTGGTCGAGCAGCGGGATGACCGCCTGCTTGAGCGGCATCGTCAGGCTCAGCCCAGCCCAGGCCTGCGCCGGGTCGCCCTCGACGTCCGCCAGGAAGGCCGCCAGGGTGTCCTCGGTGACGTCGTGCACGCCGTAGTCCCAGCCGGCCAGGTCGAGGGCCCGGTAGGCGGCGGTGTGCAGCACCGGGGACAGGGAGTGCGCGACGGGGTGGCCGAGCACGGCGGCGCGCCGCGACGGCACGGGGTCCGTGGTGATGCTCATGTCAGTAGCCGTTCTCCGCGGCCCAGGCCTGGTACTCGTCCTTGAACGCCAGGAACTCGTCGTAGTTGTCGGTGAACTTGGTCTCCTGCGTCTCCAGGTTCACGGTCACGTACCACCGCCAAGCGCCTTCCGGCGGGTTCATGACCGCCTCGAGCGAGGCGTTGCTGGGGGCGCCGATCGCCGTCGGCGGCAGCCCCGCGACCACGCGCGACGCGTACGGGAACGACTTGTCCTGGAACTCCTCGGTCGTGATCAGGTGCGACGGCTTCTTGCGCCCGTAGGAGTCGATGGCGTCCAGGCCGAGCGGCTCGCCCGTCGCGAGCCGGTTGTCGATCACCCGCGCCACCTCGCCGCGGTACTTGTCCGGCGCCTCGCGCTCGACCAGCGACGCCTTGATGATCAGGTCGTTGCGCTGGTCGGCCGGAACATCGAGCGCGTCGAGCTCCTGGACGGTCAGGGCGACCATCTGCTTGAGCACGTCGGACGCGCTCACGGTGTCGGGCTTGGCGTCGTAGGTGCTCGCCGCCAGCCAGCCCTCCAGCTCGCCCCCGGCCTCGGCGGGCAGGCCGAGCGCCGCCGGGTCCGCGAGGGCCGCGTCGACGTCCGCCTCGGGCCAGCCCTGCTTGACCATCGTGTCCTTGATCTGCGCCACGGTGTGGCCCTCGACGACGGTCAGGCCGCCGCGGTCGACCTTGTTCTCCGCGAGCAGCGCCACCGCCGACTCCGCGCTCATCTGCAGCTTCAGCTGGTGCGTGCCCGGCTGGATGCCGCCGGCGTCCGGGTTGGCGTTGAACGCCCGGACGAACGCCTCGGCGCTCGCGACGACGTCCTTCGCCTCGAGCTCCGCGCCGATCGTGTACCCGTTGGCGTTCTCGGGCACGTCGACGGCGACCGGTTCGCCACCGGTGCCGTCGTAGTCGGCGGCCGCGAGCGGCGTCTCGATCCCGAAGAGGTAGCCGTCGTTCTTCACGGTCCACGCGCCCAGGCCGCCCACGACGACCAGCGCGGCGACGACGGCGATCACCACCGGGCGCAGCGGGCCGCGCCCGCCGCCGCCCCGGCTACCGCTCCGACGTCCTTGGCGGTGGCTGCCGTCACGGTCCCCCCGGCGCCCGCGCGAGCCGCTGGCGTGCCTCGGTGGCCCCTGATAGTTCACTCCCGGAAGGGCCTGGGTCACGCGCTCGCTCCATCCTCTACGGTGCGCGGATCACTGGACGAACCACGCTGGTCACCAACCGGGAACACGACACTGCAACCGCACGTCACGATCGCATCACGGGCCGGGTGCCGCGAACGCTACCCCGATCCGTACATTCCCGGCCAACTCCGGGGATTCGTCACCCTCAGCCGTTGGCCGCCTGCCAGTCGCGGAGCTCCTGCTGGTAGGCGAGGTGCTGCTCGTAGGTCTCCGAGAACTTGGTCTCGCCCGTGTCGAGGTTGACCGTGATCCAGTACTTCCAGTCGCCGGGCGTGGGGTGCAGCACGGCGTCGATCGCCGTCTCCCCCGGGCTCGCGATCGGCCCCGGCGGCAGCCCCGTGTGCTCGTACGTGTTGTACGGGTTCTTCTCGTTGCGCAGGTCCTCCTTGGTCAGCTCGGTGCCGGGCTTGCCCGCCCCGTAGGCGACCGCGGCGTCGATCTGGAGGATCATGCCGTCCTCGAGCCGGTTCTCGATCGCGCGGGCGATCTTCGGCTTGTCCTCCGCGTGCAGGCCCTCGCGCTCCACCAGCGAGGCCTTGGTCAGCACGTCCTCCCAGTCACCGCCGGGAACGTCCTTCTTCCGCAGGGCCTGCTCGGTGCGGTCGACCATCTGCGTCAGCAGCCCGACGGCGGTGTCCTTGTCCGGCTCGAGCGCGTACGTGCCCGCGTAGAGCCAGCCCTCGGCGTCGCCGTCGGCCTGCTTGGGCAGACCGAACGTGGCGGGCTTCTTCAGCGCGGCCTCGAAGTCCTCGGCGGGCACGCCGGTGACCTGCACCGCGCGCTCGACGATCTGGTCCACCGTGTAGCCCTCGGGGATGGTGAGCTGCAGGTCCACCATCTCGTTCTTCACGAGCAGGGCGACGGCGTCCCGCGCGGGCATCTCCTCGAGCATGGCGTGCGTGCCGGGGCGGATCGACATCGAGTCCGGGTTGGCCTCGAAGGCCGCGGTGAACGCCGACACGCTGGCGACCACACCGGCCTTGTACAGCTCCTGGCCCATGACCGTGCCGCTCGCGCCCTCGGGGATCTCGACGTCGACCTGCTCGCCACCCGGGCCCGGGAAGTCCTTGGACTCGAGCGGGTTCGTCAGGCCCATCAGGGAGTCGAGGTTGCTCCAGATCGCGTAGCCCGACCCGCCGACCAGCACGAGGGCGACCAGCAGCACGATCAGGGCGCGGCCACGCTTGTTGCGGCGACGCCGTCGCTGCGCCCTCCGGCCTGATCTCGGCCCGGGGAACGAGGGATCTGCCTGGGAGCGCGGGGGCGCCGTGAAGAGGTCCGTCACCGGAGACTCACTGTCCTTCGTCGGGGGGTGTCCTTGGGGGGTGGCGCTGAGCTCGGTCGTGCGTGTCGTGCACGGTCCGCACCTCGACGAGCTCGCCGGCGCGCTCCCCCTTCGCCCGCTCCGCGTCGAGTGCAGATTGCAGAATGATAACGGCTGCGGCCTGATCGATCACGGACCTGTGCTTCTTGGATTTTCTGCCGGCGGCATGGAGCGCCTGGTGCGCCGACACGGTCGTCATCCGCTCGTCCACGAGACGCACCTCGGCGCGCTCGCCCGCGGCGGCCAGGGCGGCGGCCAACCGGGCCGCGAACCGGCGGGCGTCGGCGGTGGCCGTACCCTCCTTGCCGGACAGGTGCCGGGGCAGCCCCACGTAGACGACGGCGGCGAACCGCTCGGCCGCCTCGTCCACGATCCGCGCGACGTCGGCCGTGGTGCCGCCGGCGCTCGGCGCCCCCTGCTTCGGTGAACCCTGCTTCGGTGAACCCTGCTTCGCGCCTGCCAGCACCCGCGGCACGGTCTCCACGGGGGTGGCGACCAGCCCGTCGGGGTCGCTCGCGGCCAGCCCGATCCGCGCCGTGCCGACGTCGACCCCGAGCCGGGCCCCCCGCGGGAGGCCCGGCTCGGTCCCGGTGTCCGTCACGACGTCAGGCACCCACCGCGGCCAGGCGCACGCCCTCGGCGATGCCCGCCAGGGCCTCGCCCAGCTTGGCCGGGTCGGTGCCGCCGCCCTGGGCCATGTCCGGCTTGCCGCCGCCACCGCCACCGAGGGTCTGGGCGGCGGTGCGCACCAGGTCGCCGGCCTTGTAGCCGGCCGCACGGGCGGCGGCGTTGGTCACGACCACCACGACGGGGCGGCCGCCCGACACGCCGCCGGCGGCGGCCACGACGGGCTCGGCCTCGCCGAGGCGGCCGCGCACGTCGAGCACGAGGGCGCGCAGGTCGTCGGCCTGGGCCTCGCCGGCGTCGTGCGTGACGACGCGGACGTCGCCGACGCGCGGGGCCTCGGCGGCGAGCTTGCCGGCGACGGCCAGGAGCTGGCCCTGCCGCAGCGCGGCGAGCTCCTTCTCGGCCTCCTTGAGGCGCGTCACGAGCGAGCCGACCCGCTCGTGCAGGTCCTCGGGGCGCGTGTTGAGCAGGCCGGTGAGCTGGCCCACCAGCGCGTGCTCCTTGGCCTGGAAACCGTAGGCGCCGTCACCCACCAGGGCGTCGACGCGGCGCACACCGGAGCCGATCGACGACTCGCCGAGCAGCGTGACCCGGCCGAGCTGACCGGTCTGCTTGACGTGCGTGCCGGCGCACAGCTCGCGCGACCAGTCGTCGCCGATCGAGACCACGCGCACGACGTCGCCGTACTTCTCGCCGAACAGCGCCATGGCGCCGGCCTCGCGGGCCTTCGCGATCGGCATGAGCTCGTCGGTCACGTCGAGGTTGTCGGCGAGACGCACGTTGACGCGCTCCTCGATCTCCGTCAGGGCGGACGCCGAGACGGCGGTCGGCGAGCGGAAGTCGAACCGGATGCGGCTCGGGGCGTTCTCCGAACCGGCCTGGGTGCGGTCCGGGCCGACGAGCTCGTGCAGCGCCTTGTGGATCATGTGCGTGGCCGAGTGGGCGCGGCTGATGGCCTTGCGGCGGGCCGTGTCGATCTGGGCGGTGCCCGGGTCGCCGAGCGCCACCGTGCCCTCGATCAGGCGGCCGCGGTGCACGTTCAGGCCCTTGATGGGGCGCTGCACGTCGTCCACCTCGATGGTGGCGCCGCCGTCGAGCACGATCGTGCCGTGGTCGGCGAGCTGGCCGCCGGCCTCGGCGTAGAACGGCGTGCGGTCCAGCACGACCTCGATCTCGGCCGGGGCCGTGACGGCCGGGGCCGGGACGCCGCCGGTGAGCAGGCCGGCCACGCGCACGGAGGCGTCCGTCTGCGTGTACCCGAGGAACTCGACCGGGGCGGTGAGCTCCTTCTCCAGGGCCTCGTAGGCGGCGACGTCGGCCCCGCCGGTGCGCTTGGCCAGCGCGTCGGCACGGGCGCGGGTGCGCTGCTCCTGCATGAGCGAGCGGAAGGCCTGCTCGTCCACCTGCACGCCCTGCTCGGCGGCCATCTCGAGGGTGAGGTCGATCGGGAAGCCGTAGGTGTCGTGCAGCTGGAAGGCGGCCTCGCCGGGCAGCACCAGGTGATCGCCGCCCTGCTTCTTCAGGCCGGCGACGGCGCTGTCCAGGATCGTGGTGCCCGAGGCCAGCGTGCGGCGGAAGGCCTCCTCCTCGGCGTAGGCGACGGCCGAGATCTGCTCGAAGTTGGTGGCCAGCTCCGGGTAGGAGGGGGCCATCGCGTCCTTGGAGACCGGCAGCAGCGACGGCAGGGAGACGCCGTCGACGCCGAGCAGGCGCATGGCGCGCACGGAGCGGCGCAGCAGGCGGCGCAGCACGTAGCCGCGGCCCTCGTTGGAGGGGCGCACGCCGTCGCCGATGATCATCAGCGCCGAGCGGACGTGGTCGGCCACGACGCGCATGCGCACGTCGTCGTCGTGGTTCTCGCCGTACTTCTTGCCGGACAGCTTCTCGGCGGCCTCGATGACGGGGAAGACCTCGTCGATCTCGTACATGTTGTCCTTGCCCTGCAGCAGGAAGGCAACACGCTCCAGGCCCATGCCGGTGTCGATGTTCTTCTTGGCGAGCTCGCCCACGATGCGGAAGTCCTCCTTGGACCTCACGTCGTCGATGGCGTACTGCATGAACACGAGGTTCCAGATCTCGACGAAGCGGTCGCCGCCCTCGTCGACCAGCGGGCCGCCGTCGGGGCCGTAGGCGGCGCCGCGGTCGTAGAAGATCTCCGAGCACGGGCCGGCCGGGCCGGGCTGGCCGGTGGACCAGTAGTTGTCCTTCTTGCCGAGGCCCTGGATGCGCTCGTCGGGCAGGCCGACGATGTCCTTCCAGAGCTGGCGGGCCTCGTCGTCCTCGTAGTAGACGGTGACCCACAGCTTGTCCGGGTCGATGCCCAGCTTGCCGTCCTCCAGGGAGCCCGTCAGGAAGTCCCAGGCGAACCGGATGGCGTCGGCCTTGAAGTAGTCGCCGAACGAGAAGTTGCCGTTCATCTGGAAGAACGTGCCGTGCCGCGTGGTCTTGCCGACGTCGTCGATGTCGAGCGTGCGCACGCACTTCTGCACGCTGGTGGCGCGCGTCCACGGCGGGGTCTGCTGGGCCGTCATGTACGGGATGAACGGCACCATGCCCGCGATGGTGAACAGCGTCGACGGGTCCGGGGAGATCAGCGACGCCGACGGCACCACCGCGTGGCCCTGAGCTTCGAAGTAGTCGAGCCAACGCTTGCGGATCTCGGCGGTGCGCATGAGGTCAGTGGTCCTTCTTCTCGGGTCGTACTGATGGGGCGAACTGGAGGGTGCACAAGTTCTGGTGCGGGACGGATGTCCGGGCACGTACCTATTCTGCCGCCGGGAGCACGGCAGACGGAAACTGAATGATCAGGCCGGGCGGACGCTACCGCTGGTGGTCCTGCAGCTCGCCCCGGAGGGAGGCCATCAGCTCCGCCTCGCGCTCAGCGCGCGCCGTCGTGAACTCCGACCGGAACGTGCGTGCCATCCGGCCCAGGCGCATCCCGGCGTCGTCCACCGCTGCCGCGGCGCGCTCGCTGACGGCCTCGGGCGTGTAGCGCGCGACCACCTGGCGGCCCTTGCGGATCACGACGACGGTGACTGCCACGCCCACGCCGACCCAGAAGAGGCGGCGGATCATGCGCCGGCCCCGCTGGTGCCGGTGCTCGTGGTGCTGCGGGTGCTCGTGGTGCTGCCGGTGCTCGTGGTGCCGTCGGTGTGCCGGCCGCCGCCGCTCCTGGCCTGCCCGAAGGCCTGGCGGACGCCGTAGGAGAAGGCCGCGACCTTGACGAGCGGCTTGCCCAGCGTCGCCGCGTACAGGCCCGTCAGCGCGGACACGTTCTCGCTGACCGACGCCGCGGACGTGGTGATCGTGTCGACCTTGACGAGCTGCGTGTTCGCGGAGGCCACGGTGCTGGCGGCCTCGTCGAGGATCGGCACCGAGTGCTCGGTGACGTCACGGACGCTCAGCCGCGCCTCGTCCAGGAGCTTGCCCAGCTTCCACAACGGGACGGCGAGAAAGCCCACGAGGAGCACGAACGCGATCGCCGCGATCAGTCCCGCCACGTCTCCGATGTCGCCGAGGGTCATGCGCAAGCTCCTGCCTGGAAGGTTCGCAGATGTCCGGCGCCGCTGGCTGCCGGGGGACGTCGATCACCCTATCCCGCCCCCGGCCCCCCTCGCCCGTCGCCCCGCCGCACACCCGCCCGGCTGGCCTGCTGCCCGCCCGCCCAACCGACAAGCCCGCTCGTCGAACGTAGGAGTAGTCGCACTCTGGGGGCTCAGAGAGCGACTACTCCTACGTTCGGCCGCCCCTACGCTCGACCGCCCCTACGTTCGACGGTGGTGCCGGGCAGCTGGTCCAGGACAGCAGACGGCCCCGTCCGCGCCAAGGCGCGGACGGGGCCGTCCGGTACTGCTGGGTGCGATCAGCGAGCGTAGAACTCGACGACCATCTGCACGTCGCAGGTCACGGGGACCTCGGCGCGCTTCGGTGCACGGGTCAGCGTGGCGGTCAGCTTCTCGAGCTGCACGTCCAGGTAGCCCGGGAGCGTCGGCAGCACGTCGCGGTGCGCGCCCGCGGCGGCGACCTGGAACGGCACCGTGGTCTGGCTCTTCGGCTTGACCTGGATGGTCTGGCCGGGCTTCACGCGGAACGACGGGCGGTCCACGATCTTGCCGTCCACCAGGATGTGACGGTGGGTCACGTGCTGGCGGGCCTGCAGGATGGTGCGGCCGAAGCCGGCACGCAGCACCACGGAGTCCAGACGGGTCTCCAGGTCCTCGACCATGACCTCACCGGTCAGGCCGGCCTGCTTGCGGGCGTTCTCGTAGACCTTGAGAAGCTGCTTCTCGCGAAGCATGTACTGCGCACGCAGACGCTGCTTCTCGCGCAGACGCACCGCGTAGTCCGACTCGGTCCGACGGCGGGCACGACCGTGCTCACCGGGCGGGTACGGACGCTTCTCGAAGTGCTTGACGGCCTTGGGCGTGAGCGCGAGGCCCAGCTTGCGGCTCAGGCGCACCTGACGGCGCGCACGGGTCACAGAAGTCACTGTGAATGTCCTGTCCTGTAGATAGTGAAGGTCACACCCGGACACGGCTCCCCCACGAAGGGGGACCACACCGGGTGCGGGACCAGCCGATGGAGCAGGTGCGTGAGCACCGAGCTCGCGGGGCCGAGGTCCCAGGGCGTCGCCATGGGCAACCTGAAGATCTTACCGCACGTCGGTGTTCCGGCTCGCCGTGGGCCTGGTCACGCGTTGCTCACTTCCCGGCGCCGCCCGGGCCGCCGTCGCTGCCCAGGATGCCCCGGATGCGCTCCAGGCGCTCCGCCACCTGCCGCTCGTAGCCGCGGTCGCTCGGGTCGTAGTAGCGCGAGCCCGCGAGCACGTCCGGCAGGTACTGCTGCGGCGCGACGCCGTGCGGCCAGTCGTGCGCGTACCGGTACCCGTCGCCGTGCCCCATCTGCTTGGCGCCGGAGTAGTGCGCGTCGCGCAGGTGCGGCGGCACCGTGCCGACCTTGCCCGCACGGACGTCCGCCAGCGCGGCGTCGACGCCGAGGTAGGCGGCGTTGGACTTGGGGGCGGTGGCCAGGTGCACCACGGCCTCGGCGAGCACGATCCGCCCCTCGGGCATGCCGATGAGCTGCACGGCCTGGGCGGCCGCGACGGCGGTCTGCAACGCGGAGGGGTCGGCCATGCCGACGTCCTCGGCCGCGGAGATGACCAGGCGCCGCGCGATGAACCGCGGGTCCTCCCCCGCGGCGACCATGCGGGCCAGGTAGTGCAGGGCGGCGTCGACGTCGGAGCCGCGGATGGACTTGATGAACGCCGAGATGACGTCGTAGTGCTGGTCGCCGTCACGGTCGTAGCGGACGGCGGCGACGTCGACGGCGCGCTCGACGTCGGCCAGGCCGATCAGCGGGGTGGTGCCGTCGGCGCCGGTCGCCGGGTCGTCATCCGAGAGCACCGCGCCCGCGGCGGCCTCCAGGATGGTGAGGGCCTTGCGGGCGTCGCCGCCGGCGAGGCGCAGCAGGTGGTCGGTCGCGTCCTCGTCGAGCTCGACCGATCCGCCCAGGCCGCGCTCGTCGGTGATCGCGCGCTGGACCAGGGCCTGCACGTCGGCGGTCTCCAGGGGCTTGAGCGTCAGCAGCAGGGAGCGGGACAGCAGCGGGGAGTTGACGGAGAAGCTGGGGTTCTCGGTGGTCGCGGCCACGAGGGTGACCCAGCGGTTCTCGACGCTGGGCAGCAGGGCGTCCTGCTGCGACTTGGAGAAGCGGTGCACCTCGTCGACGAAGAGCACGGTCTCGTCGCCGCCGGTGGCGAGCCGGCGCCGGGCGTCCTCGACCACCTGGCGCACGTCCTTGACGCCCGCGGTCACCGCGCTCAGCTCCACGAAGCGGCGACCCGACACGGTGGCGACGAGGTAGGCGAGGGTGGTCTTGCCCGTGCCGGGCGGGCCCCAGAGGATGACCGACGACGGCGCAGAACGGGTGGAGCCCAGGCCCTCCGCTGGTTCGATGAGCCGCCGCAGGGGCGACCCGGGGACCAGGAGGTGCTCCTGCCCCGCTATCTCGTCGATCGTGGCCGGGCGCATGCGCACGGCAAGGGGTGAAGACGCGCGCGCGGTCGGGGTACCCGCGGTGTCGGTCGTCACCGTACTGAAGAGGTCGTCGAACACCGCCCCAGCCTACGGATGCTCACTGACACTCACGTGACGGACCGGTGCCCCGGCGGGCCACGGCTCGTTGGGCTCGCGCGGGTCCTCGGGCAGCAGGGTGCCCACCCAGGCGTCCCGGCGCACGCCGCGCTGCAGCCCGTGCCGGCGCAGGGTGGCCTCGTGCCGGAAACCGAGCCGCCAGGCGACGCGGCGCGACGCCCAGTTGCCGACGTAGGCGACCCAGCTCACCACGGACAGGCCGAGCCCCTCGGGGTCCAGGGCCCAGTCGACCACGAGCCGGGACGCCTCGGTGCACAGCCCCCTGCCCCGCGCGTCCGCCGTCATCCAGAAGCCGAGCTCGCCCGCGCGCTCCTCCGCCGGGGTGCCCTCGCACGTGAGGCCGACCATGCCGATCAGCGGCCCGTCGGCGTCGCCCGGGGCGCGGACCGCCCACGTGTACACCGAGCCCTTCGCCCAGCCCTCAGCGACGTGGTAGCGCACGAAGCTCTCGGCGTGCCGCCGCTCGTAGGGCACGGGCACCACCGTCCACTCGGCCACGGCGGGGTCCTGGCAGGCCGTGGTGATCGCGTCCACGTCCGAGTAGGTCGGGACGGACAGGCGGACGTGCTCCGAGGCCAGGACGAACGGTTCCATCCCTCGATGGTGCCACAGAAATAGGCCCCCACCTGCAGGTTTACTGTTTCGGGCGGCACCTCGCACGAGTCGGGCGGGTGACGTCGGTCACGCCTTCGCGGGGCCCCCGGGCCGGTCGGCGGCCGCCTCGTCACCAGGCGGGCCGATGTCGCCGTCCGCCCCTTCGCCGTCCGCCCTCCCGCCGTCCGCCCGCTCGTCGGCGGCGCCGTCGTCGACCGGCTTGCGCAGGGTGCTGTACACCGCCCAGGCCACCGCGATGAGCGGGACGGCGACGATCGCGCCCAGGATGCCGCCCACCACCGTGCCGCAGGTGACGCCCAGCGCGACCACGACGGGGTGCAGCGAGACCTGCTTGCCCATGATCAGCGGCTGGAGCACGTGGCCCTCGAGCTGCCCGATGCCCGCGATGCCGAGCGTGACGATCAGGGCCGTCAGCAGACCGTCCGCCGCGAGCGCCACGACGGCCGCGATGATCATGGCCAGCGGCGCGCCGATGAGCGGGATGAACGTGCCGATGAAGACGAGCACGGCGAGGGGGGCCGAGAGGGGCACGCCGAGGATGGTGAGGAAGATCCCGGCGAGGATGCCGTTGGTGATGGCGACGAGCACGGTGCCGCGGGTGTAGCCGGAGAAGGTGTACCAGCCGACGTCGGCGGCCTCGCTCCAGCGGCCGCGGGTGCGGGCGGGGACCTGCTGCATGAACCAGCGCCACATCGCGCCGCCGGAGGCGAGGAAGAAGACCGTGCAGAAGATCGCGAGCGCCAGCACGGCGATGCCCTCGACGATGGAGCCGGCGCTCTCGGCGGCGCGGCTCACGAGGGTCTGGGAGTTCTCCTGGATCCAGTTGGCGGCGTCGTCGATCCACTGGTCGCGCCGGTCGAGCTCGACGTCGAACGGGAACCGGTTGTTCTCGATGAGTCCGACGATCTGGTCGATGCCGGTGTTGAACTCCCCCGCGAGCCGTTCCCACTGGCCGGCCACGGAGACGACGACGTACGTCACGAGACCGCCGACCACGAGGATGCCGGACAGGATGGCGGCCGCGGTCGCCAGGGCCCGGGGCATCACCCGGTCGTAGAGGTCGGTCAGGGGGTTGAGCACGGCCGTGAAGACCAGTGCCAGGAAGACCGCGACGAACACGAGCAGCACCTGGGTGACGGCCCAGAACACCAGGGCGACCCCGGCGACCACCAGGATCAGGCGCCACGACCAGCCCGCCGCGGTGCGGAGCCAGGGCGGGGGCGCGGAGTCGCGCTCCTCCGGGCCGGCCGACTGCGGCACGGCTGGTCGTGGTGCGGGGTGCGGTGCACCCTGGGGTGCAGGGTGTGGTGCGCGGTGCGGTGCGGGGTCAGGCACCGAGTCAGTCTGCCTCATGGGGGGCCGCTGTGCTCTGTACGGACGTCGTGCTCTGCTCCGGCACCTCGCCCTGCGCGGGTGCCTTGCCCCGCAGCGTGCTGAACACTGCCCAGGCCACCGCGGTGAGCGGGACGGCGACGACGGCGCCGAGCAGGCCGCCGAGGACCGAGCCGGCGGCGACGACGAGCGCCATCACCACGGGGTGCAGCGAGACCTGCTTGCCGGTGATCAGCGGCTGGAGCACGTTGGCGTCGAGCTGCGCGACGACGACCATGCCGATGAGCACGACCAGCGCCAGCACGGGGCCCTTGGCAGCCAGCGCGACGAGCACGCTGATCACGATGGCGGCGACCGGGCCGATCATGGGGATGAACGCGCCGAGGAACACCACGACGGACAGCGGCAGCGCCAGGGGCACGCCGACGACGGACAGGAAGATCCCGGCGAGGATGCCGTCGGACAGCGCGACGAAGAACATGCCGCGGGTGAAGCCGGAGAACGAGTTCCAGCCCGCGGCGGCGGCCGCCTCCCAGCGGTCGTGCCGGTCGGCGGGCACGAAGTCGAGCGCCCAGCGCCACATGCGGGCGCCCTGGGTCAGGAAGAACACGGTGCAGAAGATCGCGAGCACGACGGCGGTCGCGCCCTCCGCGATCGACCCGGCGCTCTGGGCCGCCGTGCCCGCGTAGTCGCCGGCGTGGGCCTGGAGCCACGCGCCGCCGTCCTCCAGCCACTTGTCCGGGCCGCCGAGGCCGGCCAGCATCGGGATGCCGGTGAGGAGCCCGGCCAGGTCGGTCAGGCCGGTGGCGAACTCGGTGGCGAGGTCCTCCCACCGGCTGACCACGGACGAGACCACGTAGGTCACGAGCGCGCCGACGGCGAGCACCGCCGTCAGCAGCGACGCGGCCATGGCCAGGCCACGCGGCATGACGCGGTCGTAGAAGTCGCCCAGCGGCAGCAGCACCGTGGTGAAGACCAGGGCCAGGAACAGGGCGACGAACACGACCTGGATGAGGCCCACCACGTAGAACACGATGGCCACGGCCGCCACGATGCCGACCAGCTTCCAGGCCAGCTCGCCGGTGGTCCGGATCCACGGTGCGCCGAAGGTGCTGGGCGGCGAGGCCTGCCCGGCGGGCTGTGCCGGGGCCTGTTCCGGAGCCTGCTCCGATGCCTGTTCCGGGGCGGCGGGCCGCGGGGTGGTCGGCGGCTCCGCCGCTGTCGTCGGCGCTACCGTCGGCGCGTCAGCCGTCATCGCCATGCTCCCAATTTTGTTATGGGCGAATTGTCCAGGGCGGACCCTAGCGGCGCGGCGCTTCTCTCGACAACTCCCCCCTCCGTCCGTGCGCGGCCGACCGATCAGCCCGCCAGCGGTTGCCCGGTCAGCGCGGCGACCTCGCGCGCGGTGTCGCCCGCAGCCGCACGCGGGGCGACACGCGACGCGACACGCGCGACGACGGCGTCGCGCCGGTCGTCCTGCCCGGTGGCACCGGGCGGCAGCAGGGCGGCGACGGCGCGCACCGCCGCCGGGTCGGACGCCGCGTCGACGAGGGCGTCGGTGCGGCCGAGGGCGAGGTCGGCCGCGGCCGCCGTCCCGGCGTCGGGCGAGGCGGCCAGCAGCTCCAGCGACAGCGCCGCGGCGCCGAGCACCCCGGCGCCCAGCACGGACTGCAGCACGTCGCGGTCGCCGAGCAGGCCGGCGAGCACGGCGTCCTCGGGTGCCGTGCGCACGACGGCGACGGGCCGCGCCGGGACGCTCTCCCCCCGGCGCGCGGCGAACCGGGCCGTCAGCTCGTACCTGCCGGGCGCGGGGAACAGCGGCGCGCTCCCCGACGACAGCAGCGGCACCGCGGCGACCAGACGCCCGCCCGCGGGCAGGTCGACCGATCGCGACGCCGAGTCCACGGGCCACGGCCACGTGGCCCGCACCGGCGCGCCCCCGGCTCCCGTGACCTCGATCTCCAGGTCGCCCTCGATCAGGTTCAGCCGGGCGCTGACCGTGGCGGGGCCGTCCGTCGCGACGAGCTCGACGTCCGCGAACGCGATGCGGTCGAGCGGGAGGGAGGGCGCGGCGGGCCGGAACCGCAGCTCCAGCCCGCCGCCGCCCTCCCCGCCGCTGCCCGGAACTGTGTCTGTCACGGTGTCGATTCTTCCCCCGTGCGGTCCGCGTGTCGCCCGGTCAGTCGCCCGGTCAGCGGCCCTGCGGCTCGGTGAAGTCCGCCGCGACGCGCTGCGCGGCGGCGAAGTCCTTCCCGGCGGCCGTGCGGGCGCCGCCCTTCGAACGCGACTTCAGCGCGGCGATCGTGTCGGCCACGACCGGGGCGTTCTTCTCGGTCGGGCTCGCGACCGTGACGGCGAGCGCCGCCGCGCGCTCCGCCGTCCGGCCGGAGACGGCCAGGTCCAGGAAGTGCGCCGCCTCGTCGGGGGCCGCCGCCCGCACGTCCTGGGCGCGGACGTCCGTGAACGAGCGGGTGAGCGAGTTCGCGAGGACGAGGGCCCCGGCCGCGCCGGTGTCGGTGTCGCTGTGCTGCTCGGCCAGGTCGGTGAGGACCGCCCGGGCGGTGGTGTCGGTGGCGAAGTCGCCCAGCGCGAGGGCCCGCCCGACGCCGGGCGTCAGGGTCTTCGCGCTGATGTCGACCTCGGCGTCCGTGGCCGGGCCGCGGACGTCGACCGTGACCGGCGCGGAACGCACCGTGGTCAGCGGGTCCACCTCCAGCTGCGCGGCGACGGTGTGCCGGCCGGGCTCCGTGAAGGTGACGCCCTGGTTGGTGAAGAACACCTGGACGTGGTTGCGGAGGGACTCCCCCGGCTGCAGCACGACCGTCGGGCGCGGGCCGCAGCCGATCGCGACGTCCAGGAGGTGCTGCAGCGAGTGGTCGGGCGGCGTGTGCAGGAAGACGAGGTCGCCCTCCGACAGGTTGATCAGCGTCGTGACCGTGCGCGGCTGGTCCGACACGTTGGTCAGCGCGACCTCGGCCGTGACGTACTCGCCCACGTACGCCTGGGCGGGCATCGCGACGGTGAGCTCCAGGCCCTCGTCGCCCGTGTCGCCGCCGAGCCCGGCGACGTCCACCGGCGCCGGGAGCCCGGCGGACAGATCACCGTGCCCCCACCCGAAGTTCTTCCAGCCCGGCCGCACCTGCGGGTCGGGCGAGTGGATGAGCGACGTGCGGTCGTGGTCCGAGAACACGAACGCCGCGTTGCCCGGGTACGGGTTGGCCGCGGTGGCGAAGCCGATGACGTCGCCCGTCTGGTTCATGATCTCGATGCCGATGCCGGGGTTGTGCACGTCGTGCTTCGGGTGCCACAGGTTGAACGCGTGCCCGGCCTCGTGCACGAGGGTGCGCAAGAACGCGGCGGGCACCTCGTCGAGCGGGCGGCCGCGCGCCCCTGCGGCGATGACGGAGTCGTTGCCGAGCCGCACGTCGGCGAAGCCGGCAGCGCCCTCGCGGGGCACGGTGTCGTCGTCGAACATGATGCCGAACAGGCCGCCCTGCGACGAGCCGACGAACAGCCACAGCCGCCACCCCTCGCCCGGGACCGCCTGCCGGTGCCCCGTCATGAGGGTCGCGAGCTCGGCGTTGGTGAGGTCGTTGTCGTTCGGCACGTCGATCTCGTCGGTGACGACCGTGACGTCCCAGCCCGCGGTCGCGTAGACCGAACGGACGGTGGCGGTCGCGCCCGAGCCGATGGTGGCGGACGCCGGGAACGTGCGGTTGACCATGGCGTCGACCTCGATGCGGCAGCCGCGGTACATCGGCGACGTCTTGCGGGCCGTGACGTCGGTGACGGTGCCGCCGATCGATAGCGTGCCCGTCATGCGCTGCGCCGGGCCGAGGACCGTGGCGGCCGCCGCCACGACAAGTGGCCGGCGGCAGCTCAGCGTGAGGGTGCCCGTGTCGGTCGAGACGAACTCCTGCGTGGTGCGGTTCCACAGGTGCCGCACGATCTGCACGGTCAGCGTGCCGCCGGCGTACGTGGCGCCGTTCGACCGGAAGTACCAGGAGTACTCCGACGCCGGGAAGGCGGGGTACCAGCGGAACCCCAGCGACGGGATCTCGGCCAGGATCCCGGGGTCGATGCCCTGGGTGTCCAGGGTGTCCGGACCGCCACCCGCGGCGCCACCCGCGGCGCCGCCCGCGCGGGACCCCGGGTCGGGGACCGGGAACGGGCTCGGGATCGGCAGCCGCGGTTCGAGGACGGGCGGGAAGACCCGGCGGGAGTACATGTCGCCCGAGACGCGCAGCGACGAGCTGCCGACCTCGATGCGCATCGCGCCGCGCACCTCGGGGCCGAACACCGTGCGGCGCTCCAGCTCCAGGAGCCACGAGCCGTCCAGCGTGCCGATGGGACACGGCCGGGTGAGCAGCTCCGGCCGGATGACGGGACCGACGACGAGCTGGCCGTCGGCGTCGAACTCGAGGGGCGTCGCGTGGTGCCCGCTTCCGTGCCCGTGGTGGTGTGCGGCGGTGGCCTCGTTGCCGCATCCGCAGTCGTGGTCCATGGTCGTGCTCTCTCTCCCGACCGCGGACGCGGCCGCTGCCAGGAGAGAGGGCGGGCGGGGCGGCGCTGATCGCCCCGGCGCCCGAGATCACCCGAAGATCACCCGGAGATCACCTGCGGGTCAGGGACCGGCGATTTCGGGTGAAATATTCCCGCCGTCCGCGGGGTTGGCGTCCGGGTGAGGTGCCCGCGGACGTGCTCGTCCGCGATCGCGAGGGCGCGACCGACGACGAGAGGTGAGCAGTGACCGACATCGTGCAGAACCCGTTCGTGATCCAGCCCGGGACGGTCCAACGGGGCCTGACCCGGATCCGCGCCCTGAGCGAGGGTGACGTGGTCGCCGACGCCGCCGCACCCCTGCTGGTGTGGGAGTACTCGTACGCGCCCCGGTACTTCTTCGCGCCGGAGAATGTCCGGGCGGAGCTGCGCCCGGCCGGAGAGGGCGAGCGCTCGGGGGTGCTCGGGCCGAGCGAGGTGTTCGACGTCGTGCTCGGCGACCGCGTCCTGCGGCGCGCCGCCCAGCGGTTCCCCCAGGCGCCGACCCAGGACATGCGCGGCGCGTACACGCTGACCTGGACGGCCATGGACACCTGGCTCGAGGAGGACGAGGTGATCCACTTCCACGCGCGCAGCCCGTACGTCCGGGTCGACACGCTGCACTCCAGCCGTCACGTGCGGGTGGTGCTGGGCGGCGAGGTCGTCGCCGAGTCGCACCGGCCGGTGATCCTGACCGAGACCGGCCTGGTGCCCCGGTTCTACCTGCCGCGGGTCGACGTGCGCATGGACCTGCTCAGCCCGACCGACGCCGTGAGCTACTGCCCCTACAAGGGCACGGCGCGGTACTGGTCCGTGACCGCGGGCGACCTCAAGGTGCACGACGCGGTCTGGGGGTACGAGACCCCGCTGCGCGAGGCGGCGGGAGTCGCCGGGCTGGTCTGCTTCTGGCCCGAGAAGAGCGCCGAGCTGGAGGTCTGGGTGGACGGCGAGCGGATCGGGCAGCCGTAGGTCCGCGCCCGGGACTGCCGCGCCGCGGGCGTCAGGTGCGCGACGTGCGCCCCGCGAGCGCCCGGAACGCGACGGTGAAGCTGACCAGCGCGACCGCGGCGATCGACGCGGCACCCTGCCAGAGTGCCGTGCCGTCCCAGCCGTCCATGATCAGTGACCGCAGGGCTGCGAGCAGGTACGTGACGGGGTTGTAGACCGCGATGGTGGCCAGCCACCCGGTCAGCGCGTCCAGCGGGAGGAAGGACGTCGTCAGGAAGGCGAAGGGGAAGAACAGCAGGAAGCTGGAGCTGACGGCGGCGGGGTTCCCGGTGCGCAGCGCGATCGCGTAGGGGAACCCGGTGAAGGCGAGGCCCCAGAACCCGGCCAGCACCAGGAAGGCGAGCACTCCGGCCACCCCCGTGGCGAACCGGACGCCGAGCGCGAACCCGAGCGCCAGCACGGGGACCGACAGCGCGACCACCAGGACGAGGTCCGCGACCATCAGGCCCAGCAGGAGCGACGTGCGGTGCATCGGCGTGAGCAGGAGCCGGTCGAAGTAGCCACCGGTGATGTCCGTGACCAGCGCGCTCGCCCGGGAGATGCCGGTGACCGCGAAGACGATCGCCACCGGGATCTGGAACGCCTTGAAGTCGTCGATGCCGGCCATGGAGGCGACGTCGGACAGCGCGCCGACGTTGACGACGAAGAAGAAGAGCGGGATGACGAGCGCGGGGATGATCGCCTCCGGCTCCCGGGGGATCTGCCGCAGGGCCCGGATCGCGACCGACGAGAGGTCCCGCCAGAAGCCGGCGGGGCGACCCTGGACGGTCCGCTGCCCCACGTCGCGCGTGCTCGGTTCGGTGCTCATGGCCGTCCTTTCCTCAGAGCCGCCCCTCGTCATGTCCGTGCCTGCTCGTCGTCGTCGCCGATCCGCTCGCCGGTGACCCGGAAGAACACGTCGTCCAGGGTGGGACGCCGCAGGGCGAGCTCGCGGACCCGGATGCCCGAACGGTCGAGGGCGAGCGCCACCGGGCTGATGGCCCGGGCGCCGTCCTCGACGGAGATCATCAGCCGGTGGGCGTCGACGTCGATGCTCCGGATGCCGCCGACGCCGGCCAGCGCGGTGCGTGCCGACCCGGGCCGGTCGGCGACGTCCACGACCACGACGTCGGTACCGATGGTGCGCTTCAGCTCCTCGGGTGTGCCCTCGGCGACGATCAGGCCGTGGTTGATGATGCCGACGCGGCCGGCCAGGGCGTCGGCCTCCTCGAGGTACTGGGTGGTGAGGAAGACGGTCATGCCGAGGTCCCGGTTGAGCCGCCGGATCTCGGCCCAGACGGCCGCGCGGCTGATCGGGTCGAGCCCGGTGGTGGGCTCGTCGAGGAACAGGACCTTGGGGTTGTGCACCAGCGCGAGCGCCACGTCGAGGCGTCGTTTCATGCCGCCGGAGTAGGTCGCCACCCGGTCGTCGAGGGCGTCGCCGATGTCGATGAGCTCGCGCAGCGCCGCGACCCGCTGGGCGGTCTCGCGCGCGGTCAGCCCGTAGAAGCGCCCTTGCAGGCGCAGCATCTCCAGGCCGGTCTGCTTGTCGTCGAGCGCCGCCTCCTGCAGCGCCACCCCGATGCACAGCCGGACGGCGGTGGCGTCGTCGACCACGTCGTGCCCGGCCACCTGCGCCGTTCCTCGCGTCGGGGCCAGGAGCGTGCAGAGCACGCGGGTGAGGGTCGACTTCCCGGCGCCGTTGGGGCCCAGGAACCCGTAGACCTCGCCGGCCTCGACGCTGAGGTCCACGCCGGCCACGGCCCGGTTGTCACCGAAGTGTCGTTCGATGCCGCGGGCCACGACTGCCTGGTCTGGCATGGCCGTTCCTTCCGCCCGAAGGCACCGCCGGTCACCGACCGTCCCCCTGACGAGTTGCACTCCCACCACTGTCGCAGGCCCGGCCAGGAGCAGCACGCCGATTTGCCGAGTCAGCTAGTTGGTCGGACCACCCCACTGACTCGGCAACAGGCGGATGCCGAGTCAGCCTGCTGGTCGGACTACCTGGCTGACTCGGCAGATTGGCGTGGGTGAGTCAGCCAGGCGGTCGGATCGCCCCCTGATGGTCGGGTGATGGAACATTGCTGACCATGACTTGAATTATTCATGCTCCAGACATTGTGTACGTTGGGTGAAATCTCCTATAAAGGTAGCGATCGAGCCACAACTGGCGTGGCTCGACGGACCCTTAGGGGAGCTGCCCCATGAAGCAACGTCTCTTCCGCGTCCTCGCCGCCCTGGCGGCGACAAGTCTCGTCACGATCGGTCTGGTGACGGCGCCGGCCCCGCCGTCGTACGCCGCCGGCGAGTCCTACGTCGCCCTCGGCGACTCCTACTCCTCGGGCACCGGCACCAGGACGTACATCGACGACGGCACCGAGTGCCTGCGCTCCACCTACGCCTACGCCAGCCTGACCGCGGCGGCCAAGGGCTACAGCCTCAACTTCCGGGCCTGCTCGGGGGCGGTCGTGGCCGACGTGACGAGCACCCAGATCAGTGCGCTGGGCACCGGCACGCGGTACGTCACGATCTCGGTGGGCGGCAACGACGCCGGGTTCGCCGACGTGCTCACCGAGTGCGCCCTGCCGGCGTGGGCCAGCGACTGCGCCGGGACGGTCGCCGCGGCCCGTTCGTTCATCTCCGGCACCCTCCCGGGCCGGCTCAACACGCTCTACGCCTCCATCAGGACGAGGGCGCCCAACGCGAAGGTGGTCGTCGTCGGCTACCCGAAGATCTTCATGGGCGAGGACTGCAACCTGGCGACCTTCTTCAGCCCGGAGGACGAGACCGCGCTCAACAACGCCGTCGTGCACATCAACTCGGTCCTCGCGACGGCCGCCTCCGCCCGGGGGTTCACGTTCGTCAACCCGGTCAGCCGGTTCACCGGCCACGCCGTCTGCGACTCGACGGAGTGGATCAACGGCTTCTCGAACCCCGTCCAGGAGTCGTACCACCCCAACCGCCTCGGTCACGCCAACGGCTACCTGCCGCTGGTCAGCGGCGTGCTGACCGGCGCGAGCGTCGCGGCGACCAGCGCGGTGCTCGCCGAGGCGGAAGCCGGGGCCGCCGAGCAGGCGAAGCTCCAGCAGAAGTACGCCACGGCCGACCGCACGATCAAGCCGAAGCTCTTCCAGCCCCCGACCAAGGCCAGGCTGGAGAAGCTGGCGAAGGAGCGGGGCGTCGACTTCGACACGTGGTGGGCCGAGGTCCAGCGTTCGGACCAGGCCTGACGCCGTGAGGGACGGCGCCTGACCGGTCACAACCCGCAGGAGGACGGCCGCGCCTCGTGGTCGGCCGCCCTCCTGCGGATCCGTATGCTCAGCGCGTGAACGGCGCGCGCACCCGACCTCGTCCGAGCACGTGGATCGTTCTCGCGATGGTCGTCCTCGCGGCCGCCTGCGTGCTGAGCGGCCTGCTGCCGGCACCCGACGCCCGCGCCGTCGCCGCGCGCACCGCCCCCGTGCTCGGCTTCGTGGTGGCCATCACGATCGTCGCCGAGCTGGCGCGCGACGCCTCGGTGTTCGAGGTGCTCGCGCAGCTCCTCGGCCGCTGGGGCCGACGGCGGATGGTCGTGCTGTGGGTGTGGGTCGTGCTGCTGGCGGTGGTCAGCACCGTGTTCCTCTCGCTCGACACCACCGCGGTCATCCTGACGCCGCTCGTCGTGCTGCTCGCGCAGAGCATCCGGATCTCACCGCTGCCGTTCGCGCTGGCGACCATCTGGCTGGCGAACACGGCCTCGCTGCTGCTGCCGGTCTCCAACCTGACGAACCTGCTCGCCGCGCCGGCGATGGGCGACCACCCCTCCGCGTTCCTCGCGCTGAGCTGGGCGCCGGCCCTGGTGGGCGTCATCGTGCCCGTCGCGATCCTGACGCTCCGGTACCGGGGCGTCCTGTTCTCGGCCTACGAGGTTCCCCCGCAGCGCGTCCCCGCCGACCCGGTGCTGTTCTGGGGCGCGGGCCTCGTGCTGCTGGTGCTGCTCCCGCTGCTCGCGCTCACGCCGCACGTGTGGGTCCCCGCGACGGCCGCCGCCGTCGTGCTCGCCGTGCTCTTCCTCGTCCGACGGCCCGGCGCGCTGCGGCCGGCGCTGGTGCCGTGGCAGGCGCTCGGGATCGCCGCGTCGCTGTTCGTCCTGGTCGAGACGGCGCACGCCCACGGCCTCACCGCCCTGCTGACCGCGGTGACCGGCGCGGGCCACGGCCCGGGCGAGCTGCTGCGCGTCGCGGGGCTGGGCGCGCTCGCCGCCAACGGCATCGACAACCTGCCCGCCTACCTGGTGCTGGAGCCGATCGCCGGGGGCGACCCCGTCGTCCTCATGGCGCTCCTGATCGGCGTGAACCTCGGCCCGCTGGTCACGCCGTGGGCCTCGCTGGCGACCCTGCTGTGGCACCAGCGCGTCGTCGCGCTCGGCGTCCCGGTCCCCTGGGGCCGCTTCGCCGCCTGGGGCCTGGTCGCCGCGGTACCGACCGTGGGCCTGGCGGCCCTGGCGCTGTCCGTCGTCGCCTGAGTCGGCGGCTGACTCGACGGCGGCGCCGGCAAAGGCCTGCTCCCCGCCCTGCCGCCCCCGCTTGGTAGGTTCCTGGGCGTGACCACGCACGGACCCGCCACACGGGACATCCTCGCGATCTTCGAGCGCGCCCGGACCCGGCTGTTCGGACGCCTCGAGGGGCTGACCGACGCCGAGTACCACTGGGAGCCGGTCAGCGACTGCCTCAGCATCCGCCGCGGTGACGACGGGGTCTACCGCGTCGCCGACCTGTTTCCGCAGCCGGCCCCGGGCGAGCCGGATCCCGTCACGACGATCGCCTGGCGCATCTGGCACATCGGCAGCCTCTGCCTGCGCGGCTACGTGATCCACTTCTTCGACGACGCCCCCGAGTTCCCCGACCGCCACGAGTGGCCGGGCACCGCCAAGGAGGGCATCCAGGCGCTCGACGACGACTGGGAGCAGTTCATCTCCCGGATCGCCGCCATGGACGACGCGCGCCTGCTGGCGCCGATCGGCCGGGGCCCCGGCGGCTGGGCCGAGGAGACCTACCTGAAGCTCGCGCTGCACGCCCTGGTCGAGGTGTCGCACCACGGCGGCGAGATCGGCCTGCTGCGCGACCTGTACCTGCGCGAAGACGCCTGATCACCCGTCGGTCCGCAGCGGGACCGCGCGGAGCGTCGCGTCGCGCGCCGGCGCACGGGTCATCCGGCGGACGCCGGCGTCGTGGCCGTAGCGGTCACGCAGCGCCTGGTCGACGGCCGCCGCACGCCCGACGTCCCGGACGAAAGCGACCGCGATGCGCCGCCCGTCGACGTCGATCTCACCGTGGCCCGACCGGATCGCGCCGCGGTACCACCCGCCGTCGGGCCCGTTGAGCGAACGGACCAGCTCGTCCCGGCCGAGCCGGACGTGCCCGACGAGCGCGAACGACCGCAGCGTCCCGTCGTCGCGAGCCCCCGCGACGCGGATGAGCTCCGTCCGGGCGAGCAGGGCGAGCTCGGCCTCGGTCCACGGCCGGGTCGCCCGCTCCCCGGTTCTGCCGTCGTCGGTGCTCCCGTGACCGGTGCTCGCAGGGTCGGCGCTCCCGTGACCGGCGCTCACGGTGCCGCCTGCGGGGCGGGGGCGAGCAGGGCCGTCAGGATGCGGGCGAGCTCGGCGCGGTCGCCTGGCCCGATCAGTGCCAGCCTGCGCTCGAACGCCGCCGCGAGCGCCGCGAAGGAGCGGTCCCGTGCGGCGATACCGTCGGCCGTGAGCACGAGCCGGTGGCGGCGGAGGTCGGCGTCGTCGATCTCGCGCCGCATGAACCCCTTGGCGACGAGGTTGCGCACGTAGACCGTGACGCTCGCCTTCGGGATCACGAGGGCCGTGGCGAGCTGGGCCGGGTAGGGCGACGCGGCCACCTCGGCGAGGACGAAGAACTCCTTCGGCTCGAGCCCGAGCTCCTCCAGCTCGGCGCTGCACTCGTCGAGGACGGCGGTGAGCAGGCGGTGGTTCAGCGTCCAGAGCTGCGCGGCGTCGACTGGCATGCGACCTCCTGGTTCTGGGTGGTACGGTCAATATAGTTCCACACTGTACTACCCGCCATCTTGGACTAGCGCATCACGGAACGAAATTGACCCGAGAGGCTCTCGACCCATGCTTCAGCACCTCACGATCCCCCGCGGCCCGATCGAGCTCGCGGCCGACCTCCACCTCCCGGACGACCAGGACGGCGAGGCGCCTCTGCGCGCCGTCGTGCTCTCGACGCCGGGCAGCAGCGTCAAGGAGCAGATCGGCGCGAACTACGCCGCCCGGCTGGCCGCCCGGGGCTTCGCGGCGCTCGTGTTCGACCCCGCCCACCAGGGGCAGAGCGGTGGCGAGCCCCGCGATCTCGAGGACCCCTACCGGCGCGGCGAGGACATCTCGTACGCGATCGACACGCTGGAGACGCTGCCCGGCATCGACCCCCGGCGCATCGGCGTGCTCGGTATCTGCGCCGGTGGCGGCTACGCGGTGCACACCGCCCGGACCGACCATCGGATCAAGGCCGTCGGCACGGTGGTCCCCGGCAACATGGGCACGTCCTTCCGCGGGTTCCAGCCGGACGGCCCGGCCGCGGCGCTCGACGCCCTGGCCGAGGCGCGCAGCCAGGAGAACCGCACCGGCGAGCAGGCCCGGGAGAACTGGCTGCCCGACACCCTGCAGGACGCCGCGGCGGCCGGCTTGACGGACCTCGACACGACCCAGGCGATCACCTACTACCGCACCGCGCGGGGCCGCCACGAGCGCTCGACCAACCGGCGCCTGGCGCGCGGGGACTCCCTGCTGCTCGGCTACGACGCGTTCCACCTGGTCGACCAGCTCATGACGCAGCCGCTGCAGGTCGTCCTCGCCGGGCGCATCGGCAACACCGGCTCCTACGAGTCCGGCATGCGGCTCTGGAAGATGGCGCCGAACCCCGTGGACCTGATGGTCGTCGACGGCGCCGGCCACTACGAGATGTACGACGTTCCCGAGTACGTCGACGCCGCCGTCGACCGGTTGGCCGGCTTCTACGCGGACCACCTGTAGGCACGAGGCGGCCCCGCCCGGCGCTCAGACCTGGTTGGTGCCGCCGTCGACGTAGAGGTTGCTGCCGACGACGTAGCTGCTCTGTTCCGAGGCGAGGAACGCGATGACCGCGGCGGCCTCCTCGGGCTGCCCCATCCGGCCCTTGGGCACGGTCGCGGCGGCATAGTCCCGGATCGCCGGCATCGCCTCCTCACCACCGTTGACGGCGGTGCCGCCGGGGGTGTCGATCAACCCCGGCGAGACGACGTTCACCCGGATGCCGCGCCCCTTGAGCTCGTTGGACCAGGTCCGCGCGAACGACCGGACCGCGGCCTTCGACGCCGAGTACGCGCCGAACGCCTCCATCCCCCGGTCGGCGGCCGTGGACCCGGTCAGGATCACGGAGGCGCCCGCGTTGAGCAGCGGCAACGCCTTCTGCACGGTGAACAGCGTGCCCCGCACGTTGACCGCGAAGGTCTGGTCGAAGTGCTCCTCGGTGGTCTCCTCCAGCGTCACGAACGAGCCGACCGCCGCGTTCGCCACCAGCACGTCCAGCCCCCGGCCCCGGGCCCGGACGGCGGCGTAGAGCCGGTCCAGGTCCGCCGGCTCGGCGATGTCGCCGACGACCGCGGTGGCCCGGTCCGCCCCGATGGTCCGGACCGCCGCCTCCAGCTCGGCCGCCCGCCGACCGGTGACGAACACGTACGCGCCCTCCTGCGCCAGCCGCACCGCGGTGGCCAGACCGATGCCGGTGCTGCCGCCGGTCACGACCGCCGTCCTGCCCTCAAGCTGTCCCATGTGGATCTGCCCGTTCCCTTCCGTCGCGGATCTGCTCAGGCCTCGATCCTGCAGAACCGCACGGGTATCATCCATAACGGATAGTCCAGAATTCGTTATCGATCGTCCAGGGAGCTCGGTATGCTCGGTTTCAGCGATCCGGTGGCTGACGCGATCAGCCTGCTCCGGCCCCGCACGGTGGTCGGGCCGAGCCTGCACGCCGCGGGCGAGTGGGGGTTGCGGTTCGACCAGTTCCCGCACGTGCGGATCGGCGGCCTGGTGCGCGGCAGCTGCTGGCTGGTCCTGGACGGGCACGCGCCGGTGCTGCTGCACGAGGGTGACACCTTCATGCTGGGCAACCCGCCGCCCTACGTGCTGGCCAGCACGCCCGGCGCGCGGACGCGTCCCGCGGAGCAGGTGTGGGCCCGTGCCGAGGACGGTTCCGTGCGCATCGGCCCGGAGCCCGAGGAGCCCGAGGAGGACCTGTACCTCTGCGTCGGGCACATCGCGTTCGACGACGGCAACGCCTCCCTCCTGACCGATCTCCTGCCGCCGCTCGTGATCGTCCGCGCGGCCGACCCGCGCGGCCTGGAGCTGGGACAGCTGATCGCGCTCCTGGCCTCCGAGGTCGAGGCCACCGCCGCCGGCGGCCCGCTGGTGGAGAGCCACCTCGCGCAGATCCTGCTCGTGCACATGCTGCGCGCGCACGCCGGCCGGACGGACCGGCCCACCGGCTGGCTGGGCGCCCTGAACGAGGACGGCATCGGCGCCGCCCTGCGCGCCGTGCACGCCGACGTCGCGCACTCCTGGACGCTCCAGGAGCTTGCCGACGTCAGCCACATGTCACGCTCCGCGTTCGCCCAGGCCTTCAAGAGCCACGTCGGCGTCCCTCCCCTGGACTACCTGATCCGCTGGCGCATGAACCTCGCGCGCGACGCCCTCGCCCGCGGCACGCTGTCGATCTCGGAGCTCGCGCGGGCCACGGGCTATCAGTCCGAGAGCGCGTTCAGCACCGCGTTCCGCCGGGTCGTCGGGTCGTCGCCCTCGGCGTTCCGCGACCAGGCGCGCACAGCACCGGAGCCGACGCGCCGGGCTACAGCGTAGAGATGCCGTCGCCGAGCAGCTTCGCGCCGAGACCGACCATCCAGGCCGCGACCCTAGGGGCGCGCGGCGACGGCGGTGTCACCCGATCCAGGTGACCCGGCCCTTCTCGACGGCGACTCCTTCTCGACGGCGACGACGGTGGCGGAGGCGAGCGTCGCGGCGGCGAGGCCGCCCCAGAGGACGGCCGGTCCGTGAGGCGCGAGCGCGGTGATGACCGCCGGGGAGACGGCGAGGCCGAAGCCCGTGGAGAGCTGGAGCCGCGCGAGCGCACGGCCCAGGACGTCCGCCGGGGCCAGGACGGTGACCAGCGCGGTGACGCTGCCCGCGTAGATGATCTCGCCGAGGGTGCAGACCACGGACACCGCGACGACGGCGGGGGCGGCCCAGCCGTGCCCCGGCGACGTGGCCACTGACGTGACCACCGACGTGACCACGAGGAAGCCGAGGTAGGAGGCGGTGAGGACCCCGCCGGCGAGCGCCAGCGCCGTCCGCCGGGAGAAGCGGGACATCAGGACGGTGACCGGGACCTGCAGGGTGACCACCAGCACCGTGTTCGCCACGAAGACGGCTCCCGACCACACCGGGGAGGTGTCGAGCTGGGTCACCAGGACGAGCGGGAGCGCGACCTCGGGGACGTTGAGGCAGAAGGCGTAGATCACGTTGGCCGCCAGCAGCGCGCGCAGGCGGGGTGCGGGCCTGGCACGCCCGCCGTCCGCCCCGTCGTCGCCCCCGCCGTCGCCCGGGGCGGCGGCTGGGGCTGCGGCCGGACGCGCGCGCAGGCGGACGGACCACGCCAGTGCGGCGGCGGTCAGATAGGCGACCCCGGTGACGACGGCCAGCACCCGCAGCACGGTGGTGCCACCCGTCAGGCACGCGGTGGCCAGCAGCCCGCCCACGCCCAGGCCGGCGTTGCGCAGGGCCCGGCCTGCCGCGAGGGCGGCGTCACGCTCCCGGCCGTGGGCGACCGTGGCCACGAGCGCCGCGTGAGCGGCCGGCCACGCCTGGTTGCCGACGCCGAGGAAGAGCGCCGCCGTCGCGAACGGCCACAGGTGCCCCGCCGGGGTGGCGAGCAGCAGCACGACACCCACGACCCGCACCAGCATCGACGCCGCCACGACGGTGCTGCGCGCGCCCCGGTCCAGCCATCGGCCGACCGCGGGCATGCACCCCAGACCCACGACGATGCCGACCGTCATCGCGATACCGGTGGCCGGCGCGGACAGCTCCAGCACGGTCACGCCGTAGAGCAGCAGGAACGGCCGCATCATCCCGGTGCCGAGCGCGTCGACGGCCAGCGCGGCGGCGTAGCGGGGGCCGCCGGAGGCGCGGACGAGGGCGCGGACCTGGATCTTCGTGGTTGCCATGGCGCCAACAGTGCGTTCGGCGCCCCGGGCGGGGCACGTCGATTGACGGACACCGTCAATCGACGACGCCACCGCCAGGACGGTCGGGGATCATCAGGGGGTGACGTTGAGGATCGACATCAGCGGCCTGCCGCCCGAACGACTGCGGTTCGCCGCCTCCCCGCTGGCCGAGCTCACCGCGATGCTGCACGTGCTGGCCGAACCCGGGCACCATCCGCGGCACGCCGCCTGGGCCGCGGACGTGTGGGCCGGGCTCCGGCCGGAGCTGGCCGAGCGGCTGCGGGAGGCGGAGTTCCTCTGGCGCTCCTCACGAGCCGACTTCCTGGTCCCCGCCCGTCCCCGGCCGACCCTCGTCGAGGAGCTGGACGACGTGGACCTGATCGACGACGAGACGTACGTGAGGTCCGCCCTCGTCACGACGTGCGGCAGCAACCGGGTCCACTTCGCGGGGCCGTCCCCGCTCGCCGACACGACCGCCCGCGAACGGGCCCTGGACCTCGCCCAGGCCCGCGGCCCGCAGCAGGAGGCCTTCGCCGAACGGCTGCTCGCGGACCCGGCCGCCGTGCGCACCCGGGTGCGCAGCACCCTCGAACAGTGCGCCGACGCGTTCTTCGACGCCGCCTGGGCGGGCGTCGCCGAGCGGCTCGCCACCGACCTGCGCCTGAAGAACGACCTGCTGAGGCGCCAGAGCACCGCGGCGGCACTCGCCTCGGTCTCCGACGCGGTCACCCTGGCGCCGGACGGCGACAGCATCGTCGTGGACAAGCTCCAGGACGACGCGGCCGCCGCCCACAGGAGCGGGCTCACCTTCGTCCCGACCGTCTTCGGCCGCCCGCACCTGATCGTGGTCCACGCGTCCGGGTGGCGGCCGGTGGTGCAGTACCCGGTCGCCGAGGCAAATGCGGCCGAGCCGGTATCGCTGGAGACGGTCACGCGGCGGCTGGAGGCGCTCGCCCACCCGGTGCGGCTGCGGCTGGTACGCACCCTGGCCCGCGGCCCGCACACCACCAGCGAGCTCGCCCACGCCTGGGAGCTCTCGCCCCCGGAGGTGTCCCGCCACCTGGCCGTCCTGCGTCGCGCCGGGCTGCTCACGGGCCGCCGGCGCGGCCGCTACGTCCACCACACCCTGGACCGGTCGGCGATGACGACGCTGGGCACGGAGCTGCTGTCGGCGGTGCTGCGGTGAGAGGCTTGACGCAAGACGACCCGGGATCGCGACACATAACCACTGTCGAGGTGAGCTACCAGGAGCGGCGATGTCGAGACATGTGGCGCCACACGTGCAATGGACCCTTGTCGGCGCCGCACTGACGGGGCTCGTGGTCGGCACGGCAGGGTGCGCGGGCGGCGGCCCGGTGACCGCCGAGGGTAGTGACCGATATCCGAACGCCACGGCCGAGGACTGGGTGACCTACGCCGATCACGTCGTGATCGCCACGGCAGTGGATGACGAGGCCCTGCCGCTCGACGGCGAGGACGAGGCCAACGGCGAGGGCTCGGTGGACCGCATGGTGACCATGCGGGTCGATGACGTGGTGTGGACGTCGGCAGACCCGCGCCACGACGCGCCCACGACGTTCGAGTGGAGCGGCTGGGGATGGTCGCTCCAGGACGGCGAGCGGATCGAGATGACCGGCGCCGACGAACCGCGCGTCGAGGTGGACCACACCTATGTCATGGCGCTGGTGTACGAGCCCGGGTTCACCGACGGCGGGACCCGGTACCCAGCGAGTTGGCGCGGCCTTGGTTCGGACTCCGTCATCCCCTACGACGGCACCGAGCTGGGCGTCGGAGAGGTTCAGGGCTCGGTCCGGAGCAAGCCGCCGTCCCCCGACCCCGACGCGGTCGACCACTCCCTGGATGACGAGATGACCGGCAAGCGCGTCGACGAACTGGTCACGGCGTTGAACGATGCGACGCCGGGCACCCGTGGTGACTTCGGTCCGGTCTGGCGAACGAACGGCTGACCCGGTACCCCACACAGCCCCCGCCCGCGGCTTGATCACCCCGGGCGCATGTATCAGGGGACCCGGACGCACTTCCCTGCACTCACAGATACCTGCACACCGCTCGGCGGGGTCCCGTGCTCCGCTAGCCTGGGGCGTCGATCGGCCTCCTCTCGACGTCCGCGCGCGACCTGGGAAGCGAACCCTCATGTCCGATCTGCACCTGGCCCTGCTCGGCCCTGTCCGCCTGTGGCGGGACGGGACAGAGGTACCGCTCGGCTCCCCGCAACAACGTGCGGTGCTCGCCGTCCTCCTGCTGCACGAGGGTCGTGTCGTGCCCGGCGAGGAACTCATCGACGCGCTGTGGGGCGAGGTCCCGCCCAAGGGCGCCTGGGGCACGCTGCGCACCTACGTCTCCCGGCTGCGGCAGGTCTTCGCCGGGTCGGCCGTCGTGATCAAGACGGCCGGAACCGGGTACGCGGTGCACACCCCGCCCGGATCCGTCGACGCCGTGGTCTTCCGGGACCTCGTGACGCGTGGGCGGGACCAGGCGACGGCCGGCAGTCCGGGCGCGGCGGCGACGTCGCTCACCCAGGCGCTCGCGCTCTGGACGGGCGACGGTCTGGACGGCGCGCCGGGTGAGTACCTCGCGCGGCAGCGCGCCCGGCTGCAGGCCGCCCGCCTGGCCGCCACCGAGCTCCGGTTCGCGGCGATGCTCGACGCCGGGACCGACGCCGGGCAGGAGGACGTCGCGGCGGAGCTGACGCTGCTCGTGGAGCAGCACCCGTTCCTGGAGCGGCTGAGGGAGCTGCTCATGCGCGCGCTGTACCGGCAGGGCCGGCAGGCCGACGCCCTGGCCGTGTACCGCGCGGGCGAGACCCTGCTCCGCGACGAGCTCGGCATCGATCCCGGTCCCGCGCTCCGGGCCGCGCACCAGCGCATCCTCGTGTCGGACCCCGGCCTCCTGACCGCGCCCGAGCACGTGCCGCCCGCGCCCGAGCACACGCCGGACCCGGCGGAGGCGGGCCCCACGCTGCTCCCCGCCCGCCTCCCCCACTTCACCGGCCGGCACGCGGAGCTCGCCCGGATCGCCGGAGCGCTCGCCGCACCCGCCGACGGGACGGTCACGACCGTCGGCGTCCACGGGCTCGACGGCCTCGGCAGGTCGGCGCTCGTCGTCGAGGCGGCCCACCGCGCCGTCGACCACTACCCGGGCGGCCGGCTGTACGGAGACCTCGACCAGATGTCCGGGGACCTCACCGAGATCCTCGGTGCCTGGCTGGGCGCCTACGGCGTCCCGCCCGCCGACGTGCCCGACTCGGCGACCGCCCGGGCGATCAGGCTCCGGGACGCGACCGGGGGCCGGCCCGTCCTGGCCGTCCTGGACGGCGTGGAGGACACGACCACGCTCGGCACGCTGACCGCCGTGCTGCCGTCGGGCAGCGCGGTGCTGTTCGTCGCGCGGCGCTGGCACCCCGAGCCGGTGAGCGCCACGTGGGTCCAGGCCGGACCCTTGCCCGACGACGACGGGCTGCGGCTCCTGACGCACGTCGCCGGTCCGGACCGGCTCGCCGTCGACCCCGGCGCCGCCGCGCGCCTGGTCGCGCTCTCCTGCGGCTGGCCGCTGTCGCTGCGCCTCATCGGCGGCCGGCTGAACACCCACCCACGCTGGAGCGTCTCCGCGATGGCCGACCAGCTCGCCCACGAGCTCGCCAACCCGGCCGAGACGGTGCACGACGACTGCCTGCTCGCCGAGGCGCCCGTCCTGCGGGCCTACCTGCGCCTGCGGCCCGCCCAGGCGCGGGCACTGCGGCGGACCGCGGGGCTGGAGAGCGAGACCTTCGCCATCCACGAGGCCGCCGACGCGTTGGGCCTGCCGTGCGAGGACGTCTGGAGCGTCCTCGACTCGCTCGTCGAGCTCGGCCTGCTCACCGAGAACGGCCCGGCAGGTCTGCCGCACAGCACCACGTACCGGATGGCGGGGGTCGTGCGCGCCTTCGCCCGACGCCAGCCGGAGGCCGCCGACGAGCTCGACGCGTGGCCGGTGCCGCGGGACCGCGCCGAGCTGTACGCGGCGAGCTGACCCCCGCCTGGAGGACGCCGGTGGGGTCAGGCCCGCGCGGGCGCGACCGGGTGGTTGCCGCGGACGACGTCCGCGGGGTCGTACGTCGCCTTGACCCGCCCGAGCCTGTCGAGCGTGCCGGGGTCGGCGAAGGGCACCCCGCCGGCGCGCTCGGCAAAGTTCAGGTAGCCGGTGCCGGCCGACCAGGGGCGCATGGCCTCGGCCAGGGCGTCCAGGCTGCCGTGCGTCGCCTTCACGGCCGCCTCGACGGGCGTGATCGACACGGAGAACACGGCATAAGCCGCCTCGAACCCGCTGACCGCGCCGCCCTGCGCCGGCTGTGGCGCCAGGGCGCCGCCGAGGTGGTGGATCTCGGCGCTGAGCACCGGGAAGTTGGCCTTCGGACCGGTCACGGAGAGGTAGGCGTCCAACGCCTCGGCCGGCAGCTCGTCCAGCAGGAGGCCGTCGCCCGTCCCGGGCACGGGGCCCGGCGGGTCCATGTGGATCTCGGCCAGCGCCTGGGGCGTGCAGGGCTGCACGGTGTCCATGACCGGTGCCAGCGCGCGCAGCGGCGCGAGGACGGCGTCAGTCGCGCCGGCGTCCAGCAGGGAGACCAGCTCGACCACCACGAACGACCGGCCGCGGACCGGCTCGGGGATCTCCTCCATCGGCGGGAAGCGCAGCAGGCGGCCGACCGACGTGATCTCGTCCGGGACGGTCTCCGTCCAGGCTCGCCACGCGTGCAGCACCTCGGCGGCCCGCTCGATCGGCCAGAACAGCGTGCCGCCGAGCGGCTCGCCGAACTCGAAGAGGTTGAACTCGAGCGCCGTGACGACCGCGAAGCTGCCGCCGCCCCCGCGGATCGCCCAGAACAGGTCCGGCTCGGTCTGCGCGTCGATGCGCCGCAGCACGCCGTCCGCGGTCACGACGTCGGCCGCCATGACCTGGTTCGCGGCCAGGCCGTGCTTGCGGGCCAGCCACGACAGGCCGCCGCCGAGGGTGTAGCCCACCACGCCCACGTCCGCCGCGGTGCCCGCCAGGCCGGCGAGGCCGTACGGTGCCGCGGCGGCCTGGACGTCACCCCAGAGCGCACCCGCCTCGACACGAGCCGTGCGCGCCTCGGGATCGATCACGACACCTCGCATCCCCGAGGTCTTGATCAGGACGGTGCCGGCCAGCGGGCCCAGCGGGCCCGCGTTGTGCCCGGTGCCCTGCGCCGCCACGCGCAGGCCCGTCGCCCGAGCCGCGTTCACGGCGGTCACGACGTCCCGCGCGCTCGCCGCCAGGACCACCGCCTCCGGGTGCTGGTCGACGGTCAGCTGCCACGCCTGGCGCGCGCCGTCCCAGTCGGGATCGCCGGGCAGCACGAGGCCGCCGTCGAGCTGCGCGCGCAGCGTGGGTACGTCGAGTTCGTTCGAGGACATCGAGAAGTGCTCCGTTCGGTGGGGTTACGCCCCGATCCTCACGCGTCGCGATCGACAGCCGATCGACAGCCGATCGACGGCCGATCGACAACTGATCGACGGCCGGTCGGCCCGCCGGAGACGGGGCCGAGCTCGAGCAGCTCACCACTCGGCGGCCCGGTCACCTCCTGATGCGTCGAGCAGCAGACGCAACCCGGCCTCGGACGCGCTGCCCGGCGCCGCGGTGTGCGTGAGGATCCGCTGGCCGTGGCCCTCGGGCAGGTGCAGCACCTCGTACTCAAGATCGAGGTCGCCGACCACGGGGTGGTGGAAACGCCGGGTGCCGCTGGTGCAGAGGCGAACCGTCTGCCCGGCCCACAGGCCGGCGAAGTCCGTGCTCTGCACGCTCAGCTCCCCGACCAGCTCGATGAGGCCCCGGTCGTCGGGAAACTGCGCGGCGACGTAGCGCAGCGAGGCCACGGCGACGGCCGCCTCGTCGTACCAGTCCCGGTGCAGCTCACGGGTGTGCAGGTCCAGGAACAGCATCCGGAGCTGGTTGGGCCGGTCGTCGGGGCGCGCCGGCGCGTCGACGTCCAGGTGCCCCGCCATCAGCAGGTGTCCGGCATGGTTCCAGGCGAGCACGTCGTTGCTCCGGCCCAGCAGGAGCGCGGGCACGTCGTGCATCGCGTGCAGGAGCCGGACGGCGCCCGCCTGGGGCTGTTCAACCTCCAGGACGCGGCGCCGTGTGCCCGAGGCCGGCCGGGCGAGGGCGAACAGGTGGGTGCGTTCGTCCTCGTCCAGGCGCAGCGCCCGGGCCAGCGCCTCGATGACCGCGTCGGAGGCGTTCTGCGACTGCCCCTGCTCCAGGCGCGTGTAGTACGTGGCCGACACGCCGGCGAGCTGGGCCAGCTCCTCCCGCCGCAGGCCCGGCACCCGGCGGCGTCCGTAGGTACGGACACCGACGTCGTCGGGGCCGACCCGGTCGCGGCGGGAGCGGAGGAACTCGCCGAGCTCACCGATGCCGTGGCTGTCGCTCGATGCGGAGTGGTTCACGACGCCATGCTCCCCCATCCGAGCAGGGCGAGCCTGTCCCTGGCAGTGCTAGGCGACGCAGGGGTCTGGTCCGTGCTCCGGCCTGCTCCGATGCTCGACCCATGACTCAGAGCACTCAGCGCATCACGGAAAGACGCAGCACCCAGGGCAGCAGGTCCACCGCGGCGGAGCGACTGGCCCTGGCCGTCCTGCTGACCGCCAACTTCACGCTCGCCGTCGACTTCTCCATCCTCAACGTGGCCCTGCCGCGGATCGGGCACGACCTGGGCTTCGCGACCGCCCAGCTGCAATGGATCGTGACGTCGTTCGCGCTGTGCGCGGCCGGGTTCACGCTCTTCTTCGGCCGGGTAGCCGACCTGTTCGGCCGACGTCGCCTCTTCCTGGTCGGCATCGTCGTCCTGGGGCTGTCGTCGTTGCTCGGCGGGTTCGCGCAGGACCCGGCGACGCTCGTCGGTGCCCGTGTCGCCCAGGGCCTGGCGACGGCGATGGTCACCCCCGCGGCGCTGTCCCTGCTGGCCACGATGTTCGCCGAGGGGCCGGCCCGGGACCGTGCCCTCGGCCTGAACGGCGCGCTCATGGCAGCCGGATTCACCACCGGCGCCGTCCTCGGTGGCGTGCTCACGGGCACCACGAGCTGGCGGTGGGCCTTCTTCGTCAACGTCGTCGTCGCGATCGCCGTGCTCGTCGTGGCGCCGCTCGTGCTGCGTGAACGGCCCGTCGGTCACCGGCCCCGCCTCGACGTGCCCGGTGCGTTCCTGGTGACCTCGGCGCTCCTCGCGCTGGTCTACGGCATCAGCAGCGCGGGCGAGGTCGGCTGGTCGGACCCGGCCGCCTGGGGCCCGCTCGTCGGTGCGGTCGCACTGCTGGGCCTGTTCTGGGTGGTCGAGCACCGGGTCCCCGCTCCGCTGGTCGCGCCGCACCTGCTGCGCCGCAGGAACGTGGCGTGGGGCAACGCCGCCGGACTGCTGGCCTTCGCGACGGAGACGTCCTTGGTCTTCCTCCTGACCCTCTACCTGCAGGATCTCCTGGGCTTCGACTCCGTCACCGCAGGCCTGATGCTGGCCGTCCTCGGTGTCGGCACCGTCGTGGGCGGCCTGCTCGCGCCCCGGCTCATCCGGCGCACCGGCGCCCAGCGGGTGATCGTCCTCGGGTTCCTGGTCCAGGCCGCGGCCACGGCGCCGCTGGCGTTCGTCGACCGGTCGCACGCCTGGGTGGTCCCGCTCCTGCTGCTCACGTTCGTCGGCGGCGCGGCCAACCTCGTGGCGATCGTCGGCTACACGGTCGCGTCGACGGCCGGCGTCCCCGCCGCCAGCCAGGGGCTGGCGACCGGGCTGGTGAGCATGAGCCAGCAGGTAGGGATCACGCTCGGCACCCCCGTGATGTCCGCGGTCGTCGCGAGCCGCCTCGATGCGGGCCTCCTCGACGGCCTCCGGCTCGCCGTCGGTGTCGACGCCGCGGTCTGCCTCATCGCGGCGCTGGTCCTCGCCGCCGCGCTCAGGCTGCCCCGCGCGACCGTCGCGGGCGGGCCCTCGATCGTCGGCGAGGCCTGCTGATGCCGCCCCTGCGTCGGCGTCAGCCGGTCAGCACCCGGCGCAGGCGGTCGAGCCGGAGTCCGGCGACGCCCTGGTAGGCCTCCCGAAGAACCCTGGCGAGCGGACCCTGGTGCGTGAAGTGGTGCCGCACGAGGGTGCGCTCGCCCTCGGCGTCGAGCCACCAGTCGGCCGTCTCGGCGAAGCCCGGCACCTGCCACACCATCCGGACGTGACCCGGTTCGTCGGCCTCGTAGGTGAGGACCCCCGACAGCCCGGGACGGACCGTGATCCGGTACGGGGCCGCGAGCCCGGCCTCGGACTGGCCGGTCACTCTGAGGAACGCCGGGTTCCACGCAGGCAGCGAGAGCGCGTCGAGCAGGACGGCGCGCACCGTCGGGCGTGGCGCGTCGACGAGCAGGCTCGCGCTGCCGGTGGCGCTCAGGGTGCGCTCGCCGGCTGGCCGCCCCGGCGGACGACTGCCCGGCCCGACGGGAACGCCCCGGCGAAGGAGCGCAGCAGGGTGAGCGCCTCGGCGACCGGCGTGCCCCTGGTGAGGTCGTCGATCGTCCCGTACAGCTGCTCCTCGACCTCGGCGACCCGCGCGGCGAGCCGGCGGCCGTCGTCGGTCAGGGCGAGTGCGACCCGGCGGCGATCGTCCTCGCCCGCGCCACGGTCGACCAGACCGATGCTGACCAGGCGATCCACCAGCCGGCTCGGGCTGCCACCCGTCTCGCAGACGAGCAGCTCGCCGAGCCCGGCCAGGGTCAGGGGCTGATGGTCGGCCAGGACCCGCAGCACCTCGGCCTGCGACGGGGTGACGCCCAGCGGACGCAGGTTCGCGGCCAGCATCCGGTTGCCCTCCCGCTGGACGGCCAGGATCAGGTAGCGCAGCTCCTCGGCGGGCCTCATGAGCGGGTGGCCGGCTCTGCGAGCGCCTCGGCGAGGAGGTCTGCCGCGCGTGGGTCGTGCGCGGCCAGGACCACCAGGCCGGGCTGGGCCTCGCGCAGTGCGTTGACCTTCGCCACGGTGTCGCGGAGCCGGCCCTTGTCGCCGATACCCGGGAGCTTGCCCGCGGCGAGCAGGCGGGCGTCGTAGGTGAGGTCGCCCACGAGCAGCAGCGGTGCGCGGCCCGGGCGGCGCACCAGGAGGGACTGCGAGCCCGGCGTGTGGCCGGGGGTGGGCAGCAGCACCAGGCTGCCGTCGTCGAACAGGTCGTGTCCGTGGGTGAACGGCGCGAGCGTGGGGTCGGACAGCGGTCGCGGGGTGACCCGGTTCCAGCGCAGCCCGTGGAGGTCGATGTGGGAGCGCAGGAGGCCGCGCGCCTCGGGCAGCGGCTCGTTGAGGCTGTCCCACTCCTGGTCGCCGACGAGGATCTCGGCCCCGCCCAGGACGGGTAGTCCGCCGATGTGGTCCTGGTGCAGGTGCGAGATCACCGCCTTGTCCACGTCCTCCGGGCGGTGCCCGAGTCTCGACAGGCCCGCTTCGAGGGTGTCGGCGGGGCCGATGTCGAACGTCGCGAGGCGGGAGTAGATCAGCCCGGTGAGGCCCCGGGGAAAGTAGTCGGGGTCGGTCACGGAGGCCCGGTCCTGCCCGGTGTCGAAGAGCACGAGGCCGTCTCGGTGCTCGATCACGTAGACGTTGATCGGCCGGGGCGCGGTCCACCGGGTCGAGGTGAAGAGCCACACGTAGGTGTTCTTCCGCGTGGGGCCGACGTGCTCCGGCCGGATCGAGACGGAGCCCGTGCTGATCACGGAGACACGTGCGACGGGGTCGTTCGTGGACATGGCCTGCTCCTCAGTAGATGACACGTCATTAGATTACACGTCATCTATTGATCGGCCAAGGGGCCCGCGCACGGTCTGTGCGCGGGCGCCCCCGTCAGGCCGGCGCGGGCCCGAGGGACCGCAGGAGCCGGCCCATCTCCCCGTAGGCCTTGTTCCGGTACGCGACCAGCGCCTTGGCCTGCTCCGGTGTGTAGTCCCGGAGCAGGCCCTTGCCGTTCTTCACGCCCTTGCGGTCCCCCGCCACGGCGTCCTTGATGAGGTCCGGCGTCGCCAGGCGCTCACCGAAGTTCTCCTCGAACGTGCGGAACCCTCCCGCGTAGACGTCGAGCCCGGCCTGGTCCGCGATGGCGAACGGCCCGAAGAAGCCGAGCCGGAAACCGAAGGTCGTGCGCACGACGGTGTCGATGTCCTCCGGGGACGCGATGCCCTCCTCCGCGATCGACATCGCCTCCTTGAGCAGCACGTACTGCAGGCGGTTCAGCACGAACCCGGGCACGTCGGCCACCAGCGCACCCTGCCGGCCGGCCCGGGCCAGCAGCTCGCGCACGACCGGCACGACCTCCGGGTCCGTCCGTTCGCTGAGGACCAGCTCGACCCCGGGGATGAACGGCGCCGGGTTGGAGAAGTGCACGGTGAGGAACCGCTCCGGGTTCGACACCGCCTCGACCAGCACCCGCGCGGGGATGGTCGAGGTGTTGCTGCCGATGATCGCGTCCGGGCGGGCGGCCGCCGAGATCCGGCCCAGCACGTCGTGCTTGACCTCGACCGACTCGAACACCGCCTCCTCGACGAAGTCGGCCTCCGCGACGGCCTCCTCGATGGACGCGGCGGTCGTCAGGTTGGCCTGGATCGTCTCGGTGGCACCGGCGTCGTAGAGGCCCACGTCCTCGAACTCGCGGGCCTCCGCGAGCAGCCGCGCGTACGCGGCCTGCGTCGCCTCCGCCGAGACGTCCGCGATGACGACCGGCAGGCCCGCGAGCGCCAACGACTGCGCGATGCCCCCGCCCATGTACCCGGCGCCGACGACGGCGACCGAGCTGATGCTCTTGATCATGATGTCCTTTCTGGAACTGAAACGTTTACCAACAGCAGTCAGCCGCAGGACGCCGGGTTCGGCGCCGGGTCGCTCCTCGCGGCCTGGTCCTCGATCTCCCCGATCGCCATTACCTTGGGCGCGGACGGCGACGCCGGGTCGAACCGGTAGCCGAGCCACTCGCGGGTGAGGCGGCGGGCCAGCTCGATGCCCACGACACGCTGCCCGAAGCACAGCACCTGCGCGTCGTTGGACAGGACCGCTCGCTCGACCGAGAAGGAGTCGTGCGCGGTGACCGCCCGCACGCCGGGCACCTTGTTGGCCGCGATCGCCACGCCGAGACCCGTGCCGCACACGAGCAGGGCCCGGTCCGCCTCCCCGGCGCCGACCAGGCGGGCCGCGGCGGCGCCGACGTAGGGGTACGCGGTGTGCTCGTCGCTGCCGACGCCGACGTCGACCACCGAGGCGACCCGCTCGTCCGCCTCCAGGTCCCGCTTCAGGATCTCCTTGTACTCGTACCCGGCGTCGTCGCAGCCGATCACCAGTCGCAGGCCGTCCACCATCAGGATTCCACCTTCGAGGTCGTGGGCGCGGGGATGCCTGCCTCGGCACCCGCCTCGCCCAGCAGCAGGGCGAGGGAGGTCGCCCCGGGGTCCGGGACGCCCAGGCTCTTGTCGCCGAGCACCCGTGCACGGCCCCGGCGGGCCGCGATGTTCTCGGTCGACGCCGCGCCCTGGTGGGCGGCCTCGACCGTGGCGCGCCACGCGTCGGCGGGGGTCGCGCCCGCGGCGGCGGCCGCGGAGAGCGCGTCGACGGCGGGGTGCAGCGCGTCCACCATCGTCTTGTCCCCGACCTGTGCGCCGCCGACCTCCTGCACCTGGTCCCGGGCCGCGGTGATCCCGGCGACGAGGTGGTCGAGGCCGACGCGGGCGTCCGCCGGGAGCGCGTCGGCCAGCGCGAGCAGGCCCACGCCCCACAGCGCGCCCGACGTCCCGCCGGCCTTGTCCGCCCAGGCGTCGGCCGCGCGGCGCAGCACGGACGGCGCGTCCGCCCCGGCCGCGAGGGCGGCGTCGGCCGCGTCGACGGCGGCGTCGATGCCGCGGCACATGCCCCGGCCGTGGTCACCGTCCGCCGCCACGGCGTCGAGGTCGCCGAGCATCTGCTCGGCGTCGTGCAGCGCGCCCTGGGCCCGGCGCAGGATGCCGGCCACCATGCCCGCCGCGGCGATCCCCTCGGGCGTGGAGGCGCGCACCAGCTCGGTCTCCGGCTCGGTGGGCAGCGGCGCGGGGACCGCCGCGGGTGCGGGGCGCCATCCGCCGTGGTGGAACCCGGGCGTGTCGGCGGGGGCGAGCCACAGGCGCTCGAGCTCGTCGTCGAGCCACGTGACGGTCAGCGAGCAGCCGGCCATGTCCAGGCTGGTCACGTACTCGCCCACCAGCGGCGCGACGATCGTGACGCCGCGTTCCACGAGCAGGTCGTGCACGCTGTCCCACAGGACGAACAGCTCCTCGTACTTGACCTCGCCGAGGCCGTTGAGCAGCACGGCGGCGCGCCCGTCCGCGTCGGCCGGGCGTTCGGCGAGCACGCGGTCGACGAGCTCGACGGCGAGCGCGGCCGCCGTCGGCCGGGCCTCCTCCCCCACGCCCGGCTCGCCGTGGATGCCGAGCCCCCACCCGGCCGTCCCGGGCTCCAGGCTGAACAGCGGGTGGTCCTGGCCGGGCAGCGTGCAGCCGTCGAACGCCACCCCGAAGGACTGCGTGCGGGCGTTGCCCCGCGCGGCGAGGCGGTTCACCTCGGCGAGGTCGGCGCCCTCCTCGGCCGCGGCTCCGGCGAGCTTGAAGACGACGAGGTCGCCGGCCACGCCCCGGCGCTCGTGGGCCCGGTCGGCGGGGGCGGACGCGACGTCGTCGGTCACCAGGAGGATGGTGACCTCCGTGCCCTGCGCCCGCAGGCGGCTGGCCGCGGCGCCGAAGTTGAGCACGTCGCCCGCGTAGTTCCCGAAGGTGACGAACACGCCGGCGCCGGCGTCGGCGGCGCGGCACACGTCGAGGACCTGGCGGGTGGACGGCGACGTGAAGATGTCGCCGCACACGGCGGCGTCGGCCAGGCCGTCGCCGACCAGCCCGGCGAAGGCCGGGTAGTGGCCCGATCCCCCGCCGACGACGACCGCCACCTTGCCGGGGCGGGTGCCCTCCGCGCGGGCGATCCCGCCGGGGACCTGGCGGAGCCGGCCGGGGTGGGCCTTGACGAGGCCGCGGAGGGCCTCGGGGACGAAGTCTTCCGGTCTGTTGTGGACGTAGGTCATCTCACCTGCACCTTTGCTCGGGGACCTGGTTGCTGCTGACGAGGGTCACCGTCCGGCGCCCCGGAGCACCTCGCGGATGTACTCGCGGTTGATGGCGGCGACGCCGAGGCTGTCGGAGCCGTAGTGCTCGCACACGAAGACCCCCTCGAACCCCAGGTCGAGAGCCCGGCGGATCACGGCGCGGTAGTTGACGACGCCCTGGACCAGCGGCGTCGGGTGCGTCGCGTACGAGCCCGTCGCCGGGTCCTCGTCGCGCGTGTAGTTCTTGATGTGCCAGAAGTTGGTCAGGGGCAGGACCTTCTCGAACATCGTCGGGATGTCCTCGATCGGCCGGTGCAGACGCACCAGGT
The DNA here is from genome assembly GCF_044389365.1 of Promicromonospora sp. NPDC019610. NCBI lineage: Bacteria > Bacillati > Actinomycetota > Actinomycetes > Micrococcales > Promicromonosporaceae > Promicromonospora > Promicromonospora sp. NPDC019610. Next base: position 655,001 of record NZ_JBIRXX010000002.1, on the reverse strand, counting down.
TGCCCAGGTCGGGGTTGATGCCGACGTTGTCGCGGTCGACGTCCTGGACGAACCGGACCGCCAGGTCCGGGGTGCCGACGTAGGTGTCCTCGTACATCTCGAGGCTGACCTGCACCCCGACGTCGCGCGCGTGGTCGGCCAGCTCGCGGATCCGCCCCACGGCGAGGTCGTAGGCGTCCTTGTCGTCGAGGTCGTCGTGGTGCCCCTCGGCCAGCCAGAACCACAGGGCCTTCTCCTGAGCGGGCTTCAGGGCCTGCATGAAGCCGAAGTTGACGACCTCCGCCCCGAGCTCCGGGGCGCGGTCGATGATCGTGTGACCGAAGCGCAGGTAGTCCTCGCCCCGCGCGGCGTCGATGACGCTGCGGCGGGTGGTGGAAACGGACGGGACCGACAGCCCCGCCTCCTTCAGCACCGCGAGCAGCTCGGCGAACCGCCCGTCGGTCAGCTCACCGATCGACAGCCACGCGTCGGTGGGGTCGACGTGCGTGAAGCCCAGGTCGGCCACCTGCTGCAGCTGATCCCGCCAGGCCTCGGCCGGCGCGTCGACGTTGGGGGTGCCGTCCGCCGTCGTCGACCCGAAGGACAGCATGTTGGCCGCGATCGGCCAGTTCTCGGCTGTGCGCATGTGTGATCTCCGTCGATCTGCGATGCCGCGCGGCATCGTGGTTCGGCCGCCGGGCGGATCGCCCGGCGGATGGTGCAGGTGTGCGTGGTTCAGCCCCGCGCGTCCCGGGGCAGCTCGGTCCGGGGCAGCTCGGTCCGGGGCAGCTCGGTCCGGGGCACCGCGGTCGAGTCCCGGACGACGAACGTGGTGGCGATCTCGATGTGGTGGGAGTCGACGGGCCTGCCCTCGTGCAGCTGCTGCACGGTGAGCAGGGCCCGCCGTCCGATCTCCTCCAGCGGCTGCCGGACGGCGGTCAGGGGCGGGTTGGCCCACGACGCGAGCGGGGTGTCGTCGTAGGCCACGAGGCTCACGTCCTCCGGGACCCGCAGGCGGGCGCGCCGGGCCGCCTCCAGCACCCCCATCGCCTGCGCGTCGCTGCCCGCGAAGACCGCGGTGGGCGGGTCGGGCCGCTGGAACCACCGCTCCGCGACCTGGACGGCCTGGTCGTGGTCGAAGCGGATCGGACGGACCAGGTCGGGGTCGATCTCCACGCCCTGCTGCCGGCAGTACGTGAGGAAGCCGTCCAGCCGTGCGACGGCGCTGAGGGACTCCGCCGGCCCGGCCACCACCGCGAGGTGCCGGTGCCCGAGCCGGACCAGGTGCTCCGCCGCGCTCCGCCCGCCGAGCCAGTTCGTGGACCCCACGGAGACCACGCCCTCCTCGGTGACGTCGAGCGGGTCGATCACCACGAGCGGGACGCGGGCGCGGGCGAGGCTCGCGTAGACGTCCGGGCCGAGCCCGGAGGTCAGCACGATCGCGCCCACCCGATCCGCGGCGGCGAGCCGTTGCGCCCAGGCGGCGCTCGACTCCGGCACCCCGTTCGCGGACCTGCGGCGCACCCGACCGACGACGACCTCCAGGCCCTGCTCCTCGGCCGCGAGCACCACGCCCCGCAGGATCTGCGACGCGTAGGTGGTGTCCAGCGTGTCGACCATGAGCTCGACGGTGTGCGCCGTGGTGGTCCGGGACGGCCCCCGGTAACCCAGCGCGGTGATCGCGGTCTCGACCCGTTCCCGGGTGTCCTCGGCGACGTCCGGCCGCCCGTTCACGACCTTGGACGCCGTGGCGGTGGACACCCCCGCGCGCGCGGCCACGGCCGAGAGGTTGGGGCGTGCCGGCCCGGTCTTCTTCGTCAAGGCTGCCTCCTCGTTGCGACCGTTGTATCGCCTGGCTCCGAAAAGTACAAGGCATCCTGCTCGCGACCCGGTCCGCGACGAGCACGGTCCACGCCCCGTTTTCCGCGGAAACCCGGGCACGATGCAGCACAGGGCGGGGCGGACGCCCCGAAACTTTTCGAACCGCCCGCCGCCCGCCACTCGCTGCCCTAGGCGCGCGCCGGGGTGATCGACAGCACCGACCACGCGGGCAGCTCGAGGTCCAGGTCGAGCACGCCGTCCCCGGACACCGTGAGGGTCGCGCGCCGCAGCGCGTCGGCGGTGTCCCGGAGCTCCGCCGTCTGCTCCCGGGTGAGGTTGAGCGGCTCCCCCATCCGGTGCCACGCCTCGGCCACGTTGCCGTGGTCCCAGTCGATCGACTCGACCGAGTACACGGCGCCCGGCGTGAGGCCCTCGACGGTGTGCCGGACCCGCCGGACGGGACCCCGCTTGGCCAGGCCGCGGGTAGCCGCGTAGGTGAGCTCGGACCCGACCCCCTGCCGGCCCATGTCGTCGGGGTAGTTGAAGAACACGGCCGAGACCTGGTGCGTCGCCGAGTCCTGCGTGATCGTCCCGTACGGCAGGGCCGCGAGGACCGTGTCGCCGAGCCGGGACAGCATCTCGAACGCGTGGAACGTCGGCTTGTGCAGGCCCTGCTCGTTGACCATCCCGAACCCGCCGTGGAAGGGTCCGACGCCCGCGCCGCCCTCCTCGAACACGTCGGTGAACGTCCAGTACGAGACCGAGTCCGCGAGCGCCGCGCTCCGCAGGTAGGCGCGCGTGATGTAGGTGGCGGCGAACAGCGTGTCGTGGATGGAGTCGCGGCTGGACGGCGAGCTCGACCACTCGGTGATGTGCAGCTCGGCGTCGGGGAACGGGCTGCCGGCGATGAGCTTGCGGAGGGCGACGAGGTCGTCGTAGGTCGCGTCCACGTGGCGGCGGATGTGCCGCATCTGCCCGTTGGCCCCGAAGGCGACGTCGGTCGGGTAGAGGTGGGTGGACAGGAAGTCGATCGGGACGTCGCGCGCGGCGCACCAGTCGATGAGCTCCTCGATCCAGACGGGCCGCCAGTCGAGGGCGTCGACGTCCTCCGCCTCGGCGGTCGCGTGCTCGACGGACCGGTCCTCCCACTCGCCCCGGTAGCGCTCGTCGGGCACGAAGACGCTCGTGGACGGCCCGCCCACCTTGAGCTCCCGGTCGATCTCCTTGATCGCCACGGCCGTGGCCTCGTAGAGCTCGAAGTACTGGGTCCGGGTCCCGGTCCAGAAGTGGGGTACGAGGTTGGGTTCGTTCCACACCTCGAACCGCCACTGCCGCACCTCGTCGAGGCCGTACCGCTCGATCCAGTGCGTGACGGTCGCGGTGACCAGCTCGACCCACCGCGCCATGTCGTTGGGCGGGCTGCAGTGCGCCTTCCACCAGAACAGCGTCTCGGTCTCGGTGGCCAGCTCGCGCGGCATGAAGCCCAGCTCGACGAACGGGCGCGCGCCGGTCTCCAGGATGAAGTCGAACACCTTGTCGACGTAGCTGAACGTGTGCACCGGGACCTCGAGCGGGACGGGCGGCCCGAAGCCGCCGCCGTCGTTGGCGCGGTAGACGAACATGTCGTCGTGGAACAGCCCGTGGAAGCGCACGAACCGTGCTCCCAGCCGCGTGACCGCCTCGCGGAAGTGAGCCTGCCAGTCGGCGCGCAGCGCCTCGTTGGCCCGTCCGGCGCCGACGCACTCGTTCCAGATGTGCCGCAGCGGGACGGCGGTGGTCGCCTCACCGTCGATCGTCAGGCCGGGGGTCGTGTGGGTGTCCAAGGTTCTCCTCTGTCTTCTTCAGTACGTGGGTTCAGGCGCGACGTGGGGTCCGGGCGCGCCGCGGACGGCGTCAGCCCTTGACGGCGCCGAGGCTCAGCCCGGACTGCCAGAAACGCTGCAGCGAGATGAACGCGATGATCAGCGGGATGATCGTCAGCAGCGACGACGTGACGACGAGGTTCTGGAGCAGCTCGCCGTTGCCGGCCGTGGAGGCCAGCTTGTTCCACTGGTTGATGCCGACGGTCAGCGGGTACCAGTCGGGGTCCTTGAGCATGATCAGCGGCAGGAAGTAGTTGTTCCAGATCGACACGAACGAGAACAGCAGCACGGTCACGGTGGCCGGGACGAGCATCGGCAGCGCGATCTGCCAGAAGGTGCGGAACTCCCCCGCGCCGTCGATCTTCGCGGCCTCCAGCAGCCCGCTGGGGACGGCCTCCGCGGCGAACACCCACATGAGGTACAGCCCGAACGGGTTGAGGAACGACGGGATCAGCACCGCCCACGGCGTGTTCGTCAGGCCGAGCTGGGCGAACAGCAGGAACTGCGGGATGGCCAGGGCGATGCCCGGGACCGAGATGGCGCCGAGCACCACGAACAGGAAGATCCGCTTGCCGGTGAACTCCAGCTTGGCGAGCGCGTAGCCGCCCAGCGCGGCGAGGAACGTCGAGACGACGGCCCCGACGACCACGTACAGCACCGTGTTGAGCAGCCAGCGCGTGAAGATGCCACCGTCGTAGGTGAAGACCTCGGCGATGTTGTCGAAGAGCGCGAAGCGCTGACCGAAGGAGAAGCCGAAGCTGGAGACGAAGTCGGCCTGGGACTTGGTGGAGTTGATCGTGAGCCAGATCAGCGGCACCAGGCAGTAGAGGGTGAACAGCCCCGTCAGGAAGGTCAGCGTGCCGCTCTTGCGGGGGTTGGCGAGGGTGTGCAGGCGCCCGCGGCGCCGCACGTCGGCGGTGGTGGTCGTCATGAGAGGTCTCCGGCTGCTACTGGTCGAGGGCATTCCGCATGCCCCGGATCTGGACCGCGTACGCGATGGCGATGGTGAACGCGGCCATGACGAGGGCGAGAGCGGCCGCGTAGCCCTGCTGCGAACCCGTGAACGCGAGGTTGAACGCGTACAGGTTGGGCGTGTAGTAGGTGGTGATCCCGCTGTTGGCCACCATCGACGGGAGGATCTGCGGCTCGTTGAAGATCTGGAACGTGCCGATGATCGAGAAGATGACGGTGATCACCAGGGAACCGCGCAGTGCGGGCAGCTTGATCGCCCGGATCACCCGGAACTCCCCCGCGCCGTCGATCGCGGCCGCCTCGTACAGCTCCTGCGGCACCGCCTTCAGCACGCTGTCGAAGATCAGCATGTTGTACCCGGTGAACGCCCAGGTGACCATGATCCCGATCGAGATGAGCGTGGTGCTCGGCCGGAACGGGTCGAGGTCGGTGCCGAGCCAGCCGTTGATGCTCCCGAAGAGCCCGTAGCGGACGCCGAGCATGAAGCCCCACATCAGGGTGGAGACGATGGCCGGCACCGCGTAGGGCAGGAAGATGGCCACCCGCATGAACCGCATGCCGCGCAGCCGCATCGAGTCCATCGCGAGCGCCAGCACCAGGGCCAGCACCAGCATGATCGGCACCTGGATCAGCGTGAACCAGACGACGCGGGAGACGCCGTCCCAGAACTGCGCGTCGCCGAACAGCTTGGTGTAGTTCGCCAGGCCCACGAACGACGACCCGCCGACCATCCGGTCCTGGAAGAGGCTGAGGTAGGCGGCGTAGGTGATCGGCACGATGAACACCAGGGCGAACAGGATGCCGAAGGGCGCCACGAACGCCCAGCCGATCTGTCGCGTGCGTCGCCGCCGGTACTGCTGCGGCGCCCCGCCGGGCAGGGGCGTGCTCGCTGCCACGGGGCGTGTCATGCGCTCCGTTGCACTCATGACTGGTCCTTTCTCGTGTGTCGGTCGGTGTCCGGCGGCGTCCCGCGCGCGCTGTCGCGCGAGACGCCGCCGGGAGGGTCGGTCAGTCGACCTGGAACCCCTGCTCGTTGCCGTACTCGACGGAGCGCTGCTCCCACGTCTGCAGGACCTCGGCGAGCGAGCCCTCGCCCGAGGTGTAGAACGGCGTGGCGATGTCGCCGTAGGTGCTCCGCGCCCACTCGAAGAACGGCGGGTACTGCCAGCCGACGGCGGCGATGTTCGAGGCCTCGGCGAGCACCTGGCCGGTCTTCTGGTCACCGAAGTAGGGGTTCTTCACGTCCTGGAACTCCGGGCTGTCCAGCACCGACCTGTTCGGCACGAACGCGCCGGCGTCGACGCGGGGCTGCAGGCCCTCGCCGTGCGTGAAGTACTCGAGGAACTTGTACGCCGCCTCCTTGTTGGCCGCGGCCTCCGGGATCCCGAAGGACGAGCCACCGTTCTCGGCGCCGACCTTCTCGCCCTTCTCCCACTGGGGCATGAGGGCCACGCGGAAGTCGCCGGCGGCGTCCGGGGCCCGCTCGGGCAGGGTCGAGGTGAGCCAGCCCCCCATGTTCTGCGAGGCGAGCGTGCCGTCGTTGAGCGCACGGTTCCAGTCGTCCGACCAGGCGCTGATCTTCGTGTTGACCAGGTCCTCGTCGATCATCTTCTGCCAGAACGCGACCGCCTTCTGGGTCTCCGGTGCGGAGAAGTCGATGTGCACGGTGGTCCCGTCCACCTCGAACGGTCGTCCGCCGGCCTGCCAGATCAGCGAGAGCAGGAAGAAGAGGTCGTTGGTGTCCTGGGTGATGTAGTAGTCGTCGCCCAGGGCCCGGATCTTCTTGGCGTCCTCGTAGTACTCGTCCCAGGTCGTCGGCGCCTCGTCGATCCCCGCCTTGGCGAAGGTCGCCTCGTTCCAGAACATGACGGCCGGCCCGAAGTCCGAGGGCAGCGCGTAGACGCCGTCGCCCATGACGACGTTGTTCCAGGCCGACGGGACGTAGTCGTCCGCCAGCTCGCCGGCGCCCAGCGGGCCGAGGTCGGCGAGCTTGCCGGGGACGGCGAAGTACGGGACCGCGAAGTACTCGAACATCACGAGGTCCGGGACGCCCGACCCGGCCTGGATCGCGTTGTCGAGCGCCTGGTACTCGTCGGAGGACGAGCCGGCGTTCACGACCTCGACCTCGATGCCGGGGTTGGCCTTCTCGAAGCCCGGAACCGCGAGCTCGACCGTGCCGTCCCAGCTCCACACCGTCAGCTTCACCGGATCGTCGGCGCTGCCGCCGCCGGCGCTCGCCGTGGTCCCGCCCGCACCCGAGCACGCCGTCAGCGCGCCGGCCGTCGCGAGCGCGACTCCGACCGTCCACGCCTTGGTAAGAAGCCTCATCACCCTGTCCCTCCTCGTTGAGAGGTTGCGAAATAGTTTCGCAACTTTATCGATCAAGCACGGACTGTAACGGCGGCTCAGGCCAGGCGTCAACGGGGTGCCCCAGACGCAAATAACGCGATTGACGTCGCCCCGGGCGATCAGTACGCTCCGAAATAGTTTCGACGAAGGGAAGAAGCCATGGCTGGTCGGCCATCGAAGGAGCGGGCGACGCTCGCCGACGTCGCGCGACACGCCGGCGTCGCCACGAGCACCGCCTCCAAGGCGCTCAATGGGCGCCACGACATCGCGCAGGACACGCGCGAGCGCGTCCTGGAGGCCGTCGCCGCGCTCGGCTACCGCCCGACCACCCAGTGGGAGCCGCCGCCCACCCGCACCATCGCCGCGGTCTTCGACGCGCTGGCCTCGCCCTACGTCGCCAACGTGCTGGACGGCGTCCTCGCCGCGGCCACGAGCGCCCGGGCCAACCTGCTGGTGCGCTCCGCGCCCGACCGCGCGGTGCGGGCCACCAAGGCCGCCGCCCGGGCCTGGGTGGCCGAGCAGAGGGAGTCCGGGGTCATCGGCATCGTCGGCATCACGCTTGCCCGACCCAACGCCGTGCTCCAGGCCGCGAAGGAGGTCCGCATGCCGTTCGTGATGATCGACCCCGTCGACGTGGAGGGGCCCGGGACGGTCAGCGTCGGGTCGGCCAACTGGGCGGGCGGGCGCACCGCGACCGAACATCTGCTGGATCTCGGGCACCGCCGGATCGGCTGGATCGGCGGCCCGGCGGCGTCGGCCGCCGCCCGGGAACGCCTGCACGGCTACCGGGCGGCCCTGGACTCCGCGGGCATCGAGCTGGAGCACGACCTGGTCCGGAGCGACTCGTTCGCGATCGACACGGGCCTGGTACACGGCCGAGCGCTGCTCACGCTGCCCGAACCACCGACGGCGATCGTCACGGGCGACGACGAGATCGCCGTGGGCGTGCTCGCCGCGGCCCGGGAGCTGGGCGTCCCGGTGCCCGGGCGGCTCAGCGTCGTGGGCTTCGACGACACGCCCCAGGCGGGCTGGACGTCGCCGCCGCTCACCTCGGTGCACCAGCCGCTGGCCGGGATGGGCCGCATGGCCGTCGAGACGCTGCTGACCATGGCGGACGGCGTCCAGCCCGCGTCACGGCACGTCCAGCTCGCCACCAGCCTGACCGTCCGCGACTCGACGGCGCCTCCGGCCCGCCGCCGGTAAGGCAGGCGACGCCGCCGCACGCGCCCGGCGGGCGAAACCACGACGGCACCGTTGACAGCCGGCTCCATCACCCCTACTTTATCGATAAATATCACCGGGTGGCCGGCTGCTCAAGGAAGAGAACCAGTGACCGATCGACTAGGCAGACGCGCGGGCGAGCGTCGACTCACGCACGACGATCCGGGCCGACATGACGGCCTCGACCACGTCGCCGTCCGGCGCCGCCCCCGTCTCGCCCGCCTCCACGCGCCGCAGCAGCAGCTCCATGATGCGCTCGGCCATCGAGTCGTTGTCGGGATCCATGGTGGTCAGGCGCGGGATGAGGTACTCCCCCTCCGCGTCGTTGTCGAAGCCGACCACCTGGACGTCCTGCGGGACGCGCAGCCCGACGTCGGCCAGCGCCCGCAGCGCGCCCATGGCCGCCGCGTCGGTCAGCGCGAAGGCGCCGTCGAACGGGACGCCGGCGCGATGGAGCCGCAGCACCGCCTCGTAGCCGTCCTTCGTGGTGAACGAGGCGGCGTCCACGACGAGGCGCTCGTCGACCGGCACGCCGGCCTTGGCGTGCGCGCTGCGGTAACCGCGGCTGCGCAGGGTCGCCATGCTGTCGACGCCGCGGTCCGGGCGGCCGCCGATCAGGGCGATGCGCCGCGCGCCGTGCTCCAGCAGGTGCGAGACCGCGAGCTCGGCACCGCCGACGTTGTCCATCATCACGTGGTCGAACGAGCCGGCCAGCCGGCGCTCGCCGAGCAGGACCACCGGGACATCGATGCCGGCCGCCCGCACGTCCGCCGTGTCGATCTGCACCGGGCTGAACACCACGCCCTCGTAGGGCCGCACCCGCTCGGGCGAGATCGCGTCGAGCTCGCCCTCCCTGCTGGCACCGGTCCGCTCGATGATGACGTGGTAGCCCCGCGAGTGCGCCAGCGTGTCCAGCCGCGCGGCGAGGTGCGAGTAGTACGGCCCGTCCAGGTGCGGTACCAGCAGCCCGATGGCACCGCTGCGGCCCACGCGGAGCTGCCGCGCCGTGGCGTTCATCCGGTAGCCGAGCCGGGCCACCGCGTCGAGCACACGGGCTCGGGTGTCCTCACTAGCTCCCGGCCGCCCGTTGACGACATTCGAGACCGTCATCGTCGAGACGCCTGCTTCATGCGCCACATCGCTCATCTTCACCACGCCGACCATCATGACACCCCGCGTCCGACGCCCGCGTCCGGCCGTGCCGGTGTCACCCCGTGGCTCTGATCAAGGAGGATCCGAACCGCCGTGAAGCAGCTCCTGTACTCGAAGAGGCTCGCGCCCTATCTCTTCATCCTTCCCTTCCTCGTGACCCTGGCCGTCTTCTGGGTCGTCCCGCTGGGCCGCTCGTTCGTGATGAGCACCCAGGAGGTGCTCTACGGTCAGGCCACGTTCATCGGGCTCGACAACTACGAGCGGCTCTGGCAGGACCGCATCTTCTGGCAGGCCCTGTTCAACAGCCTGCGCTACATGGTCCTCACCCTCGTGCTGCTCATCCCGATCCCGCTCGCGCTGGCGGCGCTGATCAACTCGAACATCGGTAGCGCCCGCATCAAGGGGTTCTTCAAGGCGTCGATGTTCGTGCCCGCGCTGACCTCCGTCGTGGTGGCCGGCATCGTGTTCCGGCTCATCTTCGCGGAGTCCGACACCGCGATCATGAACCAGGTCGCCGAGTTCTTCGGCTTCGGCCCGGTGCGCTGGCTGCGCGGCGACGTCACCGGGCTCGTGGCCCTGCTGGCGATCGCCCTGTGGCGGTGGACCGGCGTGAACATGATGTACTTCCTGGCCGGCATGCAGGCGATCCCGACCGAGTACTACGAGGCCGCCTCCATCGACGGGGCGAGCAGGTTCCGCCAGTTCCTGCACATCACCATCCCGAACCTGCGGCCGACCATCGTCTACGTCGTCACGATCAGCGTCTACGGCGGCCTGGCGATGTTCCTCGAGAGCTTCATGCTCTACGCCGGCAACAACTCGCCCAACAACCAGGGCCTCACGGTCGTCGGATACCTCTACCGCAAGGGCATCGAGGAGAACGACCTGGGCTTCGCCTCCGCCGTCGGCGTGGTGCTGCTCGTCGTCGTGATGGCGATCAACATCTCCTACCTCGTCGCCAGCGGCACCTTCAAGAAGGAGGCCGCGTGATGGCCGTAGTCCAGGAAAAGGACCGGGTGACGACCGCACCCGTCACCGCCGCCCGGCGCCGCCGCGCGCCGTCCAGCGCCGCGTGGATCCAGTCGATCCTGCTCGTCGTGATGGCCCTGATCTCGCTCGTCCCGCTCCTGGCCATCTTCGTGGGTACGTTCCAGGACGGGAACGAGGTGATCCGGCGCGGCATGACGTTCGACGTCGACCTCGGCACGCTGAGCCTGGACAACTACGTCCTGCTGTTCACCGACTCGGGGCCGTACTTCCGCTGGTTCGCCAACACCCTGCTGCTGACGGTCGGGCAGGTCGCCGGGACCCTGCTGGTGAGCGCGTTCGTCGCCTACGGCTTCGCGATGTACGAGTTCCGGACCAAGACGCTGTGGTTCATCATGGTGCTCCTGGTCATGACCGTCCCGTTCGAGATGCTCATGCTGCCCCTGTACGTGCAGGTCAACGACATGGGGCTGGCGGACACCTACGTCGTGATCGCGCTCCCGTTCCTCGCCTCGGCGGTGACGATCTTCTTCTTCCGCCAGTACTTCCTGGGCATACCGAAGGAGATCCTCGAGGCCGGGCGGGTGGACGGCGTGAGCGAGTTCGGCATCTTCTTCCGGCTGATCCTGCCGATCACCAAGCCGGCCATGGCCGCCATGGCGATCCTCAACGGGATGCTCTGCTGGAACAACTTCCTCTGGCCGCTGCTGGTGCTGCGCAGCCCCGAGAAGTTCACGCTGCCGATCGGCCTGAACACGCTGCTGACGCCGTACGGCAACAACTACGAGCTGCTCATCATCGGGGCGTTCTTCTCGCTGATCCCCGTCCTCATCCTCTTTCTCGCCTTCCAGCGCTTCTTCATCGAAGGCATCACCGCGGGTGCGGTCAAAGGCTGACCGCACCTCAGACCGCACTTCAGGTCGCAGCTCAGATCGAACCTCAGATCGAACGGAGAACAGACATGACCAGGCTACGGACGACGGTGTCCCTGCTGACCGCCGCACTGGCGGTGACCGCGCTCGCCGCGTGCGGCGGGGGCCAGCCCGAGGCACCCGCCAAGAACGCGGACGGGTCCACGACGCTGAACATGTGGACGTTCGCGGACGTGCACGCCACGTACTACGAGGAGATGGCCGAGCGGTGGAACGAGGCCAACCCCGACCAGGAGATCCAGCTCGAGGTCACCGTCTACCCCTACGACGACATGCACAACAAGCTGCAGCTCGCGGTGAACTCCGGTGAGGGCCTGCCGGATGTCGTCGACATCGAGGTGAACAAGTTCGCCAACTTCGTCAAGGGCGACAACCCCCCGCTGCTCGACCTGACCGAGTACGCGGCGCCGTACAAGGACGACGTCGTCCAGGCCCGCCTCGACCTGTACAGCAAGGACGGCAAGATCTACGGGTTCCCGACGCACGTCGGCGCGTTCACCACGTTCTACAACACGGAGGCGCTCGAGGGCGCCGGCATCGACTACACGACCATCAAGACCTGGGACGACTTCCAGGAGGCCGGGGTCAAGTACCACGAGGAGACCGGCAAGGCGTTCGGCGTCGCCAGCACCAGCGTCATGTTCCTCGAGCCGCTCATCACGGCGCAGCTCGGCGGGCAGTACATCGACGCCGAGGGCAACGTGCAGGTGAACAGCCCCGAGGTCGTCGAGGCCCTCTCGATGATGAAGGACATGCAGGACGCCGGCGCGATCTCCACCATCCCGGGCGGCAGCCCCGACTCCGAGGAGGCGTACGGCGCGATCAACGACGGCGACTACGCCGCGATCGTCTACCCCGCCTGGTACACGTCGCGGTTCGTCGACTACATGCCCGACCTCGCCGGCAAGGTGGCCATCGCCCCGGCTCCGGTGCCCGACGACGCCGTCGTGCAGACCATCGGCGGCGGCGGCACCGGGGCGGCTGTCCCGGCCGTCTCGCCGAACAAGGACCTCGCCGCGCAGTGGCTCGCGTTCGCCAAGCTCTCCCCCGAGGCGAACGTCGCCGTGTGGGAGGTGCTGGGCTTCGACCCGGTGAACATGGCCGTGTGGGAGGACGAGGCCGTCACCAAGAACCCGGAGAACAAGTTCAACAAGTACTTCCAGACCAACCTGTTCGACGTGCTGAACGAGGTCAAGGACGGCATCGGGCACTTCGAGTCGTTCAGCGACCCCAACTGGCCCACCGTCGACGACACGTTCCGCACGGTCACGCTCAACGAGATCTACGAGAACGGGACGCCGGTCCAGGAGGCCCTGGACCAGACCCAGGCCGACCTGCAGAACCAGCTCGGCCAGTAGGCCCCGACGTCTGATCGCGCAGGCGGGGCGGCCACCACGACCGGCCACCGTGGCCGGCCCCACCTCAGCCGCCCCGCCTGCGCGAAGCATGCCCTCACGCACCGACCACCGAGGAGTACCACCCATGCTGTCCGCATCCGTCACCATCGACCCGGCGTTCGTCGTCGGACCGGTGCGCCCCCGTACGTTCGGCTCGTTCGTCGAGCACCTCGGCCGCAGCGTGTACACGGGCCTGCACGAGCCCGGCCACCCGACGGCGGACGCCGACGGGTTCCGGGGCGACGTCGTCGAGCTCACCCGGGAGCTGGGCGTCTCGACGGTGCGCTACCCCGGCGGCAACTTCGTCTCGGGCTACCGCTGGGAGGACGGGATCGGACCGGTCGAGCAGCGTCCCCGCCGCCTCGACCTCGCCTGGCACTCGACCGATCCCAACCTCGTGGGCGTCGACGAGTTCATGCGGTGGTGCGCCCGGACCGGCGTCGAACCGATGATGGCCGTCAATCTCGGGACCCGCGGCGTCCAGGAGGCCCTCGACCTGCTGGAGTACTGCAACGTCCCGGGTGGCACCACCTGGAGCGACCTGCGCCGGGCCAACGGCGCCGAGGACCCGTACCGCATCAAGATGTGGTGCCTGGGCAACGAGATGGACGGCCCGTGGCAGATCGGCCACAAGACGGCGCAGGAGTACGGGCGGCTCGCGGCCGAGACCGCACGGGCGATGCGCATGGTCGACCCCGACCTGGAGCTGGTGGCGTGCGGCTCCTCGGGCTCCCAGATGCCCACGTTCGGCGAGTGGGAGCACACGGTGCTCACCGAGGCCTACGAGCACGTCGACCACATCTCGGCCCACGCGTACTACTGGGAGGAGGACGGCGACCTCGCCTCCTTCCTCGCCTCCGCCGTGAACATGGACCACTTCGTCGACGCCGTCGCCGCGACCGCCGACGCCGTGCGCGCCGCGGGCAAGCACACCAAGCACATCCACGTGTCGTTCGACGAGTGGAACGTCTGGTACCAGAAGCGCGCGGAGTCGCGCCCGCCGTCGGGCGACGACTGGCCCGTCGCCCCGGTGCTGCTGGAGGACCGCTACAACGTGGCCGACGCCGTGGTGGTCGGCAACCTGCTCATCTCGCTGCTGCGGCACACCGACCGCGTCCACGCCGCGTCGCTGGCCCAGCTCGTCAACGTCATCGCGCCGATCATGACCGAGCCGGGCGGGCGGTCCTGGCGGCAGACGACGTTCCACCCCTTCGCCCTGACCGCACGGCACGCGGCCGGCGAGGTGCTGCGCCTGGCGGTGGACGCTCCGGTGCAGGAGACGGCGAAGTTCGGCCCGGTGCCGGTGCTCGACGCGGTCGCGACCCACGACGCCGAGACCGGCGCCGTCGTCGTGCTCGCGGTGAACCGGTCGCTCACCGAGGACGTGGCGCTCGACGTGGACCTGCGGGGCTTCCCCGGGCTCCGCGTGGTCGAGGCCGTCACCCTGTCCAACCCCGACCACACGTGGTCGGCCACGGCCGACGACGCCACGTCGGTGCTGCCGCGCGCGAACACGACGGCCAAGGTCTCCGACGACCGCGCGCACGTCGACCTGCCGCCCGTCTCCTGGTCGATGATCCGGCTCGAACGGGTCTGATCCCGAGCGCGCCGACGGCGCGTCCTCCCGCCCGCGCTCACGCTGACGAGAGGACGCGCCGTCCGCCCCGGGGGCCTAGCGCTGGAGCGTGAGCAGCCCCGGCCGGTACGGGAGCAGACCGTAGTCCACCCCGTCCGAGCTCGGCGACCGACCCTGGTACAGGAGCTGCAGGTTGCAGGGGTCGACCGTCATGGTCTGGTCCGCGGTGGTCCGGAGCAGCTCACCGTGGCTGATGTCGTTGGTCCAGGTGGCGCCGCTGTTGGCCTTGCCGGCGAACGGGTTGCTCTCCGTCGCGGCCTGCGGTGTCCACGAACCCGAGAGGCTGGTCGCCGTGAACGAGCGGAAGTACCGCCCGTTGGCGCCGATCGCCTCGACGATCATCAGGTACTTGTTCTGGTCCTTGAGCTTGTAGACCTGCGGCGCCTCGAAAAGGTTGTTCGTGGTGTCGCTCATGATGGTCTGGTAGGAGCTGCCGAAGCTGCCCGGGAAGTTTCCGATCGGCATGCTGGCCCGGTAGATCTTCCCGTTGTCCCCGGCGAAGAACAGGTACATGTTCGTGCCGTCGCCGATGATCGTCTGGTCGATGGGACCGGTGCCCGAGCCGGTGATCGATCCGGTGAACAGCGGGCTCGCGGCCGACCAGCCGTTCGGGTTCGTCGGGTCGCTGGAGGTCCGGTACATGAACGGGGACGGACCCCACTGGTAGGTGAGCACCCAGATGTTCCGCGGGGCGAAGTAGAACAGCGACGGGGCCACGGTGGCGGAGGACATGGCGTTCTGCGAGGCGCTCCCCATCTGCGAGTAGCTGGAGAAGAGGCTGAAGTTCATCGAGCCCCAGGACGTGCCGAAGTCGTGCGTCGTCGCGTAGACGAGCTGCTGGCCGTTGTAGGGCGCCACGGTGAAGTCCTTGAGCGAGACCCAGCCGGACCTCGGCGTGGCCAGCACCCCGGTCGAGGTCCAGCGGTAGGTCGACGGCAGGTCACAGGTCGACGTCGTGTTGCTGACGAGCGAGGCGTCGTCGATGTAGAGACCGTCGGTGCCGGCCGCCGTCTCCACGTAGAAGGTGGCGGACGAGAGCGTCCCGGACCAGGACACCGTCGCCGTGCCGGTGAGCTGGGTCCAGCCCGAGGAGCTCACCGCGCCCTGGGCGAGGTTGACGTAGCTCGTCGTGCCGCCCGCAGTCACGGCCAGCGTGACCCGGCCGGTCGGCGTCCCGCTCTGGGAGCGCACCCACACGCTCGCCGAATAGCTGGTGCTGTTGGTGAGCGCGGACGTCACGGTCTGGGCCGGGCCGTTCCACGCCGCGGTGCGACCGGTCTGCAGGAGCGACCGGGTCCCCCCGTGGACCGGGCTCGTGCTGGAGGTCACCGTCCCGGCGCCGAAGGCCGACCAGCCGGTCGTACCGTTCTCCAGGTCCCCGTTCGTGAGCAGGTTGCTGCTCGCGGCGGCCGCCGGTGGCGCCTCGGCGGTCCCTGCGACTGCCGGGACCAGTACCAGCACCAGGGCCGCTGCCAGCCCGAGCACGTGACGTGCGATGGACTTCCTCATCCTTCGCTCCTTTGCCTGTCGGGGCGCGGCCGCCGTCGGCCGCGCCTGGGCATTGCGTGCTGCCGCTGCCGACGGTGCGGTCAGCACCGTGGCTCCGGAGAACCTGCTGCGCGGGCCAGGACGTGTGAGCGCTAACATCGTTGTTGCGGAAAGACACGCGGGCAGCGGCAAATTTATCGATACATTAGCGGTGCCTCCCGCGACGGACAAGCCTTGCCGCAGCATCCTGCTCGGGACGGGTGGCGCCCGCGGCGACACCCGCCCGCCAGCGGTTGCGAGCGACGGCACGGGGCGATCCGCTGGACGCGTGACGTCCACCGATCGCATCGCAGAGCCCTGGAGGCTCGTACCCCCTACGGCCCGGGCCAGGAGTGCAGGTCAACAACGTGCACCTGGTGCGGGCTGCTCGGCCTGGCCGAGCGGCGCCGCGCCGGGACGCAGCGCCAGGCGCGCTGGGCGAACGGGAGGCTGAAGGAGGCGGCCACCCAGGCCCTCGTGAGCTGAGTCGATGACGGACCGGTCGAGGCACGGCAGAGTGGTGGTCGGCGAACGGTGTCGGTGGAGCGGCGGTCGGTGGACGGACGAGCGGGAGGAACACATGTCGTCGAGGTGGCCGGAGCGGTACGTCCAGGACGGGCCGCTGCCCGACGACCCGTTCGTCCTGCTCAGGCTCTGGGCGCCCGAGGACGACGAACCGAACGGGCCCCTCGCCACCCTGGCGACCGTCGACGCCGACGGTCTGCCCGACGCGCGCACGGTCCTCCTGACCGGCGTCGGCCCGGATGCCGTGGCGTTCCACACCGATGCCCGCAGCAGGAAGGTGCGCCAGCTGCGAGCGCACCCCCGGGCGGCCCTCGTGGTCCGCTGGGACGAGCAGGCCCGGCAGGTCGTGCTGCGCGGCACGGTGTCGGCGACGTCGGCGGAGGAGAGCCGGACGGCGTACGCGCGGCAGTCGCGGTACCTGCAGCTGCTCGCCTGGCTCAACACCCCGGAGCTCGCCCGCCTCGCCCGGTCCGAGCGGGAGCGCCGCTGGGCCGCCTTCGACGCGAGCCATCCTGTGCTGGATCCGCCGCCGGACTGGGCCGGGTATGCCGTGGAGCCCGTCGACGTCCTGTTCTGGGAGGGTTCGGACGACGGGCCGAGCCGCCGGGTCCGCTATCGCCGCCTCGCCCACGGGTGGACCAGCGAGGCACTCCCCGGCTGACCCGCACCCCCGGCGACCGCGACACCCGCACCGGAAACAACCCGACCCGACCGAGGTGGAGGCCCAGGCCCATGTTCGAGAACTTCGCGACCGAGCAGGTCGACACCGGCGAGGCGTCGATCTTCGTCCGGCACGCCGGACCGGGGGCACCGGTCCTGCTGCTGCACGGTCATCCGCGGACGTCGGCGACCTGGCACCGCGTGGCCCCGCGGCTCGTCGACGCCGGGTTCTCCGCGGTGTGCCCCGACCTGCGCGGGTACGGCAGCTCACGGGGCCCGGAACCGACCAGCGACCACTCCGCCCACTCGAAACGGGCGGTCGCCCGGGACATGGTCACGGTCATGCGGCATCTCGGCCACGAGCGCTTCCACCTGGTCGGGCACGACCGCGGGAGCTATGTCGCGCTGCGGCTCGCCCTCGACCACCCGGAAGCGGTCGAGCGGCTGGTGCTCGTCGACTGCCTGCCCCTCAGCGAGCACCTGCGCCGCGCGAACGCGGACTTCGCCACGCGCTGGTGGCACTGGTTCTTCTTCGCGCAGCCCGACATCCCCGAGCGCGTGATCAACGCCAACCCCGTCGGGTGGTACGGGCCGAAGGCGGACGCCGGCACCATGGGCGCCGAGAACCACGCCGAGCTCATGGCCGCCGTCCGGCACCCGGAGGTGGTGCGCTCGATGCTGGAGGACTACCGGGCCGGGCTCTCGGTCGACCGCGCGCACGAGGAGGCGGACCGGGCCGCCCACCGGCGCGTCGCCGCACCCCTGCGCGTCCTGTGGTCGCTCCAGGACGACCTGGAGGACCTGTACGGCGACCCGCTGGCGATCTGGCGCGCCTGGGCGGACGACCTGGACGGGTTCGGCATCCCCTCGGGCCATCACGTCGCCGAGGAGAACCCGGAGGCCCTGGTGGCCGCCCTCCTCGGTCACCTCCGGCCCGCGGCCGGGCCCTGACCAGGCCTCGCTCAGCGGTTGGGCCGGCCCCGGCGGACGGCGCCCGCACGCATCACCTCGACCACGGTCTCGACCGGGTCGGTGACACCCACGGTGATCACCTTGTCGGTCGTGACCTGCTGCACGGGTGCGTCGGCCTCCAGGCCGGCGGCGGGGCCGCGCACGACGAGGTCCTAGAGTGCCCGCGCCCGCTCCAGCAGCGGTCCCGCGGCCTCGGCGAGGAACCGGTCCTGGTGGTGGTCGCCGACCTGCACGAAGGCAAGGTCGGTGAACCCCGCGTCCAGGAACGGACGCGCACTCTCGGCCAGCCGGTCCAGGTCGGGTCCGCACGCGATCGACGACGCGACGTCGTCCGGCCGGACGAACTGCGAGGCGGCCGCGAAACCGGCCGGCGTCGGCAGGTCGGCGTTGACCGCCCACCCGCCGCCGAACCAGCGGAACTCGCGGTGCGCCCGCTCGACGGCCGCGTCCTCGTCGGGGTCCCAGCAGACCGGCACCTGCCCGAACACCCGCGTGGTTCCCGGGTGCCGCTCGGTCCAGCCGCGCACCACGTCGGCGTCCGGCACGGTCTGGACCAGGTGGTCCGCGAGCGGGGCGAACCGTTCCACCCCACGCTCGCCGGACACCGCCACCCCGATCGGCACCCCGGCGTCGGGGACGTCCCACAGGCGCCCCGAGTCGATGCGGAAGTGCTGCCCCTCCCAGGTGATCAGCTCGCCCGTGAGCAGCTGCCGGACGATGTGGACGGCCTCCTCCAGGAGGTCGTGGCGCACCTCGACGCCGGGCCATCCCTCGCCGATGACGTGCTCGTTCAGGTTCTCGCCGGCCCCCAGGCCCAGTGTGAACCGACCCTCGGCCAGGAGCTGGAGCGTGGCCGCCTGCTGGGCCACCACGGCCGGGTGGTACCGCATGGTCGGGCACGTCACGAAGCTCATCAGCTCCACCCGGCTCGTGGCCTGGGCCACCGCCCCCAGGAGCACCCACGCGTTCGGCGCGTGCCCCTGCTCCGTGAGCCAGGGCGAGTAGTGGTCGCTGGAGACCTCGAAGTCGAACCCCGCCTCCTCGGCCGCTGCCGCGTAGCGGACGAGCTCGCGTGGCCCGCTCTGCTCGGTCATCAGGGTGTATCCGAAGCGCATGTCGTCGTCCCCTCCCCGTGCTGTCGCACGGCCGCGTGTCCCACCGACCATAGGCAGGGCCGTGCCCGCTCGCGCCCGGGGCGGACTCCGTCGTGGGGTTCCTGCTCGGCGCGCATCGTGCGAGTGCCGGGGCTGCGTGCCAGCCTGAGAACGTCGCCACGACGTTCCCGATCACCGGTACAGGAGGCGCGCTGTGAGCGAGAACGACCCCCACGACACCCCGGGCGGGACGCCCACGGCCGGGGTGTCCGACGTCGCTCCCGGCCCCCTGCGCGCCGACGTGGTCGTGGTCGGCGCGGGGATCACCGGGGTGGTCACCGCCCGGCTGCTCGCGGACGGTGGCGCCGACGTGCTGGTGCTCGACGCCGGCACGGCCCGCGCCACCACCACCGCCCGGTCGACCGGCAAGCTGTCCGTGCTGCAGGGCGCCCATCTCACCCACGTGGCGCGGCACGGCGACGACGCCGTCGGGGCCTACCTCGCGGCGGGCTTCGCGGGTCTCGGCTGGCTGCGCCGAACCCTGGAGGACCTGGACGTCGCCGTCGAGAACCGGGACGACCTGACCGTCGCCACCACCCGGGAGGAGGTGCCCGTGGTCGAGGCGGTCCTCGCGACGTGCGCCCGGCAGGGGCTCGCCGCGCACTGGGAGGACGAGCCGCCGTACCCCGTGCGCACCTTCGGCGCGGTGCGTCTGCCCGGGCAGGCCCAGGTCGACCCGCTGCGCATGCTCTCGGCCCTCCGCGCCGGGCTGCGCTCCCGCGGTGTCCGCGTGCACGACGGCGTCCGTCTCCGGCAGGTGCGCCGGCTGCGGTCGGGCGTCGCGCTGCGCACCACCCACGGCACCGTGCTGGCGGACCGCGTGATCCTGGCCACCGGCGCTCCGCCCGGGAGGCTCGGCGGGCTGTTCCTCAGGCTGGAGGCCGGCCGCAGTCTGCTGACCACGTGGGACGTGCCCGACGCGCAGACGCTCCCGCCGGGCTTCGCCGACACGATGTCGATCACCGCTGGTCCGCCCGTGCGTTCGCTCCGGGTGGCCGGTGACCTGCTCATGGTGGGCGGCGAGGGCTGGACCACCGGCAGGGAGCCGGATCCGGCCTGGCGCCTGGCGACGCTGGAGAGATGGACCCGGGGCACCCTGCCCGTCGGACCGGCGCGGCACGCCTGGGCGGCCCAGGACTACTCGAGCGACACCGGGCTGCCGTTGATCGGACCGGTGGTGCCCGGTGACGAACGTGTGCTCGTCGCCACCGGCTACGGCAAGTGGGGACTGACCACCGGCGCCGCCGCCGGCCTCGCCCTCGCGGGCCGCGTGCTGGGTGATCCGGTGGAGTGGGGCCCGGCGCTCGAGCCGTGGGCCCGCCCGCCCGAACCCTCGGCCGGCACGGCGGCCACGTTCGGCGCGCAGACCACGGGCTGGGCCTGTGCGGTGACCCGGCCCACCGGACAGCGTGCCGGCGCACGGCGCGTGTCCCGGATCTGCCCGCACCTCGGCGGCGTCGTCCGCTGGAACGACCAGGACGAGTCCTGGGACTGCCCGGTGCACGGCTCGCGGTTCGCGGCCGACGGCACGTTGCTCGAAGGTCCCGCCACCGAGGGCCTGCCTCCTGCCGGCGGTCCTCGGTCCCGACACACCGCGCCGGCACGCGGCGCCGACGACTCCGCGGCGCCGTCCCGCAGGAGCGGCCTGATCAAGGCGCTGCGCTCGCACTAGGGCTCGAAGCCCGGCGGCCCCAGCGCGGTCACGTCGGCGAACGAGTACGGCGGCCACGGGCCGACATAGCGGATCCGCGCCGCCGGCTCCTCACCCTGGATCGCCGTCAGGACCGTACCCACACCGCGCACGTCGTCGGCCGGTACCAGCAGAGCCACCGACAGGACGAGCGAGGTCCCGGCGGCGAGGTGCGCCCGGCGGTTCTCGTCCAGCCCCTCGCTCACGGCCGCGAGGCGCCGGCGGTAGACGGCGTGCCGGTCGCGCGCCCGGGCCTCGGTGATCTCGCGCTCCAGCTGGTCGACGCGCTTGCGGAGCAGCCGCTGGACGCCCGGGGGCCGGGTCCCCAGGTCGGCCAGGGCAGCGGTCACGTCAGGATGCTCCTGGGCGGTCTCGTGCCGGTCCAGGCTGATCTCCACGTGGAGCTCGACCCGCCCGCGGAGCGCGTCGAGGCGTTGGCGCAGCGGGGTGGCATGGGTCTCCATCCACGCCGTGAGCCGTTGCCCGGCCGGTGTGTCCACGGTGGGCGCGACGATCACGTTGAAGCTGGCCGGCAGCACCGTGCCGGCGGTGCGCCAGACGCGCTCGACCACGACACTGTGCTCGACCGCCCAGCGCCGGACGTCGACGTCCGGCCCCTGGTACGGACCGCCGTCGTGCTCGTGGACGACGGCGGTCACACCGTCCGGCCCGGCGAGCGCGTGCAGGGTCGCCCCGTCGATGCCGGTCCCGAGGTCCGGCGGCGCGGCCGGCACGATGCCGTAGAGATAGAGGTGGTCGCCGGTCACGGGCCCTCCGGTCCGGGCCGACGGGGTCGTCCGGACTGTCCGGCAGGCCCCGGCGTCCCGCCCTGCGCGGTGAGGCCGCGGACGATGTCGTCGACGACATCGTCCAGCCCACTCCTCAGGTCCGCGACGGACGCCTCCAGCCCGTGGTCGGTCTTGATCTGCCCGATCGCGTCGTCGAGGTCGAGCAGGGCCTGACCCAGGCGCTCCTGCTCCTCCTCGGTCAGCTCGCCGCCCTCCAGCCGGCGGATCGCCTGGCTCTCCAGCGCCTCCTCGATGATCTCGACCAGCGTGACCACGAGGGTGAGCAGCCCGTTCTTCAGGTTGCTCTCATCGATCTCCATCGCGGGCCCCCTCCCTGGTGGCGACCGTCTGCCGCAGCGCGTCGTGGAGGCGCTGCGGGGCGGCGGCGGAGAGCCACACGTGCCCGGAGGGCACGAGCACGCGCACCCGGAGCCGGTCCGGGCCGTCGACACCGGCCTCGGGCCGCAGGTCGACCGCGACCAGGTCCTCCAGCGGCGTCTGCCAGAGGATCTCGCGCGGGTCGGCCCGCCAGACGACGAGCCTCCTCGAGGTCAGGTAGACGATCCCCGGGCGCCAGCTCCGGTACGGCTCGGCCTGGAGATGCCCGCCCGCCATCCGCAGGACGATCGCCTCGCCGTCGGCCAGCGGGACGGACCGCCCGGCCTTGCGCCGCGCCCACTGCCGGGTCTGCTCGTCCCAGCTGCGCATCAGACCGTGCTCGAGCATGGTCTCGACACCGGCGACGGCGGCCCGCAGGCTGACCCCGATGAGCGGTACGTCCGCCACGGAGATGATGAGGTCCAGGTCCAGGTAGACGCCCTTGTCGAGCATGACGTCGAGCAGGTCGGGCAGGGTCGCGCCCAGGTCGCGGGTGGGCTCCATCCCGGCCGCGTCACCACCGCGGACCCCCGGATCAGCTGTCACGGGGGCCCTCCTGGTCCGTGCGGTCCAGCTCTCGGCGGTCCGCGTTCCGTTCCGCCAGGGCGCTGCGCCAGCCGCACCACGGGCACAGGTCGTCCAGCAGCTGCGCGCGCGGCGACGTCTTGCCGCACCTGGGGCAGGTCTCCTTCTGCTCGATGGCGCGCCGCCAGGCGAGCGTCTCGGTGTTGGTGCCGGCCGGGAACTCGAGGCCGTACCGCGCCGCGGTCTCGAACGAGGCCAGAGCTGCCCGGATCCGGATGCCCAGGAGCTCCACGCCGGCCAGCGAGACCATGATGTCCGCGTTGACGACGAGGCCCTTGTCGAGGAGCGTCTCGATCACGTTGACGAGCGACCCGTCCGGGTCGCGCTGCGGCTCCATCGAGCGGTCGTGACCACCGACCACGCTCATTCCAGGTCACCTCCTTCGCCGGTACCGGCTGCCCCACGTGGCCGCGGCTGTCGTGCCACGTCACCCGTCGTCCGTGCTCCCGCGGATGTAGCGGGTCGTGCGTCGATACCCCAGGAGCACGCCGTGGTCGTCGAGCTCCACCTCGTACTCGGCCATGACGTCCGCGGTGCTCGGCACGCGCGCGTCCTCGACGGCCTCGATCACGACGACGAACTTCTCGTCCTCGGCGCGGATCCCGACGACGCTCTCCAGCCGGCGCCCGGTGAGCTCGACGAGCTGTTCGACCGCCGACCGGGCCGCCTGCACCGCCGTCAGGCGCCCCCGTCCGCCTCCCGTACCGCCCTGTCGCTTGCCCGCCGGACGTCGACGGCCACGCTCACCGGTGCGTGTGTCCGAGTCGTTCATCGCTCTCCCCTCTCCCGGGCGCGGCGGTTCGCCTCGACCAGTCGGGCGACGAGCTGGGCCTCCAGCGCGTCGGCCTCGTCGTCGGACAGGTCGCCGTCGTCCCGCGCCCGGCCGACCTCCTCCAACCGCCGCCGCAGGGTCCCGACGTCGTAGTACTGGCGCTCGGCCTCGTCGCGCACCTGCTCGGCCACCCAGATGGTGCCGCGGACCGGAGCCAGCGGGATGGACAGCAGCCCTCTCAGCAGGCCCATGGTTCACCAGTCCTCGACGAAGTCGTACGGGGCCTGCGGTCCCACGAGACGAAAGGTGATGCGGCCGTGCTCGCGCTCAGCGATCCCTTCGAGCGCGGCCTCGAACCTCGTCCGTCCCGCCCGCCGCACGAGTGCGGCAAGCTCCAGCACCTCGTCGACCTGCCGCGTCTCGTTCTCATGGATCTCGACCGCGAACGGGGCGAGCTCGTCGAGCACGACATCGATGTCCCGCGCCCGCTTGCGGGCGAATCCTCGGACGACGAGCTCGCCCAGCCGGATGCGGGCGTCCCGCAGCGCGTGCGGGGGCAGGTGCCGCAGGGTCTCCCGCAGCCTCGCGATCTTGACGTCCTCCGCGACCAGCTCGGCCAGGACGGTGTCCTGGACGTACCTCGCCCGGACGGTGAGCTGAGCGAGACCGGCCAGCCGGCGCAGCTCGTCGGCGAACGCCGCGCGACGCCCGGCCGGGAAGGCCCGCTCGACGGCCGTCTCGTCGGGCACCACCGTCCCGAACCTCATCGGCAGCACCGCGTGGTCGGCCGCCACCGCGTCGAGCACGGCGACATGGGCACGGATCTCGGCGGGCGTCCCGACGAGCTCGTCGGTGTCGACGTCGGACACGACGGCGGAGACCTCCCCCAGCCCGATCACGCGCACGTCCTTCGCCCCGAGACCGGCCAGGTCGTCGGGCACATCGACGTCGGGAAGCACGAGTCCATAGAGGTACAGCACGCTCCCTCCCCGCAGCGATGGGCGTTCCCGCGTCCGCTAGGACGTGGAGACGCGACGTCGGCCCCGGCGTGAGACCGGTTCGCGCCGCTCGTCGTCGGCGTCGCTCCCGGCTCCCGGCCGTTCCTCCTCCTCGGCCTGCTCCTCGTCCTCGTCCTCGTCGTCCTCGCCGCTGCCGACGAGAGCCTCCTTGGCGGTCTTCAGCACGCCCTTGGTCTTGCCACGTGCACCGCTCTCGGAGATCCCCTCCATCAGCTCCGGCAGGTCCCGGCCGCCGGTCCGGGCGAGGTCGAGCCGGTTGGTGGCCTCGGCGAACCGGAGATAGGTGTCGACGCTGGCGATGACGATGCGCGCGTCGATGGTGATCACCTCGATGCCGACGAGCGACACCCGCACGAAGACATCGATCACCAGACCCTTGTCGAGGATGATGTTGATGACGTCTGCCAGCGAGGCGGACGACGGACGGTCGACGTACCCCGAGCTCGGGGCTCTCGTGGTCACAGCAGTCATCGCGACCCCTACCTGTTCTTGGTCTCGGTCTCCTCGTCGGACCCCTCTTCCTCGTCCTCCTCCTCGTCCTCTTCCTCGTCCTCCTCCTCGTCCTCGTACTCCTCGCCTTCCTCCTCGCCCTCGTACTCCTCGCCCTCGTCCTCCTCGGCGGCGCGCTCCTCCTCCACGACCTCCTCGTGGCTGCGGACCACCTCCTCGTCGTGGATCTCGGCGCGGTATCCCTCGTCGTCCTCGGGGCGCAGCACCGACTCGGTCATGACATGACGCACGAAGTACTTGAGCTCCAGCCGGACGCGCCGGTTCACCGCCCGCCAGATGTTCCCGGTCTTCTCCATGAAGCCCTGGGGGAAGTACGCGACGACGATCACCAGTCGCGTGAGGTCGTCACCCAGCGGGTGGAACGTCACGACGCCGCTGAGATGCCCCTTGGCCCCGCTGGACTCCCAGACGATCCGTCGATCCGGTACCTGTTCCGTGATGACGGTGTCCCACTGGCGGTGGGACCAGAACACCTGGCCCTTGAGCTGGACCTCGCCGGTCTCCTCGTCCAGCTCGGTGTGCTCGACCTTCTTCATGAACTCGGGCCACTTCTCGTACGAGGTCCACGCGTTGTAGACCACGCCGAGCGGAGCGCCGACGTCGATCGCCTCGACGATGTTGTTGAACTTGAACTTCTTGGCGCTCCCGCCGCCCCCACTGCTCCCGCCACCGAAGACGTCCTTGACCTTCTCCTTGACGCCCGTGACCGCGGCGGACAGGCCTGCCTTGACCGGCGACGCACCCTGGGCGAGCTCCTCGGCGCCCTTGGCGGCCGCGGAGGCCTTGGCGCCGCCCCCCTCGGTGCCGGACCCCTCGGCGTACTGGGTGAGCCGGTCCGTCAGGCCGCTGACCTTCTCCGTCAGGTTGTCGACCGCGTGGTCGGCGAGCGCCTTGACGTAGCCTCCGGCCGAGTCGCGCAGAGCGGCGAGCGGCTGGGGTGCCTCCTTGGTCTTCTGGGAGGACTGGTTGCTCATGGGATGCTCCTTCCCGGCACCGCTCGCGGCACCAGGCGCGTGGGACTAGCGGGAGCTCGGCTTCCTCGTCGACTTCCCGCTGGTCGACCGCGTCGTGGACCTCGTCCCGGTCGACTTCTTGGCGCCCCCGGCGGAGGCGCCCTGCTTGGACCGGCCCTGGCCCGAGGTGCGCGACGAGCTCTCCGATGCCGCGCGTCGCCGACGTGCTGCGGACTTCGGGGGGGCCGGTTCGTCGTCGGCCGGTTCGTCGTCGGCCTGTTCGTCGTCGGCCTGTTCGTCGTCGGCCTGCGTCTGCTCGCCCTCGGGTTCGTCGTCCCCGGAGCGCGATTCCGCCGTGGCCTCCTCGGGGGAGGACTCGTCCTCGGGTGCCGGCTCGTCGCCGGTCTCCTCGTCGGCCGGCTGCTCCCCGCCGCGGGACGCGAGGGGCGCTCCCGCACGCTCCTCAAGGTTGGAGACGAGGCTGTCGACACGCTTGGCCGCGGCCGCGACGACGGCGGTCTTGCCCGCCTCGACGAGCCGGCCGGACACCTCATCGGTGAGCTTCTTGATCGCCGGGGTGGAGAGGGCGGCGCCGCCGGCCTTGAGCAGGTCTGGATGTGCCCTGAGCTCTCTGACGCCGAGGGCGCCGGCGACCGCGAGCGCCAGCTTCAGCTTCTTGGTCCGACCGAGCAGGTACCCACCGAGCAGGACCGCCGCGAATGTGAGCTTGTCGTCCATGGTGTTCCTCGCAGTTCGGGACGATCGAACGGTGCGTCGTCGCATCGTATGAGCCCCGGACTTGCACGGTAACACCGGATACCAGCGCTCGCGTGCCCCGCGAAAACTGGGCCTCTCGTACGGTGTTTCCGCAGGTCAGGTAGTTTCCGGAGGCAACTTCTCGCATCGCCGGACCTGCGCGCCGGCCTGGCGACGCAGGAATGACGGGCTCGCCGAGCGCCCCGCGTCCGCCCCCGGTGGGCCGTCGGCGTGCGAGTGACGACGGCGGTGGTGACGATGGCCGTGCCGCCTGCCTCGGCGTGCGCCGCGCACCTTGCCTGTGCGGCGCACGCCGAGGCAGGCGGACCACCGACACGGTTGCGCTCACAGCCGGCCGTACACCTCGTCGGTGACCGGTTCCAGCCATTCGTTGCGCACGTCCGCGCCGGGCGTGACGAGAGCGAGGTGGGAGAACCACGAGTGCGCCTTCGCCCCGTGCCAGTGCTTCGTCCCCGCCGGGACGCGGATCACCGATCCCGGCTCCAGGCTCACGGGCTCCTCACCGTCGGCCTGGTACCAGCCGCTGCCGGCCGTGCACAGCAGAATCTGGTCACCGCCACCGTCACTGCCGTGATGGATGTGCCAGTTGTTACGGCATCCCGGCTCGAAGGAGACGTTGCTGACCGGGACACTCCCGCCCGCGAGCGGGGCCAGATAGCTCTGGCCGATGAAGTACCGGGCGTAGGCATCGTTCTTCTCGCCCAGCGGGAAGGGTTGATCGAACTCGTCGTCGGACATTCGTGTTCCTCGTCTGTTCTGTTCCTGCGCGTCAGTTCCCTGCGCGTCAGTTCCCTGCGCGGCGCGGGCCGGCACGATCCAACGTACGGCGCGGGCACACGACGAGGGATCCCCTGTCGGTACGCCCCTTGACGGAGACTCCCACCGGCCGGTTCCACCTCGGACACGCCCGGCGGAACGGCGTCACCGACGACGAGCTGAAGGAGGCCCTGCTGCAGCTGGCGTTCTACACGGGGTGGCCCAACGGCATGGGCGCGATGACCGTGCTGAAGGGGATCGTCGAGGAGGAGCCCTCCTGACCGGCCCGCATCCCCGTGGTGCACGCGCGGACAGCGCGGCACTCAGCCGATGCTGTCCGCGGCCGCTCGCAGCGCGGCCAGCTCGTCCGGGTCGGACCTGCGGGCGAGCGCGGCGATGTCGCAGATGTAGCGGCGGTGCTCCGCGGGGATCGCCTCGGCGAGCCGCGCCGGGTCCTCCCGCAGGACCCGGTAGATCTCCAGGCCGGCGGCGTAGAACAGGTCGACGAGCTTCGGTTCGCCGGCGGCGTTGCGCAGGACGTTGCCGCTGTTGTGGTCCAGCCCGCCCCAGAACGGGATGGACCGGGCGGCCTCTGCATCGAGCTGCTCCGCCTTCCGGCGCACAACGGTGATCGGGTCGTCCGGAGCGGCGACGTTCCAGCGGCCGACGACGGCTTCCGCCTCCGCCCGCCCGACCGGCGTCAGGAACTCCAGCACGGTGATGCGACCCCCGCCCGCCAAGGGCGCGTCGAGCTCGATGCGCGGGAGCAGCGGATTGCCCTCCAGGGAGCGGCACAGCTCGACGAAGACACCGTAGGCCGGCTCGAACGGGCTGACCCGGGCGACGAGCGCGCCGTCCGGCGACCGCCAGACGGTGGCCCAGTCCCCGAGCCCGCACACGTTCCAGCCGCCGGCGAGGAGTCGGCCGGAGGCCTCGCGGTGCGGCAGGCCGCGGAGGGCCTCGACGTCGAGCACGGTCACCCGCGGCGCCGAAGGATGTGGTTGCGGTCCGGGTGACGTTCGAACCAGTCCACGACGAACGGGCACACGGCCTCGACCGAGCGGTCGCCCCGCTCTTCGAGCAGGGCCACCGCCCGGTCGGTCAGCTCACCCGCATATCCGTGCCCGCGGAAGGCGGGCTCCGTGAAGGTGGCGGTGAAGGCGACTGTGGCGCCGTCGTCCTGGTACTCGAGCGTGCTCACCAGGTCCTCGCCGAGATACAGGGCGTACCGGGAGTTCTCCTCGTCATCGGTGAAGCGCAGGTCCTCGGCGCTGCGCACCAGGGGTTCGCGGGTGCTGTCGTCCATGGTGTCGGTAACCGCTGCTCGTCGCCGACTATTTCTGGAGGAACCGTCTCAGTACGGGTCAGTACGGGTCAGTACAGGATGGACGCCTGCTCGCGGGGCCAGGCCAGCGTGGCGTAGATCTGGACCATCGCCGCCTGCTCCAGCAGCTCGGTGTGCTCGTCCCCGGCGTTGAACAGCCCGGTCGCGGGTTCGCGCTCGGTGCGCCACTGGTGGTCGGCGTAGTCCGCCATGGCGTGCCGGTACGTCGTGCCGCCGGTCACGGACTCCAGCAGCAGGAGGTTCTTGAACCAGATCGAGTTGAAGAACATCGGCTGGCCGTCCAGCCGCCCCTCGGTCACGTAGTAGCGGTAGGACGCCGCCGCGATCGCCTTCGCCCTGGCGAGGTACTTGCTGTCGCCCGTCGCCTCGTACAGCAGGGTGTAGGTGCCCAGCGGGACGCCCTGGTTGTACGACCACTGCGTGCGGTCGATGGTCCCGTCGAGCTTGATGTTGTCCCAGTAGAGCCCGTTCGGCGCGAGCAGGTGCTCGTCGGTCCACCCCACCATCCGCTGGGCCCAGTCGAGGTAGTGCCGCTCCCCCGTGATCAGGTACAGGCGGGTGGCGAGCTGCGCGCCGGGCATCGTGGAGACGGTGTTGCGGTCGGTGCTCCAGGTGGCCTGGGTCCAGAACACGCCGCCGGGCGCCGGGTGCGACGGGTCGGTGTCCCACCCGGAGACCACGAGCTCGAAGATCTCCTCGGCGCGTCCGAGCGCCGCCTCGTCGCCGGTCGCCAGGTACTGCTGCACCTTGGCGAGCGCGACCCACTCGTTGTCGTCGTAGAACATGTCGCCGCCACCGCCGTACGGGGCGCGCGGGTACGAGTCGTAGCCGGGCAGCCCTGTGGTGCCGCCGTCGGCGTTCCAGAAGTGCTCCTGCCCGCGGGCGACGTCGGCGAGATCGTCCTCGAACGACCGCCCCGCGGCCCCCGGCAGCCCGGTGAGGTCGAGCGTCGCGACGTGCGCCTGGGAGTGCGGCCACTCGAACGAGTAGGTGCGGTCGTCGGCCCCGCTCGGGTACCGCTCGCGGTAGAGGCCGGAACCGTCACCCGCGGCCATGTACTCGCGCATCGCGTCGTACGACGCGAGCGCCCGCTGCACCTGGGTGCGCTGCGACACCGCCGGGGCGCCGGCCGGCTGCGCGTCGGCGTCGGCGTCGGCGGGGGCCGCCGTCCCCAGCGCGCAGGCCAGCGCGACGACCGTGGCGGCAACTCTGGTGAACCTCATCGTTCGCTCCTTCGTTCGGTGGTGCTCGGTCGTTCGACGGCCGATGTCAGCGCTGTCATCGTCGTGCGCGAAACTCCGGCATCATCATCGATTCCCTTCGTCACGCCCTGCGGAGAGCCTCGGCGCCCGCGCCCCGAGGCGCCCGACCGTGGACGACGGGGTGTCGGACCCAGCCTCGCGAAGTCTCCCTTGACTCGGACAGTCCTGGACGTCCGGCGGTCAGGCTAGGGGATGCGGACCTGACCGGTCAACGACTCCATCCGGCCGGGGACTCGTGAGCCCCGGCCTGGCAGGCGAGACAGAGCAGCGTCGACTCGACGACCCCGCGACGCACGAAACGCTGACCCAGCTCGACGGCGACCTCGTCGCACTCCGGGCACATCCACGGGCCGCCGGCGCCCTCGTGGACCGAGCTGATGATGTCCTGCCATCCGCTGTTCACGGCGAGGACTCTATCCGGGCGCTCAGGGGGTCGTCCCGCGAGCGTCGCCCTCCGGCGACGCCGCGGACCGCAGGAACTGCATCACCCGCTCCGCGGGCACCTCGCACGGCTTGAGCACGGCGCCGTCCGCGGTGAACCAGATGTTCGCGCCGAGCCCCTCGGCGCTGCCGAGGCGTTCCGCCTCCAACGAGACGACCTTGCCTCCGGCACGCGTGGTGCGCGTCACGCCCCACGTCTCGCCCGCCACCCGCGCACGGGACCAGCCCTCGGGTATCGCCCCGATCAGCGCGTCCAGCCCCTCGTCATGCGACTCGCCCATGCACTCACCCCTCTCGCAGCGTGGCCGCCCCGACGTCCGAGGCGCACCCGCCTCAACCTCGCCGCGCGGGTGGCTTGTTCCCAGTGGCGGCGCACACACTCGTGGGCACCGCCTGGGCGCCGTGAAGTCCGAACTTCACCGGCTCTCCCGTGGCGCGGGCCACACTCCCCCGCGGCCGTTCGTGGTCCCCGTGGGGCTCCGGCGTCGACTCACCTGCGACTTCACCTCCGACCCGTGGATCCGGGCACGAGGCGGGCTCTCGCCCGACGCCCCGGTCGGTACGGCTTCGGGCGGGCTGCCGCGATCGCACCACAGCAGCCACCTCCTCACACGTTCGCCTCACACGTTTCTTCCACCGGTCAGGGCATCGTTGGCCGGTGCTCTTTGCCATGCCTGCCCGCCAGCGACTCAACCCCCTGCGATCCCGCACCCCCGGTCCGATCTCCCTGACGCGCGTCGTCGCCACCTTCCTCCTCGCGGTCCTGCTGTTCGGACCAGCCACCGCCCCGGTCACCTACGCCCTCTCCGCCTCCTCCACCGGTGCCGCCGGCGGAACAGGCGAGGGCCCCGGCAGCGGTCACCACCGTGCCGGTCACGGCGGCCACGACCGCCGGGACCCCCGCGACGGCGAGGGCCGCGGCCACGCCGACCGCGCCGACCGCGCCTCCCGCAGCGGCAACCGGGTGACGGTGCAGCACCTGCCCACCGGTCTCACCGCGAAGACCGTCGACGGCATTCCGGTGTCCCTGGACCGGAGCCAGCTGCGCCACGCCGCCACCATCATCTCCGTGGGCTCCCGCACCCGGGGCGTCGGGCGTGACGGGATCATCGTCGCGCTCATGGCCGCCCTGACGGAGTCTCACCTGCAGATGCTGGCCAACCCCGGCGCCTACCCGGCCTCGGTCAAGCACCCCCACGACGGCGTCGGCCAGGACTTCGACAGCCTCGGACTGTTCCAGATGCGCCCTGCCGCCGACTGGGGCAGCGTCAAGCAGCTCATGCGACCGGAGTACCAGGCCGCCGCCTTCTTCGGTGGCCCGGACGGACCGAACGGCGGTTCGCCGCGAGGCCTGCTCGACATCGACGGGTGGGAGGACCTGCACCCGGGGCAGGCCGCCCAGGCCGTCGAGGTCTCGGCGTACCCCGACCGCTACGCCCAGTACAAGCCCGTCGCCCGCGCCGTCCTCGAGCGCCTCACGCCGGATCGCGACAGGTAGGCCGTCCTCGATCGGCGCGCGGACCCGCGCGAACGGCTACCGTGTTCGAGATCGAGGGTGGACGAGGCCCGGTCCCCTCGTAGGCGCACGACAGGAGACTTCACGATGACCACGGATGCCCGCTACGAAGCTCTCAGGACCGCCCTCGAACAGGACCCGGACCGCGACGTCACCGTGCGTGAGGGAGCCCTCGTGGTGAATCAGACGGCGTTCGCGTTCCTGGCGGGCAGCTCGCTCGCCGTCCGGCTGCCCGCCGGCCGCGCGGACGACCTGATCAAGCGCGACATCGCGGAGTTCCTCCGGCACGACCCCGGCGCCGACTGGGTGACGGTCTCGGACCCCGAGGACTGGCCCGAGCTCGCCGCCGAGGCCCACGAGCTCGCGAGCGGCCACCAGCCGGGCAACCGGTCGTGACACCGGTCGGGTGGCCGGCCGCTGCCACCGGGCCCAGAGGCCCAGAGGCCCAGAGGCCCAGGAGCAGCCGCCCCCGGCGGCGGCACCAGGTCACGGCCGGTACGAAAGCGCCCGCGAGGGGCACGGCTCTCCCCTGGCGAGCTTCGGCCTGCCGGGTGAAAGTGGTTTCGCGACAGATCGTCGTCCAGGGCTGAGCCCGAGCGTCCCGTGGATACGGGGGACGCACTCTCGAACGGAGCTGCTATGGGAATCATCGGCTGGATCCTGATCGGACTCATCATGGGAGCGATCGCCCGGGCGATCCTGCCCGGCAGAGCTGCCGGGGGCTGGTTCATCACGCTCGTCGTCGGAGTTCTCGGCGCGCTGCTGGGCGGCTGGATCGGCGGAGCGCTCTTCGACGTCCAGGTCAACGAGTCCTTCTTCTCGCTGACGACGTGGTTCTGGGCCCTCATCGGTTCGCTCATCGTCCTCGCCATCTGGGGAGCCGTCGCACGCCGGCGAGCGTGACGACGTGGAACTCGTCCGTGTCGGACTCGTGGCCGACCCGGCCGCCCCGACCGTGATCGCCCGAGGAATGGCTGACCTGGGCCCGCCCGACGGTGGCGCCGCGTGGGACGTCACCGTGGTGAGCGAGCCGTTCACGACCGGGTCCGAGGACATCCGGACCGCGATGGACCGCTTGTGGGACGAGGCCCGCGATCGAGACTGGGACCTCGTCGTCGGCCTGACCGAGCTCCCGCTGCACGACGGCGACGGCCGCCACCTGCTGGCCGACACCGACCCCGATCGACGGACCGCAGTACTCTCCCTGCCCGCGCTCGGCGGGCTCCGGGTCCACACCCAGGCGCGGCGGGCGGTGCGCTCGCTGGTCAGCAGGATGGCGGAGCCGAGCGAGGCCGACGAGCACCGCGTCGTCCTGCCACGCCTGCGTGGCAGGTGGCGGCTGCTGGCCGGCATGGTGCTCGCGAACCGTCCGTGGCTGTTGGTACCCGGGCTGAAGTCGGCACTCGTGGCCGCGCTGGCGACCGGCGCCGTGGCCACGATCAACTCGACCGTCTGGGTCCTGGCGGACTCGCTGTCGTGGTGGCGCCTGGTGATCGCCTCCGTCGCCTCGGTCGCCCTCGTCGTGGCCTGGCTCGTGATCGACGGGGGACTGTGGGACCGCCCCGAGGACGACTCGCCCCCGGCACGGGAGAGGTCCCGCCTCTACAACGCCTCGACCGTGCTGACCCTGCTGGCCGGTGTGGCCATCTGCTACGTGGCGCTCTACGTCGTGAATCTCGCGTGGGCGTTGTTCGTCCTGGACCCCGACGTGATGGGCGGCTACGTCGAGGCCACGCTCGGCTACAGCGACCTGGCGGTCCTGGCCTGGTTCGTCGCGTCAGCGGCGACCGTCGGCGGTGGCCTCGGTTCCGGCCTGGAGTCGGACGAGGCGATTCGCGCCGCCGCCTACTCCAAGCGCGAGGAGGACCGACGCGAACGCCTCGCGCGCGACCGGCACGATGAATAGCACCCGTCTCGCCCGCAGCCCCGGACCCCGGGCACCACAGCCATCCGCCGGTCGGTTGTTTTCACCCGTTCCGGACCATGCTCAGGGCCGACGACCCACGTAGGCTCCCGGCAGGGCAGAGGCCCGGGAGACTCCCCGGGTCGGGACCCGAGCACGGGGTCTGGGCCTGCGCTCGGGCAGGAGCTGGGACCGTCGGCCTGGGGATTCGGGGGTCCCGGCTCCTTGGGCTCATCGAGCCCTGGCACAGCCTGCCCCGGCGCCGATCGGAGGTCTCGATGAACCAGGCCGTCAAGCAACGTCATATCGCCCTGGTCGCGCACGACAACATGAAGGTCGAGCTCCTGCGCTGGGCCGAGTACAACCGGGACACGCTCGCCGAGCACCAGCTCTACGCGACCGGCACCACCGGCACCATGCTCGAGTACGAGCTCGGCCTCCCCGTGCACCGGTTCCTGTCCGGACCGGTCGGCGGGGACCAGCAGATCGGTGCCCGGATCGCCGAGGGCACTCTCGACCTGCTGATCTTCTTCTGGGACCCGCTCGAGGCCCAGCCACACGACCCGGACGTCAAGGCACTGCTGCGGATCGGTGCGGTGTGGAACGTACCCATGGCCTGCAACGTGGCCACGGCGGACATGATCATCTCCTCACCGCTCCTGTCCAGCGACTACGAGAACCGCCGACCGGACCTCACACCCCGCGACTGGGACCGGACCCCCGAGTCCCCGGCCTGAGCCGACGGTCACGCCGTCGCGGGCTGTCCCTGCGTCCGGCCCTGGCGCGGGTCGGAGAGGTTCCGACGCGCCGCGCGCGGACCTCGCCGTCGGTCAGGTGTCGCGGAACGAGATCCCTCGGCGTTCGAGAACCTCCTGCGCCACGGTGAGCAGGCTCGTCGAGCGCCGGAAGGCACGAGCCCGGATCAACGCGGACGCGTCGTCGGGCCGGATGCCCAGCTGGACAGCGACCATTCCGGTGGCCTGGTGGAACGGTGCCTTCTCGGGCCAGCTGAGCAGGCCGGCGTTCCTCAGCAGATCAGCCCCGACGACGTCGGCAGCGAACTGCAGGTCTGCCACCCTCCGGCCGTTCTGCCCCGGAAGGGCATACAGGCTGAGGGCACCGACCACGCGGGACCCCACCCGCATCGGCACCGCGTGGATCGTCGCGTCGGCACCGGCCAAGCCGGCCAGATGGGAGAAGACGGGATACTCGTCCACCATCGCGCCGAGGCGCATGACCACCGGCCGGTTCTCGGCCAGCGCCCGGTGCACCGGGCCCTCACCGAGGACTTCCTCGAGGGGTTCGAGCTGCTCGAAGGCGCCGGGTGTGCTGACGGCCACCTGGTCTCCCGCAGCGATCAGCACCGTCAGGGCCCCACCTTGCGCCCGGAAGGTGTCGACGCACGCGTCGCACAACCGGACCGGCAGCGGTCGGTTCGCATCGGTGTCGTCGAAGGACCGTGCGAGCAGGCTCAAGAGCTCAGGCGGATCCACTGGTCGGGTCACCCCCTCCTACGCCCACACTCACATCAGCAGTTCCCAGTCGCACGATCAAGTTTGGCCACCCTTACCCCGGGCTGTCGCGGACACGGTATTGACGCTACGGTCGGGGGGAGTCAGGACGCGGCTCGTCAGCGCACCATGCATCCGGGAGGCTGCACACATGAGCGCGGAACCTTTGGAGATCGAGCGCGCCCTGACCCTCGGCGCCAACCACACGGTCGGGCACTATCGCTACGACCTGACGGCTCGTGAGTGGTGGTGGTCGGACGAGGTCTACCGGATCCACGGTTTCGAGCCCGGTGACGTGGTCCCCACCACGGAGCTCATCCTGGCGCACAAGCATCCCGAGGACCGGTCCCGGGTCTCGCGGATCCTCGCGCAGGCGGCCACGACCGGAGAACCCTTCAGCAGCGTCCACCGCATCATGGACGCCACGGGGCAGGAACGAACGCTCACCGTGGTCGGACGAGGCCGCCGCGACCCACAGACCGACCGGGTGACCGCACTGGTGGGCTACTTCGTCGACGTGACCGCGGGAATCAGCAGGCAGGCGAACCAGGCCGCCGACACGTCCATCCGGGCATCGGCCGCCACGAGAGCTCCGATCGAACAGGCCAAGGGCATCGTCGCCATCACCCTCGGCGTCGGTCCCGAGGACGCCTTCGACCACATGCGCGTCACGTCCAACGTCACGAACATCCCGGTCCGCGAGATCGCCCGGCGGATCGTCCAGATCGCCAGCACACAGGGGTCGCTCGAGGACGTCCGGGACTTCCTGAGGCCCTCCAGCCCCGCTTGAGCGCCACGCCCGTGCTGCGCGGGTCAGCGGAGCGCGGGCAGGACGTGCTCGCCGAACGCCTCGACGAACGCGTCCTGCCGCTGTCCGACATGGTGCAGGTAGAGGCGCTCGACGCCGGCGTCGCGCAGCTCCGCGATGCGTGCGGTGAGCTCGCCGAGGTCCGCCGAGACCAGGACGGCGCGGCGCACGTCGCCGACGCCGACGTCGCGGCCGAGCGCGTCGAAAGCGGCGGTCGTGGGCGTGTCCGCGGCGATCCGGGGCCCTCCGGTGATCGTCCGCCACTGGTCGAGCGCCACCGCCTCGGCCTCCTCCGGCGTCGGCGCCCACGAGAGGTGCACCTGGACGGCGACGTCGCCCGCGCCTCCGGCCTCGCGGTAGGCCCCGATGACGCGGCGGAGGCGGTCCACCGGCTGGTTCACGGTGATCAGGCCGTCCGCCCACGCCGCGTGCCGGCCCGCCGTCTCGGGGGTCAGGGCGGGAAGCACCAGGGCGGGCATGACGTCCGGCAGCGTCCACAGCCGGGCCTGGTGCGCCACGATCCGGCCGACGTGGTCGACCTCCTCGCCGCGCAGCAGGGCCCGGATCACCTCGACGCACTCCGCGAGCCGCGCGTCGCGCTCGGCCTTCGGCGGCCACGGCTCCCCCGTGACGTGCTCGTTGAGGTACTCCCCCGAACCGAGCGCCACCCAGAACCGGCCGGGGAACATCGCCCCGAGGGTGGCGATGCCCTGCGCCACGATCACGGGGTGGTAGCGCTGGCCCGGCGCGCACACCGTGCCGAAGGACAGCCCGGTCGTGGCGAGCGCGGCGCCGAGCCAGGACCACGACAGCCCGGACTCGCCCTGCCGCTCGCTCCACGGCGCGAGGTGGTCGGAGCACATCGCGGCCTCGAAGCCGGCGTCCTGCGCCAGCCGGGCCACGCGCAGCCCCTCGGACGGGTGCAGCTGCTCGTGCGAGACGTGGAAGCCGACGACCGTCATGCGTCCTCCTCGGTCGCGGTCACCGAGCTGCCGACCGCGTCGCCGTCGATCGTGCGGCGCAGCCACCGGTACCCGTACCCGGCGACCGGGATGCGCCCGTCGGCCTCGACGGCGGCGTAGTCCTGGTCCACGTGCACGTCCACGTAGCGCGCCTGCCCCGCCTCGAGGGCCGCGATCTCGCCAGCGGGGAGGCGGGCCACCACGTCCT
Source organism: Promicromonospora sp. NPDC019610 (assembly GCF_044389365.1). Classification (NCBI taxonomy): domain Bacteria; kingdom Bacillati; phylum Actinomycetota; class Actinomycetes; order Micrococcales; family Promicromonosporaceae; genus Promicromonospora; species Promicromonospora sp. NPDC019610. Next base: position 617,671 of record NZ_JBIRXX010000002.1, on the reverse strand, counting down.
CGTCCGCGAGGTTGGCCACCAGGAGCACGCTCGACTCCTCGACCTGGTACCGCAGCGCCAGCACGGACGGCACGTCCAGGTCCCACGGCTCCGGGCGGGCCCGGCCGAGCTCGCTCAGCCCCAGCCGGGCCCGCACGAGGGCGCCGACCCGGTGCAGCAGGGAGCCGTCGCGCACGTTCTGCTCGTCCACGCTCACGTGCTCGGGACCGTAGGGCCCGGTGACCACCGGGGCCTGGAACCGGTCCGGTGAGGCGTTCGAGAAGCCCGCCGACGGCGTCGTCGACCACTGCATCGGTGTGCGCACGGCCTCGCGCTCCGGCCGGTCGAGGTCGTCGCCCATCCCGATCTCGTCTCCGTAGCGCAGCACCGGCGGCCCGGGCAGCGACAGCGTCACCGCGTGCGCGACGGCGATGCGGCGCGGGTCGCCGTCGAGCATGGGAGCCAGGCGGCGCCGGATGCCACGGTCGTACACCCGCATCGAGCTCTCCGGGGCGAAGGCGTCCAGCACCTCCGCCCGCTCGTCCGCCGAGAGCCGGACGAGGTTCAGCTCGTCGTTGTTCCGCAGCCAGTGCGCATAGGTCGCGCCGTCCGGGGCCGCGGGCTGGTTGCGCAGTGCCCGCTCCAGCGGCGCGGCCCGCTTGCGGGCCAGGGCGAGGAAGAGGTGGTTGTTGAGCCAGAAGTCGAGCAGCATGGTCATGCCCTGGCCGTCGGCCCCGAAGTAGTGGGCGTACTCGTCGGGCGCGACGTCCACCTCGCCGAGCAGCACGGCCCCCGTACGCTGCCCGGACACCGCGGCTCGCAGGTCTCGCACGAGCCACTGCCCGTCCGTGTCCGGCCGGGCGGCCCGGGCTCGTTCGAGCATCATGGGCACGGCGTCCACGCGGAAGCCGGAGACCCCCATCCGCAGCCAGAAGGCCACGATGCGGTAAAGCTCGTCGCGCACCCGCGGGTTGTCGAGCGCGAGGTCCGGCTCGTGCGCGTAGAAGGCGTGCCGGTAGAACTGCTGGGCCTCGTCGTCCCACGTCCACGTCCGGGGCTCGACGTCGGGGAACATCGGCTGGATGTCGTCGTTCGGCTCGTCGGCCCAGACGTAGTAGTCGCGGTACGGCGAGCTCCGGTCCCGCCTCGCCTCCTGAAACCACTGGTGCTGGTCCGACGTGTGCTGCGTGACCAGCTCGACGAGCACGTGCAGCCCGAGATCCTCGGCGGCCTCGAGCAGGTGCGCCATGTCGGCCAGGTCGCCCAGGCGGGGGTCGACGGCGAGATGGTCGCTGACGTCGTAGCCCCCGTCCCGGAACGGCGACGTGTAGAACGGCAGCATCCACACACACGTGGCGCCGAGGCCGCGCAGGTAGTGCAGCCGCTCGGTGATGCCGCGCAGGTCTCCCCAGCCGTCGTCGTTCGAGTCGGCGAAGAGGCGCGGGTCGAGCTGGTAGACGACCGCGTCGGAGTACCAGGAGGATCGCACGGAGGACCTCACCTCAGCTCTCGGGCCGTCGCGGCCGGGGACAGGGCAGCCGGGCTCACAGCGGCCGGCCGCCCGTCACGCCGATGCGGTCGCCGGTGATGTAGCTCGACTCCTGGGAGGCGAAGAACACATAGGCGGGCGCCAGCTCGGCGGGCTGTCCGGGTCGGCCCAGCGGCGTGTCGCCGCCGAACTGTTCGACCTTCTCGTCCGGCATGGTGGCGGGGATCAGGGGCGTCCAGATCGGACCCGGCGCGACCGCGTTGACGCGGATGCCCTCCGGGGCGAGCTGCTGCGCCAGGCCCTTGGTGAAGTTGAGGATCGCCGCCTTCGTCGTGGCGTAGTCCAGGAGCTGGGGGCTGGGCTCGAACGCCTGGACGGACGTCGTGTTGATGATCGCCGCGCCGCGCGGCAGGTGGTCCAGCGCCGCCCGGGTGATCCAGAACAGGGCATAGACGTTGGTCTTCAGCACCCGGTCGAGCTGGTCCGTCGTGATACCGCGCAGACCCTTGTCCTGGGACATCTGGTACGCGGCGTTGTTCACGAGGACGTCGAGGCCCCCGAGCCCGTCCACGGCGTCGGCGACGAGCCGGCGGCAGAACTCCTCGTCGCGGATGTCACCCGGAAGGAGCACCGCCGTGCGTCCGGCGTCCTCGACCCAGTGCGCCGTCGTCCGCGCGTCCGGCTCCTCCTCCGGCAGGTAGGAGATGGCGACGTCGGCGCCCTCGCGGGCGAACGCGATCGCGACCGCCCGGCCGATGCCGGAGTCGCCGCCCGTGATCAGCGCCCGCCTGCCGTCCAGCCGGCCGGATCCCCGGTACGACGACTCCCCGTGGTCGGGCTGCTGCGACATGTCCTCCGTGCGGCCCGGCGGCCGCAGGTCGTCCGCGGGCAGCTCCGGCCGGGGGTGCTGGGTGGTGGGGTCCTGCGGGGTCGTCTGGTCGGACATGTCTCACTCCCTGTCAAGGTCGGGCGGAACGTCCAGCATGGAGCCGGCGGGGTTCACTCGCATCGAGGCGATCGCGCGCCACAGCGTGACCACGAGCGTCCCGGCGACGAAGTGGTCCTGTCCGGACGAGCGCCTGGTCGCACGCACGGCGTCGGCCAGCTCGTCGACGGAGCGGCGCAACGCCGCCACCGCCTCGCCCGAGGCGCCCACGCCCCGGTCGGAGCGCAGCGCGGCGGCATAGGCCCGCAGCGCCCCGGCCAGCGCGGGCCGCAGGTGCGGACCGAGCGCCACGTGTGCCTGGCCGGTGTGCTCCCACTCCGCGAGGAGTCGCACGATCTCGTCCACGACGTCGGCGGCGACGCCGAGCTCCTGGGCACGCCGCGCCTGCGCCGTCGTCCGCTCGTCGTAGCGTCGTGCGCGCCGGTTGACCCGGGTCGACTCACGTGTCCCCGCGAGGACGTGCCGCGTCCGGTCCGTGGTCGGGGTCAGCTCGTGCCGGCGGCGCTGCCACTCCTCCGCCAGGAGCGGCCCCTGGCGCTCCAGGCGCTCGGCCAGGAGCTCGAGCTGGTCGACCAGGACGTCGCGCAGCCGGTCCAGCGCGAGCTCGGACGGGGTGAGCGGCAGCGGCGGGAGGAGCAGGTTGATCGCCACGCCGATCGCGGCGCCCACGACGAGCAGGCCGGAGAACACGCCGATGAACTCCAGCGGGTGGGGGCCGCCGAGGACCAGCACGAACAGCGCCGACGTGGCCACCCACGTACCCATGTCGCCGAACACCCGCCAGCCGGCGCACAGCAGGGCGACGGCCACGACGAGTGCGACCGACAGCACGCTGGAGCCGACGGCGGTGTCCACGGCGCGGGCGATCACGGCGCCCAGCAGCACCGCTCCGACCGCCTGCGCGGACTCCCGGGCGGACCGGACCGCCGTGCCCGAGACCGCGACGACCGCGCCCAGGGGCGCGTAGTAGGGGTACTCGGCGAACGGCGCGGGGGCGAGCAGGGCGACGAACCAGGCCAGCGCGGCGGCGGTGGCGCCCTTGACGGCGACCGCCCAGCGGGGGTGACGCGCCCACTGCCCGTGCAGGTACGCCACGGTCCGGGACCTGAGCGGCGGCGTCTCCGGGCCGCGTTGCCGCGCCAACGTCATGCCGCGGGGTCGAGGACCACCTTGACGCAGCCGTCCTCCTTGCGCTGGAACATCTCGTACGCCTCGGGCGCCCGGCCGAGCGGCCAGCGGTGTGTGCGCAGGTCCAGCACGCCGAGCGGGTCGCCGGGGTCCTGGACGAGCGGCATCAGGTCGTCGATCCAGCGACGGACGTTCGCCTGCCCCTGCCGGATCGTGACCTGCTTGTCGAAGAGCGTGAGCATGGGCAGCGGGTCCTTGGCCCCGCCGTAGACGCCGGCGAGGGACAGCACCCCGCCGCGCCGCACGAGCTCGACGGCGGCCAGCAGCGCGGCGAGGCGGTCGGTGCCCGCGTGCTCGACCAGGGGCCGCCCGACGACGTCGGGCAGCACGCCGGCCGCCTTCTGCATCGCCTCGGCGACGGGTGAGCCGTGCGCCTCCATGCCCACGGCGTCGATCACCGCGTCGGGGCCGCGTCCCCCGGTGAGGTCGCGGACCGCCTCGGCGACGTCGGCCCGCCTCTGGTCGAGCACGCTGACGCCGTGCCGGGCCGCCATCGCCAGCCGCTCCGGCACCAGGTCGACGCCGACGACGAGGCCCGCGCCGCGGTGCGCGGCGATCCGGGCCGCCATCTGGCCGATCGGGCCCAGGCCCAGCACGACGACGGAACCACCCTGCGGCACCTGCGCGTACTCGACCGCCTGCCAGGCCGTGGGCAGCACGTCGGAGAGGTACAGGTACCGCTCGTCGGGCTCGCCGTCGTCGGGCACGACGACCGGACCGTAGTGCGCCTGCGGCACGCGCAGGTACTCCGCCTGCCCGCCCGGGACCTGCCCGTACAGCTTGGTGTACCCGAACAGCGCGGCGCCGCTCCTCTGGCTGGTGACCTGGGTGGTCTCGCACTGGGACTGCAGGCCGCGCTCGCACATCCAGCACCGGCCGCACGCGATGCCGAACGGGACCACCACCCGGTCGCCCACCCTCAGGTCGCCGGCCTCGGTCCCGACCTCCTCGACCACGCCCATGGTCTCGTGCCCCAGCACGTCCCCCGCGTCGAGGAACGCACCCAGGACGCCGTACAGGTGCAGGTCCGACCCGCAGATCGCCGTGGAGGTCACCCTGATGATCGCGTCGTTCGCCTCCTCGATCCGGGGGTCCGGCACGTCCTCGACGCTGACCTTCTCCTTGCCCTGCCACGTGAGTGCTCGCATGTCATGGTCCTCTCGGAGTCGGGTCCCGCTGCGCTGCTGGTCTGGACCTCGAGCGTCACCCGTCCCGGCTCAGCTCGCCATCGTGGGCCGGTGCGAGGCCCGGCTCCCCGCCGTAGATCGCGTGGTCCACCACCACCGGGCGGCCGAAGAGCCCGGGGTCGGCGTCGCACCGACCGCCGCGACCCGCCCGGCGACGTCCGCCGGCGGCGGACGGGTGCGGCCTCGCCCGATCGTGCCGGGTCACGCGGCGACGATCAGGCCCCCGGTCGTCGCTCGCGCCTTGTCGAGGCGCGTGCCGACGTCGGCCCAGTTGGCCAGGTTCCAGAACGCCGCGACGTAGTCGGCCTTGACGTTGAGGTAGTCCAGGTAGAAGGCGTGCTCCCACATGTCGAGCATGAGCAGCGGGGTGATGCCCAGCGGTACGTTCGCCTGCTGGTCGAAGAGCTGGAACACCAGCAGCCGCCCGCCGATGCTGTCCCAGCCGAGCACCGCCCAGCCCGAGCCCTGGATGCCCGTCGCGACGGCGGTGAAGTGTGCCTGGAACGCCGCGAAGCTGCCGAACTGGTCGGTGATCGCCGCGGCGAGCTCGCCGTCCGGCTCGCCGCCGCCGTCGGGCGAGAGGTTGTTCCAGAAGACGGTGTGGTTGGTGTGGCCGCCCAGGTTGAACGCGAGGTTCTTCTCGTGCAGGTTCACCGCGGCCAGGTCGCCGGACTCGCGGGCCTGGGCCAGGGCGTCGAGCGCGGCGTTGGCTCCGGCCACGTACGTGGCGTGGTGCTTGTCGTGGTGCAGCTCCATGATCCGGCCGCTGATGTGCGGTTCGAGCGCGGCGTAGTCGTAGGGCAGGTCAGGCAGGGTGTAGACCGACATCGTGTGCTCCCCGTTCTCGTCATGGCCCGGTCCGGGACCGATCGTGGCCGGGCGCAGTCGACGCTAGGTCGCGCGACACGCACTCGCATTCTCGAGCGCGCCGCCCGGCGTCCGGTCCAGCCGCGACGCGCGCGCTCGACGGATCACCACCGGTGAGCGAGGGCACTGCGGACGCCGATCAGCCCAGGCGCTCCAGCAGGCGCACGGTGACCGTGTCGCCGGCCTCCTTGCTGATCTGGCGGCGGAGCCCGGCGGCCACGGGAAGCTTGTGGGTCCCGTCGCCGAGCGCCATGAAGGAGCTGGTGAACTCGACGCCGTCGATGGTGCCCCGGACCTTGACCAGGCCGCGGGTGCCGAAGTACTCGGCGGAGCCGTCCAGCTTCAGGTAGGTCCAGCCGCCCTTCGCCTCGCTCCGGAGCAGCACCGCGGTGAAGGTGCGGTCCAGCGGACCACTGCTGACTGCGGACATGATCGGATCTCCCTTCGGATCAGTGGACGAGCCCGATGACGAACGCCACGAGCAGGAGCTTGAGGAGCCAGTCCCCCGCGTGGATGGCCGCGGTCTGCCACGGCACGCGCTCCCAGATGATCGACCCGGTGAGCAGCACCACGGGGAACGCCGCCCACAGCACGAGCGCGAGCAGAAGTGACGACGGCAGCGCCAGCAGGCCGGCCTGCGCGGCGACCCAGGCGAACCCGGCCCCGACCACCGCCGTCCGCACGAGCTCGGTGACCACCCGCCACGGGCCGGGGCGGCCCCGGTCGAGCACCCGGTCGCCGAGCGCTCGCCGCTCGAGCGGCGAGACGACGACGTAGTAGACGGAACTGAGCACGAACGCCGCCACGGCGGCGACAACGACACCCCACACGATCATGACGATCCTCCTTTTAGTACTGCCTAGTACTGTAAGCGGACGCACCGGGTACTGTCCAGTACTATTTTCTCGTGACCAGCCCGTCCTCGACCCAGCGCCGCGGTCGGCCCGGTGGCAGCCGGGGCACCGACCTCCTTGCCGTCGCACGCGACGTCCTGCTCGCGCGCCGGTACGCCGGCGCGACGATGGACGCCGTCGCCGCGCAGGCCCGGATCTCGAAGCAGACCCTCTACCGGCAGTACCCGTCCAAGGAGATCCTGTACGCGGCCGTCGTGCGGGACTGGGTCGATCAGGGCCGCGACGCCATGGCTCCGCACCTCCGGAAGCTGATGGCGACCGACGACGTCGGCCAGGGGCTGCTGGAGCTCTGCCGGACGCTGCACCACGGCGTGCTGAGCGCCCCGGTGCTCCAGATGCGGACCCTGATCGCGGCCGAGGCCGAGCGGTTCCCCGACGTGGCCGCCGACTACGTCAGCCGCAGCTGGGACCACAACCAGGCGCTCCTGGCCGACGCCCTGCGACACCTGGCCGGCCGCGGCCTGCTGCGGGTGGACCACCCGGAGGTGGCCGCCGAGCAGCTCACCTGGCTCACCCTGGCGGCGCCGCTGAACCGCCTCACCCTGACCGGCGGCGCGGCACGCTACCCGGCCGAGGAGCTGGACGCCGTCGCCCACGAGGCGGTCGCCACCTTCCTGGCCCGCTACGGCACCGGCGAGCCGGCGCCCGGCTGAGCGCTGAGCGACCAGTCGCTCCCTGCGCCACCCCGGGAGCCGGCTGCCGGGCCGCTCCCGGCTCCTACTGATCCGCCTGATCCGCCTGCGGGCGAGGGATGAACGTGGCGACGACCACGCAGACGACCGCCGCGCCCAGCCCGAGCGTGAGCGTGAGCAGAAAACCGCCCTCGCTCGGCCCGGCCACGCCGCCTGCCGTCGTGACGGACAGGGCCAGGACTGCGCCGGCGACCGCCGAGGCGATGCTCGTGCCGAGCGAGCGCATGAGCGCGTTGAGCCCGTTCGCGGCGCCCGTCTCGCGCCCCGGCACCGCCTGCATGATGAGCGCGGGCATCGCCGCGTAGCCGAGGCCGACGCCCACGCCGAGCACGACGTTGACGACGAGGATCTGCCACGCCTCGGCGTGGAAGACCAGCGCGAGCCCGTAGGCAAGGGCGAGCACCGCGGCACCGATGATGAGCAGCACCTTCGCACCCCAGCGCTGCTCGACCTTGCCGGCGACGGGAGACATCGCCATCATCGCCAGCCCCGAGGGCGCGAGGACGAGCGCCGCGACCGTGAGCGTCAGCCCCAGCCCGATGCCGGTCGCCCGCGGCAGCACGAGCAGCTGCGGAAGGACCACGCTCGACGCGAAGAGCGCGAAGCCCATCGCGACCGAGGCCAGGTTCGTGAGCAGCACCGGCCGGCGCGCACTGACCCGCAGGTCGACGAGCGGATCCTGCACGCGCAGCTCGATCACGCCCCAGATCGACAGCACGACCACGCCGCCGGCCAGAAGGGTCAAGGTCCGCGCATCCCCCCAGCCCCACTCACCGCCGCGCGACACGGCGACGAGCACGCCGACCAGCCCGAGCGACAGCCCGACGACACCGACGAAGTCGACGCGCCCCGGCGTCCGCAGCGCGCTGGACGGCACGAAGACCGCGTAGCCCACGAAGGCGAGCAGAGCGATCACGGCCGCCACCCAGAACAGGGCGTGCCAGTCCAGGTGCTCCGCCACGACCGCGCTCAGCGGCAGGCCGAGCGCACCGCCGACCCCGAGCGTCGCACTGACGAGAGCGATACCCGAACCAAGCCTCCGCGGCGGCAGCACGTCGCGCAGGATCGCGATGCCCAACGGGATGACGCCGGCCGCCATGCCCTGCAGCGCCCGCGCGACGACCAGGGTCACCACGTCGTTCGAGAGCGCGGCGAGGACCGCACCGACCGCCTGCAGCAGCAGGAGCGCCATGGCGACACGACGCTTGCCGAACATGTCGCCGAGCCGTCCCGCCACGGGCGTGCAGACGGCGGCCGCCACCAGGGTCGCGGTGATCGCCCACGCGGTGTTGTCCCGGGTGGTGTTCAGGAGCTCCGGCAGCTCGCCCTGGATCGGAACAAGGATCGTCTGCATGAACGACGCTCCCAGGCCTGCGAAAGCGAGCACGGCGAGGATCGCCCGCGAGCCGCGCCGACGAGCGCTATCACCTCCGACTCCACGCGTCCCGCCGTCGGCGGAGGCAAGGGGGATGTCCCGGGTCGGTGTCTGGGTCATCGGTCGTTCGTCTCTTCCGGTCGTGTCTCGCGGATGCGAGACGCTGTCTCATGTCGCAGATAACGTATCACCCTGTAGACTTTGGGTCATGGTCAATGAAGTGCGCGATCGCAGCCGCGAGATCCTGCGCGCCGAGTTCGCGGACGCCGCCGCCACGTTCTGCGCCGAGCACGGCTTCGACGAGGTCACGGCCAACGAGATCGCACACGGCATCGGCGTCTCGCGCGCGACCTTCTTCCGCTACTTCGCGTCGAAGGAGGACGCGGTGGTCTCCGCCGCACGCGGTGCCGCCGCACGCGGCGCCTTCGCGCGGCGCATCGCCGAGAGCGCCGACGCGGCCGAGCCCGGCACCACCGTGTGGACCATCATCCGCAGGGCGGCCGAGTCGATGATCGACATGGCCGACACGCGCGGGGACGCACTGCGGGCACGGATCCGCATGATCACCGATGTCCCCGCGCTCAAGGCGCACCTGGCCTCCCAACGGCGCACCGAGCAGTCGGCGGTCGCCGACGTGCTGCGAGGGCGCGTCGCCGACGACCGCGCCGCGCACGCCCTCGCGGCCGCCGCGATCGCCGCCGCAGACCTCGCCTGGCAGGAGTGGGCCCGCACACCCGACTCGAAGCTGCGGCCCCTGCTCGACGCCTACTTCACGGCGCTCGGCGCCGTCGCGACGACGAAGCTCGGCCCAGCCGGTTCCGGATCAGCCTGACAACCGCACCCGTCGGCCCGGTCGGTTGCCCGTGGCGCAGCCCTGTCGTGCGCGAGCCGAACGCGCTCTTGGCACTCGCACGTCGAGAGTGCTAAAAAAGGAGATGTAGCCGGACGGCGGCGCCCACCGCCGTCGAGCGCCGCGGTCCTGGAGGGGCCAGGACCGCATCAGCATGGGAGGTGATGCGCAATGGCTACCTATTGGGACCCGTTCCAGGAGATGGACCGGCTGTTCAGCTCGTTCGCGAGCAACGCACGGCAGTCCGGCACCCTGCCGATGGACCTGTTCCGCACCGGCGACCACTACGTGCTGTCCATGGACCTACCGGGAGTCGACCCCGGCACCATCGACGTCTCCGTCGAGGACCGCACCCTGACGGTCCGCGCCGAACGCACGCAGCGTTCGGGCGACGACGCGCAGTGGCTGGTCCGGGAGCGCCCCACGGGCACGTTCGCCCGCCAGCTCACGGTGGGCCGCGGGCTCGCGCTCGACCAGATCTCCGCCTCGTACACCGACGGCGTCCTGTCGCTGACCATCCCCGTCAGCGAGGAAGCCAAGCCGCGGAGGATCGAGGTCGCTCACACCGGCGGTACGACATCCATCGGCCAGGGCTCCGGGGACCGACAGTCCATCGAGTCCTGACCAGCATCGAGTCCTGACCACCACCGAGTCCTGACCACCATCGAGCGGGCGTGGTCCGGGGCCCTGCCCGGACCACGCCCGCGCAGCTCACCCGCCCGGGTGTCGGCCCGAGGTGGGCGGCGCGCACGGCCGCACGACGGGCGCCGTCCCGTCACGCGGCCTTGTCGAACCAGTCGAGCGCGAGGCCGGCGACCGCAGCCGGGGCGTCGTCGGTGATGAAGTGCGCCGCGTCGTCGACGTAGGCGAACTCGGCACGGTCCGCATACCGCTCCGGACGGCGGCAGACGCGCCCCATGACCTCCTCGGTCCAGGGACGGTCGCTGCGGCCGAACACGAAGAGCGTCGGCACCGTGAGCCGTCGGCGGCGGTAGACGCCGCGCATCAGGCGCATGGCCTCGGGCAGGATCATGCCGCGGGTGAGGGGGCGCACCGCGCCGTCGATTTCAGGCCGGCGCATCGGGGCGAGGTGGGCCTCGACGGTTGCCTCCGACATCGGGCGGGCGACGTACGCCGCGGAGAAGAGGGCGCGCAGCGAAGCGCCGGGGCGGTGCCAGATGAACGGGGGCAGGTGCCGGAAGCCGGGGAGGACCTTCGGGCTGAACGTCATGAAGCCGGGTGGGACGGCGAGCTCGACCGCGGTCCGGACGCGGTCGGGGTGGTCGTAGCTCAGCTGCATGGCGGTGATGGCGCCCATGTCGTGCGAGACGAGGTGGGCCCGCTCGATGTGCAGGGCGTCGAACAGGGTCAGCAGGTCACGTAGCCGGGTCTCGCGTTCGACCCGGGGGTCGTCGGCAACGGTCCAGCCGGCTCCGCGCAGGTCGGGGCACAGGACGCGGTAGCCGCGCGCGGCGAGGACCGGGGCCACGGCGTGCCACTGCCACCAGTGCTGGGGGAAGCCGTGCAGCAGCACCACCGGCTCGCCCTCGCCGATGGCGGCGACATGAGAGCGCAGGCCGGGCGTATCGACGACGAGATGGTCGAAGCCGGGAGCCTTCGGCAGGGGCGGTGACCACCCCGAGGCGGCGACGGAAGGACTGGGGCGAGGCTCGGACGCGGACATGACGAGACCTTTCGGGCGGTGCACTACTATGTTCATAGTAGAACTCTCGACAAGGAGTGTCCATGCCCGCGGCGACCCGGGAGCGCGCCCTCGAGGCAGCCGTGGAGCTGCTCGGCGCCGAGGGCCTGCGTGCGCTCAGCCATGCCCGGGTCGACACCCGGGCGGGCCTCCCCCCGGGGTCGACCTCGAACTGGTTCCGCACCCGCCGGGCGCTGCTCGGTGGGGTGGTCGACTGGATCGCCGAGCACGAGCGCGCGGACTTCGACCCGGCCGCGCCGGCTGAGGTCACGGGACCCGACGGGCTGATCGAGGGCTTGTGCGCCCTGCTCGAACGACAGACCGGCCCGTTCGCCGCCCGCACCCGCGCGCGGTACGCCCTCTTCCTCGACCTCGCCGGCGATCCCGAGCTGAGCGAGCCGCTGCGTCGGCAGCGCCGCGAGTTCGAACGGTGGACCGAACAGATCGTGACCGATGCCGGCATCGCCGACCCCGTGCCGGCGACCCGGGCCCTCATGGCGCTCGGCGAGGGGCTGCTCCTGCACCGGCTCACCGTCGACCCCACCCTTGATCTGCGCCCCGCCGTCGCACGCGCCGTGCGCGGCCTCGCCATGACGCCCGGGTCGACGCCGACCTGAGGAGCTCGACCCCGGCCAACACGTGCGTCCGCTCCGACACCGCTCGGCCGGTCGCCCTCAGCGCCGGTTCATCACGAACCCGGCGTGATGCAGAGTGTCGTCCAGGAGTTCGCCGAAGGCCCAGAAACCGGAGTCGTCGAGGTAGGTGATCCGACTGTCCCGAACCCAGTACCGGCCCGTGTAGGCATCTGCGCGCCCGTTCCTGGTCTCCGCGTAGCGTCCATCGGGCATCAGGTGCTGTTCCAGGCCCCGGGCCGGGTCCACCCAGGTCCCGACCCAGGTCTCGCGCACCAGCGGGTCGGCCAGATCCACGCCCGCGGGACGGGTCGGCCGGCCGTCGCACGCTTCGAGGTGCCCGGACACATAGACCGCGGCCAGGTCCGCCGGGTGGACCACGAGCATGTGGCGGATCTGCGACTCCGCGACGCCGCGGCGTACGAGCGCGAACGTGGCAGGGTTACCGGGGATCAGGTCGTAGGCATGCCGTTGCGTGGGGGGCCGTCGTGCCACGGCGCTGTCCACCATGAGCGGGACCGCGTACGCACCCCTGACCTCGACAACCTCGGTCGTGTCGTCGAAGGGACCGGCCTCCAGGAGGCCCTCCGACACGTACAGGTTGTCACGGGCCGGTGTGCTCGGCGTCCTCATGACGGTCGCGCCCGTCACGACGAACTGTTCGGCTGCTTTCTTGGTCATGGGTTGCTCACCAGGATGCGACGGCGGGCGTCCGTGGCGCTGCGCAGGACGTGGTTCGAGTCGGTGTCGGCGGGCAGGGAGTTCATGGGGGCTTCCTTCCGGTCAGGTGGAATGCCCCCATGCTCGACGGCCGGCCCGGCGCCGAACCAGGTCGCCGTTCTCCTGGCAGTCGCACAGCCAGGCTGTGCGACGGACCGGATGACTCTGTCACGGTGCCCCTGCCGTAGCAGCGCGGCGAACACAGCCCGTTACGATCGGAGGTGCATCACGTACCACCGTGCGACACCCTCCTTGCGGAGGTTCACCCCGAACGCCGCGACCGTCGCCCGTCCGATGGGAGCGAACATGAGCGAGCTGGGCGATCTCCTCCGGGCCAAGCGGGCGGTCGCCTCCGTCGAGGCACTCCCCTTCCCGTCCTCGGGACGACGGCGTGTCCCCGGCCTGCGCCGCGACGAGGTGGCACTGCTCGCCGGGGTGAGCGTGGACTACTACACCCGGCTGGAGCAGGGGCGCGAGACCAACCCGTCGGCGCAGGTGCTCGACGCCCTCGCCCACTCCCTGGATCTGACCGTCGACGAACGGCGCTATGCCTACGGGCTCGCCCGGATCGCCTGGGTACCCGACCTCGCCGAGTCGCCGGCGTCGGCGTCGGCGTCGGTGGACGCCACCCTGGCTCGCCTGATGGAGCGCTGGCCCGGAGCGGCGTGCTTCGTGCTCGACCCGCTGCTCGACATCGTGGCGATGAACCGGCTCGCGACCAACCTGTTCCGGCCCTTCTCCCCGACTCGGAACCTGGTCGAGATGGTCTTTCTCGACCCCGAGGGCCGCACCTTCTACGTGGACTGGGAACGCGCGGCGACCGGGTGCGTGGCCAACCTGCGCGCCACCTCGGGCCTGTACGCCGGCACAGCTCGCCGCAAGGAGCTCCTGGACCGGCTCACCGCGGGCAGCGAGTTCTTCGCGCAGCTGTGGGCGGCGCACGAGGTGGTGCCCAAGACCCACGACCAGAAGACGCTGCGGCATCCCGACGTCGGAGAGTTCGTGATCGACTTCGACGCCTTCGAGGTCTCCGCCATGCCCGGACACCAGCTCGTCGTCTACGGCGCCGAACCGGCCAGTCCGAGCGAGCGGGCGTTCCAGGAGCTGTCCCAGCTGCCCGCGACCTCCCGGGACGACCTGGTCACCGGCTGAGCAGCCGCTGCGCGGCAGGGAGGAACAGGGCCAGGCTCGTCCGGCACGGTGTGGCTAGCGTGCCGTGTGTGCATGCCCCTAACGCCCGACCGGCCCTGCCGCTCCCGGAGCACGAGCCCGCCGTCGTGCTCGACGGCGGGCTGTTCGTCGTGGACGCGAACCGGCGGTGGCGTACGCTGCACCTCCCCTTCGCCGACCGCTCCGATCTCGGCACGATGGTGTTCAGCGATCCGGCAGCCGCCTCCTTCTTCCTCGACCGCCGCCACGAGGAGCACGACGTGGTCGCGGCCCTGCTGGACGCCTCCGAGGTGGAGCACACCCGGGAGGCGGCGCAGGCGACCGCCGACCGCCTGCGCGAGCACAGCCCCCGGTTCGAGGCGCTGTGGGGCGGGCTCCGGGTACGGCAACGCCTCCTGGACACCTATGCGGTGCGGCACCCCGACCTCGGCGACCTGACCTTCGACCGCCGGACGGTCCGACACGACGGTCTCACGCTGCGCGTCGCGACCCCTCGACGACCAGCCTCGCTCCTCCTGCCTCTCCTCGATCACCTGGCTGACCGACCCCCGTAGCAGGCTCGCGGACGAGCCCGGCCCAGCATCCTGGTCGTCCCACTGCTAGGTAACCGGCAGCCTGGTTCACCCGACCCGCGCACGTGAGTCTGGTTGTGCCCCCGGAAGTTGTACCCCCGGAACGCGGGGGCGAAGCACACCAGACAAGGAGTCATCACCATGACCGGAATCATCATCCCCGGAGCCCTCGACGGACGCGTGGCGGTCGTGACGGGCGCATCCAGCGGCATCGGCGAGGCCACCGCGGAGACCTTCGCAGCACTCGGCGCCAAGGGCGCGCTCCTCGCCCGCCGGAGCGACCGCCTCGACGCCGTCGTGGAACGGATCCAGGAGAAGGGCGGCACGGCGATCGCGGTGCCGACAGACGTCACCGACCGCGCACAGGTACTGGCTGCCGCGGACCGCGTCCGGACCGAGCTCGGCGAGGCGGACCTCCTGTTCGCGAACGCCGGCGTCCAGCTCATCTCCTCGATCAGCGACCTGAAGGTCGAGGACTGGGACGCCCAGATCGACCTCAACATCAAGGGCGTCATGCACACGATCCAGGCCTTCCTTCCCGGCCTGGAGGCCGCCGCCGCGGCCGGTCGGACGGCGGACCTGGTGACCACCTCGTCCATCGCGGCGACCCGGATCCTGGAGAAGTTCCAGGTCTACTCGGGCACCAAGGCCTACGTCAGCCACATCACCCGCCTGCTGCGCACGGAGCTCGGCCGCAAGAACATCCGTGTCTCGACCGTCGAGCCGGGCATGGTCGACACCGAGCTGCCCGACCACGTGACCGACCCGGACGCCAGCGGCCTCATGGCCGACCTGATCGAGCAGATCGACGTGCTGCAGTCCGAGGACGTCGCCGAGACCGTCGCGTTCCTCGCGGGCCTGCCGAAGCACGTGAACCTCACCGAGATCACGATCCTGCCGACGCAGCAGATCATCTGAGGCACCATCATGTCTGACCGGTTCACCCCCTACCCGCTGGACAAGGTGCACCGCCTGTTCGAGCCCGGCCCCGTGGTGCTCGTCTCCACCTCGGACGGGCAGCGCGCGAACCTCATGACCAACGGGTTCAACATGCCGGTGCGGCACTCGGCGACGCTAGCCCTCGTGGTGGGGCCGTGGGATCACTCGTACGAGGCACTTCGCGAGACCGGGGAGTGTGTGATCGGGATCCCCGGCCGCGACATCCTGGAGACGGTCGTCGACATCGGCAACGTGTCGGGCGCCCACGTCGACAAGTGGGAGCGGTTCGGCCTGACGCCGGAACCCGCGGAGACCGTGCGGGCCCCGCTCATCGCGGAATGCTTCGCCAACGTCGAGTGCACCGTCGTCGACGACCGTCTCGTGGGCGACCACGACCTGTGGCTGTTGCGGGTCGGGAAGGCCTGGATCGATCCGACGGTTCCGTCCGGCGCTGAGATCCACCACCGCGGCGACGGCACGTTCTCGGCCAACGGCGAGCTGATCGACCTGCGGGCGCGGATGACGAAATGGGAGTCGCTGACACGCGACTGACGAGCAGCGGGCCGGCAGCCGGCCGGCCCGCTCGCCTCCACGATCGACGCCCTGGCCGCAGCGTAGGGCCACCAAACCCCGCGGCCCGACGCTGCGACCTGTCACCACTGGTTGGCTCGCACGCGCCGGGTGTCGTAGGCCCACATCGCGATCTCGACGCGGTTGCGGGCGCCGAGCTTGGTCATCAACGACGCGACGTGGGACTTGACCGTGCTCAGGCCGACGAAGAGCGCGGTGGCGATCTCGGCGTTGGTCCGGCCGCGTGCCACCAGCGCGAGCACCTCCTCCTCGCGCGCGGTGAGCGGGTCGATCGGCTGGGCCGGTACCACCGGCGCCTGGTCGGCGAAGGTCGCCAGCAGCCGGCGGGTGACGTTGGGGGCGATCAGCGCGTCCCCGTCGGCCGCCGCGTGGATGGCCTGCACGAGGAGCGCCGGCCCGGCGTCCTTGAGCAGGAAGCCGCGAGCGCCCGCGCGGAGGGCTCCGAGGACGTACTCGTCGAGGTCGAAGGTGGTGATCACGACGACCGCCATCGGGTCCGCCACGTCTGGCCCGGCCAGGCGGCGCGTCACCTCGACGCCGTCGAGCCCGGGCATCCGGATGTCGACGAGGAGGACATCGGGACGCAGCCGGGTCGCGAGGTCGAGCGCTGCGAGCCCGTCCGCGGCCTCCCCCACGACCTCGAGGTCGGGTTGCGCGCCGAGGATCATCACCAGCCCGGTCCGGACCAGGTCCTGGTCGTCGGCCACGACGACGCGGATGCTCATGCCTGCGCCTCCACCGGCAGCACGGCCTCGACCACCCAGCCACCCTCGGGCCCGGGCCCCGCGGAGAGCCTTCCGCCGAGGAGCTGGGCGCGCTCGGCCATGCCCAGCAGGCCGAACCCGGGCTCCGGGGCCGGCCCCGGCACAGTCTGTCCGTCGTCGCTGACCCGCAGCCTGACGGCGTCGCCCTCGCGGCGTACGTCGATCCTGACGCGGGTCGCGCTCCGGGCGTGCCGTACGGCGTTGGTCAGCGACTCCTGCGCGAGCCGGTAGAGCGCGGCGTCCACGGACGGTGCCAGCCGGGTCAACGGCCCGTTCAGCGAGACCTCGACGGTGGGCGTCGCGTCGGCGCGCGCCAGAGCAGGCAGGTCCGCGACACCCGGCTGCGGTGCGTAGGCGACGGCTTCTTCCTCACGCAGCACCCGCACCATGGATCTCATCTCCTCCAGGGTTCGCGACGCCTCGGACTCGATCGCGGCCAGGACCTCGGCGGCCTTCTCCGGCTGGACGCCGGCGACCACGCCACCGGCCTGGGCCTGCACCGCGATGGCCGAGACATGGTGGGCCACGGTGTCGTGCAGCTCGCGCGCCAGCGCCACCCGCTCCTGGTTGCGGATCTCGCGCTGTCGCCGGTGCCAGAGGTCCGAGCGGTAGCGGAACACCACCGCGAGGGCGACGACGAGCAGCAG
Source organism: Promicromonospora sp. NPDC019610 (assembly GCF_044389365.1). NCBI lineage: Bacteria > Bacillati > Actinomycetota > Actinomycetes > Micrococcales > Promicromonosporaceae > Promicromonospora > Promicromonospora sp. NPDC019610. Next base: position 600,447 of record NZ_JBIRXX010000002.1, on the reverse strand, counting down.
GAGGACGCTCCCGCCGAAGACGTCGGTCCAGCTCGTGGATGATGCATACATCCCGAGCACGACGGCGACCGTCACGAACGCCGTCCCCAGGACGATCTCCCGTCCTGAGCCCCATCGCACCAGGGAGTAGAGCAGGATCAGGACGGCGATCATGGAGTTGAGGCCGAGGTCCCCGGCGTGCGCAGCCACCTGGAGGACCGAGAGCAGCCCGGCGACGCCCCACCCGACCAGAACGGCCATGAGGGGGCGTTCCCGCCGAACGAGCAAGGCGGGCACCAGCGCCAGGGCGAGCACCGTCACGAGGGGCCGCCAGGCCAGGTCCGGCCGAACGATGCCCTCGACCAGGACGGCGGCCGCGAACGCGCCCGCCAGCAGCCAGTCGAGCCGACCGATGGGTCGGGCATCAGCAGGCCGCGGCTCGTGCCAGATGGAGCGCCGGAAGGTGACCACGGCTCCAGCCTAGGGATCGGCGTGCCTCGGCGTACCGGCCGAAAGCACGAGAAAGGGACCGTCCCATCGGCCAGGTGAGCTCCGGCCTCCGGGCCGGTGCGCGCGCCGCCGGGCTCGACGAGCGTGGGCCTACCGATCTTCACCACGACAACGGAGCCCATGATGAGTACACGGCAGCCCACCACCACGCTGGAAGACCCGCCGATCCCGGTGAGAGCAAAGCTGGCCGCAGCCTGGACCAGCTTCATGTTCCTGTACGCCTACGTCGACATCCTCGGCTTCTTCACGCCGGGCATCGTCGAGGACATCCTTGACGGCCGGGTCTTCGAGTTCGACCTCTCCCAGACCTTCTCGACCACGGCGTTGACCCTCATGGCCGTCCCCATCTTCATGGTCGTGCTGTCGATGACGCTGCCCGCCCGCGTGAGCCGCATCGCGAACCTCGTCGTGGCCGCGGTCTACGTCCCCGTCACGGTGTTCAACGTGGCCGGCGGGTTCTGGCTGTACTTCTACGGCCTGGGCGTCGTGCTGGAGCTGATCGTCCTCGCCCTCGTGCTGAGGTACGCCTGGACCTGGCCCCGCACCGACGCTGTTCAGCTGAGCAGGAAGCCCTCGACCTCCGTCACGAGCCGGTCCATCTCCTCGACGGGCAGCATGTGGCCAGAGCGCTCGTAGACCTCGAACCGAGCCCCGGGGATGCCGCGGGCGACTTCCTCGCCGGCCTCGGGCGGGTTCAGCCCGTCGGCTCTACCGGAGACGACCAGGGTCGGCGCAGTGATCGCCGGAAGAAGGGGCCGCAGGTCGAAGTCACGCAGCGACTGGTCGATCGCGGCCCGGTCCTGCGGGGTGAGGACCACCTGCTGCAAGCGGAGCTGCGCGGCCAGGAACTCCTCGCGTTCCGGCTGCGGGGTGTGCGGCGACCACAGCGCCCCGGCCATGAACCCGACGGTCTCTTCCGGGGTGGCGGCGGCCAGGTCGAAGCCCTCGCGGGCAGCATAGGCAGCCATCGACGAGGACCGGCCGTGCGCCTTGGAGACGACCAGCACGAGCCCGGAGATCCGTGCGGGCTCCTGGGCCGCCGCTTGCGCGGACAGATAGGAGCCCATCGAGACGCCGAGCAGCGAGGCTGCGTCGTAGCCGAGGGCGGCGATCAGGCCGGTGAGCATCCGCCCCTGGTCCTCGAGGCCGAAGGCGGGTGGGTGCGCCGACAAGCCGTGGCCGAGCGCGTCGGGCACGATGACCCGGAACTTGTCCCCGAACTGCTCCGCCAGCGGCGCCATCGTCGAGGCCTCGCCGTAGAGCCCGTGCACGACCACGAGCGGCGGGGACCCTGGATCGCCGTACTCCAGGTAGTGGACATCGTTCCCGTGGATCCGCAGACGCGGCATTTGTCACCCTCCTGATTGGCGCTCCCACGATTGTCAATCTCCCCTCATCCCGGCATATTCCAGCTCGCGTCGGGAGAGCTTGATCGCGGCCCGGCCGCCGCCCCACGCCGAACCATGGGCCTCAACCGTCGCCGGGGGTGGTCGCCACGACGTCCCCGCCGATCAGGTACGCCGTGACACCGTGCTCCAGCGCGAGCGAGGCGAGCTGCTCGACCCACTGGTCCACCGGTCCGTCCAGGAGCCCGCGGCCGGTCGCGGAGAAGCGCACGTTCATGAAGTTCATGAGCCGCCGGACGTCGCCCGGCGAGCGCCCGGCCGCGACCGCCGCCTCGTCGATGCGCGCGTTGAGCCCGGGCAGCGAGTCCACGCCGTCGGGCAGGTACTCGATGGTGGGCAACCAGCCGTCACCGATCTCGCCGGTCAGAGCCAGCATCCGCTTCTTGTACGCACCGATCCAGACCGGGATGTCATGCGCGGGGACGGGATCGCCGCGACGTCGTGGATCACGTCCTCCTCGCGGCCCAGGCGCTGATCGGCGCCGCTGCCAGGGTAAGGACCAGGCCCAGCGCAGCCACGCCGAGCATCGCGCCGCGCAGGTCGCTGCGTTCGGCGAGCAGGCCCACGTAGGCCGGGCCGAGCAGGAAGCCCAGGTAGGCGGTGGAGGCGACCGTGGAGGTGGCCCGGCCGTGCTGAGCCGGATCGGTGTCGCGCAGGCTGCGGCTGAGCAGTGTGGGGAACAGTGTCGCGGTGCCCAGGGCGGCCAGCACCAGCCCGACCAGCGCCACGGCGACGGAGGGAGCGGTGGCCAGGACCGCGGTGCCGGCTGTGGCCAGGGCGCCTCCGCAGACCAGCACCGCGGTGGGATGGCTGAGCGAGAGCGGAGCGAGGCTCAGGCGGGCGAGCGCGGCGGTGGCGGCGAAGGCGGCCGGAGCCGCGGCCGCAAGCTGGGGCGAGGCAGCGAATCCGTCGGTGAGCATCACGGCTCCCCAGCTCTGGTGCGCGTTCTCGATCGCGTACCCCAAGGCGGCGACCAGTCCCACGACGAACAGCGGGAAGGTCGGGCCGATCCGGCGCAGCAAGCCCGTCAGCCCGTGTGTGCCACGAGGCACTGCTGCCGCGCCGGAGCCTGGCGCCCTGTGCCCCTGACGGGAGCCGACCTCTCCCGGGCCGGCGGAGAGCTGCAGCGACGCGCTGGTGCGCAGGACGGTCACGGCCAGGGCGCACATCACCACGGCGACCCCGGCGAAGGCTGCCACCAGCGACAGTCCCGCACCCAACAGTGCTCCGGTCAACAGGCTCGCGACGACCACGCCCGCGGAGAACAGCCCGTGGGAACGGGTGAGAAGAGGCTTGGCGGTGGCGTGCTCCGCGCGGCCGGCCAGGGAGTTGATCGCCACGTCGGCGGCACCGGAGGCTGCGCCGACCACCAGCATCCCGACCACGAGCAGCACCATGCCGTCGCCGCCTGCGGTGATGAGCAGGCCGGCGCCGGCCAGCGCCGCCAGCAGCCACGAAGCCACCCGCAGCCCCCAACGGTCCACCACGCGTCCGGTGAGGGCCATGGTCGGCAGCGCACCCAGACCGACGAAGAGCAGGGCGGTGCCCAGCTGGCCGTCGCCGACCCCGGCCTGGGTGCGCAGTGCGGGCAGGGCAGCCCCCCACGCACCCCAGAAGATCCCGAACGCGGCGAACGCGGCGTAGGGCGCACAGGCCGCGCCGGCGCGGACAAGGGGTCGGCCGGGCGCGGCAGGAATCGGTTCTCGACGCACAGATCGTAACGTTACACATGCGACCCCGGGGCGTGTCCATCCGCGGTCCGCGCGCAAGCGGCCGGGGCGGAAGGCACAAGCAGCTAGAGGCGCGACATGGGCGCGTGCCGGCCCGGTCGGGCGGGCACGGCAGCACCGGCCGCCGCCCCGCCGGGGCCGGGCGGGCCGCCCTTCGTCGGCGAACCCTCCGCCGCGGACGGCTCGGCGTCAGGTGAGACCGTGGCCGCCGTTGACGGTGACCTGCTCGCCGGTGACGAACGAGGCGCCCGCGGAGGCCAGCCACACCACGGCGGCGGCCACGTCCGCGGGGGTGCCCATGCGGCCCAGCGGCACCCTCGCGGTGTAGGCCTCGAGGAGCTCCGGCGGTGTACCGGCATGTCGCTCGACGGGGATCCACCCCGGCGCGACGGCGTTGACGGTGACACCGTCGGGCGCCAGCTCGCGGGCCCAGGTGCGGACCAGGGCGAGCTGAGCGGCCTTGGCCCCCGAGTAGGCGGACCACCCGACGTCGGTGCGCTGGGCCAGGTCCGACCCGACCATCACCACGCGGCCGCCGCTCGCCTCGCGCATCCCCGGCAGCACCGCCTGCACCAGCAGCAGCGGGCTCAGGGTGAAGAACCGCAGGGGCAGCAGCAGGTCGTCCCAGGTCATCCGGTCGACCGGGACCTCAGGCTGCGGGCCCGTCGCGCACGGCACCAGCACGCCCACCGACCCGAGCCCGTCCTCGGCGGCGGACACCACGGCCCGCACACCATCGGGTGTGGTGACGTCCCCCGGCGCGAGCACGGCGCTGCCGCCCGCGGCGCGGACGGCGTCGACCACCCCGGCGGCACCTGGACTGTCCGGCAGGTCGTTGACGGCCACGGCGTGCCCGTCGGCGGCCAGCGCCAACGCGATGGCGGCCCCCAGACCGCGCCCGGCGCCGGTCACGAGGGCGGGTGGACGGGGAACGGAACCGGCGCTCCTGTCGTGACTCATGGATCGTAACGTTACACACGTATGCTGTCCGGTGTGAACGCATCTGCGCGACGGCGCCCCACCGTCAAGGACGTCGCCGAGCGGGCGGGAGTCGCGCCGATGACGGTCTCCTACACGTTCAACCACCCCGCCCGGGTGGCCGAGGCCACCCGGGCCCGGGTGCTGGCGACTGCTGCCGAGCTGGGCTATCGCCCGGACAGCACGGCGCGCGCCCTGCGCTCGGGGCGCGCCGGGCAGCTCGGAGTGGTGGTCGGGGAGCACCTGTCCTACTTGTTCGACGATCCGCAGGCGGCGCAGTTCCTGGCCGGCATCGCGGAGGTCTGCGTGAGCGAGGACCTGGGCATGGTGCTGATCCCCACCCGCGGGGATGCCTCGGACGTCGACCGGGTGCTGTCCGCGGCAGTGGACTGCTACGTGCTGTGGACCACCGTGGCCGACGACCCGGTCCTCGCCGCCGTCGCGGCCGGCGGACGACCGGCTGCCATCCAGGGCGGCCCCGCCCACCCGGGGCTGGTACGCATCGGGCCCGACGACCGCGCGGCCGCCGCGGCGGTCGCCGCAGCCACGCCGCTGGCAGGGTCGACCCCCGTCGTCATCAGCTTCCCCCTGGACCGGCGCCGCACCGGCGGCGTCCGGCGCGGCGACGACCTACCCGTTGACCTGACGGACCTGCGGGCGGTCCCCTTCCCCGTCACCGGGGCACGCCTGGCCGGCTACCGCGACGCGCTGACCGAGGCCGGTCACGACTGGAGCGACGTGCGGATCGCCGTGGTCGAGCGCAACCAGCGCGAACTGGGCGAGGACGCGGCCGTGGCGCTGCTCGAGACCCTGCAGGGCCCTGGTCCCGTGACGGTCCTCGCGATGAGTGACGAGCTGGCACTCGGGGCCCGCTCGGCGCTGGGTCGCACCCGACGGAAAGTGACGATCACCGGCTGGGACGGCTCACGAGAAGCCACCACCTCAGGAGTCTGGTCCGTGGCGGCCCCCCTGCGCGAGCAGGGTCGCGCGTGCGCCCGAGCGGCCGTGTCCGGCGTGCCGGAGGCGCACGAGGTGCCGTGGTCGGTGGTCGCGCCCGAAGGACGGCCTGAGGGTGGTCGGCCTGAGGGCGGTCAGCCGGTGTCGTAGGCCTCTCGAGCTGGTTCGTACGGCCGCCGGCGACGGCCCGACTCATGGTCCAGTTCGGCCCTGGCGAACAGCGCCATGCGGGTCTCGTCAAGACCGGCCGGCTCCCCGGCGAGCACCGATTCGGCAGCACTCTCAGGCCAGGCCGGCCACGTGTCGGTACTCGTCGATGATGGGGATCGATTGACGCGTCAGTGATTGACGCGTCAATCAGCGCCGGGTACTGTTGACGCATCAGCCATTGACGCATCATCTACTGGAGGTACCCATGGAAGTGCCGATCGGATCTCGGCGCAGGCCGACGCGCGACGAGGTGCGGATCTGGCGTGACTTCATCGAGACCACCGAGCGGCTCAAGACTCGGATGGTCCGGCGTATGCAGCGCGAGTCGATCCTGTCCTCCGCCGATTACCAGGTGCTGCTCGCCCTGCACGAGGCCGACGGACAGCGCCTGCGATCCTCGGTGCTGGCGGAGGTGTGCGACTGGGAACGCAGCAGGCTCTCCCACCACCTGCGGCGGATGGAGTCGAAGAACCTCGTCTCCCGCGAGGGCAGCACAAAGGACCTGCGTGCCGCCGAGATCGTGCTCACGGAGACGGGAGCCGCTGAGCTGCGGCGGGGCGCCGCCCCGCACTTGCAGGCGATCAGTGAGCTGTTCATCGACGCACTCACCGAGGACGAGCTCACGAGCGTCGAGACCCTCACTGCGGCCCTGCGCCGTCACCTGGACACCACCGGCGACTGAGCGCCGGAAAGGAGAAGGACCCTCATGGAATTCGGAATCATGGGTGTGGCTGACATCGAGCCGGACCCGAACACCGGCCATACCCCTAGTGAGAACGAGCGCATCAAGGGCGTCGTCGAGTCCGCGTTGCTGGCCGAGGAGCTCGGCTTCGACGTCTTCGCGTTCGGCGAGCACCACAACCCGCCGTTCGCCGCGTCGTCGCCCGTCGCACTGCTGTCGTATCTCGCGGGGCGGACCGAGAAGATCACACTGTCCACCTCGACCACGCTCATCACGACGAACGACCCGGTGCGGATCGCCGAGGAGTACGCCTACCTGCAGCACCTGGCCGAAGGTCGGCTCGACGTCATGCTCGGACGCGGGAACACCGTGCCGGTCTACTCGTGGTTCGGGCAGAACGTCCGCGACGGCGTGGAGCTCGCGCTGGAGAACTACAACCTGTTGCACCGGTTGTGGCGCGAGGACGTGGTCGACTGGGAAGGCACGTTCCGCACGCCGTTGCAGGGGTTCACCTCGACGCCGCGGCCGCTCGACGACGTGCCGCCGTTCGTGTGGCACGGGTCGATCCGCACGCCGGAGATCGCGGAGCAGGCGGCCTTCTACGGCAACGGCTTCTTCGCCAACCACATCCTTGCGCCGAACGCCCACTTCAAGCGGCTGGTCGACTTCTATCGAACGCGCTTCGAGCACTACGGGCACGGCCCGGCGGCACACGCGATCGTCGGGCTGGGCGGCCAGGCGTTCGTCGCGAAGAAGTCGCAGGACGCGTGGCGGCAGTACCGGCCCTATTTCGAGAACTTTCCGGCGTTCCGCGGTGCCGACCTGAAGCAGTTCGCCGACAGCACCCCGCTGAGCATCGGCAGCCCGCAGGAGATCATCGACAAGACGCTGACGTTCCGCGACAGCTTCGGCGACTACCAGCGCCAGCTCTGGGCCCTCGACATCCTCGGCCTGCCGCACAAGGTGCTCATGGAGCAGCTCGAGATCCTCGGTACCGAGGTGATCCCCGTGCTGCGCAAGGAGATGGACAGCCGCCGCGCTCCCGGTGTGCCGGCCACACCCACGCACCAGAGCCTCGTCAGGGCGAAGTATGGCGACGGCGCACCGCGTCAGCCTCGCCCCAACCCGAACCGCGGCGACAACCTCTCCGGCGTGACGCCCTACCAGGACAGTGACGTGAGCACGCCGGCCCGCGTCCCCAGGGCGGTGTGAACCATGAACGACAAGCCACTCCACCTCGTGGTGATCAGTGCCGGCGTCAGCGATCCGTCGACCACCCGGATGCTCGCAGAGCGCACCACGGCCGCAGCGATGGAGCACCTGCGCGCCGGAGGCGCGCAGGTCACGGCGTCATTCGTCGACCTGGCCGCGATGGGCGCCGACATCGGACGGTCGATCGTCTCGGCCGACCCGACCGCTCCCGTGCAGCGGGCGATCGAGCTGGTCGGCTCCGCCGACGGGCTGATCGCGGCCACACCCGTGTACAAGGCGGGGATCAGCGGTTTGTTCAAGTCCTTCGCGGACCTGCTCGACAACGACCTGATCGTCGCCAAGCCGGCAATCCTGTCCGCCACCGCCGGAACGGCGCGGCACGCGATGGTGGTCGACGAGCAGCTCAGGCCGCTGTTCGCGTTCATGCGGGCCCTGCCTGTGCCGACGTCGCTGTTCGCGGCGCCCGAGGACTGGGCCGATCCCGCACTGGGCAAGCGGATCGACCGTGCCGCCGTCGAGTTCACGGAGCTGGTCAGGGCGGGGGTCGGTCGGGCGATCACGGACGCTGCATGGAAGGGCTATCAGCACCAGTTCAACGGCAACGCCACCCGCGCCGAGAAGTCCGCCGACGACCTGGACTTCGACACCCGCCTGATGCGGCTGGCCGCCGGCGGCCGGTCTCTCGTGGAGACACGACCATGACCAGCTACCGGGTCTCTCGCAACGCCTTGCGGATGGACGGAGCCAGTGGCAGGTCGCTTGCGGACAACGCAGCCACGATGCTGCTCGACGCATTCTTGAGCCCTTGGCGACCGGTATCGCCCAGCCTGTCGAAGACCAGCTCACGGACCATCGCCACGTGTCCTGGCGCAGCTTCTTCGATCTTCGCCCTGCCGGCCTCGGTGAGCACGGCGTTGGTGGCCCTGGCATCGTCCGGGTCGGTGTGGCGCTCGACCAGGCCGCGCTTCTCCAGCCGCGCCACCAGGTGGGAGATCCGGGAGAGCTCGGCGTTCGTCAGGATCGCCAGCTCGCTCAGGCGCCGCCTACCCGACTGCGCGTCCGTCAGCCCCGCCAGCACGTAGTACTCCAAGTAGGTCAGACCCGCGTCCCGCTGCAGCTGTGCATCGAGAGCCGCGGGTAGCACGACCAGCACCGCGTGCAGCGCGCGCCAGGTGCGCACCTCGTCCGCATCGAGCCAGTCGACGTTCTCCACCACCCGCAGAGCCTATCCCCGGTCAGCATCTCCCCCGGGCTGGATCTTCGGGCATTCGACTGCTAGTAATACATGAACGTTCATGTGATGGATCATGAAAGGTTGGCCATGTCCTCCCTGACGATCGCCGTCGTGATCGGCAGCACCCGTCCCGGTCGTCACGGCAAGACCGTGGCCGACTGGTCCTGGCCCAGGCCGCCGGCCGTACGGGCGCCGACTACGAGGTCGTCGACCTGCTCGACTACCCGCTGCCGCACCTTGATGAGCACCCGGGGCCGGGGGGATGTCGCCCATGGCCCCGCTGACTCCCGATCCGCTCGTACCTCAGGAGAAACCATGCCAAGAGCAGTCCATTTCACGCGCTTCGGCGGTCCCGAGGTCCTTGACCTCGTCGAGGTCGCCCGCCCAGAGCCGGCCGAAGGTCAGCTCCTCGTCCACGTCGTGGTCGCGTCGCTCAATCCGGCTGAGGTCGGTATCCGCGAGGGTGCCTTCGCCAGGATCTGGCCGGCGCAGTTCCCCATGGGCCAGGGACACGACTTCTCCGGCGTGGTCGCCGGCCTGGGGGCCGGCGTCACCGGCTTCGAGATCGGTGATCCGGTGATCGGGTTCGCCCCCCGAGCCGCGCTGGCCGACTTCGCCGTCATCGAAGCGTCCGGAGCGGCGAGGATGCCCCACGGCATCGACTTTGCCTCGGCAGCAACCGTCCCCGCCTCCGGCGCGACGGGATGGGCCAGTGTCATGGCTGTCGATCCGGGCCCCGACGAGACCGTGTTCGTGTCGTCGGCATCCGGAGGCGCCGGTGTCTTCGCCGGTCAGCTCGCGCGGCTGCGAGGCGCGCGGGTCATCGGTGGCACCTCCCCCGTCCATGCCGACCGGCTGCGGTCGCTCGGTGTCGAACCCGTCCGCTACGGGTCGGGGCTGCGCGAACGGCTGCAGGAACTCGCACCGGAAGGAATCGACGCGGTCATCGACACCTTCGGTGGCGGGTATATCGACCTCGCCGTCGAACTCGGCGTGGCACCACGGCGCATCAACACGATCACCGACTACGCGGCCGTACAGCGCCACGGTGTCCAGTCCCAGGGCAACGGCGACGCCATGTCCCCCGAGATCTGGGAGGCGATCCTGGACCTGGTGGCACAGGGGCGAGTCGTCGTACCCATCGAGGCCGAGTACCCCCTCGAGGACGTCCGGCGCGCCTATGTCGAGGTGGGCACCCGGCACGGGTTCGGCAAACGCGTCATCCGCCTGCGACCCGACCCCGCCGCCACGGACAGTCGATGAGCGGGTCCGAGCGCAGCACGGGTGAACCAGGGCCTCGGTCCTACGCAGGTTCCGATATCACCGTCTCCTTTGACAGCACCCACTGCCTGCACTTTGCCGAATGCCTGCGCGGACTTCCAGCAGTCTTCGACGTCAAGGCTCGGCCGTGGATCTCGCCTGACAACGCGGAAGCCGACGCGGTCGCCGACGTGGTGGAGCGATGTCCCAGCGGCGCGTTGCAGTACATCCGGCGCGACGGCTCCACCGAGAACCCACCCAACCCGACGACCGTGGTCGCACTGGAGAACGGCCCGATCCTGCTGCACGGCAACCTCTCGTTGTCGTCGCGCAGGGAGACGCGAGCTGCGCTGTGCGCGTGCGGCCGGTCCTCGTCGAAGCCGTTCTGCGACAACGCCTGCCGCACCTAGCCCTGCCTCAGCACACCACACGCACCCGAACGAAGAGAAGAGGAAGCGAACACCATGGGAGCCTTCGGAACACTGGACACCAGCACGGTCGTCCGCTCGACCCCCGTCGAGCGGCTCGACCTGAGCGGCAAGCGACTGACCGTCGTCGGCGGCACCAACGGCCTCGGTCAGGCGATCGCACGCCAGGCGCTCGCGCTCGGCGCCGACGTCACCATCGTCGGACGCACCCTCCGAGACGACCGGCACGAACGACTGCACTTCGTGCAAGCAGATCTCTCCTCCATGAAAGAAGCGGTACGGCTCGGCGAGGAGCTGCCGGTGGAGAACCAGGACGTCGTCCTGTTCACCAACGGCATCACCGCGGCCAAGGTCCGCGAGGAGACCCCGGAAGGCATCGAGCGGGACATGGCGATCAGCTACCTGAGCCGCTACGCCATGCTGCGCGGGCTCGACGAACGGATCGGCACCGCCCGGGCGGCCGGCTCAGCACCGGCGAGGGTGTTCATCATGGCCGGCCCGGGCGGGGACCAAGAAGGAGACCCCGGCGACCTCAACGCGCTCAAGGATTACAACCAGAACACCGCGCACATGAACACCGTCGCCGCCAACGAAGCGCTGACCGTCCACGGCGCCAGCACCACGCCGGGACCGGTCTACTTCGGGCTCAACCCCGGCCTGATCAAGACCGACATCCGCGCCAACTACCTCGGCGAGGGAAGCTTCGCCCACAAGATCACCGAGGCCCTGGTCGGCCTGCTCAGCCAGTCCGCACAGACGTACGCCAAGCGCATAGTGCCCTTGCTCTTCACCGACGACCTCGACGGGCGAAACGGCCTGATGTTCGACCGCAAGGCACGCCCCATCCGCGTCTCACTCAGCATGACCCCGCAACGCGTCGACAGCTTCATGACCGCCTCCGAGGAACTGCTGCGCACTGCCGTCGCATGAGCACCCCGGGGTGCCTCGGCGTCCGTTCACCGGACCCGGGCACCTCGGATGCGACCGCAACCTGGATATTTCGGCGATCCACCTGGAGGTTCGACCTTTTTGCCCATTGATCGACCGTTTTTGCGCTAGGTTTCCAGCGCCTGGTTGAGCTCGCTCGATGACGAACGGAGCACCCGCCATGACCCACGCATCAAGCCGCCGTGACTTTCTGCGCCTGACCGGAGCCGCCGGTGCCGGGCTCGCGCTCGGGGCCGGTCGCCCCTTCGTCGCGCACGCCGCGCCAGAGCGACCCACGAGCGCTTCGCTGGTCCCGGAGTCGCAGGCCACGACGCTGTGGTACCCCGCGCCGGCGGCGGAGGACCGGATCATCGAGGAGGGACTGCCGATCGGTAACGGGCGGCTGGGCGGGCTCGTGACGGGCGATCCCGCGGACGACGCTCTCTACCTGACCGACGGCTCGTTCTGGAGCGGCGGCCGCAACGACGTGCTGCAGGGCGACGGTCAGCTGCCGTACGGGCGCGACGACTTCGGGAGCTTCGGGCTGCTCGCGAAGGTCAGGGTCACGGTCCCCGGGCACACGGGGGCCGCGGTGAGCGGCTATCGGCGGCGCCTGGACCTCAGCAACGGGGTGGTGTCCGCGACGTACCGACACGGCGGGCGCGCGTTTCGCCGGGAGGCCTACGTCAGCCATCCGGACGACGTCGTCGTGATCCGCCTCTCCGGTGGCCGGCAGACCGGCACCATTGCCCTGGAAGGCACGCACGACGAGGTCACGACCGGCACCCGGGGGCACCTGTCCCTCGCGGGCCGGCTCGACAACGGCCTGCGGTATGCGGCGGCACTCACTGCGGTCAGCACCACGGGACGGGTGGTCATCGAGGACGGCATGGTGTCGTTCACCGACTGCGCCGACCTTCTCGTCGTCGTCTGTGCCGGTACCGACTACGCCCCGGACGCGACCCGCGACTTCCGCGACCCGTCAGCCGACCCGCTCGGGCTCGCGGTCGAGAAGGTGACGACGGCGGCCCACGTCACCGCCCCACAGCTGCTCGCCACCCACGTGGCCGACTATCAGCGCCTGTACGGGCGGATGAGTGTCGACCTGGGCAGCTCGACTCCCGCGCAGCGCGAGCTGAGCTCCTGGTCCCGGCTGATGCTCCGGTACGCCGACCCCGCCACCCCGGACCCCGAGCTGGAGGCCGCCTACCTCCAGTACGGGCGCTACCTGACGATCACGGGCTCCCGCGACCGGCTGCCGATGAACCTGCAGGGCCTGTGGGTCCACAACAACACGCCCGACTGGTACGCCGACTACCACACCGACATCAACATCCAGATGAACTACTGGCTCGCCGACCCCGCCGGGCTCGGCGAGTGCGCCGAACCGCTCGCCGACTACTGCGTCTCCCAGCTTCCCGTCTGGAGCGACGTCACGCAGCGACTGTTCAACGACTCACGCAACCGCTTCCGGAACAGCAGCGGCCAGATCGCCGGGTGGGCGATCGCGTTCTCGACCAACATCCACGGCGGCAGCGGCTGGGCGTGGCACCCGTCCGGCAACGCCTGGCTGTGCGCCACGCTGTGGCGCCACTACGAGTACAGCCAGGACCGTGCCTACCTCGAGAAGATCTACCCCGTGCTGCGCGGAGCCGCCGAGTTCTGGCAGGCGCGACTGATTCCCACCACGGTGACCGACCGGGAGACCGGCGAGCAGCGTGAGGTCCTCGTCGACGACATCGCCTGGTCGCCCGAGCACGGCCCCGACGTCCGCGGCATCACCTATGCCCAGGAACTTGCGTGGGACCTCTTTCAGCAGGTTCGCACGGCGGCTCACGACCTGGACCGGGACGCGGACCTCGCCGAACAGCTCGCGGGCCTCCAGGCGCGGCTGTACCTGCCCGAGGTCAGCCCCGAGACCGGCTGGCTCCAGGAGTGGATGTCGCCCGCGAACCTCGGCGAGGTCACCCACCGCCACCTGTCCCCCCTGGTCGGGTTCTACCCCGGCGACCGCATCACCACCGACACGAGCCCGACCGAGCTCGTCGACGGCGTCCGCAACCTGCTCGAAGCCCGAGGCATGGACAGCTACGGCTGGGCCTGTGCCTGGCGGTCGCTGTGCTGGTCCCGGCTCAAGGACGCCGACAAGGCGTACCAGCTCTACCTGACGGTGCTCCGCCCGTCGGTCGACAACGGGAACGGCACAGCCCCGAACTTCTTCGACATGTACAGCCAAGGCAGCTACACGATCTTCCAGATCGACGCCAACCTCGGCGGCGCGGCCGCCGCGCTGGAGATGATCCTGTACTCCCGCCCCGGCGTCATCGAGCTGCTCCCCGCGCTCCCCCAGGCCTGGGCGGACCACGGACGGGTCACGGGCGTGGGCGCGCGCGGCGGGTTCGAGGTCGACGTCGCCTGGCGCCACGGCAAGGTCAGCGAGGCGACCATCCACAGCATCGCAGGTGTGGAGACCGAGGTGCGAGCAGGGTCGTGGAGCCGCCAGATTCGGCTGCGCCCGGGGCAGTCCGTGACGGTCCGTCCCTGACCTGACGTCACCAGGGAAGGGCGATCTGCTGCACCGTGCCACCGGCGAAGAACGCCGAGACCTCTACGAGGGGCTCGGCGTTCGTCTGCTCGACAAAACCGCTGGTCACAGCGTGTTGAAGACTGTCCGGAGGGGGACTTGGCAGGTATCCTCACGCCCTCATCTGCTCGCTGGGGCGGCGTGACCTGGGACGTTGCGTGGCCGTCGAACGATGATTGCCGCCAGGACCGCCGCCGCGAGGAACAGCAGGGCGCAGATCCCGATCGCGGCACGGAACGCGGCCGAGAAGATGTCGGGGTCGGTGTACGCCACCCCGGTGAGTCCCGCGGCTGCCGGGATGGCGGCCACGGCAAGCAGCTGTGCTGCCCGGGCGACGGCGTTGTTGACGCCGGAAGCGATCCCGGCATGCTCCACAGGCGCGGCGGCCAGTGCGGCGGAGGTGAGCGGGGCGACCATGACGGCCAAGCCGCACCCGAAGACGACGGTCACGGGAAGGACATCGGTGAGGTAGATGCTGTCGGCCTGAAGCCTCAGCCCGAGAAGCATGGCGAGGCCGAGCACGAGCGGTCCTGCCGTCAGCTGGACCCGGGGGCCGATCCGGCTGGCCAGGGCACCGCTGCGCGCGGAGAAGATCAGGACGACCACCGTGATCGGCAGGAGCGCCGAGCCTGCGACGAGCGGGCTGAACCCCGACACCACCTGGAGCTGGAGCACGAGCAAGAACAGGCTCGCGCCGATCGCGCCGTACACGAGGAACGTCACCGCGTTGATGGCACGGAACTGGGACAGCCCGAACACGGTCGGCGGCAGCATCGGGTTCCGCGCACCACGCTCGATCAGGACGAAGGCGATGAGTCCTGCGAGTCCCAGACCAGCCGGGAAGATGACCTCGAACGAGGCCGCCCCTGGCGTAGGGACGGAGATCAACGCGTACGAGATGCCGCCGAGCCCGACGACACCGGCGAGCGCGCCGGCGACATCCAGGCGACCCCGGGCCGCGGGATCCCTCGTCTCGGGAATGTGCTTGAGGCAGAGCCAGACCACCAGCACCGCCAGGGGGAGGTTGATGAGAAAGATCCAACGCCACGAGCCTGCCTCGATCAACCAGCCGCCGAGGAACGGGCCGAGCGCGGAAGCCACGCCGCTGAAGCCTGCCCAGGTGCCCACGGCGCGCGCCCGGTCAGCCTCGGCGTAGGTCGCCTGGATGATCGCCAGGCTCGCCGGGGTGAGCAGAGCAGCGCCGAAGCCCTGGACGGCGCGGGCGCCGATGAGCAGGCCTTCCGTGGGAGCGACCGCGCACAGCACGGACGCCACGGCGAACCAGAGGATGCCCACGAGATAGACCCGGCGGCGCCCGTACCGGTCGCCCGCCGAGCCGCCCAGCAGGATGAACGACGCCAGGGTCAGCGTGTATGCCGTGAGCGTCCACTGCAGGCCGGAGAACTCCATACCGAGGTCACGGCCGATAGCCGGGAGCGCGATGTTGACCACGGTCGCGTCGATCGACGCCAGGCTGGACCCCAGGACGGTCGCGGTCAGCAACCACCGGCCCTGGGTGCCGGCAAGCCGGACCGACGGGGGAACCACGTGCGGGGGGCAGACGACGTCGAGATCAACCATGGCTCGGTCCTTGTGGCGGTTTTCGGTGGAACGGGTTACTCGGCCAGGTCGCCTCCGCCGCGGTGGCCGCCCACCACCGCGGTCCTGGAGGCGACCGGGTCGTCAGACCGTGGTGACCATGCCGCCGTCGATCAGCACGTCGGTCCCGGTGACGTTGCCGGCCGTGCCGGATGCGAGCAGCAGCACGACCTGCGCGACCTCGTCGGGTCGGGTGAACCGCCCGGTCGGGGTGCCGGCGACCGCGGCCTCGCGGACGGCGCCGGGGTCGACGCCCTGGGCCTGACCGATGGTCTCGGCCACTCCGCCGACCCCGAGCCACAGCGCGGTCTCCACCGGACCGGGGCTGACGGTGTTGACCCGGACGCCCGAGGGGCCGACCTCCTTGGACAGCGACTTGCTGAAGCTGCGCAGCGCGGCCTTCGCGGCGCTGTAGTCGATGACCCCGGGGTCCGGCAGGGTCGCGTTGACCGAGCAGATCGTCACGATCGCCGACGGCGCCGCCGTGAGCAGGTGCGGCAGCGCCGCCCGAGTCGCCCGCACGGCTGAGAGCAGGTTCACCTGCAGCGCCCACTCCCAGTCGGCGTCGGAGACGTCCAGGAAGCCGTTCGTGCGCGGGCGCACCCCGCCGACGTTGTTGACGAGCAGGTCGACGCCGCCGAAGCGGTCCACGGCCTGGTCCACGAGCGCCTGACAGCCGGACGCGGTGGTCAGGTCGCCGAGCACCGTGACGACTCCCTGGTCGGCCAGGGCGCTCAGCTCGGCGGACTCGCTACGAGCCCCCGCGGCCACCTGCATGCCCTCGTCTGCCAGGGCACGGACCACGGCGAGGCCGATGCCCTTGCTCGCACCGGTCACGACCGCACGGCGTCCGGCCAGGTCGAGCTTCACAGCTCCTGCTTCTTCAGCCAGACCAGGCAGGTCTCCGCGATCTCCGCCCAGCCCGAGTCGATCGTCAGGGAGTGTCCCCGGTCGGGGAAGGTGGTCAGGTCGGTGACCGCTTCCGAGTGCCGGTACTGCTTGAGCGTCGCGCGCGTCACCGCCTCCGGAACGGTGTTGTCCTTGCCGCTGGCGATGAGCAGGAGCGGCCCACGGGACCGGTTGTCGGTGTCGACCTTCGCCGGTGAGTGCGGGTCGAAGTTGGCCGCGGCCGCCTCGAACAGGGGCTTGCCAGGGGCCGGGATCGTCCATCGCTCGAACAGCTCGTCCGACTCCGCCTCGGAGACGGCGTTCCCGAAGGCGAAGCGGAACTGCTCGGCGGTCAACGAGACGGCCCGGTGCTTGTTCGCGGGGCTCTTGAACACCGGCAACGTCGCGCGCAGCGCCGAGAGGGGCAGGGGTAGCACGCCCTTGATCTGCGCGGCGTCGATCGCGATCGCAGCCCTGGCGCGGTCCTGGCCCAGCAGCTTCTGGGCGATCATCCCGCCGAACGAGTGCCCGATCAGGATCGGCAGCTCCGGGAGCTCGTCGATGATGGCGGCGAAGTGCGCCACGACGTCGTCGATGCCATGGTCGCCGATCGCCTCCGGGTTCTGCCGCGAGGCCTGCACCGTCTCCGCGTCACCGGGCCAACCCGGCGCCTGCGGTGCATAACCCTCGTCGCGGAACCGCGTCTCCCATGATCCCCATGAGCTGCTGTGCAGCCACAGCCCGTGGATGAAGAGCACTGGTGTTCCCACGGTTGCCTCCTTGCTCGGTCCCCTGTGCTGGTCGCACCAGGGTGTACTCGGAGGTTAGGACGGCCGGGATGTCGCCGACTTCAGTCGGATGACTGTGCTTGGTCCAGCACATCCTGGCCGGCGGCGTCACGGACCAGCACGCTCGCGAGCTGCTGGCGGCTCGTGACGCCGAGCTTGGGAAAGATGCGGTAGAGGTGCGAGGCCACGGTCCGGTGCGAGAGGAAGAGCCGTTGGCCGATCTCCCGGTTGGACAGGCCCTGCGCGGCGAGGTCGGCGATCTGACCCTCCTGCGGGGACAGCTGCGGGCGTGCACCGCCCGCCGGTTGCCAGCCGCGCTCGCCGGTCGCCCGCAGCTCCTGGTCGGCCTGATGCGCCCAGGGCCGGGCACCCAGGGCGTCGAATGCCGTGCGTGCCGCCCGCAGCGGGTCGCGGGACTCGGCCACCCGGCGCTGGCGGCGCAGCCACGAACCGTAGGCGAGCTGTGCCCGGGCGTGGTGCCACGGGAAGCGTCCGGCGCCGGCGATCGCGCGGTAGAAGAGCTGCTCGGCGGTGGCGTCGTCCGCGAGCACGGCGTGTGAGTACGCGAGCGCGAGCTCAGTGCCGACCGCGGGGGACCCGTTGGCCATCTCCTCGACGGAGACGGTCAGCGCTCTCGCCTCGTCCCGGCGGCCGATCCGGACGGCGGCCTCGGCCAGGTAGCTGATCGTCCACACCTGTTGCACGCGCTGATATGCCGGATCGTCCGGGTCGAACACGCGGAGCAGCTCGCCGTACGCCTGCTCGGGCCGGTCCGCCGCCAGCTCGCCGATCCCGCGCACGAGCTGGGCCCCCGCCAGCAACGACGAGCTTGCGTTCGGCAGCTGGAGCGCGGTCTGCTCGGCCTCCGCGAGCAGACGATGGCGCCCGTCCCAGCTCCCCCCGACCGCATCGACGAAGGCCAGCGCGAGCCGCGCCGTCCCGGCCCACACCCGTTGGCCGGTCTCGTCGGAGAGGCGCATGCCCTCGTCGGCCGAGCGGGCCCGGTCGAAGACACCCAGGTTGATCTCCGCCCAGGACCGGATCGAGAGCGCCTCGGCGAGGAGGCTCAGGCGCCCCTCGGCGCGAAAGCCGTGGATCGCCGTCGAGAGCGAGGAGTCGGCGCGCACGAAGTCGCCCGCACAGAATGCGGCGATGCCCAGGAGCGCCGCTACGCCGGCGTGCCCGGCGCCGTCGACAGGCGAACGGGTCAGCTGCTCCATCACCGACCTGCTCAGCTCGAGAGACTCTGCGAGGCCGAGCACGGCCAGCACCCTCGGGTCCTCGGCAGGGAGCGGGACCGCGCGCGCGGCACTGACGATCTCCTGCCGGACCGCCGGGCCGGGGTCCCGCCACCAGACCCTGCGAGCCGCTCCGAACAGCAGCTGCATCGTCAGCTCGACGTCCGCCTCGGCCGTGGCATGCCGGGCCAGGTCCACCAGGTGGCTGACATCGGCAGGATCGCTCGTGGCGCCGTCATGGAACGCGCCCGTCAACATGGTCAGCCGTGACCGGTCCCGGGGCCGCAGCGCCATCCGGGCGACCTGGTCCTTGAGCCGTTCGACCTCCGCGAACCTGCCGAGTTCGAAGCCCACCTCGGCCGCGCTGAGCAGGCGGGCGGCCCGGTCGAGCGGATCCGGGCTGAGCACTGCAGCGCGCTCGAGCCAGGTGAGCGCGGTGGGAAAGGCACCGCGTCGACGGGCCTCGGCGGCCGCGAGCTCGAGCTGCGCCGCGACGGGCTCGTCACGTCCGGACAGTGCGCCGGCCCGGTGCCAGGCGGCGCGTTCGACGTTCGCCGACAAGACGGCAGCCAGAGCACCGTGGCCCTGCTCACGCCGTTCGTGCGACATCGACTGCCGCACCGCCGAGCCGATCAGGGGGTGCGTGAAGGCGTAGGTCGGACCCGTCACGGTCAGCAGACCGAGCGCCACCGCGGGCCGCACGTCGTCGGGGCCGACGGCCGCGCCACACAGGATGGCGGCGGCAGCGACGACCTCCTCGAGATCGTCACCCTCGTCGAGAGCCGCGACGTCGACGATCGCGCGGGCGACCGGCTGCAGCTCGTCTGCTCGCGCGGCGAAGGCCCGTTCCAGGCGCAAGGTCATCGGAAGCGCGTCGTCCAGCTCGGTCCAGCCAGGGGTACCGGCCCGCAACGCACCGGCGAACTCCACGATTGCGAGCGGGTTGCCGTCGGCCTGCGCGATCACCCGGTCGTGCAGCGCCGCGCTGAGGCCCGGCGCACACGACCGCAGCAGTGCGTCCGCCGCGTCCGTGACCAGTCCTTGCAGCTCGATCCAGGTCACGACCTGCTCGTCGCCGAGAAGCTGTGGGTCGGGTCGCCGCGACGTGGACAACAGGACCACCCGCTCCGCGCCGATGCGGCGGGCGACGAACGCCAGCGCATCGACGGTCGGTCGGTCCATCCAGTGCAGGTCGTCGAGGCACACCACGACCGGTGCCTCGTGGGCCAGCTCGGCCAGCAGGTTCAGGACGGCGAGCGAGGTGAAGAACCGGTTGGCCTCCACGTCGTCGACCATGCCGAAACAGGCGAGCAACGACTCGCGCTGCCGAGCCGGCAGCCCGTCGGCCCGCGCGAGGACCGGCCGCAACAGCTGGTGCAGGCTGGCGTACGGCAGATGTGACTCCGCCTCGCTGCCGCTCGCACTGATCACGGTCGAGCCTGCGCTCGCGGCGTGCTTCATGACCTGTCCCAGCACCGCGCTCTTGCCCACTCCGGGCTCACCGCTGAGCCCGATCGCGAACCCACCGGTCTCAACCCGGTCCAGACCGTCGACCAGTCGACGGAGCACATCCTCGCGGCCGTACAGCGGCCCGGTTTCGACCGCAGTCACACCATCATCATGGGCTACGGTTCTGAGCCGGTCCACACTCCGGCCCCGGGTTCACCCGGGGGACGGCGTCGGACGAGCCGGCCGTCAGCGAACAGCCAGCCCCCAGCACGAGCAGGTCGCCGAGACGAGGAAAGAGCGAGAACCTCGTCCGCCTCTTTGCGGGCGGGCTCCTCGGAGACCATCACGACCACGGGCGTCGGGAAGGATGCGGGGCTCCAGGGCCCTCCAGCGCCAGCTCGATGAGCTGCAGGGCCCCGGTCGAGCCGATCGACATCAAGGACCTACAGATCATGGGCGGATCGCCCACCGTCCTGGGTGGCGCTACAGACAAAGAACGCCGAGACCTCTGCGAGGTGCTCGGCGTTCGACCGGACTTCGGCACTACTGCGTCGAAGTCCTCTTCTCCATGAACCCGCTGGTCACAGCGTCAAAAGAGTGTCCGGAGGGGGACTTGGCAGGTATCGTCACGGCCCTATGTTCTTGGTAGAACGGCGTGACCTGCGGAGAGACCCGCCAAGTAGCCCATAAACCCGCACCGGTCGCCCCCGTCGCTGTGCACGCAGAAATCGTCGAGATACGTCCCCGGTCTCGCCGCCGCCCGTGCATGCAGCGCCCGGAACTGCACGCCGCCGCCGAATGCGCCTGAGCAGCCCCGAAATGCTTTCCCCGATGCCAGGTCGGCCATACTCGCCGCATGAGACGAGCTGTCACCAGAGCGTGCAGCAGCCCCCTCCGGGGGCAGTGTTAGCCGTAGGCGCCTGGCGGGGTTCGCGCATGACACCGCGTCTTCGAAGAGCGCTGGACGATGGCGTGCCGGAGCTGGAAGTCTCCGGTGCGCAGATCGACCCAGCCACTCTCGGTTCGCTGGCGTACGAGTCGCTGGGCATCCTCCAGGACCACGAGGCGATGGTCCGTCGAATCCTGCCTCAGCTCGCGCGAGCCATGGCCGACGGGACGGTCAACATCTTCTGGGCCGATCAACACTGCCTGGCACGCTTCGACTGGCGCGGTTGGCCTGCGCCGCAACCGGAGGTGATCGCAGAGTTCGTCGCCGCCTGGTGGGCGGACCTGATCACCACGCCCGATCCGCGTCACAGCGTCACCGACGCCTTCGCAACGTTCGCTGCCCTGACCGGTGACGTCGGCGCGGCCTTGGCCGCCTGGCCCGATCACCCGGTCGCGAACCAGCATCTCGCGACAGCGAGCAGCTTCTGGCTGCACGACCTCGTGCACGACAACGACCCGCTCGACCTCCTGCTGCGGGACGGGCCGGCACCGGCCGGAGCGGCACCGTGAGTGGCACCACCGCATGAGCCCTCGCCCGAGCCGTGCACCACTCCTGTCACCTGCACCGATACCGACGAGGACAAGACGTATCAGACATCGGGCGACGACAGCGTGCCAGGCACGGGCAGGGTGGTCACCCCGCTCTTTCCGCGAAGACCTCGGCTGCGATGTTGTAGCCATCGAACGCGCGAGCCGCCCCGGCATAGGCCTCGAGATGAATGAACAGCTCGACGATCTCCTCGGGCGTCGCACCGCTGTTGAGCGCGATGCGTATCTGTCCACGCAAGGGCTCGTGCACACCAAGGGCCGCAGCAATCGTGACGGAGATCAGAGCTCGCGTCCGGGTGTCCAGGTGCTGGGTCCGGGGCCAGGAGTCCCCAAAAGCATGCACCGTGGCGATACGTTTGAAGTCGGCGGCGTTGTCCGGTTCGCCTGGGGTGGGTTCGAGAAAGGTCTCCAGGCGGAATCCGAGCCGCTGCTCGGCCTCGTCGAGCGCACGTTCGTAGGCTGACTGCTCTTCTGCTGTTGCCATAATCTTTGTCCTCTCGCGCTTCGTGGTGATGGTGTCGGTCGACTGGGAGCGGTCGAGGCGGGACCGGTGCGCTCACGGCTGTACGGACCTTCATGATCGCCCCGCAAGGCACAGCGAGCACGGCGGAACCTGGAGCCCCCCGGCAGCCGGGGACCTCCTGCATGCCGACCGGGGCAAGCCCGTCTCCCCGCGTTGTTCGCACCTGCTTGAGCCAGCGGGCGCCGACTCGTTCGCGGGCATCCGCAGCCCACCGACCCGATCTACGGCTGTAGTACTGGGTACCCGCCAGTGCCCACCGACACGGCAATCAATGCCGGCCGTGGCACTCAGCACTTGGCGGAAGTCCGCCTTGCCCACCGATGGGACAGGGATCACCGATCCCAGTCGACGACCTTGTCGCCAGGGCCGGGAGTGAGTGTCTTCCACAGCTGGCTGGGCCTGCCATGGACAAACTCCGGGAACTCCCGCCGGTAGCCGTCCTGGCGGAGGATCTGCTTGGCGCGGGGGATGGCGGTCGAGTCGGGTGCGGCGTAGTAGCGGACCAGGACTGGATCGGTATCGACGGTAGCCCGGTAGATGACGTCGGCAATCACGGATGGCATCCACCCCCTGGCGGGACGGTGTCCCGCGTGCGCTCGCCGCAACGATGGCCGGTGAGGCAGCGATCAGTACCTCGCTGGTCACGAAGGAGGCGGAGCTCAAGGCACTCGATGTTCGGCTGGCCGACGCCCCGGTCCCGATCGAAGCGGTCGATCTCAATCGACTCACCAAGAACCTCGAGATCGTGGGCGGCTCCCTCAAGGTGCTGAACCACGCCACGGACAAAGAACGCCGAGACCACTCGGCGTTCGGTTCGACGCCGCAGCGTCGCGGATCGGTCTCAACGTGTCGTCCCTGGTCACGCCAGAGAAAGAGTGTCCGGAGGGGGACTTGGCAGGTACCGTCACGCCCTCACCTGATCGCGAGGGCGGCGTGACCTGCAAAGACCGCACATGAGAGACTCGGCGATCAACTTGCCGCGCCAGAAGGGTCGCTTGTCGTGCCGGACGCACCACCGCCGCCCGTCCACCTCGATAACGTGCTGTCGGGACTCGCCGAGAACCCCGCGCTACCGCCCACGCTCGTCCGCCGCTTCTTCGCCTACCGCAAGGGCTTCGGCAACGTTGCCAAGCGACCGGACCTGACCGACGACATGATCGCCGACATCATCGCTGTCAACGACCACCGGCTCCTGCACTCGCTCGCCCTCAACCACAGCCTCCCCCATCCCTTCCGAATGACGCTCGCCGTGCACCCGGATCCGGCGATACGCGCGGCCGTGGTGATCGGCGCGCACGACGCACCGCGAGAGCTGTTCGAACGGCTACTCGGCGATGCCGACCCCCAGGTGCGCCAACACCTGGCGGAGAGCGATCATGTTCCGGCGGATCTGCGCGCCCGGCTGGCCACCGACCCCGTCCCGAAGGTCCGGGCCTCGCTGGCCCAGTGGTGGACGCAGGCCCCGGAGCCGACGCGTCGGCTCCTGCTGACTGATCTCGATGACACGGTGCGCGCGGGAGCCTGCACGACCTACTACCCACGGCTTCCCCATCCCGTCCCACCTACCGACCTGCTCCCGGCGCTGCTGGCCGACCCGGTCACGCGCGCCGGGGCGGTACGTCACCGCACCCTGGATGCCGACACGGCCCGTCGGCTTGCCTGGGACCCGGACGAGGATGTGCGCACGGAACTCGCAAAGCACCCCGACCTCCCGGCCCCGCTGCGCGACGCCCTTGCCGAGGATCCCAGCCCGCTGGTCGCGCTCCACATCTTCGGCCGTCAGGACACCCCCGAGTCAACCCGCGCCGCAATCCACTCCCGGATCTTGTCCGATGTGCCCCCGAAGGACTGGCTTCTCGACCACCAGGTCCTGGATGACGACGCGCTCGAAGGGCAGCTCATCAGCGAGATGGCACGTCTGGAGCTTCGGGCACTGCGTCTGCCGTGGGTGACTGCTGACCCCTTGCCGTACGTCGACTCGCCCTACGCCTGCTTCCGCGCCTCCGCCGCGATGTCGGACCGCCTCCCGGCGCCGGCCGTGGCCCGGCTCCTCGACGATGAAGAGAGCATCGTACGCACGACGACGGCGCAGCACGGCCGTCACAGAGTCGATCCCGTCACTGCCGAACGCATCGACCGCAGCTACCGCCCGGAGAAGAAGACCCGATGGCGCCCGGCCGATGACTTCCCCCTCCCGACGCACGTTCTTCGGCGGCTGGCCACCGATCCCGAACCGAGGATGCGCCAGCTGGCCCCACGCGACCCCGACCTGCCGGTGGAACTTGTCCGCCGCCTGGCCGCCGATCCCGATCCGACGGTGCGGGGCGCGATCGCGACCCATCCCCAGCTTCCGACCCACGACCTAGTCCAACTGTTGGCCGATCCGTCAGAATCGGTTGCGTCCGCCGCAGCCGGCAACCCCAACCTGCCACCAGCACACATGCACCGGCTCCTCGCCCA
Organism: Promicromonospora sp. NPDC019610; assembly: GCF_044389365.1. NCBI lineage: Bacteria > Bacillati > Actinomycetota > Actinomycetes > Micrococcales > Promicromonosporaceae > Promicromonospora > Promicromonospora sp. NPDC019610. The sequence goes on along the minus strand of NZ_JBIRXX010000002.1, from coordinate 575,908 downwards.
GGCGGGCCTGTGACACCAGCCTGCGGTTCACCACAACCATGACCTGGGCCAACGAATGGCCGGCGTGAACGACGACCTTGACGCGACATTCGGCGACCTGCGGGAAGTCCTGACGAACATGGGAGCAACAGACGGGCACGGCACCGCTGGCTCGTTCCAGGTCGAGGTCAACCTCGTCGAGGGCTCAGCTCCGCCTCGGGCGCGTCGAGTCAGACACCGATGCTCGGACTCGCGATCGGCGCCGTGCTCTCCGGCAGCCTGGTCCAGTTCGCTCCCTGGCCACGCCACCTCGCCTATGTGGCTGCGATCGGCGCCCTACTGCTGTCTGCCGCACTGATCGCGATGAGCCCAGAAACCGTCGCCCGGACACCTGGCGCAAGGCGGTCGCTCCGTCCCAGCATCGGTGTCCCCACCCGCGTCCGACCCCTGCTTCCCGCCGCAACTGCCGTCAGGCTCGCCGGGCCGCCGTCGACTCGTAGCAACCCTTCGATCGCGGTGACGCCCTGGACAGTCCGGCCGGGCATGGGCCGCTCGATCAGGTCGTGACCGGTCCCCTCCTGGCCTCTGCCGACTCTGTCTGTAGGTGTGCAACATCAGCCGGAGTGGAGCCGTGCGAACTGGTGAGGCGTCCCGGACCGGAGCCGGGACGCCTCATCGGGCCGGTGAGTCCCGCTGCGCGAACCCACCCTCACCCCCATCTATGCGCGCACCGGTGTGGCTCCCTACGAGGAGCGAACGTGGCAGCGGGTACGCCTCGGCCGGTGAACCGGACGATAGCGCCAGCACTCTGGTGGCTGGTGATGGCACCAGCGTTGATGAAGTTGGTCAGCGTGCGCGTGTCGCAGTGGTACAGGAGGAAGACGGTATGGCGGCCGTCTCCCTGACCGACCGCGACGCATGCCTTACCTCGGACAGTTGTGCAGAACCGTGTTGCGGTCAGTGGTCGTCAGATTCCGGAGCGCGACCTCCTCACCATCAGCCGTGTGCAGTGGAGACACGTTCGGCGTCCAGGCCGCGGGCGCAATCCCGCTGCTGCTCGGGCCGCCCGTCGCTTCGGTGAGGCGGTTCCTGTCGGGGAAAGTAGGGTCTCGGACGTTGTATGCCTGCGCTGCCTGGGCGCCGCCGACAACGCAGAGAAGCGACATCAGTGCACTCGACAGCGCGGCAAGCCAGCGCTTCTGGAGTGTCATCTGGGTTCTCTTCCTGCTCCGCGCCCAGATCGCAAGGCCCGGAACCTGACGTTGCACGGAACATCTCGAACGTAGAGTCCGGTCGATTCTTCCTGCCACGTACTTCGACGGAGGCCGAAAATCGATGATGCCCTGTATCACGTCGAAGCCGGCCATCGTCGATCGAGGTGGCCACGCTGAACTGGCAGGAGGCGGCCCGCGCACCTCTGATCGGTGCTCTAGCAACAATAGGAGTGGCGAGCTGGGTGAACGGAAATCGACGTGCTCGCGGCACCAACAGGCATCGCTGAATCCCTCGGGAGAGTGAGTCCGGCTTCAAGAGACCGCCGCACGACGGACTGAAGGTGCGGCTGGATGGCCCATTCGGCACTGACCGAAGTAGGTTGCCGAGCGTTCCGTCTCGTCCAAGGCTCGCCTCCATGAACGCTCACGCCTCTGCCCGATCCACACGCCTCGGAATCGCACTAGCCACCGCGTCGCTCATGGCAGTCATCACCTCTGTGAGCCCCAGCGCGATGAGCGCCAGCGGCACTAGCTCGGCGGTTCAGCTGGCCCAGAGCGAGGACCTAACCACGCTCTCACCGGCGGAGATGGCGACAGCGGCCTCTGCATCGTTCGTTCCCGCGAAATCCGGATACAGCATCTTGAAGGACTACAACCCCAGGACGAGCCCTACTGCGGCACAGATCCGCGAGTACCAGCCCGACACCCAGCCGACCTGCTCCCCGGGTTACGTCTGCCAGAAGGTGCCGATGTGGGACGGCGCATCCCCGGAGATGCGGGAGTTCTGGTTCTACGACTACGGCCTCTATTCCGTCTACCAGTGGACCGGAATCGGCCGCTACGTCAACCGGCAGACCGATGGAGCGTCCTACCGCGAGTACAACTCCGCCGGCAAGCAGATCTACTGCACCGGGAGCGGTTCGGATGGCTACTACGGCGGATCGAACAACCTGGACCCGGTGTACTACGTGCGCCTCTCTCCGACGCCCTGCTGACGACCAGCCAAAGAAGGGCTACCAGATGCAACCGACCGCTCCACCGAAGAATGCGATCCAAGGCATGTCGCAGCGAGTGACACTCCCCACCAGGCTGGGGACGATTCGGACATTGGAGTCGTTATGCGTCCGTTGATCCTCCGACACAGCCTGTCCCTGGACGGGTATGCCGCAGCACCCGCGGGCGTACGCGACGACTTCTTCCTCGAGTACGACCAGGACGAGGCGTTCGTCGCGCACATGGCCACCGTGCTCGGCTCGGCCGGTGTCCACGCGATGGGCGCTCGCACCTACCACGACATGGCCGGGTACTGGCCGTTCCAGACGGGACCCGAGGCCGACGCGATGAACGCCATCCCCAAGGTCGTCTTCTCTCGTTCGCCGATCGACACCCCGTGGGCGACGACGACCGTCTGCTCCGGGGACCTGGCCACCGAGGTCGCCAGGTTGAAGGCCCAGGACGGCGGCCCGATCCTCGCGCACGGCGGCGTGCGGTTCGCCCAGGCGCTCGTGCTCGCTGACCTCGTCGACGAGTACCACCTGCTGGTCGGCCCCTTCGCCCACGGCGGCGGCAGCCCGCTGTTCACCGAGCTCACCAGGTTGCAGCTGATCGGCGTCAAGTCGTTCCCCAGAGGCAATCTCGCCTTGACGTACTCGCGTCCGGACGCCGCCCCGTCCTGAGCGGAAGCCTGGCCGTCGTCCACCTGGGCCTGTCCACGAGCTGGCAGGACTCCACGCCGGCGATCATGCGGATTCCACTGGTTGAGGCAAGGAGGCGTACCAGGATGATGGTGTATGTAGACACCAGGGCGGGCATGGCGGAGGACGGCTGGTCCGCCGCGTGGACGTTCGAGCTGGCGCACTGGGGCGCCTGCGGCCAGGGGCCCGATGACGCCGCGGCCGTGGCCGATCTGGCCGCCCGGTGCGGGCTCGCGGCCGGGGAACTGGACGTCGTCGAGCGGGTCGACCGGGCCGAGACGGGCGACGAGACGGTGTTCGACCGGGACCGCGCCCCGGCATCGGAGGCCGAACGTGCCGCGACCCTCGCGATCCTGGGCGGCGCCCGGGCCAGGACCCTAGCGCTGGTCCGCTCGGCACCGGCCGCCGTCCTGGCCTACCAGGATCCGGCCCGGACGCTGCCGACGTACGCGTCCTGGCACACCGTGGGGCAGCTCGCGATGCACCTGGCCGACACCGAGTCGCGCTACTACCTGCCGCTGCTCGGGCTGCCGACGCGTCCGCGGGCGGGCGACCTCGTGACAGAGCTGGAGGAGTCGGGCGTGCACGTGCGCCGCGAGGTGGCACGGATGGCTCCCGACCTGACGGCGACCTGGGACGAGCACGGGAGCTGGACCAGCGTGAAGGTCTTGCGACGTCTCGCGTGGCACGAACACGGCGAGCTGGACGTCCTGAACCGCCTGGTCCAGCAAGCTACTGCGGACAACCGGCGCTGATACGGCCGAGACTCGCGTCGCGGTTGCGACACGGCCGGCCGGTCCCCGCGCATAAAGCGCGACGAGCAGGGCGCCCGCCGCGGCCTCCCCATACTCCCTTCCGCCGGACGGTCGGGCGTCGTCGGCGCGGCGGCTGTGTCGAGCAAGACGGACTCGCGGCCGAGCACGACACCGAGCAGCCAGTCGACGGCGGTACGGATTCGGAATCGACTACCGGGCATCGCGATCAGGTAGCAGCCGCGAGCGACGACCTCCGCCTACGACGAACCCCGGGGTGTGATTGCGCAACATCGGAGCCCGATCCGGCCAGATCGAGCTGCGGCTTGACCTTCTCTGTGACGCCTGGGCGCGCAAGCAGCGCGCGGTACCCACGAGTGCGAGCTGATTGGGTATCACCAGAGGGCGTCCTGTCAGGCTCGAGCGAGTGGGGTTCCGACCGAGCAATAAACGTGGAACCCGCCTTTCGTAACGGTCTTGACGTACGCGGCTGCGCCGGTAATGAGGCGCAACTGTTCGTCGCTTGACTGTTTCGCACCCACGCCAGGCTGAACCATGAGGACTTGGAGCCGCGGGAAGAGTCTGGGTGCGCGCTGACGAATCCGGTATAGCTCTTCGCGGTTGCCGACCTCCGACGCAGCTTGCAGGAACCTGCAAGCCCTTGTGGAACCTCGTCCGGGACGCAACGGGCCGGACCCTTGATACCGACACCGACCTACCTCGAACAGCAAGGCGGCCAAGACCCCGGTAGTCCTGACCTGGACTCGATGGCGCCGACGCCATCAGCATCGTGCCCGCCGCGCTCATTTCCAACGACGCGAGGAGAGCGTCACCGCGGCCCACCGAACCGATCTACGGCTGTAGTACTAGTCGCAGATCAAGGTCACACGCTGGCAATTCGTGAAGCCTTGTATGCGCCCATCCGCACCCGCTATCTGGATGTAGACGAGAGCTGCCCCACCAGGAACGGGCGCGTCGAGGGGGAAGCTCTCGTAGGTTTGAGTTCCGCAGTGAAGGCTTGTGCTTCTCTCGTCAAGCTGTTTTCTCGTATCGTGCGAGGACGCGTATACCCGATCGCATCCACTGGCGTTGAAGCTTCCCGCGACGTTGACTGAGCGGTTGTACCAGGTGACTGTGCCAGCGAAGTAGCCGCCCGTGCCGTCCCTGACCAGGAAGTCCGAGGTGGGGTAGGCGGCAACGCTCGCCGGCGCCGCTGCGGCAACGGTAGGCACAGCGGCTATGGGCGCAGCGACAAGAGTGAGGACAGCCACTGCAGCGGCCACGAGCATGCCGATCCTTCTCATCGGTACTCCCTCGTTTGCAGGTCTGAATGCCTTCCATTCGGATGCTAGACGGCGAGCCTCGCCATGGCACCGAAAGTCGCTCACAGTCAGCGTCGGATCTCTCACCGTCGCGCAGAGCCGGCAAGACAACCCCTGCGCTGCCGAAGCGCGGGTCGACTCGATGGCGAAGGCAGGACAGCCACTGAACGAGCACGCTCAAACGAAGATGCAAGGTGCGGCCGCTAGCCAGACGTGCTGCGGCTGCATCCGGAGTGGTCGACGGCCGCGTTGGTGTTTCACCACCCGGAAGCGAAGTACTTCTCTGTCTGATCTCCGGGGTGGTGGCCGTCCGACCTGGTCAGACCCATTCTGGCTGGTCAGAATTCCGGACGGATCCCGATGGCTCCCGTATCCGCGTCTCGCGGCTGTCAGATGGTGGGGTGCTGGTCACGGACCGGGCTGAGCGACTCCAACAGGGACGCGATGTGCAGGATCGTCGACTCGGCGTGCCAGCTCGCTGCCAGCTGCACACCGATCGGCAGGCCGTCGCTGCTCGTGCCGAACCGCATGGACAGAGCCGGGAGCCCGGTCAGGTTGAACGGGATGGTGGCCGTCTGGATGTGCGCGGCGTCCACCGTCTGACCGTTGATGGTGAAGTGGGTGAGTCCGTGCTCGTGGGCCGGGACGGGCAGGACCGGGAGCAGGAGGGCGTCGTACTGCTGGAAGTACTCGGTGAACGCGTCCCGGAGACGTTCGATGCCCTGTTCGGCCAGGACGTAGTCCTCCACAGACGTGTCGGGGCTGGCGAGCATGGACCGGGAGACCTCGGACATCTGGTCCTCGTGGCCGGCGGTGACCTCGCGGAAGGCCGGCTTCACCTCCATGACGTGCTGCCGGTAGAAGAGGTCGAGGGGGTTGTCCCGCTCGAACGCCGGGATGCTGACCTCCTCGATCTGTACGCCGGCGCCCTCCAGCGCCTCGGCAGCCTTCTGCACGGTGGCGGCGACCTCCGGGTCGATCGGGCCGAGTCCGGAGTCGACCAGCCAGCCGACGCGGACGGGCCGGTCCGGCGATGTGCCCAGGCCGGCGTCGAACTCCCGCGGGACGACGGAGAAACCGTCCGAGCCGTCCGGACCGGAGAGTACCGAGTACGCCAGCGCGAGGTCGCGGATGGTGCGGGCCATCGGGCCCACGTGCCAGTCACGGCGCGGTGCCCGCGGCCACACGCCTGTCATGGGGATGCGGCCGTGTGTTGCCTTGAGGGCGGCGATGCCGGTGTGGGCGGCCGGACCGCGCACCGAGATGGCCAGGTCGCTCCCGAGCCCGATCGGTGACATGCCGGCCGCGATCGCCGCGGACTCTCCACCGCTGGAACCGCCTGCCGTGCGGTCGAGGTTCCAGGGGTTGTTGGTCCTGCCCGACAGGAGGTTGTCGGACTCGGTCGAGTACGAGAACTCCGGGAGGTTGGTCTTCGCGAGGAGGATCGCCCCGGCCCGCTTCATGCGTGCCACGCTGGTGGCGTCCGCGCTCGGGACGCGCCCGGCGAAGATCGGGGAACCGCGCTGGGTCAGCACCCCGGCGGTGTCGAACGAGTCCTTGACCGTGAACGGCACTCCGTGCAGCGGCCCGACCTCCGCGCCGGCCGCGAGTGCGTCGTCCGCGGCCTGCGCGGCCTCCAGAGCGCCGTCGACGAGCGTGACGACGGCGTTGACCTTCGGGTCGATGGCCTTGATGCGGTCGATGTGCGCCTGTACCACCTCGGCGGACGACACCTTTCTGGTACGGATCAGCTCGGCGAGCTCGCTCGCGTCGGAGTAGATAAGGTCGGTCTTCATGATGCTCTCCCTTGGTCAGCCGGTCACTATTAGATCGGTCTACTATTGATGGACCTGCTAGGACATCGGTGGGTGTTCGGTCAGATGTGGAGGATGTGACGGGTGACCGTCATGGCGTTGTCGAGGTAGGCCGGGCTGCGGTGAACCTTCGCCATCATGCTGGCCCCGAGCCACAGGTTGTAGAGGGTCTCGCCCGTCGCGCGGGGGCTGTCGTCGACGGACACGGACCCGTCCGCGACGCCGTCGGTGATCATCTGCTCCAGCCGGTCGATGATCGCCGTGGTCCCGACCTTCGTCGTGGTCCTCATGGCCTCGGACAGGTCGGCGATCTCCGCGCCGAGCTTGACGACCAGGCATCCGCCCTGGCAGTCGTTGACGGCTTGTAGGTCGTAGAAGTTCTGCCAGTACCTCATCAGGTGTTCCGCCGAGCTCTTGCTCTTGTCGGCGACGATCGCGTCCATGGTCGTGAGGTACTCGTCGAAGTAGGCCTCCATCATCGCCTCGCCGAAGGCATCCTTGGAGCTGAACCAGTGGTAGAACGACCCCTTCGGGACGCCGGCTTCTGCGAGCACCTCGTTGATGCCAACTGCTGCGTAGCCCTTCACGGCGACGATCCGCCGTGCGGAGTCGAGGAGGCTCTTGCGTGTTTCCACCCGGGTGACTGCCATGGGTCGACCGTAGCATCGGATTAGACCAGTCGTCTACAGTCTATGAGCACCGACGAGCCGCTACTCGAATCGGAGTCTGCTCACTGTTGCAGGGCGGGTATGGCGTCAGCGCGGGCGCGGGTTCGACCCGAGGGTCTGAGGGGATGGTCTGCGTGATCTTGGTTGGCCCTCTCGCCCATCAGATGTACCCAGCCCACAACGCCAGCCCTCCTCGGTGGGACTTCGACACACCTGCGCACAGCCTGGGGAGGCCTATTTCCGACGGCGCACTTGTAGGGACTCAGCCCAAGCGGGAGCACATTGACTCGATCGGCCCACTGGGAGGACATCGTCAACAAGATCACCGTGACGCTGCGGCGCGCTCCGGGTGCGATCGTGATCTCGCGCGCCTCAGCACCCAATGGAAAGCACACACTGCTGGATCGTCACCGATCGTAGCGGCGCGCACGCCGACTCGCAGGCCAGGGCGTGCCGCGGCCAGGAGTACGCCGCCATCGCATGGACGACGCTCGGCCCGACGCGTCGGGTCTCACCAGTCCGTACGGAAGTCCCTCACGCTCAGCGCGCGCGGCACATCTATCGTCGCAGCAGGCCGCTGATCGCCGCGGGCACGACAAGCGGCACCGTGACGATCCCGGCGAGGCCCAGCAACGCCCAGATGAACTCCTCATGCCCCCATGGGAAGACGTCGACCTGGCGAACAACCTGGGGATCATCAGGCAGATGGATCACGTCGATCGGATCGCCGTCTCGTGGCACACCGGTCCATCGGCTGATCCACGCCTCCTCCCCGTCGACCCGGATGGTCAGCTCCTCCTGGTGGTTGCCGGCCCATTCCGAGCCGACGACCTCTGCGTGGGCAGGAACGCCGCGTTCTTCAAGGGCGACCAGGCCACGGACCTCCTGGACGGTGAATCCGACGCCGAAGCACGTCAGCGTGATCGGCAGGAAGACGAAAATCAGGATCGACTTCCAGGCGCCTACCTCACGCGCCCAGTCACCGACCTTGTGCCAGCCAGCCGGTACCCACCTGAGCGGGTTGCGGTGCGTCCGCAGTCCAACTTTGCCGCCAGGCGCGTCCGGATCTGGACGAGGGCGCCAGGCCGGGTCACGAACCCGGCGCAGTAGCAGCGCGACGCCCGGCGGCACCACGGCCACAACCAGCCAGAGTGCGCCGATCTCCAGCAGCGCGGTCGTGGCGATCCACGCGTCGACGACAGGCGCATCCGTCGCGACGATCCGGCCGGGGTTCAGCGGGTCATAGGTGATCGGCAGCGTGTCCCCGACGTTGGTGTCGCGGGGCCAGTGGCGCAGGCGGGTGCTCACTGAAGTGTTGTCGTCAGGGACAACCGTGATTTCGTGTGGCCCCCGGCCACCCCTGGTCAGCGCAACGACCTTGGCCGACGTCGTCACGCCACGCTCATCGAGGATCGCGAAGGTACGGAAGTGCTCCACCGACAACCACGTCGTAGGCATCGCGATCGCGCAAACCGTGAGCATCACGACCACCAGGCTCGGCGTCGTGCGATCGCGGTTGTGCCTCGCGAACTTGGCGAACCAGGCGCTGTCAACGGAACGGTCGCGCTGGAACTCAGTCATCGTGGCCGCGAGCATACTCCGCGCGTTCGAGCTGGCAACCATGTCCGAGTTGTCTCAGCACAGGGCCTCCGGTCTGGTCTCGGCGCTGATGCACGGAGGTCGGCCGCTGGCCGGGCAGCGGATAGGCTCGCGCGGTGCTCGAGGACCTGGACACGATCAACTGGAACTGCTTGGACGGGGCCTATGGCCCCGCGGGCGACACAGTCGAGATCTTGCGAGGTCTTGCCTCGTCCGACGAGGAGGTCGCAGGCGAGGCGCTCGATGCGTTCTTCTCCTCGATCTGGCACCAGGGGACGGTCTATCCCGTGACCGCGGCGGCGGTGCCGTTCATCGTGGACCTGGCCGCGGGTCGAGCTGTTCACCACCGGGATGCTCTGTGCTTCGCGCTGGGTGGGTTCGGAGACCCCAACATGAGCGACGGGACCGCCCTGCCTGCGGTTCGAAGGGCGCTGCAGGCCCACTCGGATTCGCTGCTGCCGCTGCTGGCGGACCCCGAGAGCGCCGTCCGAGAGGCTGCCACCTACGCAGTCGCCCACTCGGGCGGTGGGGAGAAGGCTGCGGCTGCCCTTGCCGCACGGCGAGACGTCGAGGACGAGCCGCAGGTCCGGGCGGGCATCGTGCTGGGCCTGTGCGCGGTCCGGCCCGCCGCCGGGCTTCCGGTCGCCGAGGCTGGGTTGCGCGAGCCGTTTCCTGTCCCGCTCGCAGCCGCCCACGCGCTTCTCGACGCCGGGCGCGCGGTGCCTGCTGAGGCGTGGGAGAGCCTCGCGCACGCGATCGGGCGGGAGGCGGAGTGGAGCGGCGCCTGGACCGAGTCCTTCGCACGATTCGACGGTGTGATCGAACGCCTCGACGTCGTTGCCGCGCGGAACATCATCTCGATGATGGGGACCGGGGCCGCCGAGAGTCGGATCGGCCAGGCCCACAACCTTGGTCGGCGCTCGCGCGCCAGCCGGTCGGCAGCGTTGGATTCGGTCGGACAGCTCCGCGACCTTCTGGCTGACGACGACGCCGGCGTCGTAGCGGCTGCCGTCGCGGCGGCAGCCGCTGCCGGCCAGGCGGCGTCCGGCCTTGCGCCGGAGCTGGAACGCCTGGCGCTCGGTGATGTCGCCGACCACCGTGGGCCGGCGAACATGGCGATCGCCGTCCTGACCCGGCTCCGGGACGCCCGCGTCCTCCCCGCGCTGACGGCGGCATGGGAACGTGGCCAGTCGCCGGATGCGCTGCGTCTGCTCGGCGACAACGTCCCGTCCTTCTCCCCGGACGCCCTGACCGTCGTCCGCGACCGGTTGGCGACCGTGCTCGAAGCCCCAGCGAACGAGCGCGATCAGTGGGCCACGTCCGCGGGTTGGCCGAAGGGCCCCTCTCCGCTCGTCGCGGTGCTCCAGGGCTGGGGGCCTGCTGCCTCACCCGCCGTCGACGTGCTCGTCGGCGCGCTGCCCGTGGCTCCGTACGTCGCTCCCGCGGCGCTGGCTGCGATCGGCCCGGCGGCCCGTGACGCTGAGGCTGCGCTCCGCGCGGCGGCCGACAGAGACGGTCTTGCCGCGCTCCGGGCGGCGCACGCCCTGCACCACGTGTGCGGGGATCCCGCGCCGCTGGTCGCGGTGGCCGCAAAGCTCCTGGACGGCGGCCAGCGGCTTACCGACTGGGACCTGAACCTGATCGCGGGCCTCGGAAGCGCTGCCGTGCCCTTGGTCCCGCGCCTGCTGGCCTACCTGACCGGCCATGCTGCCGAGACCCACCCCGACCGAGAGGTCCAGGTCGCCAGCGCGCGCATCGTCTGGCGCGCAGTCGAGGACATCGATGCCGTGGCCCCGACCCTTGAGGCGATCTTGCGAAGCGGGGATCGGCCTGCGGCCCGAGCGGCCGAGCTCTGTGCGGAGCTCCCGTCCGATTACCTCGGTCTGCTTGTGCCGGTGCTGCAACGCCTTATGGAACGCGCCGGTGCCTTCAGTGCGCTCGCACGAGTCCCGGCGGCCCGTGCGCTCTGGCGTGCCGGCACTCCTGCAGCAAGCCTCACACCGGTCCTCCTCGAGGAGATCGCCGGCCCGTGGGGAAGCATCGACGCCACAGACCTGCTCGTCGAGATGGGCGACGCCGAGGCCGTCCCCACACTGCGCACCCTTGCGGAGCAGGACGCGCGCATCGTCACCTCCGGCGACTGGGACGACCTCGTCTGGGCCGACGACCGTCTGCATCAGCGACTTCTCGATGCAGTCACCATGCTTCAGGTCACGAACCGGGGCATGTGAGATGACTGCTGCCTGGATAGGTGACCCTGTCACCTATCCAGGCAGCGGTCTCGCTGGGAGCCTCGTCCCGTGGATCCCGAAACCCCAACCGCGCGATCGCAGATCACCGTCCAATGGATTCCTGAACTCGGTGACGTCACAGAGTTCGTTCAGCTGACCTTCGTGCCGCGCCGCATGGCTATCTACTTCACCGGTTCCTCCGTGGTCGGGCTGACGCTGACCGTAGGATCGTGGAACTATCCAGCGGCTCGCACCCTTGCCATAACTCTCACCGTCGCCACGATCGCCGCGCTGGTCTGGAACCTCCTCGTGCCCAGCGTGGTACCTCGGCGGCTCTGGGCGAAGCAAGCGAGCGCCCGGAACCCAACAGTCTGCAGGATCGACGCGGACGGGATACTGTGGAACAAGAGGCAGTGACCTCAACGCACAGATGGGACGCTGTGAAGTCTGCGGTCGAGACCGAGAAGGTGTTCTTGCTCTACGGCGCCAGCAACAGGCCCCCGACCCCGATCCTGGTACCCAAGCGCACACTGGAACCCGGGGATATCGCGCTCGCTCACGACCTCATCACGGGCCATGTTTCGCGATACCGGCGACACGGCTACCGCTGAACAGCACTGTCGACACATCAGCCATGGATGCTTCACCCGCCGATCCCTACGGGCAGTCCTTTAGCGTCGCGGCTCAGGGAGCTTCGTATGGCGTTGACCAGTCTTATCTGCGCCTGAGCTGGTGCCCGCCTTGCCTGCTCGAACGCCTCAGGGCTGAGTGGATCGAGTCGTGGGTCGTGGCTCCGCGCCACCTGGTCCAGGAATGAATCTATGGACCGTCCGAAGCTGTCGATTTCAGCCGCAACATCGGCGGGGGCGACCAGGCTCGATCGCAGCAGGGCCGCGCTCCACTCGCTCCAGTCGTAGTCCCAGCCGCGCTGATCGCCATGCGCTCTGCGGAGCTCCATCGTGAACCTGGCGTAGTGGCTCAGCAGTTCCTGGTAGGCGTCAAGTTGTTGGTCACGCAGCCAATGGCGATCCTGTGCCCGTTGCGTCACGATGCCGCCGACGATCACGCCGAGCGTGGCGGACAAAGCCCCGGCGGCTGTCGTCAATAGGATCTCCAGCATGCTCTCGCCAACCCAAGCGCTCGATTTCAAGTGAGACGAATGTACCGGTCAGCAAGGTCGAGCGAGAAGGGACGGTAGAGGTCCGCGTTCCAGCGTCGTTGCTGGTGAGACGCTGAACGACAGCGTGCCCCGGTTCGAGCTGGATCGGTAGTTCGTGGATCGCAATCGCGGCGTTGTCGCCGGTCGAGGACGACCTGCCCCATCGATCCGACCAGGTCATGGCGGCACAGTTCGGCCCGAACTTCTGGGACCTGAACTGCCTGGGCTCAACCGCTGGTCGCAACACCCGAGGTCAGGTGGGTGTCGTGGGGCGACCGTCGAGATGAAGGACGGAGGTAGCCAAGCGCGGGCGGATGCATCACGGGGGCATCCAGGACATCGGCGCACCGATGACTGCGAGCTGCCAGTCCCGGAGAAGCCGGCCCACGATCTGCGGGGAGTCGCTCGATCCAGGCTCGGCCAGCCTGACCCTCCCGGTTGATGGTGTGGCTGGCGAATCCAGCCGGTATCGCGAGGAATTCCGAGGTCGCGCGCTCCATCATCCATCACACCGGTTGCGGGTAGCGGTCGTACGCACGGGTTCCTTAGGCTGACGTGCGCCTGGGTTTGGTACGGCGCTCTGGGGCTCGACGAGCGTTACGTCCATCGATTACCGAGGGCAATATGAGAATGCATCTATTAGCGCCATAGGCCGAGATGTTTCTGCAGCAATTTCGTTGATGTTTTGCGCTATTTCGCGTAGATATGTCGTATGGTTGAGGGGCGCGTACGGCCTTGGTGGTGGTTGGCCGCGGGTGGTGTGGCAGCGGTGGGTGCTGGGGTGCTCACGCTGGCCGAAGGCAGTGTGCCGTGGCTGATCGTCGGCTTCATCACGGCGTGCGTCTCCCCCGCTGTGCCGTTCGTCGCGCGGTGGGCGGAGGAACAGGAAAAGCGGCGCGCGGCACGTTTAGCCGTTGTCGAGTCCTCAGTCTTGTTGCTCGACGCCGGCGGGCCGTCCAGTCTGCTGGCGCCGGACCGTCAAGTCGTCCCCTTTCACGGCAGGGCCGTCGAGCTGGAAGGTCTCGTCGGGTGGTGCCAGGGCGAGGGCTCTCCGCTGCGCCTGATCACTGGCCCGGGCGGCGTGGGCAAGAGTCGTCTCGCCGCTGAGCTCAAGGATCGGCTGACAGGTCGCGGGTGGGTGTGCGTGGCGGTCGGCGAAGAGCAGGAACAGACGATCCTGGCACGTGTTCGCAGTTCCACAGACAGACCGATCTTGTTGGTCGTCGACTATGCCGACACCCGTCACGAGCTCGACGATCTCGTGCGACAGATCGCCGCCGATCCCAGCGAAGTACGTGTACTGCTGATCGCTCGCACGGCCGGGGAATGGTGGCAACGCCTGACCGTCGGTGGGCCGAAGGTACGGGAACTGATCCAGGGCGCCTATGACGGCAACCACCTCCCGGTGCGGATCGACACGGAGATCACCGACCAGCAGATCGTCGACGCCGCCGCGGCCGCGTTCGCTCGACAACTCGGGATCCCCACGCCACAGGTCCAGCTACGCGGGACCCATCAGTTTCGTGGCCGTGTCCTTGACCTGCACGCGGCAAGCCTGGTCGCGGTCCTGCGTGCTCAACGCACGTATGCCGGCCAGAGGAGTGACGAACCCCTGGACGTTGACGTCGCCATGGTTCTTAACGACCTGCTCGGGCACGAGCAGCGGCACTGGATCGGCACCGCCGACCGTGCCGGGCTCGCAAACGGACCCGACGGTCTGACCATCGAGCTACTGCGCTGGGTGGTCGCCGCGGTCTACCTCGCACCACCGTCCAACGAGTCCGAAGCCCTCGAACTGCTAGCACGGGTCCATCCCAGCGCCGCAACTCCCAAAGTGCTCAGATGGCTACGTGACCTGTATCCGACACACAACACCGAACACTGGATCGGCACGCTGCAGCCGGACCGCATGGCCGAGCTGCATCTGGTCAACGAACTCAGCGCCGCCCCCGCTCTCGCCTCGGCTCTACTGGACAACCTCGATGCGCGAACGGCCCGCAACGCAGTAGCCGTCCTCGCCCGGGCGGCAGCCGACCATTTCTCCGACCACGACGTCCGAGCGCGGGCAATCCGTCTCCTGGACCGCACCCTTTCGGGCCTGCCCGAAGATCTGGAACTTCTACGTTCTATCTCGCCGGCGTTCCCGTACCCGTCTGAGCTCTTGACCCGGTCCAACCTGTCCATGCTCCACCGGATCCTCGATCTGACCGACCCTGGTGATGCCGCCCGGAGATCCTGGGTCCTACATGACATCGGCACACGCCTGCACCGGTTGGACCGAAACGCCCAAGCCTTCGAACCGCTCAGCGAGGCCATCCGGGCCCGGCGTCAGTTAGCCGCGACCGAACCCGGCAAGTACGCACCACATCTGGCCGCGTCGCTGCGGTACCTCGGCCTCGTCCTGTCCGACCTCGGGCAAGCCAACGAGGCCCTCGCACCAACTCTGGAAGCCCTACGCCTCGAGCAGCACCTGCCCAAGACCGACCGCCGCAACCGCCTGCCCTACCTCGCCCGCACCCTGTGTGACCTCGGTGCCCGCTATCACGAAGCCGCCTGCCCGAGCGTGCCATCCTCACGCTGCGCGAATCCGTCAAGATCAACAAGTTCCTCGTGAGCAGCGAACTGGAACGAACAAACCCTCAACTTGCGCGCTCGCTCATGAACCTTGCCATCGCGCAGAACATGCTCGGCCGAGCCGCCGAGGCGCTGCCCAACATCGAACGAGCGGTGGAGATCCGGCGGATCCTGGCCCGGGACAACCCTGACGGCAACCTCGTCTTCCTCGCCCGCTCCCTCACCGAACTCAGCTCATGCCTCGTTAACGACACCCGCCCGGACGAGGCCATCGGGCCCGGCCAGGAATCAGTCGACATCCGCCGCCGGCTCGCAGAAACCAACCCCGAACGCCACATCGGCGACCTCGCGAGATCACTGCACCAGACTGCGACCGCCCACCACGACGCCGGGAACAGCAGTCAAGCCCTCGCCTGCTACGAAGAAGCGATCAGCACTCGACGCGACCTGGTAACTCGTCACCCCAGCAACGACGCTCAGACCGCCTTGGCAGAATCCCTCGCCTGTCTCGCCGCACTGCAACTCACTGTGCAGCACCCCGCCGCAGCCCTCCCGCTCGCCCAGGAAGCAGCCCGGCTCATCGAATGGCGGACAGACGCCCAGCCGGAGAACCTGCGGCCCGTCGCGAAACAGCTCACCACCGTGCTCATCAGTGTCGCCAACGTCCTCGACGCAAACGAACACACCCACGAGGCACAGGCACTCCGACGCGAGATCGCGGCGCTCCAGAACTCTGACACGGGCACCGAAACTGCGGGCGGCACCGATTAGGAATGCGATCCCGAGACCGCGCATCCCCGGACGACGCAACTCCCCCGGAGGAGGCGGGCCTGCGTGGTCGCAAATCGCCTGTCTGCGGGTGTGATTGCGATCTCGCATGCCTCAGCACCCAATGGGAAGCACACCCTGGTTTCGGGTTCGAGGTTACCCGACGACCGAGCAAGTTGGTCTCGCGGCGGGAGACGGCGCCACCTGACCGTGCAGCGGCGCCAACTTAGTTGCGGCCGGGGCATTTCCGGATCCTCGATACGCTCCGAAACGACGCCGATCCCCCACGCGCGTCTCAGTGGTCGGCCTTCGGGCCACCTGCGCGAGGGTGGGAGCCGCCTTACACAAGCCGCCGCTGAACGATCGCGTAGTGCACGCTCATCTGCTTGCCGGCCACCAACGGCAGCCGCTCGAGGATTGCCGCCGCGGACTCCGCATCGTCAGCGCTCAGCATGATCGTCACCTCGGTGCGCCCCTCGTGCAGGTAGGCGGCATCCACAGCCCCCGTCCGGCCCAGCTCTGCGAGGGCCGCGTTCTCCGCGGTCACCATCTCTGCCGTGAGCAGGTCGGGGCGGTCGATCCTGCCCGTCGCGATCATCATCGCCATGTCGCCGTTCCTTTCGTCGATGCGTTCACCCTACACCCTGCCTTGCGTTTTGATAGTTAGGTGGTTACGGTGCGCGCATGACTTACGAGCAGATCCGCGTGACGCGGACGTCTCCGGCCCTGTGGCGCGTGGCCTTCGACGCGCCTCCCATCAACCTGATCGGGCCGCGGATGGTCGTCGAGCTGCGTGAGCTGCTTGACGAGCTGGAGTCGGACCCGCTGGTCTCTGTGGTGATCTTCGAATCCGCGATCGAGGACTACTTCCTCGCCCACTGGGACATCGCGGCCGACCCCGAGCTGGTCAACTCGCTGCCCGCGGGGCCGACCGGGTACCACCCGTGGCTGGACATCCTGATCCGGTTGAGCAAGGTTCCCGCGATCACGATCAGCGCCATCCGCGGTCGGGCCAGGGGCGCCGGAAGCGAGTTCGTGCTCGCCACCGACATCCGGTTCGCCAGCCGCGAGAAGGCCGTCCTGGGCCAGTTCGAGGTCGGCACCGGTGCGGTGCCGGGCGGCGGAACGCCATCGCGCCTGCCGCGGCTGATCGGCCGGGGCCGTGCCCTGGAGATCCTCGTCGGCGCCAGCGACTACGACGGGGAGCTGGCCGAACGATACGGCTACGTCAACCGTGCCTTGCCGGACGCGGAGCTCAATGCATTCGTCATGGCCTTCGCCGAGCGAGTCTCGAAGTTCGATCTTCGCGCCGTTCAGGAGGTCAAGGCATTCGTGAATGCGGCCTCCCTGGCTCCCGACGAGGAGTTCCCGCCGCAGATGGACGCGTTCTGGGCCTCGGCGAGCCGCCCGGAGACCCAAGATCGCGCCGGGCAGCTGTTCGCACAGGGCCTGCAGCAGGCGTCCGAGACCGAGCTCAACCTGGGTGACGCACTCGGACGGCTCGACGTTCCCGAGCAACCTCCGCGCGTCCGATGACGCTCGACAGAGACGGCATACCTGATGAGAGACGAGATCGTGAACCGGATGAAGGCTGACCGCTCCGCTCCCCCGGTCGAGGAAGGGTCCTGCTCGTTCTCGCGCACGGTGGACATGGTCAAGGAGCGCTGGACGTTCCTCGTGCTCCGTGAGTCACTGATAGCCGGCGCCACCAGGTTCGAGGACTTCCTTCAGATCCCTGGCCTCAGCACACGCGCTCTCGCAGAACGACTCGACATGCTCGTGGCCGCCGGGGTCATGAACGAGCGTCACGCGACCCTCGGGGGCACCGACCACTTCAGCTACCACCTCAGCGAGCAGGGCATGCAACTCGTGATCATCCTGCGCGCACTCGGCGACTGGGCCGACCGGTTCGCGCAATAACCAGCGCGCTAACCAGCTGTGAGGGGGGCCACCCGGGGTGGCTTTCATCCAGAAACCCAGCCTAGACTTGGTCCATGAGTAGTTCCACGAGTACACGTCCGCCTGTCACGACCCCCGCCGAGGACGCGTTCTGCTCGATCGAGCGCACCCTCGGCATTGTGGGTGAGCGGTGGACGTTTCTGATCCTGCGCGAGTCGCTGACCAACGGCGCCACGCGTTTTGACGAGTTCATCGACGCCCTCGGGATTGCTCCGAATATCCTGACCACGCGGCTCAAGAAACTGGTGGAGGCGGGGGTCCTGGAGAAGCGGGAGTATCGCGTCGAGGGTTCGCGTCCCCGTATGAGCTACCACCCGACCGAGGCGGGCAAGCAGTTGCTCGTCGTCCTCGGTGCGTTGGGGCAGTGGGGTGACGACTACATCCCTCCGGAGCGTGGGGTCACCCAGACACGCGAGACGTCGCACGACCACAAGAGGCTCCGTGTCGGGTTTGTCGAGGACCCGTCGGTGTTGAAGGATGTCGACGAGATCGAGTTCGTGAACACCCCTGTGCATCCGCGCTACGAAGCCGCCTGACCGAACGGCGAGGAAGCCTTGGCCGCACGACGTCTCCAGAGTCGCTCGTCTCCGATGACGACCAGGAGCAGTACCGCGGTGTTGAGCAGGGCCACCTCGACCCTGGTGGGATCGATCACGTGGGCCAGACCGAGCCCGTACATGACCAGCAGAGCGGCGATTCCGGCGACGTGCGTGGGTATCCAGCCCGTCTGTACTCCGATGGAGACCTTGAAGGCAAGCAGCCCCGCCAGGTAGACGGCGGTGCCGAGCAACATCAGGGTCTGCACCGTCAGGTCAGCATGATCTGCCGGCGCCTCCAACGCGAGCTCCGAACCATGCGTGGAGAACACCAGCCCGATCACGAGCACCGCGTGCAGGTAGGTATATGAGGTGCGGGCGACCGTTCCGGTGGTCTCGTGACCGGCGATATAGCGTTGGCCGCGATCCTGCCCGTGTGCGAAGTAGAGGAACCACATCGCCACGGCGTTGGCGAACGCGGCCAACGCCGCGAACACCACCGGCACGGTCAATCCGTTGTCGGTCAGCCCCCGGCCGACGACGAGGATCGACTCGCCGAGAACGATGATGATGAACAGCGCGGAGCGCTCGGAGAAGTGGCCGCCACGGATGCGCCACGCGTCCCACCGGGAACGACCGCGGGCGGGGATCCAGAACATGGACCACGGGCCGGTGTACTCGATCACGACCGCGACCGCCCAGGCAGTGAGCCTCAGCCATGGGTCGTCGGCGAAGCTCCCGGCGACCCAGAACACCCCCGAGGCGCTGGACCAGATCAGGATGCGGGCCTGCCCTGCAGCGATGGCGGGCGCGGCCCGGCGGGTGGCTCCGAGCACGCCGAGGGTGCGGCTGAAGCTGTAGGTCAGATAGGCGGTGACGAAGAGCGCTGCTCGGTCCTCGAACGCGGACGGGATCGCGATGCTCATGACGAGTCCCGTTGCCGTGAGGACCAGGAGCAGCCAGAGCACGCGCCGCCGGCCGGGATCGAGCCAGTTGGTGGCCCATGCCGTGTAGACCCAGACCCACCAGACCGCGAGCGTGACGACGAGGCCCTCGAGCATGCTGAGCGGCGTCGGGTGCTCGCCGAGAACCGCGGAGATCTGGGTGATCGCGAACGCGAAGACGAGGTCGAAGAACAGCTCGACATAGGTGACCCGCTCGGCCTCCTCACCGTCACGGCGCAGAAGCCCGACAAACGCGCGCGCGATGATGTCGCCGCTCATCGTGGGCTACCTCTTCAGGTTCTGGGTGTAGCGCCTGATGACGAGCAACCCCGCGAGGGACGCAGCGATGGTCAGGCAGCAGAACCCGATGGCGGCAGAACCTGTGCCGAACGTGCCGAGCACGATGCCGGCGATGATGACGGGGATACCGAAGGTGAGATAGCTGACAACGTACATGGCGGAGAACACGCCTGCGCGGTCGTCTGGTTCGGCGGTCTGGATGACGAGGCGGATGTAACCGGAGAAACCGACGCCGGCCCCGACTCCGGCGATCACAGCCCCGGCGGCGAACAGCCACACGTCGACGGTCGCGACGGCGACCCCCTCGATCGCGGCTCCGGCGACGAGGGCCACTGCGGAGACCTGAGCGCTCTGCAGTGCGGTGAACGAGCGCGTGAGCACGACGGCGATCGCGCCGGAACCGGTCAGCAGAGCGATGATGCCGCCGTTGACGATGCCGCTGTGGATGTTGAACACGTCGCGGTTGATCTGTGGGAACAGGCCGAGGACCAGCGAGGTCGTCAGCCACACGCCGATGTTCAGGAACGAGCTGGCCAGGAACGCCGCACGCGACCGAGCGGGCACGTGCAGCCGGGGCAACAGCGACCGCACGGCTCCCGGGTGGCGCGGGATCGTCTCCGGAGCGACCAGGACGAGAGCAAGGCCGACCAGCAGGATCGCGATCAGCGTGGTGAACACGACCGGGATGGGTGCGTCGACGGCCTGGATGATCAGCCCGGAGGCGAGCGATCCCGCAGCGAGACCGGCAAGCGGCGTGATGCTTCCGACGGTCGCCCCCAGCTGGCGGTTGCACTTCGGCGACAGGTCAGCAAGGGCGGCGGAGACCGTGGAGGTCGCGACGCCGGTGGCGAAGCCTTGTATGGCGCGGGCGAGCAGGACGTGACCGATGTCGGTGGCGGTCAGCAGCAGGACCAGGGCGATGATCTCGGCGATCACGGCGCCGATCAGGACGGGCCGACGGCCCAGGTAGTCGGAGACAGAGCCGACCGTCAGGAGCGCGATCAGAAGGGTGAAGGCGTAGATCGAGAATGCCAGGCTGAGCAGCCAGGAGTCGAAGTGCCAGGCCGCCTGGTAGAGGACGTAGATCGGCGACGGCGCGGCGGATGCCGCGACGAACGCCACGGACACCCATGCCATGCCGAAGAACGCGACCCGGCGGCGCTGGTCGGTGAACGGCCGTGTCGGACGATGGGTCAGGGTGGACGCGCTGGGTGTTGACACGGCGGTGGTTCCGTCCTTACAGCAGGTGGAGGTCATGACGAAGGGCCGACAGGTGGTTCCCGTCGGCCCTTCTGCGGACTAGGCCAGCTCGGCGTTGGCCTTCTGGGCGATCGGCGCGATCTGTTCGCCGAGGTGGTGCTCGATGTCGGTGTCCTGCTGCAGGCCGTGCTCGACGAGTGCCTTCGTCACCGCCTGGAAGGACGGCGTCGAGGCGGCGAACCAGAACGCGTCCGACTGGGGCGGGAACTTGGCGTCGGCGGGCAGCGTGTCGGCGTTCACGGCGGTCTTGATCTCGCGGATCACGCGCGGGTCCCACCGGGACACACGCGTGGCCCAGGCCGCGACGAACTCCTCGAACTCGGAGTCGTCGATGGCGCGGTTGACGTAGCCGTACCGCTCGGCGAGGTCGCCGTCGAAGTCGGAGCCCGACAGCAGGATCTCGAAGCTGCGGGCGCGTCCGACCAGCGGGCTCAGCCGTGCCTGGGCGCCGCCGCCGGCCAGCGCGGCGAAGCCGACCTCCATCTGTCCGAGGATCGCCTTCTGGCGGCTGGCGAACCGGATGTCGGTGGCCAGGACGAACTCGCTGCCGGCGCCGCGAGCGATCCCGCGGATGGCACTGACGGTGACCGCCGGCACCTTGCTCAGCCGCACCAGCACGTCAGGCCAGGCCGCGAAGCCCGTCGGGCTGGGCAGCGACTCGGCCTCGGCCGGGTTCGCCAGGAGGTCGTAGTGGGCGAGGTAGAAGTCGGGGTTCGCGCTGTCGAAGACCACGACGTTGACGCCGGGGTCGGTCTCGAGCTCGGTGAGCAGCTCCTTGAGCTCGCGGATCATGTCCGGGCCGATGACGTTCACCGGCGGGTTGGTGAAGGTCACGCGCCAGAACGTCTC
Source organism: Promicromonospora sp. NPDC019610 (assembly GCF_044389365.1). Classification (NCBI taxonomy): domain Bacteria; kingdom Bacillati; phylum Actinomycetota; class Actinomycetes; order Micrococcales; family Promicromonosporaceae; genus Promicromonospora; species Promicromonospora sp. NPDC019610. Next base: position 554,286 of record NZ_JBIRXX010000002.1, on the reverse strand, counting down.
CGATTCTGCGGTGAGCGTGAACTGCTTGGGCTGGAACTCGTCGATGAAGGCCATGCTGGTACGCTAAACGCCTGGCTACTATTTTGCAAGCCAGAGTCATCGAGTGGACGGGGAAGTCAGATGCGCTACACCACCTTGGGCGCCGACAGCGGACTTCGGGTATCCGAGCTCGCGCTGGGCACGAGCAACTTCGGGACGAAGTGGGCCACAGGCGCCGACAAGCAGGTCTCGCAGCAGATCTTCGACGGATTCGCCGAGGCCGGCGGCACCTTTGTCGACACCGCCGACACCTACCAGCAGGGCGAGTCGGAGACCTACCTGGCGGACTTCCTGGCCGCAGACCGCGACCACTTCGTCGTGGCCAGCAAGTTCACCTACGGGAGCTCGGGCCAGACCGGGGTCAGCAAGACGGGCAACAGCCGCAAGAGCATCATCCGGTCGCTCGAAGCCACCCTGACCCGGCTCGGCACCGACTACCTGGACCTGTACTGGGCGCACAGCCCTGACCTCGTCACTCCGATCGAGGAGATCACCAGCACGCTCGACGACCTGATCCGCGCCGGCAAGATCCTGCACGGAGGCCTGTCGAACTTCCCCGCGTGGCAGGTGGCACAGGCCGTCGCCGCCACGCGTGCGCTGGGCCGCAGGCCGATCGTCGCCGCTCAGCTCGAGTACAGCCTCGCCGCGCGCGACGGCGAGAGGGAACTCATCCCCATGGCCGAGGGGCTGGGCATCGGCGCTGCCCTCTACTCGCCGCTGGGCGGCGGGCTGCTGACCGGCAAGTACCGCTCCAGCACAGAAGGGCGGTTGTCGACCCTGAAGTCGATCATCCAGCGCGAGGACAGCGCCCAGAAGACCGCAGTGGTGGACGCGCTCCTGGACATCAGCGCCGAGACCGGCACGCCCGCCGCAGTCCTCGCGATCGCCTGGCTCCGCGCCCGGAACGCGCGATCCCGGACCTCACTGGTCACGATCATCGGACCGCGCACCACCGACCAGCTCGACTCCTACCTCCAGGCGCTCGACCTGGAGCCGACCGCGGACCAGTACGCACGTCTGGACAAGGCGAGCGCGCCAGTGCTCGGCATTCCGCACGACGTGGCCAGGACGAGGCTGAACGCGGTGCTGGGCGACGCCCTGGCGCAGTTCACCCTTCCCGATGGCCGCCCGCTCTCGTAGCCGAGGAGCGAGACGATGACGAACTCCCCTGCCGACCACACCTCGGCCCGGTTCACCTCCGAGCAGCTGGAGCGGTTGAAGACCTACGGCACGCCTCACCGAGCAGCCGCCGGACAGATTCTCTACCGGCCCGGGCAGACCGGCTACGACCTCGTCCTGGTTGAGTCGGGACGTGCGGAAGTGGTGCGCGAGGGCATGGATGGCACACCACCGCAGGTGGTCGCCCGCGAGGGGGCCGGCGGCATCCTGGGCGAGCTGAGCCTGCTGAGCAGGCAGGCCGTCTACCTCACCGCCCGGATGACAGCCGCCGGCACGATCTACCGCATCAACCCGCACGAGCTGCGCCGACTGATGTCCGCCGACACGGAGCTGTCCGCGATCCTGTTGTCGACCTTCATGGCCCGTCGACGCGAGCTGCAGGCCAGCGCCGCACGCTCACTGAATCTCATCGGCGACGACCGGACCGCAGCCGGGCTCGCGCTGCGCACGTACGCCGCCCGCCTCGACCTCCCCCACCATTGGATCCACTCCCGCTCCCCTGAGGGAGTCTCCGCGATGGCCGAGGTCGAGGCCGGCTCCTCCGACCTGCCCCTGGCGATCACGACGGCAGGCGTGATCGGCCAGGCCACCCCGGGACTGCTCGCCGAACGCCTCGGGCTCACCTACCGCATCAACGACCAGGACACGTCGGTGGACCTGGTCGTGGTCGGCGCCGGGCCCGCCGGTCTCGCCGCGACCGTGTACGGCGCATCCGAAGGACTGACGACGACGGTCCTGGACGCCGTCGGACCAGGCGGGCAGGCAGCAGCCAGCTCCAGGATCGAGAACTATCTCGGGTTTCCTGAGGGGCTCAGCGGACGCGACCTGCTCGGCCGCGCCCACGTCCAGGCACTGAAGTTCGGCGCCAGCGTCTACAGCCCGTGCCAGGTCGACTCGGTCATCCGCACGGCCACGGGCTACACGATCACGCTGCACGACGGCGCCCGGATCGCGGCTCGCGTCATCATCGCCGCCACCGGAGCGCGCTACCGCACCCTCCCGATCGACCGATGGCACGACTTCGAAGGGGCGGGCATCTACTACGCCGCCACCGAGCTCGAGACGCGGCGGCTGGCCGGCCTGCCCGTCGCGGTGGTCGGCGGCGCAAACTCAGCCGGGCAAGCGGCGATCTTTCTCGCGTCCAAGGGATGCACGGTCGACCTCGTGATCCGTGGCACCGACATCCGTTCCGGCATGTCCGCCTATCTCGTGGACCGGATCCTGGCCACCCCAGCCATCACGGTCCGCACCGGCACTCAGGTCACCGCCCTCCACGGCACCACGTTCCTCACCGCGGTGGACTACACCCTCACCTCCGGCAAGGTCGCTCGCGAGCAGCCGGCCTCCGCGCTGTTCTGCTTCATCGGCGCAGCGCCGGCCTCGGAATGGCTCGACGTCGCCGCCCAGGACGAGAACGGATTCGTCTACACCGACTCCGACGTGGCAGGCGACCACCTCGGACCCGCCTGGTCCGAGCTGGGCCGGCGCCCCCTACCGTTCGAGACCAGCTCACCACGCCTGTTCGCCGTCGGCGACGTGCGCCATGGTTCGATGAAACGAGTGGCCGCAGCCGTCGGAGAGGGCGCTAGTGCCGTCGCGTCGGCACACGCTGCGCTCGCCCACGACACCCCTGCCCATTCGCTCACCACCACCCCGACCGGCTGACGAGGAGACCATCCCCATGACAAGCACCGGAATCGATCCCACCGCCACGCCCAGCGGCGCGGGCTGCCTCGAGTGCGACCACGACGACGGGTGGTGGCTGCACCTCCGGCGATGCGCACAGTGCGGACACATCGGCTGCTGCGACAACTCCCCCTCGCAACATGCCACCCGACACGCCGAGACGACGGGCCACTCCATCATCCAGAGCTACGAACCGGGCGAGGACTGGTTCTGGGACTACTCCGCACAGGAGTACGCACAGGGTCCTCGGCTCGCGACACCCCGCCACCACCCGCTCGACCAGCCGGTACCTGGCCCCGCGAGCCGGGTTCCCGACAACTGGGAGTCCCTGCTGCATCCGTAGGTCCGCCGCGCCACGCGCGTGGCGCCGCAAGGATCACCACTCCTGACTAGTGCGCGGCAAGTCAGAGGTAGTGTCGCGACATGGCGATGCACCTGAGCAGCACACTCACCGATGAGGGCGACTGGCGTGGAAGGCTGTGCCCCATCGACAATGCGGCGAGCGTCATCGGCTCGCGCCCAACTCTGCTGATCGTTCGAGAAGCCTTCTACGGCACCACACGGTTCGACGATTTCGTCACACACACCCGGCTGACCACGGCGGTGGTCTCGACCCGGCTCAAGCTACTGGTCGAGAACAGCGTCCTGGAACCACGTCCTTACCGGGAGCCGCGCAAACGCACCAGGAACGAGTACGTCCTGACCGAGCACGGCAACGCGCTGCTGCCCCTCGTGCTGGCCCTGATGCAGTGGGGGTCGGACCACGTCCTGCACGGAGGGCCGGTGCGAGCCAACGACGCCGTCACCGGCAAAAGGCTAGCGGTCGGCCCTCGCGACCTTGACGGATCGCCGATAAAGGCCGACCGCGTGGCGATCACCCCGAACCCGGCCTGGCAGCTTCAGGCCAACTAGCTCCCCAAACCCGCAGCGAACCGCAGCGGGAGAAACACAAGCGACCAAACCCCGCGCCCGGCACAGATCCACGCCGCGCGCGGGGTTTCCTGCGCTGCGGACCGACCGGGCGCGGGGGTGGACATCGGGAACCCGGAGGGGTAACTTGCATTTTGCAAGTCAGACTCCGCCACTGATCAGAGGAACCCGCATGTCGGCCACCGCACCACGAACCGTGCTCTTCATCCCGGGTCTCTGGATCCACAGCTCTTCCTGGGGACCGTGGGCCAACCTGTACGAGCAGGCCGGCTTCACCCCTGTCGTCGAAGGATGGCCCGGCCAGAGCGCAACGCCCGAATCAACGCACCAGAACCCGGCGATGCTCAACGACGTCGGCCTCGACCGCGTCACCGATCACTATGCCCAGCTGATCGATCAGCTGCCCGAAGCCCCCCTGGTCATCGGCCACTCCTTCGGTGGGGTCGTCGCACAGAAGCTCCTCGCCCGCGGACTCGCCTCACAGGCCGTCGCCGTGGACCCGGGCCCCGTCAAGGGCGTCACCAAGCTCCCCTTCGCCCAGATCCGCTCGGCGCTCCCAGTCGTCAAGAGCAAGAAGAACCGCGCCCGGACCGTCGCCCTGACACGAAGCCAGTTCCGATTCGGGTTCGGCAACGCGATCTCCCGCACCGAGTCGGACGAGCTGTTCGCCAAGTGGACCATCCCCGGACCGGGCCGGCCCCTGTTCGAAGCCACCGAGGCCAACAAGACGCCCCGGTCCCCCGCCGAGGTGGACACCAAGCTGGCCGACCGCGGCCCGCTGCTGATCATCGGCGGCGGCAAGGACCACACCGTCCCCGAGGCCGTCACCCGGCAGGAGTTCGAGCTGTACGACACGCCGGCCGTGACCGACTACAAGGTCTTCGCCGACCGCGGCCACTCGCTGGTCTTCGACTCGAAGTGGAAGCAGGTCGCTGTCTACACCCTCGACTGGGCGCTCACGCACCACGTCGCTGCCTGACCTCGGCGCAGGCCTGCTCCACACGGCGCACATCCCGATCAAGACCTCATAGCTCGGAGAGAACAATGAGAAGCATCTTCCGTCGCTCACCACGCAAGTCGGTGCTCGCGACCCTCACCCTTGTCATGCTGCTGATGGGCGGCGGCGGGCTCGCCACCGCCCAGACCCCGACGGCCCGCGACACCGCACCCAAGCCGACCGTGGTCCTCGTGCACGGCGCATGGGCCGACGCCGGCGGCTTTGACGGCGTCCAGACGGCACTGCACGTCGCGGGCTACCCCGTGCTCGAGTTCGCCAACCCCCTGCGCTCGCTCAGCTCGGACTCCGCGGCGCTAGCCGCCTACCTCCAGCAGCGCATCGACGGGCCGGTCATCCTGGTCGGCCACTCCTACGGCGGCGCGGTCATCACGGACGCCGCCCTGACCGACCCCGACGTCAAGGCCCTGGTCTACATCGACGCTTTCGTCCCGGACGCCGGGGAGAGCCTCACCGATCTCCTCGGCCGACAGGGCCCCATCGACGCGACCCAGCTTTTCGACGTCGTGGCCAACCCGGGCGCGCCCGAGGGCGACGTGGACCTGTACCTCAAGGACGCCGTCTTCCCCGAGGCCTTCGCCAACGGGCTGCCCCGCCTCACACAGGCCCGGCTCCTGGCCTCGCAGCGCCCGATCGCCGCAGCAGCCCTTGCCGAGCCCTCGGGCCAGCCTGCCTGGAAGTCGCTCCCGTCCTGGTACGTCCTGGGTACCAATGACCACATCGTCTCCCCGGACCTGCAGCGGTTCATGGCAGAGCGCGCCGGCGCCAAGATCACGACGGTCGGTACCGGCCACCTGGCCATGATCGCCCGCCCCGACGTCGTCACCGCAACGATCCTCCGGGCAGACAGCGCCACCCGCTGACCCGGCGGAGGCGGCAATCACAGCCCGGCGGCAGGCCTCCTGACGGGGCCGCCGTCGGGCCCATCATTTCATTGCCACAAGCGCGGACGTCTGAGCGTCCCGACGCACAGATCAGTGGACCCAGCCTCGTCCAAGACAATCAGCGATGCGCACCCGGGCAGCTTCGGGATCGAACTCCCGAACCACGACCCTGACAGGCACCGACGATCGCACTGGAGCATTCGACCCCGGAGGCTGCTGGACAGTTGTGGTTTCTCGCGCCTCAGCGCCCGATGGGAAGCACACCCTGCTGGATTGTCACCGTTGCTAGCGTCGCGCACCCGACCCGCAGGCCAAAGCGTACTGCGGCCAGGCGTGGTGTACGCCACCGTCGAATCAACGACGCTCGGCCCGACGCATCAGGGGTCACCTGTCCGTGCAACAGTCACCGGGGCCCCACTAGCCGCCCAGCAGCTTCCAGGTCCCCTCCGAGACGACCTCGACACTGCCGTCCGCCACGACGACGGCAGTGTCATCGTCGATCGCGTACGCCGGACCGTCGATGTCGGCCGCCCACCGCTCGGTTGCCGCCATCGTGTTGTCCGGCAGCATCGGGTGGTCGACGTGCGGGAAGATCGAGAAGTCGACGACACCCAGCGTGGCGTCTCCGCCCGCAGGCGGCGTCCACTCGACGAAGTACTGCCCGATGCGGGGCGTCATCACCATGCTGCCCGCGCTCATCCCCACGTAGACCGTATCGGTGAGCGACGGCAGGAGATCGGCGAGGCCGGACTCTCGCATCCAGTGATTCAGGTACAGAGCGTCACCGCCCGCGACCAGCAGGACGTCCGCGGCACGAACCCTGGGGACCCAGCGCTCGCGGTCGATCGTGGGCAGGGCGGTCAGCTCCAGCACCCCGACCGACCTCCACCCGAGTCCAGTCATGGGCTCGGCGGAGTGTCCGGAGATGAAGTTCCATGCCCCGACTCCCGGCCCGACCTGGGGGTGCCCGTACAGCGCGGTGGGGATACAGAGAGCGTCACACTCGGCAACCGGCCGACCGAGCAGCCCGAGCAGCGCGTCGTGGATGCTCGCGTTCTTGACACCAGCGGAGGTGAGAAGCAGCTTCACGGATGTCTCCTTCGAGCGACGAGAGGGCCAACGAGTCGTAGACCGCCGGGCGTCGGGAGAATCATCGGTGCCGCAGGCTGCACGGGTGCGCCTGCTGCTTGTCGTGGCGGCGCACGCACCGCGGTATGGACCTGACAGCTCAGCGGCGACGGGCGCACCGAACCAGCCCGGAATACCTCGACGAATCGGTGTTCCAAGCCCGTCGTCGCGCGCACGGAGGGCCTTGGAACCGGCAGCCCGCGGGCCCCGGCGGGCTGAACTTCCGCCAATGCTTCGTAGGCCTGGGCGCACAACACCCTCGCGGTCGCCCGCAGAGCCGCCTGGAACCGGGACCGCCAAGGTGATGCTCAACGAAGGGTGCTCAGCAGTTCCCTGCAAACCGCCTCGCAGGCACGGCACGCCTCGGCACACACCCGGCGATGGTCATGCATGCCGGCGTGCTGCTCGCACTCGTCGCCGCATGCCTTGCACGCAGCGATGCAGGCCTCCAGCAGCGCGCCGCTGAGGCAGGCGTCCGCGCACGCTGAACACACCTGAGAGCACTCGACGACCGTCTCGATCGCCCGCGCCAGCAGCGCAAGATCCAGATTCATCGACTTCGGGCAGGTCTCAAGCATCTTGACGGCTCTTCGCCGTAGGTCCGGGGCTGGCCAGGTTTCACCCGGTCGCTCGCGGCGCCGTCCCAGGTCCGGGCGTGGGCATTGCAGGTTGCTGCAACCCACGGCCCGCCGTCCCGTGCATCCTCTGCACCGGCGATGCGTCAGCATCGTGCCCGCCGGGACACGTCCGCGGCGGGTCCCCCGGGACCGAGGAAGAGAATGAGACCGAAGATCCCCGCGCGCGGGCTCGGTGCGAGTGTCGCGCACCGGTTGAGCAGGACGTTACGAACGACGACGGTGGTGGTGTCAGCGCTCGCGGTGGCCGTGGCGGCCGCCGCGCCGGCAGGCGCGGTGGTGGGACCGTCGGCGGACCACGGGTTTGCCGTCCGGCTGGACATCGGCACCGGGGACAGCACCCGGGCGTGCAGCGGCGCGCTGGTCTCACCGGGCTGGGTTCTCACGGCCGCGAGCTGCTTCGAAGCGACGCCCGGCGCGGGCGACCCGCCGTCGGGCAAGCCGGCGCAGCCGGTGACGGCGACCGTCGGACGCCCGGACCTGACCACGACCACCGGTGCCGTCCGCACAGTGGTCGAGCTCGTCCCGCACGAGTCCCGCGACCTGATGATGGCCCGGCTCGAGATGCCGGTCACGGGCGTGGCGCCCGTCACGCTCGGCGTGACCGCGCCCGCCGCGGGCAACACGTTCACGGCGCTCGGCTACGGGCGCACGGCCACCGAGTGGGCGCCGCTGCACCTGAAGGCGGGACAGTTCGCCGTCGACGCAGTGACCGGCGGCGACGTCGCCCTGACCGGTCAGAGCGGCGCAGCGGTCTGCGCCGGGGATGCCGGCGGACCGCTGCTGCGCACCGTGTCCGGGGAGGTCTCCCTCGTCGCGGTGAGCAGCCGGTCCTGGCAGGCCGGGTGCTTCGGCGCGAACCCCGCCGACACGCGGACCGGGGCCGTGGCAACGATGGTCACTGACGTGCGTGACTGGGCCCTGGACCTGGTGGCGAACCACTACCCGGTCACGTGGTCGGCCGCGCACAGCACTTCCACGGTCCACCAGAACAACTCCTCGGTCGCCGTCTCGCACAACGGCACCTGGACGGCGGTGGTGTGGACCGGGGACGACGGCGCCGACCCGGCCGACGACCTGCACTCGCGGGTGTGGCTGAAGGTCTACCAGAACGGCGTCACCAAGTTCACGAAGGCCGTCACGGTCTACGACGAGCCGACGAACTGGAGGTTCCGGCACGCCGACGTCGGCATCCGGAACGACGGCACGGCGATCGTGGCGTTCATGGCCGACTACGACGGGGACGGGACGTCCGAGGCGCGGGTGAAGTCGTTCGACTCCTCCGGCACCCAGAACGGCGACCAGGACGTCAACACCGCCATGACCCGGCAGATGATCACGCCGCGGATCGCCATCGACCCCGACGGCCTCGGCTTCGCCGTCGCCTACGAGTACGGCTACTACGGGTCCACGGACACCAACACGGTGCGGGTGGCCTACTTCAACAGCGTGGGCTCCGGGATGGCCTGGGACAAGCAGGTCAGCACCAACGGCAGCAGCCGCAACCCCGACGTCGCCATGGGCGCGAACGGCAACGCGATCGTCGCCTGGGACCGGGACTACAACGTGAACGGCGACGTGGACGTCGCGGTGCGTGGCTTTGCCCCGAGCGGGGCCGAGGTGCTGCCTGGTTACGTCGTCAACACGAACCGGACGGGCGTGCAGGCGGACGTGAGCATCGCGGCGAACTACGACGGGCACTTCGCCGTGGCCTGGGACACCAACGAGAACGGGACTGACCAGGTGGCGTTCCGGTCGTTCACCGCGGGCGGCACCCCCGGCCCGATCACGCTGTCGTCGCTCCGCGCGGCGCAGCCGAGGGTGGGTGTCGACGGCCAGCGCCGCGTGGTGCTGGCGGTGCGTGCCAGCGGCGAGGTGCTCGTCCAGGGCTTCACCGCGGACGGTGCGACCGCCGACACGCTGCCGGCGATGGCGGCGACGCCGAGCGCTGACAGCAGCCTGTACGTCAATCCGGAGGTCGCCGTCGGCGCCACCGGGAGGATCACGCTGACGTACAGCAAGACCGTGACCACCACCGGGTTCAAGAACATCCAGGTCGGCACCGGCCTGTTCAACGGGCGCTGGTAGGCCCACCCCAGACTCCGGGTGGTGCGGCGTGACCAGACTCCGCCGCACCACCCGGACCCAGACCTCTTGACCGGCCTCTTGACCTGCAAGGAGAGACGAATGAACGTCACGATGAACCGGCCCGTGCCACGGGTCGTGGCCGGGGTGCTGGCCGCCGCCGCGTTGGTGGTCGGAGCCCTCTTCGCCTTCTCGGCGAACGCCGACGCCACCCAGACGGGGATCGCGGCCGAGGAGCTGCCGCCGGTGGCCGTGGAGGACTTCAGCTATCCCGGCGCCGACCGGATCCTCGAGGAGCGGGGTCTCGTCCTCAAACGCGGTGACGGGCACCTGCTCCTGACCGACTGCGTCACAGGAGACCCTGATGTGCTGCGGCTGGCGCAGCGTGGTGCCGACGGGGGCTACGTGTGCTTCCGGCTGTCCGGGAGCACCGGGTACCTGACCCTCGAGATGCCGTCGGTCTACGGCACCCAGACGGGCGACTTCGACGCGGAGCTGACCCTGACACCGTCGGACGGCGGCGCGTCGGTGACTTACGACGTCCCGCCGGAGTCCTCCGAGGCGCTCGGTGAGACCGACCCGGAGGTGGGTGTCGAGTCCACCCTCGTCGAGATCCGCCTTGCGCGCTGAGCCCAAGACTCCCTCGGAAGGGGACGTTCGCATGCCACACAGATGGACACAGACACCCTTGACCCGGCGTTCGGTGCTGCACGTGATCGGCGGTGCCGCGGCGCTCTCCCTGGTGCCGGTCGGGGCCTCCCTGACGTGCGCTCCGCCGGCGGTGGCGGACCCGCTGCCCGCTGACTCCGGGCTGCCCGACACGGCCCGGGGCCGTGCCGTCTGGGCCTACAAGACCGGCGGCAAGGCGGTGAAGCGGGAGGCCGCCCCGGCCTTGGCCGGCTCGGACGCAGACATCGCCGACTTCCTGGGCAACCGACTGGCCGCCGCGATCGACGAGGACAACACGTTCTCGTTGTTCGCCACGCTGCCCTATGCGGGACGGGGCACCACGGCCGCGATCAACACGGCGTTGTCCGGCGACGCCGCCGCACGCAGCGCGTTCTTCCGGGACGGGTTCCACGGCCCGGCCGGCGACGACCTGCGGGCCGATGTCTACTCGGTGCTGAACAACGGCGGCACCGCCGTCAAGCGGGCGGCGACCAACGCCCTGAACACGAACACCCTCGACTCCCTGAAGGCGTTCCTCGCGGACGGGCAGTACACCGCGCAGGTCGAGGACGACCGGGTCGAGGTGTTCCGCATCCTGTCGTCCGGCTCACCTCAGGTAGTGGTGTACGCCGAGCGTGCGCTCGACGACGGGTCGGCCGAGGCCCTGCAGTGGTTCCTCAAGTCGGGCCAGCACATCGCCCGCGCACGGGACGAGGAGAGCGCGACGATCACGCAGCTCGTCGCCATCGTCGAGCGGGAGGGCAAGCGCGCGTCCCTGTACACCGACCAGGCCGTCTCGTACTCCGCCTCGGCGGTGGACGCCGCCGCCCAGGCCAAGGAGGCGGCGCTCGTCGCGCGGGACGAGGCCCGGGCTGCCGGTGCGGACGTCCGACGCGCGGCCAAGGCGGCCACCGCCGCCGGGCGAGCGGCGAAGGGCGCGGCGGACGCGGCGAGGACGGCGGTCTCGGCATCCCGTGTCGCCCAGGAGGCGGCACGGCGGGCGGCATACGCATCGCAGGCCGCGGCGGCCGCCACCGCGGGAGCGGGCAGGGCGGCGGCCGCCGCGTACAACGCCGCCATCGCGGCGTCGAAGGACGCCGGCAAGGCGTCCGCCGCCCGGCAGGCAGCTCAGGCGGCACGGGACGCCGCAGCCAAGGCCCGGGCCGCCGCACAGGCTTCTGCCTGGGCGATGGTCGCCAGCGAGAAGGCGTCGACCGCCGGTAGTGCGGCCGCCTCCGCGGCAGTCAACGCGGCGGCCTCGGCAGCCGCCGCCGCAGAGGCCGCCGAGCTCGCCGGGGTCGCACAGAGCGAGGCCGCCGAGGCTCGTCAGGCCGCCGCGGTCGCCGACGCGGCCGCGGCTCGTGCCACTGCGGCGGCGAACACGTCGCGCACCCTGGCCGATCGGGCACGGGCAGCAGCAGGACGAGCGCGCGACGCCGCCAACAGCGCTGCCGCCCACGCCGAGGCTGCGGCAGACGCCGCCGACGAGGCCGCCGACCACGCCGGTGAGGCGGTCGACTACGCCAACCGTTCCACCCAGGCCGCGCAGCACGCGGTCACCGCGGCGAACCTCGCCGTGGCAGCCGTCGACGAGGCGCGTGAGGTGGAGGAGGCAGCCCGAGCCGCCGAGACCGCCCGGCTGGAGGAGGACACCCGGCTCGGCATCGAGCTCGCCCGCGAGCTGGCCGCCGAAGAGACGGCTGCGGCCGAACAGGTCGACCGCCAGCAGACCCAGGCGGCGCAGACCACCGAGGAAATCAGGACCCTGGTCGCCACCGCGGAGAGGAGCCTGGCCGAGGGCCGGTCCGCCGAGGCGGTCGCATCCGCTCGCGCGGCCGCGACGCAACTCGTCGGCAGCACATCGGGCAGCTGGACGAGGTCGGCCGCGGAGTTCGCGCTCTCCGGTACCGACGAGGATGTGCTCAGCTGGATCGACACCGACCGCCTGGTCGCGCAGCGACAGGACGACCGGGAGACCGTGGCCGCGGTCGCCGCCATGACGATCGCGGACGTCGCCGAGGCGGCCGCCACGGCACTAGAGAGCGACGATCACGCCACCGTCGAGGCGTTCCTCAGCGGAGCGGCCATCGAGGCAGCCGAGGAGAACAACCGGGTGCTGGTCTTCCGCATCCTGGGCGAGGACCCGGGTACTGCGGTGCGGCGCGCGGCGGATGCAGCACTCGCCGACGGGTCCGCCGAGGCACTGCATCGGTTCGTGCGGTCCGGGCTGCTCGACGCGGTCAAGGAAGACGACAACGTGACGGCGTTCCGTCTGCTCGCCGAGGGCGGCCCTTACACCAGAGCGGCAGCGAGCATCGTCCTCGAGGGCTCGGCGAGCATGCGCCGTGGCTTCGTGTCGAAGGGGCAGCACGACACCGCCTGGCTGGACCAGGACTACGCCACCCACGTGAGCGCGATCCGCGCGGCCGTTGCGCACGCCGGCCAGGTCGCCGCCAGGGCGCTCGAGCAGGCCGCTCGCGCGTCCCAGGCCGCCGCGGTCGCCCGCAACGCTGCCGAGGAGGCGCAGAACTGGGCGAGCCGGGCCGCGGGATACGCTGCCGACGCGGCCGACTCGGCCCAGCAGGCGATCGATGAGGCGAACGCCGCCGATGCCTCCGCCAGCTCCGCCGAGCAGTCAGCAGCACGTGCGGAACAGGCCGCCGTGTCGGCCCGAGCCGCTGCTCGCCGGGCCAACTACTCCGCGAAGACGGCGACCGCGTCGGCCTCCCGGGCGGTCGGCTACGCGATGAGCGCCCAATCCTCGGCGACCTCGGCCCGAGCGTCGGCCATCCAGGCGGGGCACGACGCCGCGGCCGCAGCCACCGCGGCGAGCGAGGCCCAACAGATCGCGGTCAACCTGGCGAAGGCAGAGGCGGCAACCGCTGCCGCGGCCGCCGCGGCAAAGCGCAGGCAGCACGAGAACGAGGGCACCGACCCGGTCGACGACGAGGAGAACTCCGAAGACGTCACCGGCGACACGATCGCCCTCGGCCTCCTGCCGAAGGACTTCACCGACCTCAAGGACTGGTCCAAGGCCCTGGGGCACATCAGCGTCGCCTCCGGCGCGCTGGCGGTCGTCGCACAGATTGGAGCGATTGCCCTGTCCGGCACTCTCATCGGTGGCGCGGTCATGGAGGTGATCGCCGGCGTCGCCGGCATCGTGTCGCTGGTGACAGGACTGGCGAGCATGGTCACGGCGGGCTTCGGCTACGGCTGGGAGAGCACCGAGTTCCGGGACGCGGTGTTTGACAACACGATCGGTCTCGTCCTGGGCAAGATCGCGAAGCCGGTCAAGTACGTCATCAAGAAGTTCCCCGCGGACGCCGAGACCGACAAGTTCATCATCGAGTCAGGTGAGAAGATCGCCGGTGCGGGTTCGGACGCCTACGGCGTTGTCAAGGGCTGGATCGGGTGGTGACCGGCGGCAGAGCCTGCGATCGCTTCTGACCGCGCCTCACGCGTCCCCGCTAGCCGGGCGGGGACGCGTGAGGCTGGCCGGCGCAGCTGTGCGCGCCGGGTTCGCCAGCATGTACTTCGCCGTCACGTCGGTGACTGATTCGGACCACCGGCGGCAGTTCTTCGCCCCTATCATCGACGAGGGCGAGCGCGTGCTCACCGTGCGAGCGGTCTACCTGGCGCTACGCAAGACCTTGCCCTCCATAGCTCGGGTCCCGTGGGGCGCTGGAGGGTCACCCCGGCGTCGGCGAGCATCGACAGGTCCAGCCCCAGGTCCGCGCCGAACGCTCCCGCCACAGGGCAAACGCGCCCTCGACGTGACGGGGCCTGGGCCTGGGCCTGGGCCTGGTCCATGCCGGTGACCGCCATGAGGTGGACATAGGCGGCGTCTTCCAGGCCGCGTACCTGCGCGAACCCGAAGTGGGTGACGGCGTGGCAGTCCGTGCACAGGCAGATCGCCGAGACGAAGAAGGAGATCGAGAACCTCGTCCGGACCCTTGCGAGCGGCCTGACCTCTGAGGCCGTCACGTCCGCGCTCGTCACGAAGGAGGCGGAGCTCAATGCACTCCAGCGCCAGCTCGATGACCTGCAGGCCCCGGGCGAGTCGATCGACGTCAAGCAACTGGCCGAAGACCTACAGATCGTGGGCGGATCGCTCAACGTCCTGGGACGCGCTACAGACGAAGAACGCCGAGACCTCTACGAGGCACTCGGCGTTCGGTTCGACGCCGCAGCGTCGCGGGTCGTTCTCAACGTGTCGTCCCTGGTCACGCCAGAGAAAAAGTGTCCGGAGGGGGACTTGAACCCCCACGCCCGATAAAGGGCACTAGCACCTCAAGCTAGCGCGTCTGCCATTCCGCCACCCGGACAGGTGACCCGTTCTCGGCGTTTCCGCCTTCCCGGTGCGTGGAAAAACATAGCACGCAGAACGGGTCGGGTCCGAATCGAAAAGCGTGTGACCTGGGCCGCTCTCGCGACGGGCCGCCCGGGACCAGCCCGGACGCCAGGCCGGGCGGCCCGGACCGGGCCACCCAGCCCGCGCATCAGCCCAGGAGCTGCTCCGTCGCCTCCCACAACCGCGCCTCACGTGCCCGGTCCCGCGCGAACGGTTCGACCTCGCGCTCGGCCGTCTTGACCACGAACGCGCCGTCGCGCAAGTGCGCCCAGCGCTCGTCGAGCGCCACGGCCGCCAGCAGCGGGCCGGACCGCTCCGGGGTGGAGACGCCGGGAATGCGCCCGACCGCGCGACCCACCCGTTGCAGCGCGGGACCGTGCTCGCGCGAGAGGCCGCTGCCGGGCATGAACCCCGGCTCGAAGACCGACACGCCGACGCCGTCGGGCAGGCGTCGCTGCAGCTCGTGCGCGTAGTAGAGGATGGCGAGCTTCGAGTTCGAGTAGGCGACGCCCGCGTCCCGGGTGTCGGGCTCCGCACCGGCGTCCGCCGGGCGCGCGAGGTCCAGCGGGTCGCGCCACTCGGCGGGCGGCACACCGAGCAGACGGCGCGGGGTGTTCAGGTAGTACGTGTTGGAACCGAGCAGCACGATCCGGGCGGGCGCCGCGAGTGCGCCGGCCACCCCGCGCACGAGCTGGGCGTGCGCCAGGTGGTTGACCGCGAAGGTCAGCTCGTACCCGTCCGCGGACGCCGTGCGGGTGTCCGCCACGGACACCCCCGCGTTGCCAATGACCGCGCGCAACGGCCGCACTTGGCCGTCGGCCAGGAGGCGTACGGCCTCCTGCCCGGCCGCGCGGACGTCGGCCAGGCTGGCCAGGTCGGCCCCGATGGCGTGGGCGGTGGCGCCCGCTGCCCGGGCCTCCGCGGTGATCGCGTCGAGCCGTGGGCCGGGCCGCCCCACGAGGAGCAGGTCGGGACGGTGCTGCGGGCCGCGGCTTGCCATGGCCAGCACCGCGGACCGGCCGAGGCCGCCCGTCGGTCCGGTGATGAGCACGGTTCCGGTGGTCGAGGTTGTCATGCCGCCATCGTGGGTCGGCCGGACAGCGCGGGGCAGTCGTCGGGTTGTCGTAGGACCGGCAGGGCCACCACAACCGCGCGGCCGGGGCGCAGACTGGAGCGATGGAGCTCGGACCAGCGATACGACACTGGCGCGACCGCGTCTCGCCCGACGCCGCCGGGATACCGGTCGGCACCCGCCGGCGCGCCGCGGGGCTGCGCCGCGAGGAGCTGGCCCAGCTCGCCGGCATCTCCGTCGACTACCTCACGCGGCTGGAGCAGGGGCGTGCCACCGCGCCGTCGGACCAGGTCGTGGAGGCGCTCGCCCGGGGGCTCCGGCTCAGCGAGCCCGAGCGCGAGCTGCTGTTCCGGCTCGCCGGCCTGACCGCGCCGGGGCGCGGCCTGGTGTCCACCCGCATCACCCCGAGCGTGCAGCGGATGCTCGACCGGTTCGACGGGCATCCCGTGGTCATCTTCGACGCCATGTGGAACCTCGTGACCGCCAACGCCGCCTACGACGCCCTCATGGGCCGGACCACCGCGTGGCGCGGGCCGGAGCGCAACGCGGTCTGGCGGCACCTGCTCGGGCCCGCGTCGCGCGTGGTCCACTCGCCGCAGGAGGAGGCCGACCTGGTGGCGAACCTGGTGGCCGACCTGCGGCTGACCGCCACGCGGTACCCCGCGGACCCGCGCCTCCGCCGGCTCGTGGGAGACCTCCGGGCGCGCAGCGCCGAGTTCGTGCGCCTCTGGGAGGCGATCGACCTGACCGCGCAGGAGGCACCGGCGAAGCTGAAGACGGTCGACCACCCCGAGGTGGGTCGCATCCGGATCGACTGCGACACGCTCGTCGTCGCCGGGGACGACCTGCGGATCATGGTCTACTCCTGCGAGCCCGGCACCGAGGACGCGGAGCGGCTGGCGCTCGCGATCGTCCTCGGCAACCAGGCCATGACCGATCAGGCATCGAGCGATCAGGCATCGCGCGTCCAGGAGACCCGCGGCCCCGCCACCCCTACGGTTCCCGCATCCGGGACCTGAGCACGTCGAACTCGCACCCCGGGGCGTCCGGGTCGAAGCCGTGCTCGACCAGCCAGCGCGCCGCCGTCAGGCTGCGCAGCGACCACCAGGCCCGGATCACGTCCCGGTCCGCGCCCGGGCCGTAGCCGGCGAGCAGGTCGTCCAGGCGTTCCTCGTGCCCCAGGGTCAGGATGGCGAGGTCGAACATGGCGTCGCCCGGCGCGGCCTCGGACCAGTCGATGACGCCGGTGACCTCGTCGCCGTCGACGAACACGTGGGTGATCTGCAGGTCGCCGTGGACGAACGCCGGCTGCCAGGGCCGGAGCGCCCCCTGCGCGATCTCGCGGTTGCGCCGGATCACCTCGGCGGGCAGGACGGCGTTGTCGAGCAGCCACGCGCACTCGCGCTCCAGCTCCGCCGCGACGTCGTCGAGCCTGCGCCCCTCCCACGGCGGCAGCGGCGCGTCGTGCAGCGTCCGGATCGCGGCGCCCGCCGCGGCCCAGGCCGCCGGCGACGCCGGGGACGGCTCGCCGAGCACGCCGAGCGCCGTCCCGGGCACGGCGGCGATCGCGAGCACGGGCGGCTCGTGCCACAGGATCGCCGGAGTCGGCACCGGTGCCAGGGCCATCGCCCGGATCTCGACGTCCGCGTGCTCACGGTCGCCGTCCACCTTCAGGAACACGTCGCCCACGCGCAGCGTCGCACGCTGGCTGTGGGCGACGACGACCTCCACCTCGTCCATGGCGGCCATCCTGGCGGAACCGGGCGCCGATCTCGCCGGTTTTTCCTGTCGACGGCGCCGCGGCGGAACGCGCCCTACGGCCGGCCCACCCGCACCCCGTCGACCCAGACCTCCAGGTCCGCGTTCTTCTCCTGCCAGAAGCAGACCATGCCGGCGATCCGCAGTCCCTCCCGCAGCGGGGTGTCGTAGCCCCAGACGACGTCGCGCAGCCGCAGGCCGGCGACGTCGAGCGTCCAGTACGCCGCCGTGCCCTTGTACGCGCAGTAGCTCACCGTGTCGGTGGGCGTGAGCAGGTCCATCCGGACGTCGACCTGCGGCAGGTAGTACCGCGGCGGCTGCCCGGTCTGGACCAGGACGACCGGCCGGCGCGACTCGGCGACCACCTCCCCGCCCGCCACCACCCGGACGTGCCGGTTCGACGGCATCGCGTCCACCCGCACGTACGGGTCGCGGGCATGGGTGTGGATCACCTCCTCCTCGGCGAGCCAGGTGTCGAGGGCCGACCAGTCCAGCGTCACCGCGTCACGGAGGGCCACCACCGGGGCCTGCGGGTAGCGCTGGGCGGCGCCCGCGAGCACCGTCTCCCCCACGCCGTCGGGCACGACGACGTCGAACAGCTCGCCGGGCCCGAGGCTCCTGGACCGGCGACCGGTTCCCGCGGGCCGCAGCCCGACCCGCAGCTCGACGGGGGCGAAGAAGTACTGGGGGTAGAACCGGTGCTCCCAGACCAGCAGCGGCGGGTCGGCGTCCGCGACCAGCACGCCCGCCTTGTAGGCGCGTATCCGCACCGAGCCGGGCTCGGCCGTGCCCGGCCGGATCACCACCGCGCCGCGCACGATCTCGTCCTGTCCCGCGTCCCTGCGCACGGTCTCCCGCTGCACGATGTCGCTCATCGCGTCCGCCACCTCTCGTCGTCCGTCGCGGTCCGCCGCCGTCCGGGGGATCTCGCGCACCACTCCTGCACACGACCGGCGAGCACCCGGATCCGTGACCGTCCGAGCGGGACACCGGACACGGCGCACCGGGCGCCGGAGGCGCCCCGCCGGACGTGTGTCGGCGGTCGGGTGTTTCCTGGACCCATGAACAGACCGGACCAGGACGGCGCCAGCCGGAGGACGCGGTTCGCGATCGACGCCGTCACGGCGCTGCGCCTGGTGCGCGAGGACCCCGGCGCGGGCGCCCACCGGCCGCTGGTCGCGCCGGCGGCGCTGCGCAGCCACGCCATGTCGATCCTCTATCGCGACGCCGACGCGGGACTCCTCGACGAGAAGACGGCACGGGCGCTGCTCGAACGGGTGGCGACGCTCAAGGTCCGGCTGCTCGGCGACCGGGTCTCGCGCGCGACGGCGTGGAAGGTCGCCCGGCAGCTCGGCTGGCACGACACCGGCCAGGCGGAGTACCTCGCCGTCGCCACCCTGCAGGCCGACGTGCTGGTGGCGGGCGACCGCGACATCGCCGCGGCGGCGTCGGGGCTGGTGCCCCTGGCCACGTACGACGACCTGCGCCGGGCGTGACGTCGCGCGTGACCGGCCCCGGGGCGTGCGCCACAATCCTGCCGTGACCACCCTCAGGTTCGAGCTCAGCACGTCCGTCCCGGTCGGCCCGCGCGCCGCGATCGACTTCCTGGCGGACCTCACCCGGCACCGCGGCCTGCACCCCTACCTGGTGTCGGCCGACGTCGTCGCGGACGGCGCCGGCCCGGCCGGGCCCTGGCGGGACTGGCAGGTCGTCGAGCGGCCCCGGCTCGGGCCGCTGCGGTACACGATCCGCTTCCCCGCCCGCATGGTGCGCGCCGGCGACGACGTGCTGACGTCGTCCGTGCGGGCCGCGCCGGGCTGCACGCTGCGCACGGTCACCCGGGCGACGGCGTCGGTCGGCGGCGCCCGGCTCACGGAGACGACCGAGGTCACCGCGCCCTGGCCGGTGGCCGGGTACATGACCCGCCACGCCCGCGCCGCGCACGAGCGGACGTTCGCGCTGCTGCCCGGTGAGCTGGACCGGCGCCGGTAGGTCAGGGGCCCGCCACGCCGCGCGACACGCCGAGCGGCACGCCGTGTGCGCCCGGCGGTTCGGGGGCATCATGAGGAACATCGGGGGGCGGCCGCATCTCGCGAGAGGAGCCGCGGCATGGAGCTGTCCGACCGGGCCAGAGCAGCGCAGGACGCCATCGCGCCCGTCACGTCCTTCTTCCAGTCGTTGCGCACGATGGACCGGCAGGCCGGCGTCGTCGACCTGGCGTTCGGTGACCCGCACGAGATGCCGCTGCGGGGGCTGGTCGACGCGCTACGGGCGAACCTCGAACCTCGCGCCACGGACTGGTTCGCCTACAAGTCGAGCCTGGCCCCCGCCCGGGAGACGATCGCGGAGGGGCTGCGCGGCGAGCTCGGCCTCCCGTTCGACGCGGACGACGTGGCCATGACGCAGGGCGCGTTCGGCGCCATCGCGCTCGCGTTCCGGCTCGTGGCCGACGCCGGGGACGAGGTGGTGTTCCCCGAGCCCGGCTGGTTCTACACGCCGATGCTGCGCGCGGCGAACCTGGTGCCGGTGCGCGCGCCGCTGACCGCCGACGGGTTCGACCTGGACATCGAGGCCATCGGACGGGCGATCACGCCGCGGACGCGTGTCGTCGTCGTCAACTCGCCCGCGAACCCCACGGGCCGCGTGTACACCCGGGACCGGCTGGTCGAGCTCGCCGCACTGCTGGAGGCGGCGTCGGCCCGCGCCGGCCGCCGCATCTGGCTGCTGTCCGACGAGCCGTACCGCCGGATCCGGTTCGACGGCATCGGCTTCACGAGCCCGGCCGAGTGCTACCCGTGGACGCTGGTCGACTACAGCTACGGCAAGGTCCTGCTCGCGCCGGGCCAACGCCTCGGCTACCTCGCGTTCTCGCCCCTGATCCCCGACGACGTGCGCACCGAGCTGCGCGCCGCCCTGCTGCCCCTGCAGATGGGCCTCGGCTGGACCTTCCCCGACGCCCTCATGCAGTACGCGGTGCCGGCCCTGGAGACGGTCTCGATCGATGTCGGCGAGCTGCAGCGGCGTCGCGACCTCATGGTCGCCGCGCTCGGCGCGGCGGGCTACGACCTCACCGTGCCCGAGGGCACGTTCTACCTGTGGAGCGCCGCGCCGGGCGGCGACGCGCCGGCGTTCGTCACGGCGCTCGCCGGGCGGGGCGTGTTCGTGCTGCCCGGCACCGTCTTCGACCGGGCCGGGCACTTCCGGATCAGCCTCACCGGGACCGCAGCCATGCTGGAGCGGGCACTGCCGGCCCTGCGCGAGCTCGCGCCGCGCTGAGCGCCCGTCCCCGCTCGTGTCAGCGTCCCCTGGCACACTGGCGGCCATGACTCCTCCGGACGCCGCCGCACCCGAGCTCGACGTGGCAGGACCAGCGCTCGACCTGGCGCCGACGCCCCTCGACGTGCTCCGCACGGTGTTCGGCTACGACGCGTTCCGCGGCGAACAGCAGGAGATCATCGACACCGTGACGAGGGGCGACGACGCCCTCGTACTCATGCCCACCGGCGGCGGCAAGTCGCTGTGCTACCAGATCCCGGCCCTCGTGCGGCCGGGCACGGGCGTGGTGATCTCGCCGCTCATCGCCCTCATGCAGGACCAGGTCGACGCCCTGGCGGCCCTGGGCGTGCGGGCCGGGTTCCTCAACTCGACCCAGGACGCCGACCAGCGCCGCCAGGTGGAGCAGGCCTACCGGTCGGGCGAGCTGGACCTGCTCTACCTCGCGCCGGAGCGGCTCGGCGTCGAGTCCACGGCCCGGCTGCTCGACCAGGGCACGATCGCGCTGTTCGCGATCGACGAGGCGCACTGTGTCTCCCAGTGGGGCCACGACTTCCGCCCGGACTACCTGCGCCTCGGCGCGCTGGCCGAGCGGTGGCCCGGCGTGCCCCGCATCGCCCTGACCGCGACGGCCACCCAGCACACCCGGGAGGAGATCGCGGACCGCCTGGGCCTGGCGGAGGCCCGGCACTTCGTGGCCAGCTTCGACCGGCCCAACATCACCTACCGCATCGCGCCCAAGGACAGCCCGCTGCGGCAGCTCCTGACCCTGCTGCGCACCGAGCACCCCGGCGACGCCGGGATCGTGTACTGCCTGTCGCGCGCGTCGGTCGAGAAGACCGCCCAGCAGCTCACCGACCAGGGCATCCGCGCCCTGCCGTACCACGCGGGCCTGCCCGCACCGGTGCGCGCAGCCAACCAGGCGACGTTCCTGCGCGAGGACGGCGTCGTCATGGTCGCGACCATCGCCTTCGGCATGGGCATCGACAAGCCAGACGTCCGGTTCGTGGCGCACCTCGACCTCCCCAAGTCGGTGGAGGGTTACTACCAGGAGACGGGCCGCGCGGGTCGCGACGGCCTGCCGTCGACGGCGTGGCTCGCCTACGGCCTGGCCGACGTGGTGCAGCAGCGCAAGATGATCGCCGAGTCCGAGGGCGACCTCGCCCACCGCCGCCGGCTGTCGTCCCACCTGGACGCGATGCTGGCGCTGTGCGAGACCGTGGAGTGCCGCCGCGCCCAGCTCCTGCGCTACTTCGGCCAGCAGCACCCCGGCGACTGCGGGGCCTGCGACACCTGCCAGAACCCGCCCGAGGCCTGGGACGGGACCGTACCCGCCCAGAAGCTCCTGTCCGCCGTGTTCCGGCTGGACCGCGAGCGCAACCAGCGCTTCGGCGTGGGGCACGTGGTGGACATCCTGCGCGGCAAGGCCACACCCAAGATCACGCAGTGGGGGCACGACAGCCTCACGGTGTTCGGCGTGGGCGAGGACCTGTCGGACGGCGAGTGGCGGTCCGTGGCGCGCCAGCTCCTGGCGCAGGGCCTGCTGGAGGTCGACTCGAACCACGGCACGCTGCTGCTCACCGAGACCAGCGGCGACGTGCTGGGCCGACGGCGCGAGGTGCGGCTGCGGCGCGACCCGGCCCCGACGGCGGGCGCCGCGCGTCGGTCCTCGCGGTCCGGGGGCGCGAAGACCGAGGCCGTGGCGCTGCCGGACGCCGACCAGGAGGTGTTCGAGCGGCTGCGTGCTTGGCGGGCGGGTGCCGCCAAGGAGCAGGGCGTGCCCGCGTACGTGGTGTTCCACGACGCGACGCTGCGCACCGTGGCGACGGAGCGGCCTGGCGACCTGGACGCGCTGAGCGGCATCAGCGGCGTCGGCCAGGCGAAGCTGGACCGCTACGGCGAGGGGATCCTGGCGGCGCTGCACTCCCCGGAATGACCCGAGCCGCTCACAGGTCGTGCTCGGCGAGCTCGCGGAACTCGTCGGGCACCGCCCCGCCCCGGCGCAGCACCACGGGGAGGTAGCCGACGGCGTCCCCGCCGAACCGCGTGCGGATCGCGTCCATCGACTCGTCGACGGCGCCCCGGGCCACGCCCGGCGCGGAGCCGGGCCGCCACGGGTCGGGCGGGTCGAGGTCGAGCTCCATCTGGACCGCCGACTGGTCCGCGATGTTCGAGACGGAGACGCCGAGCAGCGTGATCTCGCACGGTGCGGCGTCGTCGATCGCGGACCAGGCCAGCCGCACCGCGACCTCGGTGAGGGTGAGCGTGGCGGACATCGGCACCGGCAGCGTGAGGGACCGCGTCGCCCGCTGCATGCCCGCGAACCGCACCGCGACCGTCACGGTGCGGCCCGCGCGCCCCTTGGCCCGTAGCCGCCGCGAGACCCGGTCCGACAGGTGCGCCAGGACCGCCCGGACGTCGTCGGGCTCGGGCCGGCGTCGGCTCAGCGCCGACTGCGCCCCTACGGAGCGGGCGCGGCGGCTGGTGACGACCCGGCGGGGGTCCTCGTCCTGCGCCATGGCGCTGAGCTTGTGCCCTACGGCATGGCCGAGGATGTGCTCCACAGCGGTCGACGGGGTGCGCGCCAGCTCGCCGATCGTCCGGATGCCGAGGTCCGCCAGGCGCTGCTCGTTGACTGGTCCGACGCCCCAGATCAGGCTGACGGGCAGTGGGTCGAGGAAGGTCCGTTCGGCTCCGGGGTCGACGACGACCAGGCCGTCCGGCTTCGCCACCTGGGAGGCGATCTTCGCGAGGTGCTTGGTCCGCGCGGCCCCCACCGAGATCGGGAGCCCCACCTCGGCCCGGACGCGCTCGCGGATCTGTGCCCCGATCGCCGCGGGCGGCCCGAACAGATGGGTCGCCCCGGACACGTCGAGGAACGCCTCGTCGATCGAGATCCGTTCGACGACGGGCGTGACGTCGGCCAGGACGGCCATCACGGCATCGCCGAGCCGCTGGTACTCCCCGAAGTGACCGCGGACGAACACCAGGTCCGGGCACAGCCGGGCCGCGCGCCAGCCGGGCATCCCGCCCTGCACCCCGTGCACCTTGGCCTCGTAGGAGGCCGCGAGCACGACTCCCCCGCGCGGACCACCGCCGACGGCGATCGGCCGTCCGCGCAGGTCAGGGTCCAGCAGCTGCTCGACCGACGCGTAGAACGCGTCGAGGTCGGCGTGCAGGATCGTGGCACCGGACACTGACATGACAGCATTCTACTCGAACACGCGTTCTATCAAGCGCCGAGTCAGGGCTGGCGTACGGACGAGGTCCGACACAGCCGGGGCGGCCGATCCGGCTCGGGCGGCCCGGGACACAGCTGCCGGGCCGAACCGCCCGGACAGGACCGAAAAACAAGCGGCCCCGTGGCTGTGGATGCCTCGGGGCCGCTCGATCCGCTGTCTCATTCGGATCCCGCCGGCACTCTCGCGCCGGAAGTCTGCCCCCAGTCTAGCCGACTCATCCTTCCTCCCGCGGGGCGGGTGATTCCCGTTCCCTCGGGGGCGGCGCCGGATACGCCGGCGTATCGTCGCAGGTGCCACAGCACCGGGTAGTGCGGCAGTGCCCGTCGTCCGGCCTCGCCGCCGTCGGCCCGGCCCGCGTACCCGGTCCGTTCCCGCGGGAGGCTCCGCGGCCGGACGCAGGACGCCGGCCGTGCGGTGGGCCCGTGGAACGCCCGCGCCTCGCGCCCGGGCGTGACTGTCGCACAACTCGACCGCGAGCGGCGCACGGTCTTCGACCCGCCACGCGATCGCCGGACTCCCGCGATCTGCGAGCCACCGACGCCCGGTACCGGCAGGCCGGTCCGGCACGAGGTCCCACCGGCGGCGCTCCTCGCGCGGCTGGAAGGAGAACGGGATGTCCACCTCGAACGGCCGGACCTCGAAGAACCGGACCTCGAAGAACCAGCACAAGAAGCACCGGAACAGGAAGCACCGCACCAAGGACCGCGCGCCACGGGGGCTGAGCTATCAGGCCTGCGCGGTGATCGTCGCCGTCGCCGGGATGTGCGCCTGGGTGGCGCACGACGTCCTGGGCGGCGCCGTCCCGGCCACCCCCGTGGCTGCGCCCGGGCTTGCGACGCCGTCCGCTCCCGCGCCGGCGGGCGACGTGTACGTGACGACGCCGCAGGCGGCCGCGTCACCGGTCGTCCTCATGGTCTCGCCCGACGGTTCGGGCACGACGGCTGTCCGTGGGACGACGGCGGGGGCGGGCGGTGCATCGGCTCCTGCTGCCGCCGCGTCGGCCACGTCGGTTCGCGGACCGCGCGCCGCCGTCCGGGCAACCCCCGGCGCCACGCCGACGACGCCGGGACAGGCGGCCGCCGCCGGCGACCCGCCCGGCCGCGTGATCGTGGTGCCGACAGGCCAACAACCGGCTCCGGCGGCCCCGTCGCAGGACCGCCGAGTCAGCTATCAGGTCCTCGCCGCCGACGGCTCGATCGTCTACGTGGGGGCCGACGGTCGGCTCGTCGCCAACACCGGCGCCGTGTCGTCCAGCGGCGTGCTCGCCCTCGGGTCCGACGGGTCGGGGCTGCGGTCCGGCGAGTCGAACGTCACGGCGTCGCCCGGGGCGGCAGCCCCGGCGTCGTCGGCGGCGCAGGCCGGAGCCACGGTGGGCACGCACCAGAACGACTCGTTCGGCGGGATGCTCCTGGGCTACGGGCAGGGCAGCTCCATGGCGATCAGCGGCTTCGAGGACCACTCGGTGAGCGTCGTCGGCAGCGACCAGATCGTCACGTACGACGACTCGAACGTGTTCCTCGGCCGGGACGGCCGGATCAACGCGAACACGGGCGACACCGACTCCAGCGGCCTCAACGCGGTCGACGTGACCGGGTCCGTGGTCCGGTCGGGCAACTCGGGCGATGCCGAGGACACGGAGGAGGACGAGGGAGACGGCGAGGAAGGTGAGGAGGAGGAAGAGGGGGCGCCCGGAGATGCCGCCGAGGAGGACACGGAGGAGCAGGGTCCCGCGGTACCGACCACCGGGCCGGCCGCACCCGGCTCCACCACCTCCGGCCACGCCACCGTGACGGACGAGGGCGAGTCCTCGGCCACGGGGAACGGCGCCCTCGTGGTGGGCGCCGACGGGTTCGACGACGTCTCGATCCGGAGCCGCGGTGACCGCAACGTAGTCACCTACGACGACTCGAACGTCGTGATCGGCGGCACGGGCCCGGTCAACGCCCAGATCGGCGACAGCGACACCGGGGGCGCCGTCGTCATGGGCGTGCACGGCTCCGACGTGCGGGCGGGGTGCGAGGGCGACCTCTGCTACTCCGACTGACGGCGGGCAGGCGCCCGCGCGCCAGTGGCCGCGCGGCAGTGGCCGCGCGGCAGGAAAACCGCAGGAATCCGCGGGGCCGGGATAGCCGTCCCGGTCCCGCGGACCTACGCTGGAGAGGTACCCCTTCCGCGACGACGACGTGGCGGTGACACCCCATGGCCTGGACCTTCCGGACCCGCCAGAAGCCGGCACCCGACCCGCTGGTGACCCTCCGGCTGCAGTCGCGGCTGGGCCAGCTCGCGGCCGAGCTGCGCCACGTCGAGGAGGACCCCGACCTGTACGCCCGCGCCCACCACTGGTTCGCGGTGCAGAACGCCTACGACGCGCTCCTGCGCGAGGCGTGCCGCCTCGCCGACCTGCCGACCGACTCGGACCCGTTGCGCGCGAGCGAGCACTCGGCCGCGGACGAACGGCTGCGGGAGGAGCTGGAGCTCAGCGCGCGCGGCTGGTCCTGGTGACCCCACCGGTCCTGGACGCACCGCTCAGGCTGTTGCCACCTCGCCTGCCCACGCCCGCAGGTCGCGCCGTGCGTCCTCGGCCCGGGCCCGGAGCGGCGCGAACTCGTCGTCGTCGAACGCCTCGGTCGTCCCCAGGTACTCGCGGCGGGTCCGGTCCGCATCGGCGAACCGCCACAGCAACTCGCTGAGCTGCCGCTGCTCGGCGGCCGTCCGCCGACCCGCCTGCTCGATCAGCCGCACGAGGAACCTGTCCCGCCCCGGCACCGTCACACGCACCACTCCGGGTGCCTCGAACTCGGTGATCTGCCGCACCGACCGCCGCGTGTGCCGGTCGCACACGATCGCGAACAAGCCGGTGACGACCGCGTAGAGCACCGTGACGGGGATCGCGACGTCCTGGAGCGGATCCGTCGGCGGAATGGCGATGCTGCTCGCCCACGCCCCGACGAGGATCAGCACGACGGGGAACGCGCACCACAGCGAGTTGGCCACCCGCGACCAGCGGAACCGGACCCGCGCGGTGCGTGTCGTCGCGTCGAGCTCAGCGCCGATCCGCGTCACCTCGTCGACCGCGGCACCCGGCTCGATGACCAGGACATGCTGCTCTGCCGCCTCGGCGCGCTCCTCGTGCCCCGTCACCGAGAAGAGCGATCCGCTGCCGACAAGCCACAGGAGGCCGAGGAACCGACCAGGGCTCGGGGCAAGCCAGACATTCTGCACGGCCAGAGCGTAGTGGCTGCCGGACCGGGATGTACCTGGGCCGGGTCCGCACAGCCCCGCACAGGGTCCGCTGCCGCCGAAACTCCCCTGCCCACTTAGGGTCAGGGCATGTTCCCCTGGCTCGAGCTCGCCGGCTGGGTCGGCTCCGCGCTCGTCGTGCTGTCCCTCACGCAGGCGCGGGTGTTCCGCTTCCGCTGGCTCAACCTGACCGGCTCCCTCATCGCGACCACGTACAACGCGATCCTCGGGATCTGGCCGTTCTTCGCGATGAACGCCGCGATCAGCCTCATCAACATCTACTGGCTGCGCCGCCTGACCCGCGAGCGCCACGACGCCGCCGTCTACGAGGTGGTGGAGGTGGCGCCGGACGACGCGTACCTGCTGCACGTGCTGCGCACGCACGCGGCCGACATCGCGACCTTCGCCCCGGACTTCGTGGCGCAGCCGGAGCCGGGTGAGGAGCGTTCGGCGTTCCTGGTGCAGCGCGGCGACGAGACGGTGGGCGTGGTGGAGGTGCGCGACGCCGGCGGCGGTGCGGGCGTCGTGGAGCTCGACTGGGTGACCATGCGGTTCCGCGACCTGACGCCCGGCGAGTTCGTGTACCGGCGCAGCGGGATCTTCGCGGCCAAGGGGTTCGACCGGGTGGTGGTGCCGCACGCCGCGCCGGGCGAGCACGCGTACCTGCGCGGCGTGGGCTTCCGCCCCGAGGGTGACACCTGGGTGCGGGAGGTCGTGGCCGACGGCGGGTGAAAGCCGCCTGGCCTGCCTTGACAGCACGGTGGCGGCTGGGAAAACTCTTTCCTGCCGCTGGTCTGCATCGAGGCAATCCGGCGCCGCCGACATCGACGTCCGGGAGAGAACGTGCACCTGCCCTCAGGCAACCGAAACAGCGGCAGACCGGGAGGCGGGCAAGGACGCCGGCGGACCCGCACCGCCGCGACCACCGCGCTGGCGCTTCTCGTGCCCGCGCTGGTCGTGCCCGCTGCCCTCGCGCCCGCGGCACTCGCCGCCCCGGCACCCGCCATCGCCGCGACGACCCAGCAGGCGGTGCGGACGGCGCAGCCGGCGCAGGAGCCCGCCGGCGTCCTCGACGGCTGGACCGTGTCCTCGCCGGACCGGTCGATCGCGGCCACGGTCGACGTCGTCGACGGGACCCTCACGTACGAGGTCGTGCGGGACGGGACCACCACGGTCGTCGCGCCGTCGGGCCTCGGCCTGACGCTGCGGGAGCCCGCGGTCGACCTGACGACGGGCCTGACCGTCGGGTCCACGGAGCGCGCCGTCGTCGACGAGACCTGGACCCCCGCCTGGGGCAACGACGCCCGGGTGCGCAACCGCGCGAACGAGCTGACCGTGCACGCCGTGCACGAGGCCTCGGGCGTGGAGCTGGACGTGGTGTTCCGCGTCTTCGACGACGGCGTGGGCTTCCGCTACACCTTCCCGGAGCAGGAGGGCCTCGGCGCCGGCGTGGTGGTGTCCGGCGAGAAGACGCAGTTCGCGCTGCCCGCGGACCTCACGGCGTACTCGATCCCGGCGGGCACCCGCTGGAGCGCGGACGAGCAGCACTACCGCACCCAGCCGCTGCCGGACGTCGCCTCCGCGCAGACGCCGATCACGACGTCCCGCGCGGACGGGCTGTTCGTGACCGTGCACGAGGCGGCGCTGATCGACTTCCCGAGCATGACGGTGGTGCGCGGCACGACGCCGGGCACGCTGGTCTCGGACCTGATCGCGCTGCCGAACGGGGACAAGGCGGTGATCGACGTCGACGCCGACGGCTTCAGCACGCCCTGGCGCACGCTCACCGTGGGCCGGAGCGCGGGCGACCTCGCCGCCTCCCACCTGATCGAGAACCTCAACGCGCCGTGCGCCATCTGCGACGTCGACTCCGACGACGACGGCACCGCCGACACCACCGACTGGATCGACCCCGGCACGTACGTCGGCGTGTGGTGGGAGCTGCAGCGGCGCGACACCACCTGGAACGCCGGCCCCAGGCACGGCGCCACCACGGCGCGCATCAAGGAGTACGTCGACCTCGCCGTCGAGGCCGGGGCCAAGTACGTGCTGGCCGAGGGCTGGAACCAGAACGCGGGCGGCGAGTGGAAGGGGCAGGACTTCGTCACGCCCCAGGCCGACGTCGACATCGACGAGGTGCTGGCCTACGCGAAGGCGAACGGCGTCGGCTTCATGGCGCACAACGAGACGCGCGGCTACGTCGACTACTACGACGCGCACATGGACGAGATCTTCGACCAGTACCAGGAGTGGGGCATCCACGCGCTGAAGACCGGGTACGCCACCCGCTTCGAGCTGGGCGGTGTGAACCGCAGCCACTACGACCAGGAGGCGGTCCAGCACTACCAGCGGGTCATCGAGTCCGCGGCGCGGCACCAGATCTCCGTCAACGCCCACGAGTCCATCAAGCCGACCGGCCTGTCGCGCACCTACCCGAACATGATGACGGGCGAGGGCGTGGCCGGCATGGAGCAGCACAACTACATGGGCGCGAGCGGCAACCCGCCCGAGCAGGCCACGATCCTGCCGTTCACGCGCTGGATGGGCGGGCCCGCGGACTACACGCCCGGCGTGCTGGCCGTCACCTGGGACCCGGCGAACCTCAAGACCCGGGTGCAGACCACCACGACGGCGCAGCTCGCGCTCTACCCGACGTTCTCCAGCCCGCTCCAGATGCTGGCCGACACCCCGGAGAACTACGCGGAGCACGCCGAGGCCTTCGCCTACCTGCACGACATGCCGACGGTCTGGGACGAGTCCCACGTGCTCGACGCCGTCCTCGGGGACCAGACCGTGACCGCCCGGCGCAGCGGCACCACCTGGTACCTCGGGTCGGTCACCGACGATAACGACCGCACCGTGCGGGTGCCGCTCACGTTCCTGGACGAGGGCACCACCTACGTGGCCGACGTCTACGCCGATGCCGGGGACGCGTCCTGGAAGGGCAACCCGACCGCCGTCGAGGTGACCCACTCGCTGGTGGACTCGACCGACACGATCGACGCGTCGATGGTCGGCGGTGGCGGGCACGCGGTGAAGCTGCGGCCCGCGACGCCGCAGGACGTCGCGGAGCTGGACGACTACGCCGCGCCGTCGTTCACGCTCCGGGGCATGCCCGAGGTCGCCTACGACCCGACGGCCGGCACCGTGACGGTCACCGCGACCGTCCGGAACGACGGCACCACGGCGGGCCAGGCGCGCATCGCCGTGGACGGCGCGGCGGTCGACGGCGCCGCCGGCCGGGTGGGCGGCGGCGCGACCCGCACGTTCACGTTCGACGTCGCGGCCGACGACGTCGCCTACCGGACGGCGAACACGATCGCCGTCATCGGCTCGGACGGGACGCCCGGGCGACCCGTCTCCGTGGCGCTGCTGCCACGGCCGGACGGGACCCTGACCGACCTGCTGGACGACGAGGCCCCGAACCTGGCGCCCGCCCGGGCCGCGCTGCTGACCGAGCGCGCCGAGGCGGCGCTGGACGCGGCGCGGGAGAACGACTTCCCCGCCGTGCGCCGGGCGATGCAGGCGGTGCGCCTGGCCGTGCTCACCTCCTCCGCGGACGCGGTGCCGCCGGGCGTCGCGGACGAGATCGACACCGTGGTGGAGCCGTACCTCGGCACCGCGGCCGGGCTGTTCGGCATCCTCGCGCTGATCCGCGACGCGGAGGACGCGTCCGCGGTCGACCCGGGGACCGCCGTCGCGCTCCGGCAACCGGCCGCCCAGGCGGTGGCGCACGCCCGGTCCGGTGACTCGAGCTCGATGGACGAGGCGCTGGGCGCGCTCGCGGACCGGATCGCGGACGCCGAGGGGGACGGCCCGACCCTGGACGCGCTGCTCGCGGCCGTCGCGGCGCAGCACGGCGAGCACGTCAGCGAGGCGGAGACGGCCACGCTGCTGGGCGGCGCGCGCACCAACGCCGAGCACCCCGGCTACACGGGCACCGGGTTCGTCCGCGACCTGACGAAGGTCGGGGCAGGCGTCCGGTTCACCTACGACGCCGCGGCGCCCGTCACGGTCGAGCTGTCGTTCCGGTACGCCAACGGGATGGTCGTCGCGCCGCTGGACCGCCGGCTGTCCGTCTCCGTGGACGACGGCGCGGCGCAGCCGGTCTCGTTCCCGAACCTCGGCCAGGGCGCCGACCGCTGGCGCATCTGGGACCACTCCCCCGGCGTGCTCGTCACGCTGGCGGCCGGGCGGCACGAGATCCTGTTGCACCACACCGCCGCCGACACGGGCAACATCAACCTGGACCACCTGCGGGTCACGGCCCGGCCCGGGGTCCTGACGGAGCCCGAGACCGCCGCCTGGGCGGCCCGGACCATCTACACGACCGGCGACCGCGTCGCCCACGACGGCGCGCTGTGGCAGGCCTCGTGGTGGACCCAGAACCAGACGCCCGGCCAGTCGGCGTACGGGCCGTGGCAGGAGATCGCCGAGACCTGGGACGGCACCGCCGCCTGGACGCCGTCGCGCATCTTCGACACCGGGGACTTCGTGGAGCACGACGGCACCCTGTACGAGGCGAAGTGGTGGACCCGCAACCAGGAGCCGGGTGACCGGCACGGGCCGTGGCGGGAGGTCCGGTGACGGTCGCCTGACCGACGGCGGCGGGCGGCGTCAGGTGGCCTCCGGGTCGACCCCCTGCGCCGCGCGTCCGCCGTCGACGGGCAGGACCGCCCCGTTGACGAACCCGGCGGCGTCCGACAGGAGGAAGGCGACCACCTCGGCGACCTCCTCGCCCGTGCCGACCCGGCCGAGCGGGTGCAGGGCGGCCATCTGCGCGTCGACGCCGGGGTGTTCCCGCCGGTACTCCTCGTAGCGCGCCGTCGTCACGGACCCGAGGGCCACCGCGTTGGTGCGGATGCCGTCGGGACCGTGGTCGACGGCGACGGCGCGGGTCAGCGCCTCGAGGGCGCCCTTGGCGGTGGCGTACGGCAGGGCACCGCGCACCGGCCGCTGCGCCTGGTGGGACGAGACGTTGACGATCGCGCCGGGCCGTCCGTGCCGTAGGAGGTGGCCGACGGCGGTGTGGCAGCCCGTGACCGCGAGCGCCAGGTTCGCGGTGATCAGGCTCAGCACCTCGGACGGTGGGGCCGTGACGGGGGCGTCGCGGAAGATCGCGGCGTTGTTGACCCAGCCGGCCAGCGGGGCCGCCGCCTCCGCGGTGTCGGCGGCGCGGCGGGCGACCTCGGGATCCGCGGCGTCGCCGGTGACGAGCGTGACGCGCGGATGAGCCCGGTCGAGCGGCCCGGCGAGGTCGAGGACCACGACGTGGCCCTCGACGGCGAGCCGCAGCGCGATCGCGCGGCCCACGCCCTGCCCGCCGCCGGTGACGACATAGGAGCGTGGCGCGGCGGGGTTCGTGGGTCGGGGTTCCTGGGGGTTCGGGCTGGTCGGTTCCGTGTGCGCGGCCATCCCCCGATCCTGCACCCGGGCGGGCGGCGGGACCGAGCGGTGCCGGGAAACGAGTAGGGTGCGGCGCGGAC
Source organism: Promicromonospora sp. NPDC019610 (assembly GCF_044389365.1). NCBI lineage: Bacteria > Bacillati > Actinomycetota > Actinomycetes > Micrococcales > Promicromonosporaceae > Promicromonospora > Promicromonospora sp. NPDC019610. The sequence continues at coordinate 521,614 of NZ_JBIRXX010000002.1, read as the reverse complement.
GCACGAGGGCGGCCCGACGAAGGAGGAGCACCAGGGTGTACGACCACGTCACGGCGCGCCGGCGCCCGCCCGTCAGCCTGCTCGTGTGGGTGCTCGCCGCCCTGCTCCTGTTCGGCGCGGTGATCGGCACGATCTGGGTGCTGAGCCGGGACGTCTCCGGGCAGGACGCCGCGGGGCAGGCCTCGGCCAGTGCGTCCGCGAGCCCGGTGCCGAGCCCCACGGGGGCGAGCCCGGTCAGCGCCCCGGCGAGCCCGGAACCGTCGCCCACGCCCAGCGCCCCGCCGCCCGAGCTGACGCCGGTCACGCTGCAGGGTGTGGCGTCCGGCCGGTGCCTCGACGTGCCCGGCGGCGTCGCCGCGGACGGCGCGACCCTGCAGATCTACGACTGCAACGGGTCGCCGGCCCAGCAGTGGACGGCGTCCGCCGCCGGGGAGCTGCGCGTGCTCGGGACGCTGTGCCTGGACGACCCGAGCGGCGGGCAGCAGGGCACCGCCGCCCAGGTCTGGACGTGCCACGGCGGCGCCAACCAGCAGTGGTCCCCGCAGGCCGACGGCACCGTGCGCAACGCCGCGACCGGGCTCTGCCTCGACGTCTCCAACGCGCTCACGGACAACGGCACGCCCGCGATCATGTACGGCTGCCACGCCGGGGACAACCAGCGCTGGACGGTCTCGTGAGCTGTTGAGGCTGAGCTGTTGAGGCTGAGCTGTCGCGGTTGAGCCGTTGCGGCGGGCGGACGACCGCCCGGCGGGGGCGACCGCTCGTCACGGGCGACCGCTCGTCACGGGCGACCGCCCGCCGCGGCCGGTTCTCGCCCGGTCGTCAGACCCGGGGCAGGGCCTCGGCGAGCTCGCGCAGGGCCTCGACCGCGAGGGCGTGGTCGTCCTGCTGTGCCAGCCCGGACACGGTGACGACACCGACGATGCCCACGCCCGCGACGCGGACCGGGAAGGCCCCGCCGTGCGCCGAGTACTCCTGGAAGAGCAGCCCGTGGTCGGCGTTGAAGTCGCTGCCCTTGGCCTTCGCACGCAGGCCCACGAGGTACGACGACGCCCCGAACCGGTAGACCACCCGCACCTTGCGCTTGATCCACGAGTCGTTGTCGGGCGTCGTGCCGGGCCGCGCCGCGTGGAAGACCTGCTGCGTGCCCTTGCGGATGTCGATCGTCACGGGCAGGTCGCGCTCCACAGCGAGCTCGACCAGCAGGCTGCCGAGCCGCCAGGCGTCGTCGTTCGTGAACGCCGGCAGGACCAGCTCGGCCTCCTGGGCCTCGACCTCGGTGATGATCGCGGTGACATCGGATTCGCTCATGGGCCCATCCTGCCCTGCCGGCGTCCTCTCCCCTTCCCTTCGAGGCCCGGGTTTCTTCGCTTTGAGCCGGCCCAAAGCGAAGAAACCCGGGCCTCAAAGGTGAGGTCGGCGAGGCGTCAACCGGACATCTCGGGCGGGCCCTCAGGTGGACCCGCCGGACCCGCCGGACCGGTCAGACCGGCTGGTCCGGTCAGACCGGCCGGTCCGGCTGGTCCGGTCAGACCGGCCGGACCGGCCGGACCGGTCAGCTCGTCTCGTACGCCGCCGTCACGTGGTAGACGCCGCCGCCCCAGCCGTCGGCCGGGAAGGCGTCGGACACCCGGATGTACGCGGCCTTGTCGGCGCCGAGGTGCTCGGTCAGGTCGAGGGTGTGGTCGGCCCGGTTGGAGCCGTCCCGGATCTGCTCGTCCTCGGCCAGGACCGTCGTCCAGCTCTCGCCGTCGGGGCTGACCTCGGCGACGTACTGGTTGTCGATCGTCAGCGTCGCCTGCGCCGACGTCGTCCCCGCGGGGAACGGGAAACGGTAGACGAAGGCGCTCTCGCCGTCGGCGTACCGGCTGCCACCGCCGCTGAAGCCCGAACCGCCGGCGTCGAACAGCCAGGGAATCTCCTCGGGCGACCCGGCGGCGAAGTCGACGACGGCCGCGACCAGCACCTCGGCGCGCGCGGTGTAGGTCAGGCCCGACCGCGCGGTGACGGTCACGCTCACCGGGTAGCTGCCGTCGGCGGTGCCGGCCGGGATCCGCACGTCCACGGGGACCGTGGCCCGCGCGGGGTCGGCGTGACCGGACGGGTTGAGCCGCAGGGTGCGGTCCGCGGTGACCTTCCAGCCTCGCGGCCCCGTGGTCCGCACCGTCACGGGCAGCGCTTCCGGCCGGGCGGACGTCGCGGCCACCCCGACGTCGAGCCCCACCCGCGTGGCCTGCCCGGAGCTCGGCATCACGGCGACGACCGCGGGCGAGGCGGCGGCCGAGAGGGTGCGGCGCGGCTGCTCCCGCGGGACGTCGGCGATCAGGGCGCTCAGGGCGCTGGCCTGGGTGCGCCAGTCGAACACGTTGGGCTGCTCGGCGGTGCCGCCGGCCCAGCGCAGGCCCAGCCGGCCGACGACGTCGCGGTCGTTGGCCCAGACGGACGCCGCCTGGTCGGCGACGAACTGCGTGTACGCCGGTTCGCCCGTGGCATCGGCGAGCTCCATCAGGTAGCGCTGGAAAATGCCCTTGAACTGCTTCTGGTTGTCGTCGCAGCTCCGGCCGGCCGCCTCGCACCACTCGGTCAGGACACCGTTCTTGACCAGCACATCCGACGCCAGTGCGGAGTCGGCGAGGTACTTCGCGGTGTCGAGGAGCTCGGGGTCGCCCGTGGCCCGCCACAGCTCGAGCGCCGCGCCGATGCCAAGGCCCTGGTTGTAGGTCCACACGGTGTCGTCGTTGCTGGAGCAGTCGTCGCGCAGCCCGTCGTTGACCAGGCCGTTCGCATTGATCATCCCGCTGCCGACATACCAGTCCCAGGCCTCCTGGGAGCGGTCCAGCCAGAGCGTGTCGCCCGGGAGCCGGTTGTGCAGCTCGGCGGTCAGACGCACCCACTGGCCGTTGGTGACGGCGTTCTTGTACGTGCGCTCCTCGTTCCACCAGATGCCGCCGCCGCAGGTGCTGGTGTCCCAGAACTCGTTCATGAACTCGCCAATGGTGACGGCCATGTCGAGGTACTTCTCGTCGCCCGTCAGGTCGTAGGCGGTGACCCAGTTGAGCCCCCACCACCCGGAGTCGTCGATGGCGCGGCTGGTGAAGTTGCCGTAGATCTCGTCCGTGGACCGCTCGCCGGCCGGGAACGGGCCCTTGTTGGTCTCGAAGCTGTGGTCGAGCTCCGCGAGATAGCGTCGGTCGCCCGTGCGCGCCATGTAGTCGCCGATGGTCTGCAGCGCGACGGCGGAGTTCCACCAGCTCGACGCGAACCACGCCTTCTGCTGGTCGTAGGAGTCCATCAGCACGTCGGCGGAGACCCGCGCGTCGGCGACGGCGGTGGCGGCGTCGGTGTCGTCGCCGGGCCCCGCCGGCGCGGCGGCGTCGGCCGAGACGGCGGCCGGTTCGGTGGGTGGCGGCCCGGCGTGCGCCAGGGCGACCGGTTGCAGGCCGGCGATCACGGTCATGGCCAGCAGGACTCGTCGGGTACGACGGAACATCGACATCGATGGGCTCCTCCCCCTGGGCGCGACGTTGCCCCCAGGCGCTCGTGATTTCACCCAAAACCTACAGGACAATAGGATGAAATACACCCATTCGATGACAGCGGTGTCGGCGACCGGTCCGACGGACCGCTCCGAACCGCCGCGGGGCCGCCGCGGGGCCGCACCCGAAGTGCGCTTCTACCCCGCCATCGCGCCCGAAAACAGGCCGATTCCGGGCCCAATGACGGGGTAGAAGCGCACTTCGGCAGAGCGGCGGCCGCCGCCGGGGCGAGCTGCCGGGCGCTCCCTGGACATACCAGACCGGGCAGTCGCCGACACGCCCGACGACGGACGGCAACGTCGACCGGCGCCAACATGACCAAACGATCGTCGACCAACGTCGACCTGGCCGGGAGACCGTCGACCGACGCCGACGCCGGGCGGGAGACCGTCGACCGACGCCGACGCCGGGCGAGAGACCGTCGACCGACGCCGACGCACCTGCCACCGCGGCGTCCGCCACGCGCCCGACACCAAAGTGCGCTTCTGTCCCGTCATTGGGCCCGAAAACACGGCTGTTTCGGGCGCGACGACGGGGTAGAAGCGCACCTTGGGTGCGGCCGGGCTACGGGTGTGACGGGGCCGGGTCGGCCGGGCACGCCTCGGCGGCGAGCTGCTCCGGGTCGACCGAGGCCAGGTCGACCGAGGCCAGGTCGACCGAGGCCACCGACCCGGACGGGCGCGCGTCCGCGGCGAGGTCCGCCGGGGCGGCTCGGCGCTCGCCCGCCGACGCCCGGGGCGCGGAGCCGGGGGCGGGCTGGGCCGGGCGTTCGTCCGCCGACGCCCAGGGCGCGGAGCCAGTGTGGGCCAGGGCTTCCTCCGTCGACGCCGGGGGTACGGGTGCGGGGTCGGCCGGGCAGTCGTCAGCCGGCGCGTCCGACGCTGACGCCGCAGGTGCCGGGTCCGCCGGGCAGTCGTCTGCGGGAGCATCCGACGTCGACACCACCGCCGCCGGGATCCCCACCGCCGGGGCCTCCGCAGTCGGGACCTTCCCTGTCGGCGCCGCAGGTGCCGGGTCCGCCGGGCAGTCGTCTGCGGGAGCATCCGACGTCGGCACCACCGCCGTCGACCTCCCCACCGTCGGCACCCCCGCCGACCCCGACACGGACCCCGCCCCCGACGTCACCGCCAGCCTCCGGTCCGGGTCCAGGCGGGTCAGGATCGCGTACGCGAGCCGGGCCAGGTCGTCGACGTCGCCCTCGGTGAGCCCGTCCAGGATCATGCTGGACACGGCGTCGGCGTACAGCGGCGTGCTCTCCCGGTAGACCTCGCGGCCCTGGTCGGTGAGCACCGCGTTGGTCGCCCGCGCGTCCTCGGCGCACGGCGCGCGGCGCACGAGCCCCTTGCGCTCCAGCCCCGTGACCACGCGCGAGAGCCGGGCGAGCGTGGCGTTGGTGCGCGACGCGAGCGCACTGAGCCGGAGCGTGCCGTCGTCCGTCTCCGCGAGCGCCTCCAGCAGCGTGAACTCGAACGACGTCAGCCCGGCGGGCTGCATCCGCTTGTCCAGCGCGGTCGGCAGCAGCTCCAGCAGGGCGTGCAGGCGCGCGACCGCGACCCGCTCGGGGTACCTCAGCTCGCGCTCGTCCATGTCGCCATCCTAACAGTTGGTTGCACCTACAACTAAATCGGTCTATGGTCAGTGCTTGTAGGTACAACCAACCGGCCCGCGGCCCTCATCCAGGGAACGGGCAGATCCAAGGGAGCAGCACCATGGCCAGCATCACGATCATCGGCACCGGCGCGATGGCGAACGCGATCGGCGGCGTCCTCGCCGAGGGTGGGCACGACGTCGCCCACATCGCCAAGGCCGAGGTCGGCACCTCGCCGGTCACGGGCGACATCGTGGTCCTCGCGGTCCCCTACGCCGCGCTGGACGGCATCGCCTCGGCCTACGCCGAGCAGCTCGCCGGCAAGGTCGTCGTGGACATCACCAACCCGCTGAACTTCGAGACGTTCGACGCGCTGGTCGTGCCCGCCGACTCCTCCGCCGCCGCCGAGCTCCAGGCCAAGCTGCCCGCCAGCCACGTGCTCAAGGCGTTCAACACCACGTTCGCCGCCACGCTCGGCGCCAAGCAGGTGGGCGCCCTGCCCACCACCGTGCTGGTCGCCGGGGACGACGCCGCCGCCAAGCAGGCGCTCATCTCGGCCGTCACGTCCTCCGGCCTCGGCGCCATCGACGCCGGCTCGCTGGAGCGCGCGCACGAGCTGGAGGCGATCGGCTTCCTGCAGCTCACCCTCGCCGTCGGCGAGCAGCTCCCCTGGACCGGCGGCCTCGCCGTCGCCCGCTGACCCGCCGCGGCACACCCCCACCCGGCAGCACCACCCCCACCCCACCCCGTCCCGGACCTGGAGCACCCCATGAACCCGACCGACCCGACCGCCGTCGACGACCGGATCATCTCCCCCGCCCTGGCGATGGACGCCGTCACGCTGCGCGTGGGCGACCTCGACGCCATGGCCGCCTACTACGGCTCGGCGTTCGCGCTCGAACCGCTGGAGGAGCGCGGCCATGGCCGCGAGGTGCACCGGGTCCTGGGACGGGGCACGACGCCGCTGCTGCGGCTCGTGCACACGCCGGACCTGCCCACGGGTGACCACCGGCAGGCCGGGCTGTTCCACACGGCCTTCCTGTTCGACGACGCCGCGGCGCTGGCCGCGACCGTCTACCGCGCGGCGCAGGACGCCCGCGGCACCTTCACCGGCTCCAGCGACCACCTCGTCAGCGAGGCGTTCTACTTCACCGACCCCGAGGGCAACGGCGTGGAGCTCTACACGGACCGGCCGCGCGAGCAGTGGGTGCGCGACCGGGGCCAGATCAAGATGGACACCGTGTGGCTGGACCCCAACGCCTACCTGCGCTCGCACCTGACCGAGGCGGAGCTGGGCGCCGCGCCCAGCCGGTCCGGCCGGGTGGGCCACGTGCACCTGCAGGTGGGCGACGTCGCCACCGCGAGGTCGTTCTACGTGGACGCGCTGGGCCTGGAGGCCACGCTCACCGACATCCCCGGCGCGCTGTTCGCGTCCGCGGGCGGCTACCACCACCACATCGCGATGAACACCTGGAACAGCGCGGGCGCCGGGCCGCGCGCCGCGAGCCTCGGGCTGGGCGACGTCGCGATCACCGTCCCCGGCCGCGCGGACCTCGACGCCCTGGTCGCCCGCCTGCGGGCCGCGTCGCTCCCGTTCGCCGACGACGGCCGCTCCGTCACCGTCGCCGACCCGTGGGACACCCAGGTGACCGTCGCCGTGCCGGGCGTGTCCGCCGAGGACCTGCTGGCCCGGTAGGGCTCAGCGCGTCGAGCTGCCCGGCACCAGCTCGGTCGGCAGCGCCAGCTTGGTCACCTGCCCGGGGTCGCGGAGCTGGTCCAGCACGAGCCGGACCGCCTCCGCCCCCATGCGCGCCTCGTCCTGCCGGATGTGCGTGAACCGGTACCGCGCCTTGTCGTAGAACGCGTCCGGGTGGTCGAAGCAGACGATGCCGAGGTCGCCGGGCACGTCGCGCCCGGCCCGGTGGGCGGCCTCCCGCAGCAGGACGGCGATGTTGTACTCCGTCGCCACGAGCCCGGTCAGCCCGGGGTTGGCGGCGAGGAACTTCTCCAGGGCGGCGATGTCGTCGTCGGGCGCCACGCCGCTGCCCGGGACCGTCGAGCGGACCTGCCGGAACTGGTGCGCGGGGTCGAACGGCACGTGCCGGGTCGCGTGGGCGTCCACGACGCCGTCGAGCCGGTCCTGCACCGTGGAGACGGTGCTCGCCGCCGAGACCAGGCCGACGCGGTCGTACCCGGCGTCGAACAGCGCGTCCGCGGCCTGGCGGCCCGCCGAGACGTTGTCGGAGCAGACCGACGACACCGGGACGCCGTCGAACACCCGGTCCAGGATGGCCACCGGGAAAGACTGCGTGATGAGCTCCAGCACGGCCGGGGGCACGTACTGCGACGAGCTCGGCTCCAGGATCAGCCCCTGGACGCCGTCCGCCACGAGCGAGCGCACCAGGTCGCCCTCCGCCTCGCCGTCGCCCAGGCTGCGCTTCATCACGAGGTTGGCCGTGGTGCCCGACGCGTCGAGCAGGCCCGCCAGGACGCGCGTGCCGAACGTGTCGTCGAAGTCGGTCAGCACGCACCCGATCAGCGGGCTGGGCCCGCCGCCCAGGCCGACGGCGTTGGTGGCGGTCTCGCTGACGACCACCGTGCCGAGCCGCGGGCGGCGCGTGATGTAGCCGTCGTCGCGCAGCAGGTCCATGGCGCGCTTGAGCGTGATCGCGCTGACCCCGAGCTGCTTGGTCAGCTCGGCCTCGGCGGGCATCCGGTCGCCCACGCGGTACGTGCCGGCGTGGATCGCGTCGCGGAGCTTCTCGTACACCTCGAGGTAGAGCGGCTGGCTCACTGATGCCCCTTCACCGAATGGATATGACCGATGAATCTACCGTGACCAGGCGTCCGGACCGGTCTCCAGCGCGGCGCGCAGCTCCAGCGCCATGATCGCGCTGACCTGGGTCGAGTAGTACACCGGCGGCTCGGCCGGCCGGCGCCAGTCGTCGCCCGCCAGCAGCGACCCGTCCCGCTGCGCCGTCGACCACAGCGCGTCGGTGCTCGTGCGAACGAAGTCCACGAGCGGCGCGGCGTCGGGCGAGCCCGGGCCGAGGCGGCCCAGCAGCGTGCCCAGGTAGCGGTAGAGCACGCCCTTGAACAGGCCCTCGTCGCCGCCCGCGCCCTCGCTGCCGACCACGCCGTCCGGCGCGAGCTCCGCGACCGCCGTCGTCGCGGTCCGCACGGCCGCGGCCACCAGCTCCGGCCGGTGCAGGACGGCGTCGAGCGCGACCGCCGCACCCACGTACAGGCCCTGGTTGTAGGTGAACCGCCACTGGGTGTCGATCCGGCCGTCCTCCTCGCGGTTGATGCCGTCCTCGACGAACCCGTCGGGCCCCACGAGCGTGGCCGTGATCCAGTCGAACGCGACGGTGCCGTGGTCCAGGTACCGCGGGTCCGGGTCGTGCCCGTGCAGCCGCGCGGACAGGATGGCGAACGGCCCGTTGGCCGGCGTGTTCTTGTAGTACGGCTGCTGCTTGCGCCAGGCCACGCTCGCGCCGTGCGTGTCGTTCCACCCGTGCTCGACGACGTGCGCCCAGAGGGCGCGGGCGTCGTCCAGGGGCTCCTCGCGCCCGGTCGCCCGCGCGAGCCGCTCCAGCGCCAGCGCGTACCAGAGCATGTCGTCGAAGTAGTCGTTGAACAGGGAGCCGTCGTTCCGCGAGCGCAGGTTGGCGCTGGTCGCCTCGGCCGCCGCCAGCCACTCCGGGTCGCCCGTGCGCAGATACGCGTCCAGCCGCGCGTCGATCACGTGCGCCAGCCACCAGTAGTTGAACGTCGAGTTGTCCCCGACGGGGTAGGTGTTGTCCAACAGCTGCGGCTCCGGGGCGCCGAAGAAGTGGTCCAGGCCGCGCTGGGCCAGGTCGGCGCGGGCGGGCCAGGGGTTTGACGCGTTCACAGATCTCCTCGGTGGGGGTGGGCGTGCCGCCCGTCTCGACGAGCCGGGCGGCACGCGGCGGGGTCACTGCGCGTTGTCGGCCAGGATCCGGTCGCCCAGCTCCTGCGCCTCCTTGAGCGCGGTGGCGGCATCGGTCTCGCCGCCCAGGAACTTCTCCAGGGCGGGGATCAGGGCCTTGCCCTCGACGTCGGACGCGCCGGGGATGTTGGAGCGGACCTGCGCGTACTCCATGGTCTCGATGAATGCCTGGTACCGGTCGTCCTCGGTGAAGTACGGGTCGTTGGCGGCCTCGATGTTCGCGGGGATCCAGCCGGAGATCTTGGCGAAGTCCACGCCGTTGGCGGGCTGCGTGGTCCACCACTTCATGAACTCCCAGGCGCCGTCCGGGTTCTGCGCGCCGTTCGGGATGACCAGGCCGAAGCCGCCCATCCCGGCGCCCTGGTCGCCGTCGGGACCGACGGGCGGCTGCACGATGCCGTAGTCCACCTCGGCCTCGTCCAGCGCGGTCAGCGCCCACGGGCCGTCGTACTTGATGGCCGTGAACCCCTCCGCGAAGGAGTCGACGCCCTCGCCGAAGCCCGGCTCGTACACGCCCGCGTCCAGCAGGCTCTGCCAGAACTCCAGCACCTCCAGGCCCTCCGGGCTGTTGAAGGCGGTGCTGGTGCCGTCGTCGCTGAACATCTGGCCGCCGGCCTGCCGCAGCCAGATGTTGAACAGGCCCGGGTCGTCCAGGGCGAAGCCCGCGACGGACAGCTTGCCGCCGTCGCGCTCGGTGACCGCTTCTGCCGCCTTCTTCAGGGAGTCCCAGTCCGTGGGCGGCTCGACGCCGGCGTCGGCGAGGAGCTCGGTGTTGTAGAACAGCGACCGGTTGTCCACGAGCAGCGGCAGCCCGTAGGTCTCCCCCTCGACCACGAGCTCGCCCATGGCCTGGTCGTAGAACTGGGCGGTGTCCACGCCGTCGGCCGCGATGTACTCGTCGAGCGGCGCGAGCGCGTTCTTGGGCACGTACAGCGGGGTGTTGTACCGGTCCCAGAGGACGACGTCGGGCACGCTGCCGGAGGCGAGCGCCGTGAGCAGCTTCTCCTCCACGAGTTCCTGCCCCACGTACTTCACCTCGTACTCGTCCTGCGCCTCGTTGAAGGCGTCGGCCTGGGCCTGGAGCTGCTTGGCCTGGGCGCCCGACCAGGAGCCCCAGAAGGTGACCTCCTCCGGACCACCGCCCGAGCCGCCGTCCGACGCGCTCCCGCAGGCGCTCAGGGCGCCCACCATGACTGCTGCCGCGGCGAGGGCCCCGGTGATACGTGCTGCAGACCTCATGACTCTGCTCCTTTGCAGGGTGCTGGTCACTTCGTCCCCGAGTGGGCGAAGTTCTCGATGATGTAGCGCTGGGCGACCACGAAGACCAGCAGGACCGGCAGGCTCGCCAGGATCGTGCCGGCCAGCAGGGGCCCGTACTGCGTCTGGTACTCGTTGACATAACCGGCCAGACCCACCTGGACGGTGAGCATCTCCGGGTCGTTCAGGGCGATCAGGGGCCAGAGAAAGCTGTTCCAGCCGGCCTGGAAGGTGAGCACGCCCAGCACCGCCAGGCCCGCGCGGGCCAGCGGCAGGTAGATGTTCCAGAAGATCCGGAACTCGCTCGCGCCGTCGATGCGCGCGGCGTCGCCGAGCTCGTCGGGCAGCGCCTGGAAGAACTGCCGCATGAAGAAGACGGCGAACGGCCCGGCGGCGAACGGGACGAGCACCGCGCCGTAGCTGTTGATCAGGCCCGCCCCGCCCTCGCCGAACAGGTCGTTGCCGCCCGCCAGCGGGAAGTGCCGCAGCACCAGGAACGTGGGGACCATCGTGATGATGCCGGGCACCATCATGGAGCCGAGGAACAGCGCGAAGACGACGCCGCGGCCGCGGAAGTGCAGCTTGGCCAGGGCGTACCCGGCCAGGCCCCCGAAGAACAGGTTGGTGACCACGCCGCCGAGCGCGATGATCGCGGAGTTGGCCAGGTACCGGCCGAACGGTCCGTCGGTGAACAGCGCCACGTAGTTGGCCAGGGTCGGGTTGTCCGGCACGAGCTGGAGGTAGGACGAGAGGATCTCGCCCTCCGGCTTGAGCGACGTCGACAGGGTCCAGATGAGCGGCATCACCGTGGTGACGGAGATCAGGACGACGGCCAGGGTCCAGACGACCTTGCCGGTCAGCGTGCGGGCGGTCAGCGGCCGGGACGTGGTGAGCTGCTGCGGGGCGGGTGCCGGGGCGCTCGCGGGCGCCGTCGCCAGCGCGCTCATCGGTCGTTCTCCCGCCCGGTGGCGCGGGCGTTGGCGACCGAGAACACGAGGATCACCAGGAACAGCACGAAGGACAGCGCCGAGGCGTAGCCCATCTCCAGCCGCCCGAAGCCCCGGTCGTAGATGTAGTAGACGAGGGTCAGGGTCGAGTTGCCCGGGCCGCCCTTGGTCAGCACGTACGCCTGGTCGAACACCTGGAACGCGGCGATCAGCAGCAGCGTGAGGATGAGGAACGTGGCGCGCGAGATGGAGGGGCGCGTCACGTGCCAGAACACCCGGAACGACCCGGCGCCGTCGACCCGGGCGGCGTCCACGAGCTCGCCGGGCACGCCCTGCAAAGCGCCCAGGTAGATGATCATGTTGGCGCCGAAACCGGCCCAGACGCTCATCATGACGATGGCGATCATGGCCCAGCGGGACTCGTACAGCCACGCCGGCCCGTCGATGCCGAACCAGCCGAGCACCGCGTTGAGCAGGCCGTACTGCGGGTTGAGCAGCCAGAACCAGATGGCCGCCGTCGCCACGGTCGAGGACACCACCGGGATGTAGAACAGGGTGCGGAACACGCGGGCGGTGCGCGTGCTGCGGTTGAGCAGCAGCGCGGTGCCGAGCGCGACCAGCAGCCCCGCCGGCACGTACAGCGCCGTGTAGAGCGCGGTGTTGCGCACGGCGACCCAGAAGATCGGGTCGCCCGCGATGCGCGCGTAGTTGTCCAGGCCCACCCACTCGAAGTCGCCGATGACGGCGTAGTCGGTCAGGCTCAGCCCGATCGCCATGACCACCGGCAGCAGCAGGAAGATCACGAACAGCACCACCGGGACGGCCAGGAAGATCCAGGCGGAGATGGTCTGCTGGCGCCGGGTGGCGCTCACGGCGGCGCTCACGGTGCTGGTTCCGGGGCCGGGGATGGTGCCGGACGGCGGTGGGTGCGCAGGCCCGCCGTCTCCAGGGCCAGCTCGCAGAACATGGAGTTCGCCCAGGAGAACCACTCGCGGGTCCAGGTGCCGGGGTCGTCCACGTGGAACGACTCGTGCACCGCGCCCGTCCCGTCGTCGGTGGCCAGGATCAGGTCCAGCAGGGCGCGACGCTCCGCCGGGTCCGTGCTGGTCAGCCCCTGGATCGCCAGCGCGATGGGCCAGACGTGCCCCTCGGGCGTGTGCGGGCTGCCGATGCCGGAGGCCGCCGAGCCCCTGAAGTAGTACGGGTTGGCCGGGCTGAGCACCAGGTCGCGCGTGGCCGTGTAGAGCGGGTCGTCCGCGCGGCACCAGCCGGTCAGCGGCAGCGCGAGCAGGCTGGGCGTGTTGGCGTCGTCGGCCAGGAGCACGCCGCCCCGGCCGTCCACCTCGTACGCGTACACCGGCACGCCGTCCGGCCCGGGCACCACGCCGTGCTCGCGGATGCCGCGCTCGATCTCGCCGCGCAGCTCGGTGGCCGAGGCGGCGAGGTCGGCGTCGTGCAGCACCTCGGCGGCGAGCTCCGCGAGCTGCCCGAGCGCCGTCGCAGCGAGCGCGTTGCCCGGCACGTTGTAGCCGTAGGTGCACGCGTCGTCGCTGGGGCGGAATCCCGCCCAGGTCATGCCCGTGAAGGCGACCTCTGGCCCGCGGCCGCCGCGCACGAGCGTGTCGGTGGGCGGGCAGTCGGCGCGCTCGAAGGTGTACGACGACGCCTCCGCGTGCCGCTGCTCGGTGCGCCACAGGTCGACGACCGTGCGCCCGACCCGGCCGAGGTCGACCAGGTGGTCGGTGCGGCCGGTCGCGCGCCACAGGTCGTGGGCGAGCTGGAGCGGGTAGGCCAGGGAGTCGATCTCGTACTTGCGCTCCCAGACCCAGGGCGACTGCCCGGTCTCCGGGTGCCCCGTGCGGTCGCGGTGGCCGCCGCCGGTGGGCCCGTCGTTGAACGCGTTGGCGTACGGGTCGCGCAGGATCGAGGCCTGCTGCCGCCGCGAGACGGCGGCGATCGTGTCCGCGAGGCGCTCGTCCCGGTCGGCCAGGTGCAGGAACGGCGCGAGCTGCGTCGTCGAGTCCCGCAACCACATCGCCGGGATGTCGCCGGTGATCACGAAGGCGGTGCCGTCCGGGTGGAGGGTGATCGTCCGGGTGAGGGTGTCCGCCATGCAGCGGCCGACGGCGTCCGCGATCTCGCCACCCAGCCGCTCGCCCACCTTCGCGACCAGGTCTGCGAGGACGTCCGGGTCGTAGAGCGCGGCCGTACCGGTCTCCGGCGCCGCGCTGCCTGTCACGTAGCTCATTCGAACCCCATCGTTCGGTCTGCTGTCGTTCTTCTGGTGCCCGCCGGACCCACGCTGGCCCGGCCTGTCGTGAACAGTAGGAGCGAATAACTCCTATGTCAACGTTTGCATTAGGGGTAATAGCAGAAGACGCCGACGGGGCGGTCGCGGAATACTCGTCAGTGCCCGCCCTCGACGAGGAGGGCGGCCGTCTCGACGAGGAGCAGCCATGCCAGAACGCGACACGTCCTCCGGCCCCACCGCCGACCTGCCCACCGCCGACCTGTTCGTCGGCGGGCAGCACGTGCCCGCGGAGGGCGGCCGGTACACCGACTTCGTCCGCGCCCTGACGGGCGAGCCGATCGCCCGGATCGCCGCCGCCTCCGTCGCGGACGCGAACCGCGCCGCCGACGCCGCCGCGGCGGCCCTGGAGGGCTGGTCGGGCCTGCCGCCGGCCGCGCGGCGCGAGGTGCTGCAGCGCGCCGCAGGGCTGCTGGCCGAGCGAGCGGACGAGATCGCCGCCGTGATGGGCCAGGAGGTGGGCGCCACGCGGCCCTGGTGCGCGTTCAACGTGCACGTCGCCACCGGCATGCTGGCCGAGGCAGCGGCGCAGGCCTACTCCGCCGTCGGCGAGATCATCCCGTCCGACGTCCCGGGCCTGACCGCGTACGGCGTGCGGCAGCCCGCGGGCGTCGTCGTGGGCATCGCCCCGTGGAACGCCCCGCTGATCCTGGGCGTGCGGTCCGTCGCGATGCCGCTCGTGCTGGGCAACACCGTGGTGCTCAAGGCCTCCGAGCAGACGCCGCGCACCCAGGCCGCGATCGTGGACGTGCTGCACGACGCCGGGGCGCCCGCCGGCGTCGTCAACCTGATCAGCAACGACCCGAAGGACGCGCCCGCGATCGTCGAAGCCCTGGTGGCGCACCGCGCCGTGCGGCGCGTCAACTTCACCGGCTCGACGCGGGTGGGCCGGGTGATCGGCGAGCTCGGCGGCCGGTACCTGACCCGGGTGCTGCTGGAGCTCGGCGGCAAGGCGCCGCTCGTCGTGCTCGCCGATGCCGACCTCGCCGAGGCGGCGGCCGCCGCGAGCTTCGGCGCGTTCATGAACCAGGGCGAGATCTGCATGTCGACCGAGCGCGTGATCGTCGACCGCACCGTCGCGGACGACCTCGCCGCGCGGCTCGCCGCCAGGGCCGCGGCCCTGGCGGTCGGCGCCCCGGACGACCCGGAGGCGCAGGTGGGGCCGATGGTGCACGCCGCAGCCCGGGACCACGTGCTCGACCTCATCGCCGACGCCCAGCAGCAGGGCGCCGAGGTGATCGCCGGCGGCACGGCCGACGGGCTGTACCTGCGCCCCACGGTGGTGCGCGGCGTGCGGCCCGGCATGCGGCTCTACGGCGAGGAGTCGTTCGGCCCGGTCGTCGCCGTGATCGAGGCCGACGGCGCCGACGACGCCGTCCGCATCGCGAACGACACCGAGTACGGCCTGTCGGCCGCGGTGTTCAGCCGCGACGTGTCCGCAGCGCTCGACGTCGCGCGCCGCATCCGGTCCGGGATCTGCCACGTCAACGGCGCCACGGTGCACGACGAGCCGCAGATGCCGTTCGGCGGCGTGGGCGCCAGCGGGTGGGGACGGTTCGGCTCGCGGGCCGCGATCGAGGAGTTCACCGAGCTGCGCTGGATCACGGTGCAGGCGGGGTCGCGGCCGTACCCGATCTGACGGGGGGGGTCCGGTCCTGACGGCGCGCCCGGCCGACCGCGCTCCCGGGTAGCCTGCGGCGGGACGCCCCGGTCGCGGGGCGAGCGCTCGACGAAAGGCACCCTCTCATGACGCGTGAGCTCCCCCTGGACGGTCGCACCGCCGTCGTCACCGGCGCGGCCCGGGGCATCGGCGAGGCGACCGCCCGGCGGCTGGCCGAGGACGGCGCCGGCGTCTTCCTCGTGGACGTCTCCCCCACCGTGCTCGACCTGCGGGACGAGCTGCGCGCCGCGGGGTACCGGGCGGCGGCGTCCGTCATGGACGTGGCCGACGAGGCCGCCTGGGCCGACGCCGTCACCGCCTGCCGGGCGGAGCTCGGCCGCCCGCAGATCCTGGTGAACAACGCGTACGCCGGGCGGGTGGCGTCGCTTGCAGACACGCCGCCGGAGAGCTGGGAGCGCCAGATCCGGGTCACCCTCACGGGTGCCTACCTCGCCACGCGCGCGCTGCTGCCCGACCTGTCGGCGTCGGGCCGGGGCGCGGTGGTCATGGTGTCCTCGGTGCACGCGCACTTCGGGCTGCCGGGCCGGGCCGCCTACGCCTCGGCCAAGGCCGGGATGACAGGGCTCGCCCGGCAGCTCGCCGCCGAGTACGGGCCCGCCGTCCGTGTGAACAGCGTGCTGCCCGGGCCGGTGCTCACGCCGCACTGGGACGGCGTCGGCGAGGCGGAGCGCGCGAGCGCCGCGGCGGCGACGGCGCTGGGCCGCCTGGGCGAGGCGTCCGAGGTGGCCGACGCGATCGCCTGGCTGTGCTCCGACCGGGCATCGTTCGTCACGGGGGTGGAGCTCAACGTGGACGGCGGCTGGAGTGTCACCAAGGAATCGGTGTGAGGGACTCGGTGTGAGGGAATCGGTGTGAGAGAACCGGCGTGAGGGAATCAGCGTGAACGGCGGGCCGCCGCCGTCCTAGGGTGTGCCCATGACGACCGTGAAGCCTGTCCAGATCACCTTCGACTGTGCCAGTCCCGAGCGCGTGGGCCGGTTCTGGTGCGAGGCCCTGGGATACCTTCCCCCGGACCCGAAGGAAGACGGGTTCGACACGTGGGAGGAGTACAACCTCTCGCTGCCCGCCGAGAAGCGGGACTCCTGGTTCGCCGCGAGCGACCCGAACGACGTCGGCCCGCGGCTGTACTTCCAGCGCGTGCCGGAGGGCAAGGTCGTCAAGAACCGGGTGCACCTCGACATCAAGGTCGGCAGGGGGCTCGTCGGGGACGAGCGCCTGGCCGTCCTGGAGTCCGAGGCCGTCCGCCTGGAGGCGATCGGCGCGACCCGGGGGACGCTGCTGCTGGCCGACGGCGAGAACGAGTCGTGCCAGAACATGCAGGACATCGAGGGCAACGAGTTCTGCCTGGACTGACCCCGCTCCGCGGCCGCTGTGCCGCGCGCGCGGTGTCGGCAATTCGTCCAGATGGGATGCGCAGGTGAGGTCGGCAGTTCGCTGACACCGGCGGCGCCGCCGAGGCGGCAGTTCCGCCGACGTCGGCACTCTGCTTCCAGGTCGGCGGTCCACCCAAGTCGGCAGTTCCGCCGACATCGGCACTCTGCTTCCAGGTCGGCACAGGGGTGTGCCGACCTCCAAGCAAACTGCCGAGTTTGTGCGGCAAACTGCCGACCCTGCGGCGCAAACTGCCGATGCCGCCGAGGACACAGCTGATCTGGCGGGGGCAGACGAACTGCCGACCAGGAGCCTTACCCCGGGACCTCCGCACCGCGGAGTCGGCATGTCACCGGTGCCGGTGCCGGTGTCGGTGTCGGTGTCGGTGCTGGCAACGTGCATCGAGATCGACAGCTCTGGCGCCATCAGCAGTTTCGCCGATATCAGCAGCTCCACCCAGGTCGCCAGTTCCGCAGATACCAGCAGCTCCATCCAGGTCGGCAGTTCCGGCGACGTCGGCAGTTTGCTTGGAGGTCGGCACAGTGGTGTGCCGACCTCCAAGCAAACTGCCGAGTTTGTGCGGCAAACTGCCGACGGCGCCGGGCGAGCGCCGCAGCCGCGGGGCGCGGACTGCCGATCGAACCCAGTACCTCGCTATCCCGCCACCACCGCCCCGCGGCGGGCGTTGAGCTCGTCGAGCGCCGTCCGCACCTGGTCCGGGGCACCGGACGGCAGTCGGACCAGCTCCTCCTCCAGGGTGCGCTGGTCGGTCCACTCCTTGAGCGAGCGGAGGGCGCCGGTCTGCCCGGTGTCCGCGGCCTCGACGGCGGCCAGGACGGTCGCGAACGCCTCCGGGTCGTCGGCGACGGCACCGAGCGTGGAGGCCAGCGTGACCGGCGGCGGGACGGACCGGTCGCGCGGGTCGGGCACGGTCCACTCGTGCCGCCCGGCGCCGACCTCGAGCTCGCGCGCACCGACCCCGGCGCCCGCACCGGCCCCGACGCCGCCCCCGGCCCCAGCTCCGCCGTCGACACCCGCCCCAGCTGCAGCTCCGCCGTCAACACCCGCCCCGGCTCCGGCCCCAGCTCCGCCGTCGACACCGACCCCGGCGGCAGCGCCGGCTCCGGCCCCGGCCCCGGCCCCGGCCCCGGCCCCGGCCCCGGCCCCGGCCCCGGCCCCACCGTCAACACCCGCCCCGGCCCCGCCGTCAACACCGGCCCCCACACCCGCCCCGGAACCGCCCGGCAGCACCACCACCGCCGACGTGTTCGGCGGCACCACGGCGTGCACCACGATCTGCCCGTCGCGCTCCGCCCAGCCGGCCTCCGCGAGCCCGTACGGCGTCGAGAACCGCGTCACCGCGTGGTCCAGGCCCGCGATCGGCACGGGCGCGACCCGCAGCTTCCGGTAGCCGGGCGCGGCCGGGGCGAGCCCGGCCACGGTGCGGTGCAGCCAGTCCGCCACGGCCCCGAAGGCGTAGTGGTTGAACGACGTCATCTCCCCGGGGTTGATGCTCCCGTCCGGCAGCATGCTGTCCCACCGCTCCCAGATCGTCGTGGCGCCCATGGTCACGGCGTACAGCCACGACGGCACGCCGGTCTGGAGCAGCAGCCGGCCGGCGACGTCGGCGTGCCCGGTGACCGTGAGCGCGTCCTGCACGATCGGCGTGCCCACGAAGCCGGTGCCGATGCGGTAGCCGGCGCGGCGCACCAGCCAGGCCAGCCGGTCGCCCATCGCCGCGCGCGTCGCGCCGTCCACGAGGTCGAAGACGACGGCCAGAGCGTAGGCGGTCTGGGCGTCCGAGACGATCCGGCCGGCCGGCGTCGTGTACTCCGCCGCCCAGGCCCGCCGCGCCCGCTCGGCGAGGTCGCCGTACCGCTCGACACCCGCCGCGTCGCCGAGCACCCGCGCCGCCTGGGTGACGAGCTGCAACGAGCGCACCAGGTAGGCGCCGGCCACGATGTCGGGGTCGGTCTTGGCGCCCGCCGGGTCGTCCGGCGGCGCGTCCGGGTCGAGCCAGTCGCCGAACTGGAACATGCCCTCCCAGAGCAGTCGTTCGCCGGACAGGTCCAGCAGCACGTCCGCCCAGGCCCGCATGGACGGGTACTGCTCCGCGAGCGCCCGCCGGTCGGCGAACCGGTCGAGCAGCGTGGTCGGCACCACGGTCGCGGCGTCGCCCCACGCCGCGGCGGGCTTGGCCCCGAACGGCAGGACGAAGGGCACCACCACCGGGCAGACGCCGCCGCGCTCGGCCTGCTCGGCGGCGACGTCGCGCAGCCAGGACGCCAGGAACGCGTCGCTGTCGAAGAGGTAGCTCGCGGTGGGGCCGAAGACCTGGATGTCGCCGGTCCAGCCGAGGCGTTCGTCGCGCTGGGGGCAGTCGGTGGGCAGGGAGACGAAGTTGCCGCGCATGCCCCGCACGACGTTCTCGTGGAGCGTGTTAACGCGTTCGTCGGAGCTCTCGAACCAGCCGGTGCGGCGCATGTCGCTGCTGATGACGACTGCTGTCACGGCCGCGCAGGCCGTCTGCAGGTCGAGCTCCCCGGGCCAGCCGTCCACCTCGGCGTACCGGAACCCGTGGAAGGTGAACTCGGGCTCCAGCACGTCGGCGGACCCCGAGAGCACCAGGTGGTCCGTGGCCGCCGCGTGCCGCAGGGGCCGCACGCCGAGCTCGCCGTGCTCCAGCACCTCGGCGTGCCGCAGCGTGATCACCTGCCCGCGCTCCCCCGTCACCCGCACCCGGAGGCGGCCCACGAGGTTCTGCCCGAAGTCGAGCACCGTGCGCCCCGACGGCGTGGTGATCACCTCGCGGACCGCCACCTCGTCGACGCGGCGCACGGGTTCGGCGATCGCGGGCTCAGGGACGACGTCGGCGGCGTCCACGCGCGCCGGCGCCCACGCCGCGTCGTCGAACCCGGGCAGGCTCCAGCCGGGGACGGCGCGGCCGGCGTCGACCCGCTCGCCCGCGTAGATACCGCTGGTCACGACCGCGCCGGTCGCCGCCCCGCGCCAGTCCGGCCCGGTGACGAGCACGCGGGTGGTCCCGTCGGCGAGCTCGACGTGGAGCTGCGCCGCCGCGGCGGGCTGGTCGCCGTAGAACGTCCGGGCGGCGCCGTGGAAGCCGTACTTCTCGGTCCACCACCCGCCGGCCAGCCGGATGCCGACGGCGTTGGCTCCGACCCGCAGCAGCGCGGTGACGTCGGTGGCCTCGTGCACGAGCCGGTGCTGGTAGGCGGTCCAGCCGGGCTTGAGCACGGCGTCGTCCACCTCCTGGCCGTTGATCTCGACCTGGTAGACGCCGTGGGCGGACGCGTAGAGGGTGGCGCGCACGACGTCGCCGGGCAGGTCGACCTCGGCGCGCAGCAGGCCGGGTGCGGCGTCGTCGGGCGGGTCGGCGAGGCCCACGAAGGCGGCCGACCACTCGCCGTCGGCCAGGAAGACGCTGCGCACGGTGACGGGCTCGCTCCAGGGCGACGTGCCGCCGTCCGTGCCGGTGACCCGAACCTGCAGCGTGTGCCGGGCGTGCGGCGTCAGCGGCTCGAACGGCCAGGGCACGAACCGCGACTCGTCGGTGTCCAGGCGGAGCGCCGGCCCGCCGTCGAGCCGCACCTCCGCGCCGGCCTGCCACCAGCCGGGCACGCCGGACTCGACGGTCCAGCTCAGGCGCGGGGTGGGGGTGTCGGCGAAGGCGCCGTCGGTGCGCCGCTCCACGCGCACCTCACGGACGTGGGTACCGGTGGTGGGGGTGTCGTCGTTCATCGGTGGCCCCTTTCAGCCCTTGACCGCGCCGGACGTCATGCCGGCCACGATCTGGCGGTTGAAGAAGATGTACATGACCAGCGGCGGCACCGTGATCAGCAGGATGTCCATGAACAGCAGGTTGAACTGGCTGACCATCTGGCTCTGGAAGTTGTAGAGCGTGAGCTGCACGGTCGCGTTCTCGTCCCCCGGCAGGAAGTACAGGGGGTTGGTGAAGTCGTTGAACACGTTGACCGCCTGCACCACGACGATCGTGATGATCACGGGCCGCAGCAGCGGCAGGATGACGGCGAAGAACAGGCGCAGCGGCCCGGCGCCGTCGATGACCGCCGCCTCGTCGAGCTCGCGCGGGATGGTCGCCACGAACGCGCGGAACAGCAGGATGCAGAACGAGAGGCCGAACGTCGCCTCGATGAGGATCAGGCCGGGCATGGTCTTGAACAGCCCGGTCTGCTGCAGCACCCAGATGGTCGGCACGACGGCGGGCGGCACGATGAGCCCCGCCAGCACGAAGAAGTTCACGACCGGGTTGAGCCGGGACCTCCGCCGTTGCAGCAGGTATCCGACCATCGCCGCGAGCACCACCATGACGGCGACGCTCACCACGGTCAGCACCGTGGAGTTGAGGAAGGCCCGCACCACGATGCCGTCGCGGGTGGTGAGCACCTCGGTCAGGTTGTCGAAGAACGCCCACTGCTCCGGCCAGGAGAACTCCAGGCGGGAGGCGGACGACGCGTCCTTCGACGCCGTCAGGAAGATGAAGGCGAACGGCACCAGGAAGACCACCACCGAGAGGGCGATGGCCACGACGCCCGTGGCCCACGAGCCGAGACGTCTCATCGGTCGACCTCCTTGCGGCCCAGCAGCAGGGAGACCGGCACCATGATCGCCGTGACCACGAGGAACAGGATCACGTTGCCCGCGGTGGACAGCCCGTAGAACCCGGCCTGGTACTGCTTGTAGATGACGGACCCGATGACGTCGCTGGTGAACCCGGGACCGCCGCCCGTGGTCGCCCAGATGAGGTCGAACGACCGCAGGCCGCCGATCAGCGAGAGGATGATCACGGTGGCCGTCGCGGGCTGGACGAGCGGCAGCGTGATGGAGCGGAACTGCTGCCACCGGCCCGCGCCGTCGACCCGCGCGGCCTCGTAGTACTCCTGCGGGATCGCGACGATGCCCGCGATGTAGATGAGCGTCGCGATGCCGAGGCCCTTCCAGACGTCGACCGCCGCGATGGTCAGCAGCGCCTGGTTCGGGTCGGTGAACCACCCCGGGCCCTCGATGCCGAACGTGGCGAGCATCGTGTTGACCACGCCGTCGAACGGGTCGAGCAGGGCCTTGAAGGTGATGCCCACGCCGATCGTGGAGACCAGCACGGGAAAGAACACGACGGACCGCAGGTAGCCGCGGCCCACGAGCTGCGAGGTGAGCAGCACGGCGAGCGCCAGCCCGAGCACCACCTTGGCGCCCGAGGTGACGAAGCCGTAGACCAGCGTGTTCACGAACCCGCGCGAGAGCTGCGGCTCCGCGAAGAACTGGACGAAGTTGTCCAGGCCGATGAACTCGGTGTCGAACAGGGTCCAGCGGGTGAGGCTGAACCAGAACGACGCGAACGTGGGTACCGCGAAGAAGACCAGGTAGAGCACGCCGGCCGGCAGGTAGAACCACGACGGGTAGATGCTGCGCTGGGTGGCCGAGGTGGAGCCCGCCGTCCGACGGCGCCGGGCGGGCCGCACCTCGGTCAGGGTCGCCGCCACAGGCGACCTACCAGCCCTCGAGGCCGAGCTGGCGGGCCTGGTTCTCGACGTCCTGGTCGTAGAACTCGGCCGCCTCCTCGGCGGACTTGATGCCGGAACCCACCTCGACCGTCACCTTCTCCAGGTTCGGGCCCTTGACCGGCGACAGGAACTCCAGCGCGTTGGCGGCGCGGCCCTCGTCGAAGTAGGCCTGGATGTCGTCCAGCATCGGCGGGGCGGAGTCCAGCACCTCGCACGTGCCCGCGTACGGGCCGGCGGGCGGCAGCAGCTCGTTCTGGATGTCGCACCCGGCCTCGCTGTTCGCGAAGGCCACGAACTCCTTGGCCGCCTCGAGCTCGGCGCCCTCCGTGGAGCGGGGGACGTACAGCGCGTTGGGCTGCCAGATCGTGGCCTGCGTGTTCTCGGCGTCCTGCGCGGGGAGCGCGAAGAAGCCGATGTCGTCCACGGCGTCCGGCGTGTTCTGCAGGATCGTCTGGATCACGTTCGACAGCATCGGGTAGTGGGCGCCCTCGCCCTCGGCGACCATGCGGGCGCCGTCGGGGAACGTGGCGGACGGGAAGTCCTCGTTGAAGTACCCCGCCTCGGCCACCTCCTGCTGGTGCTGGAAGCCGAGAAGGGCGGGCTCCTCGGCGTAGGACCGCTGGTGCGCCGTGTACTGGTCGGCCCACTCGGGGTCGACGGCGGTCACGTTGGCGAAGTCGCCCAGCACGAAGAGCTGGCTCGTCCAGGTCTCGCCGTAGGTCTGGATGACCGGCGCGACGCCGTCACCCTCCGCGGCGATCGTCGCGTTGTTCGCCATGAACTCGTCCCAGGTCTGCGGGACGGTGAGGCCGAGCCCCTCGTAGACCGGCTTGTTGTAGACGACGCCGCCCGCGAACGAGGCGCCGAGCGGCGCGCCGTACAGCCCGTTGTCGGTGCTGACGACGGGGGTGAACTCCTCGGTGAGCGAGCCGACCCACTCCTGGTCGCTCAGGTCCACCAGCGTGGAGTCCGGGTTGAGGGCCTGCAGCAGGGAGCCCGAGTTGTAGAAGAACACGTCGGCCATCTCACCGGTCGACAGCCGGGTCTTGACCAGGTTGTCGCCCTCGGTGCCGCCGGGACGGATCTCGACGGTGACCTGGATGTCGGGATGCTCCGCCTCGAACGCCTCGACCAGGGCGTCGGCGGTCTCGGGGTTGGGCGCGTCGTTGGTCGTGAGGAACGTGATCTCGGTGGTGCCGTCGCCGTCCGAGCCGGACGCCGAGCAGCCGGCGAGGGCGAGGGCCGTGAGCGCGGTGGCGGCGACGGCGGGGCGGGTGAATCTGCGGGTTCGAAGTGCACGGGACATCTCTCTACCTCCTTGTAGAGACGCATGGGACGATGGGTGTAGAGCGATCTACACTCGCACCGATGAATCCTTTCAGTGGGAGCACGCTAGCGGGGCGCCATTTCTGGTGTCAACCGATCTACACAGGCAGGATGGCCTCACGATGAGCACGCACCCGACGCGCCGGACCCGGCCCTCGACCATCCAGGACGTCGCCCATGAGGCCGGCGTCTCGCGGGCCGCGGTCTCCAAGGTCATCCGCAACGCCTACGGCGTCAGCCCCCACATGCGCGCGCAGGTCGAGGCCGCGATCGAGCGCCTGGAGTACCGGCCGCGGGTCGCGGCGCGCGCCATGCGCGGGGCGAGCTTCACGCTCGGGTTCGAGATCCCGCAGGTGGGCAACGACTTCCTGACGATGATCGTCGACGGCGCCACCGAGGCGCTCGCGGACACCCCGTACCAGATGATCATCGCGCCGCTCGGGCGCGACCAGAAGGGCGACGTGGCGATCAACAGCCTCGCCGACCGCCAGGTCGACGGCATCGTGGCCATCTCCCCGCGCGTCGACCCCGCGTGGCTCGAACGGGTCGCCGAGCGCACGCCGCTGGTGATGATCGGGCGGCACGACAGGTCCGACCGCTACGACACCATCACCGGCGACGACCGCTCCGGCGCCGAGCAGGTCATGTCGCACCTGTTCGACCTCGGCCACCGGCGCATCGTCCACCTGACCATCCACCCGTCGCGGCCCGAACCGCCGTGGGCCGGCCAGGCCGGCGCGGAGCCGCACGTGGTGCGGACCGCGGTCTACCGCGAGCGGATGACGGCGGCCGGGCTCTCGCCGCAGGTGGTGCACACCATGTTCGACGGTTCCGAGGCCCACACGGCCACGCTCGACCTGCTCGCCTCCCCCGACCGTCCGACCGCGATCTTCGCGGGCAACGACACCCTGGCCATCGGCGTGCTGAGTGCCGTCGCGGAGGCCGGGCTCGACGCGCGCGACGTGTCGGTGGTCGGCTACGACGACGTGCCGATCGCACGGCACCCGCTCGTCTCGCTGACCAGCGTGGACCAGAGCGGCATCACGCTCGGCCGGGAGGCGGTGCGGCTGCTGCTGGAGCGGCTGTCGGGGCGGACGGAGGCGGTGCGGTACGAGGCGGAGGCGGTGCTCCGGGCGCGCCGGTCGTCGGCGGCGCCGCGGGAGGCGTGACCTGAGGGGATGCTGTTGACCGGGCGGCGGGGCTTTCCGGGCGGCGGGGCTTTCCGGGCGGTCGGTGATCCCCTTTGAGGCCCGGGTTTCTTCGCTCTGGGACAGTTCAAAGCGAAGAAAGCCGGGCCTCAAAGGTGATCGTGGCGGCGGGCGACTCGTGACCGAGCTAGTCGTCCGGACCTGTGACGTCTGGGCTTGTGACATCGGGGGCGGCGACGTCCGGGCCTGTGACGTCCGGGCCCGTGGCGCCGCCGTAGGTCGCGATCTTGTACTCCGTGGCCGCCAGCGAGAGGTTCAGCTCCCGGATCCGACGCCGGATGGTGTCACGGTGCTCCAGCAGGAGGTCGAGGCGCTCGGGCTCGGTCTCCTGACCGGCGTCGACCAGGGTGATGTAGTGCTGCACGTCGCGCATCGGCATACCCGACAGCCGCATCCGGGTGACGAAGACGAGCCGGCGCAGGGCCGCGGCGTCGTACAGGCGGTAGCCGGCGACGTCGCGGCCCACCTCGACGAGGCCCGCGCGCTCGTAGTACCGCAGCGTGTGCGGCGAGACGTCGAGGTAGGCGGCGGCGTCGGCGATCGGCAGGGGTCCGGGCACCGCGTCAGCGTCAGCGTCAGCGAGGGCGTGGATCACGTCGGCCGACGGCGCGCCGTCCTCCCCGAGCGCCGCGAGGGCGCGCGACATCAGGTCGTCCGTTGCCATGCCCACCAGCCTAGGCCGGGCCGGGCCGGCTCCGGTCCGGGCCGGCCCGACCTGGCCGCACAAGGTTGGGGCCGCGTCATCAGAACGCCCGCACGGCCGGGGGCACGCCCGGGAAGTCCGCCGAAACGGACGCACTGGCCCACTTCTCGACGTCGTCCGCCGCGACCGCGTACGCGCGCCGCAGGTTGCGCACCGCCTCGGCGCCGAGCGGCAGGCGCAGCGGCGCGTCGGGTGCGTCCAGCACGCGGCGGACGACGGCGGCGGCGCGGGCCGGATCGCCCTCCTGGTTACCGTCGGCCTCGGCCATGTTCGCCCGGACAGCGCCGGCGACGGTGTCGTAGGCGGGGTCGGCGGCCGCGGTCTGGAGGACGTCGGTCGCGTTGAACGCCGTCCGGAACCGGCTGGGCTCCACGATCAGCACCCGGACGCCGAAGGGGGCAACCTCGCCGGCGAGCGCCTCGGACCAGCCCTCGAGCGCGAACTTCCCGGCCGAGTAGCTGCCGACCGCGGGGAACGACAGGCGTCCGCCCTGGCTGCTCATCTGCACGATGGCGCCCGTGCCGCGGGCCCGCAGGTGCGGCAGGACCGCCCGCACGTAGGCTGCCGGGCCGAACAGGTGCTGGTCGAGCATGTCGCGCAGTGCGGCGTCGCCGATCTCCTCGGCGGTCCCGACCTGTCCCGCGCCCGCGTTGTTGACCAGCACGTCGATCCGCCCGAACGCGTCCAGGGCCCGGCGCACCACGGCCGCCGCGCCCGCCGTGTCCCGGACGTCGTGCTCCACCGCGAGCAGCCGCTCGCCGTGCCGCCCCCGGAGCGCGTCGAACCGGTCGGCCCGGCGCGCCGTGCCGACCACACGCTCGCCGGCCTGGAGCGCGGCCTCCGCCAGGGCGAGGCCGAGACCCGAGCTCGCGCCGGTGATGAGCCAGGTCTTGGTGTCGGCCGTCGGGCGGGTGTCGGCCGTCGGGCGGGTGTCGGCCGTCGTGCGGGTGTCAGTGGTGGTGCTGTTCGGGGCCGTGCTGTTCAGGGCCGTGCTGTTCGAGGTCGTGCTGTCGTAGGTCATGGCGGCGACGCTAAGGATTGGAGCGCGCTCGAACGCAAGCGCGGTCGGCCGGTGCTGAGGTCCGCAGCCCGGTGCTGAGGTCCGCAGCCCGCTTCCCTGGTCGGCGGTCTGCTTCTGAGATCGGCAGTCCGCTCCTGAGATCGGCAGTCCGCCCATGAGGTCGGCAGTCCGCATCGAGGTCGGCAGTCCGCATCGAGGTCGGCAGTCCGCATCGAGGTCGGCAGTCCGCATCGAGGTCGGCACAGAGCTGTGCCGACCTCGATGCAGGCTGCCGACTCTGCCGCGCAAACTGCCGACTGCGCTAGGCGAACTGCCGACTGCGCTGACCAGGCTGCCCACTCCGCCGGGCAGAACGCCGACCGCTGTACATGGACCCGGTCCAGCCCGCCGGGCAGACTGCCCCATCCGCCGGACATTCTGCCCAATCCGCCGGGCAGAGTGCCGACTGCTGCGCACCGACTTCCGTCTGGGCCGCCGGTCTCAGGGCAGCAGCACCGTGCGGATCGCCGTGATCAGGCCGCCCTCGACGAGCACCCGGATCAGTGCGACGGGCGCGCCGTCCTGCGTCGCGACGAGCGCGATGCCGTCGTCCAGGAGGAGCGGCGCCAGGGTCCAGCCAGACTCCGGCCCCAGGTACCGCAGGGACCCGGCGGCCACCCGCTCGGCGCCGGTGTCGAAGCCGACGCGCTCGCCCCGCAGCGTCGCCCAGCCCGAGACCTCGGGGTGCAGGATCCGCACCAGGGCCGCGAGGTCGCCCCCGGCGCAAGCCGCGATGAAGGTGTCGACCACCTGCTGCAGCTGGGGGTCGGCCCGCTGTCCGGCGGGCGCGGTCGGCGTCGGACCGTGGGGGGCCGGACCGGACGACCTCGAGGCCGACGTCGACCCGGACGACATCGGCGCGGTCCGCCCTCCCGCGGCCGACGACGGACGGATCGAGAGCGCGGCCGACGTCGGGCCGCCGGACGGATTCCCCGCCGACGCCGGGCCGCCGGACGCAGACCCCGCCGGCATCGGGCCGCCGGACCGAGCCCCCGCGTGCGTCGAGCCGGTCGATGGCCGGCCGCCGGTCGCACCCGGACCGCCGGACGCAGACGCCGTCGGCTCCGACGCCCGGATCGCCCGCCGGGCTCGGCTGGCGAGCTGGCGGCACGCGGCCGGGGTGCGGCCGACCGTCTCCGCGACGCTCTCGAAGGGGATCCCGAAGACGTCGTGCAGCAGGAACGCGGCGCGCTCCCCCGCCGTCAGCCGGTCGAGCACGACGGACAGGGCGCGCCGGATCTCGTCGTCCAGGGTGACCCGGTCCGCCGGGTCCGCGGGCGCCCCCGTGCCCAGGCCCGGCGACCCCACGCCGGCACCGAAGTCCCACGCGGACGGGTCCTGCGGCGCGGACAGCCGCCGGTGCGCCGACCCGATGCGGTCCAGCGCGAGCCGCCGCACCGCCACGACGAGCCAGCCGCGCAGGTCACGGATGCCGGCGACGTCCTGGGTCGCGAGCCGCGCGAACGCGTCCTGCACCACGTCCTCGGCCTCGGTGGGGTCGGCGACGATGCGTCGCGCGACGGCCAGCAGGTACGCCCGGTCGTCACGCGACGCCGCGGCGACGCGCTCGGTGTCGCGCCGCGCGCCCCCGACGTCCGCACCACCCCCGACGTCCGCGCCGCCCCCGACGTCCGCGCCGGCCCCGACGTCCGCGCCGGCCCCGGCGTCGCGCGCTCTCCCGACGTCACGCACCTCCGGGGCATCCGTCCCTGCATCGCGCACCCCGTGAGCACCGCCCCCGGCATCCGTCCCTGCGACGCGCACCCTGTGGGCACCACCCCCGACGTCGGCCCAGGCGCCGCCCGCCCCCTCGGCGCCGGCCCCGGCCCCGGCGCCGGCCCCGGCGTCGGTCCCTGCGGCAGCCCCGACATCCGTCCCGGCATCGGCCCTGGCGCCCTCACCGCCCCGCTCGCCGGCACCTCGCGCGGGGTCACGTCCAGCTTCGCTCATGCCCGCACGACGATCGGGCACCCCGCGATGTGACGGCGTCACACACCCGGCGGCCCGTTCGTCCTGTCCGCACCCGGCCGGCGAACCGCCGTCCGACCGACCCGAAGGAGCCTCATGCTCACCACCACCCTGTGGGCGGCGCAGATCGTCCTCGCCCTGTTCTTCCTGTTCGCGGCGCTGCCCAAGATCGCGGGCCGCGGCATCGACCGCTGGGCCGGGTTCGACGACCTGCCCCGCTCGATCGTCGTCCTGACCGGCATCGTGGAGCTCGCCGCGCCGTTCGCGCTCGTCCTGCCCCTGCTCCTGGGCGCCTTCGAGTGGACGACGCCGCTGGCCGCGGCCGGGCTCGCCGTCGTCACGCTCATGGCCAGCGGGTTCCACATCCGGGCCGGCGAGTGGCTGCCCGCGCTGGAGACGGCGCTGTGGGCGGCGCTCTCCGGGGCCGTCGCCGTCGGCCGCTGGGGCCTCCTGGCCACCGGACCGCACCTGGACGCCGACCTCCTGGTCCTCGTGATCGGGCTGGTCACGGTCGCGCTCACGATCAACCTCGTCGCGATCTTCCGCGGCCCGGCTCCGTCCCGCTCCGCCCGGGCCGCTGAGGCCGATCGTCCCGCACCGGCCGGGAGGCGCTGAGCCCCTCCCCTTTGAGGCCCGGGTTTCTTCTCTTTGAGCAGCCGCAAAGCGAAGAAACCCGGGCCTCGAAGGAGATCTGCGCGTACGTCGTGTGCGGGGCGCCGACGGAATGCGGGCGGGCGCGCGAAAGTTGGTGATGAGGTGAGCCTCCTGACCGACGCCGCCCCCGACGGCACCTCCTCCGAGGGCACGGCCCCCCACGGCACCGCCCCCGACCACTCGACGTCCGACCCGTCGACGCCCGACCACTCGGCACCCGACTTCTCCGCGCTCGACTTCTCCGCGCTCGACAACCCCGGCTGGTCGTCGCTCGTCGGGGAGCACGCCCACCTCGCCGAGGGCGGCGACCTCGTCCGCCGCTACCCCGTGGACGTCTCGCCGTGGGCCGCCGTCCGCACCTGGGACGACCCGGACGTCTGGGCCGCGATCATCGACCTGGTCGGGTACGACGCCGACTTCCCCGGCCCGCCCGAGTCCGTCGCGCTGCCGGCCGGCTGGGTGCGCGGCGACGTGTTCGGCGGCGTGCAGCTCGTCGAGACCGAGCGCGTGGTCGGCCGCCCCGACGAGGAGGCCGTGGTGCTCGGCGAGGCCGACGTGCCCGAGATGCTGGATCTCGTGTCCCGCGCGAAGCCCGGGCCGTTCCTGCCCCGTACCTACCAGATGGGCCGGTACGTCGGCATCCGGCGCGACGGCCGGCTCGCGGCCATGGCGGGCGAGCGGTTGCGTCCGGCGGGCTGGACCGAGATCAGCGCCGTCGCCACCGACGAGCGCTACCGCGGGCAGGGCCTGGCCTCGCGGCTGGTGCTCGACGTCGTGCACTCCGTCCGCGAGCGCGGCGCCCGGGCCATGCTGCACGCCTCGGCGGGCAACACGAACGCCATCCGGCTCTACGAGAGCCTCGGGTTCGTGCTGCGCCGCCGCAACGAGTTCGGGAACGTGCGCACCCCCGCGAGCGCGTGACGCCCGCGAAGGACCGGCGCTGACAGCGTGCGCCGGGTTCAGCGCGTGAGCCCGGCGCGCGGCGTCAGTGCGCCGCCGCCTCCTCGGTCTTCTTCTTCCGGGACGGCAGCAGGTGCAGCACGGCCACCACGACGGCGCCGACCACGAGGCCGACCACGGCCGAGCAGAGGGTGTTGAACAGCCAGCCGAGGGTGCCGCCGAGCGCCCCGGCGCCGTCGTGGATGACCACCTCGAGGTGGTGCACCCACTCGTAGGGCCCGGGGATCCAGCCGGTGCCGTCCGCGCCGAGGTTGACGAGCAGGATGTGGCCGCCGACCCAGAGCATCGCGATGGTGCCGACCACGGAGATCACGGCGAGCACGCGCGGCATCGCCTTGACCAGGCCGCGGCCCAGCGTCTGGGAGAACCGGGACTCGCGCTCGGCGAGCCGCAGCCCGACGTCGTCCATCTTCACGATGGCCGCGACGATGCCGTAGACGATGATCGTGATGACGAACGCGACCACGACGAGGATGAGGAGCCTGGACCAGAAGGTCTCGTCGGCCACCTCGTCGAGGGCGATCACCATGATCTCGGCCGACAGGATCAGGTCGGTGCGGATGGCGCCGGCGACCAGCTTCTTCTCGGCCTCCGGGCTGACCTCGGCGGCGAGCACCGTCTCCTTGCTGTGGCCGGAGATCTTGTGCCAGATCTTCTCGGCGCCCTCGTAGGCGAGGTACGTACCGCCGATCATCAGCACGATCGGCAGCAGCCACGGCAGGAACTGGCTGAGCAGCAGCGCGGCCGGGAGGATGAAGATCAGCTTGTTGCGGATCGAGCCGATCGCGATCTTCTTCACGATCGGGAGCTCGCGCTGTGCCGCGACGCTGCGCAGGTACTGCGGGGTCACGGCGGTGTCGTCCACGACGACACCCGCCGCCTTGGCAGTCGCACGGCCCGTCGCCGCCCCGACGTCGTCGATGGACGCCGCCGCGAGCTTGGCCAGCGCGGCGATGTCGTCCAGCAGTCCCATCAGGCCACCCACGGCGCACCCCGCTCCGGTCGATGTGTCGTCATGTCCCGAAGCCTATGCAATCGAGGCCCCCGCGTGTGTCAGGCGTACAGGTCCCCGGGGGGACCTGTACGCCTGACACACGCGGGGCTGTGGTCAGCGGCCGGCCGGGGTGAGCTCGATGCGGTCCAGGTTCCAGTTCTGGTAGGCGTCCTCGGGCAGGGCGATGCGCAGCGTGTGCGTGCCCCTGGTGAGGCGCTGCGTCACGCCGCCGGGCTGGAGCACCTGCTTGGCGTGGCTGGTCGTGTTCCGCACGTCGACGCGGGCGCTCGGCGCGCCGTCGTCGAACGCCACGGTGTACGTACCGGCGGGCGAGTACGGCGACGACGCGCGCACCGCGACCTCGTAGGTACCGGTCCTCGGCACCTCGACCTCATAGGTGAGCCACTCGCCGCCGCGCATCCAGCCGAGGCTGACGGCGCCGTCCAGGTCCTGGATGTCCACGCCCTCGCCCGGGCGCATCTGCAGGTTGCTCCGGTTGGCGGGCTCCAGGTC
This sequence comes from Promicromonospora sp. NPDC019610, assembly GCF_044389365.1. NCBI lineage: Bacteria > Bacillati > Actinomycetota > Actinomycetes > Micrococcales > Promicromonosporaceae > Promicromonospora > Promicromonospora sp. NPDC019610. The sequence goes on along the minus strand of NZ_JBIRXX010000002.1, from coordinate 490,030 downwards.
GTGGTACCCGACGCCCTCGCCGGGCAGGAAGTCCTCCGCCTGGATCCGGACGCCACCGCGCGGCAGCGGGTCGCCCTCGCCGGTACGGAGCCAGCTCTCCAGCTTCTCGACGTCGTCCGTCTGGAAGATGGTGGTGTCGTACCCCTCGACCAGCGCCTGCCAGCCGCGCAGCGGGTCGATGAGCGAGGCCTCGTCGGTCATCCGCTCCGACAGCCCGTTCCACATCGTGTTGCTCCAGACGCGGCTCCCGCTCGCGACCTTGTCCAGGAACGGACGGCGCGCGACGACGTCGGCCGTGCTGTCGAAGTTGACCTCGTAGGCCACGGGCTGGTCGGCGCCGAACTTCTCGACGTCCGCGGCGTTCGCGTCGGTGACCATGTGCAGGTAGACGGCGCCGCGGTGCGTGGCCCGGAACTCCTGGACCTGCTCGACGGGCGCGTCCGACTTGTAGAGGCCGTTGCGGACCGTGCCGGTCTCGGTGAGCACCGCCCAGATCTCCTCGCGGAACGGCCAGCCCTTGTCGAGGTTGACCAGACCGCGGTCCTTGGCCAGCAGCATGGCCTCGGCCAGGGTCGGCACGCCCTCGTCGGTCAGCGCGGCCTGCACGCCGCCCAGGCCCGCGCGCAGCCGGAGCCCCTCGATCTGCTCCAGCGTCAGGCTGTCCACGCGCCCGGTCCCGTTCGTGGTGCGGTCCACGGTGGTGTCGTGCATGAGCACGGGGACGCCGTCGGCGGTGAGCTGGACGTCCAGCTCGACGATCTCCGCGCCGTCCGCGAACGCGGCCAGGATCGCCGGGGCGCTGTTCTCGGGGGCCGCGCGCCACTGCGCGCGGTGGGCCGCGGTGAGGATCTTGGCGTGCGGGCCGTGGTCCAGCAGGTCGCGGTAGGCACGCTCGGCGGCGGTGCCGCCGCCGTGGCCCGGGCCGCCGAACGCGGCGGGGGCGGCCGACGCCGCGGCGTCACCGGTTCCTGTGTCCTGGACCTCGACGTGCTGGGCGGCGCCGCCGAGGACGGAGGCGGTGGCCCCGGACAGCACCAGCGCGGCCGTGGCGACCACGGCCCCGACGCGGGTACGGATGCGTGAGTTCATGGGCCCGACTCTGGTGGTGGTGCCGGCCGCCGGGGCGAAGCGCACACGGCGGCCGGCTGAACACTGGCTGAACGTCAGCCCTGCCCGCACGTCACACGGGCGTCGGCCCAGTCGGCGTGGTCGAAGTTCTTGCCGTCCGACCCCTCGTCGGCGACCAGGCGCAGGCGGCGCACGCCGGTGACGTCGACGTCGAGCGGCACGCCGCCGTCGTCGTTGGACAGGACCGGGGTCTCGGCGAGCAGCACGCCGTCGCCGTAGACGGCGAACCGCACGGAGCCGACGCCGGTGTCCCCGGGCTTGTCGAGCACCTCGTCGTCGATCCCGACGACGGCGGTGAACGCCGTGCAGGCGCCGCCGAGCCAGGCGGTCACCGAGCCGGTCGCGTGCATGCCGATGCCCTTGGCGTAGGTGGTGCCCGCGATCCGCAGCGGACCGCCGTCGCCGCCCGCGGCCTCGCCGTTGGACCGGTCGCGCTCGACCGGGCCGTAGCCGTTGCTCTGCTCGGTCCAGTCGAGGTCGGAGACGAACGGGTTCCCGGCCGGGGCGGGCGGCGTGACCCACAGCGTGGCCTGGCTCGCGGCGACGTACGCGTCGTCACCACCTTGCACGCCGGACCCGTGTGCGCCCCCGGCGCGGTAGTCGACGTCGACCGGCACCTCGAACGTGCCCGTCGCGCCCTCGGCGGGCACCCGGACCTGCCACGTGAAGCGCGCGGTCTGCCCGGCGGCGAGCCGCGCCACGGTGCGGGTGCCCTGGTCGGCGGTCCAGCCCTCGGGCAGGTCCGGCGTGAGGCGCACCCCCGTGACGGCGCGGTCCGCCACCATGAATGCGGCCGTCACCTCGACGGTACTGCCGGGCTCGACGTCGGCCTGCTCGGGGTCGACGGTGATCGTGGCGTCCGGCCGGGCCTCCAGCGGGTCCAGGCACGACTCCCGGCCGCCGGTCGCCGCGCACACGACGGCCACGAAGCCGCCGTTGTCCGCCGTCGGGACCCGCAGCGTGTCCGCGGCCGTGGTGCGCACCGTCGAGTGGACGGTGGCCGACCCGTTCGCGCCGTCGTCCGTCAGGAGGTCGACGACCACCTTGGACCCGCGCGTCAGGCCCGCCAGCGGGAGCCACAGCGGGTCGCCCGATCCCGCGCGCATGCCGCCCACGAACCAGCGGTCCCCGGAGCGGCGCGCGAGCACCGCGTCCCTCCCGGGTGTGCCGCCGAGCAGCCGCACCTCGTCCCAGGTGGTGGGGAGGTTCCGCAGGAACGGCAGCGCGTTCGGCTCGTCGTCGTACCCCTCGGGCTTGTCCGAGATGTGCTGCCAGCCCGACTCGTACACGACCGCCATCGCCGCCTGCTGCGCCTTGGACGTCCTGGCGTTGTCACGGGAGAAGACCACGGGCGTGAAGTCCATCGACCCCAGCACGTTGCGCGTGAACGGCACGATGAGGCTGCGCTCGGGGCTGATCCCGTTCTCCATGCCGCGCACGGCCTCGTAGCTCATGATGTGCGGCCAGGTGCGCTGCATCCCGGTGGGCAGGGCGGCGCCGTGGAAGTTGACCATCAGCTCGTAGCGGGCGGTGTCGCGCGCGACGTCGTCGTACCACCGGTGGATCTCCTGCGAGTCGGAGTCCATGAAGTCCACCTTGATGCCGCTCACGCCCCACGACCGCAGGCGCGGCAGCCACTCGTCGCGCTGCTCCTGGGTGCGCAGGTCGCGGCTGTGGAACCAGACGATCACGTCGACGCCGCGGGTGTGCGCGTAGCGGACCGTGCGCGGCACCCAGCTGGCGTCCCAGCCCTCGTCGAGCAGCACGTACTCCCAGCCGTTGCGCGCGGAGAGGTCCACGAAGTCCCGCTGGCGCGCCTCGTTCCGCGGGCTGCTCCCGTCGGTGAGCCAGCTCCAGCTCGACCGGCCCGGCCTGATCCAGTCGGCGCCCGGGTCCAGGGCGGCGGGCGTGGCGAGGTCGTCCACCAGGGTGGAGCCGACGACGCCGGCGAGGTCGCCGACGATCGCGACCCGCCACGGTGTCGACAGGTCGCCGGTGGTGGTCACGGGGCGGCCCTCGAAGAGGTCGATCCCGTAGCGCAGCGAGCCGGCCTCGTGCGTCAGGTGCGAGCCCGCGTAGTCACCGTGCAGGTCGGCCTCCGTGACCAGCACGTACCGGCCGCCCTGCCCGAACAGCACCGGGTACCCGACGCTGCCGGACCCGTTGCCGGCCGCGGCCGTGGTGGTGCTCCACTCGGCCTCGTAGTTGACGGCGTAGGAGCGCTGCATCCAGGCCGGGCCGTCCGCGGCCGGCTCCCACGCGCCCGACTCGTCGTCGACCCGGTGCTCGCCCGGGCCGTCGATCAGGTAGCGGTAGGCGACGCCGTCGTCGGACACGCGGACCGCTATCCGCAGCCGGGCGCCGGCCGGGTCGGCGAACGTGAACACCGACTCGCGGTGGGTGTAGCTGCGGCGCTCGCGCTTGCCGGTGCTGGTCGAGTAGGTGTCCGAGACGGTGCGGTCCTGCCGGCCGGCGAACGTCAGGCCGGTGGTCAGGTCACCGTCGCTGCCCCGCAGGCCCAGCTGCGTGGCCGAGAGCACCGGGTCGCCGTCGGACAGCACGTCGAGCGCCACCTGCCCGGCCGCGTCCAGGCGCAGCAGCCCGTCCAGGTGCGAGCCGCGCGGGCCGTCCACCCGCCAGCTCGACGCCGTCCCGCCCGCCGGGTCCGGCGCGCCCGCCGGGGCGGCACTCGCGCTGCCGGCGACCACCAGGCCGCTCGCGACGAGGGCGACGGCTGACACCGCTGTCACCAGATGGAGAGCAGGACGGAAGGCTGGTACGAGCTTCACGAGGTCTCCCTTGACTTCGGATGCGCCGCGGAATGCGGCCGGTGCGCCGCCCAGCAGGCTAGGCGGCGCACCGGACCAGGTCAACAGGCGTTCTCTCGCGGCTCCTGCCGCTGCTACTGGCGGCCCGGGCGCAGGTCGAGCCGGCGCAGGAGCTGGGCGTTGAGCGCCACGACCACGGTCGACAGCGACATCAGCACGGCGCCCGCCGACATCGGCATCACGAACCCGATCGGCGCCAGCACGCCCGCGGCCAGCGGCACCGAGATCAGGTTGTACCCGGCCGCCCACCACAGGTTCTGCTTCATCTTGCGGTAGCTGGCCCGTGACAGCTCGATCACGGACAGCACGGACCGGGGGTCGTCACTGGCGAGGATGACGCCGGCGGACGCGATGGCCACGTCGGTGCCGGCCCCGATCGCGATGCCGACGTCGGCCTGGGCGAGCGCCGGGGCGTCGTTCACGCCGTCGCCGACCATCGCGACCTTGCGTCCCTCGGCCTGGAGCTGCGCCACCTTGGCGGACTTGTCCTCCGGCCGGACGCCGGCGAAGTACCGGTCCACGCCGAGCTGGTGCGCCACCGACTGGGCCACGGCCTCGGCGTCGCCCGTGATCATGACCACCTGGACGCCCCGGTCGTGCAGGGCACGGACGGCGTCCGCGGACTCGGCCCGCACCTCGTCGGCGAGCTTGATCGCGCCGACCACCGCGCCGTCGCGCAGCACGTGCAGGATGATCGCGCCGTCGCGGCGCCAGTCGTCCGCCACGGCCAGCTCGTCCTGCCGGTTCTCCTCCAGCAGGCGCGGCCCGCCGACGCGGATCTCGTGCCCGTCGACGGTGGCCGTGACGCCGACGGCGGGCGACGAGGCGAACCCGGTGGCGCGCGGGACCGTGAGCCCGCGCTCCTGCGCCGCCCGGACGATCGCCCGGGCCAGCGGGTGCTCGCTGTCCGACTCGGCGGCGGCCGCGAGCGCCAGCAGCGTGTCGCTGTCGAGGCCGCCCTGGGCGGTCTCCCCGGCGGGCTGGGCGCCGGGCTGGACGTCGGCGACCGTCGGCTCGCCCTTGGTCAGGGTGCCGGTCTTGTCGAACAGCACGGTGTCGACGGTGCGCATGCTCTCGAGCGCCAGGCGGTCCTTGATCAGCACGCCGCCGCGGGCGGCGCGCTCCGTGGCGATCGAGACGACGAGCGGGATCGCGAGGCCCAGGGCGTGGGGGCAGGCGATGACGAGGACGGTCACGGTGCGGATCACGGCGTCGTCGGGCAGCCCGGCGAGGGACCAGACGACGGCGGTGACCGCCGCCGCACCCAGCGCGAACCAGAACAGCCAGCCCGCTGCGGTGTCGGCCAGGCGCTGTGCGCGCGAGGAGGAGGCCTGCGCCTCGGCGACCAGGCGCTGGATGCCGGCCAGGGCGGTGTCGTCGCCCGTGGCGGTCACCTCGATGCGCAGGCCGGAGTCGGTCGCGACCGTGCCGGCGGTCACCGGCTCGCCGGGACCGCGCGGGACGGTGCGCGACTCCCCCGTCACCATGGACTCGTCCATCTCCGCCCGGCCGTCGACGACGCGGCCGTCGGCCGGGACGCTCCCGCCCGGCCGCACCACGACGACGTCGCCGACCACGAGGTCGGCCGGCGCGACCTTGACGACCTGGTCGCCGTCGACGCGCTCGGCCTCGTCCGGCAGGAGCGCCGCGAGCGAGTCCAGGGCCGACGTCGTCTGCGCGAGCGAGCGCATCTCGATCCAGTGGCCCAGCAGCATGATCACGATGAGGAGCGCGAGCTCCCACCAGAAGTCGAGCTGGTGGTCGAGCAGCCCCAGGCTGGCACCCAGCGACGCGACGAACGCGACCGTGATCGCGAGGCCGATGAGCAGCATCATCCCGGGCTTGCGGGAGCGCAGCTCGGAGACGGCGCCGGTGAGGAACGGCGAGCCGCCCCAGACGTACATGACAGTGCCGAGCACCGGCGGGATCGCCGTGACCCAGGCGGCGTCGGGCAGCTCGTAGCCCAGGATCATCGCGAACATGCCGGAGAACGCGACGACCGGCACGGCCAGGACGAGCATGATCCAGAACAGCCGCCGGAACTGGCCGACGTGGTCGCCGTGACCGGCGTGGCCCATGTGGCCGGCGTGGGTGTCGTGACCGGCGTGCTCGTCATGGCCCGTGTGGTCAGTGTCGTGGCCTGCGTGCTCGCGGGTGGGGGTACTTCCGTGCGCCGTGTGCTCCTCGTGCGACATGTGCTCGTGGTGCGCATGCTCGTCGGGCACGGCGGGGCCGGGCGCGACCGGCTGCGCGGCGGGGTGCTGGTGTTGCTCGTTCATGGATCGGCTCCTGGGTTGAGCAGAGCATGCCCGGTGGGGCAGCCATGCCTCATGTATACCCCTAGGGGGTATTGACGTCAAGCGGTTCCCCCGGCCGCGGCGCCCACACGCATCATGGCGCCTACGCGCATCATGCAGAGGGTGCCGGGTGGGCCGGACAACGTTCGGCACCGGCAGACGCAGTTCGGCCAGGGAGGACAGTTCGGCCCCGCCTGATCTACCCAGCCTCAGCCGAACGCGGTTCACCGCTGCCGACACCCACCACAGGGCCGCGCCTTGCGACGAGAGGTCCTCCAGACAGCACTCCGCGCCGTGGGGCACGGCGCCCGCGCCAGCCCCGGCGAGGCGCGATCCGCTCCCAGGCTTACGGTTCACGCTGGTCAGAGGCCCGGCGCGGCGTCACCCCGGAGGCGGATGTGACCCAGGTCACTCGACACGTCGACCGGTGCAGGGCGTCTTACACGAGTGTGATCCGAGTTCCTGCCCAGGCGGGCGCGTGCGCCGCCCGATCGTCCGCTCCGACTTCAGGGGGCTGAATGGATAGCGGCACCGTGCTGCAGCGCCCGGCCGTCGAGAAGCTGCTCGACCATGCGCTGCGCGCCGCACGGTCGAGGCTGATCCTGCTGCGCGGGCCGCGCGGTGCGGGCCGCGGCACGGCCGTGCGGCTCTGGTCGCGCCGGCTGGCGGACGACGGGAGGCTGGTCGTCCGGGTCGATGTCGCCCCGTCCGACGTGCTGGACGGACCGGCCCTCGGAGCCGCCGTCCTGGCCCGGCTCACGGATCCGCACGGTGCGAAAGCGACAGCCCCGCCCGGCACGGGGGCGAGGGCCCTGCCCGCCGACGGCCCGACCGTCGAGAGCCTCGCCGCCGCGCTCGACGCCAAAGAGCTGGTGCTCGTCGTGGACCGGCTGGGGCCGGGGTCGGCGGAGGCGCTCGCCTACCTCGACCGGGTCGCGCGGCGGCTGCGCCGCAGCCGCGTCGTCGTGCTCGCCGCGGTGCCGCTGCCCGGGCCCGCGCCGACGTTCGACGGCTGGGCGCCCCCGGCGCCGGCCGACCGACCCCGCGCCGTCGAGCACGTCGAGCCCGACGGGCACATCGAGCTGACCCTCCGTGACCTCGCCGTCCGGGCGGGCGAGGCGCAGGCGGCCGCGGCGTCGCTCGGCGTGCCGCTGAGCCGGACGCAGGCGCGGCTCCTGGTGGCGGCCACGGCGGGCTGGCCGGCCGTGACCTTCCCGGTGCTGAATGAGCTCCGGCGAGCGAGCGCCGCGGGGGACCCGGTCACCGACGACCTCGTCGCGGCCGTCGCGGCGGCCCAGCGCGCCGCGTTCCTGCGGGGCGCGCTGCCCGAGGAGGCCATCGCCGTCGTCGTCGAGGCGAGCCTGGCGCCCTGGTTCAGCCGGGCCGAGCTGGCGGCCACCGGGCTCCTGTCGGCGGTCCCGGGCGCGGACACGTTCGTCCAGCGCCTGGTCGAGACCGGCCTGGTGCTCGACGACCCCGCCTCCCCCGACGACGTCCTCGCCGTGGAGCCCCACGCCCGCCGCGCGCTCCTCGACTTCGCGCGCGGCCGCGACCGGGAGGAGCTGCGCCTGCGCGCGACCAAGGCGGCGCGCCGCAAGGAGCGAGCCCACGACCCCCGGGGCGCGCTGCTGGTCGCGCTGGAGGCGGGCGACGCCGGGCTGGTGCGCGACCTGCTGCACGGCCTGTGGACCGGGGTGCTCGACGGGCGCGACCCCACTCTGCACGAGGCGCTGTGGACCGCGGTCTCGTCCGGCCCGGCACAGCACGTCCCGGGCGAGCTGCGCACTCTGCTGGCCGTCACCCGGCGCGCTCCGGGCCGTGCCGGAACCCCCGAGCCGCTCCCCCGTCCCGAGGCCGACCGACCCGGCGTCCGGCGCGGATCCCGACCCGACGACCGGCACGACGAGGACCGGCCCGGAGCACCACAGTCCCACCAGCAGTACGGCCCCGCTCCGTCGCTCACGGTCTTCGGCCGGGCCGCCGGGCTCCGGCGGGCAGGGTACGCCGACGACGCCCTGCACCTGGCGCGGGGCTGGCTACGCGCGGCGGGCACGGCCCCCGTGACGGCGCACGTGCTCGTCGGCCTGCAGGCGGCGCTCGCCGCCACCGAGGCGGGTCAGCTCCACGAGGCGCTCCGGTACGCGGAGGCCGCCCACCACGACGCGCTGGGGTCGGGCACCCTGCCGCTGGCCGCCGCCGCGGCGGAGCTGGTCGCGCTGGTGCACACGCTCGACTCCAACGTGCACACCGCGAGCGACTGGACCGCGGAGGCCGGCACCCTGCCGGAGCCGCCGGGCTGGTGGCGTCACGCCGTCGGCGACCCGCTCGCCCTGGCCGCGGCGCTCGGCCACCTCGAACGACTCGACGACGACCTGCCGGAGCCCCTGCTCGGCGTCGTGCACCGCGCGGGCCGCTCGGACCTGTGGTTCGCGGGGCTGCACGTCGAGGCGACGCAGGCCGTGCTGCGCCGCCAGGAGGAGCTCGCGGTGGACCGCCTCCGCGAGGCGCTCGCCCACCGCGGGCTGGCGCCGTCGCAGACCGGCGCCACCAGCCGCGACACCGGGGACCTGCGGATCCCCCCGCTGCTCGGGCTCGACCTGGGGCGGCTCTACCTGACGCTAGGGCGCGGCACGAGCGCGGCGCTGATCGCCGACGCCCTCACGGCCCGGGCCCCGGCGCGGGCGCTGCTCGACGGCCACCTGCGCCTCGCGCAGGGCCGGCCGCGCGAGGCGCTGCTGGCGATCACAGCGGTGCGGTCCGCGCACGAGGGCTCGACGGCGGGCGCCCGGTTCGAGGCGCACCTCCTGGCCGCCGAGGCGCACTCCGCGCTGCGGCACGAGGAGGACGACGGCGCCGACGTGCGCCGCCAGCTCGCCCATGCGACGGCCCTGTCGCGCCGGGTCGGCGGCGCGCTGCCCTACTGGTGGGCCGGGTCCGGGGTGCTGCGCTCGCTCGCCCGCGAGGCGCCGGAGCAGGTGCGGCGGATCGCCCAGGTGCTGCGCCGCCGGGGCGCGGCGCGGCCGGTCGAGTTCGTCGCCGTCCCGGACCGGCAGCTCGTGGTGCTGCACCGGCTCGCCGACGGGCTGACCTCGGCCCAGGTCGCGAAGGCCGCCTTCGTCTCGCACAACACGGTCAAGACGCAGATCCGGGAGATCTACCGCCGCCTCGGCGTGCACGACCGGGCGGCCGCGCTCGCCCGTGCGCGCGAGCTGGGCCTCCTGGACCCGATCGTCCGGGCCCGGCTCGGAGCTAGCTCCCCGTCACGACCGTGACGACGCCGAGGGGGAACGCGTCGCCGTCCGACAGGGCGGCCAGCTCGGCCCGCGCCGCGGGCAGGGTCGCGGGCTGGAACGGCTTGACGTCGACGCCGAGCGCGTTGGCGTAGGCGGAGCCCCACGCCGTCGAGTCGAACGCGTTGTCGGCCGCCCCGGTCCCGGCCGCCGCGGTGCCGTCCCACCGCAGCGGCACCAGGGGCGTGCCGCCGAGCACGAACCGGTCCCCGGTCCCGCCCCGGTCGCCGTCCCACGCGACGGCGCCGATCCGGGCCGGCGTGCCGGCGCGCCCGGCCACGGTGAAGCTCGCGGAGCCGTCCGCTGTCGAGACGGGCATGAGCCCGTCGTAGACGATGGCGAGGCCGTTCCCGTCGGCCCCGGCACCGGCCGGCCGGTGCACGACGACGAGCGCCCAGCCGCCGCGCGCGCCCATGCCGCCCGTGACGCACACGTCCGCGACGCCCCAGGTGCCCGACCCGCCGGCCCGGACGAGGCCGGTCACGTCCGCGCTCGCCTGGTACATCTGGCCGGCCCGCTCGACCACCACGTCGGCGCCGTCCCCGACCGGCCGCAGCGCGCCGCCCGGCGGCGCGACCCGGACCGGCGCGACGGCGCCGTCGCACACCCCCGACCAGTAGAGCCGCGCCGCGACGACCTCGGCCCCCGCCGGCGTGTCCAGCACCGCCGTCGACGAGGTGGTCCCCGTGCCGAGCGCGTCGACCGGCACCATGTCCCACCCGTTGTTGTCCTGGGCGGTCCCGGTCGCCGTGCCGTCGACGACGGCCGCGCAGCCGATCGCGGCGGGGTCGCAGTGCAGCACCGGGGTGCCGACCTGCGTCACCTCGACCTGCCCGGTCGCGACGTACCGCGCGGCGAGCAGGCTGGCACGCACCGGGACGGCCCGGCTCGCGCCCGTGGGGACGACGTCGTCGCCGCGCACGTCCAGCCGCACGTCGACCTCGCCCTCGGCCACGTCGGCGGCGACCAGCACGGGGAGGAGCAGCGTGGACGTGCCGCCCCCGGCGATCTCGCCCACGGTGCACGCCACGCCCGCCGGCGACGCCGCGTCGTCGGCGCACGACCACGCCGAGACGGCGCGGGCGCGGCCCGCCGTGTCCAGCGTGACGCCCTCCGGCAGCGTGACGTCGACGGCCACGCCGGCCGCCGCGGCCGCGTTCGGGTTGCGCACCGAGGCGCCCAGCACCCCGGGCCGCCCGGGCACGAGGTCGCCCAGGTCGTCGTGCTCGATCGTGAGGACCAGCGGGTCCGGCGTCGGGGTGGGGCTGGGCGCCGCTGTCGCTGTGGGCGTCGGATCCGGCGCCTGACCAGGGCCGGGACCCGCGCCGGGGCTCGACCCGGGGCCCGGCTCCACCCCGGGGTCGGGCGGCGCGACCGGCTGAGTCTCAGCCTCAGGTCGAGGTTGAGGGTCTGGTCGAGTCTCGGGTTCAGGTCGAGGTTGAGGCCCGGGCGACGGCGCCGGTTCGGGTGCGTCGCCCGGCTCCTCGCGCACCACGTCCTCGGTCGGGCCCGCAGCACCCGGCACGTCGTCCGCCCCGCCCGGCCGGGGCGCCCCCTCCCCGCCGGGCACCGGCAGCAGCCCGGCCGCCTCCGGCACCGCGTCGCCCGGCCCGCGGTCCAGGACGTCCGACGCCGCGACGGCCGACAGCGTCAGCAGGCACACGGCGGCCGCCGTCCCCAGGAGCACCGCGCGCCGACTGCCCCGCGGGCGCGCCCACCACCAGCGCCGTCCGACCGCCCGCACACCCCGGCCGCCCGCTCCCACGCCCCGGCTGCCCGCCCGCGCCACGGCCAGGTCGTGCGGATCGTCGCCCCCAGGCTCCCCCAGGGCCGCGACCGGCAGCCCGAACGGGAGCAGCAGGGCGCGCATGCGGCGCTTGAGGTCGCGCATCTGGTCCACGGCGGCGGCGCAGAACGCGCACCCCAGCACGTGCGCCTCGACGCGGTGCTGCACCGGCCGGGCCAGCGTCCGCTCGACGAACCGGGCCAGGTGGGGCGCGTAGTCCTCGCACCCGGGCGCCACCCGCTCCTGGTGCGCCTGCAGGTACTCCCGCCGCAGCCGCTCGCGTGCGCGGCGCGCGAGCGAGGACACGGCGTTCGGCGAGACACCGAGGAGCGGACCCACCTGGGCAGGAGGCAGGTCGTGCACGTCGACGAACCAGAGCACCCGGCGCCAGCGCGGCGGGAGCTCGGCGAACGCCCGGCGCACCCGGTGGTCGTCGTCGGCGCCGACCAGGGCGTCAGGGTCGTGGTGCGGGCGATCGATCGTCTCCGCCTCGGCGGGCACCGCCCGGTCCTGCGCCCGCAGGAGGCCGATCGCCGTGTTCCGCACGGTGGTCAGCAGGTAGGAGCGGACGTTGCTGGTGGGGCCGCCGCCATGGCGCACCGCGGACAGGAGGGCGGTAAAGGCCTCGGCGACGACGTCGTCGACCGCGGGTCCCGCGCCCACCAGGTGCCGGGCGATGCCGGCCGCCGTGCGGTGATAGCGCGCCCAGAGCTCGGCGAGCGCCTCGTCGCGCCCGCCGCGGAGGTCGGCGAGCAGCTGCTCGTCGGACGCCGGGGACGCGCCGTCGGGCTGCCGCGCCGGGGTGGAGCCGATCGTCTCGACCATCCGCGCAGCACCCCCTGGCCCATCGATGAAGTTGTCCCCTTTGGGTGGAATACTACGGGCAAAAGGGGGTAACCGCGCAGATCACAGGGGTGATCCGGGGGGTGATCCGGCCGGGTTCGGCCCACTTCCGGTTGCGGCGTCACCACCTCCTTGTGTCACCGTCTAGCCCGGCGATGAACACGAGACCGGCAGGAGACGACGCACTCGGCACGCTGTGCGCGCGATGGCGCAGGCGCACGGTCGCCGAGGGCTGGCGCATGCCCGAGGACTGGGCAGCCCCAGCCGTCGTGCCGCTCGCGCACGCCGTGCTGCACGGGCTGGCCGCGGAGGCGCCCGCGCAGGCGCTCGGGACCGCCCGCGCCCTGGCGGACGTCGGCGTCACGGAGGGCCTGCGCGACGTCGGCGCGCTCTACGACCTGTGCCTGACGGCCGTGCCGCACTCCGTCACGCTGGCGTTCGCGTCGGGCTGGGAGACGGCGGACACCGGGCCGGACCCGCACGCCGCCGCGCGCGGTATGAGCGGGCTGCCGCAGCACACGGAGTTCCTCGCGCGCGCCGCGGACATCTTCGCCGGCATCGACAGCACGCGGGAGGGCGGGTCGCTCGTGCTGGTGACCATCGACGGCCGGGTGGGCAAGGTCGGCGCGGCGGCCCGCCTGGTCCGCTGGAAGCGCGACGTGCTGCTGGGCGAGGCGGTCCGCCTGGCCTTCGACGCGCGGTACCCCACCGGCTACCGCGACGGCGTCGCCGTGGTGCTCGGGCGGTCCGAGCCGGCCGGGCACCTCTTGGCGGACGTCGCCCGGGTCCGGGCCACGCTGGCCGGCCTGGCCCGGAAGAACCCGAGCATCCTGCGGGCGCCGGTCCGGATCACCCTCCGGCCGCTCCCCGAGGACGTGGCCGCCCTGCACCGGATCATCACGGCCGACGACCCCGCCTGACGGTGGGCGCGGCCTAGCGGTGCTCGTGCACGCCGCGCGCGACGAACCGGCGGATCGACTCGCGGGCGCGCACCAGCAGGGCGGCCACGGCGTTCCTCGAGATGCCGAGGTCCTGGGCGACGGTCGCGATCGGGACGCCCTCGAAGACCGTCATCTGCAGGGCGTAGCGCTGCCGCGGCGGGCAGGCCGCCAGGCCCTCCAGCACGTCCCCGAGCTCCATCGCCGAGAGCGCGGCCGCCGCCGGGTCGTCCCAGGCGGGCAGGTCGTGCGCCTCGTCGATCACCGTGGTCGGCGGCTGCCGGCGGCGCGACCGGTCCGTCGCGATGTTGCGCACGGTGCGGGCCACGTACGTCTTGCCGTGCTCGCGCGGGCCCCGGCCGGCGCGCAACAGCGACAGGATGCGGACGAACGCCTCCGCGGCGAGGTCGTCGGCGTCCGACGGGCTGCGCGTGTAGCGCCGGGCGACCTTCAGGGCGTACGGGTAGTGCCGCCGCCAGACCAGGTCGATCGCCACCGTGTCCCCGGCCCGGGCCCGGGCGAAGAGCTCGATGTCCGCCAGCTCCTCGGGCTCCTCGCCGGACTCCCCCGCGCTCCCCTGGCCCTGCTGCAGCTGGCCCAGCGCGCGCTGCCACGCCGCCGTCGTCGTCACCGGCATCGAAATCCCCTCCTCGCGATGACGGCCCGGTGTTGCGGGCGGGCCGTCGGCGCACGGGTGTACGCGATGGTGAAGACGCGAGGAGCGGGCGTGCATGTCGCACGGCACAGAGGTGATCGAGGGGGTGATTCAGCAGGTCAGGGCGGGTGAGTGGACGACGAGGCCGCACCGGGCGGGGCTGCCCGGTGCGGCTCGGTGCGGCTCGGCGTCCGCGCGCTGCGCCGGCGCGCTAGACGTCGACGTGGGAGCCGAGCAGCACCGTGCGGTCGCGGGGCAGGTTGAAGTGCTCGGCGGCGTCCGCCGTGATGTACGACGTGGCGATGAACAGCCGCTTGCGCCAGGCCGGCATGCCCGGCTCCTTGCCGAGCCGGAGCTGGATGCGGGACAGGAAGTAGGTCGCGTTGTCCAGGTCGAGCCGGCCCTCGGTGTCCTCCGGCCCGAGCTGGGCCAGCGCCGCGGGCACGTCGGGCCGTTCGTCGTAGCCGAACCGGACGGTCAGGTGCGTGATGCCGTCCCGGCCCTCGCCGAGGTGCTCGACGACCACGCGCTCCTCGTCCGTCAGACGCGGCACGATGGCGACGTCGACCGCCACGACCGCCACCTGCTCGTGGCGCACGTGGTTGTGCTCGACGTTCGCGCGCAGCGCGAGCGGCGCCGTCTCGCTCCCGCGGTTGAGGAAGATGGCCGTACCGCTGACCACCTGGACCGGCGCCTTGCGGGTCCGCAGCCCGTCCACGAACGCGCGCAGGGAGCCCTCCATGGCCTCGCGCTTGGCGCTGACGATCTCGCGCCCCCGCTGCCAGGTGGTCATGACGGTGAACGCGCTCACCGCGATCGCGAGCGGCAGCCAGGCGCCGTGCACGAGCTTGGTCAGGTTGGCCGCGACGAACAGCAGGTCGACCGCCAGCAGCACGGCGGCCATCGTGGCCAGCGCCCACCTGGGCACGTTCCACGTCTTCCAGGCCACGTAGAAGAACAGCGTCGTGGTGATGGTGATGGTGCCGGTCACGGCCATGCCGAAGGCGTAGGCCAGCGAGGCCGAGTCGCGGAACGCGAAGACCAGGGTGAGCACCGAGACCATGAGCAGCCAGTTGATCCACGGCACGTAGATCTGCCCGCGCTCGGACCGGGAGGTGTGCAGGATCCGCAGCCGCGGCAGGTAGCCGAGCTGTGCGGCCTGCGACGTCACCGAGAACGCGCCGGTGATGACGGCCTGGGACGCGATCACGGTCGCGGCCGTGGCCAGGACGACCATGGGGATCAGCGCCCAGTCCGGCGTCAGCAGGAAGAACGGGGCCGACAGGTTGGCGCGGTCCTGGAGGATCAGCGCGCCCTGGCCCATGTAGCTCAGGGTGCACGCCGGGAGCACCAGGAAGATCCACCCGACCGAGATGGGCCGGCGGCCGAAGTGGCCCATGTCGGCGTACAGGGCCTCGGCGCCCGTCACGGACAGCACGATCGCGGCGAGCGCGAAGAACGCCAGGTCGAACCGGCCGGCCAGGAAGCCCAGGGCATACGTGGGCGAGAGCGCCTTGAGGATGCCGGGCTCGCTGGCCACGCCCCAGATGCCGCACGCGCCGATCGCGACGAACCACGTGATCATCACGGGGCCGAACAGCCGGCCGACGGCCGCTGTCCCGAACTTCTGCGCGGCGAACAGGATCACGATGATCACGGCGGTGACCGGGACGATCCAGCCCTCGAACTCGGGGTTGATGATCTTGAGGCCCTCGACCGCGGACAGCACGGAGATGGCCGGTGTGATCATGCTGTCGCCGAGGAACAGCGCGGCGCCGAACAGCCCGAGCCCGGCCAGCGTGAGGGTGGTCCGCGTGGACCCGTTCCTCGCCCACCGGCGCAGCAGCGTGATCAGGGCCATGATGCCGCCCTCGCCGTCGTTGTCCACCCGCATCGCCAGCAGCACGTACGTGATGGTGACGATGAGCATCACCGACCAGAAGATCAGCGAGACGACGCCGTAGACGTTCTCCGTGGTGGCCGGCACGGGGTGCGGGTCCGCGGGGTTGAAGACCGTCTGGAGGGTGTAGATCGGGCTGGTGCCGATGTCGCCGAACACGACGCCGAGCGCACCGACCACGACGGCGAGCCGCAGGGCCCCCGCGGGTCGGGGGACGAGGCCGGGCGGGCGAATTGCAGTAGTCACCCGTGGAACCTAAGGCGGATCAGGCGTGCGACGCGCGGCATTGACGGTTTCTTCACACCCTCCGCGTCACACCGGGGGCGCCGGGCCGGCCTGGCCCGACGCCGTCAGGGGCTCAGTCGAGCGGCGAGAGGAACGCGCGGAACTCGCCGGGCGTGGTGTGCAGACCCCAGATGCGCTCGGCGACCGCGTCAGGACCTCGTTCGGGATCGTCGGTGGGTACTGCGCCGGGGACCACGAGCTGCCTCACGCGGATGCCCTCGGGCTCCAGGGCGTCGTGCAGCATCTGCCCGTACGCGCTCTCCCCGGCGAAGCCGATGGAGGTGCCCGCGTAGCCGGCACGCGGGCGCACCGACGTGCCGCCGTTGATGAGCACGACCGTGCCGGTGCCCGCCTCCCGCATGCCGGGCAGCACCGCGTTCACGGCGGCCACGGGGCCGAGCACGGAGAACCGGACAGCCTCCAGGATGTCCGCGACGGGGGTCTCCGTGACGGGCCGCAGGTAGTGGCGCGCGGGCAGGGGGCTGTACTGGAGCACGGAGACCGGACCGAGGTCGGCGGCGAGCGCGTTGCCGCTCGAAGGTGTCGACTCGACGCTACGTCCCGTGGAGCGGGCAGGACAGGCCCTGTCAGGGCACCCCTCGCCCTGCCCGATCTCGCCGGATTTTACGGCCCAAAGCGCCGAAATCACTTTGCACCTCGGGGTGATCCAGGGGGTGACCGAGGCGGCCTGACTTGCGCGCGTCACCACGGGGTGGTTATGCCGTCTAGCCCCGCGATGAAGACGACACCTGCACAAGAAGACGCCTTGGGCACGCTGTGTGCCCGCTGGCGCCGACGTTCGCTCGCCGACGGCTGGCGCCTGCCCGACGACTGGCCGGCGCCCGCCGCCGTCCGCCTCGCCGACGCCGTGCTGCACGACCTGAGGGCAGAGACGCACGCCGAGGCCCTCGGCACGGCGCGCGCCCTGAGCGGCGTGGGCGTCGTGGAGGGTCTGCGCGACGTCGCGGCGCTCTACGACGTGCACGTCAAGCCCGTGCCCACCTCGGTCGTGCTGGCGTTCGCGTCCGGCTGGGAGGCCGCCGACGCCGGTTCGGGCGACCTGCCCGTGCGCGCCGGGATGAGCGGGCTGCCCCGGCACGACGAGTTCCTGGTGCGAGCCACGGACGTCCTCTCCGGCGCGCAGAACGCGCGCGAGGGGAGGTCGCCCGTGCTCGTGACGATCGACGGCCGGCTGGACCAGGACGAGGACGCGGGCGGACCGGTCGGCATGGCGGCGCACCTCGCGCGCTGGGAGCGCGACGTGCTGCTCGGCGAGGCGGTACACCTGGCCTTCGACGCCGACCGGCCGGCCGGTTATCACGACGGCGTCGCCGTGGTGCTCGACTGGTCCGAACCGCGCGGTCAGGTCCGGGCGGCGGTCGAGCTGGCCCGCACCACCCTGGCCCGCCTGTCCCGGCACGGAGCGGGTGTGCTGCGCACCCCGGTCCGGATCACGGTGCGGGCGCTGCCGGACGATCCGGCCGCGCTGCGGCGGCTGGTCGCCGTGGACGAGGCCTCGTAGTGGGCACGCCGACCTCAGGCCCGCTCGTGCATCCGGCGGGCGACCGTACGCCGGATCGATTCGCGGGCGCGCACGAGCAGGGCTGCGACGGCGTTCCTCGAGATCCCCAGGTCGGCGGCGACCACCGAGATCGGCACGCCCTCGAAGACCGTGCGCTCCAGCGCGTACCGCTGGCGGGGCGGGCAGGCGGCCAGGCCCGCCAGCACGTCGGCGAGCTCCAGGGCCGACAGGACGGCAGCAGCCGTGTCGTCGTCCGCGGGCACGTCCTGCGCCTCGTCGATCGCCGTGGTGGGAAGGACCTTCTTCCGCGACCGGTCGGTCGCGATGTTGCGCACCGTGCGGGCCACGTACGTCTTGGCATGCTCGCGCGGCCCGCGCCCCTCGCGCAGCAGCGACAGGATCCGGACGAAGGCCTCTGCCGCGAGGTCGTCGGCGTCCGTCAGGTTCCGCGTGTAGCGGCGGGCGACCCTGAGCGCGTACGAGTAGTGCCGCCGCCAGACCAGGTCCACCGCCAGGACGTCGCCGGTGCGGGCCCGGTCGAACAGCTCCACGTCACCCGGGTCGTCCCGGTCGTCCGCCGTGACCGTCGTCGATCCTGACGGCCTCGGCGAGACCCCGATCGTCTGCCGCCACGCCATCGTCGTCACCGACATCCGCGCTCCCCTCCTCGCGACGGCTCGGCCGGCAGGTCCCGGCCGAGCCGTCGACGCGCCCGTGCGCGTGCTGGAGAAGACGCGGCGGGCCGAGAGCGGTGCCGCATGCCACAGAGGTGATCCGCAGGGTGATCTGCCTGGTCGGAAGGGGTGGACGTCATCGCGTCGCGGACCCGCCGTCTACGTCGGCGGCGCTCTCGTGGCGCCGCTGCACGCCCCCCGCCCGATCCGGCGGGGGTACCGGAAGGAGATCTCATGCAACGGATACGAACGATCGGGCGAGCGGTGGCGGGGGTGGGCCTGTGCACCGGCCTGGCCCTGACGGCGGGTGCGCTGCCCGCGTCGGCAGACCCAGGAACCGGGGACGGCACGACGACGAACCTGCTGTACTCGGTCGACGGCGGCGCCTGGACGGACTCCCCCGTCGCTCAGCGCGGCGACACCGTCGTCGCCCGGCTGTTCTACGACACCACCCGCGAGGACGCCCTGACCGGGGTCTCGCTCACCAGCCAGCTCCCGGACGGCTTCGCCTACGTCGCGGGCTCGACGCGCAACGTCCTCGCCCCGGGCACCGACGTGCTGACGGGTGCGGTCTCCACCGAGACCAAGGAGTCACCCGTCGCGGACTCGGTCTGGGACGGCGACACGATCACGGTCTCCCCCTCGGCGGGCTTCCTGGGCGAGCCCACCGGCTCCCAGGCCGGCTTCCTGCGCAACGGCGTCCAGCGGTACCTCAACCTGCACGAGTGCCAGTACTACTCGGCGCAGAACAACGACTACTACAACAACGTCGTCGACGCCGGCGGCGCCTTCCGTGCGGGCACCAAT
The DNA here is from genome assembly GCF_044389365.1 of Promicromonospora sp. NPDC019610. Classification (NCBI taxonomy): domain Bacteria; kingdom Bacillati; phylum Actinomycetota; class Actinomycetes; order Micrococcales; family Promicromonosporaceae; genus Promicromonospora; species Promicromonospora sp. NPDC019610. Next base: position 471,077 of record NZ_JBIRXX010000002.1, on the reverse strand, counting down.
GCGTCGAACACGGCCGACGCGTCCAGCGACTGCGGCCCGGGCGGCCCCAACTACCCGCTCATGCCCATCTCGTCGGTCCAGAACATCGACCTGCTGGGCAACCGCTACGTCAACCTCCACCAGTGCCAGTACGTGAACCGCACGACCAGCGACTACTACAACACCTGGGCCAAGTCCGGCGTCTACGCGACCGGCACCGGTTCGGGGAACAACGCGGACACGGCCGCCGACTGCGGCCCGGGCACCACGACGTGGGACCCGGTGGAGGACTGGTCGTTCGCGCAGGCGCTCGACCTGGTGGACAACCGCTGGCTCAACCTGCACCAGTGCCAGTACTACCGGGCCGACTCCACGGACTACTACAGCGGTCTGGTGAACATGGGCCCTGCGACCTTCCGCTCGGGCACGAACGCGTCGAACACCGCCGACTCCGCCTACGACTGCGGTCCGGCCAGCGGACCCTGGGAGCTCTCGACCCGATGGTCGTTCGCGAGTCCGTTGGACCTCGTGGACACTGCCCGCGGTCAGGGCTTCATCGAGTTCCGGATGACCTCCGAGGTGCCGGAGGCCCCGGCCTGCGGTGAGACCGTCACCGAGCCAGAGGTGGTCTCCGACCGCGAGGGCGTCATGACCGGCTTCGGCACGGGCACCCCGACCTCGACGGCGACCGTCACCCTGGCCGAGTACACCGCCACCGGCGAGGCCTGCGCCGAGGTGATCCTCGTCGACGACTCCGACAGCACGACCGCCGACACCCCGGTGGACGTCGACGTCGTCGGCAACGACACCATCCCGGAGGGCTCCTCCGCGCCGGACGTCGACACCACGACCGCGGAGGGCGGCACCGTCACCGACAACGGTGACGGCACCGTCACCTACACCCCGCCCGCCGGGTTCCTCGGCACCGACACGTTCACCTACCGCGTCACCGGTCCCGACGGCGTCGAGCACGAGGCCACCGTCACCATCACCGTGACCGACGACGACGAGCCCCCGGTCCCGATGGTCGCACCCGGCCTCGCCGTCGCAGGCCTCCTCGGTGCCGGGCTCCTGGCCGCCGTCCGCCGCCGCACCGGAAAGGAGAGCTGACCGCACCGTCCCACCGATCCGAGCGATGCCTCGCCACTCCGCTGGGAGATGGCGGGGCATCGCCCGTGTCCGGGCTCCCCGTCACCGGCGCGTTCCCGCCCCGTCCATCCGGGTGCACACCGCGAAGCCGCGCCACATCGACGAGGCAGCGGGTGCCCACAGAAAGGACAACGCCATGCGGACTCTCTCGCCCCCGGACGGGGTCACACCCCACGGGAACCCACGTCGCGCGCTACGGAAGGGCGCCGTCGGGCTGGGCATCGCGCTCGCCCTGGCCACCGGTGCAGTATCTGCGTCAGCCGAACCCGGCACCGGGAACGGGACGACGACCAACCTGTTGTACTCCGTCAACGGCGGCGCCTGGACCGACAGCCCGGTGGCTCAGCGCGGTGACACCGTCACCGCGCGCCTGTTCTACGACACGACGCGCGAGGACACCCTGACCGGGGTGTCCCTGACCAGCCAGATCCCCGACGGTTTCACCTACGTCGCGGGCTCGACCCGCAACGTGCTCGCCCCGGGCACGAACGTCCTGACCGGTGCGGTGTCGAACGAGACCAAGCAGTCTCCCGTCGCCGACTCCGTGTGGGACGGCGACACGATCACCGTCTCGCCGTCGGCCGGGTTCAACGGGGAGTCGAACGCGTCGCAGGAGGGGGTGCTGCGCAACGGCGTGAAGCGTTACCTGAACCTGAGCGAGTGTCAGTACATCAACGCCGGCTGGTCCGACCGCATCGTGTTCACGGCGATCGGCACGGGGACCAACGCCGCCAACACCTCCGGCACCGGAGGCAGCTGTGGCGATCGAAGCGGGTCCGGGTACGCCCTCGAAGGCCCGCCGGCAGTCACGCCGGTCGACCTGCTCGGCAACCGGTACCTCAACCTCAACCACTGCCAGTACATCAACACCGGCTGGTCCGACCGCATCGTGTACTCCGCCACGGGCACCGGCACCAACACCGCCAACACCTCGGGCACGGGGGCGAACTGCGCCAACCGCGAAGGATCCGGCTACGCCCTCGAAGGCCCCGGCCCCACCCCGCTCGACCTGGTGGGCAATCGCTACCTCAACCTGGTGCAGTGCCAGTACATCAACGTCCAGTGGAACGACCGGATCACCTATGTCTCCCTCGGCACCGGAACCAACGCGTCGAACACTCCCGGCACCGGGGCGAACTGCGCCAACCGCGAAGGATCCGGCTACGCCCTCGAAGGCCCCGGCGCCGTCAACGCGATCGATCTGCTGGACACCGCCCGCGGTCAGGGGTTCATCGAGTTCCGCATGACCTCCGAGGTGCCGGAGGCCCCGGCCTGCGGTGAGACCGTCACCGAGCCAGAGGTGGTCTCCGACCGCGAGGGCGTCATGACCGGCACCGGTACGGGCACCCCGACCTCGACGGCGACGGTCACCCTGACCGAGTACACCGCCACCGGCGAGGCCTGCGCCGAGGTCGTCCTCGTCGACGACTCCGACAGCACGACCGCCGACACCCCGGTGGACGTCGACATCCAGGGCAACGACACCATCCCCGACGACGCGACCGGCTGGGGGGTCGACACCACGACCGCCGAGGGCGGCAGGGTCACCGACAACGGTGACGGCACCGTCACCTACACCCCGCCCGCCGGGTTCCTCGGCACCGACACCTTCACCTACCGCGTCACCGGGCCCGACGGCGTCGAGCACGAGGCCACCGTCACCATCACCGTGACCGACGACGACGAGCCCCCGGTCCCGATGGTCGCACCCGGCCTCGCCGTCGCGGGCCTGCTCGGTACCGGGCTCCTGGGCGCCGTCCGCCGCCGGAGAAACAAGGAGAACTGACCCCACGGCACGTCCAGGACGCGCGATGCCTCGCCATTCCGCCGGGGGTGGCGAGGCATCGCGCGTTCTCCCCCGCCAGCCGTCACCGACCTGAAGGAGACCCCAGATGACCCACCCGCCCAGGACACGCGCGGCGAGCGCGTACGACACGGCCCCACCGATGAGCGACGGCGAGGTGCTCGCCGCGGTGGCCGAGATGCTCGACCTCCTGCACGACGACGACCCCAACCCGGCACTGGCCGATCTGCTCGAACGGCTCCCGCTCAGCACGCTCAACCTGGCCAAGCTCATCGGCACGGTCGCCGTCCAGGCTGCCGAGCTCAGTCTCCGGGCGGCGGGCGTCGACACCGGCGTCGCAGCGGACCGGGAAGCCGTCGCCCAGGTGAGCCTCGGCTACCACAACCCGCCCGACGACGTCCCCGACTGGGAGAAGGCCGCCGGAGCGCTCCTGGTCGCCGCCTGTGACTTCGTCCTGGCGCGCCGCGGCCACGACACCGCGCAGCTCGACGCGCTCGGCGCGCGGTCGCAGGACATCCCGCGGCGGGGCCTTCAGTTCGCCCTGCTGACGCTCGCCGAGCTGCTCACCCAGATCCGCCGGCTGCTCGAAGGCGACCTGCGCGGGGTCGTGCGGCGGTAGCACCGCCAGCCGCCCCGCCGGCCCCGACGCCCCGTCACTCACGACCCGGGCCGCCGTCTGCCAAGGCGTAGGAGCCTGCGTGCCACGCGGGTCGAACCAGGAAAGGAAACAGGATGAGGCAGAAGTACACGATCGGAGGGGCAGCGGCGGGTCTTGCTGCTGCCTCGATGCTCACGGTGGGCGCCGTCGGCGCGTGGGCGGCGCCCGTCACCGATCCCGTCGGCCCGGGCACCGGCGGCACGACCGATCACGGCGTCGACTGGACGTCGACCCGAGAGGTGGTCACCGAGGGGATCATCACGAACGGCGTCGGCATGATGCCCGGCGAAGACGTCACCCTCGCCTTCGGCGAACCGGTGGACCTGACGTTCGACGTCGTGAGCCTCCAGTCGAACCAGGCGTCCGACATCGAGTGCCTGTCCCTGCCCGTCGGTGCCGTGCCGGTGCAGCTCTCGAGCTATCACACCTGGAACGCGAGCACCCGGCAGGTGTGCGCGGCCCCCGGCAACGCGGCGGACGACCCCGACGCCGCCAACGACGCCGCCTCGCAGTTCCGGGTCGAGGGCGTCACGTCCTTCACGGCGGCCGCCTCCGGCAGCAACGCCAACCGCGGGCGGTGGCTCTCCGACCTGGAGGTGACCGTCGAGCGGGAGGAGGCCGTGCTGGTGGACGACTCCGACTCCACTCCCGTGGACACCCCGGTCGACGTCGACCTCCAGGCCAACGACACCATCCCGGACGGGTCGACGGGCTGGGAGGTCGACACCACGACCGCTGAGGGCGGCACCGTCACCGACAACGGCGACGGCACCGTCACCTACACCCCGCCGGCGGGCTTCACCGGCACCGACACCTTCACCTACCGGGTCACCGGGCCCGACGGCGTCGAGGTCGAGGCCACGGCCACCATCACCGTGACCGAGGAGGAGGAGCCGCCGGTACCCATGGTCGCTCCCGGTATGGCCGTGGCAGGACTGTTCGGGGCCGGCGCGCTGGCCGCGGTCCGGCACAGGAACCGGCAGGCCAGCTGACCGGCCCGCGCTGAACCGGCCCTCCGGAGATCCGGGACACGAAGAACGCCCCACCGCTCACCAAGCGGTGGGGCGTTCTCGGTGTGCCGGACGGCTGGCCCCTACGCCCGGGGCCCGACGTCGGCAGGCTTCGGCCCCGCCTCCGTCGAGGCACCCGCCCCCAGCTCCGCGCCCGACCGCACGGCAAGGCCCGCCGCGATCAGCAGGCACACGGCGAGCCCGCCCGCGAGGTTGCCGGCGACGACCTGGCGCGACAGCTCGGTGCCCTCCGTCAGCGCGGTCCCCACGACCTGCGTCGCGGTCACGCCGAGCAGCGTCAGCGAGGTGGCGGCCAGCCGCCGGGTCCGCGTCCGGTACTCCGATCCGCGCCTGACGACCGCCGCCACCCACACGAGCACCGCCCAGACGAGCAGGCCCCCGAGGGCGCCCCAGGACAGGAAAGCGCCCTGCAGCCGGGAGAAGACCGTCGCCACGCCGTCCTGCGCGCCGGGCTCCGCCCCGCTGCCCGCGTCGTACGACCCGAGACCGGCGGGCAGCGGCTCGGCCTGGGCCCGCACGACGTCGTCGAGCAGGTCGAACGCGAGAGCTGGGCGGGCGGCGACGTAGCCGAGCACCGCGGCCTGGTCCGGCTCGACCTCGGACCACCGGGACCAGCTCTGGACGGACGACGGCGACCACACCGGGATGCCGACGAACCGCGCGGCCTCGGCGGGCAGCCCCATCGACTCCAGCTCGGGGCCCGGCTCGGGCTCATCGGCGAGCACCCGCAGGGACACGAGCTCCCAGGTGCCGACCTTGCGGAGCGGCTCGCTCACCGAGGTGACCGCGAACATCGCCGGGACGAGGAGCACCAGGGCCGCCGCCGTCGGCACGATCCAGCCGGCGTGGCCAGGCAGGCCACCGGACGGCGCCCCGGCATCCGCGCCGCGCCGCCGGCGCCGCACGGACCGCCAGGCCTTCCCGACGAGCACCACGACGACCGGGAGCACGGCGAGCGCAGCCACCGTCGAGGAGCTCACGAGGGCGCTCCCGCCCACGACGAGGGCCACCGACCCGGCCCACGACCGCCATCGCGCGCCGTCGAGCAGCAGGAGGCCCGCCACGCAGACCACGAGCCCGGCCAGCGCGACACCCTGTGGATAGAGGCTGGCGGCGTACCCGAGGAAGGAGACGTCCATGAGCACGACCCAGGTCAGCGCCCCGGCGACGATCTCCGCGTGACGCCGGCCGCGGGCGAGCCGGCCCACCAGCGTCGCCAGGAGCGCGGCCAGGAGGCAGTAGGCGACCAGGAGCACCCGCAGGTCGAGCGCCCCGGCCCCCAGGACGGTCGACGCCCAGCGGGCGGCGGTGAGCGCCACCAGGTGCGGGCCGGCCGCGTCGGCGCACTCGCCGACGTCGGCCGTCACCCAGCGCAAGATCGCGTACGAGGTGTACCGCGGGCCGTCGCCGTCCGGTACGACGCCGAGCGCGCAGGCGACCGGGCCGCCCGCGCCGCTGTCGGCCAGGCCGACCCCGTGCGGGACGAAGGACCGCAGCAGCCCGAGGACGACATAGGCGAGCACGGTCAGGCCGACGGCGATCGGGGGCCGGGCGCGCAGGGCGGGCCGGAGCCGCCCGGCGACGGCTCCGGCCCGCGGACGGGCGTGCTGGCGTGGTGGGCTCTCCGGGCGCGCGGGGCGGTCGGAGCCGGCGAGCCGGCCCGTCGACCGAGCGGGCTCCGCACCGGACGGGAAGATGATGTCGTGTAGGTCAGTCACGCCCGAACTGACGCAGGGGTCGCGCTCACGTGACGAACGACGCTCCGTCACGAACGGACGGAGCGCCGGCCGCCACGGGTCCCACGGCGGCAGGGAGCCGTGGGGTCCGTGGCGGCCGGCGCTCCGGTCGCCGTGCGACAGGGACTACTGCTCGGGCGTCGCCTCGGCCGCGCGCCGGAGCCTGCTCGACCTCAGCAGGACGAGACCCCCCACGATCAGGGCGAGGGCGGCCACGGAGACCCAGAGGGCCTCGAAGCCGGTCGTCGCGAGGGCGCCTGCGCCGGCGGCTCCGGCGCCGAGACCCGGTGGGACGTGGTTGTTGTACATGCCGGTTCCTTTCACTGAGGGATCGCGCCCGTGGCCGCGAATCGGTACACGGGTGCAGACGGCGTGGCGGGACCGCCACGCCGGGCCTGGGCGTGTGACGTAGGTCTCATCAGGTCACCCGCGCGGCAGCGGCGTGCCCGTCGGGCGTGGGCTTGTCCTCCTGTACCCGGGCGGTCTTCTCCCACGACGTCTCGCCGCGCAGGATCCGGACGAGCGCGCGCCACGCGCAGATGAACGACACGTAGTTCATGACGACGAACGAGTTGCCGAGAAGCAGGCTCTTGACCAGGGCGAACCGCCGGTCCCGCCGGTAGTAGATCCAGCCCGCCGCGAGCGCCGGCGCGAAGGCGAAGAGGTAGAAGACGGCGGCGACGAGGATCCACGCGCCGCCGTCGCCGGCCGCCACCACCGCGATCTGGTCCCAGTTCAGGGCCAGCAGGATCAGGCAGTAGTGGAAGAGGATCGACCAGGGCAGGTCGAGCACCCAGGGGACGAGACAGTACGAGGTGAGCTCGAGCGCCTTGGCGTTGCTGAGACCGCCCGCACCCCAGATGTCCGGGACCCGCTTGATGGCCATCATGTGCCCCTGGTACCAGCGGGTGCGCTGCTTGAGCAGCAGCGGCAGCGTCTCGACGGCCTGCTGGTCCACGGACGCGTGCGGGGTGGTCTGCAGGTCCCAGCCCTGGAGCGCGAGCGTGATCGCGAGATCGAGGTCCTCGGTGAGTGAGGCCGACCAGGGTCGCTCCCCGGCGTCGTCCAGCGCGGACAGCCGGGTGAACTGCCCGTTGCCGCCGAGGCTCACCGTGCCCGTCGCCTGCCGGCCGAACTGCGTGACGGCGGCGAGCCCCCAGAACTGGTAGTCCTGGAACCGCGTCAGGAAGGTGTTCCGGTTGCGGATCCTGACCTGGAGCTGGACGCCGCCGACCCGGTCCTCCTCGAAGAGGGGCAGGACGTGGTCCAGCGCCCTGTCCGAGAGCCGCCCGTCGGCGTCCATCACGCACACCACCACCTGGGCGGGGTCGAGCCCTCGTTCGGTGACGTGGCGGCGCACCCAGGCGATCCCGGCGTTGAGCGCCTCGCCCTTGCCCCTGCGTGCCTCGGGAAGGTCGCGGCGCAGCACGCGGACCCGGTCGCCGCCCGCCTCCTCGGCGCACCGGCCGGTCGCATCGTCCGAACCGTCGTCGATGACGAGTGTCGTCGTGCCCGCCAGGCGGGTCAGCCCCGTGACGGTGGGGCCGATGACCGCCTCCTCGTTCAGGCACGGGACCAGGAAGTAGACGGTGAGGTCGGCGTGCTCGGCCGAGTCGGCCGAGCCGTAGGTGGCGTCGCCCTGCACGCCGAGGCCGGTCCGCGACCGCCGGAGCTGGATGAGTCCCGCCCCCATGAGCAGCAGGAAGTAGACCATCGAGGCGCTGATGACGACGTGGGAGACGACCTGAAGGGCGATCACGCCTGGTCCGTCCCGTCGTGAGGCCCGGTGGCGCGGGCGGTCCCGCCGCGGCCGAGGAACCCGAGCCGGAAGAAGACCAGGAGGGCCACGGTGAAGGCGCCGAGCATGATCGCCGACCCGACCGTGTCGTGCACCCAGCCGAACGCCGAGGGGCCGCCTCGCAGCGCCGTGAGCACGAGCAGCTCGACGCGCGCGACGTTGACGAGCTCGAGGAAGGCGGCGGTACCCGTCGCCGCGACGAGCAGCTTCGCCACCGTCGAGCGCCCGGTGACGAGGACGAACCCCACGATGACCGCCAGCGGCACCAGGAAGAGCACCGCGCTGCACTGCTGGGTCACGTGCAGCCCGAACCACGTGGTGTCGTCGCCGGCGACCCGCTCCAGGAGGAACACGGGATCGTCGGTCATGACCCGGACCTCACGGGCGAACAGTGCCCCGGTCACGAGACCGATCAACGCCGTCTCGAGATGCCGGAACTCCCCCTCGCGGACGACGAGGAGGACGGTCGCCACGACCAGGCCGAACGCGACGAGCCAGCGTGCGACCGGGGCCAGGGAGCCGGTCGCGCGTGGTGCGGAGGGCGCGAGCGCGGCCGCGACGGACGGGTTGTCGAACATTCATGGTTCCCTTCGGCGAGCGGGAGGCCGGGCACGGTTGCCGGTGGCTCGGCTGCGATAGACGGCGCCCGGGGCCGCGCATGACGCCGACGCGACCGACCATCACCGCCCCGGGCCGCGCGTCCCGGTCGGAGGGCGTGCCCCCGCAGCTCGCCGACGTCGCGGGCGTCCGGAAGATCATCCCCGGTTGACCGTCACCGCGGCCCACGGCCCACGTCGGTCAGGGTGGCTCGCCCCGGCGGGCCGCCCTCCGAGCAGAAAGAGCTGAGATGAACTCCTCGCGTAGCCGCCAGATCGCGGTGCTGTACGGGACCAGGCCCGAGGCCGTGAAGCTCGCCCCGGTCGTCAACGAGCTGCGGCGCCGCAACCGGGACGTCCCGCTGGTGGTCACCTCCGGGCAGCACCGGGCCATGCTCGACCAGGTCAACACGCTCTTCGGCATCGTCCCGGACCACGATCTCGGCCTGCTCCGGCGCGGGCAGTCGCTCGACGACCTCCTCGTCGGCGCCATCCGCGGCTTCAGCGAGTACCTCGACACGCACCCGGTGGACGCCGTCGTCGTGCAGGGCGACACAACCACTGCGTTCGCCGGGGCGCTGACCGCCTACCACCGGCAGATCCCGGTGGTGCACGTCGAGGCGGGCCTGCGCACGGGCGACGTCTACTCGCCGTTCCCCGAGGAGGGCAACCGCAAGTTCATCACCGCCGTGGCCACCCGGCACTGCGCGCCCACTCTGGGTGCCGCGCACAACCTGCATCGCGAGCACGTCCCGGAGCAGGACGTCGTCGTCACCGGCAACACCGTCATCGACGCACTGATGTACACGGCGTCCCGGCCCGTCCGGATCGGCGACCCCGCACTGGAGGCGGCCCTGCAGGACGGCAGGCGCCTGGTCCTGGTGACGGCGCACCGGCGTGAGTCCTGGGACGACGGGATCGCCCAGGTCGCCCGGGCCCTCGTCCAGGTCGCGGCGAGGTTCCCGGACGTCACCCTGGTGCTGCCGCTGCACGGCAACCCGAAGGTGCGCGAGGCGATCGTGCCGGAGGTCGCGCACTCGCCGAACATCCTGCTCACGGAGCCGCTCCCCTACGCGGAGCTCTGCCGTGTCCTGTCCCGCGCCAGTCTCGTGGTCACCGACTCGGGCGGGATCCAGGAGGAGGCGCCGGCCTTCGACGTGCCCGTCGTGGTCACGCGCGACACCACCGAGCGGCCCGAGCTGCTCGAGGCCGGCGGGGGCGTGCTGGTCGGCACCGACACGACGCACATCGCGGACACGGTCAGCAGGTTGCTCGCCGACCGGGAGCTCCACCGCCGCATGGCCTCCGCCCCCAGCCCGTTCGGCGACGGCCACGCGGCCGAACGCGTGGTCGACGTCATCGAGAACATGCTCTCGGGCCGCCGCGAGGGCGACGTGACCGCGTGGACGGCGGCCCTGGCCCGCTGACGGCGCCCCCAGCCGGCGCGGGTGCCCGACCTGCTGGGAGGTCGGGCACCCGCGCCCTCACCGCTCGTTCGGGATCAGCCGCCACGCGACGACGGCGGCCACCGCGACCAGCACCGCCGCCACCACGCACGTCGTCTGCAGCGACGCGACGAACGCCTCGCGCGCCGTGTCCAGCACAGCGGCCTCCAGCCCGGCCGCCTGCTCCCCCGCCACGGCGACCGCCGAGGCGAGCGAGTCGCCCGCCTGGGCCGCGGCGTCGGGTGCCAGACCCGCAGGCAGGGCGACCCGGCCCTGGTACCCGAGGGTGACCAGCGAACCGAGCACGGCGACGCCCAGCGCGACGCCGAGCTCGTACGCCGTCTCGGAGATCGCCGAGGCCCCGCCCGCCTTGGCCGGCGGGACGGCGGAGACCACGGCGTCCGTCGTCAGGGTCATCGCGAGCCCCACGCCGAGGCCGGCCGGTACCAGGGCGAGCGCGAGCCACACGTAGTGGTCGGCGCCCTCGGCCACGGCGATCGCGACCATGCCGAGTGCCGTGACCGCCAGCCCGAGCGCGATGGCGCGGCCGCGGCCGAACCGGCGCAGCGACCAGCCCACCACGACGACCACCGCGATGGACGCGAGGGTGGCGGGCAGCTCCGCGACGCCCGCGACCAGCGGCGAGAACCCGCGCACGAGCTGCAGGTACTGCGAGAAGAAGAACAGCATGCCGGTCAGCGCGAAGATCGCGATGAGGTTGGCCGCCACGGCACCGCTGAACGCCGGGACCTTGAACAGGCCGACGTCGAGCAGCGGGCCGCGCCCGTCGGCCGCGAGCCGGTTCTGCCGCCGCACGAACCAGACGCCGGAGCCCACCGCGAGCGCCAGCACGCCGATCGCGAGCGCGTCGACGCCCTCGGATGCGGCGTGCTTGATGGCCCAGACGAGCGGCATCACGGCGGCGAACGACAGGAGCACGGACAGCAGGTCGAGGCGGCCGGGGTGCGGGTCCTTGGCCTCGGGCAGCAGCACGGCGCCGGCGACCACCAGGACCAGCACGACGGGCACGTTGACGAGGAAGACCGAGCCCCACCAGAAGTGCTCCAGCAGCAGCCCGCCGACCAGGGGCCCGACAGCGGCGCCGCCGCCCGCCGCCGCGGACCAGACGGCGATGGCGCGGCTGCGCTCCGCGGCGTCGGGGAACAGCGTGCGGATCAGGGACAGCGTCGAGGGCATGATCGTGGCCCCCGCGACGCCGAGCAGCAGACGGGCGGCGATCAGGGTCTCCGCGTTCGGCGCGAAGGCAGCGAGGGCCGAGGCGACGCCGAACGCCGTCGCGCCGACGAGCAGCAGCTTCTTGCGGCCGATCCGGTCGGCGAGCGTGCCCATGGTGACGAGCAGCCCGGCGATCGCCAGGGAGTAGATGTCGCCGATCCACAGGACCTGCGTGGCGGTGGGCGCGAGGTCGCGGGTGAGCGACGGCACGGCCAGGTAGAGCACGGTGCCGTCGATCGCCAGCAGGCCGACCGCCAGCACGAGGACGGCGAGCGCGGCCCACCGGCGGCGCACGGAGAGAAGGGGAGCAGGAGCGGTCACCTGCTTAACTGTACCGTCCAGCCGGTACAGTTTTCTAGGACGGAGTGTGTGACGCGGCCTATAGTGCGTGCCGGGCGGTGCGACGGAGACGAGGTGGTGGCAGTGGGCCGGACGGCGGGCAGGAGCCCGGAGCAGACGCGCGCGGCGATCCTGGATGCCGCGAGCCGGCTGGTCCGCGAGCGCGGGGTGTCGGCCAGCCTGGACGACGTCGCGCGCCGGGCGGGCGTGTCCAAGGGCGGGCTGCTCTACCACTTCGCGAACAAGCACGACCTGCACCTCGCGCTGGCGACCGACTGGCTGGAGCGGTTCCGCACGGCGGTGCTCGCCGCGATCCCGGCCGACGACGACGCCCCCGGCCGCCTCACCCGCGCCTACGTGCGCGTGTCGATCGACGGCGCGCTGGACGCCGCGGCCTCCCGGGACGCGCTGGTGGTGATCGCGCACCTGTCGAGCGTGGACGCCGTCATCGACCTGGCCCGCGCGGACGCGCGCCGGTGGAACGACGACCTGCGGGCGGACGGCCTGCCCGAGGACGTGCTCTCGCTCGTGGTGGCGGCGGCGGACGGCGCGAGCGCGCAGCCCGCCTGGGGCGGCGAGCCGACGCCGGAGGAGCTGGCGCGGCTGCGCGAGCAGCTGCTGGCGCTCGCCGCTCCCCCGGGCTGACGCCGGCGGCCGCACCGCCGTCAGACCGCACCGCCGTCCAGCCGCACCGCCGTCAGACCGTCTCGCTCCCCAGGTCGAACCGGGCGCGGCTCTCGCGGAGCTGCTGCCCGTGGTCCTGCGCCCAGTCCACGAAACCGTGCGCCAGGTCCATGAGCTTCCAGCCGAGCGGGGTCAGCTCGTACTCGACGCGTGGCGGCACCTCGGCGTAGGCGGTGCGCGTGATCATGCCGTCCCGCACCAGGCCGCGCAGGGTCTTGCTGAGCATCCGGTGCGAGACGCCGGCCACGACCGACTGGATGGCGGAGAAGCGCTGCGGGCCGTCGGAGAGGGCGGCCACCACGAGCAGCGTCCACCGGTCGGCGACCTGGCCCATGAGGTCCCGGGTCAGCTCGTGCGTCTCGCTGTCGCACGGCGAGTCGGGGCCCCCGGGCATCCTGGCCGCCAGGCTGTCCAGACGCGTGTCACGCGAGATCCGCACCATGCCGCATTGCTTCCTCTCCGGTTACCGACGCACTCCGAAGTGCGTCTTCGAAAGCTGGATTACCCGTGTTTCCGCACTGTTGTGTCACGTGGACCAACCACCCCGGCCCCGCGTTCGTTCCCGCGTCCGGGCGGTCCACCGACAGCACTCCCGGAAGCGAAGGACGAGCAATGCTCAAGATCGGAATCATCCTCGGCAGCACCCGCCCCGGCCGGAACGGCGAGGCCGTGGCCAAGTGGGTCTACGAGATCGCGTCGCAGCGCACGGACGCCGAGTTCGAGCTCGTCGACCTGGCGGACTACCCCCTGCCCCACCTCGACGAGCCCATGTCCCCGGCGATGGGCCAGTACGCCCACGACCACACCAAGGAGTGGGCCGCGAAGGTGGCCGAGTTCGACGGCTACGTGTTCGTGACGCCGGAGTACAACCACTCCACCTCGGGCGTGCTCAAGAACGCCCTCGACTTCGTCTACGGCGAGTGGAACAACAAGGCGGCCGGCATCGTCTCCTACGGCGGCGTCGGCGGCGCCCGCGCCGCGGAGCACCTGCGCCTCATCCTCGCGGAGCTGCAGGTCGCCACGGTGCGGCAGCAGGTCGCGCTGTCGCTGATCACCGAGTTCGAGAACTACTCGGTGTTCAAGCCGGGCGAGCACCTGACCCCGGCCCTGGACACGCTGCTCGACCAGACGGTCGCCTGGTCCGGCGCGCTGGAGCCCCTGCACGCCTGACCAGCCCGCTGAGTGCGGGGTATCTGCGCTTCTGTGCGGTCCAGAAGCGCAGATACCCCGCACTCAACAGGGAGTCAGCGGCGGAAGGTGCGCAGCCGCAGGCTGTTGCCGACCACGAAGACGCTGGAGAACGCCATCGCGGCGCCGGCCAGCATCGGGTTGAGCAGGCCGAGGGCCGCCAGCGGGATCGCGGCGACGTTGTACCCGAAGGCCCAGAACAGGTTGGTCCGGATGGTGCCGAGCGTGCGGCGCGACAGCCGGATCGCGTCGGCGGCGGCGGTGAGGTCGCCACGCACCAGCGTGATGTCCGCGGCCTCGATCGCGGCGTCCGTGCCCGTGCCCATCGCCAGGCCCAGGTCGGCCTGCGCGAGCGCCGGGGCGTCGTTGACGCCGTCCCCCACCATCGCGACGATCCTGCCCTCGGCCTGCAGCTTCGCCACGACGTCGGCCTTGTCCTGCGGCATCACCTCGGCGATCACCTCCGTGATCCCCACCGCGGCGGCGACCTGCTCGGCCACGGCCCGGTTGTCGCCGGTGAGCAGCACGGGCGTGAGCCCGAGCGCCACGAGCTGAGCGACGGCGTCGGCGCTGGTCGGCTTGACCTGGTCGGCCACCACCAGGATGCCGCGGGCCTGCCCGTCCCAGCCGACGGCGACCACGGTCCGGCCCTCGCCCTCGGCGCGCGCCTTGGCCCGGGCCAGGTCGTCGGGCAGGTACTGCGACCAGTCGGCGAGCAGGCTCTCGCGCCCGACGACGACGGCGTGCCCGTCGACGACGCCCTGCACGCCCTGGCCCTGGACGCTCTCGAACGACTCCGGGACCGGCAGGTCGCCGACCTCCTGGGTGGCGCCCTTGGCGACGGCCTGCGCCACGGGGTGCTCGGAGGCGTCCTCCAGGGCGCCCGCGAGCCGCAGCAGCTCCGCGCGCGAGGTGCCGTCGGCCGGGACGGTCTCCTGGAGCGTCATCCGCCCGGTGGTGACGGTGCCGGTCTTGTCGAGCACCACGGTGTCGACCTTGCGGGTGGACTCGAGCACCTCCGGCCCCTTGATGAGGATGCCGAGCTGCGCCCCGCGACCGGTGCCCACGAGCAGCGCGGTGGGCGTGGCCAGCCCGAGGGCGCAGGGGCAGGCGATGATCAGCACCGCGACGGCGGCGGTCAGCCCGGCCGCCGCGGGGTACCCGGCGCCGAGCCAGAAGCCCAGGGTCGCCACCGCGATCGCGATGACCACCGGCACGAAGATCCCGGAGACCCGGTCGGCCAGGCGCTGGATCTCCGCCTTGCCGGACTGGGCGTCCTCGACCAGGCGCGCGATCCGCGCGAGCTGGGTGCCCGACCCGACCTCCGTGGCCCGCACGACCAGGCGGCCGCCCGAGTTCACCGTCGCCCCGGCCACGGTGTCGCCGACACCCACCTCGACCGGGACGGACTCCCCCGTGAGCAGCGACGCGTCGATCGCGGACGAGCCGGCGACGACCACGCCGTCGGTCGCGACCTTCTCCCCCGGCCGCACCACGAACTCGTCGCCCACGGCCAGGCTCTCGACCGGCACGCGGGTCTCGGCCCCGCCGCGCAGCACCGCGACGTCCTTGGCGCCCAGCTCCAGCAGCGCGCGCAGCGCGGCGCCCGCCCGGCGCTTGGACCGCTTCTCGAAGTAGCGCCCGGCCAGCACGAACATCGTGACGCCGGTAGCCACCTCCAGGTAGATGTTGGCGGCCCCGTCGGACGGCGCGACCGTCAGCTCGAACCCGTGCGTCATCCCGGGCTCCCCCGCCGTGCCGAGGAACAGCGCGTACAGGGACCAGCCGAAGCCGGCCAGCACCCCCACCGAGACGAGCGTGTCCATGGTGGCCGCGCCGTGCCGCAGGTTGGTCCACGCCGCCCGGTGGAACGGCCAGGCCCCCCAGAGCGCGACGGGGGCCGCCAGGACGAGCGACGCCCACTGCCAGTACGTGAACTGCCAGGCCGGGACCATCGCGAGCGCGATCACCGGCACGGTCAGCACGACCGTCGTGATCAGCCGGTCCCGCAGCGCGGACAGCTCCCGGTCCTGCGCGCCGTTCGCGCCGTCGTCGTCCGCGGGCGCCTCGGGGGGCGCGGGCAGGACGGCGGTGTAGCCGGTCTTCTCGACCTCCGCGACGAGCGCGGCGAGGTCGTACCCGGCGGGCGCGGTGACCTTCGCCTTCTCGGTGGCGTAGTTGACGCTCGCCGTGACGCCGTCGAGACGGTTGAGCTTCTTCTCGATCCGCATGGCGCACGACGCGCAGGTCATGCCGCCGATCTCCAGGTCGACCGTGGTCGTCGGCTCGTCCGTGCGGGACGTGGTGCCGGACATCAGCGCCTCCCCTCCGTGTCCAGGACGAAGCGCGCGGTGTGCACGTCCCCGTCCACCTTGAAGTCCAGGTACAGCAGGTAGCGGCCCGCGGTGGGCGCCTCGGTCAGGAACGTGACGTCCGGCCCGGACACCGCACCCGGCGCGGGCTCGTCGCCCTCGGGGTGCACGTGCAGGTAGGCCAGGTCACCGTCGCGCAGCGCGACGAGGTGCCCGAAGGCGCCGAGGTACGGCTCCAGGTCCGTGACCGGCTCGCCGTCGTGCGTGACGGTCGCCGTCAGCGTCGACTCCCCGCTCGCGCTCAGGTCGCCCGTGAGGGTCGCGGTGTAGCCGGCGGTCGTGTCGGACGCCGACACCGCCGTCGCCGGCCGGGAGTCGAGGTCGCCCGCGACGTCGACCGTCCGGCCGAGGGTCACGTTCTCACCGGTCGCCTCGGGGACGAAGTCCGCGAGCACGCGGTAGGCGCCCGCCTCGTCCCAGGTCCACGGCAGCGACCAGACGCCGTCGGCCGACATCGTGGGGTGCACGTGCCGGAACAGCTCGCCGTCCGAGCGGACGACGACCAGGTGCAGCTCCTTGTCGTGCTCCGTGGCGAACTCGGTCACCGCCGCGCCGTCGGCCGACGTGATCGAGAACGAGAGCGTGCCCCGCTCGCCCACCTCGTCCGGGACCGACACCGGGCTCAGGAGCAGGCCGTCCTGCTCCAGCGAGAGCCCGCGCACCGGCGCCGGGGCGGCGCCGGCCTGGCCGTGGGATCCGGCCGGCTCCTCGCCGGACCCCCCGCCCGCGTCGCCGTGGCCCGCGCCGGTGCCGGCCATCTCCATGTCGTCGGCCCCGTCGGCCCCGGCCGCCGCCGACCAGGCGACGACCGAGGCCTCCGGGACGACCGCGCCCGCCACGGCGAAGGACGCGACGAACAGCGCCGCGAGCCCTCCGCCGTACAGGCCCAGCCGCTGGGGCGCGTTCATGAGAGACGCGCCGCCTCGTATCCCGCCTCGTCCACGGCGGCCAGGACCGCGGCCTCGTCCAGCGCCGCGGCGCTGCGGACCACGAGCCGGCCGGTCGCCGCGCTCACGTCGACCTGCTCCACCCCCGGGAGACGGCTCACCTCGCCGCGCACCGACATCTCGCAGTGCCCGCAGGTCATCCCCGTCACCTGGTACTCGCTCGTCGTCATCGTCTCGCCTCTCGGTGTTGATACCTTGCTACCCCTAGGGGGTAACCGTATGTCGCTCACCATATACCCCTGAGGGGTATCCCGCGCAACATCGCACGCACCCTCGCCCGACGGAAAAGTCGTGCGTCGCACCCTCCGCCCCTGGGAGGGTGGCGCGATGGACGCCACCGGGAACGAGACGCGGGCCGCCTGGGCCGTCGCGGCGCGCAAGTACGAGGACGAGTACGCCGAGCACCTCGAGCTGGCCCGCACCGCGGAGCTCCTGCCCGTCGAGGTCGTCGCCCTCGGCGACCTCGTGACCGGCGCCGACGTGGTGCACCCGATGAGCGGCCACGGGCTCGACGACCTCGCGCTCGCGCGCCTCGGGGCGCGCTCCGTGCACGGGCTCGACTACAGCGAGGCCGCCGTCTCCAGCGCCCAGCGACGGGCGGACGAGCTCGGCCTGCCGTGCCGGTACACCCGGGCGACCCTGCCCGCGAGCGGCCTGGAGACAGGCTGCGCCGACCTGGTCTACACCGGCAAGGGCGCCCTGATCTGGCTCGCCGACCTGGACGCGTTCTTCACGGAGGCGCACCGCCTGCTCCGGCCGGGCGGCCGGATCTACGTCTACGAGGCGCACCCGCTGGTGCCCCTGTGGGACTGGGACGCCGACGAGATCCAGGTGCGCCCCGACCGCGGCTACTTCGCCCCAGCGCACGTCAACGACACCTTTCCCGGCAACGGCGCCGTGGAGCGGCAGCACACGCTCGCGGGCATCGTCACGACGTGCCTGCGCGCGGGCTTCGAGATCGAGGAGCTGGACGAGCACCCCGAGCCCTTCTGGCGCCCCGAGGGCTTCACCGCCGCCGCCTGGGACGGGCGGGTGCCCAACACGTTCAGCCTGCTCGCGCGGCGGGCCTGAACCGCTACGGTCGGGACATGTTTCCCCTGGAGATCGTTCCCGTCGCCATATTCGTCGTCCTGCTGTTCCTGTACCTGACCGTCAGCGGGCACCTGCGCGAGAGCGGAAAGGCAATCGAGCGGGTCGAGCGAAAGGTCGACCTGATCCTCGATCATCTCGATATCGAATGGCCGACCGCCGACGGGATCTCGCCGGAAACCCTGGCCGAGATCGACCGGCACATCTGGTCCGACCGCCGGATCCAGGCGATCAAGCAGTACCGGGAAGCCACCGGCCTCGGGCTCGTCGAGGCGAAGGTGTGGGTTGACCGCCGGGCGGAGCAGGGTCCCGCCGACGACCGCAGCTCCTGACCGCCACCCCTCTCCCGGCCCGTGCGGACGCTCCCCGCAAAACCTCATTTCGGCGACAATTCACCTCCCCGATCGGTAGGGTTACCGACGTCGCGCCTGTGTAGTGGCCGGGCGGGCTTTCTTTTTGTGGAGTGATGATCAGGAGGACGCATGAGCTTTGCCTCACGCGTATTTGAGAACCGTCGGTCGGTCGTGTCGGTGGGGGTGGTGGCACTCTTCGGCGCGGGGCTGGTCGGCTTTGCGCTCCTGTACGACGGCGAGGCCACCGCTGACGTCGACCTGAACGACTCGGGCGTCTGGGTGACCCAGACGTCGAAGGGCAACCTCGGCCGGTTCAACTACGAGGCCAAGACCATCGACGGTGTGCTCGTGGCCGGCGGGGGGAGCTTCGACGTGGAGCAGAACGCCCAGCGCGTGCTCCTCGACAGCTCGGGCAGCTCGTCCGCGAGCCCGGTGAACCCGGCGCAGCTCGCGTTCGACACCACCATGAACTACCCGGCGGGCGCGCAGGTCGCCGCGGGCGGCGCCACCACGGCGGTGTACGACGGCGAGACCGGCAAGGCGTGGGTGATCCCGTTCGACTCCGCGGCGTTCGACGAGAAGGAGCTCAAGCCCACGGTCGAGGCGGGCAAGGGCGGAAGGCTCGCGGTGGGCAAGGACGGCACCGTGTTCCTGGCCGTGCCGGCCGACGGCAAGCT
Source organism: Promicromonospora sp. NPDC019610 (assembly GCF_044389365.1). Lineage (NCBI taxonomy): Bacteria > Bacillati > Actinomycetota > Actinomycetes > Micrococcales > Promicromonosporaceae > Promicromonospora > Promicromonospora sp. NPDC019610. The sequence goes on along the minus strand of NZ_JBIRXX010000002.1, from coordinate 451,996 downwards.
CTACACGATCCCCACCAGCTCGCAGGGCGTCGCCGAGGACGCCGACGAGACGTCGCTCCCCGTGAGCGCCGACGCCACGGTGCTGGTCTCCGCGGTGGGCGACAAGCCCGTGGTGCTGGACCAGTCCACCGGCAACCTCGTGCTGCCGGGCGGCGACACCGTGACGATCGAGGAGGGCGCGCAGAGCATGCTGCAGCAGCCCTCCGACGAGGCGAAGAACGTGGTGCTGGCCAGCCCGAAGGCGCTGGTGACGGTCCCGGTCGGCGGCGGGAAGCCGACCACTCTGGGCTTCCAGGGCCCCGGCGGCACGCCGTCCGCACCCGTGCAGCTCGGCGGCTGCCTCTACGGGGCGTGGGCCGGCGGCCAGGTGATCCGGGACTGCGAGGGTTCGCACAACGACGTCAACCAGGTGCTCGAGGGCGTGAGCGCCGGGATGAACCTGGTCTACCGGGTCAACCGGAACGTGATCGTGCTCAACGACATGACGGGCGGCCTGCTGTGGATGGCCGCCGAGAAGTTCGAGATGGTCGACGAGTGGGACTTCACGGTCCGCAAGGACGGCAAGGGCGACAAGACCGAGACCGAACAGGCCACGCCGGAGCAGGTCGACAAGGCCGTGACCGACCGGAGCAAGCCCAACCGTCCGCCCCAGGCGACGGACGACACGTTCGGCGTGCGGCCCGGCCGCACCACGGTGCTCAACGTGCTGGGCAACGACTCGGACCAGGACGGCGACGTGATGGTGGCCGCGGTCAAGGGTGAGGTCGAGGGCGACATCGCGGTGGACCGCGTGCTCGACGGCGCGGCGCTGCAGGCGAACGTGCCGGCGGACGCGACCGGGACCACCAGCTTCACGTACGAGGTGAGCGACGGCCGGCGCGGCACCGACGAGGGCTCCGTGGACGTCAAGGTGGTGCCGCTGGAGGAGAACAACGCCCCCGAGCAGCCGGGCAAGCCGGTGCTCGCGGTGGGCCAGGGCGGCCTCGGCACCATCAAGGTGCTGCCGTACTTCAAGGACCCGGACGGCGACGACCTGTTCCTGTCCAGCGCCACCACGGCCGACCCCCTGGACGAGGTGCGGTTCCGGCCGGACGGCACCGTCGAGTTCCGGGACGGCGGCACCGTGACGGGCAACAAGATCGTCGACGTCCTGGTGTCGGACGCCATGGGCCAGTCCTTCCCGGGCACGCTGATCGTCAACGTGGTCGCCACCAACGTGCCGCCGGTCGCGGTGCAGGACCACGTGGCCGTGCTGGCCGGCGAGCCCGTGACGGTGGATCCGGTGGCCAACGACTTCGACCCCAACGGCGACGACTTCCGGCTGATCCGGGTCGACGACAAGCAGGGCGCGACGATCACGACCAACGCCACGGCCGAGACCTTCAAGTTCCAGTCGGACACCCCCGGCGCGTACGACGTGATCTATCACGTGAGCGACGGCCTCGCGCCGACGATGGGCCTGGTGCGCGTGGACGTCGTGGAGCCGCCGGAGGAGTCCGGGGCCCCGGTCGCGGTCTCCGACCAGGTGCTGCTGCCGGCCGGCGGCACCGCCCTGGTGGACGTGCTCGCCAACGACACCGACCCCGCGGGCGGTGTGCTCGTGGTGCAGGGCGTCACCGTGCCCGGCGACGCGCCGGTGACCGTGTCGGTGCTCAACCACCAGATCCTCAAGGTCTCGGAGCTCAAGCGCCTGGAGGGTCCCGTGACCCTGAGCTACAAGGTGGCGAACGGCACGAGCACGTCCACCGGCCAGGTGCGCGTGGTGCCGATCCCGGCGCCGGCGCAGCTGCGTCCGCCGGAAGCGGGTCCCGACGAGGCGACGGTGCACGTCGGTGACGTGGTGACGATCCCGGTGCTGAAGAACGACACCCACCCGGACGGCCTGGAGCTGACGCTGACCGACGAGCTGCAGGAGTCGCCGCCGGCCGCGGTGGGAGAGGCGTTCGTCTCGGAGGACACGGTGCGGTTCCGGGCCGGTCAGGAGGCCGGGACGTACCACGCCGTCTACGAGGTGCGGGACGCCAACGGCCAGAAGGACTCGGCCCAGGTCACGATCAACGTGCTCGACGCACCGGAGAACTCCGCCCCGCAGCTGCCCGACATCGAGGCGCGGGTGCTGAGCGAGGGCGTCGTCCGCATCCCGCTGCCGCTGGACGGCACGGACCCCGACGGCGACCACGTCTCCCTGAGCTCGATCTCCGCGGCGCCCTCGCAGGGCACCGCCACCATCGTGGACGGGTTCATCGACTACGCGGCCTCCGCGGGCTCGGCGGGCCTGGACACCTTCACCTACCAGGTCACCGACACCCGCGGCGCCCCCGCCGAGGGCGTCGTCCGGGTCGGCATCGCAGTGCCCCCGGCGTCCAACCAGGACCCGCAGGCGGTCGACGACGAGACGACGGTGCGGCCCGGCCGGACGGTCGCGGTCGCGGCCCTGGAGAACGACTCGGACCCCGACGGCAACCAGATCGGACTCGTGGCGAAGGGGTTCGAGGGCACGGGCGACCTCGAACCCCAGGCGGTGGACGACGACGTCGTGGTCACCGCACCCGACACCGAGGGCCCCTACTCCTTCTACTACGGCATCCAGGACACCTACAAGGCGCGTGCCAGCGGCGCCATCACCGTGAACGTGGACAAGAACGCGCCGCTGCTGCGGCCGATCGCCCACGACGACGTGGTGACGGCGGACGACGTCGAGGGCTCCTCGACGGTGACCGTGGACGTCAAGGCGAACGACGTGGACCCGGACGGCGTGGCCGCCGACCTCAAGGTCTCCGTGGACACCGACCAGGAGGGCGTGACCGTCACCGAGTCCGGCGCCGTGAAGGTGAAGCTGGCGCAGGACGCCCAGGTCATCACCTACACCGTGACCGACATGGACGACCAGGAGGCCAAGGCGTTCGTCCGCGTGCCGGGCGACCAGGCACGGCCGCACGTCAAGCCGGGCCTGGAGCCGCTCAAGGCGACCAGCGGCGAGCCGCTGACGATCGACATCGCGGAGTACGTGGTGGTGCGCGACGGCAAGAAGCCGCGGATCACCGAGGACCGGACGGTCAAGGCGCTGGAGGGCACGGTCGCGGTCGAGGACCACGACACGATCGTCTACACCTCCACCGCGGACTACGCCGGCGCCGCGTCGGTCAGCTTCGAGGTGACCGACGGCAAGGGGCCGGACGACACCGAGGGCCTGACGGCGGTGCTGACGCTGCCGATCGACGTGACCCCGTCCAAGAACATGCCGCCCAAGATCACCGGTACGCCGGTGCTCAAGGTCGCCCCCGCCGAGATGGCCGAGGTGGACCTGTCGCGGTACGCCAGGGACCCGGACAAGGACCCGCTGACCTTCGAGGTCACGGGCACCGAGAAGTTCAAGACGTCCGTGACGGGCACGACGGTGCGTGGCGAGGTCGACGCGTCGGTTCCGAAGGGCACGTTCCAGGAGCTCCCCATGACGGTCTCCGACGGCAAGAACCCGCCCGTGGAGGCGGAGCTGACCGTCCAGGTGGTGCCGTCGACCCGGGAGCGGGCCAAGACGACGCCGGACGTGGTGCTGAACGCCCACCAGGGCGAGGCCACCACGGTCCCGGTGCTCGCCAACGACACCAACCCGTTCCCGGAGACCCCGCTCAAGGTCGTCGACGCGACGCGGGAGACGGGCCAGGGCGAGGTCACGCACAACGGCTCCGAGGTCATCGTCACCCCGGGTACCGACTTCACCGGCGTCATGACCGTGCGCTACCGCGTGCAGGACGCGACCGGTGATCCCGACCGCGAGGTCGACGGCATCGCGAAGCTGACGGTGCTCGGCCGCCCCGAGGCACCCCGCGCACCGCGGGTCGAGGAGGTCCGTTCGGAGACGGTCGTGCTGAGCTGGGACCAGCCCAACAACAACGGGTCGGAGATCACGGGGTACACGCTGCGGACGCAGAACGGTCAGGAGCACGCCTGCACGACGACCACCTGCACGTTCGACGGGCTCAAGAACAACGTGAAGTACCGGTTCACGGTCACCGCGACCAACGAGGTGGACGAGTCCGACCCGTCGCCGGCGTCCCGCGAGGTGCGTCCCGACGAGAAGCCGGACAAGCCCGAGCCCCCGACGCTCGACTTCGACAACCAGAGCCTGATGGTCAGCTGGAAGAACCGGGCCTACACGGACCGTTCGCCGATCGAGTGCGTCAACCTGGAGATCAGCCCCGCGCCGGCGAACAACGTGACCCAGAAGGCGTGCGTCGAGAACACCTCGGTCAGGTGGACAGGGCTGGACAACGGCACGGCGTACACGGTGCGGGTGCAGGCCAAGAACGAGGCGGACAGCCCGTCGGACTGGAGCGACCCCTCCGCGCCGGAGACCCCGGCGGCGCCCCCGGCGCAGCCGGCCGCGCCGACCGCGCAGCGCGTCGACACGGGCGTGGGCGGCCAGATCACCGTGTCATGGACGGCCCCGGCCAACAACGGCGACGCCGTGAAGAAGTACTACCTCGACGTGTACAAGGACGGCTCGAAGGTCAAGACCATCCCCGTCACGGGTACGTCGAAGGCGGTCCAGGACCTGAACCCCAGCTCGACCTACACGTTCACGGTCCAGGCCGAGAACAAGGCCGGCACGTCCAAGGCCAGTCCGCAGTCGAACGCGGTGGTGCCGTTCGGCGTGCCGGACGACCCGAGCACGCCCTCGGCGAGACTCGGGTCGAACACGAGCAACCAGGCGGACGTGAGCTGGACCGCGATCCCGGCCGACAAGTTCCGCGGCAGGAGCCCTCGGTACGAGGTCACGTACAACAACGGCGCCGATCACCCCAGCGCGGGCAACACCACCACGTACACGTACAAGGGCCTGACCAACGGGACGTCGTACACGTTCCGGGTGCGGGCGTGCAACGCCGACGCCTGCTCGGACTGGTCCGCCGCCTCGAACGGGGTGAAGCCGTACGGCCCGCCGAAGACGCCGACGATCACGGCGACCGCCGGGATCGGCAAGGTCACGTTCACGTGGGACGCACGGGCGGAGAACGGCCTGCCCACCACCGCGCGGGTGACCGGCGCGATCACCAGCACGGCCAAGAACGGCACCGCGTCGGCCACGGCCGGCGAGGGGCAGAACAAGAAGGCGTGCGTCACGGTCACCGACTCCCAGAACCGCACCGCGCAGGCCTGCGACTCGGCGAACGCCCTGACGCCGCGGGCCTGGGTGACCGTGGGCGGTGATGCCGGTTGCGACAGGTGCCGCCACTGGGTGCTGAACTGGTCGGGCTTCGACACGGGCAACCACCAGGCGGCCTGCTGGGCGGGCAACACCCAGCGGTACGACCAGGACAGCCCGACCTACTGGCACGACATCCACGACGGGCACCCCCGGACCTGGGAGGGCAGCACCAAGTACCCGATGAACGGGGCAAGCGGCAACAGAACGCTCTCGTGCTTCATGAGTTCGAAGTACAACGGCGCCGAGGTCGCCTTCATGGTCGACGGAAAGCTGTACCAGGTCTCGAACTGGAACAGCTGACGCCGGCCGGCACACCCCGACTCGTCTAACCCCCGGGGAGTGCTCCCGAGAGTGCGCTTCTACCCCGCCATCGGGCCCGAAACCGAGCTGGTTTCGGGCCAGATGGCGGGGTAGAAGCGCACTTTCCTCGTTCCGCACCCGGACTCGCGCCTGCCCAGGCGAAATGTGCTACTTGTCGGTACGCTGCCGCCGACGCCGGGTTCGACCAACTGGTCCGCTCTGCACCGATTCGTGCCCACGACCTGGATCTCGAACGCGAGGACCGCGATGCTCACGCACGCCTTGACCGCCGGCCTGACGGACGGCAGGCTCACCGCCGGCAACGACATGGAGACAGCACTCTGCCGGAGCTACGGCAATCATCCCGGCGCTCGGGGACCCGTCGGGCACGGCGGCTACTGCGCCGTCGTCGACCATGCCTCGCTCCCGCCGGCGAGCGAGGCGGCCGGGCTGAGCGTGCACCGCGGCGCGGCCGTCGACGTCGGCGACGGCTGGGCCTTCTTCGACGACCTCGCTCCCGCGGCCTGCTTCGTCCGTGCGGGGCTGCGGTCCAACCTGAGCCCGTCGTGGGACCTCTTCGAGGCCGCCGAGGTCCGGTCCTGGTGTGCCGAGCACTGCTGCGACGAGCTGGCGCTCGTGCTCGGCCGCCAGGTCTACGAGGCGGCCGAGATCGACGGGTTCTTCGCGCAGTTCGCGGCCTCCCTCGCCGCGTAGCACGCACGGAGCCGGCCCGGTGCGACGTGCGTCGCACCGGGCCGGCTCGTTGCCGGCCGAGTCCCCGGCAGGCGGGGAACCCGGTCAGCGGATGGTCGGGTCCTCCTCCTCCGGCATCCGGCCCAGGGCCGTCGCCAGCGCCTGGCCGAGCTCGCGCCGGCGTCGGACCAGGAGCGCGCCTGCCGCGAGCAGCAGGAGCGTGGTCGTCACGAGGGTCGCGACGTCCGCGCCGGTGGCCGCGAGGCCGCCGCCGGCCCCGGAACCGCCGCCGTTCCCACCGCCCGAACCGTCGCCCGAGCCGTCACCGGCGTCACCGGCGCCACTGGCGCCACCGCCCGAACCGTCCAGGGAGGTCGGCTGGACCTGGAACCGCGCCAGGGCGGAGTCCCCCGCGGCGGCGCTCGTCGCGATGCCGACGTGGGTCCCGGTCGACAGGCCCGCCGGGACCGTGAAGGTCCACCGCACCGTGCCGTTCTCGTCGGCCGCCCTGGTGGTCAGCACGACCTCCGAGGACCGGACCGCGCCGCTGACGAGCTCGCCCGGCTCGAAGCCGGAGGCCGAGAACGTCTGGCTGTCCCCCGCGACCACCGAGTCCTTCGCGAACCACGCCCGCAGCGCGCGGGCGCCGTCGGCGGAGACCTCGATCGGCACCTCGGCGCCCTCGCTGCCGTCCTCCGGCTCGGCGACGATCACGTGGAGGCCCGGCTCGGCGTCCTCCGGGACCGTGATGGTGACGGTGAACCCGCACGTGTCGTCCGGGACCACCACGACGGGCTCGCCGACCGGCTCCCCGGCGGCGTCGGTCAGCGTGATGCTGACGTCCACCCCCGTGGGGAAGCCCGTGCCGGTGACCGTGACGTCACCACCGGCCTCGACGGTGCTCGGGTCCGCCACCAGGGTCGGATCCGTGCACTCCTCCGCGCCGGGTGCCGCCGCGACGGTCAGCACCACCTCGGCCGTCGCACCGGTGGTGTCGTCGGTACCGACCACCGGGTAGTCGGCCGGGGTGGCGTCCTCGGGCACGCTCAGGTCGGTGACGAAGGCACCGTTCTCGTCGGTGTCGACGGCGACCGGGTCGCCGACGGGGTCGTCGTCCGGCTCCGTCAGCTGCACCGTGGCCGTCGAGTCCGGCGTGAACCCCTCGCCCGTCACCTCCGTGGTGCCGCCCGGGGCGACCTCGGACGGGCTGAGCACCAGAATCGGCGTGATCGCGGACGGGTCCGCCACGATCCGCAGGCTCGCGGTCGCCGGGATCCCGGTCGGGACGTCGGTGCCGGTCACCTCGTACTCGGCCAGGGCCGCGTCCTCGGGCAGCGGCACCTCGTGCTCGAACGCGCCGTCGGCGTCGGTCGGGACGAGGGCCGTGTAGAGCACGCCCTGGGCGCCGGCGATCTCCAGGTCCACCGTCGCGTCCGGCGTGTAGCCGGTGCCGGTGACGACCACGTCGTCCCCCGGGGCCGCCTCGGACGGGTCGACCACGATCGCCGGCGTGATGTCGGCGAGGCCCTCGACGGTGAGCGGCGCGGTGGCGCCCTCGCTGCCGTCCTCGGGCTCGGCACCGACCTCGTAGTCACCGGGCTCGGTGTCCTCGGGGACCACGTAGTCCGTCGTGAACCCGCAGGCGTCGTCGGCGGTCACCGTGACCGGGTCACCGACGGGTGCGCCGTCGGCGTCGACGAGCTGGACCGTGACGTCGCCGCCGGCCGGGAAGCCCGTGCCGACCACCGTCACCGTCCCGCCCGCGGGCACGGAGGCGGGCGTCACCGTGATCGCGGGCGCCGTCTCGCACTGCTCGGCGGCCGTGATCACGGTCAACGGCGCCTCCGCGGGGGTGCCCGTCGTGTCGTCCGTGCCGACGACGGTGAAGTCGCCCGGCTCGGCGTCCTCCGGCACCACCAGCGGCGTCGTGAAGCCACCCTCGGCGTCGGTGTCCACGGTGACCGGGTCACCGACCGGGTTGCCGTCCGCGTCGGTGAGCTGCACCGTCACGGTGGCGGCCGGCGTGTATCCCGTACCGGTCACCGTCGTCGTGCCGCCCGGGGCGACCTCCTCGGGGGTGACCGTGATCGCCGGGGTGACCGCCGCGGCGGGAGTGACCGTCAGCGGCGCCTCGGCAGGCGTGCCCGTGGTGTCGTCGGTACCGACCACCGCGTAGTCACCCGGCTCGGCGTCGTCCGGGACGCACAGGTCGGCCGTGAACGCGCCGGTGCCGTCGGTGTCGGCGGTGACCGCCTCGCCCAGCGGGTTGCCGTCGGTGTCCGTGAGCTGGACCGTCACCGTGGCGTCCGGCGTATAGCCGGTCCCCGAGACCACCGTGCACTCACCCGGGGTCACCTCGGTCGGGTCGACCGTCAGCTCCGGGGTGATCGCCGGCGCCTCGGTCACCGCGAGCGGCGCCTCGGCCGGTGTGCCCGTCGTGTCGTCCGTGCCGACGACGGTGTAGTCGCCCGGCTCGGCGTCCTCCGGCACCACCAGCGGCGTCGTGAAGCCGCCGTCCGCGTCGGTGTCGACCGTGACCGGGTCACCGACCGGGTTGCCGTCCGCGTCGGTGAGCTGCACCGTGACGGTGGCGTCCGGCGTGTAGCCCGCGCCCGTCACCGTGGTGGTGGCGCCCGGCGCGACCTCCGCCGGGTCCACCGTCAGGGTCGGGGCGAGGGCCGCGAGGTCGCAGGCGTCGACGCGGACGCCGGCGTTGCCGAGCCCGATGCGGCCGGCGTCGGCCGACTGGACCAGGCCCAGGCTGAGCGCGGACACCTCGACCTGGCCGAGCAGCTCGTCGCCGCCCGCCGTGGTGCAGGTCGCGGTCTCCTGGTGGTTGATCTGCAGGGAGACGAACTGGACGAGCACGTCGAACACGGGCGACAGGGCCGCCCCGATGGTCGAGGTGATGCCCGACTTCAGGTCGTTGATCAGCAGGTCGAAGATCTGGTCGCCCTCGTCGCTGATCACGAGGTCGTAGACCGTGCCGAAGATCGGCGCCGCAGCGTTGCCGAGGCCGTTGATCGCCGTGGCCAGCAGCGTGCCGGTGATCGCCTGCGTGCCCGTGCTGTTGTTCACGACCTGCGGGAAGTCGCCGTTCACGGCGTCCGCCAGGGGCACGGACCACGACACGTCGAGCGTGCCGAGCGGGGACTCGTCGAAGAACGCGATGTTGATCGTCACCGCGTTCAGGGAGTCCTCGATCGCGCCGATCATGATGCGCGTGGCCTCCTGCATGATCTCGTGCACGCCCTCGGCGATCTGCGGGTACGTCTGGTCGTCCAGCACCTCGTAGTTGGGCGCCAGGCCGTTCATGCCGACGTCGTCGCCGCCGCCCCAGGGGTCGTTGCCCTCGACCAGGTGCTCCAGGTGAAGCTGCAGCTCACCGGTGGAGAAGTCGATGCTCACGAGCTGGTTCGCCGAGGTGATGGGCTCGCCCACCACGGACTGGAACAGCGTCTCCTGCATGTTCGAGTCCACCGTGACCGTCGGCTCCGGGATCCCGGGCACCGCGGAGAGCAGCGCGGTCAGCTCTGACACGTCGAACGTGTCGTTGACCAGCGTCTCTATCTGCGAGTCGACGGCGCCGCCGATGTCGAAGATCGTGGCCGCGGCGTCCTCGATGACCGGGGAGTGGAGCAGGAGGGTGCCGTCGCCGAGCCGGTACTGGCCCGGGCCGGTCACCCCGCCGTCGGGGTCGAGGATCACGCCGTCCTCGGCGGTGACCTCTGCAGCCAGGGCGCCGAGCTCGATCGTGAGCTGGTCGACCACCGCGTCCGAGATGCCGTCGACGCCGGCGAGCCGGGCCAGCGACAGGACGTCGATGCTGGCCGTGCCGAACGCGTCCTCCGCTCCGTCGAGCGTGACGCCGCCGTCGGCCCCGAGCAGGCCGGACACGGCGTGCGCGTCGGCCGGGCCGGACGCCTCGCTCGTGCTGGCAAGGGCGCCGATCTGGCCGAAGTCGAGGAACTGGTCCACGGGGAGCTGGAGGTCACCGAGCTGGAGCACCTGCGAGCCCAGGACATCAACGTCCAGGTTCTCGGTGTTGGGCCCCGGGTTGCTCACCGACCCCGCGTCGGAGGTCGCCGCGCCCAGCAGCGCCTGCTGCATCAGCTCGGCCGCCAGCACGGAGGCCGCGGCCTCCGCGGGCTCGTCGGGGTAGTTGTCCACGGCCGCGGCGGGGAGGCCCGCCGTCGTGGCGATGAGGGCTGAGGCGGCGACCACGGCGAGGCCACGGCGCCACCTCGCGCCGGCTCGTCTCCTGGTACGACCTGTCGGCACATGCGTCGGAATCACGAAGATCACTCCTCACGTTCGCGCGTCTCGTGACGGCGTCTGGGGACTGCAGGCCGCGACGAGGATGCTGCGGACCCGGTCTCAGAAGACACACGTTCCCGGGTACCTGCCACGCGCAAAGGACAATCGTGCACGGGTGCACGGTGATGCACCGGAGGTTGCGTTGATGCAACCAAGGACATTCCGGAACGCCATTGACCCGGCAATTCGGTAGGCAGCACACAATGCCCGGGAAACCAAGAAAGGGAGCGGGTGAAAAGTACCTCAGGCGCGTTCTGCCAGCCAGCGGGCGGATACGCGCCGCCACGCCGGTGCCGGGATCCGCAGATCGTGTCGATATCTCGCACAATTCACCCGATGTCATATGCTCCCCACAGGAAGCTCCGGCGGTATTCATGGAGCCTTCTGGAAAGGAACGAAACGTGGGTCCAGAAAGCGGACCGGCGGTTTCGGCGCTCTCGGACTCCTCCGGGTGGGCGGCGGCCGCGGGCAGCAGGGGGCTGGACCGTGTGGTTCACGGGCGGGATCGAGAGCTGCGAGTCATCGGAGCGTTCGCGACCGGCCTGGACCCGGCGACCCTGGTCGTGAGCGGTCTCAGCGGTATCGGCAAGAGTGTGACGGTCCTGGCCGCGCTGCACCGGATCGGTGCGCAGGCGTCGGCCGTGCGTGTCGTGCGGTCGTGCTCGTCGCGGCCGTACGCGCACGGCCTGGTGGGCCGGGACCGCCTGGACCTGGCGAAGCAGGCCGGGCCCGCGGACCCGGGACCCGGCTACGAGGTCGAGCCCGTCGGCCTCCTGGAGGCCGTGGGCGCCGGCATCGGGCTCGCGGCCACCGGCCCCCGCGTGCTCTTCGTCGACGACGTCGAGGTGCTCTCGCCCAGCCGCGCAGCGTGGCTGCAGCAGCTCGGCGACGCCGCGTACGAGCGGGACTGGCGGATCGTGGTCGCTGCGCGGCGTGTCGCCCCGGGCCGGCTGCCGGACGACGTCGAGGTGCTCGACGTGGAGCCGCTGGACGAACGGTCGCTGCGCCTCCTGCTGGACACCGAGCTCGGCCTGCCGGTCGCCTCCGACGTGGCGGGCCGGCTGCTGCGGTGGAGCGCAGGCAACCCGCGGATCGCGCTCGAGCTGGCCGACGGGCTCAGCCCCGCCCAGCAGCGCGGCGACACCGAGTGGGCCGGCCCGCGCACCGTGGGCCCGGCGGCCCGGCGCGCGTACCGCGACCTCGTGGACGGGCCGGAGGCGGACGAGGCGGGCGCGGACCGCTACCCGCTGCTGGCCCTGCTGCGCGAGGAGCTCCGGACCACGCCCGCCGACGACGCGGGGCGGCCCGCCTTCGCCGGGTCCGCGACCGTCGCCGAGGCGATCCTGGACGGCCTGCACCTGGACGACGTCGCCGGGATGGCCGAGGTGGGCGCCGAGCCGCGCGCTGCCGCGCGGGCGGCCGGAGTGACGCTCCTGACGGGGACCACCTGGGCCGAGGACGGCGCCGGCCGGTGGGCGCCGCTCGTGGCCGGCGCCGAGTGGACCGACCACCTGTGGTGGCGGGACCCGACCGGCGTCGATCCCACGACCCGCACCGCCGGGCAGCGGGCCGCCGCCGCACTGGTCGAGCTGGAGCACACGGGCCGGCTCGCCGACCCCGCGACGCTGCGCGCCGACCTGGGCCTGATCGGGTCGCGGCCCGACCCGCACTGGGTGGGCCTGTGCGTCCAGGTGCGCGGCCGGCTGCTGCTGGGCGACGGGCCGGGTGCCCGCCGGCTCCTGGAGGAGCAGTCGGGCCCGGCCGAGGGGCGGTCGGTCGCGGAGATCGTCGCCCGGGACCTCGCGGGGGCGCGGGTCGCGATGTTCGACGGCCGGGCCGCGGACGCCCGCGCGCACCTCGACCGCGCGACCGACCTACGACCCAGCATCCAGGACTGGCTCCCGGTCCGGGGCCTTCAGGCGGCGACGACGGCCATGCTCGACGGCCGGGGGCCCGCGATCGACCTGCCGACGCGGTCCGGGGCGTGGTCGACCCGGTCGCTGGGCGAGTTCGCCGTGGACCTCGGCACGGCACACCTCGCCGTCGGGCACGTGGAGCACGCCGCCGAGCTCCTCACGATCGGGCTCGAACGCTGCCCCTGGCCGTACCGGGGCCGCGTCCAGGCCCGGGCCGACCTCGTCGAGGCCGCGCTGGTCCACGACCGGACCGGCGACACGCTCCCGCGGCCGGTCTGGGGGCTGATCGACCCGCCCGTGCACCCGGACGAGCGGGCCGACGCCGACACGGGCGCGGCCCACGCGCGGATGCGGGCCGTCCTGGCCGGCCGCGGGGCCGGCCCCGCCGGCGTCGACGAGTGGCTGCCTGGCGCACTGTCGCCGGCCTCGCCGTGGCAGCGCCTGCGGACACTGATCGCCTACGGCCGGTACAGCCTGATGCGCGGCGATCGCACCAACGCCGAACCGGCGCTCCGCGAGGCGCGGACGCTGGCGCGCCTCGCCGGGGTGCCCGGCTGGGGCCAGGCGATCGACGCCTGCCTCGCCGGGCACGACACCCCGGACGAGCGCAGCTGGGACGGGCTGAACGAGGACGAGCGTGAGATCGTCCGCCTGGCGCTGCGCGGCACGACCAACGCGCAGATCGCCGAGATCGCCTACATCTCACTGCGGACGGTCGCCAACCGCTTCCGCCAGATCTACGCGGTGCTGCACGTGCGCGACCGGCGGGACCTGACCGAGCTGGCCAGGACCCACCCGCCGGTGTGGCTCACCGAGGACGCCTGACCGCCCACCGGGGCGGTCAGGCGTCGTCGGCTACCCCGCGTCCGCCGCCAGCCGCTGCGCGACCGCCGCGGCCTCGGCCGCCTTGACCTGGGCCTTCTCCGCCCGCCGCGCGGCCCTGGCGGCGCGCTTGGGCGTGCTGCCCTCCGAGCGCCGCTCGAAGAGCGTGTAGATCACCGGCACCACGTACAGCGTCAGCAGCGTGGAGGACACGAGCCCGCCGATCACGACGAGCGCCAGCGGCTGCGAGATGAACGCACCGCCGCCCGTCAGGCCGAACGCCATCGGGGTCAGCGCCAGGATGGTCGCGGCCGCCGTCATCACGATGGGCCGCAGGCGCTGGCGCGCACCCTCCCGGACCGCCTCGTCGAGCGGCCGCCCGTCGGCCCGGTACTGGTTGATGAGGTCGATCAGCACGATCGCGTTGGAGACGACGATGCCCACCAGCATCAGCACGCCGATCAGCGCCGCGACGTCCAGCGGCGTGCCCGTCAGCAGCAGCGCCAGCAGGGCGCCCGTCGCCGCGAACGGCACCGAGACCAGCAGGATCAGGGGCTGCCCGATGCTGCGGAACGTCGCCACCATCACCAGGTACACGATGAGAATCGCCGCCAGCAGCGCGAGGCCCAGGTCCGCGAACGCGTCGGCCTGGTCGGCGGCCACGCCGCCCACGCCGACCTCGGCGCCGTTCGGCAGGTCCAGCCCGTCGATCTCCTCGGTCAGGGCCGTGGTCAGCGTGCCCAGGTCCTGACCTGCCGGCGTCACCGCGACGGTCGCGCTGCGCTCGCCGTCCACCCGCGTGACCGACGCCGGGGCCGACACCTCCTCGACCGTCACCAGGTCGCTCAGCGGCACCACGCCCGCCGCCGTCGGCACGTCGATCTTCTCGATCTCGGCCGTCGTGGCCGGCACGTCGCCCGCGACGACGACGTCGAGCGACGCGCCGTCCAGGTCCACGGTGCCGATGCTCATCTCGTTCATCGCGCCCGCCACCAGGCCGGAGACCGTCGCCTCCGTCAGCCCGGCCTCGGCCGCCGCGTCGCGGTCCACCGTCACCTGCACCGTCGACTGCTCGGCGGCCAGGTTGTTGGTCACGCTCTCGACGCCGTCGAGGTCCGTGACCGCGTCCTCGACGTCGCTCGCGGCGGCGGCCAGGTCGTCGGCGTCCGGCGCGGTGACCACCAGGTCCACGGTGGTGCTGGAGAAGCCGGAGTCGCCGGCCGCGACGGTGACCTCGCCGTCCAGGGTGGCGTCGTCGAGCGCCTCGCGGACGTCGTCCTGCACCACCTCGCCGTCGGCGTCCTCGTCCAGCGTCATCGCGAACGACGCGCTGCTCCCGCCGCCACCCATGCCGAAGGCGGCGGCCATGCCGTCGGCCGACCCGACCGTGGTCTGCACGGTCGCGATGCCGTCGACGCCGGCGAGGACGTCCTCGACCTCCTTGGCCGCCGCGTCCTGGTTCTCCAGCGATGTGCCCGGCTCGAACTCCTGGGTCACCGACAGCGTGTCCTGGCCGGCGGCCCCGATGAAGTTGGTCTCCATGCGCGGCACCAGCGCGAGCGTCCCGCCCAGCAGCGCGACCGCGACCGTCAGCGTGACCGCCGGGTGGCGCAGCGCGGCCGCGAGCGACGGCACGTAGGCGCGCTGCCAGATGCCGCGGCGCTCCTTGAGCTCGGCGGCCTCGCGCATCGCGACGCCGCCGTCGGCCGAGACCGGCACCTTGATGAACCAGTACGCGAGCACCGGCACGACGACCAGCGCCACGACGAGCGAGGCGCCCATGGCGATCGCGACGGTGACGGCGAACGGCTGGAACAGCTCCCCCGCCATGCCGCCCACGAGCGCGATCGGCGCGAACACGGCGATGGTGCAGACCGTGGAGGCGGTGATGGCCGCACCCACCTCGCGGACGGCGGTCACGATCGCGTCGACGCGGTCCTCGCCGTAGGACAGGTGCCGCTTGATGTTCTCGATCACCACGATCGAGTCGTCCACGATGCGCCCGATCGAGATGGTCATGGCCGCGAGCGTGAGGATGTTCAGCGTGTAGCCGGTCAGGTTCATCGCCGCGAACGTCACCGCCAGCGACAGCGGGATCGAGATCGCGGAGACCAGCGTGGCCCGCAGGGAGGCCAGGAACACCAGGATCACGAGCACCGCGAACAGCAGGCCGAGGCCGCCCTCCGTGGTCAGGCCCTCGATCGACTCCTCGATGAAGGGCGCCTGGTCGAACGTGACGGCGGTGCTCACGCCCGCGTCGTCGAGCTCGTCCTGCACGTCGGCCAGCACGTCCTGCACGGCGTGCGACACGTCGACCGTGTTGCCGTCGGGCGTCTTGGTCAGCGCGATCGCGAGGGACGGCTCGCCGTCCAGCCGCGAGAAGGAGGTGGGCTCGACGTCCTTGACGCTCACCTCGGCGACGTCGCCCAGGTGCACGACGGCGGCGGGGCCGGCCTCGGTGGTCGGCTGCTCGGTGTTCGGCGCCTCGCCGGTGGTGCCCGGGGCGCCCCCGGCCGCACCGGCGCCGGCTGCTCCCGCACCTGCCCCGCCGGCTCCCGCGGAGCCCGCGGCCGGGACGATCGGCAGGCTCTCGAGCTCCTTGACGGTGCTGACGGTGGTGCCCACCTGGACACTGCTCGTGCGGCCGTCCTCGGTGACCGAGCCGACGGGCGTGACCGTACCGTTGTCCTGCAGCAGGGACGAGAGCTGGGCGGCGGTGAGGCCCGCGGCGGCAAGCTTCTCGTCGTCGGGCTCGATCACGACCTGGCGCTCGGTGGTGCCGGTCACCGTGACGTCGCGGACCTCCGCGATGCCCGAGAGCTCGGGCACCAGCACGGAGTCGATCGTGTCGGTCAGCTCCCGCTCGCTGCCGTCGCCGGACACCGCGAGCTGCACCACGGGCAGGTCGTCGAACGAGCCGGCCATGACGTCGGGCTCGACGTCGTCCGGCAGGTCCGACAGGCCCCCGACGGCGGAGGTCATCTCCTGGCTGGCCGCGTCGATGTCGGTGCCGTACTCGAGCTCGACGGTGGTCATCGAGACCCCCGTGGAGACCGTCGAGGTCACGCCCGTGACGCCGTCGATCGCCTCGACGGCGGTCTCGATCGGGCCGGTGACGCGCTCCGCGACGATCTCGGGCGCCGTGCCCGGGTAGACCGCGGTGACTGCCACGACGGGCACGTTCAGGGACGGTATGAGTTCCTGACGGAGCTGCCCCATGCTGAAGATGCCGACGACGAAGACGGCGACCGTCGCGAGTGCCACGAGGGCACGGTTCGCGAGCGACATTCGGGCAAGACGAAACACACTGCCTCCAGATCTGGGGTTCACGCCGGGGTCCCACGACTCCGTCGGCGCAGTATTTTGCCTAACGCAAAGGATCATGCCCGGGTTCCCGCGACGCAACTCCGGTTCTCGCACCACCCGCGGACCACTAAAGTCACCCCGTGACCGACCAGACCCGCGCGCAGCTCGCCGCCGAGCTCGCCGACCTGCACCACCGGCTGGGCGAGGCGTTCTTCGCCTCCCGGCTCCGGCCGCTGCTGGAGACGGACCTCACGGTGCAGCAGCTCAGAGCGCTGGCCCTGGTGCAGGTGGACCGCGACTCGACGCCGCAGCGGCTCGCCGAGGCGCTCGGCGTGTCCGCCGCGACGGTGTCCGGGATCCTCGACCGGCTCACGGCCGCCGGGATGGTCGTGCGCACACCGGACCCCGACGACGGGCGGGTGCGCCGCGTGACCAGCACGGAGAAGGGCAGCGAGGCGATCCGCCGCATCGTCGCGCTCGAGGACGACCTGCCGCCCGACCTGATCGACCTGCTCGACGTCGACGACCTCCGGGCGCTCACCCAGGGCACCCGCGCCCTGCTGGAGGCGACCCGCCGGCTCGCACCCTGAACCTCCCTCGTTGAGTGCTGGACATCTGCGCTTCCGCGGCCCGTGCAAGCGCAAATACCCAGCACTCAACGACGCGGTGGCGGTCAGGTGTGGCGGCGGGCGGTCTCCTCCGCCAGACGCCGGACGAGCGCGCGGGCCTCCGGCGGGCCCGTGACCTCGAGGTGGTCGGCGAACTGGAGGAGCTGCCGGGCAGCCTGGACCTGGGCGTAGGCGACGGTGATCGGCACCCGGCCCGACGCGTCCGGCGGCCCGACCGTGCGCAGCCGTGAGCCCAGGATGCGGCGGGCCAGGTCCACGCCGTCGGCGTCCAGCAGGGCGGTGACCGTGATCTCGTGCCGCGTCTCCAGCGCCTGCCCGAGCCCGCGCGCGACGTCCTCCAGGGCGACGTCGCGGATCCGGCGCGGCTCGTCGAGCAGCGCCCAGCCGTCCAGCCGGGTCAGCGCGAACAGCCGGGGCGCCGCGTCGACGTCCGCGACGAGGTACCAGCGGTCGACCCGCAGCAGCAGCCCGTACGGGTCGACCACCAGGTCGGCGGCCGCGCGCTCCCCGCTCCGGCGGTAGGTGACGCGGAGCCGCCGGGCCTGGCGCAGGTCGCGCGCGAGCGCGGCGACGTCGGGCGCCCCGCGCGGCTCCCGCGGCGCGAACCAGGCGCGGTTCTCGACCGTCACGACGTCCGCCAGGGAGAGCGGCGTCGCCCCGGACCGCGCCGGGGGCGCGCCGGGCCGGGTCGCGAACTTGCCGACCGCGGCGCGCGCCGCCGTCTCCGCGCCGAGCGCCTTGGCACGGTCGAGGTCGACGCCGACGGCGCGGAGCACGTCGGCCTCCGACGTCGTGAGCCGCGTGAGGTCCACCTGCTGCCCCGGGAGCAGGCTGATGCCGCCGTACCGCCCGCGCTCGGTGAGCACGGGGATGTCGGCGTCGACGAGCTTCTGGATGTCGCGCAGCACCGTGCGGGTGGACACGCCGAACTCCTCCGCGAGTGCCTCCGCCGTGGTGTGCCGCCGCGCCTGGAGGGCGCCGAGCAGGCCGATGAGGCGCTGTGCCGAGGTCATTCCTTCGCTCCGGTCGGTCGTGGCGAGCTGAACCTGACAGGTTCTGTCGCATTATCCCGCGAGCGTAGGTCCGTCGCCGAACGTCGGCGGCATCCCGGAAGGAGCAACCCATGCCCGCACCCAACCTCTTCCTCGTCTACGTGACCGACGTCGAGCGCGCCACGGCGTTCTACGCCGACCTGTTCGAGATCGAGCCGGTCATGCGCGCGCCGCGCTACGTGCCCTTCGAGGTCGCGCCCGGCGTGCTGTTCGCACTGTGGAGCGGTAAGGCCGACGGGCTCTCCGCGCAGACCCCGCGGTCGTTCGAGGTGGGCCTGATGGTGTCCCGGTCCGCCGCCGCGGTCGACGACGTCTACGCGGCGTGGGTCGCGAAGGGCGTCACCGTGGTCGAGGAGCCGCACGACGAGGTCTTCGGGCGCACGTTCGTGGTCGCCGACCCGGACGGCAACCTGATCCGCGTCTCGCCCACCGACTGACCGGTCGGCGGTCCCGTGCCGCCGCCGCCGTCGTGCCGGTTGCACGACGGCGGCGCGCCGCGCGCGCGGGCCGCACGTAGGGTGTGTGCCGTGCCGGACACCACCGCCCCTGAGCCGTTCGCCCCGCAGGCCACGCCGGAGGCGATCGAGGACCTGCGCGCGCGGCTGCTGGCGACGCGCTGGCCCGACGCCCCCGAGGACGTCGGGTGGTCGCTGGGCACCGATCTCGACTACCTCCGCGAGCTCGTCGCGTACTGGGCGGACGGGTTCGACTGGCGCGCCCAGGAGGCGGCGCTGGCCCGGCTCCCCCGGTTCCGGACGGCGGTCGGCGGGCTGGGGATCCACTTCGTGCACGCCCGCGCGGTCGCGCCGTCCGGCCCCGTGCTGCCGCTGGTGCTCAGCCACGGCTGGCCGGACTCGTTCTGGCGGTACTCGAAGGTGGTGCTGCTCCTGACGGACCCGGGCGCGCACGGCGGCGATCCGGCCGACGCGTTCGACGTCGTCGTCCCGGACATGCCGGGCTTCGGGTACTCGGACCGGCCGCGGGGTGCACCGCTGAGCTCGGTCGCCGTCGCGGGGCTGTGGGCCTCGCTCATGACGGTGCTCGGGTACGAGCGGTTCGGCGCGGCGGGCGGCGACATCGGCAGTCACGTGAGCCGGTACCTGGCGCTGGACCACCCGGAGCGCCTGGTCGCCGTGCACCGCACGGACGGCGGGCTCCCGGTCTTCGCCGGAGACCCGGCGACGCTCCAGGCCGAGGAGCGCGCCTGGTTCGCCGAGACCGCCACGTGGAGCGCGACCGAGGGCGCGTACGGCGCCCTGCACCGCACCAAGCCGCAGACCGTGGCCGCCGCGCTCAACGACTCGCCCGCCGGGCTCGCGGCGTGGATCGTGGAGAAGCTGAAGGCCTGGAGCTTCGGCGACCTGGAGGACGCCTACACCCGCGACGAGATCCTGACGAACATCACGATCTACTGGCTCACGGGCACCATCGGCTCGTCGATGCGGATGTACCACGCCAACGGCGCGATCCCGGCCCGGCAGCTCACGCGCCGCGTCGAGGTGCCGTCCGGGTTCTCCCTGTTCCCGGGCGACATCGTGCGCCCGCCGAGGGCCTGGCTGGAGCGCACCGCACACACCGTGTACGTGGGTGAGCCGGCGCGCGGCGGGCACTTCGCGGCGTTCGAGGAGCCGGAGCTGTACGCCCAGGAGCTCCGCGACTTCTTCCGCCCGTACCGCACCGCCTGACCCGGTCGACCCCCGCCTCCCAGGTCGGCAGTTTGCGCCACAAAGTCGGCAGTTTGCTTCGAGGTCGGCACAGGCCTGTGCCGACCTCGAAGCAAACTGCCGACCGGGCGGGACGCGCGCCCCCGCCGGGCCCCCACGGAACCACACCCCCCCCCGCCGGCCCGCTCTGCCGACCTCACCACTCCGCCGACGCACCCCGCGGCGACACCGTCCGGGGCACGCCCCAGGGGTTGTCGTCGCGCAGCGGCGCGGGTAGCAGCTCCTGCGGCGCGTCCTGGTACGTGATGCCGCGCAGGAACCGGCCGATCGCGGCGGTGCCCACCGACGTGCCGTCCGTCGTCGTCGCGGGCGAAGGACCACCGTGCTGCATCGCGGGCGTCACCGCCACGCCCGTGGGCCAGCCGCCGAGCAGCACCCGCCCGGCGTGGCGTCCCAGCGCCGTCACGAGCGTGCCCTGCTCCGCGCCGGTCTCCCCCGCGCCGAGGTGCAGGGTGAGCGTGAGGTTGCCGGGGAACAGCTCGCCGACGACGGCGGCCAGGTCGGTCCCGGCCGGGTACTCCACGATCACGGAGAACGGCCCGAACACCTCGTCGAGCAGCGCCTCCCCGGCAGAACGGAGCACGTCCAGCGACACCGAGACGAACGTCGGCGTCACCCAGGCCTGCCCGTCGGCGTCCCGCCGGAAGCCGCCGGCACGCACCACGCGCACCCCGTCCACGGCCAGCGCCTGGCCGACGCGGCGCTCGTAGCCGTCGGCGATCGACGGGTTGAGCAGCCGGTGCTCGGGCACGTCGGCCGCGGCGGCGACCACGGCGGCGTCGTACGCCGTGCCTGCTGGGACCAGCAGGAAGCCCGGCTTGGTGCAGAGCTGGCCCGCCGAGCCGGAGACGCTCGCCACGAACCCGGCGAGCAGCGTGTCCGCGCGCTCCGCCAGGGCCGCCGCCGAGACCAGCACGGGGTTGACGCTGCCGAGCTCGCCGAAGAACGGGATCGGGTCGGGCCGCGCGGCGGCCCGGGCGGCCAGGAGCTGGCCCACGTGCTGCGACCCGGTGAACGCCGCGGCCCGCACCGCCGGGTGCTCCAGCAGAGCCACCCCGGCGTCCTGATCGGTGAGGAGCTGGAGCGTGTCCTCCGGCAGGCCCGCCTCGACCAGCGCTCCGGCCACGATGCGGGCCGTGCGCTCCGACAGCCGGGGGTGGCCCGGGTGCGCCTTGACGATCACCGGGCAGCCCGCCGCGAGCGCCGCCGCGGTGTCGCCGCCCGCCACGGAGAACGCGAAGGGGAAGTTGCTGGCCGCGAAGTTGACCACGGGCCCCACGGGCCACAGCGCGCGGCGCAGGTCGGGGCGGGGACCGAGCACGAAGTCGGGGTCGGCCTCGTCGATGCGGACGTCGAGGTAGCCGCCGTCCTCCACGACGCGGGCGAACAGGCGCAGCTGGACCTGCGTCCGCTTGAGCTCGCCACGCAGCCTGGCCTCGGCGAGGCCGGTCTCCACCTGGGCTGTGGCGACGAGCTCGTCGGCGTGGTCGCCGAGGGCCGCAGCGGCGCGGCGCAGACCCTCGGCGCGGGTCGCGGGCGTGGCCCGGGACAGCCCGGCGAACGCCTCGGCGGCGCGGCGGGCCACGTCGTCGACGGTGCGGTCAAGGTCGGACGCCGCGGTGGCGGTCATGGGGCTCCTCATCGAAGGCAAAAAGGCAGGTCAGAAGACGAAACCCGTGGGGAACGGGTCGCTCGGGTCGAGCAGGTAGTTGGCGGTGCCCGTGACCCAGGCCCGCCCGGTGATCGTGGGCAGGACGGCGGGCACACCCGCGACCGTCGTCTCCCCCACGAGGCGGCCGACGAACCGGCTGCCGATGAACGACTCGTTGACGAAGTCGGTGTCCAGGGCCAGCTCGCCGCGCGCCCACAGCTCCGCCATACGGGCCGACGTCCCCGTGCCGCACGGCGACCGGTCGAACCAGCCCGGGTAGATGGCCATGGCGTGGCGCGAGTGCCGGGCGTCCGAGCCGGGGGCGATCAGCTCGACGTGGTGACAGCCCTCGACGCCGTCGAGCTCGGGATGCTTGGGCTTCGCCGTCTCGTTGATCGCGTCCATGATGGCGAGCCCGGCGGACAGCAGGTCCTGCTGACGCTCCCGGTCGAACGGCAGCCCCAGGTCGTCGAGGTCGACCAGGGCGTAGAAGTTGCCGCCGAACGCCATGGAGTAGGGCACGGCGCCGTAGCCCGGCACCTCGACCTCCTGGTCGAGGGCGGTGACGAAGCTCGGCACGTTCTCGATGGTCACGGCGTCGGCGTGGCCGTCGCTGACGGCGACCCTCGCGACGACGAGCCCGGCGGGCGTGTCGAGCCGGATCTCGGTGACCGGCTCGACGACGTCCACCATGCCCGTCTCGACCAGCACCGTGGCCACGCCGATGGTGCCGTGGCCGCACATGGGCAGGCAGCCGGACACCTCGATGTAGACGACGCCCCAGTCGCAGTCGGAGAGGGTGGGCGGCTGCAGGATGGCGCCGCTCATCGCGCCGTGCCCCCGCGGCTCGTCCATCAGGAAGTGCCGCAGCTCGTCCATGTGCTCCATGAAGTACAGCCGCTTGTCGTTCATCGTGGCGCCGGGGATGGGCCCCACGCCCCCGGTGACGACGCGCGTGGGCATGCCCTCCGTGTGCGAGTCGACGGCGGTGATGGTCCTGCTGGAACGCATGCTTCCTCCTTCTCGTTGAGTGCTGGACATTTGCGCTGTCGAATCCTTTCGATCGCGCAGATAGCCAGCACTCAGCGGGGGGTGCGGGAGGCGATGTGGGTGAGCGCCGCCTCCGTCGCCTTGCGCACCTGCGCCTCGTGCTCCGCGGACAGCGGGCCGCGCGGCGGACGGGTGGGCCCACCGTAGCTCTGTCCGGCCATGTCGATCGAGAGCTTGATGGCCTGCACGAACTCGGTGCGTGAGTCCCAGCGGAACACCGGCACGAGGTGGCGGTACAGCTCGCGCGCCTCGTCGATCCTGCCCTCGGTGACCAGGGTGTAGATCTCGACGGCCTCGCGCGGGAACGCGTTGGGGTACCCGGCGAACCAACCGACCGCGCCGGCCACGAGCGACTCGAAGAGCAGGTCGTCGGCGCCCGCGATGACGTCGAGGTCCGGCGCCAGCTCCTTGATCTCCAGCACGCGGCGCACGTCGCCCGAGAACTCCTTGACGGCCACGACGTTCTCGAGCTGGGCCAGCTCGGCCAGGATGCTCGGCGTGAGGTCGACCTTGGTGTCGATCGGGTTGTTGTAGATCATGATCGGCAGACCCACCTCGTTCACGGCGGCGTAGTGCGCGATCACCTCGGAGCGGTTGGCCCGGTAGATCGTGGGCGGCAGCAGCAGGACGCCGTCGGCCCCGTCCTCGGCGGCGAGCTCGGCCCAGTGCCTGGCCTGGTGCGAGCCCACGCCGTGCACGCCGGCCACGACGAGGCCGCGGCCGTCCACCGCCTGGACGGCGGTCTGGATCACCTTGCGGCGCTCGTCGTCGGTGAGCGAGGAGTACTCGCCGAGCGAACCGTTCGGACCGACGCCGCGGCAGCCGTTCTCGATGAGGAAGTCGCAGTGCGCGGCGAACTTCTCGTAGTCGACGGCCAGCCCGGCCGGCGCGGACTCGTCCGGCGTGAAGGCGAGGGTGGTGGCGACGATGACGCCGCCGAGGTCGAATCGCTGGTTCATGTCAGGTCTCCTGTGGTTGCGATGCTGTGGGACGTAGCGGTGGGACGTGAGGTGGAGGGAGAGGGCAGCGCGGCCAGGTCGCCGAGCCGCACGGGCACCACGACCGGACGGCGGTCGACGCCGGGCGCGCCGTCCGACCCGCCGTCGTCCAGCAGCTCCTGGAGCGTCCGGCCGCACATGCGCGCCTGGCACGGGCCGAGCCCGGCACGGCTGGTGAGCTTCACGGAGCGGGTCTCGCGCGAGGCGGTCAGCTCGACGACCTCGCGCACGCGGCCGTAGGTGGTCTCCTCGCAGCGGCAGACGACGGTGTCGTCGCGCAGCCAGCGCACCCAGCCGCCACGGATGCCGTGGGCGGCCTCGATCCGGGCGGCGAAGGCCCGGGCACGGTCGCGGGCCCGGACCGCGTGGGCGGCAGCCCCGGAGCCGAGGTCGCCCCCGGCCGCGGCCGTGCCCGCGACGGCGCCCTCGGCCAGGGCCGCGTCGGCCCCGCCGATCCCGGTGATCTCGCCGGCGGCCCACACGCCCGGCACGGACGTGGCCTGGGCGTCGTCCACGACCACGAACCGGTTCGGCGTGAGGGCGCACCCGGCCGCGACCGCCAGCTCCAGGCGCGGCGTGAACCCGTGGCTCACCGCGACGGCGTCGGCCTCGACCTGGCGTTCCGTCCCCGGCACCGGCGCCCAGCGTGCGTCGAGCCGGGCGATGGTGACGGCCTCGACCTGGCCGTCGCCGTGCGCGGCGACCACGGCCTCGCCGGGGCGCCACGGGACGCGGTGGCGCACCAGCTCGCCCACGTACCCCGCGAGCTCGCCGGCCTTGCCGACGGCGCCGGCCAGCTCCCAGGGCCGGTCCAGCCAGCCGCGCGCCAGCGAGCCGGTCCGGCTCGCCTCGTGCACGCCGAGCACGGTGGCGCCGGTGCGCAGCAGTGAGGAGGCCACGGGCAGCAGGAAGGGTCCGGCCCCGGCGACGACGACGCGGCGCCCGACGGCGACCCGCTCCCCCTTCGCCAGCGCCTGCGCCGCACCCGCGGAGTAGACCCCGGGGAGCTGCCAGCCGGGGAACGGGAGGGTCTGGTCGTGGGCACCGGTCGCGAGCACGAGGGCGTCGGGCTCGAACGTGCGGGCCGCGCGTCCGGCGCCGTCGGGCTCCCCGACCAGCACGTTCAGGCGGACGCCGCCGTCCGGCCGCCCCGGCGAGGACACCTCCTCCGGGGAGGAGACCTGCTCCAGCGACCACACCTGCGCCGTCGGGACCACCGTGACCGCGGGGTGCGCCCGGAGGGCGTCGACCAGCGCGCGGTACGTGTCCCAGTTGTGGTGCAGCAGGTGCTCGCGCCCGGCCGGGCGCTCGGCGGGCAGGTGCCGCCAGTACTGGCCGCCGAGCACGTCGGCGGCGTCGAGCACCGTGACCCGCGCCCCGGCGTCGGCGGCGGCGCGCGCGGCCGCGAGACCCGCCGGGCCCGCGCCCACGACGACGACGTGCTTCGCACTCACCCCGCTCATCGGGCCCCCTCCGGTCCGTCGTGCGCGTCCGCAGGCCCGCCCGGCCCGCCGGGCTCGCCGAGGCGCTCGCCCTGCCGCGCCACGACGTCGCCGTCCTGCGCGCGGCGCAGGCAGGCCCGCACGTCGCGCAGGCCGTTCAGCTCCACGACGCAGTCGAAGCACACGCCGATGCCGCAGAACACGCCGCGCGGCGCGCCGCTCTGGCCGGTCGAGCGCCACTGGCGCCGTCCGGCGCCCAGCAGGACGCCCGCGATGGTCTGCCCGGCCGTACCGGTGACGGGCTCGCCGTCGACCCAGATCGTCAGGGGCCGGTCGGGACCCGGCCGCACCGGGTCGGCGGCGGCCGGGACACGGCGCGACGTCATGGTCGTGCTCCCTCGTGAACGTGCTCGGGCAGCGGGCGCAGGGTCAGGAGCGTGGGCCGGTCCGGCGCGTACGGGCGCGGGTCCACGGCGGGCGCCGTGCCCAGCAGACCTGCCGCGACCAGGTCGCCGGTCGCGGGCGCGAGGCCCACGCCCGCGCCCTCGTGGCCGGTCGCGAACCACAGCCCGGGCAGCGCCGGGTCGGCGCCGATCACGGGCAGGTGGTCCGGCATGTACGGGCGGAAGCCCAGGTAGGAGCGCATCACGTTGGTCTCGGCGAGGAACGGGAAGACCACCACGGCCCGGCGCGCCATCTGCGCCAGCACCTCCGCGCTGAACCGCTCGTCGAAGCCGACCTGCTCCCGGCTCGACCCGATCAGCACGGTGCCGCCGCGCGTCGACTCGATGACGGCGGACGTCTGCAGCTCCGCGCCCGCGGACTGCGTGGCGGCGAAGTAGTCGCCGTCGTACACCTTGTGGTGGATGCGCTGCGGCATCGGCGTGGTCACGAGCACCGTCCCGCGGCGCGGCCGCACGGGCACCCAGCCGCCGAGGCGCTCCGCGACGTCCGCCGACCACGGGCCGGCCGCCACGACCACGGCTCCCGCGGCGACGTCGCCCCGCGTGGTGGTGACGCCGGTCAGGCGTCCGTCGGCCCCCAGCAGCGGCCCGGTCACCTCGACCCCCGTGCGGACGACGGCGCCGGCCCGGCGCGCGGACGCCAGCAGCGCCTCGGCGGCGGCGACCGGCTGCACCTGGGCGTCCTGCGGGTAGTGGATCGCGCCCAGGACGCCGGGCGCGAGGTCGGGCTCGAGGTCCCGGGCCTGGTCCCCGGTCACCTCGACGGCCTCGACACCGGACCCGCGCTGGCCCGCGGCGAACTCGCGCAGCCCCGCCAGGGCGGCGTCGGAGGCCACTACGACCACGCCGCCCTTGGCGTCGTGCTCGACCGACGGGAACCGCGGGCCGAGCTCGTCGGCCAGCTCCGCGGCGAGCGCCGTCCACCGGCACAGCGACTCCTGGGCGAGCACCAGCTCCGGCCCCGGGCCCTTGTCCGAGACCAGCAGGTTGCCCTCGCCGTGCGCGCTGGTACCGGCGGCCGCGGCCCCGCGGTCGAGCACCACGACGCTCGCTCCGGCCAGCGCCAGGGAGCGCGCGCACGCGGCGCCCACGATCCCGGCGCCGACGATCACCACGTCCGCTGCCACGTCCACCCCCTTCGTCGCTCCGTCGTCCTGTGCTGTCACTGTCCCGCTGCTCTGCCGGCCCGACGCCGGGCCGCCCTGCTCAGTCCTCCGGCTTGCCCGCCCAGGTGCCCAGCGAGTGCCCGATGTGCCGCTCCATCAGCGCCTTCGCGCCGGGGCCGTCGCCGGCCGCGAGCAGGTCGAGCAGCTCGTGGTGCTCCTGGGCGGAGGCGGCCAGCGTGCCGCCCGCGACCATCGTGGAGAGCCCGAGCAGCCGCGCGCGGTCGCGCAGGTCGGCCACGATCTCGCCGGCCACGGGGTTGCCCAGCAGCCCCATGAGCCGCAGGTGGAACGCCTGGTCCGCCTGCAGGTAGGCAATGAGGTCGCCCGTGCGCGCGCCCTCGACGATCTCGTCGGCGAGCGCCCGGAACTCCCCCAGCTGCCCCACGGGGAACGACTTGGCGAGCCGCTCCATCCAGACGGGCTCGATCACGAGCCGGACGGCGGCGACGTGCCGCAGCGTCTGGTCGCTCACGCGCGTGACCCGGAAGCCCTTGTTGCGCACGGCCTCCAGGAAGCCGCGGCGCTCCAGGTCCAGCACGGCCTCGCGCACGGGGGTCGCGGACACGTCGAAGCGTGCGGCGAGCGTGGGCACGGAGACCAGCTCGCCGGGCTCCAGCTCGCCCGCGACGATCGCGGCCACCAGCGCGCGGTGCACCTGCTCGCGCAGGCTCGCGACCGGTGCCAGACGGCGGACCGACGGGGTCGGTGAAACTGAGCTCATGATGCTCTCCAGGGGTGTCAGGCTTCGACAGTAGAATATTACACACGACAGGAAACCCGTCGTCAATGCCGCCAGAGGGTACCTGAGCACGGGCGGGTTCGCCGGTCTTTCGCCCGCCAAAACTGGCGTCATCCCGCCGAAACGCGACGTTTACAATCACCCCATCGACATCCCTGTACCGTCTCAGTAACATATCACGCATCACATATCGAAGGCTGGCCGCGTCGACGACGACCGCGGCCGCGCCGGGGCCGTACCGCAGACCACCCGACGCACCCGCGTCACTGATCGAAGGGCCACATCGTGAAGTTCCATCGGATGACGACAGCAGCCGTCGCGGTCGCCGCGACGCTCGCGCTCGCCGCGTGCGGCGGCGGCAGCCAGGACGCCTCCTCCTCGGGCGGCGGCTTCGGGGCCGAGCCCGCCGAGGGCGGCACCGTGCAGGTGCTGCAGAACGCCGACTTCTCCTACCTCGACCCGGCCCGAGGCTGGGACGGCGGCGTGAACAACTTCTACCGGCTGGTCTACCGCCAGCTCACGACGTCCGCGCCGGGCTCGGCGGACGACCCGACCGCGATCGTCCCGGACCTGGCCGAGTCCCTCGGTGAGGTGTCCGACGACGGCCTCACCTGGACGTACACGCTCCAGGACGGACTGAGGTTCGACAACGGCGACCCGATCACCTCCGCCGAGGTCAAGTTCGGCATCTCCCGCGCCTGGGACCCGGCGATCGGCATCGGCTCGCCGTACCTCAAGCAGGTCATCGACGCCCCCGAGGACTACGAGGGCCCGTACAGGACGGGTGACCTGCCGACGATCGAGACGCCGGACGAGAAGACGATCGTCTTCCACCTGAAGAAGCCGTTCCCCGAGTTCGACGCCGTGGTCTCCCAGGTCAACGCGACCCCGTTCCCCGAGGGCAGCGGCGCCGGCGACGAGTTCATCCACGAGATCGTCGCCTCCGGGCCGTACAAGCTGGCCGAGTACGTGCCGGGCAGCACCATCAAGCTGACGCGCAACGAGAACTGGGACGCCGCGACCGACGAGGTGCGCGCCGCGAAGCCGGACGGCTGGGAGTTCACCATCGGCCTGGACCCGGCCACCATCGACGAGCGCCTGATCGCCGGGCAGGGCGCGGACGTCAACGCGATCGCCGGCAACATCCAGCCGGCCACGCTCCCCCGCCTGCAGACGCCGCAGCTGCAGGAGCGCGTGCTGCAGTTCGACGGCATCTGCACCACCTACATGGGCCTGAACACCACCAAGAAGCCGCTCGACGACGTCCGGGTGCGCCAGGCGATCAGCTACGCCGTCGACCGCAGCTCCATCGTGAACGCGAGCGGGGGCACGCAGCTCGGTGCCCCGTCCACGACGATCATCCCGCCGGCGGTCGCCGGTCACAAGGACTTCGACCTGTACCCGTCGGCGGACGGCACCGGCGACGTCGAGGCCGCCAAGAAGCTGCTCGACGAGGCCGGCCTGTCCGACGGGTTCACCCTGACCCTCGACATCCGCTCGCAGGAGTCGATGCAGGCCCAGGCCGAGTCGATCCAGCAGTCGCTCGAGCGCATCGGCATCACCGTCGAGCTCAACCTGATCGACACGTCCACCTACTACGAGACCATCGGCACCCCGTCGCAGCAGCACGACGCCGCCATCACCGGCTGGTGCCCGGACTGGGCGTCGTCGGCGGCGACCTTCATCCCGCCGCTGTTCGACGGCCGCAACATCTACGAGAAGGGCAACTCCAACCTCGCCCAGCTCGACGACGAGGACGTCAACGCCCGGATCGACGAGATCGGGGCCATGACCGACATCGCCGCCGCGAACGAGCAGTGGGGCGACCTCGACGAGCAGATCCTCGAGCTGGCGCCGATCGTCCCGCTCATGGTCGCCAAGACGGTGCTGCTCCCGGGTGAGAACGTCACCGGGCTGTACTCCTCGGCGAACGCCGCGAGCGGCGGCATCGACTACGTCGGTGTCGGCCTCAAGGACCCCGAGAAGGGCTGATCCATGACGTCCTTCCCGACCGATCTGACGACGGCCCAGCCCGTCGAGGCCGGGACCGACGACACCTCCGAGGCGCCGGCGGCACCAGCCGCCGGCGCCCTCCGGGCGGGTGCCGGCGGTACCTGGCAGGCCCTGCGCCGTGACGTCGGCGCGATGCTCGGCCTCGGCTACATCGTGCTCGTCACGCTCGTCGCGATCTTCGCGCCCGTCCTGACCGCGGTCAGCGGCTGGACCCCGTACGAGTTCGACCAGACTGCGATCGACCCCAACCTCGGCGGTATGCCGATCGGCCCGTGGGGCGGCGTCAGCGCCGAGCACTGGTTCGGCGTCGAACCCGGCAGCGGGCGCGACATCTTCGCCCGCATCGTTTACGGCGCGCGGGTGTCCATGAGCATCGCGCTGTCCGCCACCGCCCTGACCACCGTGCTGGGCGTCTCCCTCGGGCTCGTGGCCGGCTACTTCGGCGGCCGCGTCGACCTGGTGATCTCGCGCGTCATGGACTTCCTCATGGCGTTCCCGGCGCTGATCTTCATGATCGCCGTGCTCTCCGCCCTGCCGGCGGGCAACCGGTCCGCACTGCTCGTGGTGGTCATCTCCGTGTTCGGCTGGCCCTACCTGGCGCGCATCGTGCGCGGGCAGACCATGTCGCTCGCGCAGCGGGAGTTCGTCGAGGCGGCGCGCGCCGCCGGGGCGAGCGGGACCCGCATCGTGTTCCGCGAGATCCTGCCCAACCTGCGCTCGACCATCATCGTGATGGCGACCCTCGCGGTGCCCGGCTACGTCGGCACCGAGGCCGGCCTGTCCTTCCTCGGCGTCGGCGTGGTACCCCCGGCGCCGAGCTGGGGCCAGATGATCGCCGCGTCCGTGAAGTGGTACGCCGTCGACCCCGCGTACTTCGTCTTCCCCGGCGCGTGCCTGTTCCTGCTCGTGCTCTCGTTCACCGTGCTCGGCGACCGCCTGCGCGCCGTCGTCGACGCCCAGGAGGGCCGCTGATGCCCCGGTTCCTGATCACCCGAGTCGCCTCCGGCCTCGGCGTGCTGCTGCTGGTGTGCCTGTTCACGTACCTTGTCTTCTTCGCCCTGTCGCCGGACCCGGCGGTGCAGATCTGCGGCAAGAACTGCACGCCGGAGGTCATCGACCAGATCCGCGCCAACCTCGGGCTGGACCAGCCGTTCTGGACGCAGTTCTTCCACTTCGTCGTCGGCATCTTCGCGGGCCGCACGTACGGCGAGGGCGTCGGCGCCGTCGACTGCGCCGCGCCGTGCCTGGGCTACTCGTTCCAGTCGAGCCAGGCCGTGTGGGACATGATCATCCAGCGCCTCCCGGTCTCCGCGACGATCGCCGTGGGCGCCGCCGTGCTGTGGCTGCTCGCCGGGCTGGCCGGCGGCCTGCTCAGCGCCGTCAAGGAGGGCACGTTCCTCGACCGGTTCACCACCGGCCTGACGCTGACCAGCATGTCGATCCCCAACTACGTGCTCGCGCTCGTGCTGCAGTACGTGCTGGTGGTCAAGCTGCAGTGGCTGCCGTTCCCGCAGGCCGTCGCCTTCGCCGACGATCCGGGGCAGTGGTTCGCCAACTTCGTCATGCCGTGGATCGTGCTCGCCGTCGGCTACGCGGCCGTCTACACCCGGCTGACCCGGGCCAACGTGCTGGACGTGCTGCGCGAGAACTACGTGCGCACCGCCTACGCCAAGGGCCTGGCCCAGCCGCTGGTCTGGCGCCGGCACGCGCTGCGGCCCGCCCTGACACCGATCGTGACCATCTTCGGCATGGACTTCGCAGGCCTGCTCGGCGGGGCCCTGATCACCGAGACGGTCTTCGGCATCAACGGCGTCGGCAAGATGGCCGCCGACTCCATCGCCCGCAACGACCAGCCGGTGATCATGGGCGTCACGCTGCTCGCCGGGTTCCTCGTCGTCGTCGGCAACATCGTGGTCGACGTCGTCTACACCGCCATCGACCCGAGAGTGCGGGTGAACGCATGAGCCTGCTGCAGGTGCGCGACCTCACGGTCACCTTTCCCACCCCGCGCGGGCCGCTGGACGCCGTCCGCTCGCTCGACCTCGACCTGGAGTCCGGCGGCGCGCTGGGCATCGTCGGCGAGTCCGGCTCCGGCAAGTCCATGACCAGCCTGGCGATCATGGGGCTGCAGCCCCGGGCCGCGCGGAGGACCGGCAGCGTGCGGCTGGGCGGCCAGGAGCTCGTCGGGATGTCCGAGGCCGAGCTGCGCCGCGTGCGCGGCGACCGCGTCGCCATGGTCTTCCAGGACCCGCTCTCCTCCCTGAACCCGTACTACACGGTCGGGCTGCAGATCGAGGAGGCCTACCGCGCCCACCGGCCCGGCACCACGCGGCGCGTGGCCCGGCGGGTCGCGATCGAGGCGCTGGAACGGGTGCACATCCGCGACGCCGCCCGGCGCGTGGACCACTACCCGCACCAGTTCTCCGGCGGCATGCGCCAGCGCGTCATGATCGCCATGGCGCTGAGCACCGAGCCCGAGCTGCTGATCGCCGACGAGCCCACCACGGCGCTCGACGTCACCGTCCAGGCGCAGATCCTCGACCTGCTGCAGGAGATCCGGCGCGAGACCGGCACGGGCCTCGTGCTGATCACGCACGACCTCGCCGTGGTCAGCGAGGTCACCGACCACATCGTCGTCATGAAGGACGGCGTGTGCGTCGAGCGGGGCGCCGTGGAGCAGATCTTCACGGACCCGCGGCACGCCTACACCCGGGCGCTGCTCGACGCCGTCCCGCGCATCGACGACGAGATCGGCGAGCTGCGCGCGGTCACGGCCGCGCCCGCCGGCGGCGCCGGCGACGACCCGCCGCAGCACACCACGAACGGAGGCCCCGCATGAGCACGCCCCTGCTGCGCGCCACGCACCTGGTCAAGGAGTTCCCGGTACTGGGCACGGGCGGCATCCTGCGCCGTCCGGACACGTTCCGGGCCGTGGACGACGTGAGCTTCGAGATCACCGCGGGCGACACGCTCGCCCTGGTCGGCGAGTCCGGCTCGGGCAAGTCGACGACGGCGCGGCTGGCCGCCCGGCTGCTGGACGCCACCTCCGGCACCGTCGAGCTCGACGGCGAGGACGTGACCCGGCTGGGCCGCGCCGACCTGCGCCGGTTCCGCAGCGACGTGCAGGTCGTCTTCCAGGACCCGTACTCCTCGCTCAACCCGCGGCACACCGTGGAGCGCATCATCACCGCTCCCCTGCTCTACCAGCAGCGGAGCATCCCGGGCGGGGCACGCGCGTTCACGCGGGCGCTCATGGAACGCGTCGGGCTCGACCCGGACCACTCGCAGAAGTACCCGGCGCAGTTCTCCGGCGGCCAGGCGCAGCGCATCGGCATCGCCCGCGCGCTGGCGGTCGGGCCGCGCGTCGTGGTGTGCGACGAGGCCGTCTCCGCCCTGGACGTCTCCGTGCAGGCGCAGGTGATCAACCTGCTGCGCGACCTGCAGCGCGAGGAGGGCCTGACCTACCTGTTCATCGCGCACGACCTCGCCGTGGTGCGGCAGATCGCCACGCGGGTCGCGGTGATGACGCAGGGCCGGATCGTCGAGGAGGGCGACCGCGACGCCGTCTTCGACGCGCCGCGGCACGAGTACACGCGCAAGCTGCTCGACGCCGTGCCCCGCATCCGCCCCGAGTGGGAGGCGGCCCGACGCCGCAACGCGGCGCTCGCCGCGGAGGGGGCACGATGAGCGCGGGGACGGACCCGGCCGGGCAGCCCTGGACCACGTACCTGCTGCCGGGCATCGGCGTCCGCGAGCGCCGTCTCGCGGTGCCGCTGGACCGGTCGGGCCGGCTGGCGGGCGAGGTGTCGCTGCTGGTCCGCGAGCTGGTGGACCCGACGCGGGGCGAGGAGGACCTGCCGCTGCTCGTGTACCTGCAGGGCGGGCCGGGCGGCGCGAACCCGCGGCCGCTGCGCCGGGACGGCTGGCTGGACGTGGCGCTGCGCGACCACCGTGTGGTGCTCGTGGACCAGCGCGGCACGGGCGGCAGCTCGCCGTTGGACGGCGAGGCGCTGGCCGGGCTGAGCGCGCGCGAGGGTGCCGACCTGCTGGCGTGCTACCGGGCCGACTCGATCGTCGCGGACCTGGAGGACGTGCGGCGTCAGGTGTACGGCGGGCGGCCGTGGTCCACGCTGGCGCAGAGCTTCGGCGGCTGGATCACGCTGACGTACCTGTCGGTGGCGCCCGAGGCGCTGCGCGCCTGCTACGTCGCGGGCGGCATCCCGGGCACGCCGCCGGACGCCGCGGAGGTCTACCGCCGCACGTTCGGCCGGGTGGCCGGCAGGACGGCGGAGTTCTACCGGCGCTACCCGGCCGACGTCGAGGCGGTGGCGGCGATCGCGGACCGGCTCGCGCAGGGCGACGTCCTGCTGCCGGACGGCGACGTGCTGACGGTGCACCGGTTCCAGTCCATGGGCATCGACCTGGGCATGAAGCCGGGGCCGGAGCGGCTGCACTGGTTCGTGGAGAAGGCGTTCGCGGCGCCGGGCCGGCTCTCGGCCGGGTTCCTCCAGGAGGCGATGGTCCGCACCGCGCAGGCGGACGGCCCGCTGTTCTGGACGCTGCAGGAGTCGATCTACGGGCACGGCGGCAACGGCCCCACGGGCTGGGCGGCACAGGCGGAGCGCGACCGGCACCCGGAGTTCGACCCGGACCGCCGTCCGCTGCTGTTCACGGGCGAGATGGCGTTCCCGTGGATGTTCGAGGAGATCCGGCTGCTGCGCCCGTTCGCGGGCGCGGTGCACGAGCTGGCGGCGCGCCAGGAGTGGTCACCGCTGTACGACCTGGGCCGCCTGGCCGCGAACGAGGTGCCCCTGGCGGCGATCGTCTACCACGACGACATGTTCGTGGACTCCGGCCTGCAGCTCGACACGCTCTCGCGGGTCGGGTCGGCGCAGGCCTGGGTCACCAACGAGTACGAGCACGACGGGATCGGTGACGCACGCGTGCTGGAGCGCCTGCGTGAGCTGGTCCGCGACCGAGGAGGAGAGATCCGATGAGCACGCACGACACCACCGGCCGGCCGCCGTACGCGGGGACCCGCGCACCCCGGTTGGCCGACAGCCCGGCGTTCAACGCCCACATGGCCCGCGGCTGGGGCGCGCCCGACGTCGTCGTCCCCGTGATCCCCGGGGCGCCGGAGGCGGCCGCCGACCACCGCCGCCGGCTGTCGGAGCGCATCGGCGCGCGCGACGCCGTCGTCAGCGCCGGGCGCGCGCCGCTGCGCAACGGCGACGCGATGTACGGGTTCCGCGCGGACAGCGACTTCGTGTGGCTCACGGGCACGCAGGCCGAGGACGGCGTCCTGGTGCTGCGGGCGAGCGACGGCGGGCACGACGCGACGCTGTACCTGCCCCCGCCGGCCCGGCCGGGCGAGAGCGACTTCTTCGCGAACGCGGCGTACGGCGAGCTGTGGGTAGGGCCCTCCCCGGACCTGGCAGCCTGGGCGGAGGCGTGCGGCATCGCGGTGAAGCCGCGGTCCGCGCTCGACGGCGTCCTGGACACGCTCGACGGCGCGCTCGCCTCGCCGTCGGTGGACGACGACCTGGTGCGCCGGTTCGGCCTCAAGCCGTCCGAGGACCTCGCGCGGGCACTGTCCGACCTGCGGATGATCAAGGACGACTGGGAGATCGCGCAGCTGCGCGAGGCCATCGACCACACCGTGACGGGGTTCGACGCCGTGGCCCGCGAGGTGCCGCGCGCGGTTGACGGGCTGGGCGAGCGGTGGCTCCAGGGCACGTTCGACCGGCACGCCCGCACGTTCGGCAACGGGCCGGGCTACTCCACGATCGTCGGCTCCGGACCGCACGCCCCCACCCTGCACTGGGTGCGGTGCGACGGCCCGATCCTGCCCGACATGCCGCTGCTGCTCGACATGGGCGTCGAGGCCAACTCGTTGTACACGGCCGACGTGACGCGCACCATCCCGCCGTCCGGCACCTTCAGCGCGGTGCAGCGCCAGGTGCACGACCTGGTGGAGAAGGCGCACCGCGCCGGCATGGCGCAGATCCGGCCCGGCGTCGAGTACCTCGACTTCCACTACGCCTCCATGGAGGTCATCGCGCAGGGGCTGCACGACTGGGGGCTGCTGGACGTCTCCGTCGACGAGGCGCTCTCCCCGGGCGGGCAGCAGCACCGGCGCTGGCTGGTCTGCGGCATCGGCCACCACCTCGGCCTGGACGTGCACGACTGCGCCCACTCCGACTACCCCGCCTACCAGGCCGCTCCCCTGGCCCCCGGCGTGGTCATGACCGTCGAGCCCGGGCTGTACTTCCACGCCCACGACGAGACCGTGCCGCCCGAGCTGCGCGGCATCGGCGTGCGGCTGGAGGACGACCTGCTGGTCACGGCCGACGGCGCCGAGGTGCTCTCCGGCGCCCTGCCGATCGACGCCGCAGGCATCGAGCGCTGGACCAGCGAGCGGCTCGGCGATGCCTGAGGCCGTGCTGTCCGTGCCGCGCCGCGTCGCCCCCGGGGCGCGCGTCGCCGAGCCGTTCCCGCTCGCCGACGTCGCGCTGACGGGCGGCATCTTCACGCGGGCGCGGGACCAGATGCTGCACCTGGCCCGCGTCTACCCGGTGGACCGGCTGCTCGCCGTGTTCCGCGCGAACGCCGGGCTGGACACGCGCGGCGCGCGACCGCCGGGCGGCTGGGAGGACTTCGGCCACCCCGACGAGGACGCCTGGGGCCCCGACGACTACCCCGGCCGCGAGGCCGCACCCACCGCGAACCTGCTGCGCGGCCACTACGCGGGGCACTTCCTGTCCATGCTGGCGCTCGCGGCAGGCGGCGCGGATGACGCCGCGGTGCGGGCCGAGCTGCGGGCCAAGGTCGACGCGCTGGTCGAGGGGCTGCGGGAGGTCCAGGAGACGTTGGCCGCGACCGGGCGCTACAGCCACCCGGGGTTCCTGGCCGCGTACGGCGAGTGGCAGTTCTCGCGGCTGGAGGGCCTGGCGCCCTACGGCGAGATCTGGGCGCCGTACTACACGTGCCACAAGATCATGGCGGGGCTGCTCGACGCGCACCGGCACACGGGCTCTGTTGTGGCGTTGGACGTGGCGGCTGCGATGGGGCGCTGGGTGCACGGGCGGCTGTCCGTGCTGCCGGCCGAGCAGCGGGCGGCCATGTGGGCCCTGTACATCGCGGGCGAGGCCGGGGGCATGAACGAGGTGCTGTGCGACCTCGCGATGCTGACCGGTGACCCGGTCTTCGTGGAGACCGCCCGGCTGTTCGACCTCGACACGCTGCTGGACTTCGCCGCGGCGGGCCGGGACGAGCTGGACGGCATGCACGCCAACCAGCACGCCGCGACGCTGCTCGGCTACCTCGCGCTCGGCGACCTGACCGGGGAGACCCGCTACACGGACGCCGTCGTGCACCTCTGGGACATGCTCGTGCCCGGCCGCACCTACGCGCACGGGGGCTCCGGCGAGAACGAGCTGTGGGGGCCGGCGGGCGCCGTCGCGGGCGACATCGGCAACCGGAACGCCGAGACGTGCGTGACCTACAACATGCTCAAGATCGCCCGCGCCCTGTTTGAGCGCACCGGCGAGGCGCGGTTCGCCGACTACTACGAGCGGGCCGTGACCAACCAGGTCCTGGGCTCGCGGCGCGACGTCGACTCGGACGACTCGCCCGAGGTGACGTACATGTTCCCCGTGCACCCGGGGGCGCTGCGCGAGTGGGACAACGTGGGCACGTGCTGCGGCGGTACCGGGCTGGAGAACCACGTGAAGTACCAGGACTCGGTGTACTTCCGGTCAGCCGCGGGTGCGTCCGGCGACGCCGCCCGGACCGTGTGGGTCAACCTCTACGTGGCCTCGACGGCGAGCTGGCCGGAGGCCGGCGTCCGGCTGGTGCAGCGCACGGACTACCCGCTGGAGGGCGGCAGCCGGATCGAGGTCGACGCGACGGGCGACCTGGAGCTGCGCCTGCGGGTGCCGGCCTGGGTTGCGGACTCCCCCGTGTCAGACGTACAGGTCCCTGGAGGGACCTGTACGTCTGACACGTTCGGCGTACGGGTGGACGGCGAGCCGCAGTCCGTCCGGGCCGACGGCGGGTACGTCGTCCTGCGGCGGGACTGGCGGCCCGGCACCGTCGTCGAGATCGACATGCCGCTCACCCTGCGCGAGGTCCCGGCCCTCGACGACACGTCGGTGGTCACCCTGGAGCTCGGGCCGACGGTGCTGCTCGCCCGCAGCGCCGCCACGACCTGGCTGCCCGTCGAGGCCGCGACGTGGCGGCGGCTGGACGGCACCCTCGATGCCCCGCTCACCCGGGCCGACGACGGCACGTGGCACCTCGGCGACCTCGTCCTGGAGCCGACCTGGTCCGGTTCGGACGCCCGGTACCACATGTACCTGCGCCGGGCCGACGCGCGGATCGCGTTCGCGGGGGCGGACCCGGCGGCTGACTCGGGCGTGCCGAACGCGGCGCGTGCGGACGGACGGACCTTTCTGGACGTCCTGTGGGCGGACGGCGGGTTCGCCGACCGGGGCACGTTTCTCGAGGCGGTGCTGCGCACGGCGCACGAGTTCGTGGGGCTCGGGCTAATCAGCGCCGCGGAGGGGCGGCAGGTGCTGGTGGCGGCGGCGCGGTCCGCCGTCGGGCGGGAGGACGAGGACGCCGGGCGCGAGGAGGCGCGGGCCGAGGAGGCCGCCCTCCTGTCGCGTGCGCCGACCGCCGCGCACGACGGCTCCGCGCCCCGCGTCGAGATCGTCCCGGCCGCGGCGCCCGGCGTGACCGGCTGGTACCTCCGGCCGGCGGAGCTGACCGTCACCGCGCGGGCCGACGCCGGCGAACCCGACGTCGAGGTCCGCGTGGACGACGGGCCGTGGGCGCCCGCGGGGCGGACCCCGCTCGTGCTGGCCGACGGCGTGCACACCGTCACGGCGCGCGCCGTCGACGACGCGGGCCGGGAACGGCGCGTCGTCCGCGAGGTCAGCGTCGACACCACGCCGCCGCGAACCCAGGTGACGACCAAGCGCCTGGGCCCGCGGGGCGTCGAGATCAACCTGACCGCCGTCGACGACGTCTCCGGCGTGGACAGCATCCGGTGGAAGGGCCCGGACACGTTCTGGGCCACGTTCGCCGAGCCGTTCAGCCGGGCGCTGTTCGACGCGCCCCAGGTGATCGAGTTCGCCGCGACCGACCGCGCGGGCAACCAGGAGCCGGTCCGCACCCTGGTGCTCCCGCCCGCGAACGCCGAGTGACGTGTCAGACGTACAGGTCACCCGGGTGACCTGTACGTCTGACAGGTGTGGTCGGCGCGGCGATGTCAGTGGTGGCGTCTAACGTCGTGGCATGAGCGAGCCCCGGCCCTTCACCGTGCACGTCCCCGACCAGGTCCTCGGCGACCTGCGCGAGCGTCTGGCACGCAGCAGGATCCCCGAGGACTCGCCCCGGCGACCGCCGTCGGGCATGACGTCGAGCTACCTGCGCGAGCTCGTCGACCACTGGATCAGCTGGGACTGGCGGGCGCGCGAGGCCTGGCTCAACAGCCACCCGCAGTTCCTCGCCGAGGTCGGGGACGCGGACGTGCACTTCGTGCACCTCCGGTCGGAGCAGCCCGACGCGCCCGCGCTGCTCGTGCTGCACGGGTGGCCGCACACCTTCGCGCTGCAGCTCGACTTCGCCGACCTGCTGCCCGACATGGACGTGGTGGTCGCGAGCCTGCCCGGCTTCGCGTTCTCGACGCCGTACGCGGACGGCGAGATGTCGGAGAAGCGGCTGGCCACCACGATGCACGCGCTGATGACCGACGTGCTCGGTTACGAGCGGTACTTCACCTACGGCGAGGACGTCACGGCGAACGTCAGCGACCTCGTCGCCGCCCGGTACCCCGAGCACGTGGCGGGCATCGTCGCCACGCACGCGCACTTCCCGACCCTGTCGGAGCGGGCGGCGCTCGACGACCCCGAGGTCAGGGAGTTCTTCGACGGCATCGCCGCGCGGCACCAGACCGACGGCGCGTACGGGCACGTCCAGGCCACCCGGCCGGACACGCTCGCGACCGCCCTCAACGACTCCCCGGCCGGCCTGCTGGCGTGGCTGACCGAGAAGCTCGTCGAGTGGAGCGACACCCCGCCCGGCGACCCGCGGGCGGTGGAGCGGCGTATCTCGCGGGACCGCATCCTGACCGAGGCGACGATCTACTGGGCCACCCAGACCATCGCGTCGTCGTTCCGCCCCTACTACGAGGGCGCCGACCAGCCCGACCCGATCCCGCCGACGACGGTGCCGGCGGCCGTCCTCGTGCAGCGGCACGAGGCCACCTACCCCGAGTCGCTCGCGCGCCGCCACTACCTCGACCTGCGGGTGTTCGACCGCCTGCCGGAGGGCGGCCACTTCACGGCCGGTGAGGTGCCCGGCGAGATGGCGGCGCGCGTGCGGGAGTTCGTCCGCTCGGTCGACGGCGGCTGAGCCGGTCCCGCCGAACGGGTCGGGCTCAGGCGGTCGGCTCGAGCCGGATCACCGGGAACTTGCGGTCCGTGTGGGTCTCGTACACCTTGGCGTCCGGCCAGTACGCGGCCCAGATCCCATAGAGCCGCTCCCACTCGGGCGACGTCGGGCGCACCACGGTGACGGTGGCCCGCAGGATCTGGTCGCCCACCTCGATGGTCGTCTCCGCGGCACCGTCCTCCACGTTGGCCACCCACACCGGGTCCTTGGGCGCTCCGCCCTGCGAGCCCACGACGAGGTAGGCGTCGCCGTCGGTCGCGGCCACGAGCGGCGTCACGTACTGCTTGCCGCTGACCCGCCCGACGTGGTGCAGGAGCAGCAGCCGCTTGCCGTCGAAGTGCCCTCCGGCGACGTCCGCGCCCAGCACGCCCGCGTTCGCACGGAACGCCTCGATGATCCCGGTGTTCATGTCACTCATCTGGTCCTCCTCCGACCTTCGCCGACCCCCCGGCCGGCCTAACCGGACTTTACCCCGCTTATCCGGTTCCCGATAGCATCCGGACATGAGCACGCCGATGACGTGGGGCACACCGCAGCCCGAGCGGGCCGACGCCGCCCGCAACCGTCAGGTGCTGCTCGCCACCGCCCGCGACCTCCTGGCCGAGGTGGGGGCGGACTGCCTCACGATGGATCTCCTGGCCGAACGCTCCGGGCTCGGCAAGGGCACGGTGTTCCGCCGGTTCGGGTCCCGGGCCGGCATCTTCCAGGCCCTGCTCGACGACAGCGAGCGCGAGCTGCAGCAGCGGGTGCTCAGCGGCCCGCCACCGCTCGGCCCCGGGGCGCCGCCGGTCGACCGCATCATCGCCTACGGCACGGCACGCGTCCGCTTCCTCGCCGACCACCACGCCGTCGCGCGCGCCACGCTCG
The DNA here is from genome assembly GCF_044389365.1 of Promicromonospora sp. NPDC019610. Classification (NCBI taxonomy): domain Bacteria; kingdom Bacillati; phylum Actinomycetota; class Actinomycetes; order Micrococcales; family Promicromonosporaceae; genus Promicromonospora; species Promicromonospora sp. NPDC019610. The sequence goes on along the minus strand of NZ_JBIRXX010000002.1, from coordinate 411,180 downwards.
ACGGGCGGGGCGCCGGTGGGGGGCGCGCCGGCGAGGGGCGCTCGGGTGAACGGCGGCGGCCTCCGCTGACCGAGATCCACCTGCGGGTGCTGCTGCGCGAGGTCGACCTGCCCGGCGCCGACGTCGAGGTGCTCGCGGGGCAGCTCGCGTACGCGCTGGACGGTCCGCTGCTGTTCCAGCTCTTCGCCGGTCCGGAGCTGGAGGGGCCGGAGCCGACGGCCCGCTTCGAGGCGGGCTGGCGCGACCTGGTCGAGCGGGTGTGCGGGGTGCCGGGGGCGTAGCCGGGCTGCCCCGCGGGTCGATCCTGCCGACACCCGGGTCTCGGCAGGATCGGCCGACGAGCCGTCAGGCGTGCGTCGGCGCCTCGTGCCGGGCGTGCTCGGCGGGTTCGAGCTGGAAGGTCGAGTGCTCCACCCGCACGTCGAACTGCGTGGCGACGCACCGCTGCAGGGCGTCGAGCACCGGCGGCGCCTGCCCGTCCCGGAAGCACACGTCGCGCACCACGACGTGGGCGCTGATGGTCGGCAGCCCCGTGGCGACGAGCGAGGCGTGCAGGTCGTGCACCTCCTCGACGTGCTCCACCTCCAGCAGCCGTGCCCGCACCTCGTCCAGGTCCATGCCGGGCGGGGTCGACTCCAGCAGCACGCTCGCCGAGTCGGCCAGCAGCCGGGCGGCCCGCGGCAGGATCAGCACGGCGATGACCAGGCCTGCGACGGCATCGGCCCGCTGCCAGCCCGTCGTCGCGATCACGACCGCGGCCACGATCACCGCGACCGAGCCGAGCGCGTCGTTGACCACCTCCAGGAACGCGGCACGCAGGTTGAACGATGCCGAGCGTCCGCCCGCGAGCACGAGCAGCGCCACGACGTTGCCCACCAGGCCGACGATGCCGAAGACGAGCAGGCCCGGCCCCGGCGCCTCCGCCGGTCCGACCAGGCGGCTCACGCCCTCGACCAGGGCGTACACGCCGACGGCGAGCAGCACGGCGGCCTGCGCGAGCGCGGCCAGGATCTCGGCCCGCCGGAACCCCCAGGTCCGGCGCGACGACGGCGGTCGCAGCGCGAGCGACGCCGCCCCGAGCGCGATGGCGAGGCCCGCCACGTCGGTGAGCATGTGCGCGGTGTCGACCAGGAGCGCGAGGCTGCCGGTGAGCAGCGCGCCGACCGCCTGGGCCACGAAGACGGACGCCGTGATGCCAAACGCGACGGCCAGGCGGCGCCGTCCGCCCGCGTCGCCGTGCGCGCCGCCGTCGTGCCCGTGGCTGTGGCCGTGGTTGTGGCCGTCGGGACCGTGACCGTGACTCACGAGGTCGCCTCCGCCCCGGGCGTCGCCCGCACCCCCGACGTCGTCGATGCCGCCGTCGCCGAGGCCCGCATCGCTGCCTCCGACGGGTGCACGGCCGATCCGTCCACGCCGTAGACCGGGCACAGCGCCACGGCGTCGCCGGTCAGCGCCAGCAGCTTCTCGGCCGACGCGAGCACCGCGAGCGTCGCCTCCGGGTGGGTCAGCGAGAACACCGACGCCCGCCCCTGCGGCCGGGACTCGACGAGCCCGCAGTCGCGCAGGCAGGCCAGGTGCTTGGACACCGTGGACTGGGCCAGGCCGAGGTGCTTCGTCAGGTCGACCACACGGTGCTCGCCGAGGGCCAGGTGCTGCAGGATCGCCAGCCGCGACGGGTCCGAGAACCCGTGGAACAGGCACGCCGCCACGACCATCGCCTCGGACTCGCGGGCCGCGACATCGCCCGCCACCTCTGTCATCGCCATACGACGATGCTACCAGCCGCCACCCCACTCCCCTTTGAGGCCCGGCTTTCTCCTCTTTGAGCCGCCCCCAAGCGAAGAAACCCGGGCCTCAAAGGGGAGGTCGGTCGACGGCGGCGGCCCGGCCAGGCGGCGGCCCGGCCAGGCGGCGGCCCGGCCAGGCGGCGGCCCGGCTCCGGCGGCGGCCCGGCCCGGCCCGGCCAGGCCAGGCCAGGCCAGGCCAGGCCAGGCCAGGCCAGGCCAGGGGCGACCCTGCGTCGTCAGATCGTCGCGCGGGCGTGCCAGGCCGTCGCCGTCGCGTCCAGGACGTCGTCCCACGGCGTCGGCCGGACGCCGAACACCCCGGTCGTCTCGGCCGCGTCCGCCACGAATGGCCGGTCGAACTGGTAGAGCACGCCCAGCGCCTCGCGCAGGAGCGGCACCACGAGACCCCCGGCCCGCAGCACCGCGCGCGGCACGCGGCGCAGCCGCGGCTCCCCCGTCCCGGCCCGCGCGCCCAGCTCGCGCAGCACCTCCCGGACGGTCGCGGGCGGGTTGGACGGCACCAGCCATGGCGAGCCCCAGGCACGGTCGTCGGCGCCGAGTGCGACGAGGGTCGCGGCGACGTCGTCGACCGCCGTCCAGGTGTGCGGCTGGTCCGGGTCGGCCAGGACGCTCGCGGGCCGGCCGGCGAGCGTCGCCGCGGCGTACATGGGCAGCAGGCCGTGCGAGGCGGGGACGGTCGGCCCGATGTAGTCGGAGGCGCGCGCCTCGGTGACGCGCACCCGTCCGTCGCGGTGCGCGGCGAGCGCCTCCCGCCACAGCCGCGCCCGCAGCTTGCCCTTGTGGTCCGACGCCCTGAGCGGCATGCCGCGGGTCATCGGACCGTTGACGGGGCCGTAGCCGTAAAGGTTGCTCAGCGTCACGAGCACCGCGCCGGAGGCCTCGGCGGCATGCAGCGCCGCGGCCGCCAGCGGGGGCCAGCCGCGCTCCCACGCCCGGTACGAGCCGGGGTTCGCGCAGTTGTACAGCACGTCCGCGCCCCGGGCCGACGCCGCGAGCGCAGCCGCGTCCGTGGCGTCCAGCGCGATCCGCTCCACGCGGGGGTGCGCCGGGCCGCCGCCGGAGCGGGTCACCACCGCGACGGAGCGGCCGGCGTGCGCCAGCCGGAGGGCGAGCGCGGTGCCGACAGGACCGGCGCCGAGGACGAGGTGGGAGGTCATGCCCCAGGGTCCCATCGATATTGGTCAGACAGGTTCACAACTTGTATGATCGCAAGCGAACATCCCGCCGCAAAGGAGCGCCATGACGTACCAGCCCGACGCCATCCGGACCGTGCAGCTCTCGACTGTCACGCTGCCGCTGGCCACCGCCATCTCCGACGCCAAGGTCTTCACCGGGCGCCAGAAGCCCATGACCGAGGTCGTGTTCCTGTTCGCGGAGATCACCACCGAGCAGGGGTTCGAGGGGCTCGGCTTCTCCTACTCCAAGCGCGCCGGCGGCCCCGCCCAGTACGCGCACGCCAAGGAGGTGGCGCAGTCCGCGATCGGCGAGGACCCCAACGACATCGCCAAGCTCTACACGAAGCTCCTGTGGGCGGGCGCGTCGGTCGGCCGCTCCGGCGTGGCCACCCAGGCGCTGGCCGCCGTCGACATCGCCCTGTACGACCTGAAGGCCAAGCGCGCCGGCCTGCCGCTGGCCAAGCTGCTGGGCGCGCACCGCGACTCCGTCCGCACCTACAACACCTCGGGCGGGTTCCTCAACGCGAGCATCGAGGAGGTCAAGGAGCGCGCGAGCCGGTCCATCGCCGAGGGCATCGGCGGCATCAAGATCAAGGTGGGCCTGCCCGACGGGCGCACGGACCTCGCCCGCGTCGCCGCCGTGCGCGAGCACATCGGCCCCGACGTACCGCTCATGGTCGACGCCAACCAGCAGTGGGACCGGGGCACCGCCCTGCGCATGGGACGGCGCCTGGAGGAGTTCGACCTCGTCTGGATCGAGGAACCCCTGGACGCCTACGACGCCGAGGGCCACGCGGCGCTGGCCGCCGCCCTGGACACCCCGATCGCCACGGGCGAGATGCTCGCCTCCGTGGCGGAGCACGAGCGGCTCATCGAGAAGCGCGCGTGCGACATCATCCAGCCCGACGCCCCGCGCGTCGGCGGCATCACGCAGTTCCTGCGGCTGCTCACGCTCGCCGACCAGGCCGGGCTCGACCTCGCGCCCCACTTCGCGATGGAGATCCACCTGCACCTGGCCGCCACCTACCCGCGCGAGCCATGGGTGGAGCACTTCGACTGGCTCGACCCACTGTTCAACGAGCGCCTCGAGACCAAGGACGGGCGCATGCTCGTGCCGGACCGCCCCGGCCTCGGCGTCACGTTCAGCGAGCAGGCGCGCGCCTGGACCACGGACACGGCGACCTTCGGCCCCGCCTGACCGGCCCCCGCCCCTCGGACGTGTCAGGCGTACGGGTCCCCGGAGGGACTTTGTACGCCTGACACGTCCGCCGGGAGATCCTCCGAGATGGAAGCATGAGCCCATGGCCCAGACCCTGAGCGGCACCCTGGTGGAGACGCTGCGCAGCCGCATCGTCAACGGCGACATCGCGCCGGGCGAGAAGCTGCCCAGCGAGCCCCGTCTCGCCGTCGAGCACCAGGTCAGCCGCACCGTCGTCCGCGAGGCCATCGCCCGCCTGAACCTGGAGGGCCTGGTGCACACCCGGCGCGGCAGCGGCAGCTACGCCCTGACCCCGCCCGCCGAGGCGGACGACGGCGGGGCGCCCGTCGCCCGGTCGCTGGCCGACCGCCTCGCGCTGGTCGAGTACCGCCTCGCCCTGGAGGCCGAGGCCGCCGCGCTCGCCGCCGGACGGCGCACGCCCGCGCAGCTCGCGGCGCTGGCCGACCGGCTCGACGCGCTCGCGACGTCCGACGGGCACCCCGCCACCGCGATGCAGCACGACTTCGCGTTCCATCGGCTCGTCGCGGAGGCCGCGGGCAACAGGTTCCTCCTGGAAGCCCTGGACCGGCTCGGCCCGCAGATGATCGCCATGCCCCGCGGCCGGCTGGACCGGGCCGACGGCGGGTCCGGGAACAGCCGGTCCGACATCGTCCCATCGGGCGCCGATTCACGGGGCGGCGGCCGCTTCGCCGCCGTCGTCCAGGAACACCGCGCCGTGCTCGAGGCCCTCGACGCGCAGGACCCGCTCGCCGCCGCGGCGGCGATGCGGGTGCACCTGACGTCGTCCCGCCGCCGCCTCCTGACCGAGTCGGGCGCCGACGCCGCCCACTGACCATGCCGCCCGCCGCCGTCGGGCAAAGCCGTTGACCACAGCAGTTCCTGCCAGGCGGGGCGACATCCTGGCAGCAACTGCTGTGGTCAGCACCCGCGCCTGCGCGGCAGGCCGGACGGCGGCCGGACGGCGGCCGGCCCGGCGGGTCAGCGCGGGGGCTTGACCGCCAGGACCGGGTGCTCGGCCTGGAGCAGGATGCGCTGCGCCACCGAGCCCATGATGAACTTGCCCACCGTGCTGCGGCGGCGCAGGCCGATCACGATCAGCGACGCCTCGTGCTGCTCGGCGAGGTCGAGGATCTCGTCGGTGAAGTCGTCACGGTGCGTGCCGCGCACGAGCTGCGCCCGCACCCCCGCCGCGGCGGCCTGCGCGAGCACCCGGTCGAGGTCCTCCTCGGCGGCGACCGTCGACTCGACCAGCGAGCCCTCCCGCGCCGAGTTCACGACGAGCAGGTCCTCGTCCCGCAGGCCGGCCTCGACGATCGCCGCCTGCACGGCGGCCTCCCCCGCGGGCGTGGGGACGTAGCCAACGACGATGCTCATACGGACTCTTCCTCTCGGTTCTTCGCCGACGCGCCGGCGTCCGACGTCCCAGCAACGGACCCGCCGGCGGCGGCACCGGCGACACCGGCGACAGCCCCACCAGCAGCAGCCCCACCGACAACAGCCCCGGCCGTCCGCCGGTCACGGACGGCGCGGACCAGGGGCAGCACGGCCACCACCACGAACACCACCAGCAGCGTCGCCGAGATGGGCCGCGTGAAGAAGCCCGCCGCGGACCCGTCGAACATCAGCAGCGAGCGCCGCAGGCTGGACTCCAGCAGCGAGCCCAGCACGAACGCCAGCACGAGCGGCCCCGGCTCGAACCCGAACTTCTTCATCAGGTATCCGACGGCGCCGAAGACGACCACGAGGAGCACGTCGAACACGGAGTTGTTGATGGTGTAGGCGCCGACCATCGTGATCAGGGCCGTGACGGGCGCCAGGATCGCGGCGCGCACCCGCAGGATGCGCACGAACACGCCGACCAGCGGGATCGACATGATCAGCAGCAGCACGTTGCCGATGTACATCGAGTTGACGACGCCCCAGAACAGCTCCGGGTGTTCGGTCACCAGCTGCGGCCCGGGCGTGATGCCCTGGATCAGCAGCGCGCCGAACATGAGCGCCATGGTCGCGTTGGCGGGGATGCCGAGCGTGAGCAGGGGGATGAACGAGCTGGTCGCGGCGGCGTTGTTCGCCGTCTCCGGGCCGGCCACGCCCTCGATGGCGCCCTTGCCGAACCGGCTCGGGTCCTTGGCGCGCTTCTTCTCCGCGGCGTAGGCGGCCATGGAGGCGATGGTCGCGCCGCCGCCGGGCAGGATGCCGAGGAAGAACCCGAGCACCGACCCGCGGGTCACGGCGCCCGACGACTCCTTGAGGTCCTTGCGTGACGGCCAGACGTTGGCTACCTTGCCCGGCGCGTGCACGGCACGGTGCCGCTCCTCCAGGTTGTAGAGGATCTCGCCGAGGCCGAACAGGCCCATGGCCACGGGCACGAAGTCGATGCCGTCGGCCAGGCTCAGGTTGTCGAAGGTGAAGCGTTCGGCGCCCGTGAAGGCGTCGCGGCCGACGGTGGCCAGCAGCAGCCCGATCGCCGCGGCGATCAGGGCCTTGAGCCGTGCGCCGGACGCGATGGTCGAGACCAGGAGGATGCCGAGCAGGGCCAGGGCCGCGTACTCGGGCGGCCCGAAGTCGAGGGCGAAGCCGGCCACGACCGGGGCCAGGAAGGTCAGCCCGACGATGGCGACGGTGCCACCGATGAACGACCCGACGGCCGCGACGCCGAGCGCCGTGCCCGCCCTGCCCTGTCTGGCCATCGCGTGCCCGTCGAGCACGGTGACCACCGAGCTGGCCTCGCCCGGCAGGCGGAGCAGCACGGACGTGATCGTGCCGCCGTACTGCGCGCCGTAGAAGATGCCGGCGAGCATGATGATCGCGGTGACCGGCTCCACGCCGTACGTCAGCGGGAGCAGGATGGCGATCGTGGCGGCCGGGCCGAGGCCCGGCAGCACCCCGATGAGCATGCCGATGACCACGCCGAGCAGGCAGTACAGGAGGTTGGTCGGTTCGAGCACGACGGCGAAGCCGGCGGCGACGTTCTGCAGTGATTCCACGTGCGTTTCCCTTGCGGATCAGACCTGCGGGTGCGGTCAGAAGAGGTGCGGGACGTTGGTGCCGAGCGCCCCGACGAAGACCCCGTACAGCACGCCGACCACGAGCACCGAGTACAGGACGGCGGAGCGCCAGGACTCGCCGCCCAGGAACTTCATCCAGATCAGGCTCAGCAGCAGCGCCGGGATCTCGAAGCCGATCACCGGCAGCAGCGCCACGAGCCCCAGGAGGGTCGCGAGGCCGACCAGCGAGAGCCACGAGTAGCGGGAGAACTTCTCCCCGTCGCCGCCCCGCCGCCCGACGACGACCTGGGCGAGCGACAGCACCACCACGGCGACGCTGATCGCGAGCGGCCACAGGCCGGCGCCCGGCTGGGTCGGCGTGCCGAGCCCGAGCCCGACCGCCGTCACGCCGCCCAGGACGCCGATCGCGGTCGTGACGAGGCTGGCCGCGAGGTTGGCGACCGGCCCGGCGGGCGGCGGCGCCTCCTCGGCCCACTCGTCGGCGAGGGCCTGCGCGGGGTCGGCGGGCGCGACGGCGGCTCCGCCGTCGGCACCACCGTCCGCGCCGCCGGTCGAGCTGCCGTCCGGCTTGCCGTCCACGCCTACCTCCTTGGTTGCCGTTGCCACGGGGATCAGCCCTCCGCGAGGCTGATGTCGTACTCCTCGGTGAGCGCCCGGTACTTGTCGGCGAGCTCGGTCCACTCCGTGGTGACCTCGTCGCCCGAGATCTCGTGCGGGGTCAGCAGGTTGTTCTCGTTGAACGACGTGTAGGTGTCCGAGGCGATGGCGGCGTCGACCGACTCGACGAGCCGGGCCTTGACGTCCTCCGGCAGGCCCTTCGGGGCGGCCAGGGCGCGGTACTGCGACACGGGCACGTCGTAGCCCTCCTCGACGGCGGTCGGCACGTCGGGCAGGAACTGGTTGCGCTCGGCCGAGAAGGCCAGCAGCGGCACCACCTTCCCGGCGTCGATCTGCGGCTTGGCCTCGCCGAGCTGCACCGTCGCCACCTGCACCTGGTCGCCGACGACGGCGGTCAGCGCGGGCGAGCCGGAGTCGAACGGGACGGCCGTGCCGTCGATCTCCGCCTGCGCGAACAGCGCCGCCTGGGCGAGCTGCGAACCGGTGCCCACGCCCGTGGTGCCGTACTTGATCTCGCCGGACGCCGCCTTGAGGTCCTCCAGGTTCTCGAACCCGGAGTCGACGCTGGCCAGCAGCACGTAGTCGTCCTGCGAGAGGCCCTTGACGACGTCGAGCTTGCTCAGGTCCACGGCCTCGTCCTCGGACACGGCCAGCGGCGTGATCGTGATGAGGGAGGCGTTCAGCAGCACCAGCTCGTAGCCGTCGGCGGGCTTGCCCGCGACCTCCTCGGTCGCCACCGCGCCGTTGGCGCCGGCGCGGTTGACGACGGGGACCGCCACGCCGAGGTCCTCGGCCATGCCCTCGGCCACGGCCCGGGCGATGAGGTCGGTCGACCCGCCGGCGTCCTGCCCCACGGTGATGGTCACCGGGCCGGACGGGAAGTCTTCACCCTCGCCACCGCCGGCGGCGCCCACGTTGCCGCCGCACGCGGCGAGCGTCAGGGCGGACAGCGCGGCGATGGCGCCGAGCGCGACCCTGCTGGTCAGCGGGCTGCGGCGTGCACCGGAAGGTGCACCGCGGCGCGGGGTTCGGGGGGTAGGAGTTGTCATCACAGCTCTCCTCGTTGAGATCTCCGACGGGCATCTGCCGGTCGGGCGTTGAGCATAGGAAGCCCATACGATGCCTGTCTAAGCCTCTTAGTGCATGGCTTGATTCTCGAAATGCATCGAATCGCGGAAAGGCCGTCGTGTACACCCTCGATCAGGTCCGCTGCTTCCTCGCCGTCGCGGAAGAGCTCCACTTCGGCCGCGCCGCGGAACGACTCAACATGACCCAGCCGCCGCTGAGCCGTCAGGTCCAGAAGCTGGAACGCGCCGTCGGCGTCCCCCTGCTGGAACGCGACAACCGCCACGTCGAGCTGACGACGGCGGGCGCGGTGTTCCTCGAGGAGGCCCGCCGCCTCCTGACCGCCGCCGACGCCGCCCCAGCGCTCGCCCGGAAGATCGCGGCGGGCCGCGCGGGTGTGCTGCGCCTCGGCTTCACGGCGGCCTCCGGGTTCAGCCTGCTGGGCACGCTGGTGCAGGAGATCGCCGAGTTCATGCCCGACGTCGACCTCGACCTCCAGGAGCTCGTCACGGTCGAGCAGATCGAGGCGATCCGGCGCGGCGAGCTCGACCTGGCGCTCGGCCGGCCGCCGTTCGACCAGGAGAGCTTCGACTCCCGGCTCCTGCTGTCGGAGGACCTGGTGCTGGCCGTGCCGCCGGGCCACCCGCTGACCCGGCTGGACCGGCCCGTGACGGCCGCCGACCTGCGCGACCAGCCCGTCGTCGGGCACCACCCCACCAAGGCCCGGTACTTCTACGACATGGTGGTGCGGTACATCGCCGTCGAGCACAACAACGTGGTGCACGTCGTCAGCCAGATCCTGACGATGTGCTCGCTCGTCGCCGCCGGGCGCGGCGTCGCGTTCGTCCCGGAGTCTGCCCGCCTGCTGGGCCTGCCGGGCGTCACGTTCGTCGAGCTCGACGTCCCGCACGGCGTGGTCGAGCTCCACGCCATCTGGAACCGGGACTCGAAGAACCCGGCCCTCCACGAGTTCCTCCGCTACCTGCACCCCTCGTCCTGAGACCAAGCGATGCAGTTGCGGCATGAGTCGATGCCGTTTTGGGCTTGGACAGGCATCGTGGCGGCTTCTTACCGTGGCGCCGAGAACCTAGCCCGACCAGTCGCCATCGTCGACGTCTGTCACAGGAGGGGGCCACCCTTGGCCACGTATGCACCGCAGGAGCTCGCCGTCGCCCTCAAGGACGGGCTGCTGTCGTTCCCCGTCACGCCGTTCACCGCGGACGGCGCGGTCGACGAGCAGCGGTACCGCGACCACATCGACTGGCAGTCGAGCTTCCGGATCGGCGGCCTGTTCGCCGCCGGCGGCACGGGCGAGGGCTTCAGCCTGACGCCGCAGGAGTCGGCCCGCGTGGTGCGCCTCGCCGTCGAGACCGCCGCGGGCCGCACCCCGGTGCTCGGCAGCGCGGGCGGCAACACCGCCCAGGCCATCGACAACGCGCGCGCCGCGCAGGACGCCGGCGCCGAGGGCCTCCTGCTCCTGCCCCCGTACCTCACCGAGGCCGACCAGGACGGGCTGCTGGAGCACGCCTCCGCCGTCTGCGCGGCGACCGACCTCGGCGTCATCGTCTACAACCGCGGCAACGCGATCTACTCCGCGACCACGGTCGCAAGGCTGGCCGAGCGGCACCCCAACTTCATCGGGTTCAAGGACGCGATCGGCGACATCGAGCACCTCACCCGCGTCTACGTCACGAACGGCGACCGGCTGTTCTACCTGGGCGGCCTGCCCACCGCCGAGACCTACGCCCTGCCGCTGCTGCAGCTCGGCATGAGCACGTACTCGTCGGCGATGTACAACTTCGTGCCCGAGTTCGCGCTGGAGTTCTACCGGGACGTGCGGGCGCAGAACCATGCCGCGGTCACCGAGAAGCTGCGCCGGTTCGTGCTGCCCTACCTCGACATCCGCGACCGCACCAAGGGGTACGGCGTCTCGATCGTCAAGGGCGGTCTGAAGGCGGTCGGCCGCGACATGGGCAGCGTCCGCGCGCCGCTGCAGGACCTCACCGCCCAGGACCTCGCCGACCTCACCGCCCTGATCGACGCCGCCGGGGTGCGCCCCGCCGCGGCCGCGCCGGCCGCCCCGGCCGACCCCGCCGTCGACACCCTGGCCGGCTGACCGAACGCCCTCAAGGAGACATGCGATGACCCACCTCACCGGCCACTCGATCGTCGCCGGCGCGCCCCTGCAGGGCACCGCCGGCACCTTCGCCGGGCAGGACCCGGCCACGGCCCAGGCGCTCGAACCCGCCTACTCGCTGCTCGACGAGGCGCAGGTCGCGCAGGCGACGGCGGCCGCGCAGGAGGCCTTCGCCTCCTTCTCCGCGCTCGCGCCCGAGCCGCACGCCCGCTTCCTGGAGCAGGTCGTGGCCAACATCGAGGCGATCGCACCCGACGTCGTCGCGCGGGCCATGCGTGAGACCGGCCTCCCCGCGGCCCGCCTCACGGGCGAGGTCGCCCGCACCACGGGGCAGCTCCGCCTGTTCGCGCAGGTCGTGCGCCAGGGCGACCACCGCGGCGTGCGGATCGACCCCGCCCTGCCCGACCGCACTCCCCTGCCGCGCGCCGACATCCGGCAGCGCAAGGTGCCCGTCGGCCCCGTGGCCGTGTTCGGCGCCAGCAACTTCCCGCTCGCCTTCTCCACCGCGGGCGGCGACACGGCCTCCGCGCTGGCCGCGGGCTGTCCCGTCGTGGTCAAGGCGCACAACGCGCACCCGGGCACGGCCGAGCTGGTGGGGCGTGCGGTGGCGGACGCCGTGGCCTCGTCCGGCCTGCACCCCGGCGTGTTCTCGCTGGTCTACGGGCCGGGCACGGTCGTGGGCCAGGCACTCGTGTCCGACCCGGTGATCCAGGCCGTCGGCTTCACCGGCTCCCGCGGCGGCGGCCTCGCGCTCGTCGCGGCCGCCGCGGCCCGCCCCGTGCCCATCCCGGTCTACGCCGAGATGAGCTCGATCAACCCCACGATCCTGCTCGACGGCGCCCTCGCGGGCGACGTCGACACGCTGGCCGCCGCGTACCTCACGTCGGTGACCGGCTCGTCGGGCCAGCTCTGCACCGCCCCGGGCCTCGTGTTCGTGCCGGACGGCGAGCGCGGCGACGCGTTCGTGGCCGCCGCCGGGCGGGCCGCCGCGGCCGCGGCCGGGCAGACCATGCTCACCGACGGCATCGCGCAGGCCTGGCAGGACGGCGTGGACACGCTGGCCGCTCAGGACGGCGTCTCGCTGGTGGGGGCCGGCACGCCGGGAGCGACGCAGAACGCCCCCGCGCCCGCGGTGTTCGCCAGCGCGGTGCCGACCCTGCTGAGCAACCCCGTGCTGCAGGCCGAGATCTTCGGGGCGGCCTCGCTCGTGGTCCGGTACGCGGACGCCGACGAGCTGCTGTCCGCCGTCGAGCGCCTGGAAGGCCAGCTCACCGTGACGCTGCACCTGACCGAGTCGGATCGCGAGACGGCGAGCCGCCTGCTGCCCGTGCTGGAGCGCACGGCCGGCCGCATCCTGGCCAACGGCTGGCCCACCGGCGTGGAGGTGGGCCACGCGATGGTGCACGGCGGCCCGTTCCCCGCGACGTCGGACGGGCGCACCACCTCGGTGGGCACGCTCGCGATCGAGCGCTTCCTGCGCCCCGTGGCCTACCAGAACCTGCCGGAGTACCTGCTGCCCGAACCGCTCCGGTCGGACAACCCGTGGCGCCTGACGCGGCGGGTCGACGGCGTACTCGACGTCGTCCTCGGCGCGACGGACGCCGACGTCGCAGGTGCGGACGCCGTCCCGGAGGCCGCGGGAGCCACCGAGACCGCGGAGGCCGCCCGGTGAGCGCGCACCCCACGATCGCCCGCGTCGAGGTGGTGCCCGTCGCGGGCCACGACTCGATGCTCCTGAACCTGTCCGGTGCGCACGCCCCGTTCTTCACGCGGAACGTCGCGATCGTCACCGACTCGGACGGCCGCAGGGGGCTGGGCGAGGTGCCCGGCGGCGAGAAGATCCGGACCACGATCGAGGAGGCCGGCGCGATCGTCGTCGGGCAGCCGGTGGCGCGGTACCGCTCCCTGCTGCGCGACGTCGCGCGGGCCTTCGCCGACCGCGACGCCGGCGGGCGCGGGCTGCAGACCTTCGACCTGCGCACCACGGTGCACGCGGTCACCGCCCTGGAGTCCGCGCTGCTCGACCTGCACGGCCAGGACCTGGGCGTTCCCGTGGCGGAGCTGCTCGGCGACGGCGTGCAACGCGAGTCGGTGCCGATGCTCGGCTACCTCTTCTACGTGGGCAACCCGGACGCGACCCGCCTGCCGTACCTGCGCGGCGACGACGAGTCCGATGCCTGGGGGCGGCTGCGCCGCGAGGAGGCGATGACGCCGGACGCCGTCGTGCGCCTGGCCGAGGCCGCCGCCGCGCGGTACGGGTTCACCGACTTCAAGCTCAAGGGCGGCGTGCAGGCCGGCGACCTGGAGGTGGACACCGTCGTCGCGCTCAAGGAGCGCTTCCCCGACGCGCGGATCACCCTCGACCCCAACGGCGGCTGGCTGCTGGCCGACGCGATCCGGCTGGGCCGGCGGATGCGCGGCGTCGTCGCCTACGCCGAGGACCCGTGCGGGGCCGAGGGCCGGTTCTCCGGCCGCGAGGTCATGGCGGAGTTCAGGCGCGCGACCGGCCTGCCCACGGCGACCAACATGATCGCGACCGACTGGCGCGAGATGGCGCACGCCGTGCGCGCGGGCGCCGTCGACATCCCGCTGGCCGACCCGCACTTCTGGACCATGGCGGGCTCCGTGCGCGTGGCCCAGCTCTGCCACGAGTTCGGGCTCACCTGGGGGTCGCACTCCAACAACCACTTCGACATCTCGCTGGCCATGTTCACGCACGTCGGGGCGGCGGCGCCCGGCGAGATCACGGCGCTGGACACGCACTGGATCTGGCAGGACGGGCAGGGCCTGACGACGGCGCCGCCGCAGATCGCCGGCGGCGCGATCCAGGTGCCGACGACGCCGGGGCTCGGCGTCGAGCTCGACCGCGAGCGCCTGGCCGCCGCGCACGAGCTGTACCTGGAGCACGGCCTGGGCGCCCGCGACGACGCGACAGCGATGCAGTACCTGGTCCCGGGGTGGGAGTTCGACCCGAAGCGCCCGTGCCTGGTCCGCTGACCCCGCGATGAGCGGGGTGCTGCTCGGGTTCGCGATCGTCCTCGTGCTCGTGGGCGTGGGGTTCGTGGCCGCGTGGGTGCTGCCGGGCGAGGCCCGCGCCATGCAGCGCGGCATCGCGCCGCTGGTGTACATGCCGGTGCTGGCCTGGGTGGTCGGCCGGTTCCTGTTCGGGCTGGACGGCCTGGACCTGCTCGGCGTCGTGCTCATGGCGGCGCTGCCCACGGCCCAGAACGTGTTCCTGTTCGCGGGGCACTTCCGCCTGGCGACGACGCCGGTCCGCGACGTCACCCTCCTCCTGGGCTGACGCCCACGCCGCCCACGGCGCCGCCGTCGAACGTAGGAGTAGTCGCACTCTGGGCGCTCAGAGAGCGACCAGACCTACGTTCACCTGGGGCCGGAAACTCAGCGGGGCGTGATGCCCGTCAGCACGTTGCGTACCAGGGCATCGGCGAACGCCTCCGTGACCGGCTCGTCCGGGACCAGCAGCCGGTGGTAGACGGCGCCCCAGAGCTGGTCGACCACCACCTGCACGTCGACGTCGTCGCGCACCTGACCCGCCTCCTGCGCCGCCCGCAGCCGCTCGGCCGCCAGCCGGCGCCGCTCGGAGGAGTACAGCGTGCGGTAGGCGACGGCGAGGTCCTGGTCGGTCTGCGCCTGGCCGATCAGCTCGGCGAGGATGCGCCCTGCGGGCGTCGTCGTCATGAGGTGCACGAACGCGCGGAGCTGGTCGCGCAGGTCCACACGGATGTCGCCGGTGTCGGGGAAGGCGAGCGTCTGCTGCACGGCGTGGAAGTAGCCGTCCAGGGCGAGCGCGCCCTTGGAGGGCCACCACTTGTAGAGCGTCGTCTTGCTGACGCCGGACAGGCGCGCGACGCGCTCGAACGTCAGGTCGGCGATGCCCTCGGCCAGCAGCAGCTCGCCGACGGTGCGCAGCACGTCGCCGCGCACCTCGTCGGCGGGCCGCCGCCCGCGCCCCCGGACCCGCGCTCCGGGCTCGCCCGCGGCGGACGCCGTCGCCTGGTTCGTCATGTCCCCTCCTCCTGGCCCCCGCAGTCTAGGAGGGCACCCGTCGCCGAACCGCGTGATCGGCAGGATGTCAGGTGATCGGTAGTCCGAGCTGCCGACCACCTGACATCCTGCCGACCACCCGGATCACCCGCACCGCCCGTCACGCGGTGCGCGCCGTGAGCAGGTCCGGCAGGCCCACGCGCTCCAGGAACTCGGCCCGGGTGCGGTCGGCGAGGTCCGAGACCGCCTCGGAGCCGTCGTCGGCCGGGTCGATGTGCACCCGGTACGGCCGCTGCCCGGCGGGCAGCGCGACGATGCGGGCGATCTCGTCGGAGACGAGCGACACGTCGGCGTCGGGCGCCAGGGCCGCGAGCTTCTCCGCGACCTGGCCCATCAGCCCGGCGTACCGGGTCTCGTAGTCGGCCTCGACCGCGGCGTCGGCGGGGTGGCCCGCGTGCGCGAAGTGGTTGGTGCCGCTCGTGAACGAGCCGGGCACCACGATCGACGTCTCGACGCCCCAACGGGCCAGCTCCGCGGCGTACGACACCGCGAGCGAGTCCATGCCCGCCTTCGCGGCGAAGTACGGCGCGAGGTACGGCGGGGTGCCGCCCTTGACGCTGGAGCTGGACACCCAGATCACGAGCCCCGCGCCGCGGCGCCGCATCCCGGGCAGGACCGCCCGGTTCACGCGCTGGGTGGACAGCACGTTGACGTCGTAGAGCTGCGCGAGCTGCTCCGGCGTGAAGGCCTCCGCCGGGCCGACGACCATGTGCCCCGCGTTGTGGATCAGCACGTCCACTTGCCCGTGGTCCGCCTCGATCTGCCCGACGGCGCGGTCCACGGACTCCTGCGAGCTCACGTCGAGCTCGACCGGCCGCAGGTCGGCCCCGTGCTCGGCGGCCCAGGCCCGCGCGGCGTCGACCTGGGGTGCGTTGCGCCCCTCGGTCTGCCGCATGCCCGCGTAGACGGTGTGGCCCGCGGCGGCCAGGGCGCGCGCCGTCAGCGCCCCGAACCCGCTCGACGCCCCGGTGATGACGACGACGGCGCTCATGCCAGGCCTCCGTTGGTGTAGATGACCTGACCGTTGACCCAGCGTGCGGGGCCGGCCAGGAAGGCGACCGTCTCGGCGATGTCCTCGGGCTGGCCGAGGCGTTCGAGCGGCACGGCGTTCGCCAGGTTCTGGATGGTCTGCTCGTCCTTGCCGTTGAGGAAGAGCGGGGTGGCCGTGGGGCCGGGCGCCACCACGTTGACCGTGATGTCCTTGCCCCGCAGCTCGCGGGCGAGAATGAGCGTCATCCCCTCGACGGCGGCCTTGCTGGCCACGTACGCCGCGTAGGCCGGGAACTGCGCCCGCACCACCGACGTCGAGAAGTTGATGAGGGCGCCGCCGGACCGCAGCCGGTTCGCGGCGAGCTGGGCCACGACGAACGTGCCGCGGATGTTGGTGCGGTGCATGCGGTCGAGGTCGGCCAGGTCGAAGGTCGCGACCGGGCCGAGCAGCATGATCCCGGCCGTGTTGACGACGACGTCGACGCCGCCGAACGCCGCCTCCGCCGCGTCGAAGGCTGCGGCCATCGCCGTCTCGTTGGCGACGTCCCCGCCGACGGCGATCGCCTGGCCGCCGGAGGCCCGGACCTCGGCGACGACCTCGTCGGCGCGGGCCTGGTTGCCGGCGTAGTGGACGGCGACGGCGTAGCCGTCGGCAGCGAGCCGCCCGACGACGGCGCGGCCGATGCCGCCCGACCCGCCGGTGACGAGCGCGACGCGCCGGGTGCCGCTGGATTCCGAGGTGGTGCTGGTGGTGCTGGTGGTGCTCATGGGGTGCTCCCTGGTCTCGCTGTCGATGTGGACCGTGCGTCCATATAAACACAGAAGTGCACGCGTCGTCCATATATTCCCGCACGCGCGCCCCGGGGACACGACAAAGGTCCGCCTCCAGCCGGCGATCCCGCATGCTCCGCGATGGAGAACATGCCTGATCACCTGCTGGAGGCGGACCTTCTTGTCAGACGGCGGCCGGGGTACCCCCAGAGTTCCCCGGCCGGCGTCGGTCCTTGGTGTCAGATGTCAGACGCCCGTCGGCTCCGGCACCCGCGGGTGCGAGCCGCCCGAGCGGTCGGCATCGTCGCCGGCCTCCCCGCCGGCACCTTCGTCCGACCCGGACGGAGCGCCGTCCGGCGCGTGCAGGTCGTCCGCCGCACTCTCGTCGAACGGGATCGTGCCGGCCAGCACCTGGTCCACGCGGTCGCGGTCGATCTCCTTGGTCCAGGTGCCGATGATGACCGTGGCCACGGCGTTGCCGGTGAAGTTGGTCAGGGCCCGCGCCTCGGACATGAAGCGGTCGATGCCCACCACGATGCCCACGCCGTCGACCAGGTCGGGGCGGTAGGTCTGCAGGCCGCCCGCGAGCGTCGCCAGGCCGGCGCCGGTGACCCCGGCGGCACCCTTGGAGGCGATGATCATGAAGGCGAGCATGCCGATCTGCTCGGGCACGGACAGCGGCGTCCCCATCGCGGAGGCGATGAACAGCGACGCCATGGTCAGGTAGATCGCCGTGCCGTCGAGGTTGAACGAGTAGCCGGTCGGCACCGTGATGCCGACGACCGGCTTGGACACGCCCAGGTGCTCCATCTTGGCGATGAGGCGCGGCAGGGCAGCCTCGGACGACGACGTGCTGACGATCAGCAGGTACTCGCGCGCCAGGTACTTCATGAGCGAGAAGATGTTCACGCGGGCCACGAACCAGAGCACGGCGCCCAGCACCACCACGATGAACAGGATGCAGGTCAGGTAGAAGCCGACCATCAGGGTGCCCAGGGCGACGACGGCGCCCCAGCCGGTCTCGCCGACGACGCCCGCGATGGCGCCGAACGCGCCCACGGGGGCGACCCACAGGATCATCGTCAGCACGCGGAAGACGATCGCCTGGATCAGTCGGACCGCGTCGAGCGCGGGCTTGCCGCGGGCGCCGAGCTGCTGGATGGCGAACCCGACGAGCAGCGCCACGAACAGCGTCTGCAGCACGGACTCACCGGTCAGCGGCGAGACGAGCGTGGTGGGGATGATGCCGAGCACGAAGTCGACCAGGCCGGCGGCCTCGCCCTCCGCCTCGTAGCTGGCGTCGGCGATGTTCAGGCCCTCGCCCGGGTGCAGCACGTTGCCGACGACCAGGCCGATGAACAGCGCGAACGTGGACATCACGATGAAGTAGAGCAGTGCCAGCCCGCCGACCCGGCCGACGGTGGCGGCCTTCGCGATCGAGCCGATGCCCAGCACGATGGTGCAGAAGATGACGGGCGAGATCATCATCTTGATCAGGGCGACGAACCCGGTGCCGAGCGGCTTCAGCGCCACTCCGGTCTCCGGGGAGGCCAGGCCCACGATGACGCCGGCGACGACGGCGACGATCACCGCGATGTACAGGTAGTGACTCTTGTCGAGCCGACGGCGTGGGGTGGTCCCGGCGCCGGCGGGCTGCGTTACCGCCATGGTGTGTTCCTCTCACAACGCTGTGTGGTCAGCGACAAGAGTGCTGGCCAGGGCGGCGAACCCCACCATTGCGTACATAGTGTTCTCGCGGCGGTCGGAGCAGCCGCGCGGGCGGTCCACAATGGACCCCGTGGCGCAGCGACGGGGTGCGAGTATCGCGAGGTGGTTCCTCGCCGTGCACACGGCGCTGCTGTTCGCCGGGGCCGTCATCGTGTTCGGACTCCTGGCGCTGGACGCCCGGTCCTCGGCCGAGACGCACGCGGCGAAGGAGAGCACCGACCTGGCGGCCACGGTCGCGGCGGAGGCCCTCGTGATCGACACCGTCGCCCGCGCGCACGACACGCTGGAGACGGACCGCCCGGGCGCCGTCGCCGAGGCCTCCGGGCTACTGCAGCCGTACGCCGAGCGCGTCATGGCGACCACCGAGATCGACTACCTGACCGTGATGGACACCGACCGCACCCGGTACACGCACCGCAACACGTGGCAGATCGGCCGCCAGTTCGTGGGCACCACGGCGCCGGCGCTGCGCGGCGAGACGTTCACCGAGGTCTACGACGGCACGCTCGGTCCGTCGGTGCGCGCCGTGGTCCCCGTCGTGACGGACGACGGCGAGGTCGTGGGCATGGTCTCCGCCGGCGTCACGCTCGACCGGCTGTGGGACAGCATCGTCCCCCGCCTGGTGATCGTCGGCGTCGGCACGCTCCTGGCGTTCGGCACGGGTGCCGTCGCCGCGACCATCCTGGCCCGAAGGCTGGACCGCATCACGGAAAGCAAGGGCCCGGACGAGCTGGCACACCTGTTCACCGCGCACGAGGCGGTGCTGCACTCCGTCGAGGAGGGCATGCTCCTGGTGGAGGACGGCACCGTGGTGCTGGCCAACGACGAGGCGCTGCGGCTGCTCGACGTCCCGGATCTGACAGCGCCG
Organism: Promicromonospora sp. NPDC019610; assembly: GCF_044389365.1. NCBI lineage: Bacteria > Bacillati > Actinomycetota > Actinomycetes > Micrococcales > Promicromonosporaceae > Promicromonospora > Promicromonospora sp. NPDC019610. The sequence goes on along the minus strand of NZ_JBIRXX010000002.1, from coordinate 391,728 downwards.
TTCGCCGTGGGCGACGAGCGCCTGTCCCCCGCCGTGCACGACGTGCTGGTCGGCGCCGCGCCCGAGGGTCCGGTGCGCGTGGGCGACCGCGTGCTGCTCGTGGGCCGCGACGCGGCCGCGGCGGCGGGCCGCACCGTCGGCGAGGTCGTGTCCCTGCGCGACCGCACCGAGCTGCAGCGGGTCACCGGCGAGCTGTCGTCGGTGCGCACCATCTCCGAGGCGCTGCGCGCCCAGACCCACGACTTCAGCAACCGCCTGCACACCATCGCGACCCTCATCGAGCTGGGCCGTAGCGACGAGGCGCTGCGCTTCGTCGCCGGCGAGAAGGACCTGGGTCAGCGGCTCACCGACCGCGTGGTCCAGGCGATCGAGGAGCCCGTCATCGCCGCGCTCGTGCTGGGCAAGGCCGCCCAGGCGCGCGAGCGCGCCGTCGAGATGCACTTCGAGACGCACCTGACGCCGGGCACACACTGGCTGGAGCCCGTGGACGTGGTGACGATCCTCGGCAACCTGGTCGACAACGCGATCGACGCCGCGGCGGCCCGCGCGCTGGCCGGGGCGACCGAGGCGTGGGTCGAGATCTACCTCGCCCACGGCGACGACGGGTCCCTGGTCTTCCAGGTCTCCGACAGCGGGGCCGGCATCGCCGACGGCGACCTCGACCGCATCTTCGAGCACGGCTGGAGCACCAAGGACGCCGCGGCAGGCGGTCGCGGCTACGGCCTGGCGTTGGTGCGCCAGGTGGTCGAGAGCCTCGGCGGCGACGTCGAGGTGACGCGCGGGGCGGGCACGGGCGCGGTCTTCACGGTCACGCTCCCCCGTCCCGATCAGGCGCCGGGCGGCGGCACGCCCGACGACGGCGCCGTCGTCGTACCGCCTGCCCTCGCCGGGCTGGCCGGGCAGGCCGGGCCCACCGGGCTGACCGGACCGGCCGGGCTGAGCGGACCGGCCGGGCCCGGCGGCCGCGGGTGATCCGGGTCCTGGTCGTGGAGGACGACCACCGCACCGCCGACGCGCACGGCGAGTACGTGCGCCGCGTGGACGGATTCGAGCTGGCCGGGGTGGTGCACACGGCGGGCGAGACCGTCCGCGCGCTGCGCGACGCGCAGGCCGCCGGGCAGGAGGTGCACCTGCTCCTGCTGGACATGAACCTGCCAGACCGGCACGGCCTGGTGCTGTGCCGCCAGCTCCGCGCGGCGGGCCTGGTGGTGGACGTGATCGCCGTGACGGCGGCGCGCGAGCTGGAGGTGGTGCGCGAGGCGGTCGCCGTCGGCGTGGTGCAGTACCTCATCAAGCCGTTCGCGTTCGGGCTGTTCGCCGAGAAGCTCGGGGCGTACCGCAAGTACTTCGAGCAGATGCGTTCGCCGATCTCGACGATGAGCCAGCGCGAGGTGGACACCGCGTTCGCCGCACTGCGCACCTCGAACGCGGCCGGGCTGCCGAAAGGGCTGTCCCAGGACACCCTGGACGCGGTGTCCGACCTGCTGGCCCGGGCCTCCGGCGCGCTGTCCGCGAGCGAGGTGGCCGACGAGCTGCACCTGGCGCGGATCACGGCCCGCCGGTACCTGGAGTTCCTCGCCGATCGCGGCGTAGCGACCCGCGCGCCCCGGTACGGCACGCGGGGCCGGCCGGAGCTGGAGTACGCCCGCCGCCGTCCGGCCTGACGCTTCCCGGGCGCCCCTCCCGGAACTCCCCTCCCGGAACTCCCTTCTCAGAAATCCCTTCTCAGAAATCCCTGATCGGGAATTCCCTTTGAGGCCCGGGTTTCTCCGCTTTGGACGGGCTCAAAGCGAAGAAACCCGGGCCTCAAAGGGGATGGACGACGGCGGCGGGCGGCGCGGACGTGGACGGCGGCGGGCGGCGCGGCGCGGCGGGCGGCGCGGACGTAGACGACGGCGCCGCCGCGGACGACGGCGTCAGCCCGAGACGGCGGCCGTGAGGCGGTCGATGAAGGCCTGCTCGCCCTCCGAGACCTTGACCCGCTTGCTGAAGAAGCCGCCCACCTTGGAGCTCGAGGCCTCCGCGACCTGCTCGGCGATCCGCAGGATCCACTCGCCGTAGGCGACGGCGTCCTTCTCGTCGCCCCGGGCGCGCAGCAGCGCGACGGCGACACCGGCGAGCTCGACCGCCCGGGCCGTCTCCCCCTCCGGGTCCGGGCGGGCGCCCTCCTGCGCCGCGCGCTCCGTGGCCGCGGCCGCGGCTGCCACCCCGACCTGCGAGGCGGGGTTGGCCGCCGCCTCGGCCTCGGCCGCGTCCTGCTCCCTGAGCCGGTCGCGCATGCCGATCGCCACCGACCGGACGAAGTCGTTCTCGTGCTCCTGGGCCTCGCGGAACACCTTGGCGCCCGAGGTCATCTCCTTGAGGAACTGGAAGGCTCCCGGACGGCCGTCGGCGAGGGTCGCGCCCTTCAGCACGGCACCCGGGGCGTCCAGGATCGGGGCGAGCTCGTCGGCGGTGAAGTCGGCCAGGTTCGTCATGCGCACGCTCTCTGTCGGGGTCGTGGATACGGGGAACGCCCCAACCTACTGCGCGGTTCCCGCGCGCCGCTCCCCCTTCTCGCAGGTCAGGCCCCCACCCCGCCCCCGTGCCGACAGGTCAGTCGCGCACCGCCGCCGCGTACCGGTCCGCCAGCTCGCGGGTCGCCGCCACGAGCTCGGGCGGGCCCACCACCTCGAACGGCACGTCGTAGACGCTGAGCCGCCCGGCCAGACCCGCCCAGGACCACGAGCCCAGCACCACGCGACACCGGGGCTCCCTGTCGACGTCGGGCAGCGGCTCGCACAGTCCGTGGCCGCCGACCCATGGCGCGATGTCGGCGGCCCGCGCGTGCAGCACCGCCTCGCCCCGTACCGGCGAGCGGGAGCCGTTGATCCGGGAGCCCACGAAGGCGGCGACGTCGCCGCCGGGCACCTCCCGCGCGACGAACCGCGGACCGGTGCCCGAGCGCAGCGTGACCCGGTCCACCCGGAACATCCGCCAGTCGTCCCGGTCCAGGTCGAACGCGACCAGGTACCAGCGCCCCTCCGACGTCACGAGGTGGTGCGGCTCGGCCCGGCGTGGCGGCCGGAACGCGGCGTCGCCCTCCCCGACGGGGGCCATGGTGCCGCCCGCGTAGTCGAACCGGACGACCTCGCGGGCCTGGCAGGCCGAGCCGAGCGCCAGCAGCAGGTCCGGGTCCACGGCCGGTTCCTCGGGCCCGAGCCGACGCCGCACGGTGGTCACCTCGAGCGCGTCGAGCCGCGCCCGGAGGCGGGCCGGCATGACCTGGCGGATGGTCGCGAGCGCGCGCAGGGCGCCCTCCTCGGCCCCGGGGATCGCGCCGGTGCGCAGCGCGACGGCGACGGCGACTGCCTGCTCGTCGTCGAACAGCAGCGGGGGCAGCTCGGCCCCGGCGTCGAGGCGGTAGCCGCCGTCGGGCCCCTTGGTGGCGGTGACGGGATAGCCGAGCTCGCGCAGCCGGTCGACGTCGCGCCGCACCGTGCGGGGGCTGACGTCCAGGCGCTCGGCGAGGAGCGCGCCGGGCCAGTCGCGGCGGGCCTGGAGCAGCGACAGGAGGGCGAGGAGGCGTCCGGAGGTCTCGAGCACGGATCCAGGATCGCACGGGGTAGAGGCCAGGACCTGACCGCTACCTCAGGAAGGCTGAGGGGGTACCGCAGAGCAGGAACCGACCGAACGCACGGACCGCAAGAAGGAGACATCGTGATCCGCACCCGAGCACTCACCAAGGACTTCGTGGTGAGCCGCACCCGCACCGTCCACGCCGTGCGTGGCATCTCGCTCGACGTCGAACCGGGCGAGCTGGTGGCCGTGCTCGGCCCCAACGGCGCCGGCAAGACCACGACGCTGCGCATGCTGACCACCCTCATCCAGCCGACCTCCGGGACCGCCGAGGTGGCCGGGTACGACGTCGCCGACCGCCCCGACCGGGTCCGCGCGGCCATCGGCTACGTGGGCCAGGGCGGTGCGGGCGGCGCCGCCCAGCACGTCCGCGACGAGCTCGTCACCCAGGGCGAGATCTACGGCCTGGACCGCCGCACGGCCCGGACCCGCGCCGCCGAACTGCTGGAGGCCCTGGACCTGACCGAGCAGGCCGACCGCAAGGTCGAGAGCCTCTCGGGCGGCCAGAAGCGCCGCCTGGACGTCGCCGTGGGCCTGGTCCACCGGCCGCCGCTGCTGTTCCTCGACGAGCCGTCGACCGGGCTGGACCCGCACAACCGCGCCAACCTCTGGGAGCACATCCTGCGGATGCGCACCGCGTCCGCCGAGCCGATGACCATCGTGCTGACCACCCACTACCTCGACGAGGCGGACACGTTCGCCGAGCGCGTCATCGTCGTGGACCACGGAAAGGTGATCGCCGACGACACCGCCGACGCCCTCAAGGCCGACCTCGCGGGCGACCTGGTGACCCTGCGGGTCCCGGCCGGGCAGGCGGCGACCCTCGCGGCGATCGCCGAGCGCGCGCCCGGCACCCGGTCGGTCCGCGTGGCCGACGGCGCGGTCCGCGCAACCGGACAGGACGACGTCGACCGGACCGTCGAGATCCGCACCGCGGACGGGCCCGGCGCCACGCCGGGGCTGCTGCGTGCCGCCGACGCGGCCGGCGTCGAGGTGCGCCGCATCGACGTCGCCCGGCCCACGCTCGACGACGTCTTCCTCGGCCTCACCGGCCGCAGCCTGCGGGAGACCGGCGTCGACGGCGCCGGACCCGGGCCGGACGAGCCCGCGAACTCCTCCACCACGAACACCTCCGCCACGACCACCTCCACGACGATCAAGAAGGAGGTCCCGGCATGAGCGCCGCGACCCTGATCCCCGCCCCGCAGGCCTCCGCCGAGCGCCCGCTCGCGCGCCGCAGCTTCGTGCGCGACACCCGGATCGTGCTCCTGCGGGAGCTGCGCCCGGTGGCGCGCGACCCGTTCTCGATCCTGTTCGGCCTCATCCAGCCGCTCGTGTTCCTCGGGCTGTTCGGCCCGCTGCTGGTCGGCTCGGCGGGCGCGACCCTCGGCACCGACGTCTGGCTGTGGTTCGTGCCCGCCGTGCTGGCGATGACCACGCTGTTCGGCAGCTCCGTGACCGGCTCCAACCTGCAGCTCGACATCTCCTCCGGGGTGCACGAGCGGATGCTCGTGACGCCGCTGTCCCGGCCGGCGCAGCTCGTGGGCCGCGCCCTGAAGGAGATGGTGCCGGTCCTGGCCCAGTCCGCGGTGGTGCTGCTCGTCATGCTGCCGTTCGGCCTGCGCCCGGACCCGCTCGGCGCGGTGCTCACCCTCCTGCAGCTCGCCGTGCTCGGCATCGGCGTCGGCGCCCTGTCGTACTCGCTGGCGCTCGCGGTGCGCAAGCAGGAGTGGATGTTCTGGGTGGTGCAGCAGACCGTGCTGTTCCCGGTCATGCTGCTCTCGGGCATGCTGCTGCCGCTGGAGACCGGGCCGGCGTGGATGCGCGCCCTCTCCACGGTCAACCCGCTGCGGTACGTCGTCGACTCGGGCCGCGCCGCGTTCGCGGGTGACCTGGCGTCCTCCGCCGTCGCGTGGGGCTGGGTGGCGGCGGTGGCCACGGCCGCCGTCGGCCTGACGGTCGGGGTGCGGGCCATGGTGCGCTCAGCGGACTGACCGCCGTCGCGCCGTACCGCGCAATCCCCTTCGAGGCCCGGGTTTCTTCGCTCTGGCGCCTGCCAGAGCGAAGAAACCCGGGCCTCGAAGGGGATCCGACGGGTGCGCCCGAGCGGCACAATGTCATCGTGCCCACCACACCTGACGACCGCACGGCCGGCCTGCGCCGGACCGTGCTGATCGTCGCGGCCCTCAACTTCGCCTACTTCTTCGTCGAGCTCTCCGTGGCGCTGGCCGTCGGGTCGATCTCCCTACTCGCGGACAGCGTGGACTTCCTCGAGGACACGGCGATCAACCTGCTGATATTCGTCGCGCTGAGCTGGCCGCTCGCCCGGCGGGCCGTGATGGGCAAAGTCATGGCCCTGATCATCCTGGGGCCCGCCGCGGTGGCGGCCTGGCAGGCCGTGGGCCGGTTCGCGGAGCCGGTGGCGCCCGACGTCGTCCCGCTGGTCGTCGCCTCGCTCGGGGCGGTCGTCGTCAACGGGACCAGCGCCTGGCTGCTGGCCCGGGCCCACCACCACGGCGGCGCGCTGGGCAGGGCGGCGTTCCTCTCGGCCCGCAACGACGTGCTCGTGAACGTCGCGATCATCGCGATGGGCCTGGTCACCGCGTGGACCGGCTCCGGCTGGCCCGACCTGGTCCTGGGCTGCGTCATCATCCTCCTGGCCGCCCACGCCGCCCACGAGGTCTGGGAGGCGAGCGAGGACGACCGCCTGGCCGCCACCCTCCCCCGTTGAGTGCTGGCTATTTGTTGTCCGCAACCGGTTGCAGGCAACAAATAGCCAGCACTCAACAAAGGACGGTGGCGGAGGACGTCACCCTGGGATCACCCCGGGGTGGGCGAGCCTCCGGCTCGGGCCGGTCGTAATGTGCGAGGCATGACAGACGCACTCGTACTCGGAGGTGGCGGCGTCGCCGGCGTCGCCTGGGAGCTGGGCGTGCTGCAGGGCATCGCCGACAAGGACCGGGAGCTCGCGGCCCGTCTCGTCGACGCCGACCGGGTGGTCGGCACGTCCGCCGGGTCCGCCGTGGCCGCACAGGTCACGAGCGGCACGCCGCTCCAGGAGCTCTACGAGGCGCAGCTCGTCGACGACGGCCTCGACTTCGAGGTCGAGTTCGACGGGCCGGCCATGATCGCGGGCTGGGCCGCCGCACTGGAGCCCGCGGCCGACGGCACCCCGCCCGACCCGCTCGTGATCCGACGACGGATCGGCGCCATGGCGCTCGCCGCCCCCACGACCGACGAGGCGACCCGGCTCAAGGAGCACGAGGCGCACCTGCCGAGCACGCGGTGGCCGGACACCGACCTCGCCATCCCGGCCGTCGACGCCGAGTCGGGCGAGCTGCGGGTGTTCCGCCGCGACTCGGGCGTGCGGCTCCTGGACGCCATCGCCGCGAGCTGCGCGGTACCGGGCGTGTGGCCGCCGGTGACCATCGGCCTCCGGCGCTACGTGGACGGCGGCATCCGGTCGGTGGCGAACGTCGACCTGGCGGCCGGCGCCGACCACGTGCTGGTCATCACGCCGCAGCGACCGGGGTCGCCGTCGCCGTTCGGCCCGTCGGTCGCCGAGCAGGTCGAGGCCCTGGCACCCGCGAAGGTGCTCGTGATCGGCGCGGACGACGCGTCGCTCGAGGCGTTCGGCATCAACCCGCTGTCCCCCGCCACGCGGGCGCCGTCGGCGATCGCGGGCCGCGCGGTGGGGCGGGCGCAGGCCGCAGAGCTCGCCGCCCTGTTCGCCTGACCCGACGGACGGCGGACGCCGGAGGGTGGACGGCGGACGCCGGACGCCGGACGCCGGACGGTGGACGGCGGACGCCGGACGGTGGACGGCGGACGCCGGAGGGCGGACGCCGGGCCCGCACTGACCGCCGGCCCTCCGCCGGACCTCCGCCGGCCCTCCTGCACCCAGGTCAGGCGCCCTCGGCCGACCGCGCCCCGGCCGGCGTCGGCCCGTCCAGGTGCTCGGCGAAGAACGCGAGCGTCCGCGCCCAGGCGTCCGCCGACGCCTCCGGGTCGTGCGACATGCCCTGGACCCGCATGAGCATGCCGAGCGCCCCGGTGTACTGCGCGAGGAACGAGTGGGTCGCACCGGGATACACCTTGAGGTCCACCGGCACGCCGCTGCGCTCCAGGCCGGTGCGCAGCTTGTCCACCTCGGCGATGTCGACCACCCTGTCCCGGTCGCCGTAGCTGGCCACGACCGGGCACGGGTCCGACAGCATCCGGTCCAGCTCCGCCGGCTCCTGCTTGCCGGCCGGGAGCAGGCCGTAGTTCACCGCGGCGGCGTCGAACCCGCCCCGCCCCGCGGCGACCAGCGCGAACCGGCCGCCCAGGCAGAACCCCAGGACGCCCACCCGGCCGGTGCAGTCGGGGCGGGCCGCGAGCGCCGCCCGCGCCTCCTCCAGCCGGTCGTAGGCGGGCCCCTGGTCGGCGACGAAGCTCGCGAACGTCTGCCGCAGGCAGCGTCCGCGCTGGTACATCGACGGCGCGTGCACGAGGTAGCCCTGCGCGGCGAGGTGGTCGCAGACGCGGCGCAGCTCGGCGCTCATGCCGTACGCGTCGTGCACCACGACGACGCCGGGAAAGGGGCCGTCGCCGGCGGGGACCGAGGTGTGTCCGGGGTGCACGCGGAGCCTCCTGTGCGCTGGGGCGTCCGGACGCCGGGCCCGGACCTCGCCGCCGACCGTACCAGGCGTTGTGCATCGTGCATATGTTTGGGGCACGTCATGATGGGCACCATGTTCACCAGCATCGACGGGACCATGGACCTGCGGGTCTCCGCGTACGCGGTCATCACCGACGAGGCGGGCCGGATGCTCCTGCCGCACTGGTCCGAGGGCAGTCACCACGGCTGGACGATGCCCGGCGGCGGCATCGACCCGGGCGAGCACCCGGCCGACGCCGCCGTCCGGGAGGTCTACGAGGAGACCGGCTACCACGTGGAGCTGGCCGGGCTGCTCGGCGTCGACAGCATCGTGTTCCCCGCCGCCGAGCGCGTGCACCCGGCGGACCGTCCCGGACAGGCCCTGCGCATCGTCTACCGGGCGCGCATCACGGGCGGCGAGCTGCGCGTCGAGGAGGACGGCTCCACCGACGGCGTCGCCTGGCACACCCAGCAGGAGATCGACGTCCTGAACCGGGTCGCGCTGGTGGACCTGTCGCGCCGCTGGGCGGGTCTGATCCCGTAGACGGCGCCGGGCCCGGACCACGGCACGTCACGGCCGCGCCGACGGCGGGAAGCCCCGTGCCGGACCAGGTACGACGCGCCAGTCGGGCCGCCGCGCCCGTCACGCGCCGCGCGGGATCCCCAGGGTCGAGAGCAGGTCCTCGTGCAGCTCCGTCCAGACGGCGTGGCACGAGCCGATGCCGGTCCCGGCCACCCACTCGCCCTCTCCGGCGCGCGCCCGGTCGAGGGCCCGGACGAACCGCGTGTCGTACCCGTCGAACCGGGCCAGCACGGCGGCGAGCGAGGCGACCAGCGGCGTCAGCTCGCCGCCCAGGGCCGCGAGCTCGTCCAGCACGCGCGCGTCCCAGTCGGGGTCGGCGTGCGTGTTGGGCGCGAGCCGGTCGTCCTCCGCGGGGAGCAGCTGCCAGTCGGTGCACGCCTGCAGCAGGCGGGCGTTCAGGGGCCCGAAGGCCTCGTGCGCCTCCTCGACGACGGCCCGCGCCCCCGTCTCGGCCAGCTCCAGGGCGAGGAGCCGGTCGTCCTCGGCGCGACCGCGCTCCGTGAGCGACCAGCCCGCCGTGCTGCCGGACGCCGCCTGGCGGACCCAGCCGTACGCCTCGTCGTCGAGCAGGAGCTCGTGCGCGTCCGCCTGGTCGAGGCCGAACCGCGCGGCCACGGCGTCGTCGTCCGCCATGTCCTGGATCCGGACGGAGTGGAGCACGAGCAGCTCGGGCTGAGAGGGTCGGCCGGGCACCGGGATACGGGTCACACGGTGCACCGTGCATCGTCCGGTGGAGAGTGTCAACGCGAAACGGTCGGCGAAGGAGGAAGTCATGTCGGACGGCTCCGTCGTCGAACCGGCCGGGCCCCCCGGCAGCCCGGGCCGGGCCTCCGGCCCCCACGCGTGTGCACGGACCGGACGACTTCCCCCGCGTGCGCCCCGGTGACGTGCTCGTGTGCCGCTTCACCGAACCGTCGTGGACCGCCCTGTTCGGCCTGGTCTCGGCCGTGGTGACCGAGACCGGCGGCGTCCTGTCGCACGCCGCGATCGTGACCCGCGAGCACGGCCAGCCCGTCACCGTCGACGGCGGGGCCGGGCGGGTCACCGGCTGACCGGCGCACGGGCAGTACTCCCCATGGGCACCGGCCCGGGTGCCGTGCCAGCCTTCCTACGTCAGACCAAGAGTCAGACCTCAGGATGGAGAGCACCAATGACAGGCAACTCCCCGTTCCGCAGAAGATCCGCCAGGCAGTGGGCGTTCGCGGCCCTGGCCGCGCTCGCCCTGGTCGCCTCGCCGACGGCGTCGGCCACGGCCTCCCCGACGACGCCGGGCGGCGGCGCCGGTGTGCTGGCGATCTCCCACAAGTCCCCCTTCAACTGCAGCAAGACGTTCTACGCGAACAACTGGAGCGGGGGCCACAGCCCCAACGGCTCCATCGACTGGCAGACCTACGGCAGCGACGCCATCAACGGCGAGACGGTCCGGGCCACGGCCGGCGGCACCGCCACCTTCGACGACGAGGGCGGCACCAGCTACGGCAAGTGGGTGCAGATCGTGCACAGCGACGGCACCCGCACGCGCTACGCCCACCTGGCCACGATGGTGCGGGCCCCGGGCCAGACCATGTCGGTCAGCCAGGGCACCGTCATCGGGACCGTCGGCTCCACGGGCGGCTCCGAGGCGCCGCACCTGCACTACGAGCAGCGCAGCTCGTCCGGCGTCGTGGACACCTCGCCCACCGTCGACGGCGTGACCGTCTCCGTGGGCCAGAAGAAGGCCGTGACCAGCACCAACGCCTGCGGGTCGAGCAACCCGTACACGCCGGCGGAGGTCTGCGGCAGCGGCTTCACGGTGGTCGACCAGGCGGCGCTCGGCACGGTGGGCCGGACCTACCTGCTGTACAACTCCGGCACCGGCAACAACTGCGTGGTCACGCTGAAGTCGACCAACCTCGGCACCCCGACCGCGGTCTCGGCCTTCCTGGAGCCGCAGGGCGCGTCGCGCACCACCGACTCCGGCAGCTACGAGTACTACGCGGGCCCGGTCAAGCGGTCCGCGCCGGGCACCTGCGTCAAGTGGGGCGGCTCGGTGGGCTCCACCAGCTACACGAGCCCGTTCGAGCACTGCGGCTGACACCCGCTCCGCCGCGCCGCAGGCCCCCGGGGGTACACCCCGGGGGCCTGCGGCCTTGACCGCGCGAGCAGGTGGAGCATCTACTACACGCGCGAGATGGGGGAATGGGAGATCCGAGGACGCACGCGGCCTGAGGGCTCACGCGGCCGACGGCGGCTCGATCAGGTCCCACGGCATGCCGTACAGGTCCTCGAAGACGGCGACCGTCCCGTACACCTCGTACCGCGGCTCCTCCCGGAACCGCACGCCCGCCGCGACCATCCGCGCGTGCTGCGCGGCGAAGTCGTCGGTCTCCAGGAAGAAGGCGACCTTCCCGCCCGCCTGCCGCCCGACGACGTCGTCGGCGCCCGGCAGCGCGAGCACCAGGCCGGTCCCGCCCTCCGCGGGGCCGACGACGACGCGGCGGCGGCCGCCGTCGTTCGTCTCGTCCTCCCGCAGGGCGAAGCCCAGGGCGTCGACGAAGAAGGTGATCGCCTCGTCGTGGTCGCGGACGAGGTAGGTGACGTCGGAGAGTCGCAGCACCCCGTGATCCTAGGCCGCTCGCACCAGATCACGGTGATCCACGTGACGCCGAAGGCCCTGACCTCTGGCATGATTCCCGGCGGCCGCACCCGACCATCGACGAGGATCGCTCCATGAGCTTCTCCCACCCGACCGGCACCCGCGGCGCGAGCGTGCCCGGGCCCGTGTTCCGCTGGCTGAACCGCCTGATGGCCGGGCACGCCCGGCGCACCACGGCCACGACCATGGGCAAGAACCTCCTGGTCCTGACCACCGTCGGGCGCAGGAGCGGACAGGCCCGGCCGACCCCGCTCGCATGGTTCCCCGGCCCGGACGGCTCCTGGCTCGTCGTCGCCTCCGCCTGGGGCGCGGCGACCAACCCGGCCTGGTACCTCAACGTGGCCGCCCACCCCGACCGGCTGACCGTCGAGCTGGGCGGCCGCAAGGTCGCCGTGACCGCCCGTGAGCTGCACGGCGCCGAACGGGCCGAGGCGTGGCAGCAGATCACCGCCGAGGCGGCGAACTTCCGCCGCTACGAGCAGACGACGGACCGGGAGATGCCGGTCATCCAGCTGACGCCGAAGGCCTGATCCCGGGTGTCGGTGGGTCGTGGTTGACTCGCGCCCGTGACATCACAGGATGCAGGTCTGCCGTCCGAGCTCTTCCGTTTCGAGGGTGACAGGAACGTCGTGGCACTCCGCATCGAATCGCTGGATCGCCGGCCCGACGGGACCGCCATTCAGGCGCGCGGCACGATCGAGATCGACTGCGGGGACGTTGCGGCCGGGCGCGGGGTCAGGGGCGTACAGCCGACGTTCGTCGGTGATGTGGACCTGGACGCCTGGCGGGCGGCCCTCGACGCGCTGGACCTGGGACAGGACGTCGCCTGGCGCGAGGACCAACGAGCGACCGAGGTGCACGTCCGCTGGGAGCACGACGACATGCTCGTCGTCACCGTCCGCGACCGGATGGGCCTGCTGACGGACGTGACGGCCGCCGTGCCCGTGTCCGACGAGTGGTTCGACGACGCCTACGACCGCCTGGACCGGGTCTACGGGCTGTTCGAGGGTCGCTGAACCGCAGCCGCCCGGCAGGGTGTCAGAGGCTGTGGGTAGTGTCGGACGCATGACGCACGCCGCCACCACCTCGCCGGCCATCACAGCACTCCAGACCGCGGACTGGCGGCGGCGCGTCTTCGCGCTGTACGCCGAGGCCCGCACCCGCGCCGTCGTGAACCCGGCCGCCGCGCACGCAGGCTGGATCGCCGCCCGGGACGAGCTCTTCGCGACCCACCCCGTCTCGCCGATCCTGCCGGAGGAGCGGCCCGGCTTCACCGGGCTGACCGTCACCCCGTACGACCCGGCCTGGCGCCTGAGCGCCCCGATCGTCCCGGCCGAGCCCGGGCCCGACGGGACGCCCCGCCGCCTCGACGTCCCCACGGGGACCGACGGCGTGGTGCCGTTCGAGCTGCTCGGCACGGTCGCCCTGGGGTCCGACGCCCTGGGCGACCTCGGCACCCTCGACGTCTGGCGCCTCGCGTCCTACGGCGGCGGCCTCTTCGTGCCGATCAAGGACGCGCTCGCCGGCCCGCCCGGAGGCACCTACGGCGGCGGCCGGTACCTCATCGACACGATCAAGGGCTCCTGGCTCGGGCACACCGGCGGGTCCGACGGCGGCGAGGGCGGCGGCCCCGACGACTTCGGCGTCGGCGACCTGGTGCTCGACCTCAACTTCGCCTACAACCCGTCCTGCGCCTACGACCCGGCGTGGACGTGCCCGCTCGCCCAGGACGGCAACACCCTGGCGGTCGAGGTCCCGGTCGGCGAGCGCACCCCGGACAAGCCGTCGTACTGAGGCGTCACCTCGCCCGACCCAGCGGCAGCCCGGCCTCCTTCTCCCCTTTGAGGCCCGGGTTTCTTCGCTTTGAGGCGGCTCAAAGCGAAGAAACCCGGGCCTCAAAGGGGAGGGACGGCGAAGCGGAGGGACAGCCAGCCGCAAGGGCGCCGCGGCCAAGGTGAGGCTGCCCAACCTCGGGCCTGATGTTGGCCCGAAACCCGGAGACCTGGTTGCCTGAGGCCATGACGACAGAACCGTCCGGCGCGGAACGCCCGGACACCGGCGGCCCGACCGCCGTCGGGCACCCCGACGAACCCCACACCAACGGGCTCGCCGAGCGCTTGAACTGGCTGCGCGCCGGCGTGCTCGGCGCGAACGACGGCATCGTCTCGGTCGCCGCGGTCGCCGTCGGCGTCGCGGCGGCGACGTCGCAGACCGGGCCGATCCTCACCGCCGGCCTCGCCGCCCTCGTCGGCGGCGCCATCTCGATGGCGCTGGGCGAGTACGTGTCGGTCTCCAGCCAGTCCGACACCCAGCGGGCGCTCATCGCCAAGGAGAAGGCCGAGCTCGCCGCCATGCCGGAGGAGGAGCTCGCGGAGCTCACCGAGCTCTACGAGGCCAAGGGCCTGTCCCCCGCCACCGCCCGCCAGGTCGCGATCGAGCTCACCGAGCACGACGCGCTCGCCGCCCACCTGGACGCCGAGCTCAACATCGACGAGGACGGCGTGGTCAGCCCCTGGCACGCCGCGCTCGCGTCCGCCGTCGCCTTCACGATCGGCGCGATCCTGCCGCTCGCCGCCGTGCTCCTGATCCCGGAGCCCTGGCGGGTGGGCGTCACGTTCGTCGTCGTGCTGGCCGCGCTCGCCGGCACGGGCTGGATCGCGGCCTGGATCGGCGACGCGCCGCGGGTGCGTGCCACGGCGCGCGTCGTCGTCGGCGGGGCGCTGGCGCTCGGCGCGACCTTCGCGATCGGCTCCCTGCTCGGCACGACGGCGGTCGGGTGAGTACCGTTGTCGCCCGATGAACACCATCGACAGCACACCGCCCCCGGCCGGCACACCCTCGTCGGCGTACGGTGTCCACTCCGAGGTGGGCCGCCTGCGCAAGGTCCTGGTCTGCGCCCCCGGTCTGGCCCACCAGCGCCTCACCCCGTCCAACTCCGCCGGCCTCCTGTTCGACGACGTCCTGTGGGTCGAGCGCGCCCAGCAGGACCACGCCGACTTCGTGGCCGAGCTGCGCGAGCGTGACGTCGACGTCGTCGAGCTGCACGCCCTGCTCGCCGAGACGCTGCGCGTGCCCGGGGCGCGCGACTGGCTGCTCGACCGCAAGATCGTGCCCGAGATCGTGGGCAACGGCCTGGTCGAGGCGACGCGCGAGTACCTGGAGTCCCTGCCGGAGCACGAGCTGGCCCGGTACCTGATCGGCGGCCTCGCCGTGGCCGACGTGCCCGAGCTCCCGCCGGGCTTCCGCGCGCTGGCCGACCTCAGCCCGGACGCGCGCGAGTACCTCATGCCCCCGCTGCCGAACACGCTGTTCACGCGCGACACGACCTGCTGGATCTACGGCGGCCTCACGCTGAACCCGCTGTACTGGCAGGCGCGCCGCGACGAGACGCTGCTCATGAAGGCGATCTACTCGTTCCACCCCGACTTCGTGGGCAGCCGCGTGTGGTGGGGCGACCCGGAGACCAGCCACGGCGAGGCCACCTTCGAGGGCGGCGACATCATGCCGATCGGCAACGGGACCGTGCTGATGGGCATGAGCGAGCGCACGTCGCGCCAGGCGATCACGCAGGTCGCGGCCTCGCTGTTCCAGGCGGGCGCGGCCGAGCAGATCGTGGTGGCGGGCATGCCGCGGCTGCGCGCCGCCATGCACCTGGACACGATCATGACGTTCGTCGACGTCGACACCGTCACCGTCTACCCGCGGATCGTGGACCGCGTGCACCCGTTCGTGCTGCGCCCCGACTCGGGGCCGCTCGGCGTCTCGGTGACCGACGCCGGCCGGTCGTCCTTCCTCGACGTGGTGGGGCAGGTCTCCGGGCTGGGCCAGCTGCGGGTCATCGAGACCGGCGGCGACGTCTACGAGTCCGAGCGCCAGCAGTGGGACAGCGGCAACAACTCCGTGGCCGTCGAGCCGGGCGTCGTCTTCACCTACGACCGGAACACCACCACCAACGACCTGCTGCGCAAGGCCGGCATCGACGTGATCGAGATCGCGGGCGGCGAGCTGGGCCGCGGCCGCGGCGGCGGGCACTGCATGACCTGCCCGATCATCCGCGAGCCCGTGAGCTGGTAGAGGCTGGACCGGCCCGCCCGGGGCCGGACCACCCCGCGCCACCGACCGCGCGGCAGTTACCCTGCATTCCGGACAAACCCCATGAAAGGAGTCCGGATGTCGGTCGGTGGCGTGCCCGTACGCGAGCGCCTGCGCAGGCTGGTCGAGCACCGGTCGTTCCAGCGCGTGGTGCTCGGTGTGATCATCGCCAACGCGGTGGTCCTCGGGCTGGAGACCTCGATCGTCGACGGACCCGTCGACCAGGTGCTGCAGGTCGTCGACGACGCGATGCTGTGGTTCTTCGTCGCCGAGATCTCCCTGCGCCTGGTGGCGCACGGCCCGCGCTTCTTCCGCGACCCGTGGAGCGTGTTCGACCTGCTCGTGGTGGGGATCGCCCTGATCCCGGCGACCGGCCCGCTGTCGCTGCTGCGCGCCCTCCGGATCCTGCGCGTGCTGCGCCTGGCCGACTCCGTGCCCTCGATGAAGCGTGTGGTGAACGGCCTGGTCGCGGCGGTGCCCGGTATGGGCTCGGTGGGCGCGCTCCTGGTGCTGGTCATGTACGTGTCGGTGGTGATCGCAACCAATCTGTACAGCGCGATCGCACCAGAGCACTTCGGCGACCTGGGGACCACGGCGTTCACCCTGTTCCAGGTCATGACGGGCGAGGCCTGGCCGGACATCGCGGAGGACGTGATGGAGGACGAGCCGACGGCGTGGATCTTCTTCGTCGTCTTCATCCTCGTGGTGTCGTTCGCGGTGCTGAACCTGTTCATCGCGGTGGTCGTGAGCGGCATGGAGAGCATCGACGAGCTCGCCGAGCACGAGGAGCGGTCGGACGCGGAGGTGATGGACGAGCTGCGCGCCATCCGCGCGCAGCTCAGTGTGCTGCAGGCCGAGCTCGCGGCGGCCCGGCGCGACACGCCGCTGGACCCCGCCACGCCGCGCACTTGATGCATCCTTGGGTTGCAGTTCCGGAAAAGCCATAGACGCTACCAAGTCCTCGTTGTACCTTTCTTCACACACGGACTGGTGCCGTGGCGGCAGGTTGTGTGTCTGTGACTCCCCGCCCCGCGACTCCGCCACCCGTCGTCAGACCCGAACGCAGCACCACCGACAGCCACCTCCGAGACCACCGGAAAGGACGAGACACACGATGGTTCGCACCCGCATCGCGCACCAGGCCGCAGGCCTGGGCAAGGCCAGTGCCGCCACCGAGTCGTCCTACCCGACCACCGCGCAGCACCTCTGGGACGGCCGCGAGGCCATCCGGGGCGCCATACGCTCCTGATCCGGTCATGGCCGGACCAGTGAACGTGAGCCGCCTCGGGACATCTTGTTCCCGGGCGGCTCTTGTCGTCCCGGGGCTGAACGACAGCACAACCAGTACCACTCGAAAGTCAAGAACCGAGACGACAAGCTCACCGGAAGGAGCAGGCCCGTGGCCGACGTCCTAGTCCTCAATGCCGGCTACGAGCCGCTGCACCGGGTATCGGTCCGGCACGCCATCCACATGCTCGTGCGCGAGGTCGCGGTCGTGGAGGAGGCGGTCGACGGCCGCTCCTTCGGGCCGTTCCCCTTACCGCGCGTGCTGCGGCTGGTCCGGTACGTGACGATGCGGTGGCTCTACAAGTCGGGCGGGGCGCCCGCGTGCACCAAGCTCGGCGTCAAGCGGCGCGACGGCCTGTGCGCCTACTGCGGCGGCCCCGCCGAGACCGTGGACCACATCCTGCCGCGGTCCCGCGGCGGGCCCTCGACGTGGATGAACCTCGTGGCCGCCTGCTACGAGTGCAACTCGCGCAAGGCGGACCGCACCCCGGCCGAGGCCGGCATGGTGCTCCACGTGACGCCGCACGTCCCCCGCGCGGACTACGCCCGCGCCATCCGGCACAGAGCGGCCCGCGCGGCATAGGCCGGGCCGGACCATCGAGTCCTCGGTAAAGGGTCAGGTGATCGGCAACTCCTGTTGCCGATCACCTGACTTTTTGCCGTTCACTTGCCGGCGGCCGCCCGCGGCCAGAGCCTGGGGTCCGCGGTGAGGGTGGCTCCGGAGGCCGCTTCTCCTGCCACTTTCAAGATATAGCGCGGTAGGGGGCTTGCGGCAAGGGGCCCGTGGGGGCGCAGAATCGTCGGCCGTCGCCGGTTCTTGGCGCCTGACGAAACGAGGTTCTGGTGACCGACGTGAACATCACCGACTCCGACACGGCCGACACGAGCATGGCCCGCACGAACACGACCGACGTGCTCGTGGCCGGCGGCGGCCCCACCGGCGTGATGCTGGCCGGCGAGCTGCGGCTGCGCGGCGTGCGGGTGCTCGTCCTGGAGAAGGACACCGAGCCGACCAAGGTGGTCCGCGGGCTCGGCCTGCACGCGCGCACCCTGGAGATCCTGGACCAGCGCGGCCTGCTGGACCGGTTCCTGCCGCTGGGCCAGCAGTACCCCGTCGGCGGCTTCGCGGGCATCGCCGGGCCCACGCCCGCCGGGCTGGACACCCCGTACCCGTTCGTCCTCGCCATCCCGCAGCCCGTCACCGAGGCTCTGCTGCGCGAGCGCGCCGCCGAGCTCGGCGTCGAGATCCGGTACGGCCACGAGGTCACCGGGCTGAGCCAGGACGACGACGGGGTGACCGCCGAGCTGGCCGACGGCACACGCCTGCGCTCGCGGTACCTCGTGGGCTGCGACGGCGGCCGCAGCACCGTGCGCAAGCTCCTCGGCATCGGCTTCCCCGGCGAGCCCAGCACCCACGAGACCCTGCTGGGCGAGGTGGAGCTGACCGCACCCGCCCAGACGATCGCCGCGGCCGTCGCGGAGGTGCGCAAGACCTACAACGACTTCGGTGCCATGCCGCTCGGCGACGGCCTCTACCGGCTCGGCGCGCCCGCCGACGGTGTGGCCGAGGACCGCGCCGTCCCGCCCACCCTGGACGAGCTGCGGCAGCAGGTGCGCACGCTCGCCGGCACCGACTTCGGCGCGCACTCGCCGCGCTGGTTGTCCCGCTTCGGCGACGCCACCCGACTCGCCGACCGCTACCGCGCCGGCCGCGTGCTGCTCGCCGGGGACGCCGCGCACGTCCACCCGCCCTACGGCGGGCAGGGGCTCAACCTCGGGGTCCAGGACGCGTTCAACCTGGGCTGGAAGCTGGCCGCCGAGGTCACGGGCCAGGCCCCGGACGGGCTGCTGGACACCTACGCCGCCGAGCGCCGGCCGGTGGCCGCCGACGTGCTGGACAACACCCGCGCCCAGCACGTGCTGCTCTCCCCCGAGCCGGGCCCGCGGGCCGTACGGAGCCTGCTGACCGAGCTGATGGGGCTCGAGGACGTGCGCCGGCTCCTGGTGGAGAAGGTCACCGCGACCGGCGTCCGCTACGACCTCGGCGCCGGGCACCCGCTGCTCGGGCGGCGCCTGCCCGACGTGGGCCTGCGGCAGGGCCGGCTCTACGAGCTCCTGCGTACCGGCCGCGGCCTGCTGCTGGACCGCACCGGCCGGCTCACGGTCGACGGGTGGACCGACCGGGTCGACCACGTGGCCGACCCCGACGCGGCGCTGGACGTGCCCGCCGTCCTGCTCCGGCCCGACGGCCACGTGGCCTGGGTGGGCGCGGACCAACAGGACCTGCTGGACCACGTGCGCCGGTGGTTCGGCGCCGAAACATGACGGGTGAAAGCGGCCGGTACCCTGTGCGCGTTCATGAACTCGCCACGACGATGTCCGGCGACCGGAGAAGGGGAGCACGCGAGTGAGCGTCCAAACCGCGGGGTGGCCGCGCGCCGATGTGGTCGTGCGTGACGACGGATCGGGCCAGGTGACGATCAACGGCCAGACGGTGCCCGTCTACCGGAACAGCCTGGGCGAGGCCCGCAGCGAGGTCATGCGCCTCGTCATGGAGTACTCGGCGAGCATCGGGGTCGCGGTCGAGGTCCAGGCGCTCGGCCCCGAGGGACCCACCGGCCTGACCGTCCACCCTGACGGCAGGGTGGTGCAGGACGGCGGCGCGGGGGCCGCGCAGGCGGTCCAGGCCGCGGTGCCGCAGCGGACGAGTGTCATGGGCCATGCCGACCAGCAGGACGTCGGGCAGCACGGGGCGGGCCAGCACGCCGCCCCTCCGAGCGGCGTCGGCCAGCAGGGCTTCCCGCCGGAGACTCCCCCGCAGGACCCGCGCGGCTCGCAGGGCTCCGCACCGCAGAACCAGGCGCCGCAGGGCGGGCCGCAGCACGGCCCGCCGCAGCAGGAGCCGGCACCTCGGGCCCCGGGCCCGCAGGGCACGGCCGGATTCGGCCCCTCGGCCCCGGACCCGGACCAGTTCTTCGTGCCGGGCGGCCCCGGGCACGACGGCGGACGCCGCGACAGCCGCCGGTCGTCCTTCCTCGTGCAGGACCGCCTCGACGAGCCCGCCACCCAGGGGGTGCGCGGCGTGCTGGCGCGGGTCGGGCTGCGGGTGCGCCCCGGCGAGACCGAGCGGGCCGAGCGCGCCGACGAGCAGGTGGTGAGCCAGCACTGGCCCGGTCCGCGCACGATCTCGATCGTGAACGGCAAGGGCGGTGCCGGCAAGACGCCGGCCACGGTGCTCCTCTCCGCGGTCTTCTCCTCGCACGGCGGCTCCGGCGTCGTCGCGTGGGACAACAACCAGACGCGCGGCACGCTGGGCTGGCGCACCGAGCAGGGCCCGCACGAGGCGACCCTGCTCGACCTGATCCCGCAGACCGAGCACTTCCTGGGCCCGACGGCGCAGCTCGCCGACCTCGCCTGGTTCGTGCACCACCAGTCGCGCGACCGGTTCGACGTGCTGCGGTCCAAGCCGATGGCGCTCGCGCACGAGCAGCGCATCTCGTCCGAGGACGTCGACGCGATCCACGCGGTGCTCTCCAAGTACTACCGGATGATCTTCATCGACTCCGGCAACGACGAGTCCGACCCGATGTGGCTGCGCATGATCGACCACACCGACCAGCTCGTGGTCGCCACCAGCACCCGCGACGACCACGCCGAGGCGGGCGCGCTGCTGCTGGAGGCGCTGGCGAACCGCGGGGAGCACATGGCGGACCTGGCCCGCAAGGCTGTGGTCGTGGTGAGCCAGTCGGACCCCAAGGCGACGCCCGCCGACCTGCGCCGCGTCGCCCAGGGGTACCGCTCGCTGGCGCGGGAGGTGGTCACCGTCCCGTTCGACCCCGCCATGGTCGACGGCCAGCTCGTCTACCGCGCCCTGCGCCCGCAGACACGCCGGGCGTGGCTCGCCGCGGGCGCGGCGCTCGCCCGGGGCTTCTGACCCTGCCGCGAGCCACGCCGCGTGAGCCACGCCGCGTGAGCTACGCCGACGGCGCCGGGGCGGCGATCCGGGTGACGGCGCGGCGGACGTCGGCGCGCACGTCGTCCGCCGCCTCCGTGCCCTCCGGGACGGCGAGGATCCCGCCCACGGTGAGCACCGAGCCGTGCACCACGGCGAGCACCTGGCCGAGCAGCCGGTCGGCCGGCACGGTGGCGTCGATCCGGCCGGGGTGCCGCGCCTGGACGTCGCGCAGCGCCTCGACCTTGGCCGCGCTCGACGTCGCCGACCGCTCCAGGGCGCCGAGCAGGCCCGGCCGCTCCAGCGTGTGCCAGAGCAGCAGCCGGACCAGCTCGGGGTGGCCCACCGTGAAGTCGAACAGGCGCACGGCGTAGCCGGGCAGGTCGTCGGCGGTGAAGGGCACGGCGTCCAGCAGGTCGAGGATCCGCGCGCTCACGACCTGGTCGAACAGCGCCTCCTTGCCGCCGAAGTACGCGTAGATGCGCTGCTTGTTGGCCGACGCCCCCTCCGCGATCCGGTCCACGCGCGCACCGGCGAGCCCGTACCGTGCGAACTCCTCGGCGGCGGCCTCCAGGATGCGCGTCGGTGTCGCGGCGCGTCCGACGTCGGCACGGGGGGTGGGCATGTCGCCCAGCCTAGCTCCGGGCCGCCGGCAGGGCCGTGGACGTGACCTCCTGCGCGACGGCCCACAGCCGGGCCCCCGTCGCGTCGTCCCGCATGCGCCGGTTGAGCAGTGCCCGCCGCGGCGGCCCGGCCAGCCCGTACCGGGGCCCGTAGTACGCCCCCTGGACGACGTCGTGCCCGGTGGCGGCCACCAGCAGCGCGCCGACGCCGTCCTCCGGGTCTGCCATCGGCAGCAGCCCGCTCCCCCAGCGCACCGGCTCGTCCTTGCCCATGCTCGGGCCGGTGACCTGGAGGTTCGTGCGCGTCAGGCCGGGGTGGGCGGCTGTGCTGACCAGCGGCCAGCCGCGGCGTCCGGCCACCTCGGCGAGGTGCCGCGCGAGGTGCAGGTCGGCCAGCTTGGACTGGGCGTAGGCGGGCAGCGGCCGGTACTCCCGACGCTCCCAGTCGAGGTCGTCGAAGTCGATCCGGCCCTGGTTCGCGGCGTACGAGCACATCGTGGCGACGCGCGGCGCGGGTGCGGCCAGGAGCAGCGGCAGCAGCAGGTTGGTCAGCGCGAACGGGCCCAGGAAGTTGGTGCCCCACTGCAGCTCATGGCCGTCGGCCGTCGCGTACCGCTCCGGCGGGATCGAGATGCCCGCGTTGTTGACCAGCGTGTCGAGGTGGCCGGCGTCGCGCCCGAGCCCGTCGGCGAAGGCCCGGACCGACGCGAGGTCGGCGAGGTCGAGCACCCGCACCTCGGCCCGGGCCTCCGGCCACGCCGCCCGGATCTCCGCCAGCGCGTCGGCCCCCTTCGCCGGGTTGCGCACCGCCAGGACCACCCGGGCGCCGGCGGCCGCGAACCGCCGCGCGGCCGCACGACCCGTACCGCTGTTGGCCCCCGTGACGACCACGGTGCGCCCGGTCTGGTCCGGGACGGGCACCCGCCTGCCCCCGAGCACGGCGCCGGTCACCGGGCCGGGACCGTGGTCGACGTGATCTCCTCGGCGACGGACCAGAGGCGTGCCGCCGTCGCGTCGTCCCGCATGCGCCGGTTGAGCCGCGCCGGGCGGGGTTCGCCGACGAGGCCGAACCGCGGCCCGTAGTAGGCGCCGGACGGGGCGCCCGGGTCGGCGGCGGCCAGCAGGATCGAGCCGGCCCCCTCCGGGGCGTCCATCGACGGCAGGAGCGAGCCCGGGGACCAGCGCACCTGCCGTTCCTTGCCCATGCTCGGTCCCGTGACCTGGAGGTTGGTCCGGGTGAAGCCGGGGTGCGCCGCGGTGCTCACCAGCGCCCAGCCCCGGCCCGCGGCCAGGTGCGCGAGGTGTCGGGCCAGGTGCAGGTCGGCGAGCTTGGACTGCCCGTAGGCGGCCCAGGCCCGGTAGGGGCGGCGCTCCCAGTCGAGGTCGCCGAAGTCGATGGTCCCCCGGTTGGCCACGCCCGAGGTCATGGTGGCGACACGCGGCGCGGGCGCCGCCAGGAGCAGCGGGAGGAGCAGGTTGGTCAGTGCGAACGGGCCGAGGTAGTTGGTGCCCCACTGCAGCTCGTGGCCGTCGGCCGTCTCGTACCGCTGGGGCGGGACCATCACGCCCGCGTTGTTCACCAGGGTGTCGAGGCGGTCGAGGTCACGCCCGAGCCCGTCGGCGAAGGCCCGGACCGACGCGAGGTCGGCGAGGTCCAGCAGCCGCACCTCCGCCCGTGCGTCGGGCCGGGTCGCGAGGACCTCGGCGAGGGCGTCGGCGCCCTTGTCCGGGTTGCGGACGGCGAGGATCACGTGGGCGCCGGCGGCCGCCAGGCGCTGGGCGGCCTCGCGGCCGGTGCCGCTGTTGGCGCCGGTGACGACGACGGTGCGGCCGGTCTGGTCGGGCACGGTGTACATGGGGCTCCTCGGGTCTCGGTGCCGGTGTCGGCTCCGGTGTGGGGACGGGGCAACCAACCAGTTGGTTGACCACTTCCACTATGCACCCGCTCCCCCGCCGGGACAAGCCCGGGCAACAAGAAGGGGTGCCGGATCCTCGGATCCGGCACCCCGTGCCCTGCTCGGTCGTGCCGTCCGGCACACGGCGACGTCAGGCGCCGAGCGCGCCCGCCACCAGCTCCAGCGTCTGCGAGCGCCCGAACGTCGCGTCCAGCGGCTCGTCGTCGCGCGATCCGGCCACCGGCACGAGCATGACTTCCTCGACGCCGTGCCGCTCGGCCAGTCCCCGCACCTCGGCCGCCACGTGCTCGGCGTCGCCGATCAGCCAGCGGGTCCGCATCGCCTCGATCGACTGGGCGATCATGCCGTCGGCGGGCTCGTCGGCCGAGGCGCGCAGCGCCTCCTCGACGGTCTCCAGCGGCCCGAGCTTCTGGCCGGAGCGCAGCCGGGCCATCTGCCGCAGCTGCGGCAGGGCGCGGTCGTGGGCCTCGTCCGCCGTCGGCGCGGCCACCGCGTTGACCGTGACGAACGTGCGCGGCTCCGGGTGCTCCGGCGAGGGCCGGTAACCGTCCCGGTAGAGAGCCAGGATCTGGTCCATGCCCTGTCCGGAGAAGTGGTTCGCGAACACGTACGGCAGCCCGAGCTCGGCGGCCAGGCGCGCCGAGTAGTCGCTGGAGCCCAGCAGCCACACGGTCGGCACGCTGCCGGCGGCCGGCGTCGCGCGCACGTCGTAGATGTCACCCGAGACCAGCCGCAGGCGGGCGCCGTCGGGCCCCATCAGGCTCAGGATGTCGGTGACGTGCTGCGGAAAGCGGTCCACGTCCGCCGTCGGACCCGTGGCGCGCAGCAGGGAGGTGACCACGGGGTCGCTGCCCGGGGCGCGGCCGATGCCGAGGTCGATGCGGCCGGGGGCCACGGCCTCCAGCGCCGCGAACTGCTCCGCGACCACGAGCGGGGCGTGGTTCGGCAGCATCACGCCGCCCGAGCCCACCCGGATGCGGGAGGTCCGCGCGGCCGCCGCGGCGATCATGACCGGCGGCGACGAGGCGGCGACCGCCGCCATGTTGTGGTGCTCCGCGAACCAGTAGCGCTCGTAGCCGAGCCGGTCGGCGAGCGCCGCCAGGTCGAGCGAGGCCGACAGGGCCTGGGCGCTGGTCTGGCCCGAGCGGACGGGCACGAGGTCAAGGACGGACAAGCGTGGCTGGGTGTTCATCGCCTTGGTCAACCGTCGCGGGGTCCGGCGTGTTCCTCGGCCGCCACCCTTTACCAGTTCTGTACCGGTTTCGGTATCGCGGGAGGTCATGGCGCCCACCCCGGTCTGCCTGACATGATCACGTGCGTGTCTGTTGATGTGCGTCCTGCGACCGACGAAGACGTCGACTTCGTGGTCGACCTGTTCCGCCAGTACCTGCGGTTCTACGAGCAGGAGGTACCCGACGCCGAGGCGCGGGCCTACCTGACCGCCCGCCGCGACGCGGGCGACAGCGTGCTGCTCGTCGCGGAGGTGGCCGCGGAGGGCGGCGACCCGGCGGAGCCCGCCCAGGTGGTCGGGTTCGCCCAGAGCTACCCCACGTGGTCGTCGGTGAGCCTGAGCCGGTCGTGGGTGTTGAACGACCTCTTCGTCGCCCCCGGGGCCCGCGGGACGGGCGCGGCGCGCGCCCTGGTGCAGGAGACCTGCCGCCGCGCGAAGGACGCCGGCGCCATCCGCGTCTCGCTGGCCACCGCGTGGGACAACGTCGCCGCACAGGGCCTGTACGAGTCGGAGGGCTTCGTGCGCGACCAGCACTTCCACCACTACGCGTACGTGACGGGCGCCTGACCGTACCGAGGCACGGCACGCGCGGCGTGCTCCTCCAGCTCTGTGTCGGTAGCCCGCGCTAGGGTGTGCCCCGGCCAGGAACGACCTGGTCAGAAGGCCAAACTGCCGATTCGGGGTGACCCCCGGGAACTGGAGCGCACACCACCATGATGGGAGGCAACCACGCCGCGACGGGAGCCGCGGCCTGGGTAGCGGTCACGGCGTCGACGCCGATCGCGTTCGGCTGGTACCCCGTGACGGACGCCGGCGTCGTCGCCGGCGCCCTCGTCTGTGCGGGAGCCGCGCTCCTGCCGGATGCCGACCATCACTCCGGCACGATCGCGAACTCGCTCAAGCCCGTCTCGAACGCCGTGGTCAAGGTCATCGAGACGGTCTCGGGCGGGCACCGCAAGGGCACGCACTCGATCCTCGGCATCGCCGTGTTCACGGCCATCGCCTGGGGGCTCAGCTTCCTGAGCATCGACACGGGCAACGAACAGGTCGGCGCCATCCTGATCGGGCCGGGCATCATGTGCGTGCTGCTGGTCGCGTTCGCGCTCAAGGCGCTGAAGATCACGCGCGACACGAAGATCCTGCCGTGGACGACGTCGATCACGCTGGCGGTGCTCATCGCGATCTTCGCGCCCGAGGAATGGTTCTGGATGCCGTTCAGCGTGGCGCTCGGCTGCACCGTGCACATCCTGGGCGACATGATCACGACCAACGGCGTGCCGCTGCTGTGGCCGCTGAAGTTCCGCAGCCCCCGCTGGATGCGCGACGGGCGCGGCCTGGAGCTCGACATGATCTGGCGCTCCGGCGGCAACCTGTCGCTGCCGATCCTGGGCGACGCCGGCTCGGTCCGGGAGTGGATCTTCCTCATCCCCGTCTCGCTGTACGCCGTCGTCGGCATCGTGTGGGCGCTGCTGAACGAGATGGGCTACGACACGATGGCGGTCTGGTACCAGTTCCTCGGGCTCTTCCCGGCCTGAGCCGCCCGGAACGACGACGACGTCCGGCCCCCCGCCCGCTGACGGGCGGGGGGCCGGACGTCGTTCGAGGCTCGCTTACAGCCCGCCGGCCACGGCGGCGCCCGCGGCCAGCCAGGCGCGCCGCGTCTCCGGTCGCAGGGCGCCGTACCGCAGGTGCCCGTCGACCATGGCCGGGTCGAACGGGATGGTGACGACCTCGCGGGCCAGCGCCCGGTACCCGTCGGCGACCTTCTCCAGCTCACCCGACGACTCCTTGGGGTCGGCCTGGCTCACCACGACCACCGACTGCTGCGCCAGGTACGCCGACCGGCCGTCGCGGGTGCCGAGCGCCTCCAGCAGCAGGGCCCCGGCCTCGGCGTGGTCGTCGCGTGTCGTGGTGGCGACCACGAGCTGGTCGGTCAGGTCGATCATCCGCTGCCACATCGGGTCGGACTCGTCGTTGCCGGAGTCGATGAGGATCATCCGGTAGTACTTCGAGAGCACCGAGTGGATCGCGTCCACGTCCTGCGGCTCGATGCGCTGCTCGTTGGCCATCGCTATCGGCTTGGACCGCAGCACGTCGAACCGGTCGCGCGTCTGGTGGTGCACGTAGCGCGCGAGGTCGGCCGCCTGCGCCGACGGGCCCAGGAGGCGGTCGGTCTGCGGCAGCAGGTCCAGCAGGGTGGACTCGTGCGGGCCCTGCTCGGTGCGCCAGCCCAGGGTGCCGCGGGTCTGGTTGTTGTCCCACGTGACCACGCCCGCGCCGCCGAACTGCGCGAAGACCGCCGCGAGCAGCACCGTGGACGGCGTCTTGCCTGCGCCGCCCTTGCCGTTGACCATCGAGATGGTGCGGGGGCCGGGCCAGTGCTGGCTCACCGCCCGCTCGTCGGCCCGCTCGGCCCGCTCCGACTCGCTCGGGCCCACGCGGATGCCCATGCGGGTCAGCATCCCGCGGAAACCCTGCGTGGCCGGGTCCTCGTCCTGCTGGTGCGTGAGGAACGACTGCCGCGCCTCGCGGCGCGAGCGTGGTGCGTCGCCCTCGACCACGCGCGTGGGGCCGGACGGCGGCGTGGAGAGCCCGTCGTCCGGACGCGTGTGGTCGGCCGCGGGCGTCCCGGTCACGGGTGCCCCGGTCGCGGGCGCCGGGCGCGGGCTCGCGAGGTCGCCGGGCATGCCGCCCGGGACGCCGTCGGGGCTACCGCCCGGGAGGTCCTGCGCCGCGTTCTCGCGGACCCACTCGGCGACGTCCTGGTCGCCGGCCGCGTGCGCGCCCTCGGACGGAAGAGGGATGGTGGGCGCGACGCCCGGGGCCGGCAGGTGCTCCGCGGGATCCGGCGCGAACGCCGAGGCCTCCGGCGAGAACGCCGGGGGTTCCTGGACGGACGGCGCGCCGACGCCGTTCGACCCCTCGGGCGCCCGCGGGGCGCGGCGCACCGTGTCCGTGTCGATCGGGTCGGCCGGCTCGGCCGGGGTGTCGCCGTTCGGGGGCAGGTCCGCGACCGGCACGCCCTCGAACGCGGAAGCCGGGATCGTTCCCGGCCCGGCCGCCGACTCGGACAGAGGCTCCGGCTCGGACCGAGGCTCCGGGAGCGGCTCGGGCAGCGGGGAGGCGGACGGCGCCTGCGTCGGCGACGTCGCCGACGCGAGCTCGTCCTCCTCCGGCACCACGGTCCCGTCCGGGTGCACGATCAGGTTCCAGAGCCCCTCCGGGCCGGTCGCGGAAGCCCGCACGGGCCGGCCGATCTGTACGGCGTTCTCCGTCACCCGGCGCAGGACCTCCACCCGTGCCTCCTCCAGGCTGCCGGTGGCGATCGGATGGAACGTCCCGTCGATCGTCACCTCCCCGGAGCCGTCCTCACGGACGATCGCGTCGATCCGAGGCCAGCGTGGCACGGTGTCAGAGCTCATGCGTTTCCTCCGAAGTTCCTGGGCAGGCGGCATAGCGTGGGTTCGCCCCCGAGAGCAAGCGTCGGCCATGATCGGCCCGCTGGCCACCCCAACGGGGCATTCACCCCACCTGGTAGGTTCTCGCGCAAACAGGTGTCGAAACCGGGACCACAACCGAGGAGCCCTTGCGTGTCCGACGAGCCCACCCGCCGAATTCCTCCGGCGGCCGACCCGACGCAGATCCAGCGACCACCGGCTCGTCCGGGACAGCCAGGCGCTCCGTCATCGTATGACGCGACCCAGCGGATCAGCGCATTCGCACCGGGTGACGGCGCCGGACAGCGGGTCCCGGGCAACCGGGGTGGCTCCCCCGTCGACGAGTCGACGCAGCTCATGCCGCCGCCGCGCGGTGCCTCTCCGATCGACGAGTCGACGCAGGTGATGCCGCCCCCGCGCGGCGCCTCCGCCGTCGACGAGTCCACGCAGCTCCTGCCCCCGGCGGGCGCGCAGCGTGACTACCGGTCGGCGACGCCGCCGCCCGCACGGCCGTACCGGCCCTACGAGACCGAGCAGCCCACGCAGGTCCAGGCCCCCGGCGCCTTTCCGGGCGAGCCCGGCTACGGGCAGGGCCAGCAGGGGTACGGGCAGCAGCCCGGCTACGGACAGGGTCAGCAGGGATACGGGCAGACCGCGGCATACGGCCAGCCGGGCCAGGCCGGGCAGCAGGGGTACGGGCAGCCGGGCCAGCAGGGCTACGGCCAGCCGGGCCAGCAGGGTTACGGGCAGCAGGGCGGCTACCCGGGCCAGCAGCAGGGGCAGGCCGGCCCGCCCAACCCGTTCGAGCAGGGTTTCGGCCCGCAGTCCGGCCAACCGACGCCGCAGCGCCGCAGCCGCGACGACGACTCCGGCGGGGGCGGCGCGACGGCGGGCGCCGTCCTGGCGTGGATCCCGCGGATCCTGCTCGCGCTGAGCGTGTACCAGCTGATCCGGCTGATCCCCGGGTTCGACGTCATGCCCGACGTCTCGCAGTTCCCGTTGTTCCGCGGGATCGGCGACGGTGTGCTCGGCATGCTCAACCTCGACCCCGAGTGGTCGGACCAGGCCGCGAACATGACCATCCCGGTGCTCGGGATCGCGCTCGCAGGCCTGTTCAACACGATCCGGTCGCTGAACACGTCGCTGGCGATCTGGCCGTACGGCCTGGCGATCGTCGCCTGGATCGTCGTGTTCGCCGTCGGGGGCATCGTCGGCTACGCCCAGGACGCCACCGAGAACGTGAAGCAGGACGTCCAGGACACGGTGGACCAGGAGATCGAGGACGCCAAGCAGGACGCGAAGGACTCGGTGCAGGAGGAGATCGACAAGAGCGTCGAGGACGCCCAGCAGAACGCGACGGACAGCGTCGAGGAGAGCATCGGCGACCAGCTCGAGAACGCCCTGCCCGGCGGGAACGGCTGACCGGGTCAGGTCACGGGTCGGGCACGCCGACCCCGGTGGGCGGCGGGACGCTGATAGCGTTTCTCACGTCCAACCGGTCGTTCCGGTGCGCTGCTGAGGAGTCCTTGCTTGTCCGACGAGACCACCCGCATGACGGCCGCACGCCCTGCCGGACCGCCGGTCGGGGGTGGCGACCAGACCGCCGTCGTGCCGACGCCGTCCACGCGGGCGGCGCCGCCGCTGCCCGCGCCCACGCGGACGGTCCCACCACCCACCGCGCCCACGCGGGTGGTGCTGCCCACCGGGCCGTCCGGGGGCGGCGTCGGTGGCGGTTACACCGGTGGCGGGTACACCGGCTCCGGGATGCCCGGCGGCGTGCCGCGGATCCCCGCGACGGGCGAGGTGCTCGGGCCGTTCCAGCTCGGTGACTCCCTCGGCCACGGCGGGTTCGCGCACGTGTACCGCGCCACGGGCCCGGGCGGCGAGGTGGCGCTCAAGGTGCTGACCAACACCGAGTCGGGCTCGCTGGACCGGTTCGTCGGCGAGGCGGCCCTGCTGGAGCGGCTCGCCGGACGCGGTTTTCCGCAGCTCGTCGCCGCCGGGCTCGACGCGCCCACGCCGTGGTTCGCGATGGAGCTCGTGCCGGGGCCCACGCTGTCCCAGCGCCTGGCGGCCGAGGGCCCCCTGCCGGCGCACGAGGTGCTGCGCGTGGCCGACGACGTGCTCGACGCCCTCGCCGTGCTCCAGGAGGAGCACTTCCTGCACCGGGACGTGAAGCCGGCCAACATCATCGCCGCGCCCGACCGGTACGTGCTCATCGACCTCGGCATCGCCAAGGGCCACGGCACCACGACGTCGACGCACGCGGCGGGCACCATCTCGTACATGGCGCCCGAGCTGTTCGTGCGCAAGCCGCACGCCCGCTCCGACGTCTACAGCCTGGGCCTCCTGCTCATCTTCCTGGCCACGGGCGAGCTCCCCAACGACCTCAACTTCGCGGGGCGGGACCTGACGGCGGCCGACGTCGGGCCCGTGGACCAGCGGCTGCTGCCCCTGATCCTGGCCATGACGCGGCACCGGCCCGAGGACCGCCCGCCGCTGCACAACCTGTCGCGCACCGTGGCCCAGCTCGCCACGGACAGCGCCCGGCTCGACCCGGCGCTGCTCGCCGCGGCGGGGGCCACCACGGTCGAGCGCGGCCTGGTGACCGAGGTGCTCACGGGCAGCACGGCGGCGGCCACCGTGGCGCCCACCAGCGTGCTCGCGAGCAACCCCGTGCAGCCGGGCGAGCCCATGACCAACCTGGTCTACGACCAGCAGCTCATGGGCCGCCTGCACCAGGTGCACGGCGACGGGTTCGACGGCGCGGCCGAGGAGGTCATCTCGACCTACCTGGCCGCCGTCGGGCCACAGCGGGCCGGCGGGCGCGCGCCCGCCGAGATCAAGGACTACCTGTGGGCGGCGATGCGGTGGGCCCCGGCGTTCACGCCCGAGGGCTACTCCGACACGTTCGACGGCTGGGCCGCCTACCGGCAGCGTCACGGCCTGCCCTTGCCCGGCACCCCCGGGGCGACCACGCCTCGCCGGCACACCAGCAGCGCGCCGCGGGTGGCACAGGCCCCGCAGCAGGCGACGCAGGTCGCGCCGTCGTTCCGCCCGGGGTCGGCAGCGACGGCCGCCCGGACGGCGCCGGCGCCGGTGCAGCAGCCCGTGCAGACCGGCACGCAGCCCGTGCAGCGGCCGACGGGGCCCGTACAGCCGCCCGTGGTGTCCGAGCCGCCTGTGCAGCACCGGCCCTCCGCGCCGCAGCAGCCGCCCGCACCGCAGCGGCCGACAGGGCCGGTGCAGCCGGCCGCGGGGCTGTCGCGGCGGGACGCCCAGGACTCCCGCGACGAACGGAGTGCGCGCGCCGACCGGAGCTCCGGCGGCGGCATGGGCGCCGTGGCGACGATCCTCGGCTGGATCCCGCGGATCCTGCTCGCGATCGCGCTCTACCAGCTCGTGCGCCTGATCCCGGGCTTCGACGCGATGCCCAGCGCCGCCGAGCTGCCGCTGTTCGCCGCGCTCGGCGACATCACGGTGGCGACGCTGAGCCTCGACCCGGAGTGGGCGCCGCGCATGGCGGAGCTCTCCATCCCGCTGCTCGGCATCATCGCCGCGGCCCTCGTCAACCTCGTGCGCGCGGTGCGCTCGCGCCGCGGCGGCCGCACCTGGCCGTTCTGGCTGGTCGTCGTGGTGTGGGTCATCGTGATCGCGGTGCAGGGCGTTGTCGGCTACGCGCAGCAGGTCACGCAGGACGCGCGCGACTCGTTCCAGGAGCAGCGCGAGCAGATCCAGGACGACCTCGAACAGGGTGTCCAGGACACGACCGAGGACGTCCGCGACTCGATCTGGCAGTCCTTCGAGGACGCCCTCCCCTGGAACTCGAACGAGGGCTGACAGTCCCAGCGTCGGCGCAGCAGTGCCGGGGGCTGCGGCGTCAGGGCCGGCGGCGGCGGGCGTAGCGGTGTCAGGCGTAGCGGCGGCGTCGCCGTCGGGGCCGGCGGCGACGGGGCCGGCGGCGTCGGGGCTGGCGTCGTCGAGGCTGGCGGCGTCGAGGCCGGCGGCGGCAGGCGTAGCGGTGTCGGGCGTAGCGGCGTCGGGCGTAGCTGCGTCGAGGCCGGCGGCGTAAGGCGTAGCGGCGTCAGGGCAGTGACACAGAGGGCCGCGAGGTCGGCAGTCCCCCTGACATTGGGCTCGGCGGTCGGCAGTTTGCCGCGCAGAGTCGGCAGTCTGCGTCGAGGTCGGCACAGGTCTGTGCCGACCTCGACGCAGACTGCCGACATCGCAGGAGTGTGCCGACCTCACAGGATCGTGCCGACGTCGCGAGAGAGTGCCGACGCCACAGGGTCGTGCCGACGTCGCAAGAGAGCGCCGACGCCACAGGAACGTGCCGACGTCGCAAGAGAGCGCCGACGCCACAGGAACGTGCCGACATCGCAAGAGAGCGCCGACGCCACAGGAACGTGCCGACATCGCGAGAGAGTGCCGACCTCACAGGATCGTGCTGACGCCGCGGGGACGTCCCCGCATCAAAGTTGTCCCAGCCGGCGACAGACCCTCCCGACGAGGTCGCAGGCGTTCGAGCGCGACCACATGCGCTGCGACGTCGTACCTGTGCACAGCTGCTGTCACCGGAGGGGACGCGCCCCGCGCGCCCGGCGCACGCTCGTCCCATGACCACCACCTCACCCGCCCCCGTCGTCGACATCCCCTCCGTCCTGCTCGCGAGCGAGCGCGACCGGAACAAGCTGGCCGAGGCCCATCGCCGGGGCACGCTCGTCAGGGTGCGACGCGGCGCCTACTGCGAGGCGGGGGCCGTCCAGGTCGGCGGCCCCTCGTCGGCGCCTCGCGAGAAGCGGATCAAGGAGCTGGCCCGGGCTCGCGCGCTGCACTCCCAGCTGCGCTCCGACCATGTCTTCAGCCACACGACCGCGGCCCTGCTGCTGGGCTGCCGGGTCTGGACGGTGCCCGACACGACGCACGTCTACCAGCGCTCCCGGGCCTCGGGCCGGTCCGCGAAGGACGTCGTCCGGCACCGGGGAAAGGTCCCGCCCGCGGACGTCGCAGCGGTCGACGGCCTTCCGGTCACCTCGGTCGAGCGCACCGTGATCGACTGCGCCCTCGCACTGCACCCGCTGGAGGCGCTCGTCATCGCCGACTCCGCCCTGGCGCTCGGCGCCGACCGTCAGCTTCTCCTCAAGATGATCGACGCCCGGGCCGGCCGCCGCGGGGTCCAGCAGGCCCGGCTGGTCGTCGAGCTCGCGGACGGCGGCTCGGGATCCGCCTGGGAGACCTGGGTGCGCTACGAGATCCTCCGTGCGGGCCTACCCAGACCCACGACACAGATGCCGGTGCAGACCGAACGCGGTCTGTTCCACACCGACCTCGGGTACGAGCAGTGGGGGCTGGGCATCGAGTTCGACGGCCTGGTCAAGTACCGGCCCGACGGCGTCCGCCCTGGTCACGACCCGGCCGCCGAGTACATGCGCGAGAAGAACCGGGCCGAGGCCATCCGCCGCGCCGGCATCACCCTGGAACGCACGAGCGCCGCCGACCGCGCCGACACCCGGACGATGCTCGCCAGGATCACGGCCCACCTGCCGCCCGACCTGGTCAGACGGGCTCAGGCCAACCCGCACCTCCCACCTGCCTGAGGCCTGCCGGCCAGCCGGCCACCCGGCCACCCGGAGGTCGGCAGTTTGCCGCGCAGAGTCGGCAGTCTGCCGCGCAGAGTCGGCAGTCTGCCTCGAGGTCGGCACAGGCCTGTGCCGACCTCGACACAAGCTGCCGACGTCGCAGGAAGATGCCGACCTCGCGGGAAGGCGCCGACGTCGCGGGAAGGCGCCGACCCCGAACACGCCGACCCCGAACACGCCGGCCTCGAATAATCAGGTGCGCCCCGTCCGGCGGGCGTGACATGCTCCTCGCACGGTCATCGGGTCTACCCCTGAGGCGCTCGCTGACCGGCCAGCTCATCAGGTAGGAACGGCTCCGGCACGTGCGTTCGAGCACGGTGCGGACAGGAAGGAGGCAGTGATGGACGACGTCGTTCGCGCGGCTGCCTTCGCGGCAGCAGACGCCACTGTCACCAGGAGCTCCCGGGACTGAACCGGCGATGCTCCAGCATCAAGGAGCACCGACTTGCCCCGTTTTCCCGAAGCACCGAAGTCCGTCCTCATCCAGGCAGCAGCCGGGAGAGGCGGCACGAAGTACAACAACCGGTCGGCCGACGACGAGCGCCGGCCCGCCCGCGGCGTGCGGGTCGGCCGCGAGGACCTGGAAGGCCCCTACCCGGGCACGTTCGACACCGGCGATCTCGAGTCCGACCAGCTCGGTTCCGAGGCGTTCGAGCAGGACGGCATGGTCCAGGACGGCGCCGGCCGGCACGCGTCCGGCGTCGTCCCGCACGCCCCTGACGACAACCACGACCACGATGACAACCACGAGACCGATCCCACCCAGCCCGGTCCCGGGCAGCGCTGGTCCACCTGGCGCTCGGTCGCCAAGGGGGCGCGCGGTCCCGAACCGCTGCCGGAGTGGGTGGTCACCCGGGACGCCGCGATCGACACCGAGCTCGGCATCCTCAAGACCGGCAAGGAGGCCGACGCGTTCCTCGTGGAGCGCGCGGTCCCGGCGGGTGCGGACGCGTCGTCGGACGGCGGACCGGACCTGACGCTCGACCAGCCGGCCACCCGCTGCCTGCTGGTCGCCAAGCGGTACCGCAGCCTGGAGCACGGGCAGTTCCACCGCGGGTCCGAGTACACCGAGGGCCGCACCGTCCGGCGCACGCGCGACCAGCGCGCCATGGAGGACCGCAAGTCCGCCTGGGGCCGCGCGGTGTCGGCCACCCAGTGGGCCGACGCCGAGTTCATCGCCCTGCGCGAGGCCTGGTCGGCGGGTGCGCCCGTGCCCTACCCCGTGCAGATCGACGGGACCGAGGTGCTGATGGAGTTCATCGGCACCGAGGAGACGGACGACCTGGGCCGCACCCAGGCGGTCGCCGCGCCGCGCCTGACCCGGGTGCGCCCGTCGGACGACCTGCTGGAGTCGTACTGGGAGCAGCTCACGCACGGCATGTCCGTGCTGGCCCGGCTCGGGTTCGCGCACGGCGACCTGTCCCCGTACAACATCCTGGCCCACGGCGAGCGGCTGGTCATCATCGACCTGCCGCAGGTCGTGGACCTGGCGGCCAACCCGTTCTCGAGCGACGTGCTGCTGCGCGACTGCCGCACCGTGTCCGACTGGTTCGTCGCGCGCGGGCTGGACGTCGACCCGGACGCCCTGTTCGCCGACCTGCTGGCGCAGGCGTTCTGACCGAGCCGGTCCGGTCACTCCGCCGACGGTCCGGTCACTCCGCCGGGGTGACCGGGCCGCAGGTCCAGGACGAGAACACCAGGTCGGTCTGCACCCGGCCCACCTCGCCGCGCGCGGTCAGGTCGAGCACGAGGCGCTGCAGCTCGTCGGTGTCGGCGCAGGCCACGTTGATCAGGAAGTCGTCGGGCCCCGACACGTGGTGCACGGCCCGGGTCTGCGGCAACCGCCGCACCCACTCGACGAACGGCCCCAGCAGCGGTCGTGAGTGCGTGGTGAGCCGCACCATGAGCATGGCCTGCAGCCCGCGCCCGACGGCGGCGGGGTCGATCGCGGCGTGGTATCCGCGGATGACCCCCGCGTTCTGCAGCCGCTGGACGCGCGCCAGGCAGGTCGACGGCGCGACGCCGACCCGCTGCGCGAGCGTCTTGTTGGAGAGACGCCCGTCGTTCTGCAGCTCGATCAGGAGCGCCCGGTCCACTGAATCCAGGAGCACGTTCTGGGTCATGGGCCGAATATCTAGCACGCCGCGGCGCCGTCGGACAGCGCGAATGCCGATAGTCACCCATGAGCATGCATTCCTGGACCACGCGCGCCGTCCACGCCGGCAAGGACGACCTCGCCGCGCTCGGGCTCCATGCCCCGCCGATCGACCTGTCCACCACCTATCCGTCGCACGACGTCGTCGCGGAGGCCGCGCGCCTGGACGAGTTCGCCGAGGGGCACGACGACGGCGGTCCGCCCGTCTACGGCCGCGTCGCCAACCCGACGGTGCGTCGCTTCGAGAACGCCCTGGCCGAGCTCGAGGGGGCGGAGGCCGCGGTCGCGTTCGCGAGCGGCATGGCCGCACTGTCGGCGTGCCTGCTGACGCAGGTCGCTGCGGGCCGCCCGCATGTCGTCGGTGTACGGCCGCTGTACGGCACCACCGACCACCTGCTCGACTCCGGGCTGCTCGGCACCTCGGTGACGTGGGCGTCGCCGCAGGACGCGGCATCGGCCATCACGGGCCGGACCGGGCTCGTGGTCGTGGAGAGCCCGGCCAACCCCACGCTGGACGAGGTGGACCTGCGCGCCCTGACCGACGCCTGCGCGCCGGTGCCCGTGCTGGTGGACAGCACGTTCGCCACGCCCGTGCTGCAGCGTCCGCTGGAGCAGGGGGCGGCGATGGTGCTGCACAGCGCGACGAAGTACCTGGGCGGGCACGGCGACGTCATGGGCGGCATCGTCGCCTGCGGCGAGGAGCTGGCCCGGTCGCTGCGCCAGGTCCGGTTCGTCACGGGCGCCATGCTGCACCCGATGGCGGGGTACGAGCTGCTTCGCGGCCTGGCGACGCTGCCGGTGCGGGTGCGCGGGGCGGCGGCGACGGCAGCGGAGCTGGCCCGCCGGCTCGGGGAGCACCCGCGGGTGACCCGAGTGCACTACCCGAGCATCGGCGGGGCGATGGTCTCGTTCGAGACCTCCGCCGACCCGGTGGCGCTGGTCTCGGCCGTGCGGCTGATCACCCCGGCCGTGAGCCTGGGCAGCGTGGACAGCCTGATCCAGCACCCGGCGTCGCTGACCCACCGGATCATGGACGAGGTGTCCCGCAAGGAGGCGGGCATCTCGCCGGACCTGGTGCGCTTGTCGGTCGGCCTGGAGGACGTCGACGACCTCTGGACGGACCTGTCCCAGGCCCTGGCCCACGCCACCCGCTGACCCCTCGTTGAGTGCGGGCTATTTGTTGCTCCCACACGTTCGGAGCAACAAATAGCCCGCACTCAACGAGGTGGTGGGGCGGGCGGCGGGCACTTAGCGTGTGGGCATGACCAGCACCCCGTACGACCGCGACGACCTGCTCGCGTTCCTCGTCGGCTATGGCGTCGCGCTCGGAGCGGGCGACCTGGACGCCCTGACCGACGGCCTCGCCTACCCGTCCGTGATCATCGAGGCCGACCGGTCCGTCGTGGTGCCCGACGCCGAGGCCGCGCGCAGCAGCCTCGGCGGCATGCTCGCCTCCCGCCGGGAGGAGGGACTGGTCGCCGCCGTGCCGGAGATCAAGGCGGTCGAGCAGGTGGGCGACGCGCTCCTGTGGGTCGACGTGCGCTGGAGCTTCAAGGACGAGAACGCCTCGGAGGCCGCGGCGGACCGGGCGCGCTACCTCGTGCGCCGGGGCCGGGACACGTTCGAGCTGTGCGTGGTCGTGCCGGTCGAGGAGTAGGTCCCCGGGCGGCGGGGTGCCGGACGGCGGAGCGCTGACGCCGCGCCCTCAAGCTGCGGCGATCTCCCGCCGCATGTGCCAGCGGGTCAGCCTGCCGCTCGTTGCGTCCGTCGGTCCGAGCCGGTCGAAGCCCGCACGCTCGAACATCCCGACCGTGCCGACGAACGCCGCGCTCACCGGGACCCGGCGCCCGGCCTCGGGCTCGACGGGGAAGGCGTCCAGCGCCGTCGCGCCGTGGGCCGCGGCGTAGTCGACCCCGGCGTCGAGCAGCGCCCGCGCGACCCCCTGGCGGCGGAAGCCCGTGCGCACCGTCACGCACATGAACACCCAGGTGGTGGGCCAGGACTCCGGCTCCCCCACCGGCAGCACGCGGGACCGCTGCAGCGACCGGGCCGCCGACCGCACCGAGAAGCCGAGCCAGCCGGCGACCTCGTCGTCGCCTGCACCGCCGCTGCCGGCGCCCTCCCCCACACCCGCGCCCGCCCCCGCGCGGCCGAGGTAGGCGAGCATGCCCGGCGCGGGCTCCTCCGCCGTGAGCGCGCGCAGCCGGGCGCCGCGCGTCGTGACGTCCTCCTTGGCCGGCGCCCGCCAGTGCATGCACCAGCACGCCTGCTCGCGTCCGCTCGGGTTGAGGACGCGCGCGACGTCGTCGAACCGGTCGGCCGTGGCGGGCACCACCACGATGCGGGCCTCCGGGATCTGGGCCATGTTCGGAACCTACTCCGCCTCACCGACACCCGCGGCGCGATGCGCTTGGCACACTTTTTCGCGCGGGTTCCCACTGGCACGCGGACCAGCACTGTTGCGCGCCCGGCCCGCGTGTGGCATAACATAAGTACCCGCTTATACAAGGAGAGATCATGACCAGCACCAGCACCATCGACCCGGTCGCCACCGCCGGGCTCACGACCCGCGAGGTCCGCGACGGCAGCCGGGACGGCACCCCGACCAAGATCGCGGTCGCCCGCCGCACCTACGACGCCGACCGGGACGACCTCTGGAACGCGCTGACCTCCGCCGAACGCCTCCCCCGCTGGTTCCTGCCGGTCAGCGGCGAGCTCTCCGTGGGCGGCCGCTACCAGTTCGAGGGCCAGGCGGGCGGCCTGGTCGAGCGCTGCGACGCCCCCGAGAGCTTCGACATCACCTGGGAGTTCGGCGGCCAGGTCTCCTGGGTCACCGTCTCGCTGCGCCCCGCCGACGGCGGCACCACGCTCGAGCTGGTGCACGAGGCTGTGGTCGACCCCGACTTCTGGACCCAGTACGGCCCCGGCGCCGTCGGCGTCGGCTGGGACCTCGCCCTCCTGGGGCTCGGCCTGCACCTGGCCACGGGCTCCACCAACGACGCCACCGAGTTCGAGGCGTGGACCGTCTCCCCCGTGGGCGTCGAGTTCGTGCGGCTGGCGAGCACCGGCTGGGCCGACGCCGCGATCGCGGGCGGGGACGACGCCGACGCCGCGCGGGCCGCCGGCGCGCGCACCATCGCCTTCTACACCACGCAGCCGGAGGCCTGAGTGCCCGCCGCCGCCCGGTTCCCCGGCGGCGAGGCGGAGGACGGCGCCGGCCGCGGGCAGGACGGCGCGCTCGACGCGGCCCGGGCCGGGGTGTTCGAGGCGCTCGGCGACCCGGTCCGACGTCGGCTGCTGGAGCTGCTCGTCCCGGGCGAGCAGCCCGCGGGCGCTCTGGTCGGCGCGCTCCAGGCGCGGGTCAGCATCACGCAGCCGGCGGTCTCCCAGCACCTGAGGGTGCTCCGCGAGGCCGGGCTCGTGCGGGTGCGCGCCGAGGGCACGCGCCGGCTCTACTCCGTGGACGATGCCGGGACCGCCGCCGCCCAGGCCTGGCTCGCCCGCTTCGAGGACACCTTCGCCCAGCCGCTCGACGCCCTGGCGACGGAGCTGGCCCGCGGACGCCGCGAACGCCGTCGGGCAGCCCCTGGCACCGGAGCCGGCGAGCACGACACGGCCGCGGGCTGACCCGCGGCCGCGCCCGTCAGTACCGCTTCGGGAGCTTGAGGTGGCGCTCCGCCATGATCGTGCGCAGCAGGTCCGGCCGGTCGGTGATGAGGCCGTCGACGCCGATGTCCATGAGGGACTCGATCGTGGCGCGGTCGTCGACGGTCCACGGGATCACGTCCAGGCCGGCGCGGTGCGCGGCGCGGACGAGCTCGGGCGTGGTGAAGGGGACGTAGCCGGGGTCGGACACGCTGCCGCCCTGCGGGTCGCCGTGCACGGGCGAGACGGCGTCGGCGCCGAACGAGTCGGCCGCGGCGACGAACTTCTGCTGGACCGAGCCCGGGAAGTCGTCGATGTCCAGGCCGCCGAGCCATGGCGACGCGCCCTCGACGCCGACCTGGAGGAACTGCTGGCCGTTGGTCAGGGCCACCAGGCCGAAGCGCGGCTCGACCTCGCTCATCCGCATGAGCGAGCCCCAGTCGAAGCTCTGGATCGTCACCTGGTCGACCAGGCGGGCCTTGCGCACCTCGCGGGCGACGACCTGCACGAACTGCTCGCGCGGCGCCGTCTGCTCGGGCGCGCCGGCCTCGACCTTGGTCTCGATGTTGAGCATGACCTGGTGCGCCCGGTGCCGGTTGACCAGCGCCAGGACCTCCGACAGCAGCGGCATCCGCTCGCCCGGGTGCAGCTCCTGCCCGGGGAACTGCGGCTGGCGCAGCGAACCGCAGTCCAGGGTGCGGACCTGCGCGAGCGTGAGGTCCTTGATGTACGTCCTGGTGGGCACGTAGGGGAACTCGGGGTCGCCCGGGAACGCCGGCTCCGTGTCGACGCACTTGGCCGCGCTCGGGTCGCGGTCGTGGGTCACGACGGCGTACCCGTCCTGCGTGATCTGCACGTCCAGCTCGAGCGTGCTGACGCCGAGCGCGAGGGCGTTGTCGAACGCCGGGAGCGTGTTCTCGACGGTCAGGGCGATGCCGCCGCGGTGGGCCTGCAGGTCGAAGGTGCGGTCGTGGTGCGCGGCCGCGCGTGCGGTGTCGGCGGTGTCGGCGGCGTCGGCGGACAGGGCTGACGCCGGTGCGGCGACACCCAGGGCCAGTGCGCCCGCGAGAGTCACGGCGAGAGCCGCGGTGCTGCGGGGTGAGAGGGTCTTCATGGGCCCGAGCCTGGACGGGTCCGGTGGCCGGAGCAAGGCCCGCCGCCGTCGGCCCGGCGACGCCCCCGTGAACGCACGGCGACCCGCACACCGGACCGCTCCGCAGGCGTGACCCGCTCCGCAGGCGGGGGCACGCGGACACACGGGTCGCACCGGGCAACGCCTGCTCCGCCGAGCAGGTAACGCCGAGCGAGCATCGCTAGCAGAGCGTTACCTCCCCGGACGGCACACGTCTTCCGGACGCGCGCTCCCGGCGGGCGCGTCGGCCGACCTGCCGCGCGACGTGCCGAGCAAGGCACGACGAATCCCCAGGTGGGAGTACCGTTCTCGGGTGGCTCATCTGGACTGGGAGATCAAGGCAAGCCTGCTGATGTACGTGATGGGGGCGCCTGGCGGCCGCATCGTGCAGGACGACGCCGTGGGCGGCAGCGGCGCCTCGTTCCACTTCCCGCTCGACCCGGCACGCACCCCCGACCCGTCCCCCGAGGGCACGTCGTTCGGGTTCACGGGTTCTGTGGTGTTCATCGGGCACTTCGGCTCGTTCGTCGGCGAGGTCGCGGACATCGAGGTCGTCGCCCCGGCCGACGGCGACCCCGACTGGACCATGTCCATCCGGGACCGCGACGCGGACGTGCGCACGGTCGCGTTCCGCCTGGCGGGCGCCCCCGAGCGGTCGGACGACGGCGCGCGCCTGACCTGGCGGCAGGTCGAGCTCACGGAGGACGGCGCGAAGCTCTGGGGCGGCAGCTACCCGGTGGCGACGCCCTTCGAGCCGCTGACGATCGACCTCACCTGACCCCTTCGCCGAGTGGTCAGGAGGCGGGCGGGGTGACGTCTACCTCGCTCAGGCGGGTTGCCTGGTCGGCCGTCAGGGGGAGGGTCATGGCCGTGACCGCCGTGGTCAGCTGGGTCGGCTTGCTGCCGCCCAGCATCGGGTGGATGCCGCGGGCCGCCAGCCAGGCGAGCACCACCTGGCCGCGGGAGGCGTCGAGCTCGGCCGCGACGTCGTCGAGCACGGCGAGCCGCCGCGTGGTGCCCGGGTGGTCGAAGACCTCGGGGATCGGCTTGGCCGGGTTGTCGTACGCGCCGGACAGCAGCGGCGTGTAGGCCCAGACGTCCAGGTGCTCGACGGCGGCGAGGTCGACCAGCTCGTCGTCGAGCCAGCCGCACCGGTGGTTCCCCGTCAGCGTGCCCGGCCGCGGCTGGAGGTAGCTGTAGGCGTGCTGCACCGCGCTGAACGGTTCCTCGCCCTGCCCGACGGCGTGCCGCCGGGCCCGCTCGACCCGCCACGCGGGGTGGTTCGAGGTGCCGATCCGGCCCACGAGACCGTCCGACACGAGGGCGGCGCAGGCCTCCGCCGTCTCCTCGACCGGGACCGAGCGGTCCTCCATGTGGGCCCAGGCCAGGTCGACGCGGTCGGTGCCGAGCCGGCGCAGGCTGCGGGTGAGCTGCTCCCGGACCGCGGCGGCCGAGAGGCCGGTGCGGGAGGCGGGCCAGTCGGCGGCGTCCCGCGGCTCGGCCCCGAACTTGGTGGAGAGCAGCACGCGGTCGCGGACGCCGGGGCGCGCGGCGAGCCAGCGGCCGAGCACCTCCTCGCTCTGCCCGCCGTAGCCGGACTCGCTCGCCCAGAAGGAGTAGCAGTCGGCGGTGTCGATCCAGCGGCCGCCGGCGGCGACGAACTGGTCGAGCAGCGCGAACGACGTGGCCTCGTCGACGGCGGTGCCGAACATCATGGCGCCGAGCACCAGGCGGGCGGCGGGCGGGGTCTCGTGGAGGGTGGTGGTCATGAGAGCAGCGAAAACCCTGGAGCGCGCTCCAGGTCAAGGGCAGGATCGGAACATGGTCACGTACTCGCCCGCGCAGGCCGCCGAGGTCTCCGGTTTCAGCATCGACACGCTGCGGTACTACGAGCGCGAGGGCATCCTGCGGCCCATCGCGCGGACGTCGGGCGGGCACCGCACCTACACGCAGGACGACCTGGGCTGGCTCGACCTGGTGCACTGCCTCCGGGACACCGGCATGCCGATCGCCGACCTGAAGCGGTAT
The DNA here is from genome assembly GCF_044389365.1 of Promicromonospora sp. NPDC019610. Classification (NCBI taxonomy): domain Bacteria; kingdom Bacillati; phylum Actinomycetota; class Actinomycetes; order Micrococcales; family Promicromonosporaceae; genus Promicromonospora; species Promicromonospora sp. NPDC019610. Next base: position 349,116 of record NZ_JBIRXX010000002.1, on the reverse strand, counting down.
GCCGAGCTGTCGCTCGACGAGGCGACGCTGGCCGCGCGGGTCGCGCTGCTGGAGGAGCACGACCGGCGGGTGCAGGAGTCGATCGACGCCCTGCGCGCCCAGCAGGACCGACTCCGGGAGAAGATCGCCTGGTACCGCACCCAGGGTGTGTGAGCCGGGGTGCGGCGCGGCGGTGGACTTTAGTCCGCTCGGCGAAGGTCCGCTGGTAGGTTTTCCGGCATGACGTCACCAGCACCCGGCGTCGGCGAGGTCGCGCCAGCGGCCGTCGGCCCCGGTCCGGTCCCGTCAACGGATGCCGAGCCCGCAGCAGGCCCCCCGCCGACCCCGGAGCTCGCGCCGGTCCCCGCCCCGCCGGACGAGGATCCGACCAGGGAGCTCGCGCCCGTACCCGCGCCGCCGAGCGTGGAGGACGTCGCCGAGCCCGCGGATCCCGGCCCGGTCCCTGAGCCGCCGGCGGACATCGACGCAGGCACGGACACGGACACGGACGACGCTCCTGTGGCCACCGTGGTCGCCCCCACCGCCGCCGAGCCGGTCGACGCCCCGGATCCGGCCGCGGCCGCCGCGGCGCCCGTCCCCGGCCCGGCAACCACAGCCGACGCCGAGCCGGCCCCGGCGTCCGCCCCGGACCCGGAGCCCACCCCGGAGCTCCCGCCCGCCCCGCCTGCTGACCTCGCCGCGCCCGCCCCGCGCGCCGCCGCCCTGCCGATGCGGCCGGTGCGGCGCATCCCCGCCAGCGGGGAGCGCCTGGGCCGGTTCACGCTCGCCGAGGCGCTGGGCCACGGTGGTTTCGCGCACGTGTACCGGGCACAGGCCGACGACGACACGGAGGTCGCCCTGAAGGTCCTGACCGGCCTGCACGACGACGCCCGGGAGCGCTTCGCCCAGGAGGCGCACCTGCTGGAACGGCTGGACGGCCGCGGCTTCCCGCGGTTCGTCGAGGCCGGCCTGGACGCGACGCAGCCCTGGTTCGCGATGGAGCTCGTGCCCGGCACCACGCTGCGCGACCGGGTGCGCGAGGAGGGGCCGCTGTCCGGCCCCGAGGCGCTGCACCTGGCCCGGCAGATCGTCGACGCGCTGCTCGTGCTGCAGGAGGAGCGCTGCCTGCACCGCGACCTCAAGCCGGCGAACATCATGGTCGACGGCGACCGCGCGGTCCTCATCGACCTGGGCATCGCCAAGGTGTTCGACGCCGCGACCTCCACGCAGCCCGCCGGGACCATGGCCTACATGGCGCCCGAGCTGTTCGGGCGCCGGGTCCACCCGCGGTCCGACGTGTACAGCCTGGGCCTGCTCCTCGTGTACGCGAGCACGGGTGCGCTGCCGCTGGACCTGAACTTCCTGGGCCGGGACCTGACGCCGTCCGACCTCGTGGAGGAGGAGCCTGCCGGCGTCGTCCCGGACGACGATCCCCTGCCCGAGCGCCCGGCCATCGACCGGCACCTGCAGTCCCTGGTCCTGGCCATGACGCGGTACCAGCCGAACCACCGGCCGCCGCTGGAGAACATCGCGAGCGTCGTGCGCGCGCGGATCGCGAGCGCGACGCCCGACCCGACGCTCCTGCTCACCTCGCAGCTCGTCAGCGACGGCGTGACGGCCGCCGAGGTCGCGACGCTGCCCTCGACGGACATCCTGCCGGGCCAGGGCCACACCAAGATGTTCCAGCGTGACCTCGACCGGTCGGACGAGGTCACGCCCACCCGCGTCCCGGAGCCCTGGCACGCCCTGGTCTACGACCGGGCGCTGATGAGCGTGCTGACCGAGGTGCACGCAGACGGGTTCGACGGCGCCGCGGAGCAGGTCGTGGCCGACCACGTCGCGGAGATCGGCGCGGAGGTCGCCGGCGGCCGCACCCCGGCCGAGATCAAGGACTGGATCTGGCAGGCCATGCGCTGGCGGGTCGCCACTCCCCCGGAGGGGCACGCGGACACGCTGCGCGGCTGGCGCGCGTTCCGCAGCCCCGAGCCCGCGCCGGCGAGCAAGCGGGCGCCGGTCACGAGCCGGCCCAGGTCGGTGACCCCGGTCGGGTCGACGGCGGCGGGGTCCAGCACCGCGGCACCGCCGTCGGCCACGGCGACCCAGGTGGTCCGCAGCCAGGTTCCACCGCCGCAGTCGTATCAGCCGCGCAAGAGCCCGGTGAAGCACCTCGGCCCCGCCCCGCGGCAGGCCGCGCCCGGCCCGTCCCTGCGCGCCACCCGGCCGATGCCGGCCGTGCCGCCGGGCCGGCCGCCCGTCGCGCAGCCGACGAGGCAGCAGGGCGCGCAGCGGGGCGGACAGCCGGCCGCGCAGCCGGCCAGGCAGCCCGGCGGACCGCAGGCCGTGCAGCCCGCCAAGCAGCAGGGCGCGCGGCCGGGCAAGCAGCCGCGCACGCCGGCGCCCGCCCCCATCGCACCGCGTCGCAGGCCGTGGCCGGTCCGGCTGCTCGGCGCCCTGCTGCGCTGGGTCCCCCGGCTGCTGCTGGTGAGCGCCGTGTACGTGCTGGTCACCCAGGACGCGCAGGGGGGCGACCCGTTCCTCGCCGCCCCCGCCCTCGCGGTCGCCGCGTTCGGCCTGGCCGTGCTGCTGCGCATCGCCGGGCACCGCATGAAGATCTGGTTCTACGCGATCGCCGCGGTGCTGGTCGGGGCGGGTTCGGCGGCACTCTGGGCGACCAGCACGGGCCAGCTCTACCTGGGCTGACGCGGCGCCGGCCGGTTCGGGCCGCACGGCGCCGCGTCGGACGGCACACGCGCCGAACTCCTACCGGAAGTCCCGCGACCGCCCCGGGACCGCCAGCGACAGCGGGGCGAGGTGCTCCGCCAGGAGGTTGACGGCGCCGTCGGCGGCCTCGATCCGCCCGCGGATCACCATGGCCTGCGCCGACCGCGCGACCCGGCGGAACCGCTGCCACAGCCCGACCGTGCAGATCACGTTCAGCAGCCCCGTCTCGTCCTCCAGGGACAGGAACGTCACACCCCCGGCGGTGCCCGGCCGCTGGCGGTGCGTCACCACCCCGCCGACGGCGACCCGGCGTCCCGGCTCGGTCACCATCGCCTGGGCGACGGTGAGCACGCCCGCCGCCTCCAGACCCGGCCGGACGTGCTGCGTCGGGTACGAGTCGGGCGTGACGCCGGTCGTCCACGCGTCGGCCTGCGCCAGCTCGACCTCGCTCATCCCCGGCAGCACCGGGGCGTCGACGCCGACGCTGACGCCGGGCAGCGTCGTCGGCCCCTCCTGGCCCAGGGCGCCCGCGGCCCACAGGCCTTCCCGCCGGTCGACGCCGAGCGGCTCCAGCGCGCCGCCGGTCGCGAGCGACTCGAGCTGCGCCGTCGACAGCTCGACCCGCCGCACGAGGTCCCGCAGGGACACGAACCCCGCCGGGCCCGCGGCGTCGCGGGCCGCCACGATCTCCTCCGCCTTCTCCTTCCCGATGCCCCGCACGGACTCCAGCCCCATGCGGACCGCGAGCGCCGGGTCGGCCCGGACGAGGCCGGCGACGGACGCGGTCGGGGTCTCGGCGGGCTCGACCAGCGCAGGGGCAGGCCCGTCCGGCGTCGGCGCCCCCTCGGCCGGCGAGGCCGCAGGCACCCGCTCGACCGAGGAGAGCACCCGGGACGCCGCGACCGAGGGCCGCAGCACGCGCACCCCGTGCCGGCGCGCGTCGGCGACCAGGGACTGCGGGGAGTAGAACCCCATGGGCTGGGCCGCGAGCAGCCCCGCGTAGAACGCGGCCGGGTGGTGCACCTTGAGCCACGAGCTCACGTACACGAGGTGCGCGAAGGAGTAGGCGTGCGACTCGGGGAAGCCGAAGTCGGCGAAGGCCCTGAGCTTCTCGAAGATCTGCTCCTGCACCCCGGGCGGGATCTTGTTCGCGGTCATCCCGGCGTAGAGCCGTTCGCGCAGTGCCTCCATGCGTTCCTGGGACCGCTTGGACCCCATGGCGCGCCGCAGCTCGTCGGACTCCTTGGGCGTGAACCCGGCGACGTCGATCGCCATCTGCATGAGCTGCTCCTGGAACAGCGGCACGCCCATGGTGCGGCTCAGGGAGTTCTTGAGCAGCGGGTGCAGGTACTCGACCTTCTCGCGCCCGCGGGCCCGCTCGATGTAGGGGTGCACGGACCCGCCCTGGATGGGGCCGGGCCGGATGAGCGCGACCTCCACGACGATGCTGTAGAAGTCGCGCGGCCGCAGCCGCGGGAGGGTCGCCATCTGGGCGCGCGACTCCACCTGGAACACGCCCACGGTGTCGGCGGCGCACAGCAGGTCGTACACGAGCGGGTCGTCCTGCGGCGGGTCGTGCAGCTCGAGGCGCTCCCCGGTGTGCTCCTCGACGGACTCGAACGCGTACCGGATGGCGGTCAGCATTCCGAGGCCCAGCAGGTCGAACTTGACCAGCTCGGCGTCGGCGCAGTCCTCCTTGTCCCACTGGAGCACGGTGCGCCCCTCCATGCGGGCCCACTCGACGGGGACCACCTCGATCACCGGGCGGTCGCACATCACCATGCCGCCGGAGTGGATGCCCAGGTGGCGGGGCAGGCGGAGCATGCGGTCGGCGAGGTCGAGCACGTCGTCGGGGATCTCCCCCTCCTGCGCGGCCGACGGCGGCGTGCGGAACGGCACGACGTCGTGGGTGTCGTCGGCGCGCTCCCGGGGCTCGCCCGCGGCGCGCGCCTCCTGCGCGAGCACGTCGACGAAGGCCCCGTTCTCCCCCGGGCCCCAGAGCGCCGTCATGCGGGCGTCCTTGGCGGCGGTCCGGTTCTGCGGGGCGGGTCCGGCGCCAGGGGCGCCGTCCGGCACGCCGTCCGACGGCGGAGCGGGCACCCGCGGTTTGAGCGTGCCCCAGCGCTCGATGCTCTTGGACCAGGCGTCCTGCTGCCCGATGTCGTAGCCGAGCGCGCGGGCGGCGTCGCGCACCGCGGAGCGTGGCCGGTAGGAGATGACGTTGGCGACCTGGGCCGCGTGCGTGCGCCCGAACTTCTCGTAGACGTACTGGATCACCTCCTCGCGGCGTACCGACTCGATGTCGACGTCGATGTCCGGCGGGCCGTCCCGCTCCGGCGCGAGGAACCGCTCGAACAGCAGGCCGTGCCGCACCGCGTCCACGGCGGTGATCCCCAGGGCGAAGCAGACCGCCGAGTTCGCGGCGCTGCCCCGCCCCTGCGCGAGGATGCCGTTGCGCCGGCAGAACTCCACCAGGTCGTAGACCACGAGGAAGTACCCCGGGAACTCCAGGTCGGTGATGACCTTCAGCTCGTGGTCGATCTGCTGCCAGGCCTTCCGGTTGCCCTCCCGGGGGCCGTAGCGGCGGGTCGCGCCCTGGTAGGCGAGCTCGCGCAGCCAGGACTTCTCGTCGTGCCCCTCCGGGACGGGGTAGGGCGGCAGCCTCGGCGCGATGAGCTTCAGGTCGAACGCGCACTCGGCGCCCAGCGCGGCGGCCGTCGGCACGGCCTGGGGATGCCTGCGGTGCAGGCGTGCCATCTCCGCGCCGCTGCGCAGGTGGGCGGTGGGCGCGCCGGGCAGCCAGCCGTCGAGGTCGTCGAGGCTGGACCGGGCGCGGACGGCGGCGAGCGCCCCGGCGAGGTCGGCGTCCCGGGGGCGGGCGTAGTGCGCGGCGGTGGTGGCGACCAGCGGCAGGCGCGCCTCCTGCGCGAGGAGGGCGAGCGCGTCGTGCAGGTCGGCGTCGCGCGGGTCGCCGGTCGCGGTGATCTCGACGGCCACGTTGTCCCGCCCGAACGCATCGACCAGCCGCGCCAGCTCCCGCCGCCCCGCATCCAACCGATCAACCCGATTCCCAGCCCGTTGAGTGCTGGCTATTTGCGCTGTCGAATCGTTTTGAGAGCGCAAATAGCCAGCACTCAACGAGGGGGCGAGGGCCTGGCGGAGCGGGCCCTTGCGGCAGCCCGTCAGGACCAGCCACTCGCCTCGCGACGCCGCGCCCAGGCCTTCCAGCGTGTAGTTCGCGGCGCCCTTGACGCCCGCGTCGAGGTGCGCGGTGCCGATCGCGCTCGACAGGTTGCGGTACCCCTGCGGCCCGCGCGCGAGCACGAGCAGGTGCGTCGCGCGTGGGTCGGGGACGCCGGTCGGCGGGTCGAGCACGGGCATGCCGGCGGAGCCGCGCGGGCCGGTCGAGACCGTCGGCAGGTGCAGCTCCGCCCCGAACGCCGTCTTGAGCCCGACCTTCTTCGCCGCCTGCGAGAACCGCACCACGCCGTACAGCCCGTCGTGGTCGGTGATCGCGAGCGTCCTCAGCCCGAGGCGCGCACCCTCGGCGGCGAGCTCCTCGGGGTGCGAGGCGCCGTCGAGAAAGCTGAACGCGGAGTGGGCGTGCAGCTCGGCGTACGGCACCTCCTGGTCGCGCCGGTCACGGGGCGCGGGCCTAGTCATGGGCTGCCCCTGGTGGTGTCGACGCCGAGGTCGGCACTCTCCTTCGAGGTCGGCAGTCCGCATCGAGATCGGTCCGGTGATGGACGGATCTCGGTGCAAGGTGCCGACTCTGTGCCACAAACTGCCGACCCCGAGCTGCCGGTTCAGGAGACTGCCGACCCCGAGACACGAACCGCCTAGTCATAGAGCGCCTCCAGGGACCACGTCCCCGCCGCCGACGAGAGCAGCAGGCCGAGCGTGAGCTCGTCCTGTCCGGCGGGGCCGTCGACCACCACCTGGAGGAACACACGGCGCTTGCCCCGGGACGTCCACCACCGTTCGGCGACCGGCCAGGGCCCGGCCCAGTCGACGACGGCGGCGTCGAGACCGGCCCACGCCGCGCCATCCTCGTCCGAACCGCCGACCGGACCGCCGCCGGCACGACCGCCGACCGGACCGCCGCCGGCACGGCCGCCGCCGACCATACCGCTCGCACCGCCGCCGGCCGTCTCCTCCGGCACCAGCACGCGAGCCGGCTCGCCGCTGACCGCCAGGCGCACGTCGACGACGACGGGCCGCCCGGCGGCGTCGAGCACGCGTGCGGGGACGGGCTCGGGGAGCACGACCGACGGCGCCGGGGGCGGCAGCGCGCCAGGCCAGGGCCGGTCGGGGTCGCGCTCGGGCGGGACCTGCTCGCCGTAGGGCACGAGCTGCACGCGGTCGCGGGGGTCGCGCCCGCCCTGGAGCCGCACGGTGAGCACGGCGTCGCCGCCGAGCAGGGCCTGCACGCGCTCGACGGCACGGCGGGCGCGCAGGTCCTCGCCCGCGCCGGGTCCCCACAGGCGCGGCTGCAGCGCCCCGGCGGGGGTGACCTCCTCGGCGGCCAGGCTCAGGCCCGCGATCGGGGCGGGCTGCTCGCCCTGCCCGAGGGACGACGCCGTGAGCCAGCCCTCGAGCTGCCAGCGCACGCGGTCGGTGATGCGGGCGGCCGAGAGCCCGCCGAGCGTGTCGTCGGTGCGCCACAGCCGTTCCAGGGTGCGGGCCTCGCCCGTGACGGGGTCGACGGCGCGCGCCGTGATCCGCAGCCGGCCGCACGCCAGGCCGCGCCGGTGCAGGTCGTCGTGCAGGCGCTCGGCGAGGCGGCGGGCGGCGAAGGTCGCGACGTCGACCCGGTGCGCCGGCGGGTCCAGCTCCTCGATGACGGTCAGGTCCTCCACCAGCCGGCGCCGGGCGGGCGGGCGCACGTCCTGCCCGCGGGCGAGGCGCTGCGCCCAGACGCCGAGGTCGCCGAACCGGGCGGCGACGGCGGCGTCGGGCAGGGCGGCCAGGTCGGCCAGCGTGCGCACGCCGAGGCGGCGCCACAGGTCGACCAGCTCGGTCAGCGCCCGGTCGGCGGGCCGGGCGTGCACCAGCACGGCGGCGGGGCGGGGCGCGAGGTAGTCGCGGGAGTCCCCCGGCGGCACGACGGCGTCGTCGCGGGCGGCCAGGACGGCGGCCAGGTAGCCGTCCGCGACCCCGACCTGGCACTCGTGCCCGGTGCGGACGGCGACCTGCTCGGTCAGCTCGCGCGCCAGGTCGTGCTCCGAGCCGTGGTAGCGGGCCGCACCTCCGGACGGCAGCAGGAGCAGTCCCGGGCGGGCGATCTCCAGCCCCGGGACAACGGTCTCGGCGGCCACGGCGACGGGCTCGAACTCGCGGGCGTCGCGGGCGTCGTCGGCGGCCCAGAGCTGCAGGTCGGGGCAGCGCCCCTGGGCCTCGCGACGGCGCATGCCGCGGCGCACCCCGGCGCTGCGCGCGGGGGCGGACACCGCGACGATCCGCCCGCCGGGGCCGCCCGTGACGGCGGCGGGCACCTCGGGGCCCAGGCCGGCGACGACGAGGGCGGCGACGACCGGCCAGTCGGGCACCCAGAGGCACGCGGTGCGGGTCACGGCCGTCGCGGTGCCGGTGCGCCCGCTCATCCCACCAGCTCCAGTGACGGGCGGCCCTCGACGGTCTCGGCCTGCACGGCCGCGTCCCGCACGCTCCCCGAGACCCCGGCGCCGAGGGGCTCCGCCACGGCCGCCCGGCACACCGGCACCTCCACGTCCAGGTGCACCGGACGTGCCGCGCTCCCCCGCCCGGTGCGCCGCACCCGCAGGGTCCGGCGCCGCAGCCAGCCCACCCCGCCGTCGACCCCCGCCCAGCCGCCCGCGGTGGCCTCGAGCACGACGTGCGCCCCGGCCCAGCCGCCCGTGCCCGGGAGGAGGACGGTGCCGCGGTCGCGGGCACGGGCCGTGAGGCGGCGGCGGTCCTGGTCCAGGAGGGCCACCTCCGGCCCGACCACGACGACGTCCATGCCGTCGATCAGCGCGGCGAGCACGGCGGGCGCGTCCACCCCCGACCCGGCCGGCAGCGGCACCACCAGGGTGCGCGCCAGGTCGCACCCGGCGTCGGCCGCGGCGGCCATCCCGGCGGCCGGGTACCCGACCAGCACCGTCCAGGCCCCGTCTCGGGACGCCTCGGCGAGCAGCGTGAGCAGCAGCGACGTCGAGCCCCGGACCACCACGGTGGTCCCAGCCCGCAGGCCGCCGTCCGGCAGCAGGGCCGCCAGGTGCGGGTGCACGGGCAGCACCCGCGTGTCCTCGCCCGGGTGCCCCACCCGGCCGGCTGACGACGGCGCGGGTTCCGTGGGGTGGGCCTCGACAGGCGCGGACGCCGGCAACGGGTCGGTCAGGAGCCCGCCCCGCAGCGCCCGGACCTGCACCCGGTGCGCCGCGACGGGCTGCTCGCCGCGGACGGCCTGCACCGGCCGCGCGGCCGTGGCCTGTCGGCGGACGCCGGTGCGCGCCTCGGCCGACCGCAGCGCCGCGAGCGCCTGCGCGTGCTTGCTGCCGCCGCCGGCGGGGACGGCGTCGGCGGCGGTGTCGGCCTTCGAGGAGATGGTTACGACGGTCATGTCCCTCCAGCGATGGTGCCTGCCGGCGGAGACCGGTGGTGGAGCACTTACGAACACCTGTTCGATAGAACACCAGTACATCGCTCCGGGGCGGACCTGTCAAACCATCTGTTCCGCAACACTGCGGCGCCCGCGACGGCCGTCGCGGGCGCTCCCGGGGTCGGACACCACTGATGCGGCGGGTGCCGGGAGGGCTGAACTTCGTTCGGCTGTGCCCCGGGGATGCCTGCTGTGCCGGACAGTCCGGCGGGGGCGGACTGTGCGGGGCCAGGGTGAACGGAATGCGGCCCACCCGGCCACCTCTCCCCCAGCACACCTTCCCCCGGCAGCCTCGCCGCACAGCCCGCCGCACGACCCGCTGCACGACCCACTGCACAGCCCCGGCGCAGAACGACGTGAGGTACCGACCCCGGTCAGGATCGGTACCTCACGTCGTTCTCGGGGCGCGCGGCGCGCCCTCAGGTCCGCAGAGCCCTCAGGTCCGCAGAGCCCTCAGGCCTCCAGCACGTACAGCGACAGAGTGTGCGCCACGAGGGCCGGCTTCTCGGCCCCCTCGATCTCGACGGTGACCTTCGAGGCGAGCCGCACACCGGCCGGCGTCGGCTCGGCCGAGAGGATCTCGGTGACGGCCCGCACGCGCGCGCCCGACGGCACCGGGCTGAGGAACCGCAGCCGGTCCATGCCGTAGTTCATCACCATGGCGACGCCGCCCACCTCGACGAGCGACGACGCCAGGTGCGGCAGCAGCGACAGGGTGAGGTAGCCGTGCGCGATCGTGGTGCCGAACGGCCCGGCGGCGGCCCGCTCGGCGTCGAGGTGGATCCACTGGTGGTCCTCGGTCGCGTCGGCGAACGCGGCGATGCGCTCCTGCGTGACCTCGAACCACTCGCCCGTCGCGGTGCGGCCCACGGCGTCGGCGAGGGCCGCCGGCGAGTCGACGGCGATGACGCCGTCCACGCCGGCGCTCATGCCTTGGGGCCGCCCGCCACGTACAGCACCTGCCCGGAGACGAACCCGGACTGCTCGGCGCAGAAGAACGACACGGCGTTCGCGATGTCCTCGGGCTGGCCCACACGGCCCACGGGCACGTCCTTGGCGGCCACGCTGAGGTAGTCGGCCAGCGACACCCCGATGCGCTCGGCGGTCTCGCGGATCATGTCGGTCTCGATCACGCCGGGCGCCACGGCGTTCGCGGTCACGCCGAACTTGCCGAGCTCGATCGCCAGGGTCTTGGTGAAGCCCTGCATGCCCGCCTTGGCGGCCGAGTAGTTGGCCTGGCCACGGTTGCCGAGGGCGGACGTCGAGGACAGGTTCACGATGCGGCCGTACCCGGCCTCCACCATGTGCGCCTGCACGGCCCGCGTCATGAGGAACGCGCCGCGCAGGTGCACGCCCAGCACGGCGTCCCAGTCGCCCACCGACATCTTGAACAGCAGGTTGTCGCGCAGGATCCCGGCGTTGTTCACCAGCACGGTGGGCGCGCCCAGCTCGGCGGTGACGCGGGCGACGGCGACGGCGACCGAGTCCTCGTCGGCGACGTCGACGCCCACGGCGAGCGCGCGCCCGCCGTCGGCCACGATGGCCTCCGCGGTGGTCTTCGCCTGGTCCTCCAGGAGGTCCAGGACGGCGACGGCGAAGCCGTCCTGGGCGAGCCGGCGGGCTGTGGCGGCGCCGATGCCGCGGGCCGCTCCGGTGACAATGGCTGTACGAGTCATCAGGGGTTTCCTCTCGTTGCGTGAACTTCAGAACATCACGAGCTGCCGCAGCGCCGCGCCGGAGGCGAGCCGGTCGAGCGCGGCGGGCAGGTCGTCCAGGGTGATGCGGTCGGACACCAGGCGCTCCAGGGGCAGGCGCCCGGCCCGCCACAGCTCCACGTAGCGCGGGACGTCGCGGCCCGGCACGGCGGAGCCGAGGTAGGAGCCGACGACGGTGCGCGCCTCGGCGGTCAGGCTGAGCGGTGAGATGCTCGCCCGCGCGTCGGGGTGCGGCAGCCCCACCGTGACGGTGGTGCCGCCCGGGGCCGTCAGCGCGTAGGCGGTCTCGAAGGCGCGGGCCGAGCCCGCCGCCTCGATCACGACGGGCGCGCGCAGCCCCTGGTCGGCGGCCTCCTGCGGCCCGACGGCCAGGGCGGCGCCGAGCTCGCGGGCCAGGTCGAGCTTGGCGGGCACGGCGTCGACGCCCACCACCTCGTGCCCCAGCGCGACCGCCACCAGGAGCGCCGCCATGCCCACGCCGCCCAGTCCCACGACGGCCACCCGGTCGCCCGGGGCGGGCCGGCCCGCGTTGACGACGGCGCCGCCGCCGGTCAGCACCGCGCAGCCGAGCAGCGCGGCGACGTCGGGCGGGACGTCGTCGTCGACGGGCACCACGGAGGTCTCGGAGACCACGGCGTGGGTCGCGAACGCGCTCACCCCGAGGTGGTGGTGCACCTGCTGAGCGCGGCCGGCCCCGCCGTCCGCCCCGCCACCGGCCCGCGACAGCCGCCGTCCGCCACCCACGAGCGTCCCGGCCGCGTTGGCCGCCGACCCCACCGCGCACGGCAGCCGCCCGTCGGTGGCGCACTGCGCGCACTCCCCGCAGCGCGGCAGGAACGTCATCACGACCCGCTGCCCGACGGCGAGGCGCGCGCCCGGGCCGGTCGCCTCCACGACACCGGCGGCCTCGTGCCCGAGCAGCATCGGCACGGGCCGGGCGCGGTTGCCGTCCACGACCGACAGGTCGGAGTGGCACAGCCCCGCGGCCTCGATCCGTACCAGCACCTCGCGCTCGCCGGGCGGGTCCAGCTCCAGCGGCCCGACCGTGACCGGCCGGGACTCCGTGTAGGGCGCCGGCGCGCCGCAGCGCTCCAGCACCGCACCCGTGATCAGCACGTCCGCTCCCTTCAGAGCTTCTCCAGCACCATCGCCATGCCCTGGCCGCCGCCCACGCACATCGTCTCCAGACCGTACTGGCCCCCGGTGTCGGCGAGCGCGTTGATCAGGGTGGAGGTGATGCGCGCCCCGGTCATCCCGAACGGGTGCCCGACGGCGATGGCGCCGCCGTTGACGTTCAGCCGCTCCGGCTCGACGCCGAGCTCGCGCGCCGACGGGATCACCTGCGCCGCGAACGCCTCGTTGATCTCCACGAGGTCCATGTCGTCGACCGTGAGCCCGGCGCGGCGCAGCGCCTGCCGGCTGGCCTCGACGGGGCCGAGCCCCATGATCTCCGGGGACAGCCCGCTCACGCCGGTGGACACGATGCGGGCCAGCGGTGTCAGGCCGAGCTCGTCGACCACGCGGCCGGAGACGATGACGACGGCGGCGGCGCCGTCGTTCAGGGGGCAGGCGTTGCCCGCGGTGACGCTGCCGTCGGGGCGGAACACGGGCTCCAGCGTCGCGAGCTTCTCCACGGTGGTACCCGGCCGCGGGCCGTCGTCGGCGGAGACGACCGTGCCGTCGGGCAGGGTGACGGGCGTGATGTCCCGGGCCCAGAAGCCGGCCGCGACGGCGGCCTCGGCCCGCTGCTGGCTGCGGGCCGCGAACTCGTCCTGCTCGGCGCGCGTGACGCCGCGCAGCGCGGCGACGTTCTCCGCCGTCTGGCCCATGGAGATGTACGCGTCGGGCAGCACGCCCTCCAGCCGCGGGTCGGTCCACAGCCCCGTGCCGGACCCGGCGCGCTTCTCGGTGCGGGCCAGGGCGTCGGCGAAGACGGGGTTGTGCAGGTCCACGCCCGGGATGTCGTCGCTGGACCCGGTGGCGAACGAGCTGACGGACTCCACGCCCGCGGAGACGAAGACGTCGCCCTCGCCCGCCTTGATCGCGTGGAACGCCATGCGCGTGGTCTGCAGGCTGGAGCTGCAGTACCGCGTCACGGTCGCGCCGGGCACCGTGTCCCAGCCGCACAGCACGGCGACGATCCGCGCCAGGTTCATGCCCTGCTTGCCCCCCGGCAGGCCGCAGCCCAGCAGCAGGTCGTCGATGCGTGCCGGGTCCAGGCCCGGCACCTGCCCGACGGCGGCGCGCACCATCTCGGCGGCGAGGTCGTCGGGGCGCACGTCCTTCAGCGACCCCTTGTGCGCGCGCCCGATGGGCGACCGCGCGGTGGCGACGATGTAGGCCTCGGTCATAACTCCTCCTTGAGCCGGTGAGCCAGGTCGGTGCGGCGTCGCGTCGTCAGACGAACGCCGCGTGGCCGGTGATGGCGCGGCCCACGATGAGCTGGTTCATGTCCTTGGTCCCCTCGAACGTGTAGACCGCCTCGGCGTCGGCGAAGAACCGGGCGACGCCGTGATCCAGTGTGATCCCGTTGCCGCCGCACGCCTCGCGACACAGCGCGACGGTCTCGCGCATGCGGGTGGTGACGAACGCCTTGGCCATCGCGGCGTGGGCGTCCTGCTGCGTGCCGAGGTCCTGGAGCTGGGCCACGCGCACGCACATGGCGAAGCTCGCCGTGACGTTCGCGTACGCCGTGGCGAGCTTGTCCTGGACGAGCTGGTAGCTGGCGATGGGGTTGCCGAACTGCTCGCGCTGCCTGGTGTAGGCGACGGCGGCCTCGTAGGCACCGATCATCGTGCCCAGCGCCTGCCAGGACACGCCGTCGCGCGTGATGCGCAGCACCTTGGCGACGTCGCGGAAGCTGTTGATGCCCTGCAACCGGTCGGCCTCGTCCACGCGGACGTCGTCGAGGACGATGTCGGCGTTCTGCACGATGCGCAGGGACTGCTTGCGCTCGATCTTGGTGGCGGTGAAGCCGGGCGTGCCCTGGCGCACCAGGAAGCCCTTGACCTGGTCGTCGGCGGTGTCCTTGGCCCAGATGACGACGACGTCGGCGAACGTGGCGTTGCCGATCCAGCGCTTGGCGCCGTTGAGCACCCAGGTGTCGCCCGTGCGGGTGGCGGTGGTGCGCAGGCCCTTCGCGGTGTCGGAGCCGGCCAGTGGCTCGGTGAGCCCGAACGCGCCGATCAGGTCGCCGGCCGCCATGGGCGGCAGCCACGTCGCGCGCTGCTCGGCGCTGCCCCCGATGCCGATCGAGGTCATCGCCAGGCCGCCGGAGACCCCGATGAAGGTGCAGAACGAGGAGTCGACGCGCGCCGTCTCCATGCCGACCCAGCCGCGGAACACGGCGGAGGTCTCCTCGCCCTGCGTCTCGGCCCAGCCCGACCCGATGGTGCCGAGCTGCGCGAAGGGCTTGAACAGGTGCACGGGGCACTCGGCGCGCTCCCAGTAGTCGTCCGCGATGGGACGCACCTCGCGCTCCATGAACTCCCGGACGGCGAGGGCCTTCTTCTGCTCGGCCGGGGTGAGCAGGTCCTGGAACGCGTAGAAGTCCGCCTCCAGCAGGTCGGTGCCCGGTTCAGTGGCGGGTGGCTCGGGTGCGAGCGTCATCGGTCCTCCGATCGTCGTCGATCTGATGCATGTCCAGTATGCATCATTCGTGGATATGTTGCATCGACCCCTTGGGGTCGGTCTACGCTGGCTCGATGGGCTATCGGCACCCCTTCCCGCTGCGCTGGAACGACAACGACCAGTACGGGCACATGAACAACACCGTGTACTACGAGGCCATGGACACGGCGGTGAACACCTGGCTCATCAGGCACACCGACCTGGACCCCACGGGCGCCGTGATCGGGCTCGCCCGCGCGTCCTCGTGCGAGTTCCTCGCCCCGGCGTCGTTCCCGGAGGAGCTGGAGGTCGACGTCGCCGTCGGGCGCCTCGGGCGCACCTCGCTCACCTGGGACCTGGCGATCCTGCGCGCGGGCGCGCCCGACCGCAGCGAGGCGTACGCGACGGGTGCCTTCACGCACGTGTTCGTGGACCAGGTCGAGCGGCGCCCGGTCCCGGTCCCGGACGTGATCCGCGCGGCGGTCGAGCGGCACCTGGGCGTGCCGCCCACGCCACCAGCGTAGCGCCGCCGCCGCGCCGCCCGCGGCCAATGGTGCGCTTCTACCCCGCCATTGGGCCCGAAAACGTGCTGATTCCGGGCCCAATGACGGGGTAGAAGCGCACTTTCGACGCATCGCGTCACGGCTCCCGCGTCGCCGTCGGCTCCCGCATCGGGAGCGGGGCCGACGCCGGGGCCGAGTGCCGGGCCGTGAGCTCGCGCTTGAGCACCTTGCCGCTCGGGCCCAGCGGCAGGTCGGCGGACACGTGCACCACCCGCGGGTACTTGTACGCCGCCACGTGCTCGCGCATGTAGGCGACCACGGCGTCCGGGTCCACGACGGCCCCGTCGGAGGGCACCACGGCGGCGTGCACCTCCTGCCCGCGCGCGGCGTCGGGCACCCCGAACACCGCGGCCAGCGCGACGCCCGGGTAGCGGGCCAGCACCGCCTCGACCTCGGTGGGATACACGTTGTAGCCGTTGCGGAGGATCATGTCCTTCTTGCGGTCCACGATCGTCACGATGCCGTCGGCGTCCACGGTGCCGAGGTCGCCGGTACGGAACCACCCGTCGACGACGGCGGCGGCCGAGGCGTCGGGCCGCCCCAGGTACCCCTTCATCAGGTTGTGCCCGCGCACCACGATCTCGCCCAGGTCACTCTGCTCGCCGGCCGTCGAGCCCGGCACCCCGCCCGGCGCCGGCACGGGCAGCAGCTCCACCCGGTCCTCCACCTCAGCCACGGCCACCGCCACGTCGACACCCCACATGGGCCGTCCCACGGTGCCGGGCCGGATGGGCTCGGAGGTCACGTTGAAGGTGCACGACGGCGACGTCTCGGTCAGCCCGTACCCCTCGTGCACCTGCGCGCCGAACGCCTCCTCGAACGCCTCCAGCAGCGCCACCGGCAGGGCCGCGCCGCCCGAGACGGCGAACCGCAGCGGGGGCCGCGCCGTCGTCCGGCGGGCTGCCTCGACGATGCCCGCGAAGTTGGTCGGCACGGCCGTGAACACGGTCGCGCCGTGCGCCACCAGCAGCTCCAGGGCCTCGTCCGGGTCGAACCTCGGCAGCAGCACGATGGACGCGCCGCGCCGGAACGCCATGTTCAGCACCGCCATCTGCCCGAACGAGTGGAAGAACGGCAGGCCGCCGTAGACGACGTCGTCGGGCCGCAGGTCGAACGAGTCGATCAGGGAGCAGTGCACCTGCTCGACCATCGCCAGGTGCGAGCCCACCGCCCCCTTGGGCGTGCCGGTGGTGCCGCTCGTGTACAGGATCGTGGCCGCCGCCAGCGGGTTCACGCCCGCGTGCCGCTCGATCGGGGTGGCCGCGGCCGCCTCCTCCTCCAGCCGCGCCACCGGGGTGCCCCGCTCGGCGAGGCCGCGGGCGGCGTCCTGCGGCAGCAGCACGGTCAGCAGCGGCACCCCGGCGCGGGCCGCCGCGGGCGCGGCCTCGGCCAGCATGGGGGCGGCGACCACCACGACGTCGGCCCCGGCGTCGCGCAGCACGAACTCGATCTCGTCGGTGCGGAACAGCAGGTGTACCGGCACCACCACGGCGCCGAGCGCGAGGGTGGCGTAGTAGACGCGGGCGAAGTCGGGCACGTTCGGCACGATCATCGCCACGCGCGAGCCCGGCCCGATCCCCCGGGCCGCGAGCGCCCCCGCGTACGCGCGGGTCTGGTCCCAGAGGTCGCCGTAGGTGGCGGCCTGCCCCAGGAAGTAGAGCGCGGTGCGGTCGGGGAACCGACGGGCGGTCTCGGCCAGCATGCTCGCGATCGAGAGGGTGCCGTAGCCGGGCCCGTCGATTGCGGGGTCGGGCGCGGCCGGGGTGGGCGAGGGCGCGTGGGTCATGTCGGGTCTCCTTCGACGGTCGACGTGGTGGGCGGGACGGGGGCGACGCGCGCCAGGTAGGGCGCGCGACGGCGGAGCTCGGCCCGGCCGAGCCCGGCGAGCTGCACCTCGTCGGGCCCGTCGGCCAGGCGCAGGGTGCGCACGCCGACCAGCAGCTCGGCCAGCGGGTGGTCGCCGGAGACCCCGGCGGCGCCGAACACCTGGACGGCGCGGTCCAGGATCTGCCCGACGGCGCGAGGTACCGCGATCTTGATGGCCTGGATCTCGGTCATGGCGGCCTTGTTGCCGACGGTGTCCATGAGCCAGGCGGTCTTGAGCACGAGCAGGCGCAGCGACTCGAGCTCGATGCGGGAGGTGGCGGCCCACTCGCGCACCACGCCCTGGTCGGCCAGCGGCCCGCCGAACGCGACCCGCTCGGCGGCGCGCTCGCGCACCAGGTCCAGGGCGCGCTCGGCCATGCCGAGGGCGCGCATGCAGTGGTGGATGCGGCCAGGGCCGAGGCGGGCCTGGGCCATGGCGAACCCGTCGCCCTCGCCGCCCAGCAGGGCGTCGGCGGGCACGCGGACGTCGTCGAACACGATCTCGGCGTGGCCGCCGTGGTCCCGGTCGTCGTAGCCCAGCACGGTCAGGCCGCGCAGCACGGTGACGCCGGGGGTGTCGCGGGGAACGAGCACCATGGACTGCTGCCGGTGCCGGGCCACCTCGGGATCTGTGCCCGGGTCGGTCCTGCCCATCACGACCAGCAGCCCGCAGTCCGGGTTCATCGCGCCGGTGGCGAACCACTTGCGGCCCGTGAGCACGTACTCGTCGCCGTCGCGCACGATCCGGGTGGCGATGTTCGTGGCGTCCGACGACGCGACGGCGGGCTCGGTCATGCAGAACGCCGACCGCAGCGTCCCGTCCAGCAGCGGGTCGAGCCAGCGCTCGCGCTGCGCGGGCGTGGCGAAGTGCGCGAGCAGCTCCATGTTGCCGGTGTCGGGCGCGGCGCAGTTCATGGCGACGGGCGCGAGCTTCGGGCTGTACCCGGTCAGCTCCGCCACGGGGGCGTACTGCAGGTTGGTCAGGCCGCCGCCGCGTTCCGCGGCAGGGCCGCCCGGCGGCAGGAACAGGTTCCACAGCCCGCGCTCCCTCGCGGCGGCCTGCAGGTCGCGCACGACGGGCCGGAACGACCAGTCGTCGGGGGTGGCCGCGAGCTGCGCGGCGAGCACGGGCTCGGCGGGCAGCACGTCGTCCACCAGGAAGTCCCGGACCCGGGCGGTGATCTCCCGCGTGGTCGCGTCGGGTGCGAAGTCCATCAGGCTCCTCCTGCCGTGGTGCCGTGCTCGGGTGCGGTGGCACCGAGCCGGGCCAGCCCCTCGCGGGCCAGCGGCTCGACGAGCGCGCCGATCGTGTCGAACCCGGCGCCGACGGTCTGGCCGCCGGTGTACCGGTAGTGGATGCCCTCGAGGATGACCGCGAGCTTGTAGCAGGCGAACGCCCGGTACCAGGCGAGGTCCGGGACGGCGGTGCCGGCGCGGGCCGCGTAGGCGTCGATGACCTCGGCGAAGTCCGGGTAGCCCGCACCGGGCGCGATCGCCCCGGCGACGCCGACGACGCCCGCCGCCCGCGTCAGGTCGTGGATGTCCCAGTACATGCCGAGCATGCCGAGGTCGACGAGCGGGTCGCCGAGCGTGGCCATCTCCCAGTCCAGCACCGCCGCGACGTGCGGGGCCTCCGGCGGCCCGGCGACCAGCACGTTGTCGAGCCGGTAGTCGCCGTGCACGATGCCGGAGCGCGCCCCGTCGTCGGGCACCGCGTCCGCCAGCCGCTCCTGGAGGGTGTCCAGGAGCGGCTGGGGCCGCGACCGGGAGGCGTCGTACTGCCGCCGCCAGGTCTTCAGCTGCCGGCCGAGGTACCCGGCGGGCCGGCCGAAGTCGGCCAGCCCGACGGCCGCGGGGTCGGTGGCGTGCAGGTCGGCCAGCACCTCGGCCAGCTCGACCGACAGCGCGCCCAGACCCGCGCGGGTCCAGGCCGCGTTGTCCTCGGGCCGGGCCAGGACGGCGCCGTCGACGTGCTCCATGACGAAGAACACGGTGCCCGTGACCTCCCCGGCCTCGGTGTCGTCGACGACCGCCACCGTGCCCGGCACCGGGACGGTGCCCGCGAGCGCCGTGATGACACGGTGCTCGCGGCGCATGTCGTGCGCGCTGGACAGCACGTGCCCCAGCGGCGGGCGCCGCACCACCAGCGGACGGGCGGCGCCGTCCACCCGGTAGGTGAGGTTGCTGCGCCCGCCGGTGACGAGGGTCGCGGTCAGGCCGGGCGCCCCGTCCGACCCGGCGAGCTCCGGGTGCTCCCGGGCCAGCCAGGCGGCCAGGCCGGCGACGTCCAGGCCGGGAAGTTCGTGCGTCATGGTTCCCCTTCGGGTGGTGATCGAGGATTCCCGTCCCGGTGCGCCCGGCGGGCCGTCTACCGGTGCGGGATCCCGCTGGTCATGCCGCCGTCGACCACGATCTCCTGGCCGGAGATCCACGCCGACGCCTCGCTCGCGAGGAACAGGATGGTTCCCGCCAGGTCGGCGGGAACGCCGGGCCGGCCGAGCGGGATCACCAGGGCGTCGGGGTCGATCCGCGTGCTCATCTCGGTCAGGACCAGGCCGGGGTGCACCGAGTTGACCCGGATCCCGTCCTTGCCCAGCTCCACGGCGAGCGACTTGGTCAGGCCCCGCACGGCGAACTTCGAGGCGGTGTACCCGTGCAGGCTCCAGCTCCCCCGCAGCCCCTCCACCGAGGAGATGTTGATGATCGAGCCGCGCCCCGCCGCCTTCATCGTGGGGACCACCGCCCGGCAGCCCAGGAACACGCCCGTGGCGTTGACCGCCATCACGGCGTTCCACTTGGCGAGCGTGAAGTGTTCGATCGGGGCCGCATTGGCGATGCCCGCGTTGTTGACCAGCACGTCCACGCCGCCGAGCGTGTCGACCACCTCGCCCACGACCTGCTCCCAGGCGTCCTCGTCGGTCACGTCCAGGTGCGCGAACCGGGCCCGCTCCCCCAGCTCCTCGGTCAGCGCCCGGCCCTCGGCGTCCAGCACGTCGGTGATCACCACGTGGGCGCCGGCGTCGTGCAGGATCCGCACGTACGCCTCGCCGATGCCGCGGGCCGCGCCCGTCACCAGGGCGACCCGGCCGGTCAGGTCGTGCAGCCCGGCGGCCGTGGGGCCCGTCATGCCGCCACCTCGTCGCCGACCACGGCGTCGTCGGCCACCCGGACCACCAGCCGCCCCGTCGTCGCGCCGCCCGCCAGCCGCGCCACCGCGGCGGGCGCGTCGCCGAACCCGACCACGTCGCCCAGCGCGGGGCGCAGCACGCCGGTCGCGGCGAGCCGCTCCAGCTCGGCGTGCGCGGCGTCCACGAGGTCGGGCCGCCGCTGCTGGTAGAGCGCCCAGTGCAGGCCGAGCACCCCGTAGTTCTTCACCAGGGCGAGGTCGGCCCGGACCACCGGCTGCTGCCCGCTCGCGAACCCGACCACCACGGTCCGGCCCTCGAACGCCAGGCAGCGCGTCGAGCGCTCGAACGAGTCGCCGCCCACCGGGTCGAACACCACGTCCACGGCGCCGCGCAGGGCGCCGACCCAGTCGTCGTCGCGCAGGAACACCTCGCCCGCGCCCGCGGCGCGGGCCGCCGCCACCTTCGCAGCGCTGCCCACCACCCCGACCACGCGCGCGCCCGTCGCCCGGCCGAGCTGGCACGCGGCCGTGCCCACGCCGCCCGCGGCGGCGTGCACCAGGAGGGTCTCCCCGGCCCGCAGCCCGGCCCGCCGGTGCAGCCCGAACCACGCCGTCTGGTACGCGATCGTCAGCGCCGCGGCCTGGGCGTCGTCCAGGGCCGACGGCGCCGCGTGCACGGCCTGGGCCGGGACCGTCGCGTACTGCGCGAGCACCCCGATCTTCGAGCCGACCACACGGTCGCCCACCCGCACCCGCTCCCCCTCGGTCACGCCGGGCCCGAGCGCCACGACGTCACCGCACAGCTCGATCCCGGGCACGAACGGCAGCTCGGGCCGCTCCTGGTACTCGCCGCGGGCCAGCAGCACGTCGGGGAAGTTCACCGCCACGGCCCGCACCCGGACCAGCACCTCGCCCGGGCCGGGCTCGGGCACCGGCACGTCGTGCAGCTCCATCACCTGCTCGGGCTCCCCGTGGGAGACCACGCGCCACGCCTTCATCGCCGTGGGTCGGTTCACGTCTCAGTCCTTCCTGCTGCTGTGTCTGCTGTGTACGGTGCTCTTCCTGAGACCGCGCAGGAACAGCTCGGTGAGCTGCTCCGCCACCTCGGCGGTGGTCTCGGGCCCCGCGGGCGAGTACCACTGGGGCAGGTAGTGCACGTCGGAGAAGAAGTTCGCGATGAGCACCGCCGTGGGCACGTCGTCGCGGAACACGCCCTCCTTGATCCCGCGCTCCAGCAGCGCCTGGAAGTCGTCGTGGTACGCCCGACGGCGGCGCTTGACCTCCGCCCGCCGCTCCGGCGCGAGCATGTGCTGGCTCCGCGTGAACACGGTGCCCTCGGCCAGCAGCTCGATCGACGTGGTCACCACGTCCTCGCACACGGTGCGCAGCACCTGCTCCACGTCGTCGCCCCGCGCGTCGCCCGCCGCGACGAGCTGGTCGAGCCGCGCCTTCTGCAGCGACAGCATCCGCTCGTAGATCGCGAACAGCAGGTCGTCCTTGGAGGCGAAGTAGTGGTACATCGCCCCCTTGGTGACACCCGCGGCGGCGACGATCTGCTGGACGCTCGTGGTCGCGTAACCCTGCGAGGCGAACAGGTCGAGGGCGGCCCGCAGGACCTGGTCGTGGACGTTCGTGGTGCGCATGCCCACATCCTTCACCGTCGCGGGCGCGCCCGGGCCACGGCTCACCAGGCGGCCCGCACGCTCGCCCCGCCGTCGACCAGGATCGTCTGGCCGGTCACCCAGGCGGCGTCGTCCGACAGGAGGAAGGCGGCCGGCCCGGCGACGTCGTCCGGCACGCCGAGGCGGCGCAGCGGGTAGGCGCGCGCCGCCTCCTCCTCGCGGCCCTCGTACAGGGCGCGCGCCAGCCTCGTCCTGACGACGGCGGGCGCGAGCGCGTTCACGCGCGTGGCCGGGGCGAGCTCGTCGGCGAGCTGCACCGTCAGGTTGATCAGGGCCGCCTTCGAGACGCCGTAGAAGCCGATGTTCGCGGCCGACGTCGTGCCCGCGAGGGAGGCCATGTTGACGACGGAGCGGAGGCCGGCCGCCGTCCCCGCGGTGCCTTCCGCGGCCGCGGCGACCGCGTCGCGCGTCCACTCCAGCGCCGCGATCACGTTCACCTCCAGGATCTTGCGGGCCGCGCCGACGTCCAGCCCCGAGAGCGGCCCGTAGGCCGGGTTGATCCCGGCGTTGTTGACCAGGTGGTCCAGCCGCCCGAAGTGCTCGACCGTCCGCGCGACGGCCTCGGCGCGGTGCCCGGCGTCGTCCGCCTTGCCGGCCACGCCCAGGGCGCGGTCCGCGCCGAGCCCGGCCACCGCCTCGGCCAGCGTGTCGGGGTCGCGGCCCGTGACGGCCACGCTGCCGCCCTCGGCCACGATGCGGCGGGCGATCGCGAGCCCGATCCCCCGGCTGGCTCCGGTCACGAGCGCGACGCGGCCCTCGAACCTGCGCCCGGGCCCGCCCTCCGGCCCGCTCCCGAGCCCCTCGGCGACGTCGTCGTCAGCCACGCGTACCTCCGTACCGTCTGGTCGGTTTGCACGAGGACCGTAGCACGCCCCCACGCCCGGGGATAGGGTTGGTGTTCAGAGAGGGATGTCCCGTATGCATCATTCTTCATGGTGTTGCACGGGACGCCGGTCCAGCGGTTGGATGACCTGATGACGACCACGACGTCGAGCATCGCGACGGTCGGGCTGGAGGCGGCGCCGAGCCGGCTCTCCGCCCGGCTGGCCACGCACCCCGAGGCGCAGCGCGTGCTCGACCTGGCGCGGGACACCTTCATCGAGGGCTACCGCATCGACATGGGCCCGCTGGCCACGCAGCTCGGCGTGGACCGCACGTCGGTGTTCCGCTGGGTCGGTAACCGGGACGCCCTGCTGTCCGAGGTGCTGTGGTCGCTCGCCGTGCCCACGCTGGTGCAGGCGGAGCACGCGACCGAGCACCTGACCGGCGCCGAGCGGCTCGCGGACCTGCTGACCACGTTCGCGCACGACCTGATCGTGGCCGACTACTTCCGCGCGTTCCTGCGCCGGGAGCCCGCCCGCTCCCTGCGCCTGCTCACCACCGCGGACAGCCCGATCCAGCGCCGCTTCGTCGCGACCGTCGAGTGGCTCGTGGTCCGCGACCTGGGCGAGGAGCCCTTCGGCGGCACCATCACGCCCGAGGAGCTGGCCTACCTGCTGGTGCGGGTCTCGGAGTCGCTCACCTACGCGGACCTCATCACCGGCGACGAGCCCAGCCCGGCACGCGCCCGAACGGCGTTCCGCCACCTGCTGCGGGTGACCTGACAGAGTGATCCCCATGGATTTCACTCGCCCCTACCCGCCGGACCCGTACACGCTGCTGCCCGCGCCCGCCGTCTTCGAGCTGAAGAGCGCCGACCTGGTCGACGGTGAGCGCATGCCGGACGCGCACGCCGCGCACGCCGGCAACCTCTCGCCCGCGCTCGAGTGGAGCGGCTTCCCCGAGGGCACCCGGTCGTTCGTCGTGACCTGCTTCGACCCGGACGCGCCGACGCCGATGGGCTACCACCACTGGACCGTGGCTGACCTGCCCGCCGACGTGACGTCGCTGGAGACCGGCGCGGGCGCACCCGACGGCGCGGGGCTGCCCGCCGGCGCGTTCCAGACCAGCAGCGACGGCCACACCCCGGGCTTCGAGGGCGCCGGCCCGCCGCCCGGCGACCACCCGCACCGGTACATCTTCGCGGTGCACGCGCTGGACACCGCGCCCGGCGAGCTCGGCCTGGGGCCGGACAGCACCAACGCGCAGGTGGCGTTCAACGTGTACTTCCACCTGCTGGGGCGCGCCACGCTGACGGCGACGTACAGCCGATGAGCGACCACGCCACCCTGCCGACGCTGGGCGACCTCGCCTGGGCGCCCGCGCTCGACCACCCGGAGCTCCTCGCCGAGCCCGTCCGCGCGGCGCTGGCCACCTGGGCCGCCGCCGACGAGCGGGTCGCCGGCCAGGTCGCGGTCACCGAGATCGACCCGGACCACGCCGACACCGCCACGCTCAACGAGCTGCACGACCTGCCGCCGGAGGCCTCGGCCAACTGCGTGCTGGTGGCCGGCAAGCGGGCCGAGGAGGAGCGCGTCGCGGCCTGCGTGGTGCCCGCCAGCACGTTCGCCGACGTCAACAAGCGCGTGCGCAAGCTGCTCGACGTGCGCAAGGCCTCGTTCCTGCCGACCGACCGCGCCGTGGCCGACTCCGGCATGGAGTACGGCGGCATCACGCCCGTGGGCCTGCCCGCGCACTACCGCGTGCTCGTCGACTCCCGGTTCACGCAGGACGGCACCATGGCGCTGATGGGGTCCGGCGTCCGGCGCTCCAAGCTGCTCATGCCGGGGCCGCTGCTCTGCGCCATGCCGGGCGTCGAGGTGGTGGAGGACCTGGGCGTCAGCCGCGCGTGACCCGGCCGTCCATCGCCGCGTCCATCCGCGCGGCGAGCTCGGCGGCGTCGAACCGTATGGGGTCGTCCGGCGAGAGGGCGGCCCGCACGTAGCGGCGCAGCTCCTCGCTGAGCTCCACATAGTGCTGCAGGCGAGGACGTGGTGACGCGCCGTCGAGCGCCTGGCGCAGGGCGCTGTTGGCCTTGCGCCCCGGGTCGTCGGTGCCCTCCACGCCCTTGCCGGTCGCGTAGTCGACCAGGGAGGCCGCCAGCCCGTCGGTCTCGGCCTCCCTGGCCCACGGCGCCGCCGGGTCGCGGTAGGGCGCCTCCCGGCTCGCGGCGAACCCGCCGCGCTCGAAGATCACCTGGTGGCTGCGCTCGTCGGTCAGGAACTCCACGAGCCGGCGCGCGGCCACCGGGTGGCGCGACGCCGCCGCCACGGCGAGGCTCTGCCCGCCGAGCACGCCACCGCCGGGCACCGGCATGAACCCGACCCGGAACGGCGCGGCGTCCTCGCCCCGCAGCAGCCGCAGCGCCCGCGGCCAGTGCCGCAGGAAGACGGCATGGCCCGCCGCGAACGCGGCGAGCGAGCCCTGCTCGTCGAACGCGAGCGACGCCCCACCGCCCCCGCCGTCCGACGCCGGGCGCAGCCGCGCGGCCAGGCCCTCGACCGTGGCGGCGACCCGGCCGAGGTCCCCGAACACGGGGCGCCCGGCGTCGTCGACCGACACGGCGCCGGCGCCGAGCAGCACCTCCCAGAGGTTGACGGTGAACCCCTCGTAGTCGGCGAGCTGCTGCGCGATCGCCGTGTCGACCGGCGGCCGGGCCAGCCCGGGGCGGTCCCCGCCCACGACCGCCAGGACCTCGTGCGCGAACCGGTCCAGCCCGGCCCAGTCGTCGTGCACGGGGATCGGGTCGGTGGCCGGGACGGACCCCTCGTAGAACTCGGTGATCAGGTCCAGGTTGCAGTACAGCAGCCCGACGTCGGAGTTGAACGGCAGGGCGTACGTCGCGCCGTCCCACGTGCCGGCCGCCCACGGTCGGCGCAAGAAGCCGTCGTCCGACGCGTCGTCGAGCGCCCGCAGGTAGCCGCTCTGCGCGAACTGCGGCACCCACGGGATGTCCAGGTTGTAGACGTCGTAGGCGGCGTCCTTCGCCTGGGCCGCGGACAGCATGGTGCTGTAGGCGCGGTCGGCGTTGCTGGAGACCTCGACGACGCGCGCGGGGTGCTCCTGGTGCACCTGGTTCCAGAGGTCCACCAGCGCGCGGCGCTGCCCGCCGTCGGTCTCGTCGCGGCCGCTGAGCACGGTGAGCTGGTCGCCCGCGCCGAACGTCTCCAGGTCGGCGGGCCCGCCGAACAGCCTCTCCAGGCCGAGCGGCAGCCCTGCCCCTGCGACGAGCCCCGCCGCGCCGCCCACGAAGAAGCCCCGCCGCGTGATCCCGTGCGAGCCGTTGCCCGCCGTGCCACCGGTCATCTCACCGACCTCCCAGCTGACCGAACAGGGTGCCCAGCGTGCCGTCCAGCTCGCCGAACGAACTGTCCCAGCACTCGCCGTGCCACTCGGCCGCGATGCGCTGCAGGTCGCTCACCTGGCACGACGCCTCCCCGACCGCGACCACGTAGACCCGGACGCCCGCCGCGTCCGCCGCGCGCGCGGCCCGGACCAGGTCGTCGGCCGTGAGCTCCGCCCCCGGCCCGGCCCCGGGGTGGTTCTCGCCGTCGGTCAGGACGACGAGCGCGGTCAGGTGGCGCCGGGCGGCGCCGTCGGGGTCGAGCCCGGCCAGGTACGACGTCCCGGCGTCGATCGCGTCGTACAGCGGGGTGGCACCCTCCGGCCGTACGGTGGCCAGGCCGTCCGGCGCCGCGCCCCGGGCAGCCTCGCTCGCCGTCAGCTCCAGGACCTCGCGCGGGCTCGAGCCGGCCGCCCCGGAGAACGACCAGATGCCCACCTCGTCGGACCCGCTGAGGTGCCCGAGCGCGCCGAGGACCCCGCGCTCGGCGACGTCGATCCGCGACCGGTCACCGTCCGCGGGCCGGGCCATCGACGCGGACGCGTCGACCAGCGCCAGGACGCGCGCCGGACGCCGGGCCGTGCGGTACTGCTTCTCCGCCGACAGCACGCGGGTGTACGCCACGAGGTTCTCGCGCGGCCGGGCGGCGGGTGCGTCCTGCAGGCCGGGCAACGGCCCGTCCGGACCCGACGGCGGCCGCCCCGCCAGGCCGCGCACGCGCGCCGCACGGTCCAGGACGCCCTGTCCCGCGGACGACCCGAGCCACTCGACGAAAGCCTCGGCCCCCCGCGACCGGCGCTCGGCCGGCGCCCCGGCCCAGTCCAGCCGCACCGCGGTGTAGTCCAGGCCGGAGGTCGACCCCGGGTAGAACGGGACGAGCGCCGCGTGACCCCCGTCGGCACCCGAGGCGGGGCACGCCGCACCGGCGTCCACCATCGCCCGCTCGGTGGTCAGCACGGCGACGCGCGGCGGCTCGGACCCGGACAGCTCGGCGAGCCGGCACAGCAGCGCCCCGTCCGTGCCGAGCGGCAGGCCGACCTGCTCCAGGGCGCGGCCCAGGTCCAGCTCGAGGGTCTCGGCGTCGGCGTCGGCCTCGGCGTAGAGGGAGACGGTGTGCAGCGCGGCGGCGAACGACGTGTCCGGGTTGGCCCGGACCACGTCGAGGTCCGCCGCCCCTGCGGCGTCGACCAGCTCGCGGACCGTGTCGCCCTGCTCGGTCGTCGCGCGCAGCGCGTCGGCGTGCCGCTCGGGGACGGCCAGGACCAGCGGCGTCCCGGCCACGACCGGCCGGGCGGCATAGGCGAAGCCCTGGCCGAGCCCCTCGGCGGCCACGATGTCGGCCTGGGCCTCGGACTCCGCGATCCACACGTCCGGCCGCGGGCCCAGGTCCAGCGAGGCCTCGGTCCGCCCGTCCGGCGCCTCGGCCCAGCCGGAGGCGAAGGCCGCGCGCAGCGCGGGCCAGCCCACGGCGTACGTCGTGACGTGGTACCGCGGGCAGGAGAAGGCCGTGACCGAGTCCCGCTCGAAGGCGTCGGCCACGTCCGCGAAGCCGGTGGCGCCGTCCTCGGGCACCATGACCGCCACCTCGGTCGGGTCCTCGCAGGACCGCGCGCGCTGCAGGCCCACCACGCCCGCCGTCGTCGCGGTGAGCGCCACGACCGTCACCGCGGCGACCAGGACCGGGTGGCGGCGCGACCACCGCCAGCCCCCGGCGAGCCAGCGCGCGTACGTCCGCACGCGCACGAGCGCGGCCAGGCCCAGCAGGAACAGGACCACCGAGACCGCCAGCAGGACGATCTGCGTCCCGCGGTCCACGACGCCCATCGCGGCGGTGCAGATGCCGGCCACGGTGCCGAACACCGTGAAGAGCGTGGTGCGATGATCCCCCCACCACGGGCGCGGGCCCCCGTCGCCCCGCCGCCCGGTACCACCTGGCTGCCCCGTCGCACCCATCCGTCCTCCCCGACGTCAGGGTCCTATTTACCACACTGACCAGGTGATCTTCCCGGATCCGAGCGATAAGTCAGGAGCCCCGGACGCGGGGCCGGGCGAGCGGGCGCGGCGGGTGCGGTCAGTTCTCCGCGCGGCCCTTGCGCCAGTAGCCCATGAACGCCACGGACTTGCGGTCCACCTGGCACTCGTTGACGAGGTAGCGGCGCAGCGTCTTGATGACGCCCGCCTCGCCGGCGAGCCACGCGTACAGCACGGTGTCCTGCGCCAGGGGGCGGCCCGCCTCGTCGACCGGCACCTCCCAGAGGATGCCCGTGTCGATGTCGACGTCGTCCGCCTCGCCGGAGAGGTCCACGCCCGCGGCGGTCAGCGCCGGCGAGGTGTCCGACGACGGCCGCACACCCATCGCGAGCAGCCGGTCGGCGGCGGCCTGCACGGCCGGGACCAGCGCGTCGCCGTGCTCGCGCCCGTCGCGGGCCAGCCAGTGCACGCGCACGCCCTCCGGCGCGCCGAGCTGCCAGCCGTCCTCGGGGTGGGGCACCTCGAGGAAGACCTCGCCCACGGCGTCCTCGGGCAGGGACTCGCAGATGGCCGCGATGGCGGGCACCGCGGTCTCGTCACCGGCGAGGAGCAGCGCGTGGCCGCACGCCGGCGGGGCGAACTCGACGCCGCCGTGCACGCCGTCGTACTCCGCGTTGGGGCCCATGATGACCAGGGGGTCGCCGGCGGCCGCGTTCAGGGCCCAGCGGGACGCGGGGCCGGTGTCGCCGTGCATCACGACGTCGACGTCGACCTCGCGCATGTTCTGCCGCACGGTGCGGACCGTGTAGGTGCGCATCGGGTTGCGGTGCTCGTCGGGGAGCATCCGCCAGGCGGCGTACCAGTCGGGGTCGTCACGGCGCAGGGCGTCCCAGCCGCCCTGGGGCGACGGGAGCAGCAGCTTGATGCGCTGGTCACGGCCGTTGTCCGCGAACTTGTCCAGGTCCGGACCCGTGAAGGTGAACCGGACGAAGGACGGGCACAGGCGCGTCACGCGCGCGACCCGGACATCGAACATTCGCGAGGGCTTGACGTCGAGCCCCTCGGTCTGGATGGTCACGACGGTGAGCCTAACCTAACTTTGCCGCGCCTGTTCCCCTCCCTCCGGACCGTGGGACGGGACCTGCGTCACAGCCGGGGCGCGCCCGGCGCGGGGAACGGAAACCCGGGGAAAAGCCGCATCCCACGGAACGAAAAGATCACCCCTTGGTCCGTGAAATTAACCCTGTACAAACGGTGCATGTCGTCACATAGACCCGCTAACTTGGCGACGATCCGAACC
Organism: Promicromonospora sp. NPDC019610; assembly: GCF_044389365.1. Taxonomy (NCBI): domain Bacteria; kingdom Bacillati; phylum Actinomycetota; class Actinomycetes; order Micrococcales; family Promicromonosporaceae; genus Promicromonospora; species Promicromonospora sp. NPDC019610. The sequence continues at coordinate 319,742 of NZ_JBIRXX010000002.1, read as the reverse complement.
GCTTCGACCGCCGCGACGCCCTCGCGACGCCCTTTCCCGAGCGGCGGCGGGTCGCACCCCCCTTGCACACTCTGCACCCGCTGGAGAACGACATCATGATCGACCACTTCGCGCTGGGCTGGGTCACCCCCGTCCTCTCGTTCCTGCTCTCGTGCGCCGGCTGCGCGGTCGGCCTGACCTGCACGGCCCGGGCCCGCGTGGCCCACGGATTCGCAAGCATCGCCTGGCTCGCCCTCGGCGCGATCTCGATCGGCGGCACGGGCATCTGGGTGATGCACTTCGTCGCCATGCTCGGGTTCTACGTGCGCGGCACCGAGACCCGGTTCGACGTCCCGCTGACACTGGCGAGCGGCCTGCTCGCCATCGTCGTCGTGGGCCTCGGCCTGTTCATCGTCCGCACCGCCGGCGTCGGCCCGGTCGCCCTGGTCGCGGGCGGCCTCATCACCGGCCTGGGCATCGCCGCCATGCACTATCTCGGCATGCGCGCCCTGCACGTGGGCGTGGAGATCACCTACGACATCCCGACCGTCGTCGCGTCGGTGCTCATCGGGGTCGTCGCCGCGACCGCGGGCCTCTGGCTCTCCGCGAAGGTGCGCAACTTCGCCGCGGGCGCGGGCGCGACGGTCATCATGGGCCTCGCCGTCTCCGGCATGCACTACACGGGCATGGCGGCGATGCGCGCGGAGGAGACCGACGCGATCATGCCGATCGACTCCGGCATCGGTGTGGGAGCGCTCCTAGGGCCGCTCATCATCGGCGTCACGATCAGCACGATCATGATGCTCCTGGTGGTCGGGCTCGCGCCCAGCCCCCAGGAGATGGAGGCGCAGGAGAAGTTCAAGGGCTGGCAGGGTCGCCAGGACGAGCTCCAGCGCGAGACCTCCGCGCCCCGCCGGTCCCAGCTGCTCTGAGCCGGCGCGCGCGGCGCCGGGGCGCGGGCGCCGTCAGACGCGTGTGGCCCAGAAGGCCACCGCCGACGCCGCGGCGACGTTCAGGGAGTCCACGTCGCCCGCCATCGGGATGCGCACCACCAGGTCGGCGGCCTCGACCGCGCCCTGGGTCAGGCCGTCGCCCTCGGTGCCGAGCACGAGCGCGAGCTTGTCCGGCGGGTTCGCGACCAGCTCGTCGAGCGTGATCGAGTCGTCGGTCAGGGCGAGCGCGGCGACCGTGAAACCGTCCGCGCGCAGGTCGTGCAGGCCCGCCGGCCACTCCTCGACCCGGGTCCACGGCACCTGGAACACCGTGCCCATCGACACCCGCACCGAACGCCGGTAGAGCGGGTCCGAGCAGCGCGGCGAGACGAGCACCGCGTCCACGCCGAGCGCGGCGGCGCTGCGGAAGGCGGCACCGACGTTCGTGTGGTCCACGACGTCCTCCAGCACCGCCACCCGCCGCGCCCCCGCCCCGCCGCGCGCCCCCGCGAGCAGCTCGTGCACGCCGGGCAGCGGCGGCCGGTGCATCGCGGCCAGGGCGCCGCGGTGCAGGTGGAAGCCCGTGATCTCCCGGAGCAGCGGCTCCTCGGCGACGTAGACCGGGGCGCCGGACTGCGCGATCACCTCGCTCATCGAGTCGAGCCACTTGGGCGCCATGAGGAACGAGCGCGGCCGGTGCCCCGCCGCGAGCGCCCGCCGGATCACCGTGGAGCTCTCGGCGATGTACAGGCCCTTGGCCGGCTCGTGCTTGGAGCGCAGGACCACGTCCGTGAGGCTGTTGTAGTCGGCCAGGCGCTCGTCGGCGGGGTCGTCGATGCGGACGACGTCGAGGGTGGTCACCGATCCATTCTCGCTGATGCCCCGGTCAGATCCGCCCACGGACGGGGGTGCGCTCCGTCGCGTCGCCGTCGTCGGGCATCACCATCTCGGCGCGGACGCCGAGCAGGCGCACCTCGCGGTCCGGTTCCATGCCCTCCGCGAGAGCGAGGACGGCGTCGGTCAGCTCCGCGAGCGACCGCGTCGGCACCGCGAGCTTCTTCGAGCGGTCCCGCGTGAAGAAGGGCGCGTAGCGCACCTTGAGGCCCACCCGGAAGACCGGCCGGCCCTCCGCCTCGGTGTCGGCGTGCACCTGCGCAACCAGGTCCCGCAGCGCCGCCTGAACCTGCTCGGGCGTGGTGAGGTTGCGCTGGTAGGTGGTCTCGCGGCTGTGCCCGCGCGCCACCCAGGGCGTGTCGTCGACCACGGCGGAGCCGTGCCCCCGGCCCAGGTCGCCGTACCAGGAGCCCATGCGCGGGCCGAACTCGGCGACCAGCACGTCGCCGTCGGTCGCGGCGAGGTCCGCGACGGTCCGGATGCCGTGGGCCGCGAGGCGCTTGGACACCTTGGGCCCGACGCCCCACAGGTCGATGGTGGGCCGGTCCCCCATCACGTCGAACCAGTTCCGCGCGGTGAGGCGGAAGATGCCCGCGGGTTTGCCGAACCCGGTGGCGATCTTCGCGCGGATCTTGTTGTCGCCGATGCCGACCGAGCAGTGCAGGCGGGTGGCGTCGAGGACGGCCGCCTGGGCCCGGCGGGCGACGGCCTCCGGGTCGCCGGCGTCGCAGCCGAGGAAGGCCTCGTCCCAGCCGAGCACCTCGACGACCGTCCCGAGCCCGCGCAGGGTGTCCATCACGTGCCCGGAGGCTTCGAGGTAGGCCTCGTGGTCGACGGGCAGGATGATCGCGTCCGGCGCCTTGCGGGCAGCGACCCGCAGCGGCATGCCCGACCCGACGCCGAGCGCCCGCGCCTCGTACGACGCGGTCGAGACCACCGTCCGTTCCGCCGGGTCGCCGCGCCCGCCCACGATGACCTGTCGCCCGGCGAGCTCGGGGCGCCGCAGGACCTCGACCGCGACCAGGAACTGGTCGAGGTCGACGTGCAGCACCCAGGGGAAGGCACGCGGACCCATGGCACGAGTCTCCCGGAGCCGGCCCGGGCTGTCCTGCCTGGAACGCGCGTTGCCGCGGGGCGGCCGGCTGGCACACCGTTATCGTCCCGTTATCTCTGAGAGCGAAACCCTCCCCTCTTCCCCCGGAGCCCCAAGACTCCATATTCTCCGGGGCAAGGAAAGTTCGTCTCACTCAACAGGAGAGCTGCGATGAGAACTGCCAGGAACTCCCGGTCGCCCCGCTCGCGCCGCGGCAAGGAACCGGCCCCGCACCCGGCCTTGCCGCAGTCCTACGCGGCAATGATCGAGCGCACGCCGTCGCTGGACGATGCGCAGCTGGAGTCCCTCCTCGAGCGCGCAGTCGCCGGAGCGGACGCCGCACGCACCCTCCAGGCCACCGCGGTCTCCCCCAGCCTCCGCGCACAGCTGGAGGCCAGGGTCAAGGACGGGCAATACGCAAAGGAGCGTCTTGTCCTCGCGCACCTCCGCCTCGTCCCGGCCGTCGCCGGCTCCTACGCGGGCCGCCTGCCGTTCATGGACCTCGTGCAGGAGGGCAACGTCGGGCTCGTCCGCGCCGCCGACTCGTACGACCCCGCGCACGGCACCTTCGCCGCGTACGCCCACCGCTGGGTACGCCGCTCGATCGTCCGCGCCGTCGCCGCCGCCGAGCAGGCCGAGCGCGCGAGCGGACCCACCCCCGAGCAGAACCTGCTGCGCCGCCGCGTCCGGCAGGCCCTGGCGCACCTCGACGCCGTCGAGGCCCGGGTCCTGGAGATGCGCTTCGGCCTCCTGGACGGCACCACGCGCACCCTCGACGAGATCAGCCGCCGCCTGGGCGTGACCAAGGAGCGCGTGGCGCAGATCCTCGAGTCCGCGCTCGCCCGGCTCCGCGACGTCGTCAGCCCGGCTCCCCTCGCTGCGTGACCGCCGGCTGGGCACCCGACTGCCCGGCCGGCGTCAGCCGACCGATCACCTCGTCCAGCGCCTCGTGGTACGCCCACGACGCCGGATACCCCGAGTGCGTCGCCACCGCGAAGAGATAGGCCGAGCGGTCCATCTCCTCCGCCCCGCGGTCGACGTCGTTCTCCCCGTAGCCCATCACCGGGAAGCCCAGGAAGTCGGTGCGCCGCCACAGGTTCACCCACGCGGGCTTCGCACCGCAGGTCAGCAGCGACAGCAGCGTGGCCTGTTCCCCCGAACCGGGCTCGGGGCCCTCCGGCGTCAACGGCGCCGCCGGAACGGTCCCGGGTCCGGAACCTGCCGCGCGCTCGTCGCGAGCGGCGGCCTCGACCTGCCCGCCCCACGGGTCCGCCGACCAGGCGGGTCCGGTGCTCGGCGGCAGGCCCGTCGTCGCCGGCCCCAGGAGGTCGGGGAAGAACCGGCCGAAGAACGGCCGCAGCTGCACGCCGTAGGTCAGCAGCCCGAGGCGCCCGTCCGCGCCGTCGGGCGCGGTGCGCGGCACCGGGTTGCCCGCCCGGATCAGGATGACGGCGGCCGCCAGCACGCCGCCCATCGAGTGCCCGGACAGCACCACGCGTCGCTGCGGCGCCACCCGCGCGCGCTCGGCGTCGTCGGCGATGTCGGCGCCGGTGAGCCAGGCGTCCACGCGGGAACGCACCTCGGGCACCACGCGCTCGGCGTAGCTCGGCGGGCCGAACGGGTGGGCGCTGCGCGGCAGGAAGCACAGGAGGTCCCACAGCAACCCCCACGGGCGGCCCGGGACACCGCCCGAGGCCCCGGCCAGCGCGCTGGCCACCAGCGTCGCCGCGAGCACCCCGAGCGCCGGCACCGCCAGCGACGACAACCACTGCGGCACCTGCACGACGTCGGTGCCGTCGTGCCGGGCGACCAGCGGGATGTGGGCCACCAGGGCCGCGACGTAGCACGCGGCCGCCAGCGCGCCGACGGCGAGCTCCACCCGGTGCGACATGGCCGCGACCTGTCGGCCGCGCAGCACACGCTCCAGCACGGGGTTGGCACCGCCGTCGGGGTCCGGGGCGTCCGCGACCGCGCGCCAGGCGGGCGCAGCGGGGCCGTACGGCGGCCCCGGCGTGCGCGGCGCGCGCGGGATCCAGAGCTCCCGCGAGCGCAGGGTGTCGATGACGTACGGCCCGGCCGCCGCCACGACCAGCAGCACCAGGAACACCAGCGCGATCACCACGGACGCCGTGCCGAACTCGGTGTAGACCGGCGGGACCCGCACGAGCTCGGGGTCGGGCACGGTGCGCGCGACGCCGACGAGGCCGCCCCCGAGAGGCTCCGGCGCGGGGTGCTCGCCGGTGCGCAGGGCCCACTGCACGCCGAGCACCAGCAGGCTGGAGTAGACGGCCGCCGCCGCGAGCGAGACCAGCAGGAACACGCCCGGCCCGGCGCCGTTCCAGCCCTCGGTGGCCCGGCGCCGCAGCAGCATCGCGGCCAGCACGACCACCACGGGGCTCAGCACGGCGAGCAGCGCGACGGCGACGAGCAGGTGGCGCAGCCCCGGGCCCGGCTGGGTGACCAGCACGACGCCGACGCACGCGGTGGCGACCACCGGCACCGCCGTCCACGCCGCGACGGCCCGGGTGCTGCGCGCGGTGCGCCAGGCGAGGCCGGTCGCGGCGATGCCGCCCAGGCCGACGCCGAGCAGCGCGGGCACCAGGTCGAGGCCGATCAGCGCGGGCATCCGCTCCGGCTGCGGCCCGGCGAGGCAGGCGGCGCACGCCAGCAGCCAGACCAGCAGCCCGGCGGCGAACACGGCGAGACCGGCCCGGGCCTTCCAGCGCGGGGTGACCGCCTGGACGCCGTCGTCGTCGGTACGCAGGGCGACGAACACGCACGCCCCCAGGATCACGACCAGGGCCACCAGCGGGAGACCCGGGGCCGGCAGGCCGGCGTCGGCGTAGCGCGTCCAGGTGAGGTACTGCCCCGTCAGGGCGAGCGCCGCGCCCAGGTGCGCCCACAGCAGGCCCGAGCCCGAGCGCCGCGACCAGAAGCCCGCGCGGTGCAGCGGCGGGCCCGACGGCGGCACGGTGCGCCCGGCGCGCATCACCGAGAACTTCGACTCGAACCGCACCTGGCCGCTGTGCGCCACGGCGACCAGGATCGCGACCAGCAGCACCGGGGCCAGGGAGAGGAGCGCCAGACGGTCGCCGACGTCGAGCCGGGCCAGGCCGTCGAGCGCCTCGGGGATGCGGGCGCAGACGGGGACCAGCGCGTCGGGCCCCGGGGCGGCCAGCCCGATGCAGCGGGTGCCGACCACCGACAGCGCGACCGTCGCGACGGCCGAGACGAACAGCAGCGTCAGCCCGAGCGAGAACACGCGCGTCAGCGCGGCCGTCGGGTCCGGGCGCAGGCTGCCCGTGGGCGTGTCACGCACCGTGGGCCGGTGCGCCGCCGGGACCGGGGCGGGGATGCGGCGGGCCCAGTACGCGGCGTTGACCAGGCCGAACGGGACCATCGCCGCCCACAGCAGCCGCACCGCGACCGCCCCCACGACGCCCAGCACGCCGCCGAACGGCACGCCGCCCAGTCGCGCCATCGCGCCCCACGAGTAGGCCTCGCGGCGCACGTCCGGCCGGATGGCGTGCACGTCGCCCGGCGGGAGCGCCCGGTCCCGGGCCTCGGCCGCCGGTGTGGGGACCCAGAAGCTGCCCAGGCCGTCACCGTCGGACTGGGTCACCTCGCCCCGGGGCAGGCCGAGCGCGCCGTACGGCAGCGCGTTCGCGACGCCGTGGATCCGCAGCTCGAGGATGCTGGGCGAGGTTCCGGGCGGGGTCTCGGGCCGGGCTCCGGGCGCGCTGTCCATAGCGCCCCAACGTAGGGGTGCCCGACGCCGCCGGGCACGCCGCCACGCGCGGCCCGGCCGGATCCTGCGGGAATCACGCAGGATCCGGCCGGGGTCCCTGACCTGGGGCGGCGGCTCGGTGCGCGGCCGCCTCAGGAGGCGAACGTCACCGCGACCACCGCCGCGGCCAGCAGCAGGTCGTAGACCACGCACGTCTCGGCGTACCAGCGCCACACCACCGCGCCGGCCCGGTGGTGGAACGCGTCCCAGACCGCGTGGCCCACCAGGCCCGCCGCGACCACGTACGCCCCGGTGTCCTGCCCCGCGAAGGCCGTGGCCAGCAGCGCGACCACCGCGAACACCGCGAGACCGGCCGCCTGCAGCAGCACCATCGACCGGCCCCGGATGCTGCGCCGGACCAGGCCCACCACGGGGTACACGAGGGCGACCCCCAGGATCAGCCACGGCGGGAGCCCGCCCACGCCGCCCGCGATCGTGCACGCGAGCAGCGCCAGCCCGAGCAGCACGGGCCACCGGCGCCCCAGCCACGCCAGGTCGAACCCGTGGACGTGCTGCGTGTACTCGGCGGGGCGCAGCAGCATCGCGCCGGCCATGGCCGGCACCATCAGCACGTGGCCCCAGAGCATGAGGTCGCCCGCCGTCGCGGCCCCGGCCCAGAACAGCGCCAGCAGCACCGCGAACGGCGCCGCCATCGCCGCGTTCATCTCCCAGATCGCGGGCCAGCCGTGCCGCCGCACCCGCATCCACACCGTCATGGCCGCGACCATGTCCAGCACCATCACGACCGCCCCGACGTCCGGCCGGGCCAGCGCCGCCTCGACGCCGAGGGCGGCGCCCGCCAGGTCCCACGCCGGAGCCAGCGCCAGCATGCCGAGCACCATCACCACGACCATCTCGGCCAGGTGCGCCAGGAACCTGCCGACCACCCGCGCCCGGGACACCGGTGCGGTGTCGTGGGCCAGGTGCGTCGCCGCGTGGGCGTGGCCCGCCGGACGACCCACCGCCGGCGACGCGGTGTCGCCCGTGCCGTCCCCCTGGACCGGCACCGTCATCGAAACTGCCGCCGTGACCCGGCCTGTCGTCTCCGTCATCTCGCCGTCTCCTCGCTCCGGGCGGCGTCCCTCGCCGCGCTGTTCCCCACGCTGTCGCGCGGCAGGAGACGCCAGTAGTGCCGGACCGCACCCGGGCGCGGGCACATGTCACGAGCCCGTATGACAGATGTCATCCAGGCGCCGCGGCACGCCCCGGACCGGCGTCGGCGCTGGCAGGATGGCGTCATGAGCACCGGCCCGGCCGTCGCGGACGACGGCGGCAACGGACTCGCGAGCTTCCGCCGCAACGTCTGGTGGGGGCTGGCGGGCACCGTGGCGTGCGTGCTGGGCTTCGCCGTCGGCGACTGGGTGCTCGACCCCGACGTCCCCGCAGGGCTGCGCGCCCTGACCGGACTGTCCACGGCGACCACGATCGTCGCCTGCGGCGTGCTGCTGGGGCGGCGGATGCGGGACCGGGCGCCGTCGGCCGGCTGGTTGGTCACCGCCATCGCCGCCGCGGTGGTCGCCGCGGCGGTGCCGCTCGCCGTCGGCAACTTCGGGATCTGGTCCATCGCGCCCGCCGCCACGATCGCGGTGCTCGTCATGTTCCTGCCGTCCCGCCGGGCGTGGCAGGCGCTGGGCCTCGCGCTGCTCGTGCTGCCCGCGATCGGCCTGGTCACGGCGCTGGCCACGGGCGAGCCCAACGTGGCGCACGCGGTGTGGATGCCCGCCCTCATGGTCGTGGCGTTCGGCCCGGCCATGCTCGGCATGCTCCGCGGCTGGCAGGTGGCCGCCCGGCTCGACGACGCCCGGCGGCTGGCCGGACAGCTCGCCGTGGCGGACGAGCGGCTGCGGTTCGCCGCCGACCTGCACGACATCCAGGGGCACCACCTCCAGGTGATCGCCCTGAAGAGCGAGCTCGCCGCCCGCCTGGCGGAGGCCGACCCGGCGCGTGCCGCGGAGCAGATGCGCGAGGTGCAGCAGCTCGCCGGCGATGCCCTGCGCGAGACCCGCGCCCTGGTGCAGGGCTACCGCCGCACCACCCTCGACGCGGAGATCGCCAACGCGTCCAGGGTGCTGGCCGCGGCGGGCGTCCAGGTGCACGCCGACGTCGACGCCGGCCTGGCCGCCGGCCTCCCCCAGGCACCGCGCAGCCTGCTCGGCCTCGTGGTGCGCGAGGCCACCACCAACGTGCTGCGGCACAGCAGCGCCACGCGCGCGGCGATCGTCCTCGTCCCCGACGACGCCGGCGCGCGCCTGGTGATCGACAACGACGGCGCGCGCCCGGCGGCGTCGGGCGACGGGACAGCGGGGGCCGGTGCGGTGGGCACGACCGGCGACGGCACCGGGCTGGCCTCGCTCGCGGAGCGGCTCGACGCCGTCGGCGGGCGCCTGTCCTGGGTCAGCGACGACGACCGGTTCGTGGTGACCGCGACGGTGACCGGATGATCCGCCTGCTGCTGGCCGACGACGAGGAGCTGCTGCGCGGGGCGCTCTGCGCCCTGCTCGACCTCGAGGAGGACCTGCACGTCGTGGCCGAGGCGGCCACCACCACCCAGGCCGTCCGGCTCGCGGCGCAGCACCGGCCCGACGTCGCGGTGCTCGACCTGGAGATGCCGCCCACCGACGGGCTGCACGCCGCCGGGCAGATCCTGGCCGACGCCGACGGCGCGCCGCCCCGCATCATCATCGTCACGCGGCACGCCCGCCCCGCCGTCCTGCGCCGGGCGCTGGCCGCCGGGGTGAGCGGTTTCGTGCCCAAGTCGACGCCCGCGGCGCGGCTCGCGCAGATCGTGCGCGACGTCGCCGTCGGGCACCGGTACGTGGACCCCGAGATCGCGGCGTCCGCGCTCACGGAGAACGAGTGCCCGCTGACGGACCGGGAGCTGGAGGTGCTGCGGGCGGCGCGGGCGGGCGCGCAGGTGTCCGAGATCGCGTCCGCCGTGCACCTCGCGCCCGGCACGGTGCGCAACTACCTGTCCTCGGCGATGGCCAAGCTCGGCGTCGCGACCCGCCACGCGGCGGCGCACCGCGCCTGGGAGGAGGGCTGGATCTGACCGGCTCTAGCGGTCGACCGCTTCCCGGGCGCCGTCGACGTAGAACCAGCGGCTGCCCTCCCGGACGAACCGGCTGGTCTCGTGCAGGCTGCCGCGCACGCCCGTGACCGGGTTGCGGTAGAAGGCGGTGAACTCGACGACGCCGCTCGTGTCGAACGGGCCGCCGCGCTCGGTGCGGTGGATGTCGAGGCGGCGCCACTCCTCGTCGCCGACCCCGGCGTCGGCGGGCCGGGTGTCCGGCGCCCACGTGGCCAGCAGGTAGGCGCCGTCGCCCACCGCGAACGCCGAGTACCGCGAGCGCATCAGGGCCTCGGCCGTCGGGGCGGTCGCGGCGCCGGAGTGGTAGCGCCCGCAGCAGTCGCCGTAGGTGTCGCCGGAGAGGCAGGGGCAGCGTTCGTCGTCGTGCACGGGGACGATCCTCGCACCTACGCGAACGTCTCGTGCCCCAGCACCGCGAGCAGGCGGATCTTCTCCTCGGCCGCGCTGCCCGGCGCGGGGGTCAGCACCAGGAGGGCCTGGGACTGGTCCTCGGTGAACAGCGCCTGGCAGTCCACGTCGATGCGGCCCAGCTCGGGGTGCACCAGCGTCTTGTGGTCCTCGAACCGGCGGGAGACCTCGTGCAGCTCCCAGAGCCGCACGAACTCGGAGCTCTCCCGCAGCAGAGCCCGCAGCACCTCGTCGGCGGGCGAGCCGGGCCCGGCCGCCGCGTGGGCCGCCCGCAGGGAGGCGACCTGGCTCCGGGCCTGTCGGTCGTGGTCCTCGGGCGGGTACACGTCCCGGGACGCGGGGTCGGTGAACCACCGGTAGACGGAGCTCCGGGCCAGGCCGCCGGCGGGCGCCGGGCCGAAGACGGCCTCGGCGAGGCGGTTCTGCACGAGCGTCTCGCCCAGACCCGAGATGATCAGCGCCGGGGCGTCCTCCAGGCGGTCGAGGACCCGGAGCAGGGCGGGTGCCACGTGCGAGTCGGCCGGCGTGCGCCGCGGCACGCCGTGCCCGGCCAGGCGGAACAGGTAGTCGCGCTCGTCGGCGGTCAGGCGCAGGGACCGGGCGAGCGCGGCGAGCATCTGCTCGGACGGCTGCGGCCCGCGCTGCTGCTCCAGCCGCGCGTAGTAGTCCACCGACATCCCGGTCAGGGCGGCGACCTCCTCCCGGCGCAGCCCGGGGGCGCGACGGCGGGGCCCGGGCACCAGCCCGACGTCGGACGGGCGCAGGGCCTCCCGGCGGCGGCGGAGGAAGTCGGCGAGGGCTGCGCGGTTCATGCCCCCATCGTGCGCCCCGCCCGGGGCACGAACCAGGGAGCGCCGGTCCCTGGTTCGCCGGGTCTCTCCCGCCGCCGGCGCCGGGGCCGCACGGTGGAGCCATGAACACCTACGGAAACACCGTCTTCATCCCCGGCGGCACGCGCGGCATCGGCCTCGCCCTCGCCACCCGCCTCCAGGCCCGGGGCAACACCGTGGTCGTCGGCGGCCGCGACACGACGGCGCTGGACGCCCTCGCCGCGCGGCACGGGTTCGGCACCGTGCGCATCGACACCACCGACCCCGCCTCGATCGCGTCCGCGTCGGCCGAGGTGATCGAGCGGTTCCCCGACGTGAACGTGCTGGTCCCCATGGCCGGGATCATGCGCGCCGAGGACTGGCGCACCCCGGGCTTCCTCGCGGACGCCGAGGCCGTCGTCACCACCAACGTGCTCGGCCCGGTCCGGCTGATCGCGGCGTTCACCGAGCATCTGCAGGGCCGGCCCGACGCGACGATCCTCACCGTGTCGTCCGGCCTGGCCTTCACACCGCTCGGTGTCACGCCGTCGTACAACGCGTCCAAGGCGGCGGTCCACATGCTCTCGGAGAGCATCCGCCTGCAGTTCGACGGCACGAGCGTGTCCGTCGTGGAGCTGGTGCCGCCGTCGGTGCAGACCGAGCTGATGCCCGGGCAGGACACCAACCCGCTCGCCATGCCGCTGGACGAGTTCGCCGACGAGGCGCTCGCGCTGCTGGAGAGCCGGCCCGACGCGCACGAGATCCAGGTGGAGCGGGTCAAGTTCCTCCGCTACGGCGAGGTCCGCGGTGACTACGACCAGGTGGTCGCCACGCTCAACGGGACCGACCCCCACGCGGTGGCCGCTTCCTGACCCGCCCGCCCCGACAAAACGGACCATGCAGCTGCTGCCAGGATCCAGCACGTCCTGGCAGCAGCTGCATGGTCCTTGGTGACGGCCGGGGCCGCCCCGTGCGGGCTACGTCGCGGCCGTCTCCTCCACCGCCGGGGCCGCGAACTGGCTCGCGTACAGGCGCGCGTAGGCGCCGTTCGCGGCGAGCAGGTCGTCGTGCGAGCCTTGCTCCACGATGTCGCCGTGCTCCATCACGAGGATCACGTCGGCGTCGCGGATCGTGGACAGCCGGTGCGCGATGACGAACGACGTCCGGTCCTTGCGCAGCCGGTTCATGGCCTCCTGCACCAGCACCTCGGTGCGGGTGTCCACGGACGACGTCGCCTCGTCGAGCACGAGGATCGCCGGGTCCGCCAGGAACGCCCGCGCCAGCGTGAGGAGCTGCTTCTCGCCGGCCGAGACCGACGAGCCCTCCTCGTCCACGACGGTGTCGTAGCCGTCGGGCAGCGTCCGCACGAACGGGTCCACGTGGGTGGCCCGGGCTGCGGCGAGGAACTCGTCCTCGTCCACCGTCACGCCGTCCGGCACGCCGTACCGGAGGTTCTCCTCGATGGTGCCCTTGAACAGCCAGGTGTCCTGGAGCACCATCCCGACCGACGAGCGCAGGTCGTCGCGCGACATGTCGCGCGTGTCCACGCCGTCCAGGGTGATGCGCCCGCCGTCCACCTCGTAGAACCGCATGAGGAGGTTGACCAGCGTCGTCTTGCCGGCGCCCGTGGGTCCGACGATGGCAATGGTCTGCCCCGGCTCCGCAACCAGGTTCAGCCCGGTGATCAGGGGCTGGTCGGGCGTGTACGAGAACGTGACGTCCTCGAACGCGACCCGGCCGCGCACCGGCTCCACCTTCTGCGACCGCTCCGGGTCCGGGGACTGCTCCGGGGCGTCCAGCAGGTCGAACACCCGCTCGGCGGAGGCCACGCCGGACTGCAGCAGGTTCATCATGGAGGCCACCTGCGTGAGCGGCTGCGTGAACTGGCGCGAGTACTGGATGAACGCCTGGACGTCACCCAGCGACAGCGTGCCCGAGGCGACACGCAGGCCGCCGATCACCGCGACGATCACGTAGTTCAGGTTCGCGAGGAAGCCCATCGCCGGCTGGATCGTGCCCGAGATGAACTGCGCCTTGAAGCTGGACGCGTACAGCGCACGGTTCTCCTCGGCGAACGCCTCCGCCGTGGACTCCTGGTGCCCGTAGACCTTCACCAGCGCGTGCCCGGTGAACGACTCCTCGATGTGCGCGTTCAGGCGCCCCGTGGCCGCCCACTGCTCCACGAACTGCGGCTGGCTGCGCTTGGCGATCTGCGCCGTGAGGATCACGGACAGCGGCACCGTCACGAGCGCCACGAGCGCGAGGACCGGCGAGATCCAGAACATCATGCCGAGCACACCGATCACCGTCAGGACGGCGGTGACGAGCTGCGCGAGGGTCTGCGTGGTGGTCTGCGCCACGTTGTCGATGTCGTTGGTGACGCGCGAGAGGATCTCGCCGCGCTGCTTGGCGTCCACGTAGGACAGCGGGATGCGGTGCAGCTTCGCCTCCACCTGGTCGCGCAGGTCCCGCATGGTCCGCTGCACGACGCCGGCGGTGATCCGGGCCTGCAGCCACCCGAACAGGAACGCCCCGACGTACGCCGCGACCACCCAGCCCAGGGTCTGCATGAGCATCGTGAAGTCGATGCCCTGGCCGGGCACCACGCCCACGACGCCGGACAACAGGTCGGCCATCTGGTCCTGGCCCTCCGCGCGCAGGCCGGCCTCGGCCTGCTCCGTGGTCACCCCGGCGGGGAGCTGCGAGCCCACGACGCCCGCGAAGATCACGTTGGTCGCGTTGCCGAGCAGCTTGGGCCCGAGCACGGTCAGGGCCACCGAGCCGATGCCCAGCACCATGAGCACCACGACGTTCAGGCGCTCGGGACGCAGCATGCCGGCGAACCGGCGCAGCGACCCCTTGAAGTCCATCGGCTTCTGCACGGGCATCCCCATGCCCATGCCCATCGGCCCGGGTCCCCGTCCAGGACCGCCGGGGCCGCGTGGCGGTGCCGTCGTCGTGCCCTGGCTCTCGCCCTGAGGCTTCTCTTCGTTGCTCACGCCGCTCACGCCGCCTCCTCCAGGCTCATCTGGGACGTCACGATCTCCTGGTACGTCGGGTTGTCCGCCAGCAGCTGCGCGTGCGTGCCGCGGCCGACGATGCGGCCGTGGTCGAGCACCAGGATCTGCTCGGCGTCGCGGATGGTCGCCACGCGCTGCGCGACGACGATCACCGTCGCGTCGGCGGTCTGCGGCCGCAGGGCGGCCCGCAGCCGGGCGTCGGTCGCGTAGTCGAGGGCGGAGAAGCTGTCGTCGAACAGGTAGATGCGGGGCTTGCGGATCACCGCCCGCGCGATGGCGAGCCGCTGGCGCTGCCCGCCGGAGAACGTCGAGCCGCCCTGCGCCACGACGGACTCCAGGCCGTCCGGCAGCGCCTCGACGAAGTCGCGCGCCTGGGCCACCTCGAGCGCCGCCCACATCTCGTCCTCGGTGGCGTCGGGCTTGCCGTACCGGAGGTTGTCGGCGACGGTCCCGGTGAACAGGAACGCCTTCTGCGGCACCAGGCCCATGAGCGAGCCGAGGTCGCGCTGCAGGAGGTCCCGCACGTCGACGTCGTCCACCCGGACCGTGCCACCGGTGGCGTCGAAGAGGCGCGGCACCAGGTTGAGCAGCGTCGACTTGCCGGAGCCGGTCGAGCCGATGATCGCGGTGATCTGGCCCGGCTCGGCCGTGAACGTCAGGTCGTGCAGCACGGGCTCCTCGGCGCCCGGGTACCGGAACTCGACGCCCTCGAAGGTGACGCGGCCGCGTGGACCCGCGCCGACGCCGTCGGGCGAGCCGTTGCTCTCCGGCGAACCGTTGCTCTCCGGCGAACCGTCCTCCACGACCCGCAGGCCGGGCAGGGCGACCGGGTGCTCCGGGTCGACGACGGACGGCTCGGTGTCCAGGACCTCCCCGATGCGCTCCGCCGCGACCGCGGCGCGCGGGATCATCATGAAGATCATCGTGGACATCATCACGGCCATGAGGATGTACATGAGGTAGCTCAGGAACGCCGTCAGCGAGCCGATCTGCATGCTCCCGTCCTCGATGAGGTGCGCGCCGAACCACAGCACGGCCACGGACGACAGGTTCATGATGAGCATGACCACCGGGAACGTCAGCGCCATCAGGCGGCCGGCGCGCAGCGAGGTGTCGAACAGCTCCTCGTTGACCACGCCGAAGCGCTGGGTCTCGCGCCGTTCGCGCACGAAGGCGCGCACCACGCGCAGGCCCGTGATCTGCTCGCGCAGCACGGAGTTGATGGCGTCGATCCGCTTCTGCATGCGCCGGAAGTGCGGCACCATGCGCCAGACGATGACGCCGGCCGTGGCGGCCAGCACCGGCACGATGACGACGAGCAGCGCGGACAGCGTGACGTTCTCGGACAGCGCCAGGATGACGCCACCGACCAGCATGATCGGCGCCATCACCATGATGGTGAACGTCATCAGCACGGTCATCTGGACCTGCTGCACGTCGTTGGTGCTGCGCGTGATCAGGGTCGGCGCCCCGAACTGCGCCATCTCGCGCGCCGAGTAGGTCTGCACGGAGTGGAACACGTCGCGCCGCAGGTCACGGCCGAACGCCGTGGCGACCTGCGCGCCGAAGTAGACGGCGATCACCGACGCGACGACCTGGCCCAGCGACACGACCAGCATCCAGCCGCCCGTGCTCCAGATGTAGCCGATGTCGCCGCGCACCACACCGCGGTCGATGATGTCGGCGTTGAGGCTGGGCAGGTACAGGGCCGCGAGCGTCTGCACCAGCTGCAGGACGAGCACCGCGACCACCGCCCAGCGGTACGGGCCCAGATATCTCCGGGCGAGCGTGACGAGCATCAAGAGTTCCCTTCAGGGCTGGGGGTTGAAGAACCTGGTGCACCGGCTCCCGCAGTGGAGGCTGCACCCTCCACGGTGTCGGGGCCAGGCAATTTCGGGGGGCCGGCGAGGCCGTTCACGAGGGCGTCGGCCAGCACGTCGGCCGGCACCGCGGGCTGCAGGTGGTCGATCCGCAGGTGCGCGCCCGCGATGGCGGACTCAACCAGCGAGATCGCCACCTCGACGGGGACCCGCAGACGGTGTGCGTCCGGCGCCAGGACGGCGGTGATCCCCTCGACCGTAGCCGCGCGCTGACGAGCCCGCTGCTCCAGCAGCGTCTTGCGGTAGGTGAGCATGCGCTCGTGCTGGTCGGCCACGGACCCTGCGCCGGGTGGCGGCCCCGGCGTCACGACCCGCGGGCCGGGCGGGCCCGGTGGGCCCGGCGGCGCCACCGGCGGGGACCCGCCCGCGGCGCCGGAGGCGGCCGGCGGCGCGCCGAACGGCATGCCCGGACCACCGGGCGACGGCGCCATGCTGCGCAGCACGGACATCCACCGCATCACCTCGGCCACGCGGTGCCGCCCCAGCTCGATCACGAGCTCCAGGCGCCGTTCGAGCGGCAGCCCCGGGTCGATGCCGGTGAGCTCGGCGAGGGTCTGCTCGGGCTGGCCCGCCCGCGCCAGGCCCTCGACGGCGACGGCGCCGACCAGCGCCGTCTTGTCGCCGAACGCCCGGAACAGGGTGCCCTCCGCGACCCCGGCGGCCTGGGCCAGCTCGCGCGAGGTCACGTCGTGCCCCCGCTCGGCGACCAGCGGCAGCACCGCGTCGACGATGGCCGCCTGGCGGTCCTCGGGAGACATGCGGGGTGCCCGCGTCCGTGCGTTGTCCATGGCGCCGACAGTAATTGAGTGAGCGCTCACTCCGCAACTGGATTACGCCCACGGCAGACCCGGGGGGACATGCGGAAGCCCTCCGGTGCGAGCACCGGAGGGCTTCCGTGAACTGCCGGCGACGGTTCGGCTCAGCCGAGCCGTCAGCCGAGTGTCGCCGTCAGCCGGCCGGCGGTGCCGGGGGCACCGGCGGGGGCGGCGTGGACCCGCCCGGGCGCTGGCCGCGCTCGGACTCGGTGTCGAACGGCTCGCCCGACCGCGTGCCGGCGCTCGTCGCGTCGGCCGTGGCGGCCTCGGCCTGCCGCTGCGCCTCGGCGAGGGCCTCGGCGGGGTCCGGCAGCAGGGGCTCGTCCAGCACCGAGTCGATGGGCAGGCGCGGACCCGAGGGGCCCTCGCCCGGCGGGGGCGGCGGGACCGCGGGGCCGGCGCCGCCACCGAAGCCCGAGGCGATGTTGCCCAGCGCGGCGGTGAACTCCGTGGGGATGACCCAGGTCGTGTTGGACGTGCCGTTCGCGATCTGCGGCAGCGTCTGCAGGTACTGGTACGCCAGCAGCTTCGGGTCCGCGTCGCCGCGGTGGATGGCCTCGAAGACCTGGAGGATCGCTCGCGACTCACCCTCGGCCCGCAGGATCTGCGCCTGGGCGTCACCCTCGGCCTTCAGGATCTCGGACTGCTTCTGACCCTCGGCCGTGAGGATGGCCGACTGCTTGACACCCTCCGCGGTGAGGATCGCGGCGCGGCGGTCACGCTCGGCGCGCATCTGCTGCTCCATGGAGCCCTGCACCGAGGGCGGCGGGTCGATCGACTTGAGCTCGACGCGGTTGACGCGGATGCCCCATCGGCCGGTCGCCTCGTCGAGCACACCGCGCAGCTGGCCGTTGATCTGGTCACGGCTGGTCAGCGTCTGCTCGAGGTCCATCGAGCCGATCACGTTACGCAGCGTGGTCACGGTGAGCTGCTCGATGGCGGTGATGTAGTTCGCGATCTCGTAGACCGCGGACTTGGCGTCCGTCACCTGGAAGTAGATGACGGTGTCGATCTCGACGACCAGGTTGTCGCTGGTGATCACGGGCTGGGGCGGGAACGAGACGACCTGCTCGCGCAGGTCCACGCCGGCGCGGACCCGGTCCACGAACGGCACCAGCACGTGCAGGCCCGGGTCGAGCGTCTTCGAGTAGCGACCCAGGCGCTCGACCACGAGCGCCACCGACTGAGGAACGATCCGCACGGCGCGAATGACCGCGACGATACCGACGATCACCACCAGGGCGATGATCAGATAGAGCAGGACTTGCCCGAATGACTCCACGACGTCTCCTTACGCGGGCACCTTGGCCCGCGGGCGGCTTTCAAGCTCCTGATGAGCACAGGTAGCTTCTGACTTGGACTGTCTGGGGGGACAACACACAGGGGCGCCCAGGCGCCAGGCGGTCTTACGCCGGCTCGACGACGGCGGTGGCGCCGTCGATCTGGACCACACGAACGCTAGTGCCGGCGGGCAGCAGCGGCGACCCGGGCACGGACCGTGCGCTCCACACCTCTCCGCTCAGCTTGATCAGCCCCGACGCGGTGCTGACCTCCTGGACCACCGACGCCGTACGGCCGACGTTCGCCTCGGCGTTGGTGGGCGACTTGGGCGTGTTGTTGCGCAGGTGCCGGATCAGCGTGGGGCGCAGGGTCACGAGCAGCACCACCGACGCCACCACGAACACGATGGCCTGGACCCACAGCGGCGCACCCACGCCGTTCGCGACGGCGGCGGCCAGCGCCCCGCCGGCGAACATGATGAAGACGAAGTCCAACGACAAGAGCTCGATCAGCGCGAAGATCAGCGCCGCTCCTACCCACCACAACCATGCCATGGGTTGCTCCCTCCGAGCGTCCACTCCGGCTGGCGACCGGGCGCCGCCGGAACCTCTCCGACGGCGGGCCCTCGCGGTGAAATTACCGCTACCTCGGACCTTTGCCCGGACTTTACCAAGGACCACTGACACAGCGATAGTGAAATCGCCGTTTCAAACACTTTTCCTGAGGGCCCTGAACATTCCAGGTCGGGGCCGGGCGGAAAGGCGGTCAGCGTGCGGCGCGCGCCAGCCAGCGACCGCCGCCGTGGGCCACGACGAGCGGCAGCCCGAAGGCCGCCGAGAGGTTGTCCGCGGTGAGGACCTCCTCGATCGGTCCGGCCGCCTGGATCCCGGCCTTCTTCATGAGCAGCAGGTGCGTGAAGCCCGGCGCGATCTCCTCGACGTGGTGCGTCACGTGCACCAGCACCGGCGAGGCGGGGTCGCTCGCCAGGCCGGCCAGCGTGGCCACCAGCTCCTCGCGGCCGCCCAGGTCGAGGCCCGCGCCGGGCTCGTCGAGCAGCAGCAGCTCGGGGTCGGTCATCAGGGCCCGCGCGATCTGCACGCGCTTGCGCTCGCCCTCCGAGAGGGTGCCGTAGGTGCGCTCGGCGAGGTGGTCGACGTCGAACGCCGAGAGCAGGTCCTTGGCCCGCTGCTCGTCGAGCTCGTCGTAGCTCTCGCGCCAGCGCCCCGTCACGCCGTAGGCGGCGGTCAGCACCACGTCGCGCACCGTCTCCGCCGTCGGCAGGCGCTCGGCGAGCGCCGCGCTGGAGATGCCGATGCGCGGGCGCAGCTCGAACACGTCGACCCGCCCGAGGGTCGCGTCCAGGATCTTCGCGGTGCCCGACGTCGGGTGCAGGCGCGCGGCGACGATCTGGAGCAGGGTTGTCTTGCCGGCGCCGTTGGGCCCGAGAACGATCCACCGCTCTCCCTCGTTCACCTGCCAGTCCACGGAATCGAGGATGGTCGAGGTGCCGCGACGGACGGTGACGCCCGCAAGATGGAGAACCGAGCTCATGGGCACCGACCCTACCTGGTCGACCGTCATTTACAGTGCTGCGGTGGACACCGAACAGGACCTCCCCCGGAGCGTGCTGCTCGCCCTGTGGCTGCAGGGCATAGGCGACACCTCGGACGCCGTGAAGTCCGTGGTGGGCGACGACGAGCCGCACACCGTGGAGGGGCTAGCCGGCTTTGCCGACGGAACAGACCTCGACACCCTCTTCACCGCGTGGACGGAGGGGCCGCGCGAGGTCTGCGCGCTGCTGCCCGCGCCGGGCGACGCCGCGGGCGTCCCGGCGGCCGCCAACCACGAGGCCACGGAGGCCGGCGAGTGCGTGGTGGTCACGACACCGGCCGGGAGCTGGGCCGCCGTGCCGCGGGTGCAGGCGTTCGGCAGCCACATCGAGCCGGGGCACCTGGTGACGTGGCGCGTGCTGCCGGTCCCCGCGTGGACCACCCTGGTGCACGGCACGATCGGCTCGGTGGCCGACGCCGAGCGGGAGCTGCGCACGAGCCTGATGACGGCCACGGACGCCCTGGACCAGCTCGACGTCGCCCGGTGGCGCGACGACGCGGCCGACGCCATCGAGCGGATCCGCTCGGCCAGCACGTCGTCGTGGCCGGTGCCGCACCTGGACGGCCGGCGCGCCCGCGTGCTGGACCTCGCCAGCCGGCTGCGCGCGATCGTCGCGCTGGGCACGGTGGACGACGGCGGGGCGGTGAACGTCTTCCAGGTCGACCAGCGGTCCACGGCGCTGCGCGAGGTCGACCGCACGGCGCGCCACGCGATGAGCGCGGCGACGTACGGTCAGATCGCCTGACGCACTGCGCCTGATGCTGAGGCGCCCGACGCGCTACGCGCCCGCCAGCACGCGCTCGTAGACGTCCATGGTGCGGTCGGCGATCGCGGCCCAGGTGAAGTGCTCCTCCGCCCGGCGCCGGCCGGCGGCCCCCATCACCGCCGCGCCCTCGGCGTCGGTCGCCACGCGGGTCAGCGCCGCCGCGAGGTCGGCCACGAACCGGTCGGGGTCGAGCGGCGTGCCGGTGCCGTCGTCGGACTGCTCGATGGGCACCAGCAGGCCGGTGACGCCGTCGTCGACCACCTCGGGGATGCCGCCCGTGGCCGTGCCCACCACGGGCAGGCCCACGGCCATGGCCTCCAGGTTCACGATGCCGAGCGGCTCGTAGACGCTGGGGCAGACGAAGACGGTGCACGCACCCAGGACCGCGATCAGGTCGGGCCGCGGGAGCATCTCCTCGATCCAGACGACGCCGGTTCGGGTCTCGCGCAGGCGCTCGACCAGGCCAAGGACCTCGGCCATGATCTCCGGCGTGTCCGGTGCCCCGGCGCACAGCACGAGCTGCACCTCCGGCGGCAGCGCGGCGGCCGCGCGCAGCAGGTACGGCAGGCCCTTCTGCCGCGTGATCCGGCCGACGAACACGACGGCGGGCCGGTCGGGGTCGATGCCGTGCCGGCGCACGGTCGCGGCGGCGTCGGCCCGGGCGACGTCGTCGTCGGCGTCGGGCCGCCGCCAGCCCGAGAGGTCGATGCCGTTGTGCACCACGTGCACGCGGTCGGGGTCGAGCTCCGGGTAGACGCGCAGGATGTCGGCCCGCATGCCCGCCGAGACCGCGATGACGCCCGCGGCGCCCAGGTAGGCGGTGCGCTCGGCCCACGAGGAGAGCGCGTAGCCCCCGCCGAGCTGCTCGGCCTTCCAGGGCCGCAGGGGCTCCAAGGAGTGCGCCGTGACGATGTGCGGCACGTCGTGCAGGAGGCCACCGAGGTGCCCCGCCATGTTGGCGTACCAGGTGTGGGAGTGCAGCAGGTCGGCGCCCGCGACGTCGTCGGCCATCACGAGGTCGGTACCCAGCGTGGCGAGGGCCGCGTTGGCGTCCGCGAGCGCCGTCGGCGTGGTGTAGCCGGTGACGCCGGACGCCTCGGTCGCGGCGTCGCGCGGGCCGTCGAAGCAGCGCACGCGCACGTCCGCGTGCTGGGCCAGGACGGCGGCCAGCTCCGCGACGTGCACGCCCGCGCCGCCGTAGACGTGGGGCGGGAACTCGCGGGTGAGCAGGTCCACGCGGAGCGCGCCGCCGGGCCGGGCGGCGACGTCCGGCGCGGCGACGTCGGGACGGGGGGCGAAGCCGGGGGCGGCGGGAACGTCGGGCACAGTGCCAACCTAGCGTGCGCGACGTCTCAGCGTGCCACCTGACGGAACCGGCGGAAAGGCCTTAATGTCACCGTATGGCCTCCGCTCCCCGCGTCCTTGCGATCGTCCTCGCCGGCGGTGAGGGAAAGCGGCTGATGCCGCTCACCGCCGCCCGCGCCAAACCCGCAGTGCCCTTCGGCGGTATCTACCGCCTGGTCGACTTCGCCCTGTCCAACATCGTGAACTCGCGGTACCTGCACGTCGTGGTGCTGACGCAGTACAAGTCGCACTCGCTGGACCGCCACATCTCCAAGACGTGGCGCATGTCGCCGCTGCTGGGCAACTTCGTGGCCCCCGTCCCCGCGCAGCAGCGCGTGGGCAAGCACTGGTACCTCGGCAGCGCCGACGCGATCTACCAGTGCCTCAACATCATCGACGACGAGCGTCCGGACATCGTGGTCGTGGTGGGCGCCGACCACGTCTACCGCATGGACTTCTCGCAGATGGTGGACGCGCACATCGAGTCGGGGGCGCGGGCGACGGTCGCCGCGATCCGGCAGCCGATCGACATGGCCGACCAGTTCGGCGTGATCGACGTGGACCCGGGCGACCCCACGAAGATCCGCGAGTTCCTGGAGAAGCCGACCGACCCCACGGGCCTGCCGGACTCCCCCACCGAGGTGCTGGCCTCGATGGGCAACTACGTGTTCGACGCCGACGCGCTGGTCGAGGCCGTCACGCGCGACGCCGCCGACCCGGACTCGCGGCACGACATGGGCGGCGACATCATCCCGGCGTTCGTGGCCCAGGGTGAGGCGGGCGTCTACGACTTCATCCGCAACGACGTGCCCGGCTCCACCGACCGGGACCGCGACTACTGGCGCGACGTCGGCACCATCGACTCGTTCTACGACGCGCACACGGACCTGATCGCCGTGCACCCGGTCTTCAACCTCTACAACATGGAGTGGCCGCTGTACACGGGTTACACGGGGCTGCCGCCCGCCAAGTTCGTGCACGCGGGCCCGGGGCGGATGGGGCACGCCGCGGAGTCGATCGTGTCGCCGGGCGTGCTCATCTCGGGCGCGCAGGCGGCCGGGTCGGTCCTGTCCCCCGGCGTGCACCTGCACTCGTGGTCGAACGTGTCCAACTCCGTGCTGATGGACGACGTCCAGGTGCACCGCTACGCGCACGTGCACCGGGCGATCGTCGACAAGAACGTGATCATCAACGAGCGGGCCCGCGTGGGCGTCGACCACGACGAGGACCGGGCGCGCGGCTTCACGGTGACGGAGTCGGGCCTGGTGGTGGTCCCGAAGGGCACGATCGTCGACTGACGCCGGCCCGGGCCCGCGGCCGGCGGGGTCTGTGGCGTCGAACGCGCTCTCGCATCGCAAGGGGTGGACGGCCGGGCGCCCCGGCACGCCGCTCCGGCACACTGGGGAGCGTGAAGCGACTCATCGTGTCCGACGCCGACTCCACGTTCTTCCGCCAGGAGGTCATCGAGCTCATCGCCGAGCACGCGGGCACCCGCGACGAGGTGACCGCCGTGACCGAGCGTGCGATGCGCGGCGAGCTCGACTTCGCCGGGTCGCTCCGGGAGCGGGTGGCGACGCTGGCCGGCGTGCCCGTCGAGGCGCTGGAGAAGGTGCGCGCGGCGGTCGAGCTGATGCCGGGCGCCCGGGAGCTCGTGGCCGCGTGCCAGGCGCGCGGCTGGGCGTTCGGGCTGGTCTCGGGCGGGTTCGAGGAGGTCGCCGGGCCGATCGCGCGGGAGCTCGGGATCGAGCTGGTGCGGGCCAACCGGCTCGAGGTCGCCGACGGCGTGCTGACCGGCCGCACGGTCGGCCCCGTCGTCGACCGGGCCGCCAAGGCGGCGACACTGCGGGAGTGGGCCGCGCAGGTGGGTGTGCCGATGGAGCAGACGGTCGCCGTGGGCGACGGCGCGAACGACCTCGACATGATCGCCGCCGCCGGGGTGGGCGTGGCGTTCAACGCCAAGCAGATCGTCCGCGACCAGGCCCCGCACGTGATCGAGGGCCGCCTGGACAACCTCCTGACCCTCCTCTGACGGCGGTCAGGCCGGGCGCGTGACCTCCGTCAGGCGGGCCGTCCTGCGGTCCCAGTCCGCCCAGTCCAGCTCGGCCTCCAGCACGGAGTAGGTCGCCGTCGGGACGCCGACGCGCACCTGCGCGAGGGCGCCGTCCTCGGAACCGGGACCCGCCAGGAGCTCGGCCGTGCCCGCCATGGCGGGCTCGTGTCCGATCACCAGGACGGTCCGCGCCGCGGGGTCCAGCTCGCGCACCAGCGCGAGGACGCCGCGCGGCATGGCACCGAGCAGGTCGTCGGTGAAGGCCACCGCCGGCTCGCCCAGGTGCTTGCGCACGAGGTCCCAGGTCTGCCGCGTGCGCAGCGCCCCGGAGACGAGGACGGCGTCGGGCACGAGGCCGGACGCGACCAGCGCCGCGCCGACCTTTCCTGCCTGGTCCCGGCCACGCAGGGCGAGTGGCCGGGACTCGTCGGGAAGTTCCGACGCCGGCTCCGCCTTCGCGTGCCGGAGCAACACCAGACGCCGTGACGGCGTCGTGGTGGGCTCCGTGCCCGACGCTCTGCCCATCAAGTGCCTCCTGACCGTCTACTGGCCCATGGCGTGCACGCCGCCGTCGACGTGCACGATCTCGCCTGTCGTTGCCGGGAACCAGTCGGACAGCAGGGCGGCCACGGCGCGCGCGGCCGGCTCTGCGGTGGTCTGGTCCCAGCCGAGCGGGGCTCGCGTCGGCCAGGCGTCCTCCATCGTCGCGAAGCCCGGGATGGACTTGGCGGCGGTGGTGCGGATGGGCCCGGCCGAGACGAGGTTGCAGCGGATTCCTTCAGGGCCGAGGTCGCGCGCCAGGTAGCGGTTCGCGGACTCCAGGCCGGCCTTGGCCACACCCATCCAGTCGTAGACGGGCCAGGCGAACTGCGCGTCGAACGTCAGGCCGACGACGGCGCCGCCGTCGGTCATCAGCGGCTTGGCGGCCACCGCGATCGACTTGTACGAGAACGTGGAGACGTGCAGCGCGGTGGCGACGTCCTCCCAGGTGCCCGAGAGGAAGTTGCCGCCCATGACGGACTGCGGCGCGAACCCGATCGAGTGCACCACGCCGTCGAGCCGCTCGAAGCCCTCCGCGCGCACGGCGTCGGCGAGCGCGTCGAGGTTCTCCTGGCTGGTGGCGTCCAGCTCCACGACCGGCGCCTCGACGGGGAGACGCTTGGAGAAGGCCTGGGTCAGCTTCATCTGCCGGCCGAAGGACGAGAGCACGACCTCCGCGCCCTCCTCCTGGGCGAGCCGGGCGGCGTGGAATGCGATCGACGAGTCCGTCAGCACGCCCGTGACGAGCAGCTTCTTACCTTCGAGGAGACCCATGTTGTCCTTCCGATCAGGCGCAGGCGTGCCGGAGCAACCCCTGTGCTGGGTGCGAGCGTAATGCGGATTGCCGCGCGGAACGAAACTCCGCGCCGTTCTCGATGCCGAGAATGTTGGATATGTACGGCCAAAGCCGCAGGTGGCGGCGTCAGACTACGGGTCAGTGCCCCATGCCGAGGCCACCGTCGACGGGGATGACGGCGCCCGTGACGTAACCGGCGGCGTCGGACGCGACGAAGGAGACCACGGAGGCCACCTCGTCCGGCGTGGCGAACCGGCCGGCCGGGATCGACTTCAGGTAGCCGTTGCGCACGTCCTCGGGCAGCGCGGCCGTCATGTCGGTCTCGACGTACCCGGGGGCGACGACGTTCGCCGTGATGCCACGGGTGCCGAGCTCGCGGGTGATCGACCGGGCCATGCCCACCAGGGCCGCCTTCGACGACGAGTAGTTGACCTGGCCGGGGCCGCCGGACAGGCCCACGATCGAGCCGAGCAGCACGATGCGGCCCTTGCGGGCGCGGATCATGCCCTTCGACACGCGGCGCACGCAGCGGAAGGTGCCCTTGAGGTTCACGTCGATGACGCTCTCGAACTCCTCGTCGCTCATGCGCATGAGGAGCTGGTCCTTGGTCACGCCGGCGTTGGCCACGAGCACCTCGACGGGACCCAGGTCGGCCTCGATGGCCGTGAACGCCGCGTCGACGGCCGCGGTGTCGGTGACATCGGCCACGTAGGGCTCCACGCCCTTGGGCAGATCGCCGCCGCGGTAGATCGTGGCGACGCGGTCGCCGTCGGCGACGAACCGCTCCGCGATGGCGCGACCGATGCCGCGTGCGGCACCCGTCACGACGACCACACGGCCGGTCGGACCTGCGGCAATGCTCTGAGTGGCGGGCATGGTGGTCACCTGAAGCTCCTCGATGCTGGGCTTTTCGCAAAGGGCCGCGCGAGGCTGGGGGCCGCGGCCGGTACCTGGGTCGATCCGGGTCCGCTGCGACGCTACCCCGCGCGTCGTACGCCCGCCGCGCGCGCCGGGCCACAGGGATGGACCGGACCTTGTCGGTTTTCTACAACAACCCCGAGCGTATCCGGCGCGCACCGGGTCGTGTGAGGTACGTCGGCGTCGTGTCCGACGTCGTCGGACGCACGTAGACTGACGGGATGAGCGAGCCGGTTCCCTCCATCACCTCGGCCCCCGAGCCGCTGGCGGTGGACCAGGCGCGCCGCACGCGCAGCTACCTCATCCAGATGTCCATCCGCGTGGTCTGCATCATCGGCGCCGTGGTGGTCGACGGCTGGATCCGCTGGGCGCTGGTGGCCGCCGCGGTGGTGCTGCCGTACTCCGCGGTGCTGATCGCCAACGCCGGGCGCGACCACACGACGCACGACACCTCCCCCGTCACGCCGCAGGCAGCCCCGATGCTCGAGGAGCTGCCCGAGGACGCACCCCCGGCCCCCCACCAGGGCCGCGTGATCAACCACGTGGACGACTGATGGACGTGCTGGGACTGGCGGGCGCGACGCCCGACGCCGTTCCCGACGGCGAGCTGATCTGCAGCGCCAAGGGCTGCGGCAACCAGGCCGTGTGGGGCCTGCTCTGGAACAACCCGAAGCTGCACACGCCGCAGCGGCGCAAGGTGTGGCTCGCGTGCGACGAGCACCGCGAGCACCTCGAGCAGTTCCTGGGGGCGCGGTCCTTCTGGAAGCAGACCGTCCCGGTCGCGGAGCTGGACCGGGCCTCGTGAGCCGGACGCCCGTGGCCGAGCGACCCCCGGCGCCCGACGACGCGCGCGGTCCCCGAACGACCCGCCAGTGGGTGATCCTGGCGGTGGCCGCCGTGGTGCTGGCGGCGCTGTGCCTGGTCGCCGGGCGCTGGCAGTGGAACCGGTACGAGTCCCGCGAGGCCGAGATCGACCTCATCGAGAACAACTGGTCCGCGCCCGCGGTACCCGTGGACGAGATCCTGCCCGGACCGGGTGCGGTCGTGCCGGACTCCGACGTCTGGCGCCCGGTCGAGCTGGAGGGCCACTACGTCACGGAGGCGACCGTGCTGCTGCGCAACCGGCCGGTCGCGGGCCGCAACGGGTACCACGTGCTCGTGCCGTTCGAGACGCGCCTGCCGGACGGCCAGGAGATCGTGCTGGTCGTCAACCGCGGCACGGTGCCGCTCGGCCGCGACGCGCACGGCCCGGACGCCGTCCCCGACGCACCCTCGGGCGACGTGACGGTCGTGGTGTCGCTGCGCGCCGACGAGCCGCCGTCGGACCGTGGCGCGCAGCCCGGCCAGGTCCAGGCGATCTCGACGGCCCAGGTGCTCGCGGCCGGGCCCGACGGAGCCGGGTGGGCCGAGGGGCGCACCGTCGGGGCGTACGGCGCGCTACGGTCGGAGCAGCCCGCTCCCGACGTCGCGCTGGCGACCCTGCCCAAGCCCGACACCGACCCGGGCTCGCACCTCTCCTACGCGTTCCAGTGGGCCATCTTCGCGCTCGGCGCCCTGGGCGGGTACATCGTGCTGTGGCGCCGCGAGCGCGGCGCGCTGCGCGGGGAGAACGTGTCGGCGGGCGACCTGCTGCTGGCCTCCGGCGAGGCCGCCGACGGCGAAGGGGTCCGGGCGCGCAGGGCGCCCAAGGAGCGCCGGCGCAGCGCCGAGGACGAGGAAGACGCGCTGATCGAGTCCCAGCTGCGCTGAGGGCGGTCACGACGCGCGCGGGCGGACGCCGTCCGGCCCGCCGGGGAAAGACGTACTCAGCCGAAGGGGTAACGCTGAGCGAGCAGTGCTCGCTCAGCGTTACCCCCTCGGCTGCGTCATCAGTTTCCCGGAGACCCGTTCAGCCGGCTCAGGCTCTGGCTGCGTCGCCTGAGCCGGCGGCTCCGCTCCGGGCGTGTGCCTCGTTCCTCGGCCCGCACCCTGCGCTACGCCTCTGGCTCAGGCGAGGGAGACGAGCTCCTGGTAGCTGTCGTTCCAGAGGTCCTCGTCGCCGTCGGGCAGCAGCAGGACGCGCTCGGGCTCCAGGGCCTCGACGGCGCCGTCGTCGTGGGTCACCATCACGACCGCACCCTCGTACGTCTTGAGCGCCCCGAGGATCTCGGCCCGGGACGCGGGGTCGAGGTTGTTCGTGGGCTCGTCCAGCAGCAGCACGTTCGCGCCGGAGACGACGATGGTCGCGAGCGCGAGCCGCGTCTTCTCGCCGCCCGACAGCACGTGGGCGGGCTTCTCGGCGTCGTCCCCGCTGAACAGGAACGAGCCGAGCACGGAGCGGACCTGCGTGTCCGTCAGGTCGGGCGCGGCGTGCCGCAGGTTCTCCACGACGGTCGCGTGCATGTCGAGCGTGTCGTGCTCCTGGGCGTAGTAGCCGAGCTTGAGGCCGTGCCCCGGCTCGACCTCGCCGGTGTCCGGGGCCTCGACGCCCGCGAGGATGCGCAGCAGCGTCGTCTTGCCCGCGCCGTTGAAGCCGAGGATCACGACGCGCGACCCGCGGTCGATCGCCAGGTCGACCCCGGCGAACACCTCCTGCGACCCGTACGCCTTGGACAGGCCGGTCGCGGTGAGCGGCGTGCGCCCGCAGGGCGCCGGCGTCGGGAAGCGGAGCTTGGCCACGCGGTCGGCGGCGCGCTCGTTCTCCAGGCCGCCGAGCATCTTCTCGGCGCGCTTGATCATGTTCTGCGCGGCGGTCGCCTTGGTCGCCTTGGCGCGCATCTTCTCGGCCTGGGCGAGCAGCGTGCCCGCCTTCTTCTCGGCGTTGGCCCGCTCGCGCCGACGCCGCCGCTCGTCCGTCTCGCGCTGCTCCAGGTACGTGTCCCAGCCCATGTTGTACTGGTCGAGCTCGCCCCGGTTCGCGTCCAGGTGGAACACCTTGTTCACGGTGGCGCGCAGCAGGTCGACGTCGTGGCTGATCACGATGAACCCGCCGTTGTAGGCCTTGAGGTAGTCGCGCAGCCAGATGATCGAGTCGGCGTCGAGGTGGTTGGTGGGCTCGTCCAGCAGCAGCGTCTCGACGCCGCTGAACAGGATGCGCGCGAGCTCGATCCGGCGGCGCTGACCACCGGAGAGCGTGCTCAGCGGCTGGCCCAGGACGCGCTCGTCGAGGCCGAGGTTCGCCGTGATGATCTGCGCCTCGGACTCCGCGGCGTACCCGCCGGCGGCGAGGAACCGCGCCTCCAGCTTGGGGTACCGCTCCAGCGCGGCGGCCTGGGTCTCCGGGTCGGCCGAGGCCATCTCGCCCTCGGTCTCCCGCATCTGCGTGATGACCCGGTCGAGGTTGCGCGCCGAGAGCACGCGGTTCATCGCGAGAACCTCGAGGTCGCCCGTGCGCGGGTCCTGCGGCAGGTAGCCGATGTCGGTGCCGCGCACGATCTGCCCGCCCGTGGGCTGGGTCTCGCCCGCGAGGGTCTTGGTCAGCGTGGTCTTGCCGGCACCGTTGCGACCGACCAGGCCGATCCGGTCGCCCGAGGCGACCCGGAAGGTGGCCTCGCTCAGCAGCACGCGCGCGCCGACGCGCAGCTCGACGCCATGGGCAGTGATCACGCAGATGGTCCTCACGGTCAGGGGGATGGTGGCAGGGTGGATCGGCCCACGGCGGCGGGGGCCGGTCCAGTCTAGGGGGTGCGGGTGCGGCAACGGGCAGGTCGCGACGAATGTCACCATGGAGCCCATGCCCAGCTCCCGTGGTGAGGTCACCGCCTGGCAGCCCGGCGACGTGCGCGACGCGGCCGGCGGCCTGTTCGCCCTCGCCCTCGCCACGTTCGTCGCCGTCACCACCGAGCTGGTCCCGGTGGGTCTGCTCCCCCTGATCAGCGACGACCTCGCCGTCTCCGAGCCGGTCGCGGGCCTCCTGGTCACCGCGTACGCGTTCATGGTCGCGGCGCTCGCCCTGCCGCTGACGTCGGCGACCCGCCGGCTGCCGCGCAAGACCGTGCTGCTCGGCACGCTCGCCGTCTACACGCTGAGCAACGTGATCGTCGCGCTCGCCCCGACCTTCGCCGTCGTCGCCGCGGCCCGGGCGCTCGGCGGGGCGGCGCACGCCGTCTTCTTCTCGGTGAGCATCGGGTACGCCTCGCGGCTGGTGCGGCCGCACCTCGCGGGACGGGCCCTGGCGCTCGTCACGCTGGGTGCGTCGGCCGGGTTCATCCTCGGCGTCCCGCTGTCGACGTCGCTGGGCACCGCCGTCGGCTGGCGCAACGCGTTCCTCGTCCTGACCGGCGTGTGCGTCGTCGCGGGCGTGCTCACGGCCCTTCTGCTGCCGTCCGTCCCGGGCGGCGGCGCTCCCCCGGACGACGCCGCCCGCGGCGCCCGGCGCACCGCCCTCGCCCAGGTCACCACGGCCAACGCGCTGGCCTACCTCGGCCACTTCACCGTCTACACCTACATCTCCGTGCTGCTCCTGGCCGCCGGGCTCGCCACCGCGGCGCTCGGCCCCGCTCTGCTGCTGATCGGGGCGCTGGGGCTGATCGGTGCCGCGTTCGCCGCCGCGCGGCTCGACGTCCGCCCCCGGCAGACCACCGTTGTCACCCTGTCCGTGGTCGCGGGCGGCGTGCTCGCCCTCGGGATCGTGTTCCCGGCGACGGTCGGCACGCTCGCCGCCGCGGCCGTGTGGAGCATTGGCTTCGGCGCCGTCGCCGCCGTGTTCCAGACCGCGGCGATCCGGACGCACGGCGCCTCGCCCGACGTCGTCGGTGCGCTGGTGAACGCGACGGCGAACATCGGCATCGGCGGCGGTGCGGCGCTCGGCGCCCTCGTGCTCGACGGCGCGGGCGTCGCCGCCGTCCCGTACACCGGCGCGGCGCTCGTGGTGGCCGCGCTGGTCATGGTGCTGGTGGCACGTAAGGCGTTCCCGGGCAGGTGACCCCTTCACCGCCAGGACGCGCGCACCCGGCGACGCGGACGTAACGTCCGCCCCATGGGCCCTGAGACCTCCAGCGTTCCGGTCACCGTCGCCGACGCCCTGCCGCACCTGCGCGCGGGCCGCCTCACGGGCGGTGACGACCTCACGGCCAACCGGCCGGCGAAGCACCTGATCGCCCGCCGCCGCACCTACTTCCGGCAGCACGCGGTCGCTGTGCTGCGCGGCCGGCTGACCGGCCGGCCCGACGCGTACCACCGGGAGCTGCGGCACCGGATCACCGGGGCCCGCGGCGCCGCGCACGAGCTCTGGACGCTCGTGGCCCGGCGCCCGGTCTGGCGGGTGCTGCAGTCCGTCCAGTCCGACGGCGGCGCCCTGGAGCTCGACCAGCTCGTCATCGGGCCCGGCGGCGTCTTCACCATCCACACGATCCACCGGCCCGCGCACGAGGTCACCGCCGAGGCCGCCCGGAACGAGGCGCGCCGCACCCAGGAGATCCTGGGCCGGGCCACCCGCGTGCCGATCACCGTGCGGCCGGTCATCGTCTTCGTCCGCACCAAGGAGCCTCGCGTCGAGGGCTCGGGCGAGGGCGTCGAGGTACTGACGGCCCGCGAGCTCGTGCCCTGGCTCGAGAAGCACCGGCCCGTGCTCACCGACCGCGAGCTGGAGGTCGTCCACCTGGCGGCACGCGACCGGCGGACCTGGGTGCGCTGACCGCTCGACGACGGACCGCCCCGCCGGCCCGGCGGCACTCACCGGCGCGGCGGCATTCACAGGCCGACGCGCGGCACCCGCCGACGCGCCGCCTCGGCGAGCCGGTCCCCCAGCTCCGCGAGCGGCACCGAGGCCTTCGCGCCCGACGCCGGGTCGGTCACCGCCAGCGCACCCGCCGCCACCTCGCGGGCGCCCAGCACGCCCAGGAGCGCGTCCCGGCGCTGCCGGGCCCGCCGGATCCGGCTGCCCAGCGACCCCTCACGCTCCACCCGGACCCGCAGGCCGCGGGCCCGCAGGTCGGCGGCGAGCCCGTCGACGAGCTGGTCGACACCCGAGGCGCCGTCCGGGGCGCCGTCGGAGGCGTCGTGCTGGGCGCCGTCGGAGGCGCCGTCCGGCAGCGGGAGCAGGCAGACCTGCACCGGCGCGAGCCAGAACGGGAGCCGTCCGCCGTGGCGCTCCAGGAGGAACGCGACCATCCGCTCCATGGCGCCGACGGTGCCGCGGTGGATCATCACGACCCGCTCGCGCTCGCCGGACGCCGCGACGTAGGTCAGGTCGAACCGTTCGGGCTGGTTGAAGTCGAGCTGCACGGTCGCGAGGGTCTCCTCGTGGCCGCGCGCATCGAGCACCTGGACGTCGATCTTGGGGCCGTAGAACGCGGCCTCGCCGGCCTGTGCGTGCCACGGCACGCCGGCAGGCGACGCGACGTCGTCGAGCACCGCGCGCAGCGCCTCCTCGGCCGCGGCCCACTGCTCGGGCGCGCCGAGCCACCGGTCCGAGGCGTCCCGGCCGGACAGGCGCAGGTACGCCACCTCGATGCCCAGGGTGTCGAGCACCTCCAGGACGGCGGCCAGCGCGGTGCGCACCTCGGCCCCGACCTGGTCGGGACGGCAGAAGACGTGCGCGTCGTCCAGGTTGATCTGCCGCACCCGGCTCAGCCCTGACAGCACCCCGGAGCGCTCGGCCCGGAACATCGGCGCGAGCTCCGCGTACCGCACCGGCAGGTCACGGTACGAGCGGGGTTCGGACGCGTAGATCTGCGCATGGTGCGGGCAGTTGGCGGGGCGCAGGACGAGGGGGTCGGCGTCGGCCGCAACGCTCGGCGGGCCGGGAACGACGTCCGGGCTGCCGTCGGCCTGCGGGGCCGGGCCGGAGCCGTCGGCGTTCCCGCCGAGGTACATCGGCGGGAACATGTCGTCCGCGAACTTGGCCCAGTGGCCGGAGCGCTCGTACAGCGACCGCTTGCCGAGCACGGGCGAGTACACGGGCTCGCAGCCGGTGCGCAGTGCGACCTCGCGCGCGTACTGCTCCAGCTCGTACCGCACCGCCGCGCCGGCGGGCAGCCACAGGGGCAGGCCGGAACCGACCAGCGGGCTGGTGTCGAAGATCCGCATATCGCGGCCGAGGGTGCGGTGGTCGAGGATCGCGGGCGCCTCCGTGGGCGCGGAACCGCGGGCCGAGTTCTGAGCCGCTGCCGGGGACGGGGACTGCTGCTGGTTCGATGCGGGGACGTTCATGACGGTGCTCCTTCGATGGAGGAGTCGCCCCGGTACCGGCGTCGTGCACGACAAAGGCCCCGGAGCGAGCTCCGGGGCCTGGGTGCTGAGTGCAGGTCAGCGCGCGCCGGAGTGGTCCGGCGTCGTCGTGCGTGCGCTGAGGTGCATGCCGCCCACCGTAACGTCAGAGGGTGCGGGCGTCCAGGGCGTTGCAGTCCTGGATGGTGCCGCCGTCGTAGCCGATCGAGAACCACCGCACGCGCTGCTCGCTGGAGCCGTGCGAGAACGCCTCGGGGTGCACGTCGCCGCCGGAGCGACGCTGGATGTTGTCGTCGCCCACGGCCGCGGCGGCGGACAGCGCCTGCTCCAGCTGTGCCTGCGAGATGGGCTGGAGGAACGGCACGCCCGTGTCCGGGTCCTTCGTGGTCGCGGCGTTCCCGGCCCACATGCCGGCGAGGCAGTCCGCCATGAGCTCGATGCGCACCGAGTCCGACTCGGGGCCGGTGCCCGACCGGTCGGCCCGCGCGAACAGCCCGAGCTGGTTCTCGATGTGGTGCCCGAACTCGTGCGCCGTCACGTACATCTCCGCCAGCGGCCCGCCCTCGGCGCCGAACTGGCTGGAGAGCTGGTCGTAGAACGAGAGATCCTCGTACACGGTCGTGTCGGCCGGGCAGTAGAACGGCCCGGTGGCCGACGTCGCGGAACCGCAGCCGGTGTCGACCGCACCGTTGAAGCTGACGACCTCGGGCAGCTCGTACTCGACGCCGCCCTGCTCCGGGAGCGTCTCGGCCCAGTAGACGTCCAGCGAGTCGACGGCGGCGCTGAGCCGGCACTCCTGGTCGACGTTCGCCTGCTCGGCGGTGCACGTGCCGATGTACTGCTGCTCGCCGCCACCACCGCTGTCGGTGGTGGCCCCGAGGATGTCGGCCGGGCTGTTGCCGGTCAGCACCATGTACAGGAGTGCGATGACGAGTGCCGCACCGCCGCCGACTCCCGCGCCCACGGCGCCCCGACGTCCTCCGCCCTTGCGGACCCGGCCACCCTCGAACTGCCCGCCCTCGCTGAAAGTCACCTGACAACGCTACCGCGACGCGGGGGCCGGCACCCGGAGGCGCGGGTCGCCGAGCCCTGTGGCCGGCGGGACCTGCGACCGGCGAGGCGACGGGTCCGTTCGTACGATCGGCCCATGGACCTGCTGCGACATGCCGAGCTGTCCCGTCGTGCCGTGCTCGCCGCGGCGTTCGTCCCACTCGTGGGATGCGCGCGGGGGGCGGCGGTGTCAGGAGGGAGTGGGGTGTCGGCAGGGAGTGGGGCCTCCGAGGGCACTCGGGCGTCGGCGGCCGCACCGGCCGCACCGGCCGAGAGCGCGGGGGGCGACGAGGCGTCGCCGTCCGCCACGACGGAGCCTCGGGGGCCGGCGGACTACCGAGAGCGGGCCGAGCGGATCGCAGGCGACGACCCCGTGCTGCTCGCCCTGATCGCCGCGTTCACGCCGGGCTGGCTGCCGCCGCCAGCCCCCGACCCGGAGCCCACGCGGATCTTCGACAACGTCACGGTGGTCGGTACGGACTTCGTGTCGGCGACGGCCGTAGAGACCTCCGACGGCGTGATCCTGATCGACGCGCTGGAGTCCCGGGACCAGGCCGCCGAGATCCTGGTCCCCGAGCTGCGCGCGCTGGGCGTGGACCCGGCGCGCATCCGGTACGTCGTGGTGGCCCACGGACACGCCGACCACTTCGGCGGGGCCCAGTACCTCGCGGACCGGTACGGCGCCCGCGTGCTGATGAGCCCCGCCGACTGGGATCTCGCGGCCGCGGACGACTCACCCGACGTGCCCGAACGTGACCTGGAGATCTCCGACGGGCAACGGCTCGCGCTGGGCGGCACGACCATGCGCCTCCCGTACACGCCCGGCCACACCCCCGGCACCGTCTCGCCGGTGTTCCCCGTGTGGTGGCACGGGCGACGGCACACAGCGATGCTCTGGGGCGGCACCGGGCTGCCAGAACCGACGTCGGGCAAGCGCGACTACCTGCGGTCCGTGATCGACTACGCCGCCCTGACGCGCCGCTCCGGCGTGGACGTCGAGCTGAACAACCACGCCCAGACCGATCACGGCCTGGCCCGCCTGCGGGCGCTGCGCGACGGGACGGCCGGGACGAAGAATCCGTTCGTCCTGGGCCGTGCCCGCGCGCAGCGCTTCATGCGGGTGCTGGAGCTCCTGGTGCGCGACCACCTCGACGCGTAGGCCGCCGTGGCCGCCGCGACCGTGACTACCCGGCCGTGCGGCTCCGGTAGTGCTCGATCGGCCAGGACGTCATCGCGCCGATGCGCACCGAGACGATCTCGCCGGCGGCGTCGCGCTCGGTCTGGACCGGCTCGCCCACCGTGCCGAACCCGGCCACGGGCTCCTGCACCAGCCGGCCGTCGGACACGACGAGCCGCTGCGCGACCTCGGCGGGCTCGGCGGCGCGCACGTTGATCGCGTGCAGGATCCCGCCGAGGTCCACGATGTCGGCCACGCCCCACAGGTTGGCGAACCGGCCGACGGGCGCGTCGGCCGGCACGCCCGGCGCCGGGTCGCCACCCTTGCC
Source organism: Promicromonospora sp. NPDC019610 (assembly GCF_044389365.1). Taxonomy (NCBI): domain Bacteria; kingdom Bacillati; phylum Actinomycetota; class Actinomycetes; order Micrococcales; family Promicromonosporaceae; genus Promicromonospora; species Promicromonospora sp. NPDC019610. Next base: position 284,027 of record NZ_JBIRXX010000002.1, on the reverse strand, counting down.
GGAGGCACCCGCGAGGACTCTGGCGGCCGCCACCTCGTCCGCCGCCGCGAGCGCCAGGTTGATCAGCTGGATGACGCCGTTGGCGATCTGCCCGGCGGCGCCGTCGACGGCGTTGGTCAGGGCGGAGACCACGATCCCGTCCACGGGGTCGATCCAGGTGCGGGTGATGTGGCCGGGGTAGCCGCCGGAGTGCCCGACGACCTCGCGGTCCCCGACCTTGCCGACCTCGATGCCGACGCCGTAGCGCCCGAGCTCCTTGCCGCGCACCGCGACCCGGGACTCGTCGCGCTGCATGATGCGCTTGCTGGCGTCGCTGATGAGGGTGGTGTCGCCGTACACGTGCGCGGCGCCGTAACGGACCATCTCCCGCGCCGTGGAGTACCAGCCGGTCGCCGCGGCCATCGCCCGGGTGTCGACGTGCGGGATGACTCGGCGCTCGTCGCCGTGGGCGATCCGCCCGGTGTGGCCGGCGGCGTACTCGGTGGCGCGGGCGGGGTCCAGCTCGGTCCCGGTGTGCGTCAGGCCCAGCGGTTCGATGACGGCGACCCGGGCCACCTCGTCGTACGTCTTGCCGGTGACCTGCTCGATGATGATGCCGAGCAGGCTGTACCCGATGTTCGTGTACTTGAAGTGCTCGTTGGGCTCGAACACGACACCCTCGGCGCGGACGCACTCCAGCACCTCGGCGCGGTCGAGGAAGGGCCGGTGGTGCTGCCAGAAGTCGCCGTCGGAGGAGTCTCGGATGATCCCGGCCTGGTGACCGAGCAGCTCCCGGACGGTGACGCCGGCGGCGCGCGAGCCGTCCAGCTCCGGCACGAGGTCGCCCACCCGGTCGTCGAGCCGCAGCTCGCCGCCCTCCACGAGCTGCATCACCATGACGCCGGTGAACGTCTTGGAGTGGGACGCGACACGGAACAGGTGGTCGCTGGTCAGGTCCTCTCCCGTCTCGACGTCGGCCTTGCCCCAGGCGAGGTCGACGAACGTCTCGCCGCGGCGTCCGACGGCGAGCTGCAGGCCGGGGATGCCGTGGTACGCCGCCTGGAACGGGGCCCAGTCGGCGAGGTAGGGGGCGATGGAGCGGAGGGTCTGGGCGGTGCGGTCGTCAGTCACGGTTGCATCATGCCCGATCAGCGCTGGCGGGCATGGCGCGGCCGGTCGGGGTTGCGCAGTGTCTTGACCAGCCACCACACGATCAGCAGGACGGCCACGACGATGACGACCTTCTGGAACACGCCGACGCTCTCCTCGACGATGTGCCACTGGTCCCCCAGGAGGTAGCCGGCGCCGACCAGCAAGGTGTTCCAGACGCCCGAGCCGAGGGTGGTGAAGAGCAGGAAGCGCGTCAGCGGCATGCGCTCCACACCGGCAGGGATGGAGATGAGGCTGCGCACGATCGGGATCACCCGCCCGATGAGCACCGCCCAGTCGCCGTGCCGGTTGAACCAGGCCTCCGCCTTGTCGACGTCCTCCAGCTTCACCAGCGGCATCCGGTCCACGATGTTGCGCAGGCGGTCCCGCCCGAGCCACGCGCCGAGCCCGTACAGGAGGACCGCGCCGACCACGGAGCCCGCCGTCGTCCAGACGAGCACCTGCCACAGCACGAGGGTGCCCTGCGCTGCTGTAAAGCCTGCCAGCGGCAGGATCACCTCGCTCGGAAGGGGCGGGAACAGGTTCTCGAGGGCGATCGCTACGCCTGCGCCCGGTGCGCCGAGGGTCTCCATGAGCCCGACGGCCCAGTCGGCGACGGTCGTGGCGAAGCTTTGTGTCGTCATGCCCCTACGCTATTCGGCCCGGGAGGGTCGGCGGACTGCGGTAGTCCGTCACGGCGTGCGGGTATGCCGCAGGTGACGTGTGGTTTTCCGCAGTCCGCCCGGCCGCCGTCGTCCCTATCCTGACGAGGTGAACCCAGCCCCCGCCGCTCCGCGCAGCTCCCCCGTACGGGTGGTGTGGGGTGCTGCTCTCGGCGCCGTCACCTGGCCGGTCGACCTGTTCTGCGGCGTGCTGGCGGTCCTGACGGCAGGCGGTCCGGAGCCGCTCGGGCCGGTTCGTGCCGTGGTCACGTGGCACCGCCGGCGGGCGGTCCGGTTCCTCGACTGGTCCGACGCCGGTGTCCCGCTCACCTCCCCGCGCGCCGCCGCGTATCTCGCGCTGCGCGTCGGCATGGGCTCGCTGAGCCTCCTGGTGCTGGGGCTGCTGGTGTACGGCGTGTTCGGGGTGGTCGTGAGCCTGGCGTCCTGGCTGTTCGACGTGCGCCTCACCGTGGACGCCGCCGTCCAGGGCGACGGCCTGTCGACGTGGGACGTGGTCGTGCTGGTGCCGATCGGCGCGATCCTGCTGTACCTGGACCTCATGGGGCTGTTCGGGGTGGGTCTGCTGGACCGGTGGACCGCTGCCCGGTGGTTGTCGCCGAGCCGCAGCGAACGCCTGGAGGCGCAGGTCGAGGAGCTGACGGTCAGTCGCACGGAGCTGCTGTCGGCGCTCGACGCGGAACGCGGCCGCATCGAGCGGGACCTGCACGACGGCGTGCAGCAGCGGGCCGTCGCCCTCGGTCTGCTGGTCAACCGGGTACGGCGGCTGGCCGACCCCGGCTCGGCGGGCTCCCTGCTGCTGGAGCAGGCGGCGCGCGAGGCGGAACAGCTCGTGACGGACCTCCGCGACGTCGCCTGGCGGGTGCGGCCCAGCACGCTGGACACACACGGGCTGGAGCCGGTGCTGCGACAGCTCGTGTCGCACGCCGCGGTGCCGACCGTGCTGGACTGGGCGGTCCCGGGGCGGCTGCCGCCCGCGGTCGAGACGACCGTGTACTACGTGGTGGCGGAGGCGCTTACGAACGTGGCGAAGCACTCGGGCGCCCAGGGGACCCGGGTGGCGGTGCGGCTCGCCGACGACAAGAACCCGGACAGCGGCGACGTGTGTGTGGTGATCAGCGACGACGGCGCGGGCGGCGCCGTACTTCGGCCCGGTCACGGGCTCGCGGGCCTGGCCGGCCGCACGGCCGCCGCGGGTGGCGCGCTGACCATCGAGAGCCCGACCGGCGGCCCCACGCGGATCGAGGTGACGCTGCCGTGCGCGTGATGCTGGCCGAGGACTCCGCCCTGCTGCGCGAAGGTATCCGCAGCCTGTTGACGGACGAGGGGCACGACGTCGTCGCGGCGTACGGCTCCGCCGAGGGGCTGCTGAACCGGCTCGAAGCCGAGCGGCCGGACGTCGTCGTGCTGGACGTCCGCATGCCGCCGACCCACACCGACGAGGGCGTGCGGGCAGCGGTGCGGATCCGGGAACGCTGGCCGGAGGTCGGCATCCTCGTGCTGTCGCAGTACGTCGAGCGGCAGTTCACGCAGGTGCTGCTGGGCGACGAGGCGCGCGCCGTCGGCTACCTGCTCAAGGACCGGGTGATGGGCGTGGACGACTTCCTGGAGGCCCTCGACCGGGTGCGGGCCGGGGGCCTGGTGCTGGACCCCGAGGTGGTGGGACAGCTGTTCCGGGACACGTCGCACCCGCTCGGGTTCCTGAGCGAGCGGGAGCGGGAGGTGCTGGCGCTGATGGCCGAGGGGCGCACCAACGCGGGCATCGCCCGGGCGCTGTTCATCTCGACGTCGGCGGTGGAGAAGCACTCGAACGCGATCTTCGACAAGCTCGAGCTGGTGGCGGCAGACGGGTACAACCGGCGGGTGCTGGCGATCCTGCGGTGGTTGGAGCCATAGAGACAGATGGCGGTTCCTGCAAAGCCATCGGTTCAAACATGGCAGCGATCACCGTCGAGAAGCCTTGCCCTCGACGAGGACAATAATCTCTTCGGCCAGTTTACCCACGTTCCGAAAACCTAGATCCATACCGGCCGGAGTCAAGTCCGGCTTCTCTTCCTCTGACGCCCAGTCCGAGCCGTCAAGACTATGCGCCAGCGCGTTTCTTAGATCCAAGATAGGCACCATCATCTGACGCACTGCAGCCAATTCAAGATCACTGCAACCCAGCGAGATCAGCAGTCGCTTCAGTTTGCCAGAGAATCCACCCACTGGTCGCCGTGAAGCCTCCGCACCCGATTGATTCGGACCGAGTTCCACGAGCAGCAGCTCCAACGCCGCCGTCACTGATACAAGAGCCGCCGCACCGGTAATCCGAGCAGAATCCTCGTAGAACCCCTTGCTCTCGTACAAAACATCCTCGATCTCGCAGCCCCACTCTTGATGCAAATCGTGGTTGCTAGTCTCCTCCTGCAGCATGTTTACCCGTTCGATCGCAATTTCAGATATCGCGCGATAGGCAAATACGGCAGCCGAGAACCTCGCGCGGAACCGGATCCATTCGACGCGGTCACTCCCACCCCAGCCAACATAATCATCAGCGAAATCTTCGGGATCATTATCGAGTTCATGCGTATCCGACCCGACGACACCCTCTGTGATTGGCAACAAACCATTTTCAGCGCCAGACTCGAAGATCATGGGGTGAGGATATCCGATGAGCGGCAACATCCGCATCGAATTACGTTGACGCGTGCTGGACACGAGCTCCAACTGTTTCCCTTTCGCAGGCCTTATCCGACCTGGCAGACCTGTCATAGCACAGTCGCACGAAACCAAACACGTGGTCCGGTCCACCCCGGCAGGGTCATCGGGTGCGCGACTTCCTTTCCGGGGCGACCGGCGTGATCTGGTCCTCACTGCTGCCGCTGCTCGTCGCTGCCGACCATGACGCTACGGGGACCGCACGCTCCCCCGAGCACACAGGCATGATCGAGATGGCCGGCGGCACTCCGATCGTCGTGGACGTGTACGACGTCGATGCGCCCACTGCCGCCGTCGTCGAATCCCGGCCTAACTTGGTGATGCACTAACTCACGGATCTGCCTAACGACGCCGGAGACATCCCGGCGCGCGCTGACGCGAACTCGCGGATGCGGACCGAGGGGACGGCCAATCTGCTCACGGCACCGTTGGAGGCGGATGAAGCGCAGGTGCTGGCGCAATCGACCGCCTGGACGGGGCGACGCTGTGAAGTGGCACGAGGCCGTTGGGCTGGATGCGGGCGGGATCGTGGTTCGTTGCGGACGGCGCTACGGCCGGGGACGTACTACGAGTCGGAGCTGCCCGCGCACCCGCGGATCCACATGAGCGGTGCTGCTCAGCGGACGGTTCCGTTGGTGGAGGCGGTTCCTGGCGTTGTGGTACTGGCCGATCCGGAGGGCTGACCTAGCTGCTCGTCAGGTCAGGCAGCACGCCGCGCCGGTGGCGGCTGCGAACGAGATGTAGCCGTCACCCTTGCCGGAGGCGAGCAACATAGTGAGGCTCCGGCCATCGTCCCGACGATAGGCGTGGGTAGCGTAGTCGAGGAGCTGGCCGCCGTGGCCGCAGATCTGGCCACCGCAGGGCAGGTCGAAGGCTCGAGACATGAGCCGTTGCCGAAGTTTCAGCGCGTACATCTCGACTCGCTCATCTGGCCCCTATAACCTGCCCGTGGATCCGGCGGAGCAGAGGTGGGACGTGGCAAAGGAGCGGGACAACGCGTTCGTTGTCGTAATCGTCAAGGAACAGGACTGGCGTCTACTTGAGTATCGCCTAAGCACGAACTCTGACCAGACCACGAGGATCAACATCGACCGGGACCGCTTCCCTAACAAGCGACGGCGACGCATCTGCATCCTTATCCACGACGGTCGCCTCATCGGCCTGTGCCTCGCGGGGTATCAGAGCGCATCCGGCGACGCTGACCACATGGCGGGTCTCGCTCATTTACGGCGCTTAGACCCTCCGATTCCAGCCAACCGATTTCTGTCGCGCCTACGGGAGCCGTTCCGGGCCGACATCGCCGAGGCACTGCAGCGTGGACGCCTCTTGGACCGCCGAGAGACACATGAGGTTAAAGAGGAGCTCAGCCGTGATGCGCTCCATCTGGTCCTCCTCGAGGAGCTACACGGTCTCATCGAGGAGATCCCGCGGGTCGAGTCGGACGCTACTCGTAGCCGCGCCGAGCAGCGTGACGCGATCGCTCTCGCACTGGAGTCGGTCACGCTAAACAGTGCAAAGGCGCTGCCGAGGACAGAGCATGACGACGGCCCTAACCTACTGCCCTTTATAAATGACATGCGCACGCACCCACCCGACGAAGCGGCCATCATCCGGCATGATTGGTCGCGGATGCCCGACTGGGTCTTGCGCAATCATCCCAAAGATCACATGGCCTGGATGACCTTTGCCGACCCCGAGTCCGGCAAGGAACGGGTCTCAATCGCCTACGCCGACAAGACAAAGCTGGAGAATGTAACAGGCACCGACCTCATCTACTTCAGGCAGCACCAGCCTGGTTTCGTGCTCATCCAATACAAGCGGATGAAGAGCGAACCCCGAGGCGACGTCTATCGGCCAGACGCGCAACTGCGAAAGCAGATCATGCGAATGCGCAACATCGTGCCAACGGATCCCGAGTGGCTCCATACGGTCGACGACTACCGGATCACACCTGAGCCGTTCTTCATCAAAGTGGTTGACCCGCAGGTCACACGGCACGAGAACTACCGACTCGCCGATGGCATGTATTTCCCGCTCCGTCTCTTCGAGTCCATGCTGAGTTCCGACGAGCACCTCGGCCCTCAGGATGGAACCGCAATCGGCCGACGCAACGCGCCAAAGCATCTGAGCAACGACTTGTTCATCCAACTCCTGAAGAACGGATGGATCGGCACCGCAGGCAACGACACAGACGCGATGACGAAACTGATCGGGACCCTGCTCGGCGAGCAGCACGGGCTGGTAATTGCCTACGATTTGCGCGACCCGAAAGACCGACGCGGCGGAGCGATGTGAGGCCGGCGCGCTGGCTGATCAGAGGCTTTCGGTTTACTCGCAAACCGACATCCACAGACGTTGATTTCGATGAGCTGTTGATGTGTCCAAGTGATTCAACCCACCGAAGGTACCCGTCGCGCGGCCCCACTCACAGGTACGTCGGGAAGACCTCAGCGAACTTGTCGGCGGTGCTAACCAGCCACTGCGCGAGCGGGCGTGCCTGCGCGTCGTCGCGCCAGTCGCCGTCCTTACGGAGGATGACCTGGCTCGACTTGTTCTCGGGGACGTCGCGCCAATCGAGCCTGGCGCCGACGGCGGTCTCTATCTCCTCACGGTGGGCGAGGAGGTGAGCGAAGAGGGCCTTGTCGTTGCGGATGTAGAAAGCGCAAAAGACCGCGGCGGGCTCGCGGGACGCGAGTGACAGGACGATCAAGACGCCTGGGAGTCCCAGACTGACGTCGAGTGCGTATTGCGTCGAGGCGTTCGGCCAGGAGGCGATCGTCGTCGAGGTAGCCTCGCCCAGGTCCCGGACGGTCTGGAAGAACTCCTTCCGCTGCGCAAGGAGAGGTCTCGATCCACCTGTCCGCCAGGCAGGACCGTCGTCGTTGACGTCCAGACCGACGAGCGTTGCGAGCTCCTGGGCATCGATGAACTGGTCGGGCTGAGCGTGGTCGTCATCATCGAACTTCATACCCTCGGACTCCAGGTATGCACGAGGGTCTTCGGTCCTGGCAGGGTCAGTCCAGCGGAACCCGGGTGAGATCTTCCCGCCCGTCTGCAGCACGCGCCACGCACCCTGCATCTGGTTGCTGGTGATGACTGCCGCGACCGGTTGAGGGTACGAGCCGGCGACCAACGCAACTTCGCCGTAGGACGTCCACCGCCCGGCGGGGATCTCGGCGACGATGGATGCGACCAGGCTCCGCATCGCCGATGGTTCTTCGGTGGCCGTACCGACGACGCTCTCGTCCGGTCCCGGCCACAGGGCGATGATCTTGTCGGCGAGGCCAGCACCACGGGCTGCGATCTGCTCGGGGCCCCACGATTCGTGCTCGGCGATCTCCTGGTTCATCCGCAGGCCGCTGGACGCGAGCATCGGCCGCTTCTCGTCGAAGCCCTTGTTGCTCAGCTCGGAGTTGTACCCGCTGAGGGTCAGGTTGCCGAGCGTGTGCACGATCCGCTCGTGCTCGTAGGTGACGTTCGCGCCTTCAGGCAGGTCCGCTGCGAATTTCTCGCGCACAGCCTCGGTCAGAGTTTGGGGCAGGACGTGCTCGATCGTCAGGTTCTTGGGGTCGATTGCTTCCTTCGAGCCGTACGACTCCTCCAGCCACTGCAGGATGAGCTTCTTCTGCGCTGCGCGGCCCTGCCAGTAGAACGGGACTGTCCCGACGGCGTCCTGAACCTGCTTGTCGGTGGCGAAGTACTTGCGTCCGCGCGACAGGAAGTCGCACAAGGCGACGTCGACCTGCTCGGCGTCCGTGATCGCGCCGACCGCCTGCAGCAGCGTCCTGTTGAGGCCGGCTGTCGCGCGTCCGATCACGATGCGACGTACGAAGTAGGACTCCAGGTACGTGAACGCGTTGGCGGTCTGCTCTGCGGTGGCGGTTCCCGCGGCTCGCCGGTCGAGGATGCGCATCACCAGCGGGTATGCCGTCGTCGAACCCCATGCCTTGATCCGCGTGAGCCGCTGTCGGATCTCGCCATCCGGTTCGCGCTGCGGATCCAGGATCGTCGCCAGCACATCGCCCAACTTGGAGATGCGCACCACCTCGACCTCGATCTCGGCGGGCGACGCGAGCTTCTCCAGGCGCTTCTGCTGGCCGACGTAGGTGTCGGACTGCTTGACGCGCTCATCGGTCTGGACCAGGTCCAGCCAGAACAGCAGTTCGAGGTTGTCCGCGCTGAGCTTCTTCTCCAACGGCAGCCACATGCTGTCGTAGACGACGTCCGCGCGCTCGCCGAGGCGCATGAACAGGTAGTTCTTGAGCAGATCAGACTGGTTGAGCTGCAATCCGGTGTTGTTGAGCGACTCGAAGATGCGATGCGCGTTGTCGCCAGGCTCGGCGGTCACGACGACGATCGCGAGGCCGCGGACAACTGCGTTCTCGATCTCTTCAAGGTCGTGTGGGTCGTCAGGATCGTCGGCAGCGGCGATCTTCGAGCGGAAGTGGTTGTACGCCTCACCGACCGTGTCACTACCGCCAGCATCTGGGGCAGAGCGCACCACGGCCAAGTACGCCGACCGGTCAGCCTGCGTCGGGAGCACCTTGGTGGGCTTGCCCTTGTCATACACGTTCACGAGGTACTGGGCATGGATGCCCTCGGCGCGCTCCGGGTCCCCGGTCTCGAAGAGATGGTCCCGCAGCGCCGCGAGGAGGAGGGTCAACGTCGTCAACCGCTGCTGACCGTCGACGACCAGCAGCTTGGACACGCCGACGACGGAGAAGTCCGGGCTCGTGGCCAGGACGAGCGAGCCGATGAAATGCGTCGCACTGGGCTCCTCGCGACGCGTCTGGGCCAGCTCGACGACGTCGTCCCACATCTGGTCGAGCTGCTTCTTCCCCCACGAGTAGGAGCGCTGGTACAGCGGCACCTGGTACTGCTTCTTGCCCTCCAGGACTCCAGCGAGGTTCGTCTCCGCCGCCTTGACCACGTATGCCTCCGGCTCTCACCTGTACAAATACCGAATCTCACGCTACAGCGCAGCCACTGGAGCCGAGGACCAGCGCCTTGCACGGGTCCACCGGCTTGACTGCCGTCACCCTCCGTTGAGTTGGATCTGGTGGTCACGCGCCGACTCCATGATCTCGGCTTCAGTCACGAAGTCGTCCCATCCGCGAAGGTAGGGGCGTTCAGACTCGGTTCCGTTGCTGCAGACCACGTCGTCGTGCCAGTCATAGTTGTCAGTAGCCGAGTACCAGCACGACCACGTCGACACCACCGCTTCCCCGATCCCCTCGCTCGATGGAGTGTCCGCAGCTGACCCGAGCGGCGTTGAGCCGTCGTCCAACTCGGTTCGCGTCGCGTCTCTGCTGATCTTGTCGGCGAGCCAACTGTCAGTCGATTCGTCTTCATTGGCCTTGGGGTTGCCGTTCTCGTCGTTCAGCTCCCAGAAGTCGTGGAAACCCAGTTCCCTGCAGGTCGCGTAGTCCTGGTCACCGCAGCCCGATGTCTTCCAGCCCTCGACTTCCCGAGGATCCAGGCAGCCGCTTTCGCTTCCGGTCCATACCGCCCCGGTGCCCTCGCATGAAGCTTGGCCGAGGTCGTGAACAAGCACTTCAGCGCTGCTTGAAACAGACGGAGAAGTGTTCCCGGCGGTGCAGCCGGCAACTGACGCTGCCAGAGCAACAGCAAGTGCAATCGTCCTCATGGTTACCTCGTCACTCATTCGAAGTTCCCAACGGGGCATGCTCTGCACAATCATCCGACCGCTCGCCAAATGTGGAATGCGGCATGGCTTACGCTCTCGCGTCATCGTCAGCCGCTTCGCTCTTGTCCTCGTCCACGATCTCGTCGATGATCTCGATCAGGCTGATGTCGTCATCGAGCCCGTTATCGTCGCTCGCGGCCCGCGACGACGGATCTTCGTACCGGACGACGGTGGTACCGACCTCGAGATGAGGGTACTTCTCCAGCAATAGACGACGGCGGTAGGCGACGATCGCCTCGTCCACCAGCCCCTCGACGAGCGCCCAGTTCATTCCCGCGCTCAGTACGATTCCCAGACCTGGAACGACCTTCGCCAGCGTCTTTTTGGTGAACCTACCGCCGAATTCCTCGGCGAACTTGGCGAGCGCGCGGGATATCACTGATTCGTTGAGCTTGGCCCATGAGGCACCGCGATAGAGGCCCTGGGTCAACCGGGAGAGGTCCCGCAGTGCGAATCCCCGAGCCGACGCGGTCGTAGCTGAGCCCAAGTTGATCACAGCGGCGACGACGAGCTTCTCGACCGGATCTTCCGGGTCGTACCCGTGCAGGAGTGAGACGTGTCCGACCGCTCGTGAGGTGATCCCTAGAACAGCCGCGACATCGACGATCATCGCCCCCGCGATCGTCGTCATTGCAGGTGCGGCGGTCACGCCGCCGCCGGTAGCGATCACTCCGCCGGTCAGGAGAGTGGCAGTGCCAACACCCGACGTCGCCGCCACCGCTGCGTATGCGAGGTCCAGGTTACGACCGCGCACTCTGTCGATGACTTGAAGGTCGAGCTTCCGGACATCGCTGAGCGTCGTGACGTCGCATCCAGCCTTGACGTACTTCTTGACAGCGCCATCCGGTGTCAGTCCGACGCGTGCCACTCGGTTGGCCATGGTGGAGGTACGTTCAGCAGCCCGCCCAGACCAGTCCTTGACTCCCTCGGGGACTTTGCCAACGAGCCGGGAAGCGCCCGTAGCCGCCTTTCGTCCGCCCTCCGCGATCTTGCCGCGGACAGAGCTCAGTCGTGTTCGCGCATCCACCGCATCATTCGCCCTGGCCCAGGCAGAGGCGACACCTTCGGCCGTTTTCTCACCGGCTATCCGGAACGCGCCAGACAAAGGGCGAGAGCGGCGCTCGTCGAGGTTCTCCCAGGCGTGCCGCTCGTAGTCAGACGGTTCAGACATTTCCGAAGCGTAGAGCCGCAGTGCGCGCCAAGGCACAGGACGGACCGAAGATCACCCGGAATGAACCGAGCCGAGATCGGCCAGCGCTCCTTCCGCAGAAAGGCCACGCGACCACGCGGCCTGATATCCCGGGTTCTCAGTGACCACCGTGACCGCACAGCTTGATCAGGCCGATGCTCCGTGCATGAGCCTGCTACCGCCTTCCCCGCCCGAGGTCCCGCCTCTCTCCGCCGCAAACCGGCTTGGATCCGGCGGTGGGTCGGACAACCCCACTGGGCCAGACGTCGATCCAGAAGCCGTCTACGACCGCCTCGGCATCCTGCTCACCCTGGCCGACGCCGACGGCGAGTCCCGCTACAACGCCGACCTGCCGGGCGTCGTCGACGAGCTCGTGGCCCAGGGCATCGCCGTCGACTCCGACGGTGCCCTGTGCGCGTTCACGGACGGTGTCGTCGGACCGGACGGCGATCCCGTCCCGCTCATCGTGCGCAAGAAGGACGGCGGCTTCGGTTATGCCGCGACCGACCTCGCCACGCTGCGCCTGCGCGTGGACGAGTACCGGGCCACCCGCATCCTCTACGTCGTCGACGCGCGGCAGGCCCTGCACTTCCGGATGGTCTTCGACGTCGCCCGCCGCGCCGGCTGGCTGCCCGACGACGTCGCCGCGACCCACGTCCCGTTCGGCACCGTCCTCGGCGCCGACGGCAAGCCGTTCAAGACCCGCGACGGCGGCACGGTGCGCCTCGACGACCTGCTGGACCAGGCCGTCGAGCGGGCCCGTGCGGAGCTGGCCGAGAAGGACCACGGGCTCATGCCGGAGGAGTTCGAGCACGTGGCGCAGGCGGCGGGCATCGGCGCGGTGAAGTACGCCGACCTGTCGAACACGCGCACCAAGGACTACGTCTTCGACGTCGACCGCATGGTGGCGTTGAACGGCAACACCGGCGTCTACCTGCAGTACGCGCACGCGCGCGTCCGATCGATCCTGCGCAAGGCGGCCGACGCCGGGATCCCGCTCGGCCGGCCGGTCGACCCGACCCTTCCCCTGCACCCGGCGGAACGGGCGCTGGCCCTCACGCTGGACGAGCTGGCGGCGACGCTCGACGACGTCGCCGGCACGCTCGAACCGCACCGGCTGGCCGGCTACCTGTTCGGCCTGGCCCGCGCCTACACCGAGTTCTACGACCAGTGCCCGGTCCTGCGGGCGGACGACGACGGCGTCCGGGCGAACCGCCTGGCGCTGTGCGAGCTGACGGGCCGCACCCTGGCGACCGGGCTCGACCTGCTGGGACTGGCGGCACCCGACCGGATGTGACGCCGATGAGTCCCGGGGCACGGACCGGTCTGCCCCCTCGTACCGCATCCGCGACACGAGGAGAACACCATGCCCGTCACCTACACGTTCGACGTCTTCTCCAGCCTCGACGGCTTCGGCGCCGCGGGCGGTGACTGGCGGGGCTACTGGGGCAAGCAGGGTCCTGAGCTGCTCGACCGCCGTCTGACCGAGTACGGCGCCGACCAGCGCCTGGTGCTCGGGGCCACCACCTACCGCGCGTTCGCGCAGATGCTGGCCTCGAGCACCGAGAACCCCGAGGTGCTCGACCCCTGGGTGACGCGGATGCGGAACCTGCCGACGACGGTGGTGTCCTCGACGCTGGAGAACCCGCTGGACTGGCCGGACGCCACGGTCGAGCACGGCGACGCCGTCGACGTCGTCGCCCGGCTCAAGCAGGAGTCCGCGGTGCCGCTCCGGTCCCACGGGAGCCTGTCGATGAACCGGGCGCTGCTCGCCGCGGGCCTGGTCGACCGCGTCCAGGTGACACTTTTCCCGGTCGTCACCGGGCAGACCGGGCTGGACCCGGTCTTCCAGGACGCGGCCGACCTCGACCTGGAGCTGATCGAGCACCACACCCTCGACGGCAGCATCCAGGAGCTCGTCTACGTGCCGACCCTGCACTGACCAGGCACCCGCCGTGTCGCCGTACGCCGCTGCTGTCAGAGCCTGACACATGTGACATCAACGCTACCCTGGGGGCATGTCGAGCACGACGAGCAGCGGACCGAGCAGCGGTCAGACCCTGCGCGAGATCAGCCGCGACGCCGTGCGCGCGCGCATCACCGAGATCGCGCTGGACCTCTTCGCCGAGCGCGGCTTCGAGCAGGTGACGGTCGAGCAGATCGCCGCCGAGGCGGGCATGTCCGCCCGCACCTTCCACCGCTACTTCCCCGCCAAGGAGGACGTCGTCATCGGCGACCCGGCGCGCGGCGGCGAGTTCGTGCGCGACGTCCTGGCCGGCCGCCCCCAGGACGAGCCCGTCTGGGACTCGCTCCGCATCGCCTTCGACGCGCTGGTCACCCAGGCGCCGCACCGGGGCGGGGACGACGAGCGCGGCAAGCGCGCCATGCGCGTGATGGTCGGCGCCGCCTCGCTCCGGGCCCGCGGCCTGGAGAAGCACCTCCTGTGGGCGCGCATGCTCACGCCGCTCGTCGCCACCCGCCTGCCCGACGACGACGCCGTGTTCCGCGCCGAGATCATCGTCCAGGCGGCCCTCGCCTGCCTCGACGTCGCCCTCACCACCTGGGCGAACGCAGACGACGGCACCACCGCGAGCGAGCTGCTGGGACGCAGCTTCGCCACGGTCCGGCCGCAGGCCTGACCGCGCCGCGGGCGGGGCCGTCAGCGGAACTCCGCGACGACCTCGATCCGCCCCACGATGTTCGCGTTGAGCTCGTCCAGGTCCTCCGCGGGGATCCAGTACTCCAGGATCGTCTGCCCGCCGACCTGCTGGACCTCGTACCGGTCGAGGAACTCCCGGGCGACGTCGAACCGCGTCACGTAGCCCACGCCGCTGGCCTTGACGTTCCAGTCTCGCGCGATCCGCGTGGCGTAGTCCTCGTTCAGCACCGGGTAGAAGATCGGCTGGTCAGCAAGCCGCGGTGGCCAGGCACGCCAGCCCGACTCCTCGACCAGGGCCAGCTCCTGCGGCCCGGTCGGCCGCCACAGGGTCACCGTCTTCATGGGCGAGATCCTGGCACGACTGGCACCACCGGATCGAGGTCGTATCGGCCGGGTCGCCCCGGGTCGACCGTCCGGAAGCGCACGAAGTCGACCACGTCGCCGTCCCTGACGTCGGGGTAGTAGTGCGTCCGCAGTGCCGTACGCAGCTCGTCGGCCGTGCAACCCTCCAGGGCCGCCTGGGCATCGGTGATGTCGGCGAACCGGACATGCTCCACGGAGTCCACCACCCCGGGCAGCGCCCGGTACCGGTCCTCGAACTCGAACATCAGCGTGACCGGCCCCGGCACCGCCGGGTCGTCGAACCGTGTGGTGGCGGTCTTGCCGCCGTCGACGACACTCTCCCAGTGCCGCGGGCTGAACCGCAGCACGCGCGGCGGGTCCGCGTCCGGGTGCTGGGACGGGTGCGGCAGCAGGTCGCGGGCGGGAACCGAGAACGGCTGACCGGCGCCGGGCACGATCACGCGACAGTCGGGCTGTTGGTCGAGCAGCACCTGACGGCACCGCCCGCACGGGGGCATGACGCCGCGACCCTTGTCGCCGACCGCGACGATCAGCGCGATCGGGCCGGAGCCCGCAGCGGCAGCCGTGCCCAGCGCCACGAGCTCGGCGCACGGCCCGCCCGTGAAGTGGCCGACGTTGGCGCCGGTGTGGACGTCACCGTGGACGTCCATCACCGCCGACGCCACGGTGTGCAGATAGGCCCCGTCCTCGGGGAGCCGGGCGACGACCTCGAGGGCCGCGTCGATCAGCCGCTGCTCGGCCGCGGTCAGCAGGGGGTCGGTCGCCGTGGTCATGAACGGGATCCTGGCATGGCCGGCGCCCTGGCACCGAGTGCTTTATCCGTCCGCCCCGATCCGGGCCGCCACGTCCGCCGGCAGTGCGTACGGCGCTTCCTGCGGCAGCGCGGGCGAACCGCCCGCGGTCAGCTCGGCGCGCCAGGCCCGGACCTGATCGGTGACGTCGTCCAACCCGACCACCCACTCGTCCACGTAGGCATCCACCGCCGGGCCGCCGATCCCGACCTGCAGGGACCGGTGCTCGAGCGCGCGGCCCGACGGCGTCCGCTCCGGGTCCCACTGCACCCGCACCGGGCTGGACCTCTTCTGCGCGGCCCACGCCGCGACGTCGTCGTGCAGCGACCGGTCGAAGTGGCTCAGGGCGGCGAGGCCGAGTGCCTGCTCGAAGCCGCTGCGCGACATGCGCACCGCGAGGACCCGCTCCTGGCCGGGCCTGGTCGCCCAGCCGCAGCGGTACATCATCCAGCAGAACGACGGCTTGACCCACGTCATCCGCTCGCGCTTGAACGGCGGCACGAACCGGCCGGCTCGCAGGGCGGCGTCGGCGATGGCGGGCGGGTACGCCTGCTAGACGGTGAGGGTGTCGGCGTCGTGGACGGCGCGCACCTGTCGCTTCGGAGTGCTCATCGGCGGCGACGGTACGCACCCGGCGCCGTCCGGCCAAGGTGATTGTCCCGTGTCGCAATCACTCAGTCGGCGTCCAGGCAACCACCGGATATCACCGTTGTGATGTCGGGGTTACGGCTATTAATGGCGACCTGTCGCAGAGTTCGGTCCTGGAATGTCTTGATTCATTCCACGTGTTCCAGGTCACGTTCCGATTGACAGGATGAAAACCCCGTCTGACGCTATTTCGCGGTGAACCCACGCTTACGTGCAACACCATTTTTCCGGCGGAGAGATTCGAGGGGAAACACAATGATCCGAGGATTCCGTGTCATGAGTCGTGCGGGAACGGTGCTGGCCATCTCGGCCGGCCTGGTCTGCACGGCAGCAACAGGTGCGAGCGCGATGGTGCAGCCAGGGGCCTACCTGCCCGCGGCCCACCTCATCGGCGCGACCGACCCGGTCGACGCCCCGGCAGCCGACGCCCCCGTCGACGCCCCAGCAGCCGACACTCCCGTCGACGCCCCGGCAGCCGACACCCCGGTGGACGCGCCGGCAGCCGACACCCCGGTGGACGCGCCCGTGCCCGACGTTCCCGTCGACGCACCCGTACCGGACGTCCCCGTGGACGCACCCGTGCCGGACGTACCGGTCGACGCGCCGGTCCCCGACGTTCCCGTGGACACGCCCGTCCCGGACCTTCCCGTCGACGCCCCGGTGCCTGACCTCCCGGTCGACGCACCCGTGCCCGACCTTCCGATCGACACACCGGTCCCGGACCTTCCGGTCGACGACCTCCCCGTGCCGGCCCTTCCGGTCGACGATCTGCCGATTCCGGAGCTCCCGGTCCCGCTGCCGCCGACCGGCGGCCTCCTGAGCTCCCTGCTCGACGCGGTCGGCGGCCTGCTCAGCACCCTGCTGGGCGCCCTCGGCGGCGGGCTTCCCGTCCCGCTGCCCGTCCCGCTCCCGGTCGGATGAACATGATGCCGACGTCGGCGTCATGAAAAACACCTGAGATACAGGGTGAGGCCCTTTTCCGGAGCTCCGGAAAAGGGCCTCACCGCTGTTTGAACAATCGTCCAGAACTACCCCGACTCTCCCCACGCACCAGGGCCCAGGGTCAGTCGAAGACCAGGGCTCGGAAGGCGTCACGCACCGCCGTGAGCGGACTGCGGTCGCGGTTGTAGTACAGCTTGTTGGTCAACAGCAGCGCCCAACGCTCTTGGCGGAGCGAGACCCACATGCCACAGCCGGTGAAGCCGTAGTGCACCCAGACATCAGCCGCGAGATCGGTGTCAGGTGCTGGATGCCAGAACAGGCCCCTCATGGGTTCGAGCGCGCCCGTACGCACCCTCAGGGACTCCTGTGTCCACGACGCGCCAAATCCGACGGGTCGCGCCGCAGTGGTTGCGTCCAGGAGGTAGCAGAGGAAGGCCGAGAGGTCGTCCAACGTTGTGAACGCACCCGCGCTACCGCAGACACCACCCAGGAGTCGCGCGGAGAAGTCGTGGGCGACGCCCTTGAGGTGCGCACCGAGGTCCTCATCCAGTTCCGTCGGCGCACTCCGCCTGGCGACGTCCGCGGACAGCGGCCCGAAACGGGTGGCGTCCATGCCCAGCGGCTCCCACACCCGGTCCCCAGCGAACTGGTCGAGCGACTGCCCGGAAAGATGCTCGACCAGGTATCCGAGGATGATGGCTGCCCGATCGGTGTAGTCGACAGCCTGTCCTGGCGGACGATTCAAGGCTTCACGCAGTACCCCTGCGCGAATCTCAGCCCGGTCGGTGCCATACAGATTCTTGAGCTGAGCTCTCAACGGGAGACCCGCCGTATGGGTCAAGATCTGGTGCGCGGTCACGGATCCGAGAGGACGGCCGCGGACCTCCGGCCAGAAGGCACCGAGCGGGCTGCCAAGATCGAGCTTCCCCTCTTCCCACAGAGTGCCGACGGACGACCACACCGCGATGAGCTTGGTCAGGCTGGCGACGTCGAAGATCGTGTCCGACGCCATCGGCACCTGCGGGTAGTCAGGATCCAGGACTCCGACGACACCGTGCGAGTCGTAGCCGGCAGCGCCGCCGACCGCCCACACGGCACCAGGGAAGACCCTGTTGCGCACGCCCTCGTCCAGAAGTTCTTCGATCCGATCCGTCATCGTCCCCCGTTCTACCCCACACCTGGATCCGACAGCTGTCGTAGGTACTGGAGCCTGGCACGAATTGCTACGCTCTGCGCACCGTCCACGCAGGTCAGTGGGCCAAAGGACCGATCGGTTGGAGTGTCCAGCGATGTCTGACGTCGGGCGGCTGGTCAGGGAACGCGGGCTGGTCGTGCTCTCACAGGTGACCGCCACGGAGTTCCTGGACACGATGTCCCAGCTCGGCCCGACGTATACCCACCCTGACGGGGAAGCGGACGGAACAACCCTGATCACGCCGTCCGAGCGTCCCGGTGAGCTAGGCCGTGGCTTCACGATGGAAGCGCTCCCCGTGCACACCGACAGGTCGTCACTCGCCGATCCGCCTCGATTCCTGGGTATGCGCCTTGTCCGTCACGGTGCGCACATGGGCGGAACACCCATGTTCGCCGATCTCGACCTAGCAAGCGTCGGACTGCCCAAGGACGCGATAGCAAGCCTTTCGATCGAAAGCATCTCGAGCGGTCACCGTCTACCGTTCCAGGTCGGGCCCCACGGTCTCCGCTACCGTGACGACACCCATGGCCGGCTGGTGGGCCCGCACGACCTCGTAGCCGAGATCCGACGGCGCACCGCTCGGGTCACGCTGCCCGTCGACTGGTTGAGCAGCGGCGACGCCTACATCATTGACAACCACCGGATCGCACACGGTCGCACTGCGATCACCCACCCGGCCAGGACCAGCGTCCGGGTCCTGGCCTATTCGCCCGAGCAGAAAAGGAAGACGTGACAACGACTCTGCCGCCCTGGACCTCGCCGACATTCGCCGAGGAGGTGCGGGACGTCGTGGCCGTCGAGTTCTCCGAGGCCGAGCTGGTGGAGATGTTGGACGACGCGGACCTGACACCCGACGAGCGTTTCACCGTTCTCTACACGCTCCTGCAGGACCTTCATCGAGAGGAACGTGAGGACGAGTATCGCGCGCTCGTCGTCCACCACGAGGAAGAGTTCGGCAGCAATCCCTACTTCGCGACGTTCCGTGCGATCGCGACCGTCCGCGACGGAACGTCGCCGACCCAGATGCGCCATGCGCTGCGCCACTCACGCCAGGCGATCAGCGCACTCGAGGACCGCCCTGGAGTATGGCACCAGTACGCTGCCATCTTCGCCGATCTCTGCGACCTCGCTCCGGAGCTCGTGTCGGAGGTCGACCTCGACTTCGCGCTGAAAGCCGTCGACACGGCGATCCGCACGACGACCCGGGACAATCCGAACTTTCACTTCACGCGGGCGCGTCTGCTGCACGTGGCCGGCCGCACGCCCGAGGCGCTCACAGAGGTACAGGTCGCGATCCACTGGCAGGAAGCACGGACAACCGGCGGCGTCCGACGGCTTGCGCGATACGAAGCGCTGCGGTCGCGACTCCTCATCGAGCGGCAGGGAGGCGACCTGCTCGCCCAGATGACAGAGACAAAGGCAGCGCTCGACGCGTCGCGAGGTGACCAGGTGCAGCTGCTCGGCGTCCTCGCCGCCGTCATCGCGCTCATCACCACTGGGGTGACGGTAGCCACCCGGATCGACGTCGCCGACGGGATTCCGCTGGTACTCGCATCGGCCGGGTCGATCACCGTCGCGTTCTCTTGTCTGATGTGGGCCGGCGGCGGCCGGTCGGTCGTGCGACTCGTCCCAGCGGTCGTGGTGGGCGTTCTCATGTGCCTCCTCGCCGCTCAGTTCGTCGGCCTGGTGGACGTGGTCCCGTGAGCGGTCCACAAGTAGCGCCCGGGACGTCGTCGGATACCTTGAGCCCGTGCCCGACCTCCTGATCGCCCAGCGCCACGCGGCCCATCTCGACCGGGTCGTCGAGGCGCTGCGCCAGGTGCACGAGAGCGACGGCTACCCGATGGTCTGGCCCGACGACCCGGTCGCCTGGCTCGTCCCGGCGGGGACGATCGGGGCGTGGATCGCGCTGTCCGACGGCGCCGTCGTCGGACACGTCATGCTTGTCGCCGCGGACGGCGTCGAGCACGTCGAGGACCTCGCGGCCGCCGCGCGGACGAGCGTGACCGGGCTCGCGGGCGTGAGCCGCCTGTTCGTGACGCCGAAGGCGCGCGGCTCCCGCATCGCCACCGCGCTGCTGGAGCGCGTCGAAGACGCGCCCACCCGGCGCGGACGGCGGCTCGTGCTCGACGTGGTGGACGACGGCGGCCCGGCCGTCCGCCTGTACGAACGGCTCGGCTGGGTGCGGGTGGCCGCGGGGCCGGCCGGCTGGACCGGCCCCGACGGCGTCCGCCCGCGGACGGCCGCCTACCTCTGCCCGCGCTGAGCCAGCCCGGCCCCGGCCTCGCCGGTCAGGCGGAGCGGGCGCCCAGCCACGGGGCCAGGTGGTCCTCGCGCCACAGCCACTCGACGCCGGCAGCAGCCTCCTCGGGCGTGCACAGCGCCGCCTGGAACACCTCCCGCAGGCGGTCCCGCTCGTCGTCCGGCCCGGCGACGGCGCCCCCGCCCGTCCCGACGTCCGGCCCGGCGACGCCGACCACCACGATCCGGGTGTGCGGCGGCGTGCCCGCGCAGACCTCCGACCACGGGCCCAGGTCGCCCACGGCCAGCTGACCGCCCGCGCCGTCCCACAGGCAGGCGAGGCCGGGCCGGTCGGCCACGTGGAAGACGCCGCGGGCCCGCAGGCCGCCGACGCCGAGCGACTCGATGTGCTCCAGCAGCCGTTCCGGGTGGAACGGCAGGGGTGAGCGCAGCTCCAGGGTCCAGCTCCGGTCGCCGGGCACGCCGCCCGGACCGGTGACGACGACGGCGCCGAGCGGGTGCGCCCGGTGCTCGGCGCGGGCGGGCGAGTGCGTGGCGGCGGCGAGCCCGGCGGCCGAGAGCGCGTGCAGCCCGTTCACGCGCCGCGTCCCGGCGCCGCGCAGCCGGTCCAGCAGGCCGGACGCCGTCGGCGGCAGCGCGACATCGGCAGGTCCGGCCGGCGAACCGTGGGCCACCACCAGGTCCGCCTGCTCGATCTGGGCCGCGAGCGCCTCCCCCACCGACCGCTCGTCGGCGCTGGTGAGGCCGAGGCCGCGTTCGAGCAGGGTGTCGTCGCCGAGCAGGTCGTGCTGGAGGGTGTCGACGTCGACCACGGTGAAGGACGTGGCGATGCGGGTGTGGGCGAGCGCGCCGCCGGGCGCGGTCTCGGCGGCCAGCGAGCGGGCCGCGGGCAGGGGCTCGGCGCTGATGGGGAGTGCGAGCAGCACGTGGGACCAGCGGCCGTCGCGGGCGAGGCGCGCGATGGTGGGGACGGCGTCCTCGCGGACGGCGCAGGACAGGCAGGCGTGCTCGAGCGGCACCAGCACGTCCTCGAGGACGCCGGTGGCGTCGAGGACGACGCGCCGCAGGTGGTCCTCGTAGATGTCGTGGCGGGCGGCGACGACGCCGGGTGTGTCGGTGAGCAGTCCGAACAGCGCGGAGTCGCGCAGCACGGGGTCGGTGGTGGCCAGGACGCTCACCGGGATGATTCCGCGGCGGTCTGCGGTTCGGTACATGCTGCCTCCTCGCCCGGGGGCGGGCCCCGGAATAATTGATAACCGTTCTCAGTTCTGGTTCACTGTAGCGCGATATGAGAACGGTTCTCACCAGCGGCGGCCAGTCCGTCGCCACAGGAGGTCATGTGTCAGCCAGATGCCAGGTGCTGGGCACCGTCCCGGGGTTCGGCCACTCGGTCTCGCACTCCCACGTGCGGACGAAGCGGCGGTTCGACCCCAACATCCAGAAGAAGCGCTACTGGGTCCCGTCGCTCGGCCGCAACGTCACGTTGCGGGTGAGTGCCAAGGGCATCAAGACCATCGATCGCAAGGGCATCGACGTCGTCGTCGCCCAGATCCTGGCCAGAGGGGAGAAGGTCTGATGGCCAAGAAGTCGAAGATCGCCGCCGACGCACGACGGCGCGAGCTCGTCGCCCGGCACGCCGAGCGCCGCGCGGAGCTGCGCCGCACCCTCCGCAGGCTCGACCTGCCGCCCGAGGAGCGCCAGGCCGCGGCCACGGAGCTCTCCGGACAGCCGCGCGACGCCAGCCCGACCCGGCTGCGCAACCGCGACGCCGTCGACGGACGACCCCGCGCGTACTCGCGGAAGTTCGGGCTCTCCCGGATCCGGCTGCGCGAGATGGCCCACCGCGGCGAGCTGCCCGGGGTGACCAAGTCCAGCTGGTGAGGCCGGCCACCGCGACGGCCCCGCCGTCCGCCCCCGCACGTAAGGAGTGACACATGAAGGTTCGCGCATCACTGCGGTCCCTGAAGGACAAGCCCGGCGCCAAGGTCGTGCGCCGGCACGGCAAGACGTTCGTGATCAACAAGCTCAACCCGCGCTGGAAGGCGCGCCAGGGCTGAGGACAGGAGACAAAACCATGAAGCAGAACCTTCACCCCACGTACGGCCCCGTGGTCTTCCGGGACGCGAGCGCAGGCTTCACGTTCCTGACCCGCTCGACGCTCGCCGGCACCACGGACTCCGGTCCCGGCCGCCCCACGGCGACCATCGAGTGGTCCGACGGTCAGACCTATCCCGTGGTCGACGTCGAGATCAGCAGCGCCAGCCACCCGTTCTGGACCGGTTCGGCCCGCGTGGTCGACACCGCCGGACGCGTCGAGAAGTTCCGGCAGCGCTACGCCAAGCACAACACGAGCAACAACAGCAAGGGTGGTAACTGATGGCCTCGCGTACCGACCTTCGTCCCGTGATCAAGCTCCGCTCGACGGCGGGCACCGGATTCACCTACGTGACCCGCAAGAACCGGCGCAACGATCCTGACCGGCTCGTGCTGCGCAAGTTCGACCCCGTCGCGCGGCAGCACGTCGACTTCCGCGAGGAGCGCTGATCGATGGCGGTCCCCAAGCGGAAGATGTCCCGGTCGCGGACCCGGTCCCGCCGCTCGCAGTGGACGGCCCTCGTGCCCGACCTGGTCGCGGTGACCGTGGACGGGCGCCAGGTGCGCATCCCCGCGCGCCTCGTGCCCGCGGGTCCGGCGCGGCCTGGTCGTCCCCGACTGAGACCCGAAGCCCGCTGAGCTCCTGGAGCGCAGCAGCACGAACGCCCCGGCGCGACAGCGCCGGGGCGTTCGTCGTTCGTACCCGAACCCGTCGGACGCCGCCGCCAGGTCAGCGAGCCGGCGCGCCCGCCTCGACCCGGACCTCGACGCCGGCCGCGAGCTCGTCGGCCCAGTCCTGCGCCGCGTGACCGGTCCGGTCCGCCACCAGCACGTGCCCGATCCGCTCGTTGTTGTCGCCCGGCCGCACCGCGCGGCCGGGCGACGGCGTCTCGTGGCCGAGCACGCGGTCGTCGTCCGCCAGGTGCTCCGCGCCCCGGACCTCGCGCACGACGCCGTCCGCCGGGGCGAGCAGGAACGTGACCGCGGCGCTGGTCGCGACCGACGGGCCGGGCACCGGCTCGCGCCCGAGCGCCAGGTCCACCAGCACCCGCAGCGGGTTGAACCCCGTCACGAGGCGGACCAGCTCGAAGATGTACCCGCCGCCCTGGCGCGGGTTCAGCTCGATCAGCCGCGGGCCGGCCGCGGTGAGCCGCACCTCGGTGTGGCTGATGCCGTGCGTCAGTCCGACGGCGGCCAGCACCCCGACGACGTGCGCCTCGATCGCCTCCCGCTCCCCCGGCGTCAGCGGGGCGGGGAACAGGTGCCCCGATTCGACGAAGCCCGACCCCGCCTCGACGCCGGGTTCGGCGACCGACTTGGCGGTGATGCCGAGCACCCGCGTCACGCCGTCGCGGGTCACGGACTCGACGCTGTACTCCGGGCCCTCGACGACCCGTTCGAGCAGCGCGAGCCGCTCCAGCGCCTGGTCCCGGGTGTTGCGCTCCGGCCCGGTCGCCTCGGCGAAGGCCACCGCGAGACCGGCCTCGTCGACCACCTTGCGCACGGCCGTGCCGGAGTTCATGTCGACCGGCTTGACCACGAGCGGGTAGCCGAGGCTCGCGGCCGTCTTGCGCGCCTGGTCCCAGGTGGCCGCGACCGCGAACGGCACGTCGGGCACTCCCCCGGCCGCGAGCGCGTGCCGCACCAGGTGCTTGCGCGTCGCGGTGCGCAGCACCTCCGCGGGCGCCCCCGGCAGGCCCAGGCCCTCCGCGACGTGGGCGACGGCGGGCAGGTAGTAGTCGCAGGTCGTCAGCACGCCGTCGACGGGCCGCCGCGCCGCGACGTCCCGGGCCGCCGCGAGCAGGGCGGCGTCGTCGTTGGTCTCGGCGACGACCACCTCGGCGGCGAGCGCCAGGACGGGGTGGGGTGCGCCGTCGGGCAGCCGGTAGAGGTCGGGGTCGCGGGTGACCAGCACGTACTCGTGGCCGGCGTCGCGCAACAGGGGCGGGAGCATCAGGCCGGTCGACTGGAGCCAGCTCTCGATCATCAACAGGTTCGCCACGTCAGCACGCTCCGCACATGCGAACGCGAACGAGAGTCGTTCTCAACATGGCGCACAGCCTGCCACGGATCCCGGGACCGTTCTCGTCGGCCGCGCAACCTGTGGAAGAGCGGCGCCCCGCGTACCCGCCAGGGGCGATCGCGGGGTCGGGGCACCGGGGAGGGTCCGCCGCCTTCCGCAGCGCAGGCGATGGCCTACAGCACCCCGTCCGGCAGCGCCGGGTGCTCGTCGACCGGCGGCTTCGGGCGTGGGATGAGCAGCGCCAGGACGGTGCAGACGAGCGACGCGAGCAGGCCGAGCAGCAGGGCGGTGCGGAACGCGTCGTCGGACGGTACCGGGACCCCCTGGTACTGGGCGCCGCCCGCGGCGAGCACCCCGCCCACGACGGCGGCGGCCGACGTCGTGCCCAGGGACCGCATCAGCGTGTTCAGCCCGTTCGCGGCGCCCGTCTCGTGCGAGGGCACGACCTGCATGATGAGGGCGGGCATGGCCGCGAACCCCAGGCCGATGCCGACGCCGACCACGATGTTGACCACCAGCACGTGCCACACGTCGAGGTCGACCACGACGGCGATCACGTAGGACACCGCGATGACGGCGGCCCCGGACGCCAGCAGCGGCTTGGCCCCGAAGCGGTGCGCGAGCCGCCCCGAGATCGGCGACATCGCGAGCATGACGAGGCCGGACGGCATGAGGATCAGGCTGGCCTGCATCAGGGTCAGTCCCAGGCCGCCCGCCGCCGTCGGCAGCTCCAGGAGCTGCGGGAACACCACGTTCGAGGCGAACAGCGCGAAGCCCATCGCGATCGAGGCCAGGTTGGTGAACAGCACCGTGCCGCGCGCCGTCACCCGCAGGTCCACGAGCGGCTCCTCGATCCGCAGCTCGTACCAGCCCCACACCAGCAGCACGACGAGGCCGCCGAGCAGCAGCCCGAGCGTGCGCGGCGATCCCCAGCCCCAGTCGTTGCCGCGCGAGACCGCCAGCAGCACCCCGGTCAGGCCGATCGCGAGGCCGACCACGCCGACGACGTCGAGCCGGCCGCCCGTGCGCAGCGTGCTGACGGGCACGACCCAGGCGACCAGCGCCAGCGCGAGCAGGCCGATGCCGGCCGCCACCCAGAACACCACGTGCCAGTCGTAACGCTCGGTCACGAACGCGCTGATGGGCAGGCCGAGCGCGCCGCCGACGCCGAGCGTCGCGCTGACCAGCGCGATCCCCGACCCGAGCCGGTCCCGGTGCAGCACGTCGCGCAGGATCGAGATGCCGAGCGGCACCACGCCCATGCCCATGCCCTGCAGCGCCCGCCCGACGATCAGGAGCACCACGGACGGCGACAGCGCCGCGACCACCGAGCCCAGCGCCAGCAGGCCGAGCAGCGCGAGCGCGACCGTCTTCTTGCCGTACATGTCGCCGAGCCGCCCCGAGATGGGCGTACAGATCGCCGCCACCAGCAGCGTCACGGTGATCACCCAGGCCGTGACGTCCCGCGAGACGCCCAGCAGGACCGGCAGCTCCGCCTGGATCGGCAGCAGGATCGTCTGCATGAACGACGCCCCCATCCCCGCGAACGCGAGCACCGCGATGACCACCCCCGGCCGGGGCATGCGGGTGAGGCGGGAACGGTCGCCGGGTGGAAAGCGGAATCTCATGTGGGGCAGACGATCCTTCGACGAGGAGACGGGTCCCGCGCGCGCGAGCGGCCGCAGCACGTGGTCCGCGCGGCGCGAGGGGATGCCTGCACCTTACATAGTTGCCCGCACGAACTACGCGGTGCGCCGGCCCCGCAGTACAGGACCGAAGCTGACCTCTTCTCGTCCTACGGTCGCCGTATCAAGCACACCGCTCCGAGAGGACCAGCCATGCCCGAGCAGACCAGCAGCACCCCCACCGGCGCCCCCACCGGCTACACGTCCGTCGCCCCGTGGGTCGTCACCGACGACACCGGCGCGTTCCTCGACTTCGTCGCCCAGGCGTTCGAGGGCGAGGAACTGGCGCGTGTCGCGACCGAGGACGGCTCGATCGGGCACGGCGAGATCAGGGTCGGCGACACCGTGGTGCTGGCGTTCGACCGCCGGCCGGAGTGGCCGGCCATGCCCAGCCTGCTGCGCGTCTTCGTGCCGGACGCCGACGCGGCGTTCGGCCGCGCGGTGACGGCGGGCGCCGCCGTGGTCACCGCGCTGGACGACAACGCCTTCGGGCAGCGCGGCGGACGGGTCCGCGACCCCTTCGGCAACATCTGGTGGGTGGTCAGCCACGTCGAGGACGTCCCGGAGGACGTGATGTGGCAGCGCCTGCAGGACCCGGTCTACGCCGAGGGCATGCGCGTGGCCCAGGCGACGCTCGACGCCGAGCTGAGCGGGCGCGAGCAGGGCCGCAGCAGCGCCCCCGTGCGCTAGCCGGCGGCCGGCGTCCCGCGCCCGCCGCGCTCCAGCTCGGCGGCCAGCGCCGCCGCGGCCGCCGACAGCGGGCGGCTCGCCGAGTGGGCCAGGCGCACCGTCCACGTCAGCGCCGGCTCGACGTCGAGCGCGGCGAGCTGCGGGTCCGGCGCGACGGCCGACGCCGGGACGAACATGACACCGAGCCGTTCGCGGACCAGCGCCTGGCCCAGCTCGAAGTCGGTCGCCTCGGTCTGGATGCTGCGGCGCAGGCCGGCGGCCGCGAAGGCGCCGTCGACCACCGCGCGGTTGCCCCAGCCCACCGGCGAGTCGATGAAGGCCTCGTCCGCGATCTGCGCGAGCCGCACGACGCCCTCTCCGGCCAGCGGATGGGTGCGGTGGCAGACGAACCGGATCGGCTCGCTGTCCAGGAACCGCAGGCGCAGCCCCGGGACGGTGTCGCCGGGCGTGGAGACGAGGGCAAGGTCGAGGTCGCCGCTGCGCACGGCGTCGAGGCTGCCCCGCGAGCCGGTCGCCGTCTGCCGGGCGTGCACCACGACGGCGGGGTGCGCGCGCCCGAACGCGGCGAGCAGGCTCGCCAGCTCGAAGCCGGCGAGGTGGTTCATCATGCCGAGGCTCACCGTCCCGGCGACCTGCCCGCGCGTGGCGGCGACGGCGGCCCGGGCGGCGTCCAGCGCCGCGAGCACGTCCCGCGCCCGGGGCAGCAGCGCCTCGCCCTCGGGCGTGAGGGAGATGCGGCGGCCCCGGGTGAACAGGGCGCAGCCCAGCTCGCGCTCGAGCTGCTTGACGGCGGTCGACGCCGCGGACTGCACCACCCGGGCGCGCTGCGCGCCGGCGGTGAAGCTCCCGGTCTCGGCGATCGCCACGAAGTACTGGAGCTGATGGGGCTGCATGAGCCAACTATCGCAGATCGCGATATCTGACTTCGCAAGGATTCGTTGGACACGATGCCTCGGGCTCGGCACGATCGAGTCGTGACACTCTCGACCAGCACCATACCGCCGTCCGGCACCCAGGCCCGGCCCGAGCCGGCGCGGCCGGCGCCCACCCGCACCCCGCTCCCTGCGGGCGACGTCCGCCCGCGCCGGCACCACGCCCGCGGGTTCTGGATCATCGCCTACGTCTTCGCCGCGACGATGGCCTTCGCCGGTGCCCCGGCGCCGCTGTACGTGATCTACCAGGAGCGGGAGGGCTTCGGCTCGCTGGCGGTCACGTTCGTCTTCGCCGCGTACGCGGTCGGTGTCACCGCCGCGCTGTTCCTCGCCGGGCACCTGTCCGACCGGTTCGGACGCCTGCGCCTGATCGCCCCCGCCGTGCTGCTGAACGTGCTCGCGGGACTCGTCTTCCTGACGTCGACGGACCTCGGGCTCCTCCTGCTCGCCCGCCTCGTCTCCGGCCTCGGCATCGGGCTGCTGACCGCGACCGCGACGGCGCACATGACCGAGCTGCACGCCGCCTCGCGCGCCGCGGCGGGCAGGCCCGCCGGGCGGCACGCCGAGATGATCTCGACGGCGGCGAACCTGGGCGGCATCGGCCTCGGCCCGCTCGTCGCCGGCCTCCTGGCCGACGTCGCGCCCGCTCCCCTGCACACCCCGTACCTCGTCCTGCTGTTCGCACTGGTCGTGGGGCTGCTGCTGATGACGCTCGTCCCCGAGACGGTCGACGCCGTGGGCGAGCCCTGGCGCTACCGGCCGCAGCGCGTGACGGTGCCCGCCGCGTCGCGCGGCCCGTACGCGGGCGCCCTCATGGCGGGCTTCGTCAGCTTCGCGATGTTCGGGCTGTTCACCTCGCTGGCGCCGTCGTTCCTGGCCCACGACCTGCACGTCACGTCGCACGCCGTCGCGGGACTCGTCTCCTTCGCCGTGTTCGGCTCCGCCGCCCTCGCCCAGATCGCCACGGGCCGGCAAAGCACCCGGGCGCAGCACACGCTCGGGGTGACGCTGCTGGCCGCGGGCCTGGTGCTGATCGTCGGGGCGATGCTCACGGCGACCTTCCCGGTGCTGGTGGCCGGCGGGATCGTCACCGGCGCCGGCGCGGGCACGCTGTTCAAGGCGGGCGTCGGCACGGTGGTCTCCGTCGCGGCCGGCGGTTCGCGCGCGGAGGCCCTCGCCGGGCTGTTCCTCGCGGCCTACGCCGGCATGTCGCTGCCGGTCGTGCTGCTCGCCGTCCTCCTGCGCCTGGTCCCGACGCCGGCCGCGGTGCTCGCCTTCGGCGTGCTGATGCTCGTGCTGCTCGCGGCGGCGTCGGCCCTGCTGCGCTCGGGCCGCGGTCAGGCGGCCGCCAGCTCGACGGCCAGCTCCTCGACCAGGTCGTAGCCCTCCTGCATGCCGCCCTCCATGCCGGAGCCGACGATCATGTCGCGGATCTCCTGGCTGGAGACGATCGTGCGGACGGTCAGGGTGGTGCGGCCGTCGTGCTCGGTGAGCGTGTAGTGGTTCAGGCTGGGCTCGGAGTCGCCGTCGGGCATCCCCTCGAACACCTCCGTGTGCGTCATCCGCTCCGGGGCCTCGATCTCGCGGTACTCGCCGTGGAACGCGACCTCGGAGCCGTCGTTCGCGGTCATCACGTACCGCCACGCCCCGCCGACGCGCAGGTCGACGGTCGCCTCGGTCACCGTGCCGCGCCGCCCGGCCCACCAGCGCCTGATCAGCTCGGGCTCGGTGAGCACCCGCCACACCTGGTGGCGCGGCGCGTTGAACTCCCGGGTGACCAGGATCTCGGTGTCGGTCGGGAGCGTCAGGACGGCGCTGCCATTGGTCGTGGTGGTCATGTCAGTCTCCTTGTCCCGTTCCTGCATCGGTCGGTCGTTGCGTCTCGAGCTCGTCGAGCACGTCGTCCATGAGGTCGAACCGCTCGTTCCAGAGCCGCTCGTAGCGGGAGACCCAGTCGTGGACGGCGCGCAACGGCGCGCCGTTGACCCGGTACAGACGGCGGCGCCCGTCGTCGCGCACGTCCACCAGCCCCACCTCCCGCAGCACCCGCAGGTGCTTGGACACCTGCGGCTGGGCGAGCCCGAGCTGCGCGACGAGGTCGCCCACCGCGAGCTCGCCGCCGGCCAGGGCGTCGAGGATCTCGCGACGGCGCGGCTCGGCCACCGCGTTGAACGTGTCGGTCGTGGTCGCTGCTCGTGCCATGGCTCAAACATATACCCATATCGGCATGCGTCAAGAGGCGCGCCCTGATCCGGCGGCGGGGGCAGAACACAGACGGCCGGAGGGGTAACGCAGAGGCAGCACTGCTACCTCTCCGTTACCCCTCCGGCTGCGTCATGCTTTCCCCGGAGAGCGGCCTCCGCGCGCCGTCGCCTCAGCCCCGCACCGGCGCCGTCGACGTCCGGACCATCAAGCGCTGCTCCGCGGTCCGACGGCGGGCCCGGGCCGCCCGCGGCAGAAGGGCGAGCTCCAGCGCCTGTCGCCCCATCTCCTTCATCGGCAGGTGCACCGTCGTCAGCGCGGGCGAGAGGTGGCCGGCCACGGTCACGTCGTCGAAGCCGGTGACCGAGACGTCGCCCGGCACCGAGACGCCCCGCTCCCCCAGCACCGACAGCACGCCGACCGCCATGTCGTCGTTGAGCGCGAGGATCGCCGTGACGTCCGGGTGGGCGTCGAGGATCTGCCGGGCGGCGTCCTTGCCGCCGTCGAGCGTGAACGCCGCCTCGACCACGGGCAGGTCCGCGAGCCGCAGGCCGTGCGCGCCGAGCGCCTGCTCGACGCCGGTGAGCCGGTCGGCCATGGTGGCCAGCCGCCGCGACCCGGACGCGACGGCGATGCGCCGGTGACCCAGGCCGAGCAGATGGTCGGCGATGGCCCGGCCGCCCGCGACGTTGGCCGGCACCACGGCGTCGACGCCGAGCAGGGGGTGCCGGCCGATGACGGCGACCCGCCCGCCGGCCGCCTCGAAGGCCTGCACCTGCGCCTTCATCTGCGCCTGGACCTCCCGGTCGAGGTGCCCGGACCCGGCCACGACGATGATCCCCACGCCCGCGCCCGCGAGCGCCCGCAGCTGGGCCACCTCGGCGTGCGGGTCGCGTCCGGTGTGGCAGATCTGCACCATGCGGCCGTGGGCGCCGGCCACTTCCAGCACCCCGCTGGCGATCTCGGCGAAGTACGGGTCGCCGATCTCGTGCACCACGAGCCCGACGGACGGGCTGGCGCCGCTCGCCAGGGAGCGGGCGTGCACGTTCGCGACGTAGCCGAGCTCGGCCGCGACGGCGCGCACCCGCTCGGCGAGGGCCTCGGACACCCCGGCGGCCCCGGACAGCGCCCGGGAGGCGGTCGCGATGGACACGCCGGCGTGCTCTGCGACGTCGACCAGGCGGAGCCCGGCGGTGTGCTTGCGCATCGAATCTCCTCGCCACAGGTCAAGCGACAGGTCATGGATGGTGCCAACACCCTTGTCACACAGCGTCCCAGTTCCTAGAGTGCCGTAAGCGGTTACGGAAGCGCTTGCCCACAATGATGTGGACCCACAAGGGAGTGGACCATGAGAGCAACCCGACGCCTGACGGTAGCGGCAGTCGCCGCGGCCTCGGCACTGTCCCTGTCCGCCTGTCTGGCGAGCCCGGAGCAGGGCGGTGAGGCCGCCGGCCCCGACGACCCGATCGTCGTCGGCGTCTCGCTCCCGCTGACGGGTGACTTCGCCGAGCCGGGCAAGGGGGTGCAGCGCGGCTACGAGGCCTGGGCCAAGCACGTCAACGAGAACGGCGGGCTGCTGGGCCGCCAGGTCGAGCTGGTCATCGTCGACGACCAGTCGAACGCGGACCGCGTCGCCTCGGACTACGAGCGGCTGATCAACCAGGACGGCGTGGACCTGGTCTTCGGGCCGTTCTCGACCCGGCTGGTGGTGCCGGCGGCGCAGGTCGCGAAGGACTACGGCTTCCTGTTCGTGGAGCCCGCCGGCGCCGCGGCGGAGGTCTTCGAGCAGGGCTTCGACAACCTGTTCTACGCGGCGCCGGCCATCGCCGACGATCACTACGACCACCTGGCGGAGTACCTCCTGGCCCTGCCGGAGGACGAGCGGCCGAAGAGCATCGCCGTGGCCTCGATGGACGACCCGTTCGCCCAGGGCACCGCCTACGGCCTGCGCGACCAGCTCGCCGACGCCGGCATCGAGGTGGTGGTCGACGAGGTGTACCCGCCGAACACCACCGACTTCAGCGGCATCGCGGCGAAGATCGCGGACTCGAAGGCGGACCTGCTGATCGTGGGGTCGCAGTACCAGGACGGCGTGAACCTCGTGGTCGCGCTCCAGCAGCAGGACTACCAGCCGCAGATGGCAGCGATCTCGGGCGCGCCGACGAACGCGGAGTTCCCGGACGCGATCGGCGACAAGACCGAGGGCATCCTCGCCCCGACCGGGTACACGCCGACGGCGCCGTACCCGTCCAACGAGGAGTTCGTGGAGTTCTACACGGCGGAGCACGACGCCCCGCCCGCCGAGGACGAGGCGAACGCCTGGACCACGGGCCAGGTCGTCGCGGCGGCCGTGGAGGCCGTGGGCTGCGCCGACCCGAGCCCGGAGTGCCAGGAGCAGCTCGTCGGGTGGCTCCACGAGAACGAGGTCGAGACCGTCGTCGGCACGCTGAGCTGGGACGCCCAGGGCCGGCCGCAGAGCGCGCACCTCATCCAGCAGTACGTGGACGGCGAGATCAAGATCGTGCTGCCCGACGACGTCAAGGAAGCCGACCTCGTCCACCCGAAGCCCGCGTGGTGAACCGATGACCGGTGCCCTGTTCGCGCAGAGCCTGGTGCTCGGCGTCCTCCTGGGCGGGCTCTACGCCCTCCTGGCCGCCGGCCTGACCCTGTACTTCGGCGTGATGCGGGTGGTCATGATCGCCCACTCGGCGTTCCTGATCCTGGCCGCCTACCTCGCCTGGTACTTCCACGAGCGCACGGGAGTCGACCCGCTCCTGTCGCTGGTCGTCACGGTGCCGCTGTTCTTCGTCGTCGGGTACGGGATGCAGCGGTTCCTGGTGTCGCGGCTGCGGCCCATCACGCTGACCACCATGTCGGTGCTGCTCACGTTCGCCGTCGCGCTGACGATCGAGGGGCTGCTCGGGTTCGTCTGGACCGGCACGCAGCGCCGCATCCAGCTCGGCTACTCGGGCACGAGCATCGAGGTGGCGGGCGTGAGCATCGCCGTCGTGAAGCTCATCGCGTTCGGCCTGGCCGCACTGTCGCTGGGTGCGCTGTACCTGATCCTGCGCCGGACGTCGTTCGGCCGGGCGCTGCGGGCCACCACCCAGCACCCGGAGGCCGCGCGGCTGATCGGCATCGACACCGACCGCGTGGCCGGGCTCGGCTTCGGGCTGGGCCTGGCCACAGCCGCGATCGGCGGGACGGCGCTGGCCCTGGACTACACGATCTACCCGTCGCTGCACTGGCACTGGATCGGGCCGCTCATGGCGATCATCGTCGTGGGCGGGCTGGGCAGCATCCCCGGGGCCGCCATCGCGGCGCTGCTGCTCGGCGTGGCCGCGAGCCTGCTGCAGGTGCCGCTCGGCACCACCTGGGCGCAGACCGTGTTCTACCTGGCCCTGTTCGTGACCCTCATGATCCGCCCGCAGGGATTCTTCGGAGGTCGCCTTGCCCAACGCTTCTAGCCCCGCCAGAGCCTCCGGCCCGACGACGTCCGGCCCGACGACGGCGCGCGTGGCCCGGATCGGCGCCCTGCTCGCCCTCGTGGTGGTCGTGCTCCTGTTCCCGTCGCTGGCCCCCGACCCGTTCATCCTGTCCGTCGGCGTGGTGATCCTCAGCTACGCGGTGCTGGCCACGTCGTGGAACCTGGTGGGCGGGTTCACCGGCTACATCTCGCTCGGGCACGCCGCGTACTCGGGCCTGGGCGGGTACGCCACCGCGCTGCTGATCCTGCGGTCCGGGCTGAACCCGTGGCTCGCGCTCCTGGTCGGGGCCCTGATCGTGGCACTGATCGCCATCCCGGTCGGCATCGCGTCGCTGCGGGTGCGCGGCGCCTCGTTCGTGATCGTCTCGATCGCGCTGGTGCTCATCCTGCAGCTCACGTTCCAGAGCTGGCACACCTTCACCGGCGGCTCGGGCGGCCTGCGCGTGCCCCGACCGTTCGGCCCGGACGTGCTGCGGCCCGAGCAGCACGAACGGTTCTTCTACCTGCACGCCGCGCTCCTGGCGCTGGCCCTGCTGACCTGGTGGGCCATCGAGCGATCCCGGCTCGGCGCCGGGCTCAAGGCCATCCGCGAGGACGAGGACAAGGCGCAGGCGCTCGGCGTGCCGACGTTTGCCTACAAGCTCACCGCCCTGGTGACCAGCGCGTTCTTCACCGCGCTGGGCGGCGGCCTGTACGCGCTGTGGTTCGGCTACCTCGACCCGATCTTCCAGTTCTCGATCCTGGTCGGCACCTACATGGTGCTCATGTCGCTGCTCGGCGGGGTGCGCAGCCTCTTCGGGCCGCTGCTCGGCGCCGTCGTCGTGGGGTACGCGGTCGAGGTGTTCAAGTCGCAGTACGGCGACACGCAGTTCCACCTGGTCGCCACGGGCATCCTGCTCGGCCTGGTCGTCCTGTTCATGCCCGACGGCGTCATCCCCGCCATCACCTCGTTCCTGAACCGCCGGCGCCGCGCGGCGTCGATCCGCGAGGTGAGCGCCGAGGAGCTCGCCCGGCAGCGCGCGGACGAGCGGCGCGACGGCAAGCAGCGCGAGGAGGCAACCCGATGAGCACCGGTTCCGTGAGCACCGGCTCCGTCACCACCGAGGGCCTCACCAGGTCGTTCGGCGGCGTCCGCGCCGTCGACGGCGCCTCCGTGGCGTTCCACGACGGCGAGATCAACGCCCTGATCGGGCCCAACGGCTCCGGCAAGACCACGTTCTTCAACTGCGTCACCGGCATGATCAGGCCGGACGCCGGGACCGTCACCTACCGTGACCGGGACATCACGGGGCTCGCGCCGCACCGGATCGCTCGGTCCGGGATCGGCCGCAGCTTCCAGCTCTGCCGCGTCTTCCCGCGGCTCACCGTGCTGGAGAACGTGCTGGTCGCGGTGCAGCCGCACGGCCTGCTGGAACGGCTGCGCGGCATGCGCAACCCGGACGACGTCGCCCGGGCCCGCGAGCTGCTGGCCCGCGTCGGCATCGACCACCTGGAGCACGCCGAGGCGCGCGACATCTCCTACGGCCAGCAGAAGCTGCTGGAGCTCGCCGGGGTGCTCATGGGTGACCCGCACACGATCATGCTCGACGAGCCGGCCGGCGGCGTGAACCCCGCGCTCGTGGACCGCATCGCCGACCTGGTGCGCGAGCTCAACGCCGAGGGCCGCACCTTCATCATCGTGGAGCACAACATGGAGCTGGTCATGGGCCTGAGCGACCACGTGGTGGTGTTCGACCGGGGCCGCCCGATCGCCCAGGGCACCCCCGCCGTCGTGCAGGACGACCCGCAGGTGCTGGAGGCCTACCTTGGCGTCTGAACTCGCCCCCGAGATCGCCGCCGGACCGGGCGCCCAGCCCGGCCCCGCGGCCGAACCCCTGCTGCGTCTGACCGACGTGCGGGCCGGCTACGGCCGCGCCGCCCTCGTGCTGCGCGGGCTGTCGGTGACGGTGGCGCCCGGCAGCGTGGTCTGCCTCGTGGGCCCCAACGGCGCCGGCAAGTCGACGGTGCTCAAGGTCGCGAGCGGCCTGCTCAGGCCGCGCGCCGGGCAGGTCGTGGTCGACGGCGTGGACGTCACGGGACGCTCGCCGCAGCAGCTCCTGGCCGCCGGGCTGTCGCACGTGCCGCAGGGGCACAGCGTGTTCCCCGAGATGACCGTGGCCGAGAACGTGCTGCTCGGCGCCTACACCGTGCGCGACCGCACGGAGATCGCGGCGCGCACGGATGCCGTCACCGAGCTGTTCCCGCTGGTCGGCGAGCGGTGGTCCGCCCTGGCGGGCGCGCTGTCGGGCGGACAGCAGAAGCAGGTCGAGTTCGCCCGCTCGCTCATGGTGCGGCCCAAGGTGGTGCTGCTGGACGAGCCGTCGATGGGGCTGGACCCCAGGGCGACGGCGGTCGTGTTCGAGCAGGTGCAGCGCATGCGCGACGCCGGCACGGCCGTGCTGCTCGTGGAGCAGAACGCGCGGCGGGCGCTGGAGTCGGCCGACGTCGGCTGCGTGCTCGACCTGGGCCGCGTGCACATCACCGGCCCCGCCCCGGACCTCCTCGCGGACCCCCGCCTGGCCCAGCTCTACCTGGGCGGCCGCCCAAGGGAGGTCAAGTAACCCCACCCCCTCCCGTTGAGTGCTGGGTATTTGTTGCTTCGCGCCCCGTTCGGCCGCAGATACCCAGCACTCAACGGAGTGGGCTGACTGTTGGCTGTTCAAAGGAGAACTGTCATGTCACTCAGAACCACGCTTGGGAACTCGCTCGGCGGTGCCGGGCAGGTGGTGCTCGGCCTCGCGATCCTGGCCGCGCTGCTCGCCGGCCTGCACCTCGCGCCCGCCACGTCGGGGGCGTCCGCGTCGCCCGGGCCGGCGGCGCAGGGCGGGCCGCCGTCGTCCGCGGGCCGCCAGGACCCCTACCAGGACAAGGTGGCCGACTACGGCGTCTGCCGGGGCACCGACCCGGCCTGCTACCACGACTGGGACCTGCCGCGCACCACCGACGGGCGGGTGCGGGTGCTGGTGTTCACCGCGACCGGCGTCTCGCGGCACGCCCACCTCGGACCCCTGCTGCCCGCCGGGATGAACCCGCCGCTCACCTCGGCGCACGTGGCGCAGAACGCCGTGATCCGGTGGGGGCAGGAGTACGGGTTCGAGGTGGACTGGACCGAGGACGTGCGCCAGCTCGACGCCCCGGCCAAGCTCGCGCCGTACGACGCCGTGGTGTTCCTCAGCAACTCCCGCACCATGCTCGACGACGCGTCCCAGACCGCCCTGCTCCAGTACGTCCGCTCGGGCGGCGGCTTCGTCGCCGTACACAACACGCTGGGCGCGATGTACCACTGGCCGTGGTTCCAGGGGCTGCTCGGCGGCGCCAACTTCTACGACCACGGTCCGCACCGCGACGGGCAGGTGCTC
The DNA here is from genome assembly GCF_044389365.1 of Promicromonospora sp. NPDC019610. Lineage (NCBI taxonomy): Bacteria > Bacillati > Actinomycetota > Actinomycetes > Micrococcales > Promicromonosporaceae > Promicromonospora > Promicromonospora sp. NPDC019610. The sequence continues at coordinate 247,252 of NZ_JBIRXX010000002.1, read as the reverse complement.
ACCGTCGACCGCCGCGACACCTCCACGACGGACCTGCCGCGCCGGTGGGACTTCCGCGACGAGTGGTACAACCTCGAGCCGTTCCCCACGGGCGTGCGGTTCCTCGCCGAGGTGGACACCGACACCATCGGCTCCGGCACCGGCTTCAACGGGAACCCCGGGCACGCCGGCGAGCACCCCGTCTCCTGGTGCCAGTACTACGACGGCGGTCGCGCCTGGGTCACCTCGCTCGGCCACGACCCGGCCGCGTGGACCGCGGACTCGACACTGCCGGGCGCCGACTCGTTCAAGACCCACGTGGTGGGCGGCATCCTCAGCGCGGCCGGCGAGCGGCCGTTCTGCCGGTAGGTCCAACTGCACTCCGTAATGACGACGACGACATTCAGGAGGCACCATGCGCACAAGACAGAGATGGCGGTCGGCGGTAGCGGCGGTGGCGATCGCCGCCACCGCGCTGACCGGGCTGACGACGGCGGCCCTGACCACGGCGGCGGCATCGACCACGCCCGGGGCCGCGCCGCAGGCCGCGGCCGTCCCGGTGGGCGACCCGATCGAGGACCCGGCCCCGGAGGAGATCCAGTCCACGATCGGCCTGGTCCTGGAGGAGTACGCGCAGTTCCCGAAGACGGAGCCCATCCCGGCGCCCGTCGACCGGCGGCTGATGCGGCACGCGCGCATCAACGGCATCGGCGAGCTGCCGGACGGTTCGGGCCGCACGTACGTCCCGGACCTGAACGGCCCGCTGTACCTCGTGGAGGACGGCGAGCCGCGGGTGTACCTGGACGTGGCCGCGCGGTTCGCGCCGGAGTTCTTCTCCGGACGAGGCATGGGCAGCGGGTTCGGGTTCGCGGCGTTCCATCCGGACTTCGAGCACAACGGCACGTTCTACACGGTGCACAGCGAGCGCCCCGGCAACGCCGGGCCGCCGTCCGACCCCACGACGTACCCGGCGCAGACGCCGACGTTCCTGCACGCGGTGGTCACGGAGTGGGTGGCGGACGACCCGGACGCCGACGTGTTCTCCGGGACGAGCCGCGAGGTGATGCGCCTGGGCTTCGCGGGCCAGGTGCACGCCATCCAGCAGATCGACTTCAACCCGACGGCGCAGCCGGGCGACGAGGACTACGGCCTGCTGTACCTCGCGGTGGGCGACGGCGGCATCGGCGTCGGCACGGGCGTGCCGCAGGACCGGGGCACGCCGGCGGGCAAGATCCTGCGCATCGACCCGGCGGGGACGAACGGGCCGGGTGGCACGTACGGCATCCCGGCGTCGAACCCGTTCGTGGACACCCCGGGCACGCTCGGCGAGATCTACGCGATCGGCATGCGCGACCCGCACCGGTTCAGCTGGGACACGAAGACGGGCCGCATGTTCCTGGGGCACATCGGCGAGCACGCGATCGAGGCCGTGTACGACGTGCGCGCCGGGGACAACTTCGGCTGGGGGGACCGGGAGGGGAAGTACGTCTTCGACGCCGCCGACCGCTGCAACCTGTACCCGCTGCCGGAGGACGACGACGAGCTCGGCTTCACGTATCCCGTGGTGGCGTACGACCACGACCCGCCGCCCGGCTGGTCGTGCACGGCGGACAGCGGGTACGCGATCAGCGGCGGCTTCGTCTATCGCGGGCGTGACCTGCCGGCACTGAACGGCACGTACCTGTTCACCGACCTGGTCGAGGGGCGCGTGTTCTTCGCCAAGGAGTCGCAGATGCGGCGCGGGCGTCCCGAGGCGCAGATGTACGAGCTGGCGCTCTACGACACCGACGGAACCCGCAAGCGGATGCCCGACTTCACGGGCGACGAGCGGGCCGACCTGCGCATGGGCCGGGACGCGTCGGGCGACCTGTACCTGGTGGCCAAGGCGAACGGCAAGATCTGGAAGATCGTGGACACCGTGCACGCGCCGGTGCCCCAGGACGTGCCGCGCTCGCTGGAGCAGAACTCCGTGAGCTTCTACGACTTCGAGCACCCGTTCCAGCAGGACGGCGCCGTGGAGGTCGACCGCGGCCTGTCACGCACCTATCTCAACCTGATCAACGGCGGGGAGGACATGCGCGTGGCCGACGGCGCCTACCCGGGCAGCAACAACTCGATCCAGCTCGGCCAGGTCGACCCGCTGACGGCGGGCAACGACGACTGGAAGGCGGGCGTCTACAACGCGAACGGGGTGGGCACCCTGTCGGCGTTCAACGGGGTGGACGGCGTGACGGTCATGGGCTGGGTCAAGATGACCGGCCAGAACCCGAGCCCGAACACCACCACCGCCGACCCGGACGACCACTACAACGCCGTGGGCCTGGCGGGCCTGCTCAGCGGCGACTCCGACGGGCACGGCGTGCGCGCCCTGCTGGAGATCATCGAGGTGGACGGCGAGCTGCGGCTGGTCGCGCTGGGCCGGCGGATCGACGGCGGGGCGTCGCAGACCTTCGCCGCGAGCGAGGACTGGCGAACCCTGCTGCCGCAGGACGAGTGGGTGCACCTGGCCGCCACGTTCGACTACACCACGGGGAAGATGGCCCTGTTCCGCAACGGCGAGCGGGTGCCGGGCTTCTACGTGGTGGACGGCGACCCGTGGCAGGTGGACGGTTCGGGGACGTCGGCCACGACGCCGCGGGGCATCAAGATCGGTGGCAGCTTCCCGCAGGACACCCAGGAGCGGAACCCCTGCAACTGCCGCATGGACACGATCCAGCTCCTGGACCGTGCGATCGCACCGAGGGAGGTCGCGGCCCAGTACCGCCTGATGACCCGCTGACCACCCACCCGGCTCACCCCTCTCTCGTCGAGTCAGGGGCATGGTCGGACCCACCTCCTGACTCGGCCCATGCATTACGCCCAGTCAGGAGGTGGGTCCGACCGGGCTACTGACTCGGCGCCTGGGCCAGGGTCAGGCCGCCGTCGTCAGCGAGCCCGGGCCTGGCACCACCGAGACGTCCTCGGGCGGGAGCTCCCGGCCGTCGTCGGTCAGGAAGGCGACCCGGACGGGCTGCTCCGTGGCCTCCTCGACGTACACGACCGACGGCCCGAAACCTGAGGGCCGGTGCACGTCGCCCCACGCCGCGAACGCCGCCAGGACGGTCTTGAGCTCCGCCCCCGCCTCGGTGAGCACGTACTCGTCGCGCTGGCGCTGACCCGCGTCGCGGTACGGCCGGCGCTCCAGCACGCCGCCCTCGACCAGGGTCTCCAGCCGGGCGGTGAGGACGTCGGGGGCGATGCCGAGCCGCGCGCGGAAGTCGGCGAACCGCGTGTAGCCGAAGAAGGCCTCGCGGACCACCAGGAGGGTCCACTTCTCCCCCAGGACCTCCAGGCTCCGGGCCACGGAGCAGCGGGCGTTGCGTTCGCGGGGCGTTGTGCTCATGCCCACATCCTATCTGAGTTGTCTTTTCCAATCCAGATGCTAAGTTGTGAATCCCAACTCAGATAGGAACCTCGATGACTTTCACCTGGGCGGCGCGTGGCAGCCGCTGGGCGGCGGCGGCCGCGGTGGCCCTCGCGCTCTGGGCATCGGCGGCGCCGACGCTCGTCTACCCCGTCTACGCGGCGCAGTGGCACCTCACCACCGCGGTCACCACCACGGTCTTCGCGGCCTACCCCGTCGCCCTGATCGCCACGCTCCTGCTGCTCGGCGGCCTCGCGGAGACCGTGGGCAACCGGGGCGCGATCCTCGCGGGCCTCGGCTTCCTCGGTCTCGGCGCGCTCACCTTCCTGCTCGCGCCGAACCTGGCGCTGCTGCTCGTGGGCCGCGCGCTCATGGGCGTCGGGGTGGGGCTCAGCCTCGGTCCGGCCACGAGCGTCATCGCGGCCTCCGGGTCGGACGACGCCCGCGACCGCACCGGCGCGACCACCGCCGCAGCGTCCGCCGTGGGGCTCATCACCGCTCTGCTCGTGGGCGGCGCGACCGTGCAGTTCAGCCCGAGCCCCCTGCACGCGGGCTACGGGGTGCTGCTCGCCGGCGTCGTCGTCGCCGTGCTCGCCGCCTGGTTCCTGCCGCGCCGGCCGAGCGCCGCCGCGCGCCGCTGGCGCCCCCGGCCGCTGGCCGTGCCGCGGCACCGGCTGCCGTTCGTGGCGGGCGCGCTCGGGGTCTCGGCAGCCTATGCGCTCGGCGCGATCTTCCTCGGCATCGGGGCCCAGTTCGCGCGGGACACCGTCCACTCCGACGACGCCTTCGTCAACGGCGTGGTCCTCGCGATCTCCGCGGCCGCCATCGGCGTGGTCGCCCTGCTCGCCGGGCGGCTGCGGGCCGCGACGGCATTGCGCCTCGGCGCCGTCGCCGCCCTGGCCGGGCAGAGCCTGATGCTCGTCGCGGGTGCCACCCACTCGATGACCGCGCTGGTCCTGTACTCCCTGATCGGCGGCGCCGGCTACAGCCTCCTGTTCTCCGGCGGCGTCACCCTCATCACCCGCAGCGCGCCCGCCGAGCACCGCGCCGCGACGACGTCGTCGGCCTACCTGGTCGCCTACCTCGTGCAGGCGGGCGTCGCCCTCGCCGTCGGCCGGCTGGCCACCGCGCACGGGCTGCAGACGGCGCTCGTCGTGGGCAGCGCGACCGTGATCGCGTTCACGCTGGCCGCCGTGCTCACCGCCCGCACCCGGGGCGCGGAGCCCGCCACGCCCGCCGCACCTCTCGACGCCGTTCCTGTCGACGCCGTTCCTGTCGACGCCGTTCCTGTCGACGCCGTTCCTGTCGACGCCGTTCCTGTCGACGCAGTTCCCTCTGACACCGCTGACCTCGACACCACCCCGCACCACCTCATGAAAGCGAGCTCGTGATGACTGATCTGAAGAACGCCGTGGTCCTGATCACCGGTGCGAACGGCGGCCTCGGCCGCGCGTTCGTCGCCGAGGCCCTCCTGCGGGGCGCCGCCAAGGTCTACGCCAGCGCCCGCACGCCGCGGGAGTGGACCGACCCCCGCGTGGTGCCGCTGCCCCTGGACATCAACGACCCCGGGTCGGTCACGGCCGCGGCCGAGCTGGCCGGGGACACCACGGTCCTGGTCAACAACGCCGGGATCTCCGACCGCGGGCAGCCGGTGCTGACCGCGTCGCTCGACGACGTCCGCGCGGTGTTCGAGACCAACGTGTTCGCCCAGCTCGGCGTCACGCAGGCGTTCGCCCCGGTGCTGGCGCGCAACGGCGGCGGCGCCATCATCAACATGCACTCGGCGCTGAGCTGGTTCGCCATGGGCACGTACTCGGCGACCAAGGCGGCGTTCTGGTCGTACAGCAACGCGCTCCGCGTGGAGCTCCTGGACCAGGGCACGCAGGTGCTCGGCGCGCACCTCGGTTACACGGACACCCCGATGACCGAGCGGCTCGACGTGCCGAAGGAGGACCCGCGCGACATCGTGGCGGCGATCCTCGACGGGCTGGAGGCCGGTGAGCCCGAGGTGCTGGCCGACGACACCAGCCGCCGCGTCAAGGCGGCCCTCTCCGGCCCGCTGAGCGACCTCTACCCGCAGCTCCAGACGGCCTGAGTACCACGTGTCAGACGTACAGGTCCCTCCGGTGACCTGTACGTCTGACACGACCTCACCCCGGCAGGAAGGTGACCGTCGCGGTCAGGCCGCCGCCCGGGCGGGGGGCGAGCGCCAGCTCGGCGCCGTGCGCCCGGGCGATCGACGCGACGATCGACAGGCCGAGCCCGCTGCCGGCGAGGCGGTCCGGGCGGCGCGTCCGGGCGTCGGCGCGCACGAAGGGTTCGGCCAGGGTCGCGACCACCGCCGGGTCGAGCGGCGCCCCGGTGTTCTCCACCACCAGCGTCGGACGACGGCGGCCGTCGAGCCGCGTGCCGACCCGGACCTGTCCGCCGGCGGGGAGGTTGTGCCGCACGGCGTTGCCGAGCAGGTTCGCGGCGAGCTGGCCCAGCAGCACCCGGTTGCCGTGGACCGGTGCCGCGTCGAGCGTCAGGATCAGCTCCGGCGGGGCGGGCAGGTCCAGGTCCGGCGACTCCCGGACGGCCTCGCGGACGACGTCGGCCAGGTCGACGGGCTCGGCCCGGAGGCTGTCGTGGTCGAGCCGGGCGAGCTGCAGCAGGGACTCGACCATCACGATCGAGCGCTCGTTGGTCTCGTGCAGCCGGCTCAGCAGGCGGTCCACGTCCCGGCCCGCCGGGTCCGCCTGCGCCACCTCCAGCAGCGCCTTGACCACGGTGTTCGGCGTGCGCAGCTCGTGCGACGCGTTGGCGGTGAACCGGCGCTGCTCCTCGAAGGAGCGCTCCAGCCGGGCGAGCATCATGTCGAAGGTGTCGGCGAGCCGGCGCAGCTCGTCGTCGGGCCCCTCCAGGGCGATCCGGTGGTCAAGGGCGCCGTCCGCGGCGAGCGCCGCTGCCTCGCTGATCCGGTCGAGGGGCCGGAGCATCCGGCCCGCCAGGATCCAGCCGCCCACCAGGCCGACGAGCGCGAGAAAGCCGACCGCCGCGGCCGACAGGGGCACGGCGACGTCGAGGAGGTCCGAGCGGCTGGGCGCGAAGCCCCCGCCGTCCTGGACCGTGAGGTTCTCGTCGGGGACGTACCGCAGCACCAGCAGGAGCGCGGCGAACAGGGCCGTGCCCGCCAGGACGAGGAACCCCGCGTAGCTCAGCGTGAGCCGCAGGCGCACCGACAGCCCGGCGCGGCGCTGCCCGACGGCGGGGGTCGTCACCGTTCCCCGAACCGGTACCCGACGCCGGGCACCGTGTGGATCAGCCAGGGGTCGCCCAGGCGTTTGCGCAGCGTCGAGATCGTGATGCGGACGGCGTTGGTGAACGGGTCGGCGTTCTCGTCCCAGGCGCGTTCGAGCAGCTCCTCGGCGCTGACGACGCCGCCGCCGGCGTCCATCAGCACCTGCACGACGGCGAACTGCTTGCGGGTCAGCGCGATGTACCGGCCGTCGCGGTAGACCTCGCGGCGATAGGGGTCGAGCCGTACCGGCCCGAGCTCGACCACGGGCGGGGTCGTCGCCTCGGGCCGCCGGGCCAGGGCGCGCAGCCGCAGCACCAGCTCGCGCATCGCGAAGGGCTTGGTCAGGTAGTCGTCGGCGCCGAGCTCGAAGCCGCTCACCTTGTCGGTCAGCTCGCCGGCCGCGGTCAGCATGATGATCCGGACCGCGGGGTGGTCCGCGACGACCCGGCGGGCCACCTCGTCCCCGTGCACCACGGGGACGTCCCGGTCGAGCACCACGACGTCGTAGGGGTTGGCGGCCACCAGGTCGAGCGCGGCCGCGCCGTCGTTCGCGACGTCGGCGGCGATCGCCTCCAGCCGGAGCCCGTCCCGGATCGCCTCGGCGAGGTAGGGCTCGTCCTCCACCACCAAGACGCGCATGTCAGCACACGCTACCGGCGGGCACATATCCGGGGCGTATCCAAAAGCGAAGACGCCCCGGCAACGTCGCCCCCGGTGGGCTGGGCACATGACTCGATACGAACTGGCCCACCCGCCGGCACGCGTCGGCGGCCCGCCCCGGCACGTCCCCCGACCGCGGCGCACCCGCCGCCCGATGGCGTTCACCCTCGTGGTGGCCGCCGTGGTGCTCACCGCCGTGTTCGGCGTCTATCCCCTGCTCGACCGCGGCGACGCGCCGGTCGTGCAGGCCGTCGACCAGGTGCTCGACCAGGGCCGGCCCAGTTCGGCGGGCGACGCCGGGTCGACCGGCGTGGCCGGCGGCGACATCCCCGACGGCGCGGCGACGCTCGACGACGACCTCCCGGCCATCACCAACCTCGACGCCGACCTTGCCGCCGCCGTCCGCGAGGCCGCCGAGGACGCCGCGGACGACGGCATCGACTTCTGGGTCACGAGCGGCTGGCGCAGCCCCGCCTACCAGCAGCGGCTGCTCGACGACGCGATCGCGGAGTACGGCAGCCTGGAGGCCGCGCGCGAGCGGGTCAGCACGCCCGAGCTGTCCGAGCACGTGAGCGGCAAGGCCATCGACATCGGCCCGACCGAGGGCGCCTACTGGCTCATCCAGCACGGCACCGAGTACGGGCTGTGCCAGGTGTACTCCAACGAGATCTGGCACTTCGAGCTGCTGACCGGGCCCGGCGGCACGTGCCCCGTGCTGCTGGAGAACGCCGGCGGCTGAGTCCGTCTGCGCGCGAGACCGGGCGTGCTCCGGCCCGCTCAGGCCCGCGAGGCCCGGGCCAGCCGCCCGCGCGCACCCGCGTCGGTGAGCGTCCCGACGTCGTCCACCCACTGCTCGACGCCGCCCCGGTGCGACAGGGCCCGCACCTCCGGGTCCGTGACGGCGGCGCGGAGCACGCCCGCCACGTCGCGCAGGCCCGTGAACGGCCGGTCGTAGAAGTCCTGGCACACCGGACCGTCCAGTGCGGGCAGACCGACGGCACGCTGCCGCGCGTGCAGCACCTCGCACGCCGCACGCAGGGCGGCGTCGCGCTCCTGCCAGGTACCGGCCGCGAGCGCCCGGGCCACCTCGCCGCCGGCCGACGCCGCCACGGGCAGCCGCCCGAACAGCGTGCCCGCCCACTTGGGGTACGGCGGCCAGTGCCGCTCCAGGAGGAAGCCGAGCCGGACCAGCGCGGTGACCAGGCGTGCGGCGAGGAGCCGGGAGCCGAGGTCGTCGCCGCGCTGCCCGGTGCGGCCCACGAACGGCAGCTCCTGCTCGACGCGGGTCCACTCGGCGGCCAGCACGTGCAGCCAGACGTCGTGCGGGTACCACGCGAGCCGTTCGCGCAGCGCGGTGAGCTCCCCCGGCGCGTCCTCGAACACCGGTCCCGCCGTCACCTCCAGCACGGCCTGCCCGGTCAGCGACAGCCAGTCGGTGACGCCGAGGTCGCGGCCGAGGTCGAGCCCCGTGCGCGACCGGACGAGCTCGACGGGCGCGGCCACCTCGACCCGGTGCCGGACGGCCGGGTCCCAGGTGACGGGGAACGCCGTCGGCAGGCCCCGGTAGGACGCCGGGAGGGCAGCGGCGAGGAGCTCGTCGACCTCACGGACCCGCCCGGCGGGGACCAGGAGGGTCAGTCGCAGCCCCCAGTCGTGGTCGCGCGAGGTGTCGTCGTCCAGCCCCAGGACGTCCGAGCCGGAGCCGAGCCGGGCGGCCGCCCGCGGCACGTCCGGCAACTTCCGGTCCAGGATCGGGCGGACGACGTCGGCCCAGTACGCGCGGGCGAGCTCGGTTCCGGACATGCGGTCAACCTAGGAGCCGGGACGCGGCGGGTCCAGGTGAATCCCGCCCGTCGCCTGTTCCCGCCCGTTGCGCCCGGGCCGGACCCGGCACCGGCCGCGGTGGACAGCGTGGTCCGGGCTCCGGGGCACACACCACTGGTACGAGGGGTGTCGGCAGGGATGAACCGCGTTCATCTCTGCCTCGCACGATCTGGCTCGCCCGAACAGTCCACCCACGGCGAACTGCGCTTTCGGAATTCCGGATCAGGTGAACTGTTCGGCTGACGTAGACCCGGCCAGTCTGCCTCCCGGAAAATCCATCGCAGCCGAATAATCACGCCAGCAAATACCAGGTACTGCTATATATCCGGAAATACGGCACAACCGATTAATTCAGCAGCGCTGAACCTGTCCGGATGTGCCACTGATCATTCGGCTGGACGGGATTGTTCGGCAAGGGTTGATTGAGGCAGCGTCGGACGCACGGAATTCAGCACCGCCGACACCTACCGTCCGGGTTCGCATCACCACCCGACCGCCGCACGATCACCTGCCACCTCCGGGCTCAGTGCACGCTGGCGGTCACGGCCCGCGCCGTGAGGCAGGTCCAGCCGCCCACGTAGATGCGGTCACCGTCGGCCAGCCAGCGGCGTTCCCCCGGGCGCAGGGGCTCGGTGGGCAGCGCGTCGCCCCGCGCGGCGACGTAGGTCCCGTTGGCCGACCCCAGGTCGACGACGCTCCACCCGCCCTCCGACCAGGCGATCTCGCAGTGCCGGCGCGAGACGCCGGTGTCCTCGCACACGATGTCCGGCACCACGCCGCGGCTGCGCGAGGCACGGCCGACCACGAGCCGCTCCCCCGTCAGCGGCACCACGGCGTCGGTCACGGAGGCCGCGGAGGCCGCCGCGGCCGGGGACGTCCGCGACGACAGGGGCGACAGGGCGGCGGGAGACGACGGGGCCAGGCCGTCCCCCGGCGCCTGCTCGGCCGACCACTCGTAGTCCGACCGGACCTCCACCGCCCAGGCGGTGGGCGCGGCGGCCTCCCGCAGCGGCCGGACGGCGGGGAGGACCACCCGGGGCAGCGTGACGGAGTCGTCGGGCCGGGGCGCCGCGCCGATCCGGACCGCCAGCAGCGGCACGTGCTCCTGGACGACGTTCGGGTGCGCGGCCAGCATGCGCGCCAGGGCCAGCGCGCCGTCGAGCGGCAGGCCGGCGCTGGGCTGCACGCGTACGTCGTCCCGCTTCTCCAGGAGGTGCTGGACCACCATCGCCCGCAGCGTCGGCGCGTGCATCAGCAGCTTTCCCGTGGTGACCGCCACGGGCACGACGCCGGGGTGGCTCAGCACCGCGCACAGCCCGTCCGCCAGGGAGCGGGCGGCCTCGTCGAGGATCTCGCGGCACGCCAGGTCGCCGTAGTCCGCCGCCGTGATGACCTGGGGCGCGAACCCGGCGAACAGCGACACGTCGTTGACGGCCGCCCACCGCTCCCGCCGTCCGAAGTGCTCCTCGGCGGCCCGGACCAGGCCCGGCGACGCCCCCATGCGGCGGCCGTCCATCGACCGCGCCGCGGCGTCGAGGCCGCGGCGTCCGATCCAGGCGCCGCCGCCGTTGTCACCCACGTGCGGGCCCATCCCGTCGGCGAGGTGCCAGCGGCCGACGTCGTCGCACGCCACGGCCACCGCGCCGGTACCCACGGCCAGCGTGGCGCCCGACCCGGTGCCGATGGCTCCCAGGTGCGCCGTGACCGCGTCGCTCGAGACGGCCGTCGAGGTGGTCCGCAGCTCCTCGGACAGGATGTCGTGCACCCGGTTGGGGTCCAGCGCCCCGGACTGGGTCATGGACCGGAACCCGCGCATCCCGACGGCGGCGGCCGACACCCGCGGCCGCCCCCCGAACCGGGCGGCGAAGCCGCGGCACAGCTCGCGCACCACCTCGGGCACGGTCGACCGTCCGCCGACCAGCGTCGCGGGCGGTCCCGTGACCTCGTAGGACACGCCGCCCCGCCCGGAGCTGAACCGGAGGCGGGAACCCGTGCCGCCGATGTCCACGCCTACCACCCGAGCGTCCACTTCGGGGCCCTTTGCCCCGCCCTGCTCCACAGTCAGTATCGGCACCGGCACATATTCACCCGGGATGCCGCATTCCGCATGTGTCGGCTGTCATACGGCGCGGTACCGTCTGCGGTCAGCGTGCGCGGCGGACGCGCACCCCGACCAGGAGCGCGGATCCCAGCACCAGGAACACGATCGCGGCCGCCAGCAGCCCACCGACGTCGGCGCCGGTCGTCGCGAGGTCGCCGCCGTCGGGTGCGGGCGCGGCGCCCGGTCCGGGCGGTACGTCCGGCCCTGGCCCCGGCGGGGCCGGGGAGGGCGTCGGGGTCGGGGTCGGCGTGGGTGTCGGCGTCGGGGTCGGCGTCGGACCCGCGTCCGCGGTGTTGGTCACGGCGCACTCCACCGACGCACCGGGCTCGGCGACGAGCTGGAAGCCCGGTGCGTCCGGGTCGCCGTCGTCCACCCCGGCGCAGGTCACCGGGCTCGCCGTCCACCCGGCGCCGGGCTCCGGCTCGGCGACCGTGTACCCGGCGCCCGGCACCAGCCCCGTCCAGGACACCGTCGCGGACCCCGGGCCCGTGCCGGAGACGGTCTGCGTCCCGGGCTCGGCCGCGTCGTCCGGTGTGAGCACCAGGTCGAACGACCACTCCAGCCCCGGGTCCGCGCCCTCGACGGTCTTGGTGACGGACAGGTCGGCGGGTGCCGCCGTGTTGACCGCCTCGCAGGAGAGCACGAGCCCGGCCGTCGCGGTGAACTGGAACCCGGCGGCGCCGGGATCCTCGTCGTCGGCCCCGGTGCAGGTCAGGTCCGCCGACCAGCCGGCGCCGGGATCCGGTTCCGTGAGGCTGTAGGACGCGCCGAGCACCAGGTCGGGCCAGCTCGCCTCCGGTTCCTGGCCGGTCACCGTGACCGGCACGGGACCGTCCGGGCCGGTCAGCACCAGGTCGAACGACCAGGGCGCGTCCTCGGCCCAGCCTGCGACCGTCTTGAGCGCGGTCACGCTGCCGGCATCGGCGGTGTTGGCGAACGTGCACAGCACGGTCTCGCCGAGCCCGACGTCGACCGTGACGGCCGGGATCGCCACCGTGACCTCCCCGGCCGCGCCCGTGCAGGTGATCTCCGCGAGCGTCCATCCCGGCGGCAGGTCCTCGCCGACGCGGTACGCACCGGGCGTCACCGGCCCGGCGACGAACGGCTCGTCCGCGTCGGTCAGGACGAACGGCTCCTGGGGCCCGCCGTCCGGCCCCCAGGTGAAGTCGAACTCCTGCGGCGCGCCCGGCGGGGTCGTCTCCTTGTCCACCAGGAGCATGCCCCAGGGCGCGTTGGTGTAGGTGCAGGTCACCGTCTCGCCGGGGTCCAGCCGGACCGAGCCGACCAGCCCGTCCGCGCTCGACGGCTCCCCGGCGGGATCCCCGTCCACGCAGGTCAGGTCGGTCGCCTCGAACCCGTCCTGCGCCAGCTCCGTCACGGTGTAGGCGCCGGGGTCCACGTCCGGGAACGTCTGCGCGCCCGCGCCGTCCTGGGTGGCGATCGAGAACTGCGGCGGGTCCAGCCAGTCACCCGTGAACTCGAACTCGCCGTCCCCCTGCGTGACGACCTTCGCCACCACGATCGTGCCCGTCCGGATGTTCTCGACCGTGCAGTCACCCACGTCCCCCGGGTTCACCGAGAAGTCGCTCAGGTCCTCGATCACGAACGGCTCGCCGCCGTCCGCCGGGGTGATCGTGCACGTCAGCTCTCCCTCGATCCAGCCGTCGGCCCCCGACTCGACCAGCGAGTACCGCACGCCGGGCACGACCTGCGGGAGGTCGACGGTCGTGGTGCCGTCCACCGTGGTGACCGGTACCACGATGGGATCGACCGCCTCGTCCAGGTCGGTCAGGACGAGCTCGAACTGCCCGTCGCCGCCGACCGAGGTCTTGGTCAGGGTGCCGCTCCCCTGCACCGCGGTGTTGACGAGGGTGCAGGAGACCTCCTCGCCGACGGGCGCGACGAACTGCAGGCCCGGGCTGTCCGGATCGACGTCCTCGATGCCGGTGCACGTGGTCTCGGCGGTCCATCCCGGTGCGTCGCCCTCGGCGATCGAGTACGTCTGCCCCGGCAGCAGCCCCGACCACGTCACCGTCTCGCCGGCCTGCCCGGTGCCCGCGACGGTCTGGGGCGAGGTCTCGCCCACCGGGAGCGGGTCGATGGTCAGGTCGAACTCCCACGGCTGGGCCGCGCCGATGCCCGCGGCCACCTTGGACACGCTGATCGACGACGTCTCCACCGTGTTCTCCGCCCCGCAGTCCAGCACCTGGCCGGGCGTCAGCACCACCTGGAACCCCGGCGCCGGGCCCAGGTCGGTCAACCCGGTGCAGGTGATGTCGCCCCGGGTCCAGCCGGCCGGTGTCGTCCCGCCCTCCCGCAGCGTGTACTCCACGCCGGGGACGAGACCGTCCCACTCGACGGTCGGTGCACCGGAGGTCGCCGACCGGCTCACGACGCCGCCGTCGGGGTCCACCAGCTCGAAGTCGAACGTCCATGAGAGGTCCGGTCCGGAGCCCTCGACGGTCTTGGTGAGCGACGCCGTGGCGGGCTCGGCCGTGTTGGTGAAGAAGCAGACGATGACGCCGCCCGCGGGCAGGTCCACCTCGACGCCGCGCCCGTCCGTCGTCGGCGTCCAGAAGTCGTCGTTGCAGGTCAGGTCACTCAGCGCCCAGCCCGGTTCGTCGGCGGGCTCGGTGATCGTGTGGACGCCGGTCTCCAGGTCCAGGAACGTGCGCAGGGCCACGTTCGGCGGCTCGGAGTTGCCGTTCAGGGTGAACGGCGTCGCCTCGCCCTCCGGCGGCGTGTGGACGAAGCCGAACTCCTGGTCGAACTCGACCGGCTCGGTGCGCTTGATCACGGTGATCGACCCGGGCGTCGTGTTCGTGAAGAAGCACCGCACGGTCTCCCCCGGCAGCACCGTGAGATCGATGGCCCGCGTGGCGGGGTCCCCCGAGTGGTCGGCGCCGCCGTAGGTGCAGGCGAGGTCGGCGAGCACGGTCGCCGGGTCGCCGTCGTCGGTCAGCTCCTCGATCGTGTAGGTGCCGGCCGGGACGTCGGAGATCACCTCCTCGTACAGGGTGCCGTCGCCCTGCTCGACGTCGATCGAGAAGGACTCGGCCCCGGGGAGATCGCTCGTGAAGTCGAACGTGCGCCCGTCCACGCCGTGCGCCTCCTTCGAGACGATCACCGTGCCGAGCTGGGTGTTGGTGAACGTGCACTCGATCTCCTCGCCCGCCACGGACACGACGGTGGCGCTGCGCTCGTCGACGGTCGCCGCGGCCGTGCAGTCGATCTCCGGGGGCAGCCAGCCGTCGGCCTCCGCCTCCGCCATCGTCACGGGGGCACCCGCCGGGACCGGGAAGGACACGCTCTCGCCGTCGCCCAGCGTCACCGGGTCCTGGCCGGTGACGTCGAACCCAAAGGTGTCCGGCGCGCCGTCCGGCTCGGTCTGCTTGGTGACGGTCACGACGGCGGACGCGTTGGTGATCACGCAGTCCGTCGTGTTCCCGGGCGTCACGGGGAACCGGTCCGACGGGTCGTCGAGCACGAACTGCTCCGGCGGGCCGCCGTCCACCGGGACCGCGGTGCAGGCGAGCGACTGGAGCGCCCAGGGCGGGGGGATGTCGGGCTCGGTCAGCGAGAAGGAGGAGCCGGCGAGCACGTCCGGGTACGTCTTGGTCTCGCCGCTCGCCACGGTGTCGACCAGGGTCTCCACCGGGGGCGGCCCGGGTTGGACCGGCCCGGTGTCGCTGGCCACGGTGAACCCGAACCGGTCGCCGTCGGCCGCGATGTCGGGCACGGTCTCCTTGGTCACCGTCAGGGCGCCGCAGTTGGAGATGCTCGTCCGGTCCGGCGCGTGGTCGGCGAAGTCCTGGATGTTCGCGTTCGGGGAGTTGCCCGTGCGGGTGAACATCGCGGAGACCTGGAAGGTCGAGCAGTCCGCGGGCGAGAACAGGCCGGCGGAGCTGAGGTCGATCGCGAACTCACCGAACGTCTCCTGCGGCTGGTTCGTCAGGGGCGGCCCCTCGCTCCGCACGCCGACCGACCAGTCGAAGTCGGCGGTACCCGGCTGCGGGGTCCAGGTCCCGGCCCCGAGCGGGTCCGCGCAGCCGTCGCCCGCCGCGGGTGTCCAGCGCTCGACGACGGCGGTCGTGCCCGACGAGGCGTAGTCGAACTCCAGCAGCACGTCGTCGCACCGGCCGGGCTCGGGCCCCTCCAGGTTCTGGAAGATGCTGACCTCGCCGGCGCCCACGTACCGCGTCCAGTAGCCGTAGAGGATCACGTGGCGGCCGCCCGCCGCGTCGGTGACGATCTCGACCCCGTACCCGGTGGAGCAGAGGTCACCCTTGGCGTTGGGGTTCGACGGCCCGGGGACCCACGGGTTGGTGCCCGGGTTCTGGCTCGGCGGGGCGCCGGTCGCGTCCGGGTTGGCGTTGCAGGAGGCGCCCAGCGTCCCGTTGTCCCAGGCGAAGCTGCCCTGCACGACGCCGGTGGAGCTGTTGCCCTGCTCCGTGACGTAGGGCCCCGTGGGCGTGAACGTGAAGCTGCCGTCCGGCCCGACGTCCGTGAGGAAGTCGCCCCAGTTGAAGGTCTCGGGCGGCGCGGCGGGATCCGTGGTCCCGTCGACCGCCATCCCGGTCTGCAGGCCCGACGGCTCCAGGGTGGCGGCCGCCGCGGCGGGCGCGAGCACCACGGGGACGACGACGGCCCCACCCGCGAGCACCACCGTGGCCAGCGCTGCCACCCAGCGGCGCGCCCCGCTCACCCGACGACCGTCTCGACGCTCGATCCCGGCACCGGTGCCTCCTTCTCACCCGCGCCCGATCGGTGCGCGGCACCTTGACGCTACGAAGCCGGTCCGAGGACCGCCACCGGGGACCGACGGATTTCGCGAGCAGGAATCCCGTCACCGGCCGTCCGGGCCGCCCGGCACCGCCCCACCGGAAGGCCGCCGTCACCCGCCGGGCCGGCCGCGTCACCCGAACAGGGTGACCCGGCACGCGCCCGGCCGCCCGAGGCTGGGACCGTGCGCACCCACCGCCGTCGGCCGACCCGTCCCGGGGGCCCGTGATGTCCGCCCTCGTCGTCACCCTGGTCGGACTGGTCCTGCTGCTCGCCGGGTCGATCTCGGTGCGCCTCGCCGTCCTCGCCGCCGGGTTCGGCGTGTCGTGGATGCTCGCCGAGGCGATGGGCGCCGACACGGCCACGGCCCTGCTCGTGAGCGTCGCCGGCGCGGTGCTGGCGTTCCTGCTCACGCTCGTGGCGGCCCGGCTGTTGTTCTTCGTCTGCGGTCTGTGCGTCGGGGCGCTGGTCGGGGCCAGGCTCTTCGTGCTGGTGCAGGGCGGTACCGCCGACGTGCTGCTGGCCCTCATCGTGGTCCCGGCCGTGGCCCTGCTGTGCGCGTTCCTGGCCCGCCGGCTGGAGCGCCGGTTCCTGGTGTGGGGTACGGCGGTGGCCGGCGCGGCGCTGGTGCTGTCCGGCGTGGGCCGGCTCTGGACCGACGCGGGCGAGCTGTGGAAGCCGGAGAGCGGCGGCGCCGTCGTCCTCATGCTGGTGCTCTGGGTCGTGCTCGCCGTGATCGGCAGCCAGGTGCAGAAGCGCACCACGGCGCGCCCCGCCGACCGGTAGGAGGTTCACCGGGAACGGGTGATGCCCGGCCCCGGCGCGAGCGGTGGAGTGGCAGTGTCAGGCCACCCGCGCGAGCCCAAGGAGCCCTCGATGTCCCAGTCCACGCTCACCGCCTGGAAGTTCAAGACCGCCGACGGCGCGGACGAGGCGGCGAAGTCGATCCAGCGGCTCGCCAAGGAGCGGCTCGTCACGATCCACGACGCCGCGACCGTGCGGTGGGACACGGGGGCCAAGAAGCCCAGGACCCATCAGCTCTCGTCGCTGGCCGGGGCGGGGGCCCTCGGCGGCGCCTTCTGGGGGATGCTCTTCGGCCTCCTCTTCTTCGTCCCCCTGCTCGGCGCCGCCATCGGCGCCGCCACGGGCGCCCTGAGCGGCGCCCTCACGGACGTCGGGATCGACGACGGCTTCATCAACCGGGTCCGGGACAAGATCACGCCGGGGACGTCGGCGCTGTTCGTCCTGTCCTCGGACGCCGTCGTCGAGAAGATCCAGGACGCGTTCGCCGGGCAGGAGGCGCCCGAGCTCATCTTCACCAACCTCGACGCCGAGCAGGAGGCCGCGCTCCGCGAGGTCTTCGGCGACGAACGATCTACCGACGAGGAGAAATCATGACCAGCGCAGCATCCGGCTCCGAGCCGATCCCGGGGACCTACCCGAGCGGCCGTGTGAGCTCCACCGACTACGGGCAGACGAGCACCGTCGCCCTGACCACCTCCGCGTTCGCCGGGGTCATGCTCATCATGGTCTCCGTGTTCCAGATCCTGCAGGGGATCGCCGCGACCGCCGCGGGCACGGTGTACGTCACGGGCGCCGAGTACGTGTTCCAGCTCGACGTCTCGACCTGGGGCTGGATCCATATCGTCGTGGGGGCCATCGCGCTCGCCACCGGTATCGGCGTGCTCGCCGGGCAGACCTGGGCGTACGTGGCCGGTATCGTCCTGGCCGCCCTGTCGGCCCTGGCGAACTTTGCCTTCATCCCCTATTACCCCGTCTGGAGCCTGGTGATCATCGCCTTCGACGTGTTCGTGATCTGGGCATTGTCGACCCTTGTCGCACGGGGCGACTGAGCGCCTGCGCACGGGGTGAAACCACCCCGTGCGCAGGCATCGCCGAAGAAGGGCGCGCATGATTGCAGGTAAGCGTGTGACCGATTTCTGACCGGGCATACCGGAGGTGCGGGAAGGCGTGAATTCCTGGCCGGTGGGGTTCCCCCGTCACCGGCCGGCGGCCAGGGGGCGGCCGCCACTTCACCGTCGAGTGAGGAATCTGCGGAATGCGCGCCAACCCCAGCCCCGTCGTCCGCCACGGCGGAACCCGCGCACCCCGTGCGCCCCGCACGTCACGAGCCGGGTACCCGGCCGGCGCACCGGACCGGGCGGGCACGTCGCGCCGGCCGGCCGACGACGACCGCCTGCCCCGCCTCCCTCGCGTCTACGTGCCGCGGCTGCGCCTGTGGCAGCGGCTCGACGCCGCGACCGAGGGCGCCGTGACGCTGCTGGTCGCCCCGGCGGGCGCCGGGAAGACCCTCGGGGTGACCGGGTGGTTGCGGCACGCGGCCCCGGCACACGCCGAGCACGCCGTGTGGGCGCGCGCCGACGCCTCGTGGGACCCCGAGCGGATCGACGCCGCGCTCGACGGCCCGGGCGCGCCTGACGAGCACGCGTCCGGCGAGCGGGAGCCGGGCGAGCCGCCGCGTCTGGTCGTCATCGACGACGCCCACCTGCTGCCGCCGTCGGCCCTGCGCCGCGTCGACGAGCGGCTCAACAACGCGCCGGAGGGCATGCGGCTCCTGCTGCTCAGCCACTGGGTGCTGCCGCTGACCCGTCTCGTGCCCGAGCTGCTCGGCAACTTCACGCTGCTGCGGGGCGACCTGCTGCGGTTGAGCGACGCCGAGGGCGCGGAGCTCGTCGCCGCGCACGCCCGCACCGAGGACCGGCAGGTGATCGACGCCGTGGCCCGGCACGCCGACGGCTGGTGCGCCGCCGCCGTGCTGGCCGCCCGCGACCTGAGCGCGGCGCCCGACCCGGCGGCCGTGGCCCGCCACCTGGCGCACGACGTCACGCCGATGGCCACGCGCGTGGCGGGCGAGGTGTTCAGCACCCTGACCCCGCGGCAGCGGCACCTGCTGCTGTGCATCGCCGGCGACGGCGTGGTCACGGTGGCCGCGGCGGCCCACCTGTCCCACGACCAGCACGCGGGCGAGATCCTCGCCGAGCTGGAGGACACCGGCCTGCTGGTGATGCGCGCGGACCACGGGTGCGACCCGGGGCCGACCGAGGGCACGCCGGCCGAGGGCGGCTTCCGCGTCCACCCGCTCCTGGCGGACGTGGTCCAGCGGCAGCTCGCCGTGGGGGGCGTCGACGCCGCGCGCGCCCGCGCCACCGTGATCCGCGCGGTCAGGCTGGACATGGCGCGCGGCAACCTGACCCGGGCGTTCGCGCGGCTCGTGCGGGTCGGGGCGCCCACCGAGGCGGCCGACGTGCTGGCGCAGGACGGCGTGCGCATGGTGCTGAACCAGTGCGAGCAGGACGAGGTGGGCGAGTTCGTCCGGGCCCAGCCCGAGATCGTGGACCGGCGGCCGGACATCTGGTTCGCCATCGCCCTCGACTGCTGGGTCCGGGACGACCTGGAGGGGGTGCGGCACTGGGGCGACCGGCTGCTGGCCGCCCAGCGGCGCTGGTCGCCGTCCTGGCTGGCGGGCGGGCCGGAAGGCCTGGACGCCTCGATCGCCTGCGTACGGCTGTGGCGCGCGGGGCTCGGGCTCGAGCCGGCCTACGCCGCCGTCGGCCACGCGAAGCGCGTGGTGGTCGCCTCCCAGAGCCGGCCGGCCGTGCGCGAGGCCAACGCCGACGTGCTGCCCGTGCTGGCGGCCGAGCTGGGGGTGACGCAGAACTGGCTCGGCGAGCTGACCGAGGCCGAGACGAGCCTCACCCTCGCCGTCAGCCTGTCCCGCAGCCAGGGCCTCGCGCCGCTCGGGGTCCTCGCCCTGAGCCACCTCGCCTTCACCCAGTACATGCGCGGCCGCGAGAACGCGTGCGTCGAGCTGGCCGGCGAGGTGCTCGTCGCCGCCGACGCCCCGGGGGCGCGCACGCTCCCGTTCGTCGTCGCGCGCGCCCGGCTGGCCCGGCTGCTCGCGCGGCTGCTGGACGTGCCCTCGCCCACGGGGCCGGTCGAGGCGCAGGTCACCGGCGCCGACTGGCACGGCGCGGACCTGTGCACCCGCTTCTGGTTCCGCGTCTGGGACGCCCGCCAGGCCGTCCTGGCGGGCGAGGTGGTCGAGGCCCGGCGGATCCTCACCACCCCGCGCGAGAGCCAGCGCCTGACCGATGACCAGCTCCCGGAGCACCTGCGGGTCGCCCTGCTCATCGAGCAGGCGTTCGTGGCGGTTCTCGCGAGCGACCGCGAGGCGCTCAAGTCGCTGCACGGCACCCTCGACGCGCTCGGTGCCGTGGGCGAGGCGGCGCTCGTGCAGGGCCTGCGCGCCGACCGCGAGGGAGACCGCCGCGGCGCCGCGGTCGCGTTCGAGGCCGCCGCCGCAGACGCCGCCTACTCGCAGCCGCCCACCCGCGCGCTCGCACTCGCGTGCGAGGCCCAGCTCCTGGACGCGCTGGGCGACCCGTCAGGCTCGGAGGAGCGGCTGGCGGAGGCGATCTCCGTCACCGAGGCCCGCCGGAACGCCGCACCGTTCCTGGGCTGGACGCGCCAGGGCACGCCCGTCGCGACGCTGCTGCGCCGCCTGGTCGAACGGCCGGCCGGATCCTGGGCGCGGGAGCTCGCCGCCGCCGCGGCCGAACGGCCCGACGTGACGGTGCTCTATGCGTCGATGACCGCGACGCCCCGCGAGCTCGGGGAGGTGAGCAAGGCCCTCGTCCCGCCGGCCCTGAGCCCGCGCGAGCGGGAGGTGCTCAACGAGCTGGCCCGCGGCGCGACGTACGCCGACATCGCCGCCGCGCTGTTCGTCTCGGAGAACACCGTCAAGACCCACGTCTCGAGCCTGTACACCAAGCTCGCGGCGTCCCGCCGCAGCGAGGCGCTCAAGATCGCGCGGAGCTTCCACCTGCTGTGACGACGGCGCCGCGGGGACGTCGCCGCCGTCCGGCGTGCCTCAGCAGTCGAGCTCGGCCACCACGTCGTCCTTGGCGTCCTTGACGCCCTGCCACTCGTCGCGGAGCGTGTTGATCGCGCCCTCGACCGTGGCCTCGCCCGCGACGTCGTCGACCGCCTTCTGCAGACCGTCCCAGGCCTGGTCGAGCTCCTCGGAACGGTCCGCGACGACGTCGGACGTGGCGGACTCGAACTCCTGCCACGACTGGCTCAGGTCGTCCCGCGCGGCGCGGACGTCGTCGACCGTGGCGTCAGGCGTCAGCGTGGAGCGGAAGTCGTCCAGCGCCGCCGTGAGGTCGTCGGCCGCGCCGCACGCCTGCTCCGTGTTCTGCTCCGGGGTGTCGCCGCCGGAGCACGCTCCCGTCGCCAGGAGCACCAGCCCCACCAGGACTCCTGCTGTCCGTCTCATCTCCGTACCCTCCTGCCTGCGAGAACTCGGTCCGTCAAGACCGGGCTCACGGGAACACGACCGCCCAGTCGTCCTTCATGCTGACGGTCGTCCAGCCGAGGCGGTCGGCCGTCGCCGTGACGGGCTCCGTCGTCTCGAAGCTCTGGGCCTGGCTGGCGTAGGCGAACTCCCGCTCGGGGTCGTCGTGGTCCACCAGCAGGGACAGGTGCGGCCCGTCGGCGGCCGCGGCCCACTCCAGGAGCTCGTGGTCCCCGGCGGAGTTGCCGGCCGCGAGCACCGGCTGCCTGCCGAGCTGGGCCTGGATGTTCGTCACCTTGGCGGCGCCCTCGTTGACGTCGCCCAGCACCCGGGCGGTGCGCCGCAGCGCGGGCCGGCCGTTCGCGTCCTGCCCGAGCTCGTACGCGATCATCGTCCCGACCACCCGCTCGGGCGGCACGCCGTACAGCTCCTGGCTGACCGAGCGGACGAACTCGGTACCGCCGCCCGTCACGACGCCGACGGTGAAGTCCAGCGCCCGCAGGGCGTCGAGAAGCTCCAGCATCGGCCCGTACCGCACCGCGCTCAGCGGCCGGCCCAGGGTCGGGTGGGCGCCGGTGCGCAGGAACTCGCGCACCTCCCGGGTGAACGCGCGCGGGTCGAGCCCCTGGAAGAGGCCCGCAAGGGCGAGCGCCACGCGGGCCAGCCCGATCTCGCCGACGGCGGCGCTGTCGCCCGCGAGCACGGCGCGGAACTCGGCCTCCCCCGCGAGCGACGGGTCCGCCTCGACCCGGCGACGCAGCGCGTCGACGTAGAACTCGTACTGCACGTAGGTGGGCCGCTCGCACCACAGCGTGCCGTCGTTGTCGAAGTAGGCGACGCGGTCCTCGGGCGGGATCGTGACGGCGTCGTCGAGGAACCCGAGCACGGCGTCGCGGGTGCGCCCGGGGCGCCAGGACGGAAGGCGGCCGGCCTCGTTCATCGGGGGCCTCCGGGCGGTCGGACGGCGTCGGGCAGCGCGCGGACGCACCGGAAGCCGATGTGGCTCATCCCGGTGTCGACCGCCTGTGGCCGGCGGGCGGCGGGCCGGTAGCGCCGGCAGTAGGTGTCGGCGCAGAGGAAGGACCCGCCCTTGACGACCTTGCGCGGCACGGCGAACTGCGGTTGGCGGGCGTCGCGGCTGGTGTCGGCGTCGCCGCCCCGGGGGTTGACGGGCGCACAGCAGTCGTGGGCGGCCGCGGCGGGGTGCCGGTCGGTCCACCAGTCCGCCGTCCACTCCCAGACGTTCCCCGCCATGTCGAACAGGCCGTACCCGTTGGGCGGGAACGAGCCGACCGGGGCGGTGCGCGTCCAGCCGGACCCGCCCGTGGACCGCCACGGGAAGTCGGGGCCGTCCCACGTGTTCGCCAGGACCCGCCCACCGGGCCGGGCCTCGTCGCCCCAGGTGAAGGCGGCGCCGTCGAGCCCGCCGCGGGCGGCGTACTCCCACTGGGCCTCCGTGGGCAGGCTCGCCCCGGCCCAGGCCGCGTAGGCGGCGGCGTCCTCGTGCGCGACCTGGACGACGGGGTGGTCGCCGCGATCGTCGATGCCCGAGCCGGGCCCCTCCGGCCGGCGCCACGACGCCCCGGGGACCCAGGCCCACCACTGGCTGAGGTGGCGCAGGTCCACCGGGCCGGGCGTCGGGGTGAACACCATGGACCCGGGCGCGAGGTTCTCGGGCGGGGCGCCCGGGTAGAGGGCGGCGTCCAGCGGCCGCTCGGCCACCGTCAGGTAGCCCGTGGCCGCGACGAAGGCGTCGAACCGTTCGTTCGTCACGGCGTACCGGTCGATCAGGAACCCGTCGACGCGCACGGAGTGGGCCGGCGCCTCCTCGGGGTAGTGGTCGTCGGAGCCCATCCGGAACAGCCCGCCGTCCAGCCGGACGGCATCCAGCCGGACGTCATCCGGCCCGACGGCGGGCGCGGCGCCGCCGGCGGCGCGTCGGTGGTCGGTGTACGCCGTCATGCGCTCGGCGCCCCCGACCTCAGCTTGGCGAGGACCTGGTCGACGCTGAACGACGCCGGCTTCTGGCGGGCGGGGAACTCGGCCAGCGTCGACGCCATCCTGGCCACGTAGGCCTGGGCGGGCACCGCCAGGTAGATGTGGTCCAGCATCCAGTCGTAATAGGTGTTGGACGTGATGTCCGCTCGTTCGAACGGGTCGGTCCGCAGGTTGAAGATCTTCGGGGCCCGGAGCTCGACGTAGGGCTCCAGCCAGATGTCGAGGGTGCCGGCCGCGCGCTGCTCCAGGAACACCATCTTCCAGTTGTCGAAGCGCAGGGCGGTCAGGTCGCCGTCGTCGGACACGTAGAAGAAGTGCTCGCGGGCGGACTTCTCGCTCTCCCCGGTCAGATAGGCGAGCTGGTCGTGCCCGTCGAGGTGCACCTTGTAGCGCGTGCCGCCGAGGTCGGTGCCCTCCCGGAGCCGGTCCGCGATGACGGGTTCCCCCGCCGCGGCCAGCAGCGTGACGAACCAGTCGGCGTGGCTGAAGAGTCCGTTGAGCACCGTGCCCGGCGGGATGTGGCCCGGCCAGCGCACCATCGCCGGCACGCGGTAGGCGCCCTCCCAGTTGGAGTTCTTCTCGTTGCGGAACGGCGTCATCCCGGCGTCCGGCCAGCTGTTCATGTGCGGGCCGTTGTCCGTGGAGTAGATGACGATGGTGTTGTCGGCGATGCCGAGCGCGTCGAGCTCGCCCAGCAGGCTGCCCACCAGGTCGTCGTGGTCGAGCATCGTGTCGTGGTACTCGGACTGCCACCGCCCGGCCCGGCCCTTGCTCTCGGGCTTGCCGTGGGTGCGGAAGTGCATGTGGGTCGAGTTGAACCACACGAAGAACGGCTGGTCGACGGCCGCCTTGTCGCGCATGAAGCCGAGCGCGGCGTCGCGGAACTCCTCGTCGACCGTCTCCATGCGCTTGCGGGTCAGGGGGCCGGTGTCCTCGATGCGCTGGGTGCCGTCGCCGTTCGCCCAGCAGTGGAGCACACCGCGCGGGCCGAACCGCTCGCGGAAGTCGGGGAAGTCCTCCGGCCGCGGGTAGTCGCGCTGCTCCGGCTCCTCCTCGGCGTTGAGGTGGTACAGGTTGCCGAAGAACTCGTCGAAGCCGTGCGCGGTCGGCAGGTGCTCGTCCCGGTCGCCGAGATGGTTCTTGCCGAACTGCCCCGTCGCGTACCCCCGGTCCTTGAGCGCGGTCGCGATCGTGGGATCCTCGGCCTGCAGCCCGAGCGCCGCGCCCGGCATGCCCACCTTCGTGAGCCCCGTGCGGTACGGGTTCTGCCCGGTGATGAACGCGGCCCGGCCGGCGGTGCAGCTCTGCTCGCCGTAGTAGTCGGTGAACCGTGCGCCCTCGTCCGCGATGCGGTCGATGTTCTGGGTGCGGTACCCCATCACGCCGTCGGAGTAGGCGCTGATATTGGTGATCCCGATGTCGTCGCCCCAGATCACGAGGATGTTCGGTGTGTCGGCCACGCTGCCTCCTACGACTCGGCGGCCCAGGCCGCGGTCTGCTCGGGTGCCCCCATGCTCGCCGCGGCGTCCCCGCACGGACTCCCCCAGAACGGGTGAGCCGCACCCTGGCCGGGGCCCGCGCCGTCAGATCGCGGACATCATCAGGGAGACGGCGAAACCGATCGCCACCAGGGAACCGGTCGCCACTCCCTCGACCTTGTACGACTCGGGCAGGAGCGTGTTCGAGACCATCGCGAGCAGCGCGCCCGCCGCGAACCCCTGGGCGGCCGCCCCCGTGCGCCCGGTGGCCGGGTCGAGCAGCAGGAAGCCGAGCGCGGCGCTCACCGCCGAGACCAGCACGACGACGGACCACATCCACAGCACCCGCGACCGCGCCCAGCCCGTGGCGCGCAGCCCGCTGGAGGACGACAGGCCCTCCGGGAAGTTGCTCAGGACGATGCCCGCCAGCAGGGCGACGCTGACGTCCCCCTGGAGCACCGTCAGGCCCAGCACGAACGACTCCGGGACGCCGTCGAGCACGGAGCCGAAGACGATGGCGAGCGGGTTCCCGTCCGCCTGGGCCCCGTCGGCGTCCTTGCGCCCGCCGCCGCCCTTGCGCCCCAGCCACCAGTCCCCGACGGTGAACGTGGCGGCGCCCAGCAGCGTGAGCAGCCCCACGAGGCCGACCGACGCGGTCTTGACCGCCTCGTCGACCAGCTCGAAGGAGACCGACCCGATGAGCAGCCCGGCGCCGAGCGCCATGACGACGGCGATGAACCGGCGGCTCGGCGCCCCGGCGTAGGCCACCAGGGCGCCGACGACCAGCGCCGCCGCGCCGACCGCGCCCCACAGCGCGGCTACGAGCATCGGGGCGCCGTCACGTGCACCGGACCGCGCCGGTCAGGTCGCTGCCGTCGTCTGACAGGTTCATGCACTGAAAAGTAGCCGGACGCCTGCCCCGCCGCTCGGCGAAGCCCGCCGCCCGCCCGTGTCAGACGTACAGGTCACGGAAGGGACCTGTACGTCTGACACGGCACGGGGGTGGGGTCACTCGTAACGCAGCGAGGAGATCGGGTCCTGCCGCGCGGCCCGCAGGGCGGGCAGCGTGCCGGCGAGGAACGCGATGGCCATGACCCCCAGCACCACGACGGCGACCGTCACCGGGTCGAAGGCGATGAGCGTGAGCCCCGGGAGGTTCGCCAGGAGGTCCCCGGAGATCCCGCCCACGAGCTGCCCGACGCCGACCGCCGCGAGCACGCCCAGGGCGCTGCCGACCAGGCCGATGACCACCGCCTCGATGCTGAACAGGGCGAAGACGCGCGGGCTGGACAGCCCCATCGCCTTCATGAG
This sequence comes from Promicromonospora sp. NPDC019610, assembly GCF_044389365.1. NCBI lineage: Bacteria > Bacillati > Actinomycetota > Actinomycetes > Micrococcales > Promicromonosporaceae > Promicromonospora > Promicromonospora sp. NPDC019610. The sequence continues at coordinate 221,119 of NZ_JBIRXX010000002.1, read as the reverse complement.
CCCCACCTCGCGGGTGCGCTCCTGGACCGCCATGAAGAGGGTGTTGACGATGCCGATCGCGGCCGCGACCAGCGCGATCACCGCGAACCCGTTGAGCACGAGCACGATGGCGTCGATCACGGAGGTGATCGTGCCGAGCTGGTCCTCCAGGGTGCTGGCCGTGTAGCCGGCGTCCGCCAGCCGGTCCTGGAGGGCCTGGGTCGCCTCGTCGCCCGCCGCGGCGTCGAACGAGACGGACGCCTGCGCGTACCGCGTGGTCTGCGCCTCCGGCGCCCCCGTGGTCTGCAGGTCGTAGAGCGTCCCGGCGAGCGTGTCGTTGGGGATCGCGCCGGCCATGCTGATGACGCCCGGCTCGGCGATGCCCACGACCTCCGCCTCGGTGGTCACCTGCGTGCCCGTGCCGTCGGTGACGGCCAGCACGACGGTCTGCCCGACGGCGTCGGCCGCGCTGCCCAGGCCCAGCGGGTCCAGGTAGCTCTCGGGCAGCACGACCTGCGGGTCGGCGGCGTCGAGGTCGACCTGGGCGCCGGACGCGAGCTCGACCTTCATCCCCGGCACGAACTGGGAGATCGAGAGCTGGAGCTTGTCGCCGCCGTCGTGCTGGACGTAGTCGGTCGTCACGTTCTTGACCGGCTCGACCGACAGCACGCCGTCGACGTCCGCGATCGTGTCGATGTCGTCGTCGGTCAGGGCGGTCGCCGTCGCCCCGGGAGGACCCTCGACGGCGATCTGGTCGGGGTCGTACTCGGCGGGGCCGCCGTCGGCCGGGGCGTCCTCGTTCGTCGCGGTGACGGTCATGACGTCGTCGACGCCCACCGACGCCACCGTGTCGTCGATGTACCGGTTGATGCCGGTGCCCAGGCCGTTGGTCACCGACAGCGTGAACGCGCCGATGAAGATGGCCAGCACGGTCAGGCTGGTCCGCAGCCGGGACCGGAACGCGTTCCGGAACGCCGTGGTGACGACGTCGAGCGCCCTCATGCCGCCACCCCCGCGGGAGCGGCGACCAGGCCGTCGCGGACATGGATGCTCCGGTCGCAGCGCGCGGCGAGCTCCTCGTCGTGCGTGACGACCACCAGGTTGATGCCCTGGCGCCGGTTCAGGTCGAAGAGGATGTCCTCCACGACGGCACCCGTGGCCGTGTCCAGGTTGCCGGTCGGCTCGTCGGCGAAGATCACGCGCGGCTCGTTGATCAGCGCCCGGGCGATGACCACGCGCTGCTTCTGCCCGCCGGACAGGTCGTTGGCCTTGTTTCCCGCCTTGTCGTCGAGCTCGAGCTGGGCCAGCGCCGCCAGGCCGCGGGCGGTGCGCTCGCGGCGCGGCACCCCGGCGATCTTCAGCGGCAGCGTCACGTTGTCCAGCACGCTGGCCTGGGCGTTGAGGAAGAACTGCTGGAAGACGAACCCGAAGGCGCTGTTGCGGGTGTGGTTGAGCTGCCGCGCGGACAGCCGCGACGTGTCGTTACCGTCCAGCGTGATGGTGCCGGAGGTGGGCCGGTCGAGCAGGGCGAGCAGGTGCATCAGGGTCGACTTGCCCGAGCCGCTCTTGCCGACGATCGCCAGGGACTCGCCCGGGGCGATGTCCAGGTCGAGGCCCTTGAGCGCCTCGAAGGCGCCGGGGCCGGACCCGTAGGTCTTGCGCAGGTCATGGACGGAAATCAATGGGGAGGCCACGTCGGCCGCCTCTCTCGTGGTGCCGGAGATGTTGACGTGACCGACTCTCGTCCACGGCGGGCGCGCGCGAATCGTCCCAGCGATGACTCCTGTGTACCCCCCTGGTACTGTTTACTCCCAGACGGCGATGCTGCGGCGCACGGGCACGGTCCCGTCGTCCGCGGCGAACAGCTCGGGCGAGCGCTGCCGGGTCTTCTCGATGTCGTCGAAGACGGCGCGCAGGTGGGCCCGCAGGCTGTCGCGGGCGCTGGAGATGTCCCCGGCGACCACGGCGTCGAGGATGGCATGGTGCTCGTCCACGAACCGGCCGACGCCGTTGGTCTCGTGCAGGCCGAGGCGTCGCGCGCGGTCCAGGTGCCCCTTGGCCGCCACCACCGTCGACCAGGCCCGGCCGTGCCCGCTCAGGCGCAGCAGGCCGTGGTGGAACGCCTCGTCGAGCGCGAAGAACTTCTCGATGTCGAGCCCGGGCTCGCGCTGCTGCTCCAGGTTGGCCCGGAGCTCCGCGAGCAGGTCGGGGTCGAGGGTCTCCGGGATGTCGTCGAACGCGGCCAGCTCGACCGCCTCGCGGAGGAACTGCGCGTCGGCGACACGCTCGGCGTCGACCCGGGACACGAAGGACCCGACCTTGGGGAAGACCCGGACCAGCCCCTCCTCGCCGAGCAGGATCAGGGACTCGCGCACCGGCGTGCGGCTCACGCCGAGGGACGCGGCCAGCTCGTTCTCCGACAGGGAGGCCCCCGGGGCGAGCTCCAGCGTGAGCACCTTGCGCCGCAGCGTCTCGTAGACGACGCTCCGGTTCGATCGGGTCGAGGCTTGCCCCATGCCCGGAGTCTAGACGAGACGACGCCCGGTCCCGCGCCCCGGACGGTTGACACGGACTTGTGGACGCTGCTTACATACAAGGCCTGCCACACATCGGCCGTCGCGGCCGTTCGGACAACGACGTCAGTCAGAGAAGTCAAGGAGCACCTCCCATGGCGGACACCGCTATGACCTCACCGGGCAACACCTCACCGGGCAGCTCGCCGGGCAACGCGGTGACCCGGTCCACCAAGGACCTCACCCGGGCCGCCGTCTCCGGCTGGCTCGGCACGGCCATGGAGTTCATGGACTTCCAGCTCTACTCGCTGGCGGCCGCGATCGTCTTCAACCAGATCTTCTTCCCCGGGGTCAGCCCCGCCATCGCCCTGATCGCCGCGATGGCCACCTACGGCGTGGGCTACGTGGCCCGGCTCGCGGGCGCCGTCTACTTCGGCCGCATGGGTGACCGGATCGGACGCCGCAAGGTGCTGTTCCTGACCATCGCGCTCATGGGCGTCTCGACGACGCTGATCGGCGTGCTGCCGACCTACCAGACGATCGGGATCGCCGCGCCGATCCTCCTGGTCGCACTGCGGCTGATCCAGGGCTTCGGCGCCGGCGCCGAGATCGCGGGCGCCACCGTGATGCTCGCCGAGTACGCGCCCGTGAAGCGCCGCGGCCTGGTCGCGTCGCTGGTCTCGCTCGGCACCAACTCCGGCACGCTGGCGGCGTCCGCCCTGTGGGCCCTGCTGCTGGTCGTGCTCAGCGAGGAGCAGCTCCTGTCCTGGGGCTGGCGCCTCCCGTTCCTGCTGAGCTTCGTGCTGATGATCTTCGCCGTCTGGATCCGCCGGAACGTCAAGGAGAGCCCGGTCTTCGAGGCCCGCCCCGACGTCGTCGACGGCGTCGCCCTGACCCGCGCCGAGGTCAAGAAGGCCGAGGCCGCACCCGTGCTGGAGGCCGCCCTCGCGCAGCGCAAGGGCAAGGCGTTCTTCCTGGCCCTGGCCCTGCGGTTCGGCCAGGCGGGGAACTCCGGCCTGGTGCAGACCTTCCTGGTGGGCTACATCGCCACCAGCCTGGCCATGGACCGGGCGCTGCCCACCGAGGCCATCATGTGGGGCTCCATCGCGGGCTTCGTGACCGTGCCCCTGGTCGGCATGCTCGGTGACCGGTTCGGCCGGCGCGCGATCTACACCGCACTGTCCCTGCTGACCATCGCGTTCGCCTTCCCGATGATGCTGCTCATCACCAGCGGCAGCACCGCAGCGCTCCTGTTCGGCATGATCGCCGGCCTCAACCTCGGCGTGCTGGGCCTGTTCGCCCTGGAGAGCGTGACGATGGCGGAGCTGTTCGGCGCCCGCACCCGGTTCACGCAGCTCGCCCTGTCCAAGGAGATCGGCGGCATCCTCGCCACGGCGATCGGGCCGGTCATCGCCGCGTCGCTGACCGCGGCGACCGGGAGCTGGTGGCCCATCGCGGCGATGCTCATCGTCTACTCGACGATCACCCTGGTGGCCGCACGCCTCTCCCCGGAGACCCAGGGCCGCGACCTGGTCCAGCTCGAGGACGCCGCATGAGGGCCGTCGTCGTCCACGGCGCCGGCGACCTGCGGGTCGAGGAGCGCCCCGACCCCATAGCCGGGCCCGGCGAGGTCGTCGTGGCCATGGAGTGGGGCGGCGTCTGCGGGTCCGACGTCGCCTACTGGCGGAACGGCGCGTCCGGCACCGCCGTGCTGCGCGGCCCGCTCGTGCTGGGTCACGAGGTGGCCGGTCGCGTCGTCGGCAGCGGGCCGGGCGTCACGGGCTGGGCGCCGGGCACGGCGGTCACGGTGCACCCCGCGCAGGCCACCGCCGAGTCCGTGCTGCCCGACCGGCTGGCCGGGCGCACCAACCTGCACTCGCAGGTCCGGTACTTCGGGTCGGCCGCCTTCCACCCCCCTACCGACGGCGGGTTCAGCGAGCTGCGGGCCGTCCCCGCCGCCCAGCTCCGCCGTCTGCCCGACGGCGTCGGCACCGAGCTGGGCGCGCTGGCCGAGCCGCTCGCCGTGGCGATGCACGCGGTACGCCGGGCCGGCGCCGTCACCGGGCGCGACGTGGTGGTCAACGGCGCGGGCCCCATCGGGTGCCTCGTCGTGGCCGCCGCGAAGCACGCCGGCGCCGCCTCCGTCACCGCGGCCGACGTGTCGCACGCCTCCCTGGCCGTGGCCAAGGAGCTCGGCGCCGACCACGTGATCGACGTGTCCGGCGGCGACGTGCTGCCGCCCGACAGCGAGCTCGTCTTCGAGGCCTCCGGCGCCCCCGCGGCGCTCGGCGGCGTGCTGCGGGCCACGGCCCGCGGCGGCACGCTCGTCCAGGTCGGCAACCTGCCCGGCGCCGCGGCGCCGGCCGCCCTCGGCGACCTCGTGACCCGCGAGATCACGTGGATCGGCGCCTACCGGTTCGTCGAGGAGATCAGCGACGCGCTCGACGCGCTGCGCGACGGGCTGGACGTGTCCGGCGTGATCACGCACCGGTTCGGCATCGAGGACGCCGGCGCGGCGCTGGCCGCCGCCGCGGGGCGGGACAGCAGCAAGGTGATGATCCGGCTGGCGCAGGACTGACCAGCCGCCGTCGGCGGGGCTGACCAGCCGCCGTCGGCGGCGCTGTGGCATCGTGGCACCGCAACGCGACGTCGACACCTGAGGGGGAACGATGCGGGGTACGGATCTGCTGGTGGACGCGTTCGGCCGGATCAAGGAGACGGTGCACGGCGCCGTCCGGGGGCTGTCCGCGGACGAGCTCGCCTTCCGGCCCGACGACGGGTCCAACTCCGTCGCCTGGCTCGTCTGGCACCTGACCCGGGTCCAGGACGACCACGTCGCCGACGCCGCCGGCACCAGCCAGATCTGGTCGGACGACGGCTGGGACCGCCGGTTCGGGCTGCCGTTCCCGGCGGAGGAGACCGGCTACCGGCACGACGCCGACCAGGTCGCCGCGGTCCGGGTCTCCTCCGGCGACCTGCTCACGGGCTACCACGACGCCGTGCACGACCAGACGCTACGGTACCTGGACCGGCTGTCCGACGACGACCTCGACCGCGTCGTCGACACGCGGTGGGACCCGCCGGTGACGCTCGGCGTCCGGTTGGTCAGTATCGTCAACGACGACCTGCAGCACGCGGGTCAGGCGTCGTACGTGCGCGGCCTCGTGCTGCGGCGGCGCTGAACCCCACCCGCTCCTCCGGCGGCCGCTCCCCGCGCGCGGGAGTGGCCGCCTGCTGCCTGTGAAGGACCCGCATGCCGTTCACGCTCTCGCACCCCGCCGCGGTGCTGCCCCTGCTGCGCCGCCCGTTCAGCGCGGCCGCGCTCGTGGCCGGGGCCGTCGCGCCCGACCTGCCGTACTTCGCCCGCAGCACGCCGGTCCCCGTGAGCGCCCAGTCCTGGTACGAGCCGTTCCTGAACGCCACGACGTCGCACTCCCTGGCCGGGGCCGTCACGGTGAGCCTGCCGTACGCGCTGGCGCTGTACGGGTTCCTCCGGGTGGCGCGACGGCCGGTCGGGGCGCTGCTGCCCGCCGTGGTGCGGCCCGGTGTCGGCGGGCCGGGTGCGGACGGGCGCGTCGAGCCCGGCCCGGCGACGGCGGGCGAGCTGCTCCGGCGCTCGGGGTGGGTGCTGCTGTCGCTGGTGATCGGCATCGCAACGCACCTGGTGTGGGACTCCTTCACGCACGGCGACGGGTGGGTGGTCACGCACGTGCCCCTGCTGAGCGCCACGGCGTTCGGCGACCTCACGTGGGCGCGGCTGCTCCAGCACGTGAGCACCGTCGTCGGCCTCGTGGTCATCGCGGGGTACCTGTGGCGGCGCCGGGGCCGGATGCCCGGGTGGGGCTCGGGCCGGCGCGGCTCGGCGGGGCGAGGCTCGCTCGCCTGGCGGACGACGCGGCGGGGACTGTGGGCGGTCGCCGGCGTCGCGGTCGCCGGCGCCGTGGTGAACACCCTCGGGTGGTGGTCCGCCGGCTCGTCGTCCGACAGCGTGGGGCTGGCGCCCCGGGACATGGTCGAGGGCGTCCTGTCCGACGTCGCGACCGGGGCCGGGGCGGCCCTGATCGGCGCGCTGCTGCTCTACGTCGTGGGGTGGTGGGCGGCGCGGGGCGCGCGCTCCGTCGCTCGGGGATGACGTCGCTCGGGGATGACGTCGCTCAGGGGTGATCCGCGGGGCGTGGCAGCGTCCCGTGGGCGATCAGCTGGTCGTAGACCCGCTCGAACGCGCTCGCGAGCTGCCGGGTCTGCGCGCCCGAGAGCGCGTCGAGGAAGACAGAGCGCACGAACGCGACGTGGCCCGGCGACGCCCGTCCGAGCAGGGCACGCCCCTCGTCGGTCAGGGTGACGTCCGTCGCGCGGCGGTCCCGCACGCTCGGGGTGACCTCGACCAGGGTCCGGCGAGCCATGCGCAGCACCTGGTGGGACACCCGGCTGCGTTCGGCGCCGATCCGCGTGGCCAGGTCGGAGACCGTCATCCGTCCGTCCGGGTCGCTGGTGAGGGCGACCAGGACGTCATAGTCCGCCAGCGAGATGTCGGCGTCGGCCTGGAGCTGGTGGTTCATCTCGTACCGCAGCCGCAGGTGCACCTTCATGTAGGCGTACCAGGCGCGCGCCTGGTCGTCGTCGAGGAACGCGAAGGGCGACTCCGGAGGGACGTCGTACCCGCCCATGCCGGTCAGCGGAACAGGACGGTGTAGACCTTCGCGAGCAGCCCGTCGCGGACGAAGCCCATGTCCGTCCCGCGGACGACCGGCGGCGCGCCCTCGGGTCCGAGCGCCCACGCCAGGTAGCCCATGTCCTGCACCTGGTAGAAGTCCCCGTCCGGGCGGAACACGAAGCCCGGCGCTCCGTCCAGGATCTCCCGCACCTTCGTGTCGAGCGCCTCGTGCCCCTCGACCTGGCCCTCCGCGTCAGCGAAGACGACGTCCTGGGTGTACGTCCGGCGGATCGCCTCCGCCCGGCGAGCAGGGTCGCGCTCGCCGAAGACCTCCAGCAGGTTGGCGCGCATCAGCTTCTCGAGCCGCGGGTCCGACATGGTTCCCTCCAGATTTACGTGAAGTTTCACTCAAAGTAGATGTCCCCGCACCGCGCGTCAAGCCGATCGTGCGTTGACGCACATTCTGCGGTTCATCGCGCGGCTTCCGCCCGACCTCGGTGGAATGGTCCCCGAACGGGAGGGGATGGACCGGTATGACTGCCGCACGCGCGGTGCAGCTCGACGACTGGGTGGTGCATCGCCCCAACGTCGTACGCTCCGTCGCAGCACGCGTACCCGGCATCGACGCCGAGGAAGCCACCAGCCGCGCCCTCGAGAAGATGGTCCGCATCGTCTCCACCGGCGCCACCATCGACGACCCCGCCCCCTACTGGCGCCGAGCCGCGGTCAACGAAGCCATCTCCATGACCCGCGAGGCCGGCCGCGCCCGCCCCGTCGAGGACGACACCCTGGAGCTGCTGACGCCCCCGGTCGCCGGTACCGAGCTGGGCGCGGAGCGGGCGGCGGATGTCTCCATGCTCCGTTCGGCCCTGTCCGACCTGGCCGACGAGGACCGCAAGATCCTCCTGGACCGCCACGTCCACGACATGGCCGTCGCCGACATCGCCACCGGCCTCGGCGTACGCCCCCACGCCGTGACCATGCGACTACGCCGCGCCGAGGAACGCCTCGCCGGCGCGTTCGCCGCCGCACACGCCCAGACCGTCAACGAACCCGAGTGCCGCACCACCCGCGCCGCCATGCACGACTACCTCAAGGAGCGCCTGCTCCCCCGGCGCCGCGCCCGGGTCGAGGCGCACATGGACGGCTGCGCGGAGTGCACGCGCGCGTTCGTCGATGTCCGCGAGGTCTCGTGGATGCTCCGTGACCTGGGGCAGCACCTCGTCGCCGGCGCCGTGGCCACGGGGGCGCTGGGCGCCGCGGTGGCCGGTGCGGCGGGTGCCGGTGCGGGGGCCGCCGGGGCCGCGGGCGCCCCGAAACCCGCGTTCGGCAAGAAGGAGGCCGCGATCGTCGCCGGTGTGCTCGCCGCGCTCGCGATCGGCGGCGGTGCCGCGGCACTGGTCGCCCACCAGCCCGACGACCCCCCGGCCACCGAGTCGGCCGCGAACCCGGGTACGGGTGAGGGTGCGGGCGGAGGCGCGGGCGACGGCAGGGCCGGGACCGGCGGCAGTGCCGGCGGTAGTGGTACGGACTCCGCGGGGACCGGTTCCGGCGGCGACTCCACGGCCGACGATGGTGCGGAGGGCGGCGGTGCGGAGGGCGGCGGTGCGGAGGGCGGCGGCACTGATTCCGGCACCGGATCCGACCCCGCCGACCTGCCGGGTGCGGACCTCACGGACACCGTGGCGGGGTGGCTGGCCGGCCTGGGGATCCCGGTCGGCACGTCCGAGGAGTCGGGCGGCGGCTCGGCCGACGGTGCCGGGGACGGCGCAGAGGACGGCACCGGGGACGACGGCGGTGACGGACCGAGCAGCGCCGACGGGTCGCGGCCGGGCCTCGGCGCCGAGATGACGAGCTGGTTCGCCCGGCTCGGCGTCGCGGGCGTCCCCGCGTTCCTGCTGCTCGTCTTCCTCCTGTGGCTCTGGGACCGCTGGTCCCGCGCCGACGACTGAGCGCCGCCGAAGGACGTCCACCCCGACGGCGCGGTCCCGGCGTCGGATGCCGGGCGAACGCGGGGGTGACGTGACGGGTGGAGGGGTGGTCGGGTGGGACGAATTTCGTTCGGCCGGGCCCTGCGTTTGCGGGCTCAGCCGGATAGTTCAGGCTGGGTGAACTGGACGGGGCCACGCCGAACGGAGTTCGGCCCACCCGGCACCCACGCCCCAGGTCAGGTGGCCTCCGGACGGTCGATCGACTCAGGCAGTCGGCCGGCTTGCGGGGGCGGCCGATCGACGGAGCAGACGAGAGAGCAAGGGGAAAGATGCGCATCGATCTGACCGGCAGGACCGCGCTGGTGACCGGTTCGACCCAGGGCATCGGGCGGGCGATCGCCGCGACGCTCGCCGACGCGGGCGCCCGGGTGGCGATCAACGGACGCCGCCCGGACGGCGTCGTCGCGACGATCGACGAGCTGCGGGAGGAGTCGCCGGACCGCGAGCTGGTCGCGGCGACCGGCGACGTGACCGACGCGGCGGGGGCCGCGCAGGTGCTCGCGGCCGTGGGCGACGTGGACGTGCTGGTCAACAACCTGGGCATCTTCGGCAGCGTGCCGGCCCTGGAGATCGACGACGACCAGTGGCGCCGGTACTTCGAGGTCAACGTGCTCGCCGCCGTCCGCCTGATCCGCGAGACGCTGCCCGGCATGACGGCGCGCGGGTGGGGGCGCGTGCTGAACATCGCCAGCGACTCCGCGATCGTCATCCCCGCCGAGATGATCCACTACGGCGTCTCGAAGACGGCGCTGCTGGGCGTCTCCCGCGGCTTCGCGAAGGAGGCGGCGGGCACCGGCGTGACAGTCAACTCCGTCATCGCCGGCCCCACCCACACCGGCGGCGTCGAGAACTTCGTCTACGAGCTCGTGGACGAGACCCTGCCCTGGGACGAGGCGCAGCGCGTGTTCATGCGGCTGTACCGCCCGCAGTCCCTGCTCCAGCGGCTCATCGAGCCGGAGGAGATCGCGAACATGGTCGCCTACCTCGCCTCGCCGCTCGCCTCCGCGACCACGGGAGCCGCCGTCCGGGTGGACGGCGGCTACGTGGACTCGATCGTGCCCTGAGCCGCGGCACCGGCTCGGGGGCCGACGTCGTCCACCGGCGATAGCCTGGACGGATCGCCACCACCGACGCCGGCACGACGCGCCCCGGGACCGCGGGCGAGCTGCTGACCCTCGCGGTCGGCGACCTGGTGCGCCGGATCCACGACGACGTCCCCGCCGCCCTGGCGGACGAGCCCGACGCCGTGCACCGGCTGCGCACGTCGGTGCGGCGCCTGCGCAACGTGCTGGCCGCGTTCCGCCGGTACCTCGACCGGGACGCCGCGGCCGCGCTCCGGTCCCGGCTCAAGGAGCTCGGCGACGTGCTGGGCAAGGCGCGCGACCTGGAGGTGCGGGCGCAGCAGGCCGCCGCGGCGGCCGATACCGCGGGGCTGGACGACGCCGCGCGCTCCGCGCTGGTCGACCCGCTGCGGGCGGCCCACCTGCACGCGCACGCCGAGGCGGTGCGCTGGGTCCGGTCTGAGCGCAGCCGGGACCTGGACCGGCTGCTCGCCGAGTGGGCGGCACTGCCCCGGCTCGGTGACCGGGCGGCGCAGCCGGCCAGGAAGGCGGCCCGTCGGACCGTGCGGCGGCAGGCCCGGCGCACCCTCGACGCCGCGCCCCGGCTCGCGGACCCCGAGGCCGCCCACGAGCTGCGCAAGGCGGCGCGGCGGCTGCGGCACACCTGCGACGCGATCACCCGCGAGCCCGTCGGCCTGCTGGGCCGGAAGACCAAGGAGCTGGGCGACGTCGGCCACCGGATCCAGTCCGTGCTGGGCGACCACCGCGACGCCCTGCTCCTCGCCGAGCACGTCCGCGACCACGCGCGGGTGCGCACGGACGACGCCCGCGCGTACGACGACGTCGTGGACCTGTGCCAGGGCCGCGCCCTGTCCGCGCTGGCGGACCTCCCGGCCACCCTGGGCGACCTGGCACGCCGGGCCCACGGCTCCTGAGCCGTTCCTGGCGTTCAGCCGGACGTCGTCGCAGCGCGCTCCACCGCCTCGACGAACTGGTCCACCGTCGTGGACGGGTTGTCGTCCGGAATCGTCGTTCCCGCCGACTCGTGGCCTGCCCGCAACCGAGCGGCCCGCGCCTCGCGCAGCCGGGGATGACTGGTCGGCGACTCGACGTCGAAGAGGCACCAGACCTCGTCCACGTCGTCGGCACCGGCCTTGGCAAGAGCCTTCTGCACAAGGGGGAACGGCACCACGTGGTCACGAGCGATCTCCACCACGATGCTCGTGCTCTCCCGCACGTGGTCGAGCTGCTTGAGTGCACGGACGTAGTCGGGCTCGGTCTTCTTGCCCTCGGTGAAGACCCAGATCGTCTTCTTCAGCCGCCGGGTCCCCGCCCGACGCGTGAGCGGCTTGCTCGGCCGCCGTCCGCGCCCGCGCTGTGCACCCACGCCCTCAGCCGATCAGGCCGAGCGACCGGAGGAACTCGGCCTGATCGACGTCAGGAAGGGCGCCGAACTTCCCGTGGAGGTACGCGCTCTCGAGCTTGACCGACGACCGGACCCGCTCGCCGGCGAAGTCCGAGAGGGCGCCGAGCCTCGTGGACCCGTCCTTGCGCTTCTCCGTGAGCCACACCTCGTCGCGGTTCAGGTGCGCCAGCAGGCTCGTGTCGTGCGAGCTGAAGATCAGTTGCGCCCCCTTGGGGTTGATCGCCGGATCGGCGAAGATCCGCAACAGGTGCGCCGCGAGCGTCGGGTGGAGGCTGGCGTCTAGCTCGTCGAACACGACGGGCGAACCGCTGTGGAGTGCCGGCAGCACCGTGCCGATCGCCGAGTACCAGGTCTGCGTGCCCGCCGACTCCTCGTGGAAGGGCAGCGGCCGACCGGTTCCGCCGTCGTCGTGAATGAGCTGGACGGCGCGATCAGCCTGCTCCGGACCGTAGAGCAGAGCCTCCGTCATCGAACGGAGGTCAAGCATCGGGTTGCGGACATCCACCACCGCGACGTCGCGGATCCCGAGGTCTGCCATCCGCAGCAGCGACCGGGCCTGCTCTCGCTGCCGCGCTCGTTCGTGCGCCGCGATCCGTGGATCCGGCCCGGGCATCGCGTCGTCGAACAACGCGCGCAGGTACCGTCCCGGAGCGAGGGTCCTGCGCACCACCCTCTCCATCCCCGCAGCCTCGAAGCTCGCCAGGCAGTCGACGAAGCTCTGCACCGGGTCGACCCGGAGGCGACTCAGGATCGTGACGGCCAGCGACGTCGGGGTGAGCAGCTCTCGCGTGCCGGCGGGCGAACCGAGAGTCCGATGGAGGCTCAGCTCCTCCGCCTCGCGCTCGAACAGCGTGCGCCGTCGCCGCTCCGGGTAGTGGTGGAGCGCCTCGTAGTGGACCCGCTCGGCATCGAGCCCGAGAACGTACTCGAACCGCACCCCGCCGACCAGCAGGTCGAGAACGAACTCGGTCGTTGTCTCGCCACCCTCGCCGAAGGCGAACGGGTCCACCGGGATCTGGTCGTCCCAGGCATGAAGCGAGTCCGTGACCGCATCTCGCAGCCAGATGAGCGCGACCAGCAGGTTCGACTTGCCGGAAGCGTTCGGACCGTAGATCGCGGCACGGGTCAGGAGGCTCTCGCCCAGCCGCTCGGCCGGGCGGGCTGCCTCCCGATCCTGGTCGATGGCGACCAGCGACAGCGTGACCGGTGCTGCGATGGACCGGAAGTTCTTGGCTTCGAACCGGATGAGCGTGAGACCGAGCCTACCTGGAATACGCAAACAGAGCCTTGTTTTCGTCGTATCACGACGAAAACAGTCATTTATCTGCGTCGATTGGCCCCGCTGCGGCCGCCAGCCGTTCCGCGAGCGTCGCGACCGCGGCGCGCAGCTCCGGGCCGTCCTCGACCCGGAAGGCGAACGGCACGCTCGCCAGCCACTCCTGCGCGTACATCGCGGGGTTGCGGGTGGTGCCCGTCAGCACGCACCGGTCCTCCCCCACGGCCTCGAGGCGCCCCATCTGCGCACCGACCCACGGGGCGACGTCGGCGAGCGGGGCGTCGAACACGACCCGCGTGCTGAACTGCCAGCCGGTGCCGAGATGCTGCTCCAGCGCCGCGACGGGGTCGAGATCGGCGGGCGGCTCGAACGGCCGGTCCGTGTGCTCGACGGCGAGCACCCGGTCCACGCGGTAGGTGCGCACGGCGTCGGCGCGGTGCGAGTGGCACAGGAGGTACCAGCGCCCGTGGCGGACGACGACGGCCCACGGGTCCACCTCGGCGGCCCACTCGCTGCCGGACTCGCCGCGGTAGGTGACCAGCACGCGCCGTCGGGCCGCGACGGCGGCGACGAGCTCGCTGGTGACGGCCGTGTCCGGGCGGGCCGCGTACCGGTCCGGGGCCGCGGACGCGTGCTCGCGCAGGGTGGCGGCCTGCCGGCCGACGTCCTCGGGCAGGGCGCGGATGACCTTGCCGAGCGCGGTGCTGACGAGGTCGTCGGCCTCGGGGTGGCTGTCGAGCACGGCCATGACCAGGCCGAGCGCCTCGGTCTGCGTGAACGTGACCGGCGGGAGGCGGGTGCCCCGCCCGAGCCGGTAGCCGCCGTGCGGCCCCCGGGCCGAGCTGACGGGGATCCCCGCCTCGCGCAGGATCTCGACGTACCGGCGGGCGGCCCGCTCGGTGACGCCGAGCCGGTCGCCGAGCTCGTCCGCCGTCGTGCCCGGGCGTGTCTGCAGGATCTCCAGGGCACGCAGGGCGCGGGCGGTGGGGCTGGTCTCGGACGGCACGTCTGCAGGCTAGACCTCGGCGAGCGAGTGGGCCGCGCCCGGGTGAGGGTGAAAAGACCCGACGGAAGGAGACTCTCGTGGCGAGCATCACGAAGTCGATCGACGTGGAGGTGCCCGTGCGCACCGCCTACAACCAGTGGACGCAGTTCGAGCAGTTCCCCCGGTTCATGGAGGGCGTGCAGGAGATCCGGCAGCTGGACCCGACCCATACGCACTGGAAGACCTCGGTGGGCGGGGTCGAGCGCGAGTTCGACGCCGAGATCACCGAGCAGCACCCGGACGAGCGGGTCGCCTGGGCCAGCAGGACCGGGCCGCAGCAGGCCGGCGTGGTCACGTTCCACCGGCTCCAGGACGACCAGACGCGCGTCACGGTGCAGCTCGACTGGTCGCCGGAGGGCGCCACGGAGAAGGTGGGCAGCGCGCTCAACTTCGACGAGCGCCAGGTCCAGGGCGACCTCGCCCGGTTCAAGGAGTTCATCGAGTCGCGGGGCGGCGAGACCGGAGCCTGGCGCGGCGACGTGAGCTGACCGAACGTCCGCGGCCGCACGCCGGCGCAGGCCGGCGCGCGGTCGCGCGGTCACCCCGTCAGCGCACGACGTCGAAGATCTGCTTCTGGATGCCGTTCTTATAGGCCTCGTGCTCGACCAGCCGGAGCTTCTGGGCGGGCTTGTCGGTGTCGCTGAACAGCGGCTTGCCCTGGCCGAGCAGCACGGGGAAGACGAGCAGGTGGTAGGAGTCGATCAGCCCCGCGTCGGCGAGCGCCCGGGTCAGCGACACGCTGCCGTGCACCTGGATCTCGCCGCCGTCGGTCTCCTTGAGCCGGGCGACGTCGTCCAGCGAGCGCAGGATGGTGGTCTCGCCCCAGCCGTCGGTCAGGTCGGCGTCGGTGAGGGTGGTGGAGACGACGTACTTGGGCAGCTCGTTGTAGCGCGTGAACTCGGCCATGTCGGGCCAGACCGGCGCGAACATCTGGTAGCTGGCGCGGCCGAGCAGCAGCGCGCCGGCCTCCTCCTGCTCCCGGCCCTTGAGCTCGTAGGCCTCGGGGACCATGTCGACGGTCTTGAAGGTCCACGCGGTGTCGTGCAGCTCGGGGTCGCCCCCGGTGGGGTCGACCTTGCCGTCGAGCGAGACGAAGTGCGTGGCGACGATGGTGCGCATGCGGTGGATCTCCTGTCGTGGTGGCCGCGCGGTGCGGCGTGCTGCGGTGCTGCGGGGCCTGCTTCTACGGGATGGACGGGAGCGTGGCAGCAAAGTCATCGGCTCCGCGCGCGATTTTTTATCCGGAAGCAGAACGTCCGGAACCGGTCCTACCGTGGTGGGCACGGGGAGAACGCACCGCCCCGTACCCACCCCCAGCACGACCATCCCGGGAGACGAGAATCATGGACATCCTGCTCATCGGCGGCCTCTGGCTCGACGGTTCGGCCTGGGACGACGTCGTCCCGCAGCTCGAGGCGCTCGGCCACCGGGCCGTGCCGATCACGCTGCCGGGCCAGGGCGACGGCCGGGCGGACGCCACGCTGGCCGACCAGGTGGCCACCGTGGTCGCCGCCGTCGACGCGGCGTCCGGCAGGCCGCTCGTCGTGGGGCACTCCGCGGCCTGCACCCTGGCGTGGCTCGCGGCCGACGCCCGGCCGGAGCGGGTGGCGGGCGTGGTCCAGGTCGGTGGCTTCCCGTGGGACGACGGCAAGCCCTACGCCGACCTGTTCGAGGTCGTCGACGGCGCGATGGCGTTCCCCGGCTGGGAGCCGTTCGAGGGGCCCGACTCGGCGGACCTCTCCGCAGAGGCCCGGGCCGCCTTCTCGGCCAGGGCCGTCCCCGTCCCCGAGGGGGTCGCCCGGGGCGTGGTGCACCTGAGCGACGAGCGCCGGTTCGACGTGCCGGTGGTGGTCGTGTGTCCCGAGTTCACGCCCGCCCAGGCGCAGGAGTGGATCGACGCGGGCGACGTCCCCGAGCTCGCCCGCGCCAAGCACGTCGACCTGGTCGACCTCGACTCGGGCCACTGGCCCATGTTCACGCGGCCGGCGGAGCTCGCGCGCGTCCTGGCGGACGCGGCCGCGACGGTGTGACGGCGGCGCCCTCACGGCGCGGTGACGAGCTCCTGCGGGAGCACCACCGCGTCGACGAGGGCGCCGTTGCGCCACACCGTCACCTCGGTGCGCCGGCCGATGGCGTCGCCCACCATGAGGCGCTGCACGGCCGTGGTCGTCACGACCGTCGCGCCGTCGATCGCCACGAGGATGTCGCCGCGCCGGATGCCCGCGAGGTCGGCCGGAGACCCCGCGATGACCTGCGCCACCTGCATGCCGGTGCGGGAGCCGACCCGTTCGGCGACCGGCTCGGGCAGCACCACCTGCGCGCCGGCGATGCCCAGCCAGGCGCGGCGCACCCGGCCGTCGCGGACCAGGGTGTCGATGATGGCCCGCGTCGTGACGTTGACCGGCACCGCGAGCCCCAGGCCGATGCCCGCCACGGCGGTGTTGACACCCACGAGCCGGCCCGCCGTGTCCGCGAGCGCTCCCCCGCTGTTGCCGGGGTTGAGCGCCGCGTCGGTCTGGACCACCTCGTCGATGATCCGGCCGGCCCCGGTGGGCAGCGAGCGGCCGAGCGCGGACACGATGCCCGCGGTGACGCTGCCCGCCAGCCCCAGGGGGTTGCCGAGGGCGACGACGAGCTGGCCGACCCGGAGGCGCGCCGCGTCGCCGAGGGTCAGGGCGGGTGGCACGTCGTCGTCCGCCCGGAGCACGGCGAGGTCGGAGAGCGGGTCCCGGCCGATCACCCGCGCGGCGACCTCCGCGCCGCCGGAGAAGGCGGCGCGGACGTCGGTGGCCGACTCGACGACGTGCGCGCTCGTGAGCAGCAGCCGGTCGCCCGGGATGACCGAGGCGCTCCCGGCCCCGGCCCCGCGCGCCGTCCGCACCGAGACCGCCGCGACCGACGGCAGCACGGTGTCGACCACGCGCACGATCGACGCCGAGTAGGCGTCCAGTGCCTCCTGATCGTCCATAGGTCCCATCACACACCGTGGGACGGGGGTCCCGGGAGGGGATTCGCCACGGGCAGACGACCTGCCGACGCCGCGGGCGGCGTCTCCGACGAGACGTGGGCCCGGGCCGCCGCGCACCACGACGAGGACCAGCTCGCGGCGCTGATCTCCCTGATCGCGATCATCAACGCCTACAACCGGATCAACGTCATCAACCGGCAGCCCGCCGGGGACTACGTGCCCGGCCAGTTCTGACGCGGAAGCCGATCCCCTTTGAGGCCCGGGTTTCTTCGCTCTGCGTACCGTCAGAGCGAAGAAACCCGGGCCTCGAAGGGGACCGGGCGGCCCCGGCGAGCCGGCCCCGCGCCTGCCCGGGCTTGACTCTGCCCCCGGGGCATGGTTTGGACTGCGCGAGTTCTACCACCCCGCCCGGCTCGAGGTGCTCTACCGCGCGCACCTGATCGTCACCGGAGAGACTGACGAACGGCTCGACGCCGGGGAGCTCGTCGTGGACCGGACACCCCGCCCCTGAGCACCGACCATCCGCAGGCCAGACGACCCCGACGAACGGACGAGACGTTGACCGCACCGACCACGCCCGAGCCCGAGCTGATCGCCGAGGACCTGCTCCTGCTGCTGTTCGACCCCCGGTCGGGCACGATCGCCGGCGAGAACACCCTCTTCTACACCCTGGCGGGCGCGGTGCTCACCGAGCTGGCGCTGGCCGGGCACGTCGAGATCGACGGCCGGCCCGCGCTGACCGGCCCGCGCGTGAGCGCCGTCGCGGGCAACCCGCCCGCCGACCCGCTGCTGCACGAGCCGTGGGACCGCCTCGCCGAGAAGCCGCGCGGCGCGCAGACGTTCCTCGCCGAGGTGGGCCCGCGGCTGCGCGAACCGCTGCTCGACCGGCTCGTCGAACGCGGCCATGTCGGCCGCGAGAAGCGCAAGGCGCTCGGGTTCATCCCCACCACGGCGCTGACCGACGGCGGCACGCCCCGCCGCGCGGAGCTCGTCGCCGCCGTCCGCCCCGTGCTGGCGGACGGCGCCGAGCCGGACCCGCGCACCGCCGTGCTCGCGGCCCTGCTCTCGGCCAGCGGCAGCCTGCCGACGCTGCACCGCGACATCCCCTGGTCGGGCGCCGTCTACACGCGCGGCAAGGCGCTGGAGCACGGCGACTGGGGCGCCGCCGCCGCCGGAGAGGCGGTCCTCCGGACCACCGTCGCGGTCACCACGGCGAGCGCGGCCATCGCGCTCGCCGCCGTCCAGAACAACCCCTGACCCCTCGTTGAGTGCGGGCTATTTGTTGCCCGAACGGCCGTTGGCCCACAAATAGCCAGCACTCAACGAAGGGGTGTGGTGAGGGGGCGGGGGCGGACGGCGTGCAGCTCCGCCGTGCGCACCTCCAACACCGGGGTGGCGGACGACGGGCGTACCCGCGGGTCGACGTGGACGCCGGACGACGGCGACCAGGCGAACGCGCGCAGCCAGAGGCCGCCGGCACGGATCTCGGCGCGATACGGCGCGAGGTCGACGTCGAACCCGCGGCCGGACCAGAACTGGTCGGCGATCAGCAGGTCGCCGGCGTGAACCCGGATCGCGTCGCCCGTCCAGTCGAGACGGAGCAGCACCCGCTCGGCGTCCTCGAAGATGTCGTCGGGTACCGGCACCTCGACGGGGGCGAGGGCCGCGAAGTCGGCGTCGGTCGGGGCGGACAGGCGGCCCGCGCTGCCGCCCGCGCGCACCGGCGCGGTGACGGCGGCGGCGAACCGGGGCACGGCGAGCGGCCGGGACAGGTCCTCGCCCGGGACCACGTACCGCGCGAACAACGACCCCTCGCCGGGCACCCGCGCGCGCCCGCCGGCGGGCAGCGTGGGCAACGCGGTCCCGGCGGGCAGCGTGGGCAGGACGTCCACGGTGCGGTCCTCGGCGTGCGGCACGACGCGGAACGTCTCGCCGTCGAAGTACCCGCTGCCGTCCCACAGCACGACGGAGTCGCGGCCGTCGACCGTGCCCCGCCACACCGTGTCCGCGAGGGCCGGCGGGAGGAAGACCAGGGTCGTGTCGCCGACGACGACCTCGGCGGCGAGCCCCGGCGCGGCCGTCGGTGTCGCGACGACGCGGGTGCCGACGACGCGGGTGCCCGCCGACGGAGGACCGGGCTCCAGCGGCTCCGTCCGGAGCACGTCGGCACCCCGGATCTCCGCGGCGTCGACCCCTTCGAGCTGCAGCTCGACGTCGACGCCGTCGGTGGTCGCGAACAGGAAGACCGGGCCGCGCCCGGTGTCCAGCCGCGTGATCGGCTGGGCCGGCGCCGTGAGCGCCGGGACCGACCCGAACCGCTGCCGCAACGGCCAGGCCGCCGACACCCCGGAGCGCAGGGTGCACGGCGCGGTCGGGACGGTCACGCGGTGCGGTCCGAGCTCGACGTCGAACCGCACCCCCTCGACGTCCGCGAGCGCCGCGACCGCGGGCTGGTGGTTGTTGACGAAGAGGTAGCCGCGCTCGCCGTCGCCCCGCACGGACCAGCGCACGGCGTCAGCCGGACCGCCGTCCGGCAGCACCGCGTCCGGCAGCACCGTCGGGTAGGTCGCGAGCTCCGGACCGAACGTCTCCAGGAACAGGTGCTGGCGGCGCAGCCGATGGTAGTGGGGGCGCTGCCGGCCCGCCGCGCCGATCGGCGCCCAGAAGTCGTAGTCGCGCACGGGCAGGTCGTTGGGGTAGCCCGTCGCGTGCGACTCCTGCGTGGTGGAGCGGTCGCCGAGCACCTGGGTGCCACCGTGGTAGAGGTAGTAGCCCTGCCACGCGGAGCCGCTGCCGAGCTTCGTCAGGGCGAGCGCCGCGACGTCGTCGGCGTCCACGTGGGGGCGCCGGTGGTAGGCGACCTGCATGCCGCCGCCGAGCTCGCAGGTGGCGAACGGCCACGGGTCGTCCGCGCCGTCGCGAGCCGGTTCCGTGGCCGGGCCGTGGCGCAGGTCGGCGCCGACCGTGAGGTCGTCCCGCACGGTGGAGAACGTGTAGTGCGTGGCGCCGAACGCGGGCCAGCCCGTGGTCGACTCCTCCCAGAAGCCGTCGGAGTACCCCGCGTACACGGGAAGCACCCGGCCGCGCGGCAGACGGGCGCCACCCCAGCCGGTCGCGAGCCACAGGGGCACGCGCAGGCCCGCGGACTCGGCGAGGTCGCGCAGCGTCGCGAGGTGCTCGGGCTGGTCGTAGAGCTCGTTGTCCACCTGGATGCCGATCACCGGACCGGGGTGCCCGGGTGCGTGCAGCAGGCCGCGCACCTGCTCCGCGATCGCCGCGTACCAGCCGCGGGCGAGCTCCACGTAGGCGGGGTCGTTGGTGCGGTGCGCCAGGGGCAGGGCCTGCAACCAGTCCGGGAAACCGCCGTTGCGCGTCTCGCCGTGCGCCCACGGGCCGATGCGCAGCACGACGTCGAGGCCGGCGCGGGCCGCGGTCTCCACGAACCGCCGCAGGTCGCGCGGGCCGTCCCAGCGCACCTGCCCGCGCACCTCCTCGTGCACGATCCAGAGAAGGTAGGTCGCGACGACGGTGACACCCCCGGACCGCATCGTGCGCAGCTCGGTCTCCCACCGTTCCGGGTTGTCCCGGCTGAAGTGGTACTCGCCCATGACGGGGAGCCAGGGCCGCCCGTCCCGCTCGACGTACCGGTCGGTCACACGGACGGCGTCCGGGGTGCCGGCGGGGTCGCCGAGGTCCAGCGGCGCCGGCCGCACGGCCGGTGCCGCCGGGACACGGACGCGGCGGACGGTCGGCTGCGCGGGGTTCGGGCTCACCCACGCGACCCTACGAAGCGGCGGCGCGCCGCGACATGCACAGATCGACGCCGCACCTGGACGATCGCGTGGCGACGCCGGGGACCGACCGGGGACCGGGAGGCCCGGTCAGCCCGCCGCGTCGGCCGGCGTCAGCCGCACGAGCGGCGCGGGGCTGTGCACGCCCCGCGGCCGGTAGCCGAGGGAGTCGGCGACGCCGAGGTAGTCGGCCAGGTACCAGACGATGCTCAGCCACATCTCGGTGCCCTGCAGCCCGGGGACGCCGTCGGGGCCGGCGGCGCGCGGGGCGAACGCGATACCCGCGCCGTCCGACCAGGCCTCCAGCGCCCGGTCGAGCTGCTCGCGCGCCCAGGCCTCGCCCTCGGCGTGCCGGTGCGCGGTCTGCTTCGCCGCGAGCCAGAGCGGATGCACGATGTCGAGCACGTTGCACGCGGTCCAGCCCTCGGGGGTCGCGAGCACGGGGTCGGCCGCGTGCTCCAGCACCGTGTCGACCGCCGCGTCCGGATAAGGCAGCGGCAGCCCGAGCTGCGCGTACGAGCCGCGGGTCAGGCGGTAGAACCCGTTGACCGCCTGGAGCCACCGCGGCGCGGGCTGCGGCGCGCCCCACAGGCCCGTCGCCGGGTTCGCCCGCGCGGTCAGCCAGCCGAGCAGCCCGTAGAGGGGGCCGACGCCGCCGTCGGGCAGCTCCTCGGCGAAGTCGGCGATGTTGAGGGCGCAGGCCGTGGCGAGGGAGTCGACGGCGGCGCCGCTCCCCCAGGCCTGCGCGCCCCAGTCGCGCGCCTCCAGGGCGGCGACGACGTCGCGGTCGCCGAGCGCGTGCACCGCGCGGACCGGGTGCGGCAGGCGCGCGCCGAGCAGGCGCACCGCGTAGCCGACGCTGAGCACGTGGTAGGCGGCGGCGCCGTCCGTGGGCGAGAGCGGCTCGCCCGACGCGCGGTCCTCGGACAGGCCAGCGTCGGACAGGTCGCCCTCCGGGATCAGCCCGGTCGCGGGGTCCTGGCGGGCGGTGAGCCGCCGGACCAGGTCGGCGGCCTCGAACCCGGGCGGCGGGGTGCCGAGCAGCAGGTCGGCGACCTCGACGGCGTCCGCCCAGGGCCGGACCGCCGGCGGCAGCGCGCCCGCCGCGGCGGACGGCCGGTCCACGAACCGCCCGTCCTCGTAGCAGCGGGCCAGCACGTCGCCGGCCTGCTCGCGGGCGCGGTCGCCGAAGGCCGCGAGGCGCGCGCCGAGGTCGGGCGCCGGAGCGCCCTTCGTCTCCGCGCGGCGGTCGCGCAGCACCCGGGCGGGGTTGCCCGCGACCACGGCCCAGTCGGGCACGTTCTTCGTGACGACGGCGCCGGCCGCGACGACGACGTGGTCGCCCACGGTCACGCCGTCCAGGATCGTGGCGTTCGATCCGATCCAGACGTCGTCGCCGATGGTGATGCCCTTGCTCCAGGTGCCCTGCTGGAAGACCGGCCGGTCGTTGGCCATCTGGTGGTTGAACCCGAGGATCGAGCTGTGCGCGCCGATCCGCACGCCGTCGCCCATCCGGATCTCCCCGCGGACGACGGCGAACGGGTTGACCGAGCAGTCCGCCCCGATCGTCAGGTCGCCCGAGAGGTAGGCGAGCGCCGCGACATAGGTGCGGTCGCCGAGGGCGAGCCGGTCGCAGTAGACCGCGGCGTTCGGGGCGACGAAGACGCCCGCGCCGAGCTGCGCCCCGGCGTCGACCAGCTCGCGCTGCCGGGCCACCTGCGCCGCGCCCTCCGCCGAGGCGGGGTCGTACTCCCAGGGGAGGAAGTCGACACGTCGGACGCCTGAGGCCGCTGAGTGATCCACGCCGCAAGCCTATCCACGCGCCGGCGCGCCCTCCGGGACCCGCAGCAGCGCGAGCGGGACGTGGTGCTGCCCGGCGTGCACGTCCCGGTCGCGCAGCGAGCCCTGCGAGACCGGGCGGGGGAACGAGATCTTGACGACGTCGAGCGACGGGATCCGGAAGATCCGCACCGAGCTCGCCTCGACCCCGTACAGGCCGGCGATCACGTCCTCGTTGACGAACGTCTCGTCGGCCACGACGCGGTAGCCCGCGGCGTCCCGCATGAAGAGCTCCATCGTGACCCAGAACGGGCCGGCGTTCTTGGACCGCACCTCGTGGGCGAGGTCGGCGATCGTGGGCGGCAGGGCGGGGGCGCCGGCCGCGGCGCCCGTCAGGGGCTCGGTCATCGCTGCACTCCGTACTCGATGCGGAACAGGCTGGTCGGCGTGGGGCTGTCCACCACGTGGTGGAGCACGAACTCGTAGGCGGCGCCGCGCTCGACCTCGGCGGGCGAGGTCGGGAACGCGAGGCTGGGCAGGTAGCCCATGGCGGGCGTCGGCAGGTGCAGCATCAGGGGGTTCACCAGCTTGGCGACCGCCGTCGCCGTGGTCTGGTCGGCGGCGTCGACCAGCAGCATCACGCCCACCTCGCGCGGCGGCCCGCTCTCCGGCTCCAGGTCGCCCAGCACCGCGTCGTGACCGTACAGGCGCAGGTCGAACGCGTACTCGTCGTCGGCGAGACCCAGGGTGTCGCGCACCCACTGGCGGATCATGGTGCGCATCAGGTCGGCCCAGGCGTCGATGTCCCGCAGGATCAGCGGGTCCCGGACCGCCGTGAACGACATGGTCTGGTAGCCCGTGATCCGGGCACCCTCCAGCTTGACCGTGTGCTGGTCGGCCACGTGGAAGCGCGAGCCCTCGACCCGGACGGTCCGCTCGTCGAGCGCCGTGTAGACGGCGTCGCGCACGTCGAGCGTGCCGGCGGGCTCGCGCATCTGGAACGGGTCCACCGTCTCGTAGAGCATGTGGGCCGCGACCGTCCGCGGCGTGCACGCGGTCCCGGGGTCCAGCGGCTCGATGGTGAACCCGGTGGCGTCGATCGTGGTGTACACCCCGCCCGTGCGCGGGTTGGTCGTGGCCTGCCCGCCGCACTCGACGATCTTCGCGGCGTGCCAGGTCGGCCCGGCGGGCATCCCCTGCAGCAGCGGGTACGCCGCGGCGAGCGCCGTGTCCGTGGCCCGGCCGGCCAGGATCACCTGTGCCCCGGCCTCCAGGGCCTCGACGATCGGCTCGTGGCCCATCATGCCCACGATGTGGGTGCAGCTCTCCAGGGTCTCCGCGCTCAGCGCGCCCAGGGGCGGCAGGGCGTGGACCCGCCCGGCGTCGAGGTGCTCCTTGAGGTCGGCGGCGTCCTGCTCGCTGTAGATGCGCGCGACCTTGAGGTCCAGCCCCTCCTCGGCCATCACCCCGGCGGCGAGCCCGGCCACCCAGTCGACGCCGGAGTCGGTGCCGCTGGTGCCGCACGAGCCGATGATCAGCGGCACGTCGGCGCGGGCCGCCGCCTTGAGCAGGCTGCGCAGGTCGCGGGCCACCGCCTGGGCGGCGGTCTTGGGGGTCGACGATCCCAGGTAGTAGGGGCCGGAGTCGGTGGAGCCGCCGTCCAGGGTGATCACGTCGACGCCGAGCGCGAGACCGCGCTCGATCGTCGACTCGTCCCAGCCCGCGCCGAGCATGCCGCTCGGCGTGAGGATCCGGACGGAGCCGGCGGGTGCGTTGTCCATGGTTCTCTTCTCTGTCACGCGCCGGTGGGCGCTGCGGGGATCGCGGCGAGGACGGCGTCGGTCATCTGCCGCGTGGTGGCGGTGCCGCCGAGGTCGGGGGTGCGCACGGCGCCGTCGGCCAGCACCGTCTCGATCCCGGTCATGAGGTCCCGGGCGGCACCGGGCTGCCCCAGGTGGTCGAGCATCATCGACGCGGACCACAGGGCGCCGACCGGGTCGGCGATGCCCCGGCCCGCGATGTCGGGCGCCGAACCGTGCACGGGCTCGAACATCGAGGGGAACTGCCGGGTGGGGTCGATGTTGCCGGCGGGGGCGATGCCGATGCTGCCCGCGACGGCGGCGGCGAGGTCGCTGAGGATGTCACCGAACAGGTTCGAGGCCACGATCACGTCGTAGGCAGACGGGCGCAGCACGAGCTTGGCGGCCAGGGCGTCGATGTGCTCCTGCCGCCAGGTGACGCCGGGGTGCCGGGCGGCGCGCTCGCGGACGATCTCGTCCCAGAACGGCATGGTGTGCACGATGCCGTTCGACTTGGTCGCCGAGGTGACGTCGCCGCGCCGGGTCGCCGCGAGCTCGAAGGCGTGGTCCACGATCCGGGTGACCCCCGGGCGCGTGAACACCGCCTCCTGGACGGCCAGCTCGTCGGGCAGGCCCCGGTTCAGGCGCCCACCGATCTCGCTGTACTCCCCCTCGACGTTCTCGCGCACGACGACGAGGTCGACGGCGCCCGCGTCGCGCAGCGGGCCGGGCAGCCCGGGCAGCACCCGGATGGGCCGCAGGTTGACGTACTGGCGGAACCGCCGCCGGATCGGGATGAGCAGACCCCACAGCGAGACGTGGTCGGGCACGCCGGGCCACCCCACGGCCCCGAGCAGCACGGCGTCGTGCCCGGCGATCCGGTCGAGCCCGTCGTCGGGCATCATCGCGCCGGTGACCAGGTAGCGGGTGCACGACCAGTCGAGGTGGTCGTAGCGCAGCGCGAACCCGTGCCGGACGGCGAGCAGGTCGAGGGCCTCCAGGGCGGGCGGGATCACCTCGGTGCCGATCCCGTCGCCCGGGATCACGGCGATGCGGTACTCCGCCGGGATCGTCATGAGGTCTCCTCGGTGGCCGTCTCAGTGGTCGCCGCCGGGACGGCGAGCAGGTGGGCGTTGACGGCGTGGCGGGCGCGGCCCGCGAGCGCCGCGACGAGCTCGGCCGCGCCCGCCAGGCCCGCGGCGGCGCGCGCCTGGGCGGTCTGCCCGGCGAGGTGGGAGTAGACGACGATGCCGTCCACGCCGCGCAGCGGGCTGTCGGCGGGGAGCGGCTCCTCGGTGACGACGTCGAGCGCGGCCCCGGCGATCTCCCCGTGGCGGACGGCGTCGGCGAGGGCCTGCTCCTGGACGACGGCGCCGCGGGCGGTGTTCACGAGCACCGCGGTGGGCTTCATCTGCCGCAGCTCGGCGGGTCCGACGAGGCCGCGGGTGCGGTCGGTCAGCGCGGTGTGGACGGAGACGTAGTCGGACCGGGCCAGCAGCTCGGGCAGGTCGACGAACTCGACGCGCCCCGCGGACTGCGCGGTGCGCTCCGGCTCCGGCACGCGCGTGGTGCAGAGCACCGTCAGGCCGAACGCCCGGGCCAGGGGGACGACGGCGCGGGCGGCCGCGCCGTAGCCGATCAGCCCCAGGGTGGCGCCGCGCAGCTCGTGGCCGTCGGCGCGCGGCCAGCCGCCGTCCGCCACGCCCCGGGCGCTCTGCACGAGGCCGCGGGCAGCGGCCAGGAGCAGGCCGAGCGTGTACTCCGCGACGGCGTTCGCGTTGATCCCGGGCAGGTTGCTGACCGTGATGCCGTGGCGGGCGGCGGCCACGACGTCGATCGAGTCGTGGCCCACGCCGGTGCGCACCACGACGCGCAGGTGCGGGGCCCGGGCCAGGACGTCGGCCGTCATCGGCTCGTTGGCGACGAGCGCCGCCGCCACGCCGTCGAGCGCGGCGACCAGCTCTGCCGGGTCGCGGCGGCCGACGAGCGGCCGGTGCGTCGTCTCCAGGCCGGCGGCCCGCAGGTAGTGGTCGACGTCGTCGCCGGGGCGCAGGTAGTCGGTGGTGATCAGCACGCGGGTCATCACTCACACCGCCTTCGTGAGGTCGGCGCGCCGCTGCAGGGCCTCGACGCGGGCGACGGCGAGCACGCCGAGCACCGCGACGACGGCGACGTCGACGAGCATCAGCGTCCAGCCCGTCAGGTCGACCATGCCGCCCACGAGCGCCGGGCCCACGAACCCTCCGCCGGCCCAGCCGACGGCGTAGAGCCCGGCGTAGGTGCCCATGACCCGCGCCGAGGGTGCGAGGTTCCAGAGCACGACGACCGCGTTGACCAGGAACGCGGCGGCGCCCGCCGCGCCGACGCAGAAGGCGACGACGGTGCCCGCCGGGGTCTGCGCCACGGTGCCGACCACCATTGCCGCCGCGAAGAGCGACATCCCGATCATCATGGTCCGCAGCCGGCCGATGCGTTCGGCGAGCAGCGCCGTCGGGTAGGCGGCCAGCAGGAACGCGACGCCGCTCGGCAGCAGCAGCCCGCCGGCGTCGCCGCGGGAGAGGCCGAGCGCCTCCATGCCGTACGGCGTGGCCAGGGCGCGGGACGCCGACCAGGCGCTGCCGAAGAGCAGGATCGCGACCATCATGAGCAGCCGGCTGCGGTCCGGGTCACGGACGATGTCGAGGACGACGCGGCGCACGCCCGGCCGCGCCGGTGCGGCGTCCGCGGGGCCGGCGGCGTCCGCGGCGTCCGCGGCGTCCTCGGCCAGGGCCGCCTGGTAGCCGGGCGAGCGGCTGTCGCGCACCGTGAGGCCGAGCACCACGATCGAGACGAGCATGAGCGCCGACGGGATCGCGAACGCCAGGGCGGGGTGCTCGTCGACGACCAGCAGGCTGATCAGCGCGGCGACGATCACGGTCAGGCTGGACGCGATCTTGACCGCGGCGTTGGCCCGGCTGCGCTTCTCGGGGGCCACGAAGTCGGGCACCAGCGACTCGGCGATCGGCTTGAAGGCGTTGGCGACCAGGGCGTAGCAGAACATGACCGCCACCAGCAGGGGCAGCGACGCGGCGGCGTGCGGGATCACCAGGAAGAGCAGGGCGGCGACCGGCATGCCGACCACCAGGTACGGCATGCGGCGGCCCCAGGCCGTGCGCGTGCCGTCGGAGCGGTTGCCGAGCCAGGGCTGGACGAAGACGCCGAGCAGGTTGTCCATGCCCATCAGGAAACCGACCAGAGCCGCGCTGGTGAGGTGCTCCCGCAGTAGCGGCGGCACCTGGGCGTCGTAGAAGTTCCAGGTCGACTCCTGGGCGAAGACGGCGAGCGCGACCAGCACCGTGATCCTGGTCTGCGCGTGCCGCACCGGCGGCGCGGTGGTGGACATGCAACCTTCTCCCTCTGCCACCTCGTCGTGGCCACGTCAGCGTGTGGCGCTCACCGTACTTTTGCTATAGCAAAACTGTCAATGGTTGCAAGCGTGCTCTGCGATAGCACGGGCTCTAGGATGGGCGCGTGACCTCCGAAGCCCTGGCCGCCCTGGCCGGCGACACGCTCGCCGACCGGTCCTACCGCGCCATCCGGGACGCGATCACGACCGGGGAGCTCCGCCCGGGCCAGAAGGTGACCGAGCGCGGGCTGGCCGAACGGCTCTCGGTGAGCCCCACGCCGGTGCGCGAGGCGATCCGACGGCTCGAGCAGGACGGCCTGCTGGAGCGGACCGGACCCCGCACGGTCAAGGTCTCGCCCATCGGCGACACCGCCGTCCAGGACCTGGCCGAGGTCGAGGTGGCGCTGCGCGGCATGGTCGCGCGGTTCGCCGCGCGGCACGCGACGCCGGGCCGGCTCGACCGGCTCGACGCGCTCCTGGACGAGGCCGACGACCTGCTGATCGTCGCCCGGCAGCGGCACGGGTCAGGCGAGGACGTCACCCGGCAGCTCCACCGGCTCCTGGACGTCATGCAGCAGTTCAACGACACGGTCGACGCCTGCGCGGACAACCCCGTGCTGGTCCGGCTGCTCGACCAGACCCGCGTCTTCTCCCGGCCCGAGCAGCGCGCGCGGCGGCTCGAGCGCGTCGCGCACGACGACGAGTTCGGCATGGAGCGCTACGCCACCCACCGGGCGCTCGTCAGCGCGCTGCGCGCGGGCGACGCCGCGGCCGCGGAGGCCCTCGTGATCGAGGACGCCCGCGGCGGGCTCAGCGACCTGCTCGCCGGGACGGACCGGCTGCGCGCCGCGCGGACCGCGCCCGCCTCCTGACGCCCTGCGCCCGGCGGCCCCGCCCGGCTACCGCTTCAGGCCGAGCGCCCGCAGCTCCAGGTCGGCCAGCCGCCGCACGACGTCGGGGTCGCCGTCCCGCCACGCGCGCACCGGGTCGGCGGAGATCCTGGTCAGGGCGCGCAGCGGCCGGTTCGTCAGCGCGCGCAGCGCCAGCAGCGCCGGGTCGGCCGCGACGAGCCGGCGGCCCGCGCTCGCGCGCCGCACGAACCGCACCCGCAGCGGCACGTAGACCACGGCCACGAGCAGCACCGGGACGAGGAAGACGGCGAGCCCGACGAGCAGCGCGACGTCGGCCACCGTCTCGGCCTGGGAGCGGCCCGCCTCGGCCAGGCTCTCCGCGGCGTCCGCGGCCCCGCTGAACGGCGCGGCCAGGTCGTCGCCCACGCCGGGGATGCCGTCGATCCGACCCTCGACGTCGTGGAACCGAGCGGCCATGTCGTCGGCGGCGGTGGCCGTCGCGCGGCCGGGCCGGCCGAGCTCCACGGTCGCCGCCCACACCTCGCGGCCGGCCCACGCCCAGGCCGCGATCCAGGCGAGCAGCAGCAGGTCACCGAGCACCTGGCGGGCACCCCTCGCCGGGGCGGCGGCGTACAACCTCATGGTGCGGACCTCCAGGTCTCGACGTTCGGCACGCCGCACCGTATCGGACTTACCGCCCAGCAATTCCACCACCGAGCACACCGACATGTGGTTGCATACGGTGCGAATTGTTTCCGACTCTGCGAGGTAACAGCATGGCTGCCGACGAGCTCACCCGGACCTTCGTCGAGTTCGACTCCGACGGCGACGGCCGCATCACCGCGGACGAGTTCCGCCAGGCGATGGCCACGCGTGGCGAGGAGACCACCGACCAGGACCTCGACCAGATCTTCGGCAAGGCCGACCACGACCAGGACGGCAAGATCGACCTGGCCGAGTTCACGATCGCCTGGGACGCCTGAGGCGGTCACCCGGCCGCCGCCCGGACGGCGGGGCGCCCCACGCGAGGCACCCCGCCGTCCGGATCCGCTACCCCTTGAGCCCGCCCGAGACGAGGTCGAGGCGCCAGTAGCGCTGCAGGAACAGCACGAGCGCGAGCAGCGGGATGATCGAGACCGCGGCGCCCGTGATCGCCACGGAGTACAGCGCCGGGGAGCTCGACCCCTTGGCCAGCAGGGTGAACAGCCCCACGGTGAGCGGATACCGGCTCTGGTCCGACAGCATGATGTACGGCAGCAGGAAGTTGTTCCAGGTGCCGATGAACTGCAGCAGGAACACCGTGACCATGCCGGGCACCATGAGCGGCAGCACGATCTGCTGGAAGATGCGCCACTCCCCCGCGCCGTCGATGCGCGCGGCCTCCAGGGTCTCCTGCGGCACCGCGGACATCGCGTACACCCGCGACAGGTAGATGCCGAAGGGGCTGACGATGCTCGGCAGCAGCACCGACCAGTGCGTGCCGACCAGCCCGAGCTGCGAGAGCAGCAGGTACTGCGGCACGGCCAGCACGATGCCCGGGATGAGCACGCCCGCGAGGATCGACAGGAACAGGAACGAGCGGCCGCGGAACTCGTACTTCGCGAGCCCGTACCCGGCCATCGTCGAGACGAGCACCGAGAGCAGCGA
Source organism: Promicromonospora sp. NPDC019610 (assembly GCF_044389365.1). Taxonomy (NCBI): domain Bacteria; kingdom Bacillati; phylum Actinomycetota; class Actinomycetes; order Micrococcales; family Promicromonosporaceae; genus Promicromonospora; species Promicromonospora sp. NPDC019610. The sequence goes on along the minus strand of NZ_JBIRXX010000002.1, from coordinate 190,954 downwards.
CCCCACGCCGGAGTAGATCAGCGAGTTGAGGCACCACATCAGGTACTGCCCGCCCTCGTAGGCGAACAAGGCCGTGAGGTTCTCCCCCAGCCCGGTGCCGGGCGCGAAGGTGAACGTGGTGAACAGTTCGCCGCGGGTCTTGGTCGCCGCGACGTAGACCCAGGCCACCGGGATCAGGCAGTACAGGGCGCCGACCAGCAGCACGATCGTCGGCAGCACGCCCCAGCCGCCCCGGCGCGCCCGCGAGCGCGCGCGGTCGGAGGGGTCGCGCCGGGTCGACGCCGGGCCCGGGCGGGCGGTGAGCACGCTCATCGTTCGACCCCCGTGCGCTTGCGGTTGACGATCCGCAGGATGACCACCGAGACGAGCACGGTGCCGACGGCGAGGACGGTCGACGCGGCGGCCGCCTGGGGCAGGTCGTCGGTGCCGAACGCGTCACGGTAGATGGTCATCAGCGGCACCCACGTGTTCGAGATGGCGCTCGTCATGGGCTGCAGCGTCGCGGGCTCGCTGTACAGCTGGAGCGTGCCGATCAGCGAGAACACCCCGGTGAGCACGAGCGCGGGCACCACCAGCGGCACCTTGATCCGCAGCGCGATCTGCACCTCGCCCGCGCCGTCGAGCCGCGCGGACTCGTAGATCTCGCCCGGGATGGACCGCAACGAGGTGTAGATGATGATCATGTTGAACCCGACGCCGCCCCAGATCGCGATGTTCGCGAGCGAGCCGAACAGCCCCGGGCCGTCGAGGAACGGGATGGTCCCCAGCCCGAGCGCGCGAGTGACGTACGAGAACGGGCTCGTGCTCGGCAGGTACATGAAGCCCCACAGCAGGGCCGCGACGACGCCGGGCACCGCGTAGGGGATGAAGATCGCCGTCCGGCCGAACCGCTTGAGCCGCGCGGCGGGCGTGTCCAGCACGAGGGCGAACAGCAGCGCGAGGCCGAGCGTCAGGGGCACGGCGATCACGCCGTAGATCGCGAGCCGGCCGAAGCCGGCCGCGAACTCCGGGTCGGTCAGCACCGCGACGTAGTTGTCGAGGCCGACGAACACCTCCGTCTTGCGTCCCAGCAGCGCGCCCTCGATGCGGTAGGCGCGCAGGCTCAGCCAGACGGCGTACCCCACCGGGACGAGCATGAACGTGACGTACAGGATGACCGCCGGGGCGGTGAACAGGTAGGGCGCGACCTGCCGCCGTCGGGGACGGCGGCGGGCCGGCTGCAGGGTGGTCGACATCGCGGGCTCCGGGTCAGCCGTTGCTCACGGCGAACCCGGTCTCCGCCATGTCGGCGACCACGGCCTCCTGGGTGGCGACGAACGCGTCCCGCCAGGGGGTGCCGTTGCGGATGGCCTTGCCCAGCTCGTCCTCGAAGACCGACTTGGCGAGGTTGACGTTCGGCCCCCACGTCACCGGGACGGTCTCGGCGGAGATGTCGGCGGAGACGGAGTAGAAGTCCTTCTGCTGCGGCATGAGGGCCGGCGGGTCGTTGTTCTCCGCCATCTCCTGCCCCAGGCCGGACGCCGGGTACAGGCTCTGCTCGTCCAGGAGCAGCGTGTTGCCCTCCTCGGTGGAGTTGAGCCAGGTGGCGAACTTCGCCGCCTCCTCGGGGTGCTCGCTGTCCTTGGTCACGACCAGGGCGGAGCCGCCCTGGTAGGCGACCGCCGGGTCACCCGGCGTCCACTGCGGCAGCGGCGCCATCGCCCAGCTCCCCGCGGTGTCGGGCGCGACCGACTCGATGACGCCCGGCGCCCAGACGGCCGACGGCCACGAGAGCATGGTGCCCTCGTTGATCATGGCGTTGTACTCGGGGGTCAGCAGCGGCTCCGTCTGGATCAGGCCGTCGGCCGCCAGCTCCTCGAAGTAGTCGGCCACCTCCAGGGACGCCTCGTCGGCGATCCCGACGGTCCACTCCTCGCCGTCCACCCCCCACCACTGCCCGCCCGCCTGCGTGGCCACGCCGGCGAAGAAGCCGAACTCCGTGGGCGGCAAGCTGGCGATGACGGCGTCCGGGTCGGCCTCCTGCACGGCGGCCGCCGCGTCGCGGAACTCCGCCCACGTGGTGGGCACCGGCACGCCGAGCTCCTCGAAGCGGTCCTCGCGGTAGACCAGCGCCATCGGGCCGACGTCCTGCGGCACGCCGAAGACCGCGCCGTCGAACGTCGTCTGCGCCCAGGTGCCCTCGGTGAACGCGTCCTGCACGTCGCTCACGTAGTCCGTGATCTCCAGCGGCACGTCCGCGACGATCAGCGACGGCAGCGTCGTGTACTCGACGAGCGCCAGGTCGGGCGCGTTGCCGGCGCGCGACGCCGTGAGCAGCTTCTGGGACGACTCGTCCCCGCCGCCGGCGTCGGAGAGCTTCACCTGGATGTCCGGGTGGGCCGCGTTCCACGTGTCGACGACGGTCTTGCTGCCGGCCGGCCACGCCCAGTACTCGAGGGTGACGGGGCCCTCGGACTCGGCGCTCGCGGCGCCACAGCCGCTCAGGACGGTGACGGCGGCGACCGTGGCCGCACAGGCCACGAGGGGGCGGATGCGCATCGGGATCTCCTTTGATCGGTACTCGTCGGCGACCGGGCGCCAACTGGACCAGAGTCTGACGGCGCGCCTACCCTTTGTCAATTATCGAAACAAAGGGCTGGATGGATAAGATCCGAGCCCCAGAGACGAGGTAGTGATGTCACGAGGTCAGTCCGCGGCGTCGGAGGGTACGACGCCGGGCGGCGCGACACCGGACGGCGCGGCGGTGTGGCCGGCGCTCGCCGACGCCGAGCGCAGCGTGCTGCGCGAGCTGCTGATCCACGGCCCGCTCCCCCGCGCCGAGATCGCGCGCCGGCTCGGCGTGTCCCGCGCGAGCCTGACCCGCGTCACCCGCGCGCTCATGGACCACGGCCTGGTCACGGAGGGCCAGGTCGAGCTGCGCGGCGCGACCGGGCGGCCGAGCGAGCTGCTCCTGGTGCGGCACGACGCCCACCACCTCCTCGGGGTGAAGCTCACCGGCGACGCCGTGTTCGCCGTCGTGACCGACCTCGGCGCGCGCATCGTGGCCGCCCACGAGGAACCCCTCGCCGACCGGTCGCCGGACGCGGTGATCGAGCAGATCGCCGCCGCCCACGCCCGGTTCGCCGGGCGGTTCGGCTCGATCGTCGCCGGCGGCGTCGCGCTGGCGGGCGACCTCACCGTGGTGGACGGGCGCCAGGTGGTCAAGGACTCCCCGTTCCTGGGCTGGCGGGACGTGCACCTCGCGGAGCTGCTCACCGCACGGCTCGGCATCCCGGTGGGCGCGGAGAACGACGTGCGCGCGCTCACCGCCACCGAGCACTGGTTCGGCGCGGGCGTGGGCTGCTCCTCGCTCGCCCTGATCACCGTGGGCACCGGCGTCGGGTTCGGGTTCGTCGTCGACGACCGGGTGGTCACCGGGCACCACGGGCGTGCGGGCCGGCTCGACCACCTCCGCGTCGACTCGGCGGGACCCATCTGCGGCCAGGGCCACCGCGGCTGCGTCAGCGCGCTGCTGCCCAACCAGGCGATCGTCGACGCGCTGCGCATCCCCGGGCTCGACTTCGACGGCGCGGTGGCGCTGGCGCGCGGCGGCGACGCCGTGGCGCGGCGAGCCTTCGCCGACGCCGGGCAGGCGCTCGGGGTGCTGATCGGCACGGTGGCCAACGCGCTGGACCCGCAGAAGATCGTGCTCGCCGGGGACGGCCTCGTGGTCATGGAGCTCGCCGGCGACCACGTGCGGGCCACGATCGAGGAGGTGCGCTCCCCCGGCATCCCGCCGCTCGCGCTGGACGTCCAGCCGTTCGCGTTCGACGAGTGGGCCCGCGGCGGGGCCGTGGTGGGCCTACGGACGATGCTCCGGTTCTGAGGCCACGTTTGTTCCGCAGATTGACAAACAGTCGCAGGCTCGACAAGTCTGACGCCGGGGGCGCGCTCGTCCCCGCACCGACATCGAAGGAGATGCCCCGTGGCCCGTCGCGCGACCGGACGACCCCCCACCCGCCGTGCCCTGCCCGCCTGGCCGACCGACGGCCTGAGCTACGGCGGCGACTACAACCCCGAGCAGTGGGCGCCCGAGGTGTGGCGCGAGGACGTGCGGCTGATGCGCGAGGCGGGCGTCAACATCGTCACCCTCGGCGTGTTCTCCTGGGGCCTGCTCGAACCGCGCGAGGGCGAGTACGACTGGGGCTGGTTCGACGAGATCATCGGCCTGCTGCACGACGCCGGCATCGCCGTCGACCTCGCCACCCCGACGGCCGCGCCCCCGAGCTGGCTGCTGCACGAGCACCCCGAGGTGCTGCCGATCGACGCCCACGGCATGCGCGAGCAGCCCGGCGGGCGGCTCGGCTGGTGCGCCAGCTCACCGGTGTTCCGGGAGCACGCGCTCCGGATCACCACCGCCCTCGCCGAGCGCTACGGCGACCACCCCGCGGTGCGCCTGTGGCACGTGAGCAACGAGCTCGGCGGCGGCAACGGCCGCTGCTGGTGCGATGTCTCGGCGGCCCGGTTCCGCGAGTGGCTCCGCGCGGAGTACGGCACGGTCGAGGCGATCAATGCCGCCTGGGGCACCGCGTTCTGGGGGCACACCTTCACCGACATCGAGCACATCGAGCCGCCCCGCGGCGACCGGCACAAGGCGACCCCGGGCCTGTTCCTCGCCTTCGAGCGGTTCTCCTCCGACGAGCTGCTGGAGCACTACCTCGCCGAGGCCGAGGTACTGCGCGCGCACAGCGCCGTGCCGGTCACGACCAACTTCATGGTGGGCTCCGGCGGGCACGTCGTCGACTACTCCGACTGGGCCGGCCACGTCGACGTCGTGGCGAACGACCACTACACGATCGGGGCCGACCCGGCGCGCGAGCAGGACCTCGCGTTCGCGGCCGACCGGATGCGGGGGCTGACGCACGCCCGTCAGCCGTGGCTGCTCATGGAGCACTCCACCGGGGCGCCCAGCTGGCAGGAGCGCAACCGCGCCAAGACGCCCGGCGAGATCCTCCGCAACGCGCTCACCCACGTGGCGCGCGGGTCGGACGGCGCGATGTTCTTCCAGTGGCGGGCCTCGACCGCGGGGACCGAGCAGTTCCACTCCGCGATGCTGCCTCACGCCGGCACCGACAGCCGCGTCTGGCGCGAGGTCGTGCGGCTCGGCGCGGCGCTGCGGCAGCTACGCGGGATCGCCGGCGCGCCGGTGGAGCCCGCGAGGGTCGCGCTCCTGGTCGACGAGGAGTCCGCCTGGGCCTTCCAGCAGGGACTCAAGCCGCACCGCGCCCTGCGGTACGCCCACGAGACGCGGCTGTGGCACCGGGTCTTCTGGCAGCGGCAGGTGCTCGTCGACGTGCTCCCCGTCGACGCCGACCTCGACGGCTACGACCTCGTCGTCCTGCCCACGCTGTTCGTGGTCTCCGACGCGCAGGCGGCGCGGGTCGAGAAGTTCGTGCGCGACGGCGGCACGGTGCTCGTCACGTACCTCTGCGGCATCGTCGACGAGACCAGCCGGGTGCGCGGCGGCGGCTACCCGGGCGCGTTCCGTGACCTGCTCGGCGTCTCGACCGAGGAGTTCCGCCCGCTGCAGGCCGACGAGACGGTGCGCCTGTCCGACGGCGGCGAGGTCACCGACTGGAGCGAGGACACCAACCTCCGCGGTGCCGAGGCGGTCGTGACCTACGCCGACGGCGACTCCGCCGGCCGGGCGGCCGTGACCCGCCACGCCGTCGGCGACGGCGCCGCCTGGTACGTCTCCGCGCAGCTCCCGCTCGACTCGGCCACGCGGATCGCCGACCGGCTCATCGACGAGCTCGGCCTGCCCCGCGCGGTCGAGGCGAGCACGGGGATCGAGGCGGTCCGCCGGCGGACGCCGGACGGCGACGTCCTGTTCCTCGTCAACCATTCCGACGCCGACGAGACCGTGGCCGTGTCCGGCCGCTCGCTCCTCGACGACGCGACGTTCGACGGCACGGCGCTCGTGCCCGCGGGCCGCGTGGTCGTGCTGCGCGAGAGCGCCGCCGAGTGACGCTCGACGCGACCGAGGTGACCGGCACGGAGCCCGGCACCGACCCCGGCCCGCTCGTGCACGTGCTGCGGGCGGCCGGCGTCGGCGTCGTGATCGCCCTGCCGCAGGACGGGCTGCCGGAGGTGGTGCACTGGGGCCGGGACATCGGCCCGCTCGACGCGGACGACGCGCGGCGGCTGCTGCGGTCGGTGGCGCGGCCGGCGTCGCCGAGCGCCCTCGACGCGCCGTGGCCGCTCACGGTGCTCCCCGGCGAGCACGACGGCTGGGAGGGCCGCCCGGGTCTCGCCGGCCACGTGGGACGCCGGGCGCTGCTGCCGCGCTGGCGCCGCACCCTGGTGCAGGGCGACGAGCGGCACCTGCGGATCACCGCCGAGGCGGCGGGGCTGCGCGTCGTCGTCGGCCTCGTCCTCGACGCGTCGGGGGTGCTCCGGGTCGAGCACGAGCTGCACAACACGGGCGCCGAGCCGGTCGACCTCGCGATCCTGGAGGCGACGATGCCGGTCGGCGACGTCGCCGCGGAGGTGCTGGACTTCTCGGGGCGCTGGACGCGCGAGCGCACCCCGCAGCGCCGTCCGCTCACCCAGGGCAGCCACGCGCGCGAGTCGCGCCGCGGCCGCACCGGGCACGACTCCCCGCTGGTGCTCGTGCTCGGGACCGCCGGGTTCGACGACACCCGGGGCGAGGTGTGGGCGGCGCACCTCGCGTGGAGCGGCGACGCGGTGCACCGGGTCGACGCGCTGCCCGAGAGCCGCACGCTGCTGGGCGCCGGGCCGCTGCTGCGGCCGGGCGAGATCACGGTCGACCCCGGCGCCTCGTTCCGCACCCCGGCCGCGCTGTTCGTGTGGAGCGACGAGGGCTTCGACGGCGTCGGACGGCGGTTCCACCGGTTCGTGCGCGGCCGGGCGGGGCACCCGCGCCGTCCCCGCCCGGTGACGCTGAACACCTGGGAGGCCGTCTACTTCGACCACGACCTCGGCAAGCTGCAGCGGCTCGCCGGCCTCGCCGCCGACGTCGGCGTGGAGCGGTTCGTGCTCGACGACGGCTGGTTCCTCGGCCGCCGCGACGACTCGGCCGGGCTGGGCGACTGGCGCGTGGACCCCGAGCCGTGGCCGGACGGGCTGCACCCGCTGGTCGACGTCGTGCGCGGCCACGGCATGGAGTTCGGGCTGTGGCTCGAACCCGAGATGGTCAGCCTCGACTCGGAGCTCGCCCGCGAGCACCCGGACTGGCTGCTGCAGCCGATCGAGAACGAGGTGCGGCCCTGGCGCAACCAGTTCGTGCTCGACGTGTCGCGGCCGGAGGTGTTCGACCACCTGCTGGAGGCGGTCTCGGCGCTCGTGGCCGAGTACCGGCTCGACTACGTCAAGTGGGACCAGAACCGCGACCTCATCGAGGCCGTGACCGCCGGCCGCGCGAACGTGCACCGGCACACCGAGGCCGTGTACCGGCTGCTGGCGGCGCTCCGGGCGCGGCACCCGGGCCTGGAGATCGAGGCGTGCGCCTCGGGCGGGGCGCGCGTGGACCTCGGCGTCCTGGAGCACACGGACCGGGTGTGGGCCTCGGACACGAACGACCCGGTCGAGCGGCTCGCCATCCAGCGCTGGACCGAGCTGCTGCTGCCCCCGGAGCTCGTCGGCACGCACGTGGGCCCGCCCGTGGCCCACACCACGCGGCGCGCCACGGAGCTCGACCTGCGGATCGCCGTGGCGCTGACCGGGCACTTCGGCATCGAGTGGGACCTGACGGCGGGCACGCCGGAGGAGCTGGAGCGGCTGCGCGACGGCATCGCCGCGTACCGGCGGCTGCGGCCGCTGCTGCACACGGGCGACGTGCACCACCCGCCGACCGGCGACGCGGGGACGAGCGCGACCGTCGTCGTCGCGCCCGACCGGAGCCGGGCGGTGGTGCGCGTGGTGCGGTCGGTGACCGGCGACCGGGCGCTGCCCGCGCTGCTGCGTGTGCCCGGGCTGGACCCGGCGCGCCGGTACCGGGTGTCGCTGCCGCTGGCCGCCGACCCGCACCGCGACGCGCCGCCGCTGTTCGCCGCGACGGGCGAGGCGGCCGGCTCCGCGGACGGTGCCGCGGTGGTGCCCGGCGCGGCGCTCGGCGCGGTCGGGCTGCGGCTCCCGCTGCTGCACCCGGCGCACGCCGTCGTCGTCGAGCTCGACGCCGTGGACTGATGCCCGCCCCGGGGTGGTCAGGGTGGGTCGTACGACCTGGGTATGACCCAGGGACCGACCAAGACCAGCCCGGGGCGGGACGCGCCGGCGCACAGCCGCTCCGTAACGTCCTTCCCATGGACACCACCGTGTACGCGCCCGGGTCGTCACCCGCAGTGCGCGCCCGTTCCCTGACCAAGACGTACGGCAAGGGTGAGGCGATCGTGCGCGCCCTGGACGGCGTGGACGTGGACTTCGAGCAGGGCAGGTTCACCGCGATCATGGGCCCCTCGGGTTCGGGTAAGTCGACCCTGATGCACCTGCTGGCCGGTCTGGACTCCGCCACCGGCGGGCAGGCCTTCCTCGGGGAGACCGAGATCACCGGCCTGAACGACAAGGCCCTCACGCGTCTGCGGCGCGACCGGATCGGGTTCGTGTTCCAGCAGTTCAACCTGTTGCCGATGTTCACCGCCGAGCAGAACATCACGCTGCCCGTCGAGCTGGCCGGGGCGAGCCTGGACCGGGCGTGGCTGAACACCCTGGTGGAGACGCTGGGTCTGACCGGGCGGCTGACCCACCGCCCGGGTGAGCTCTCGGGTGGGCAGCAGCAGCGTGTCGCGATCGCGCGTGCGTTGATCGCGCAGCCGGACGTGGTGTTCGCGGACGAGCCCACGGGTAATCTCGACTCCCGGTCCGGTGCGGAGGTCTTGTCGTTCCTGCGTCGTTCGGTGCGGGAGCTGGGTCGCACGATCATCATGGTCACCCATGACCCGTCCGCGGCCGCGTATGCGGACCGGGTGGTGCTGATCGCCGACGGCCGGATCGCGGGTGACATCAGCGACCCCACGCCGGAGTCCGCGATGGCCGGGCTGGACGCCCTGCGCACCCTGGAGCCCGCCGTCACCACCGGTCCCGCCCGGACGGGTGCGTGATGTCGAACTCCTTCCCCACCGCACGCCTCACCCTGGGGCAGATGCGCCGCAGCACCGGCCGGCTCACCGCCGCCGGCGTGGCCATCCTGATCAGCACCGCCTTCGTCACCGTGACGCTGCTGGCCGGGGGCGTCATCAACGGCACCACCCACGACATGGTCGCGGCCGGGTACGCGCGGGCCGACGTCGTGGTGACCAGCCCGGAGGGCGACGCCGACGGGATCACCGACGGCGACGTCCGGGCCGTCGCCGCGCTCGACGAGGTCGCGGCCGTCCAGCCGCTCACCGCCTGGTTCGGCGACCTGCGCAACGGCGGCAAGGGCGGCTTCCAGGCCTTCGCCCCGGTGCCCGCCGACCCGCGCCTGTCCCCACTGGAGCTGACCGACGGCGCCTGGCCGGCGTCCGACGGCGAGGTGGCCCTGTCCACGACGGTCGCCGAGCGCATGGAGGTCGGCGTCGGCGACACGGTGACGCTCAACCGGACCGTCTACCCCGACGGATGGGCCGAGAGCGAGGCCGACGACCCGGCCGCGGAGCTCGGCGACCCGAAGGACGTCACCGAGACGCTGACCGTGACAGGCATCGCGGCCGACCCCTACGGCGCCTACACCTCCTACGGCGGCGCCGCCGCGGTCCCGGCCGCGACGCTCGACGCGTGGAACGCGGCCGAGCCCTACGCCGACCCGGTCACCGAGCTGCTCGTCGCGCTCGACACCCCGCTCGGCGGCGACGAGGTCCCGCCGGGGCTGAGCGACGCGCTCCAGGGCGCCTTCCCCGACGCCGCGGGCGACATGACCGTGCAGACGGTCGAGCAGGTGGCGACGGAACAGACCGCCGAGCAGACCGGCGGCCAGGACCTCGTCTTCCTGGTGTTCGTCCTGACGTTCGCCGCCATCGCCCTGCTCATCGCGGCCATGGTCATCACCAACACGTTCCAGGTGCTCGTGGCCCAGCGCACCCGCACCCTGGCGCTGCTGCGCTGCATCGGCGCGGGCGCCGGCCAGCTCTACCGCAGTGTGCTGCTGGAGGCCGCGATCCTCGGTGTCGTCGCGTCGGCGGCGGGCATCGTGGCGGGCGCCGCGCTGGCGCAGATCGCGCTGCTCGTCGCGCCGTCGTTCGACCTCGACGTGCCGCTGCCGACGACCATCGCCCTGACCTGGCAGGCGGTCGTGCTGCCGCTCGCCGTCGGCGTGGGCGTGACGGTCCTGGCGGCGCTCGCCCCGGCCCGCTCGGCCACCCGGGTCGCGCCGCTGGCCGCCCTGCGGCCCTCGGACGCGCCGACGCTGCGCGCCCGCACCGGCCGGGCCCGCCTGGTGATCTCGCTCCTGTGCGTGGTCGGCGGCTTCGCGGGGCTCGCGGTCGGCGTGACGCTCGGCATGAACGGGGCGCCGCAGTTCGGCCTGCTCGCGGCCGTGGGCGGCGGCTCGCTCGCGTTCTTCGGCGTGGTGCTGAGCGCCGTGCTGTGGCTGCCGCGCGTCGCGGCGGGCCTCGGTGCCCTCGTGTCCCGCTCCGGCCCGGCGGCCCGGCTGGCCGTCGCCAACACGCTGCGCAACCCGCGGCGGACGGCGGCGACCTCCACCGCGCTGCTCATCGGCGTCACGCTGGTCACCATGATGTCCACGGGTGCCGCGAGCGCCCGGATGTCGGCGGACAGCCTGCTCGACGAGACGTTCCCGTACGACGTGAGCGCGTCGCCGTCCGACCCGAGGTACGTCGACGACGTGCACGAGGCCGTCGCGGGCGCCGGCGGGGTCACCGACACCGTGCTGGTCACCAGCGCGCTCGTCACGCTCGCCGGGACGGAGGACCTGCAGGTCGCGGCCGCCGACCCGCAGGACCTCGCGGCCGTCGTGAACGTGGCCGAGGAGGCGGAACGGCTGGCCGACGGCTCGATCCTGCTCAGCCAGGACGCCGCGGACTCGCTGGACCTCGCCGACGGCGACCGCACCACCGTGGAGGGTCCCGGCGGCACCGTCGACCTGACGGTCGTCATCACCACGGCCGAGCCGCTCAGCAGCATGATCACGGCCGCGGACTTCGCCCGGCTCGACGCCGCGGACCCGTGGAGCGACGTCTGGGCGCACATCGACAGCTCCGACCCCACGGCGGTGCTCACGGACGTGCAGGACGCCGTGGCGGAGGTCGACGGCGGGGCGTTCGTGATGGGCCCGGCGGCCCAGGCCGCGCAGTTCCGCCAGGTCGTGGACGTGATCCTCGGCATCGTGGTGGGCCTGCTCGCCGTGGCCGTGGTGATCGCGCTGATCGGCGTCACCAACACGCTGTCCCTGTCGGTCATCGAGCGCACCCGGGAGTCCGCGACCCTGCGGGCGATCGGGCTGGGCAAGGACCAGCTGCGGGCCATGCTCGCGGTGGAGGGCATGCTCATCGCGGGTGTCGGCGCCGTGCTCGGCATCGTGCTCGGGCTGGTGTTCGGCTGGGCCGGGGCGGCGACCGCCCTGTCGCTGATGGGCGACGTGCGGTACGCCGTGCCGTGGACGGACATCGCGCTGGTCCTGGGTGTCGCCCTCGTCGCGGGGCTCCTGGCCTCCGTGGTCCCGGCACGGGCCGCCGTCCGCACCTCGCCGGTCGCGGCGCTCGGCGTGGAGTGACGGCATCGCTGGTCGAGCGTGTCGAGACCGTCTCGACACGCTCGACCAGCGCGCTGCCCGTCAGTCGTCCGGCATGCTGCGGCGGTCCCCCACCTGCCCGGCCGCGAGCGGGAACGCGAGCGAGCCGGCGGCGACCCACCACTCCAGCACGTCGTAGGCGAGCCGGCCGGCCGCGACGGACGGGTCGCCGTCGGACAGCCGGGCGGCCTCGTCCGGGGAGCACGCGAAGATCGACATCCCGCGGTACGAGGGGTCACTGCGCAGGTCGAACGGCCCGTTCACCACGAGCACGCCCCGGCGCCGCAGGTCGGCCCGGTAGGCGAGGTGGCGCGCCTGGAGCTCGATCAGGGCGTCGTCCGTGATGTCGGGGGCGTCGGGCGGACGCCGCAGGACCACGACCGTGTACACGTCGAAGGCGTCGGGGACGTCGGGGTCGCTCGCCATTCCCTCAGGCTACTGAGGCCCAGCGCTCCCGGCCTCCGGCGGAGCCCAGTCCCCACCGCACGCCCCGGACCGCGAGCGCCCCGGCGGGCCTGCCGAGGGTCCGGCTGAACCAGGTCTCGACGTCCAGCTCGGCGCGCGCCCAGGCGGGCAGCAGCGCCACGGACCCGGCGGCGAGCAGGCGGTAGGGCGCGCGGGCGACCCAGGGCAGCGGCGGCTCGCGCAGCAGGAAGTGCGCGGTGTCGAGCGCCTCGGGCGTGGCGACCAGCTCGGCGCGGTAGGACCGCAGGCACTCGGCCAGCTCGGCGACCGTCTCCGGGACCACCTCCGCCCCGAGCGCGCGGGCCACCCGGCCGGACTGGGCCACGTACTCGTCCGCCTCGGCGGGGCTCAGCGGCCGTTCGCCGTAGCGCTGGTGGGCGGCCAGGAACGAGTCGGCCTCGGCCACGTGCACCCAGGTGAGCAGGTGGGGGTCGTTCGCGCGGTAGGGGCGCCCGTCGGGTGCCCGGCCCCGCACGCGGTCGTGGACGGCGCGCACACGGTCGACCATCTCCTGGGCGTGCTCGGTGGTGGCGAACGTGGTGGTCGCCAGGAACGTGGAGGTGCGGGCCAGCCGCCCCCACGGGTCGCCGCGGTAGCCGGAGTGGCCGGCCACCCCCGCCATCGCGAGCGGGTGCAGCGACTGGAGCAGGAGCGCCCGGAGCCCGCCCGCGAACGTCGCCGAGTCGGCGTGCACGAGGCGGATCGGGCTGCCGGGCGGGAACCAGCGCGGGCCGGGGGTCAGGTGGATGCGGTCGCGCGCCTCGAACCCGTGGGGCCCGGCCACCTTCGTGAAGAGGGCGTTCCCCACCCGGGCACGCAGGCGTTCGACGGGACTCGTGACGACGGGCATGCCGCCAGTATCCGCCCGGAAGGGCGTCAGCCCGCCGCGAGGTGCGGCATGAGGTCCAGCCGCTCCAGGATCACGCCCTCGCGCAGCGCCCAGGGGCAGATCTCCAGCTCCGGCAGGTCGAACACGTCCATGCACGCCTCCGCGACCAGCGCGCCGGGCACGATCTGGTGCGAACGGCTCGGCGAGACGCCGGGCAGCCCGGCCAGGTCGGCGGGCGCGGTCCGGACCAGCTCGTCCATCCGGGCGCGCAGGTCGTCGAGCCGCAGCGTTCGCGGCACGAGCGGCCCGTCCCCCGCGGGCGCGGCGCCGCAGATCCGGGCGAGCGACCGGAAGGTCTTCGAGGTCGCGGCCGCGCGGTCGGGGCGGCCGGAGCGCAGCAGGTCGCCGGCGTGGCGTGCGATGTCGGCACGCAGGTCCCGGCGCAGGGCGCGCAGCGCGTCGTCGTCCGGCCCGGCGCCGTCGGGCGCGGCGCCGAAGTGCGTGCGGGCCAGGCGCGCCGCCCCGAGCGGGAGCGACCACGCGGCGTCGGGAGCCTCGTCGGCGCCGCCGGCGATCTCCAGGGAGCCGCCGCCGATGTCGAAGACGGCGAGCCGCCCGGCCGACCAGCCGAACCACCGGCGCACCGCGAGGAAGGTGAGCCGGGCCTCGTCCGCGCCGCTGAGCACCTCCAGGAGCACGCCGGTGCGCTCCTGCACGGTCCGCAGCACGTCCTCGGCGTTCACCGACTCGCGCACGGCGGACGTCGCGAACGCCAGCGTCTCGGCGCAGCCCCGGTCCTCCGCGACGCGCACGGCCTGCGCCGTGAACTCCACGAGGGCCTCGACGCCCGCCGGGCCGACGGCGCCGGCGGCGTCCAGGTGCTCCGCGAGCCGCAGCGGCTACTTGTACGACGACGCGGGCAGCGGCGCGGCGCCGCCGTGGGCGTCGACCACCAGCAGGTGACCCGTGTTGGAACCGATGTCGAGGACGCCCAGACGCATGGTCCGAACGCTACCCGGCGGTGCCGGCCGGAGGATCGGCGGTCCACCGGTCCGCGAGCGCCTCCGCACCGCGGGCCAGGAGGGCGACGTCGGCCCCGACGAGCACGAAGGAGGCGCCGTCGTCCAGGTAGGCCTGGGCGACGGCGGGGTCGAAGGCGTTGACGCCCACGGGCTTGCCCACGCTGCGCACGGCCTCGAACGTGCGGTGCACCGCGGCGGTGACGGCGGGGTGCGTCTGCTGCCCGAGCACGCCCATCGACGCGGCCAGGTCGGACGGGCCGACGAAGACGCCGTCCACCCCGTCGACGCCGGCGATGTGCGCCGCGTTCTCGACCCCGGTGACGGACTCGACCTGGACGAACAGCGACACGTGGCGTTCGGCCTCGGCCAGGTAGTCCGGGACCCGGTTCCAGCGGCCGCCGCGGGACAGGGCGCTGCCGACGCCGCGCACGCCGCGCGGCGGGTAGCGGACGGCCCGGACCACGTCGTGGGCCTGCTCGGCGGTGTCGACCATGGGCACCAGCACGTTCTGCGCGCCGAGGTCGAGGAGCTGCTTGAGCACCACGGGGTCGCCCGACGGCGCCCGGACCACCGGGGTGACCGGGTACGGGGCGACCGCCTGGAGCAGGGCCGTGGTGGTCTCCAGGCCGATCGGCGAGTGCTCGCCGTCGATCAGCAGCCAGTCCAGGCCGCCGCCCGCGCAGATCTCGGCCACCACGGGGCTGCCGGAGCACACCCACATGCCGGCCAACGGGCGGCCGGCGGCCTCGATGCGGTCCCGGAACGTGGGCGGGAGGGTCAGACGAATCGGCACGAGACGGTCCCCAGCTCTCGGTAGTCGGCCAGCACCGTGTCCCCCGGCTCCACCCACATCGGCCGTGTGAAGGAGCCGGCCAGGACGATCTCGCCGGGTTCCAGCGCCGCGCCGTGCCGGGCGAGCTTGTTGGCGAGCCAGGCGACGCCGGCCGCGGGGTGGTTCAGCACGGCGGCGGCGACGCCCGACTCCTCGATGACCTCGTTGCGGTACAGCAGCGCGGCGACCCAGCGCAGGTCGGTCTCCCCGACCCTGACCGGGTTGCCGCCGTAGACCATGCCGCCCATCGCGGCGTTGTCGCTGATCGTGTCGACGATGGTGCGGCCGGCCAGCTCGATGCGCGAGGACAGGATCTCCAGCGCGGGCACCACGTACTCGGTGGCCCGCAGCACGTCGAAGACCGTGGCGTCCGGCCCGGCGACGCGCTGGTTCAGCACGAAGGCGAGCTCCACCTCGACGCGCACGTTCGAGAACCGGGAGTGCTCGACGACCGCGCCGTTCTCGAACACCATGTCGGCGAAGATCGCGCCGTAGTCCGGCTCGGTGATGCCGGTGGCCGCCTGCATGACCTTCGACGTGAGCCCGATCTTGTGGCCCACCGGGCGGCGTCCGGCCTCGATGCCGCGCCGCCGCCAGGTGTTCTGCACGGCGTAGGAGTCCTCGATGGTCATCCCGGGGTACCGCGCCGTCAGGAGCGGGACGGTGGCGCGCTCGGCGTCGGCGCGAGCCAGCTCGTCGGCGATCGCGGTGACCGTCGCGTCGTCGAGCGTGCGGCCGTCTGCCGCGGCGCCCGGCTCCGGGCCCGTCACAGCTGGTGCCCCAGCTTGTACTCGCCCTGCTTCCACGACGGCAGCACGTCGGCGTCGTCCTCCGCGCGGGCGGCGTCCTCCGGGCGCGTGTACGAGAACCCGTCCGCGCCGATGGTCACGGCCATCTCGGACGTGTCGGTGCGGGCGACGACGGGCTGCGGGTGCCCGTCCAGGTCCAGCACGGGCGACGCCTCGGTGTACCAGGACGGCACCACCGGGTTGCCCCACCAGTCGCGGCGCTGGTTGTCGTGCACGTCCCAGGTGACCACGGGGTTGTCGGGGTCGCCCGTCCAGTAGTCCTGCGTGTAGATCTCCACGCGGTGCCCGTCGGGGTCGCGCAGGTACAGGTAGAACGCGTTGGACACGCCGTGCCGGCCCGGGCCGCGCTCGATGCGGTCGCTCAGGCGCAGGGCGCCGAGCTTGTCGCAGATCGCGATGATGTTGTGCTTCTCGTGCGTCGCGAAGGCGACGTGGTGCATCCGGGGGCCGTCCCCGCCGGTCATCGCCGTGTCGTGCACCGTGGGCTTGCGGCGCAGCCACGCGGCGTAGGTGGTGCCCTCGGCGTCCTGGATGTCCTCGGTGACGCGGAAGCCCAGGTCCTCCATGAACTTCACCGCGCGCGGCACGTCCGGGGTGACCTGGTTGAAGTGGTCCAGCCGCACCAGCGCGCCCGGGGTGTGCAGGTCGTACCGCCACGCGAGCCGCTCGACATGCTGCACGTCGTAGAAGAACTCGTACGGGAACCCGAGGGGGTCGATCACGCGCACCGAGTCGCCGACGCCGCGCGTGAAGCCCTCCGGCGCGCGCCGCACCTCGCAGCCGAGCTCGGTGTAGAACGCGACGGCGCGGTCCAGCTCCTGGGGGCTGCGCACCCGGTAGGAGAAGGCGGCGACGGCGGCCACCGGGCCCTGGCGCAGCACCAGGTTGTGGTGGATGAACTCCTCGATGCTGCGCAGGTACACCGCCCCGGCGTCCTCCTCGGTGACCACCAGGCCGAGCACGTCGACGTAGAAGTTCCGGGAGGCGGCCAGGTCGGTGACCACGAGCTCCATGTACGCGCAGCGCAGGATGTCCGGCGGGGGCGCCAACGGGGTGGGGATGGCATGGGTCATCGCGTCAGGCTCCCTTGCCGAACGTGGGGTGGTGCGCCGCGCCGAGCGTGACGTGCACGGCCTGCTGGTGGGTGTAGAAGTCGATCGAGCGGTAGCCGCCCTCGTGCCCGAGGCCGGAGGCCTTGACCCCGCCGAACGGCGTGCGCAGGTCGCGCACGTTGTTCGAGTTGAGCCAGACCATGCCCGCCTCGATCGCCTGGCTGAAGGTGTGCGCGCGGCGCAGGTCGTTGGTCCACACGTAGGCGGCCAGCCCGTACCGCACGCCGTTGGCCAGCGCGAGCGCCTCCTCGTCGGTGTCGAACGGCGTGATCGCGACGACGGGGCCGAAGATCTCCTCCTGGAAGATCCGGGCCGACGGCGGCACGTCCGCGAAGACGGTCGGCGCCACGTAGTTGCCGGTCTCCAGGCCCTCCGGACGCCCGCCGCCGGCGACGAGCCGGCCCTCGCCCTTGCCGATCTCCACGTAGCCCATCACCTTGGCGAAGTGCTCGGGGTGCACCAGCGCGCCCACCTCGGTGGCCGGGTCGTGCGGGTCGCCCACCACCACGCGCTTGGCCTGGTCCGCGTACCGCTCGACGAACTCGTCGTAGACGGCGCGCTCCACGAGGATGCGGCTGCCCGCGGTGCAGCGCTCGCCGTTGAGCGAGAAGACGCCGAAGATCGTCGCGTCGATCGCGGCGTCCAGGTCGGCGTCGGCGAAGACGACGGCCGGCGACTTGCCGCCCAGCTCCATCGACAGGCCCTTGAGGTACGGCGCGGCGTTGGCGAAGATCGTCTCGCCCGTGCGGCTCTCCCCGGTGAACGAGATGAGCGGCACGTCGGGGTGCTTGACCAGCGCGTCGCCCGCCTCCTCGCCCAGGCCGTTGACCAGGTTGAACACGCCCGGCGGCAGCCCAGCCTCCTCGAAGATGCCCGCCCAGAGCGAGGCCGACAGCGGCGTGAACTCGGCCGGCTTGAGCACCACCGTGTTCCCGGTGGCCAGCGCGGGCCCGAGCTTCCAGGACTCCAGCATGAACGGCGTGTTCCACGGCGTGATGAGGCCCGCGACGCCGATCGGCTTGCGGTTGACGTAGTTGAGCTGGCGGCCGGGCACCTTGAAGGCGTCGTCGGCCTGGGCCACGACCAGGTCGGCGAAGAACCGGAAGTTCTCCGCGGCCCGCCGGGCCTGGCCCAGCGCCTGGGTGATGGGCAGGCCGGAGTCGAAGCTCTCCAGCTCGGCCAGCCGCGCGTCGCGGGACTCGACGAGGTCGGCGATCCGGTGCAGCACCCGCGAGCGCTCGCGCGGCAGCATCCGGGGCCACGGCCCCTCGGTGAACGCGGTGCGCGCCGCGGCGACGGCGCGGTCGACGTCGGCGGCCTGCCCGGCGGCCGCGCGCACGTAGACCTCGTTGGACACCGGGTCGAGCACGTCGAACGTGCCGCCGTCGAGCGAGTCGACGAGCGCGCCACCGATGTAGTGCTGGATGTGGCCCGGCAGGTCGGCGGGAACGTGGCGGGTGGGCTGGTCGTTCGCTCGGTCGTTCATGGTGCCTCCGGGGTCGTTCGCGAGTCGAGGAACGCCTGCATGGTCGCCCAGCGGTGGTCGCGCGCGGCGATCTCGATCTCGAGCGGGTCTGCCTGGTCACGGATGAGGTCGAGGATGTGGGCGTGCTCGGCGACGGAGTCGTGCGCCCGCCCGGGCACGAACGCGAACGTGGAGTCGCGCAGCCCGGAGAGCTGGGCCCAGCCGCGGTGCACCATGTCGAGCAGCAGCGCGTTGGGGCACGACTCGAACAGCACCGAGTGGAACTGCCGGTTCAGGGCCGTGAACGCGTGCGGGTCGAAGTGGTCCAGCAGCGAGCGCAGCCGGTCGTTGACCTCGGCGGCCCGGTCGAGGTCCGCGGCCGAGATCGCCGGGGCCGAGAGGCCGGTCGCGGCGCCCTCGACCACGCCGAGGGCCTGCATGGCCTCGACGTAGCCCCGCTCGTCGATCATCGCGACGCGCGCCCCGACGTTGCGCTCGAACGTCACCAGGCCCTCGGCCTCCAGCCGCCGGATGGCCTCGCGGACGGGCACGACGCTCATGGCGAGCTCGTCGGCGATGGTGCGCAGCACGAGCCGGTAGCCCGGCCCGAGGTCGCGGCGCGCGATCCGGTCGCGCAGGTAGGTGTAGGCCACCTGGGACTTGCTGATCTCACCGGCGAACGCGGCCTCGACGGCCGAGCCGGCCACGCCGTCGAGCGTCATCGGGAGGCCCGCCATTCCTCGTAGCGGGCCCGCCACGTCGCGTCCGGCGGGAACAGCCCGTCGATCGGGTGGCCCGCGGCGACCTGTTGCGCCACCCAGGCGTCCTGCTCCTCCTGGGCGACGGTCGCGGCGGCGACCTCGGCGACCAGGTGCGGCGGGATGACGACGACGCCGTCGGCGTCACCCACGACGACGTCGCCGGGCAGGACCGTGGCGCCGCCGCAGGCCACGGCGACGTCGGTGTCCCAGGGCACGTGCCGGCGGCCGAGCACCGCGGGATGCGGCCCGCGGCTGAAGACGGGCAGCCCCGTGGCGGCGACGGCGTCGAAGTCACGCACGCCGCCGTCGGTGACCACGCCCGCGGCCCCGCGCACCTGGGCGCGCAGCGCGAGCACGTCGCCGAGCGTGGCCGAGCCGGTCTCGCCGCGCGCCTCGATGACGACGACCTCGCCGGGACCGACGGTGTCGAACGCGCGCTTCTGCGCGTTGTAGCCGCCGCCGTGGGAGGCGAACAGGTCCTCGCGGTGGGGCACGAAGCGCAGGGTGCGGGCGCGGCCCACGATCGTGGCGCCCGGGACGGTGGGGCGCACGCCCTCGATGATCACGTCGTCCAGGCCGCGCCGGCGGAGCTGGGCGGAGAGCCCGGCGACGGGGGCGCGGCGCAGCAGGTCGAGCAGCTCGTCGGTGAGCACGAACGGCTCGGGCTCGGGCTCCGGCTCCAGGCCCGCGGCCTCGGCGCTGCCCCAGGCGTCGGCCCGCTGGGCGTCGTCCACCTCCGGCCCCGCGCCAACCTCCGTGAACGGCACCTCGCCCTGCACCACCGTGGTGACCAGCCGGCCGGACGTCGGCGCGCCGGGCGCCGTCGGGGCGTCGACCTCGACCTCGACCACGTCTCCGGGCACCACCACGCTGGAGCCGGCGGGCGTGCCCGTCAGGATCACGTCGCCCCGCTCCAGCGTGAGGTGCTGGGACAGGTCGGCCACGATCTGCGCGAACGGGAACAGCAGCGCGTCCGGTCCGGTCGTGTCGTCCTGCACCAGGTCCCCGTTGACCCAGGTGCGCAGCCGCAGCGCCGCAGGATCCACCGCCCGCGCGTCGATCAACCCAGGCCCGAGCGGCGTGTAGCCGTCGCGCCCCTTGGAGCGCACGTTGGACCCCTTGTCGGCCCGGCGCAGGTCGTAGACGCCCAGGTCGTTCGAGGCGGTCACCGCGGCGACGTGCCCCCACGCGTCCTCGACGGACACGTGCCGGGCGGGCTCGCCGATCACCAGGGCGACCTCGCCCTCGAAGGCCAGCAGCTCGGTGCCCGCGGGCCGCTCGACCACGCCCCCGCTCACGCCGAGCGAGCTGGCCGGCTTGAGGAAGTACGAGGGGGCGGCGGGCCGTCGTCCGCGCTGGTCGGCGCGGGAGGCGTACGCGAGGTGGACGGCGACGATCTTGCCCGGCCGGCGCGCGAGCGGGCCGGCCGTGGACGTCGCCTGCGCTTCGGTTCCCATGAGCTCCCTTGCTCTCTGGTGCTTCGTATCACAGATCGTATATGGTCTGAGAGGGCCCGGCAACGTCGCCGACCACGGGCAGAACGGACGAACGATGCAGTTCCACCACCACGGCTACGTGACCGGAGACCCGAACGTCCAGCCGGCCGCCGGGTACGGGGTCGACCGGCCGGCCGAGCTGCCGGACGAGGTCGACGTGCTGATCGTCGGCAGCGGGCCCGCGGGCATGATCGCGGCGGCGCAGCTCGCGCAGTTCCCGGATCTGCGCACGCACGTCGTGGAGCGGCGGGCCGGGCGCCTGGAGATGGGCCAGGCCGACGGCATCCAGGCGCGCAGCGTCGAGACGTTCCAGGCGTTCGGCTTCGCCGAGCGGATCACCGCCGAGGCCTACCGCATCACCGAGATGGCGTTCTGGAAGCCCGACCCCGCCGACCCGCGCAACATCGCGCGCGCCGCCGTGCCGCCCGACGACCCCGACGGGATCAGCGAGTTCCCGCACCTGATCGTCAACCAGGCGCGGGTGCTCGACTACTTCGCCGAGGTGGCGGCCCGCGCGCCCGCGCGGGTGACCCCCGACTACGGCCTCGAGGTCACCGGCCTCACCGTCCCCGAGACGCCCGGCGAGCCCGTCACCGTGACCCTGCGGCACACGGCCGGGCCCCACGCGGGGGCCGAGCGCACCGTCCGCGCCCGCTACGTCGTCGGGGCCGACGGCGCGCACTCCGCCGTCCGGCAGGCGATCGGCCGCAAGCCGGTGGGCGACCGCGCCAACCACGCGTGGGGCGTGATGGACGTGCTGGCCGTCACCGACTTCCCGGACGTGCGCACCAAGTGCGCCATCCAGTCGCACGACGGCGGGTCCATCCTGCTCATCCCCCGCGAGGGCGGGTTCCTGGCCCGCTGGTACGTCGACCTCGGCGAGGTGCCGCCCGGCGAGGGCGCCCGCGTCCGCGCCACCACGCTGGACGAGATCGTCGCGCGCGCGAACCGCATCCTGCACCCCTACGCGCTGGACGTGAAGGACGTGCCCTGGCACAGCGTCTACGAGGTGGGCCACCGCGTCACCGACGGGTTCGACGACGTGCCCGCCGAGCACACCGGCACCCGCACGCCGCGGGTGTTCCTGACCGGCGACGCCTGCCACACGCACAGCGCCAAGGCCGGGCAGGGCATGAACGTGTCCATGCAGGACGGCTGGAACATCGCCTGGAAGCTGGCGCACGTGCTCACCGGTCGGGCCTCCGAGGCGCTGCTCGCCACGTACTCGGCCGAGCGGCAGGTCGTGGCCCAGGAGCTCATCGACTTCGACCGGGAGTGGTCCCGCCTCATGGCGACCCGGCCCGAGGACCTGCCCGACCCGACGTACCTCGAGGACTTCTACGTCAAGACCGCCGAGTTCCCGTGCGGGTTCATGACGCAGTACCAGCCGTCCATGATCGTGGCCGACGCCGCGCACCAGGGGCTCGCCACGGGCTTCCCGGTCGGCAAGCGGTTCAAGTCGGCCCCCGTCGAGCGCGTCGCCGAGGGCAACCCCGCGCACCTGGGCCACCACGCCCGCGCCGACGGCCGGTGGCGCGTCTACGCGTTCGCCGACGCCGCCGCGCCCGCCGAGCCCTCGGCCCTGCGCGACTGGGCGCACTGGCTGGGCACCGCGCCGGACTCGCCCCTGCTGCGGCACACCCCGGCCGACGGCGACCCGGACGCCGTGCTCGACGTCAAGGTGGTCTACCAGCAGGACCACTTCGCGGTGGAGTTCGCCGACGTGCCCGAGGTGTTCCGGCCGAAGGTCGGCCCGTTCGCCCTGGTCGACCACGAGAAGGTCTACGCGACCGACCCGGCCCACGACATCTTCGAGCTGCGCGGGATCGACCGCGGCGGCGCCGTCGTCGTGGTGCGCCCGGACCAGTACGTGGCCGCCGTCCTGCCGCTGACCGCGCGCGACGAGCTCGCCGCGTTCCTCGCCGGCGCGCTGCTGCCGAAGAATTCCCGCGGGTGAATTCCTCCCTCGATAGACGGAAAAATCAAGATTTGCTTTCTTTACCGGTCGATTTCCGGTAGGCATGCGGGCGCCGCGACTTTCCGTGGCCTTCTGCCCCTGCCGTCGCGCGACCCCTGTGGACGGCCTGATCTGGGAGAAAACATGAGAACTCCGTCACCCCGTGCCTTGCGGTGCACGATGGCCGCGATACCCGTCCTCGCACTCACCGTCGCCGGGCTCGCCGCGACCGGAGGAGCGACCACGGCGTCGGCCACCGGCAGCGACGCGCCCGCCGTCGAGAGCTCCGAGCACTACATCAACTACGCGGACGTCGCCGCACAGCCCGAGATCGACGACGACGTCGAGATCACGGCCGACGGCAGCACCGTCGTCCACCGGGCGAGGGGGAAGAACGGGGTCGGGGTGGACGCCTCCGTCCAGGCCGCCTCCGACGAGATCGACAAGAAGTTCGCCGGCGGCAACCCCACGGCGGCACGCAAGCTGGCGGAGCTCGAGAACGAGGCCGTCGTCACCGGCTCCAGTCCCAGGGACATCAAGCACTCGCGCTACAAGCGTGCTCCGCAGACCCAGGAGGCCAAGCTCCTGACGATCCTGGTCGAGTTCGACGAGAACGCGAACGACGACTTCACCGACCAGATGGTGCCCACCTACTGGGGCTCCTCGGAGTGCATGCCGGGTAACGTCCAGAACGGGCCGCTGCACAACAACATCCCGGACCCGGCCGACGCCTCGCAGCCGGACAACAACTCGATGTGGGTCGCGGACTTCTCGTCCGAGCACTTCAACAAGATGCTCTTCACCGACAGGGGCATCACCCAGCGGGTCCGCACCGACCTCCGGGGGCCGGACGGCCGGCGGGGCATCGACATCTCCGGCTACACCATGAAGAACATGTACGAGGAGATGTCGCGGGGCGCCTACACCGTCTCCGGCGAGGCCACGCCGTGGGTCACGGTGCCGCACTCCGAGGCGTACTACGGCGCCCAGCGCTGCTTCCTCAACGACGAGGGCGAGTGGGAGGCCGGCGCGTACCAGTCCATGAACGGCCACCCCGACAACCCGCTCGGGGCGGGGCAGCTCCCCATCGACGCCGTGGCGGCGCTCGCCGAGCTGCAGCCCGACTTCCCGTGGGCCGACTACGACATCGAGGACCAGTCCGACCGCGACGACGACGGCAACGTCTACGAGCCGGACGGCGTGATCGACCACGTCGTCCTCGTCCACGCGGGTGAGGACAAGTCGGGCGGCGGTGGCGAGCAGGGCACCTACGCCATCTGGGCCCACTCGTCGGCCGTCGCGGGCGGCGCCGACATCCCGGGCACCGACCTGAAGCTCTCCAACTACATCGTGCAGCCGGAGGACTCCGGCGTCGGCGTGTTCGCCCACGAGTACGGCCACGACCTGGGCCTGCCCGACCTGTACGACACGGGCAGCGGGGGCGACTCCGACGTCGACTTCTGGGACCTCATGAGCTCCGGCTCGCACGCGGGCCCCATCTTCCAGTCGATGCCCACGCACATGGGCATCTGGGACAAGTGGGTGCTGGGCTGGGTGGACCCGGTCGAGGTGAACCCGGGAGACGACCGGACCACGATCAAGGTGGGCCAGGCCTCCCGCCCGCTGAAGGGCACCGAGGACGGCGTCAAGGTCAACCTGCCGGACAAGGAGATCACCCTGGGCACGCCGCACAGCGGCGAGAACATGTGGTACTCCGGCGCCGACCAGGACTGGGCCGACGCGCGGCTCTCCCGCACCGTCGAGGTCCCCGACGATGCCACGTTCTCCTTCTGGGCCGACTACGTGATCGAGGCCGACTGGGACTACGGCTACGTCGAGGTCTCCACCGACGGTGGCGACACCTGGGCGGAGCAGAAGGTCTACGACGACGCCGGCGCCGAGGTCACCACCCCGGACGGGTACGCGGACCCGAACGGCCGCATGGCCGACTTCGGCGACAAGAGGTACGGCCTGACCGGCACCAGCGAGGGCTGGGCCCACCTCAACGTGGACCTGTCCGCCTTCGCCGGGACCACGGTCGACGTCCGCCTGCGGTACGCCACGGACGCGGCCTTCCAGGAGCGCGGCTGGTTCTCCGACGACTTCGAGCTCACGAGCGGTGACACCGTCGTGTGGAGCGACGACGTGGAGACGACCGACCCGGGCTGGACCGCCGAGGCGACGACGTTCGTCGACACCACCGGTGTGGGCTGGCAGACCACGTCCGGCTCGTCGGTCCAGGCGCAGTACTACCTGGTCGAGTGGCGCAACCTGGACGGCTTCGACAAGGGCCTGAGGTACGCGTACGACTCCACGTACGCGGCACCGCAGACCGACGCGTGGAAGGTCGAGAAGGTCGCGTACAACGCGCCCGGCATGCTCGTCTGGTACCGGGACACCACGTACGGCAACGCCAACCTGGTGCTGAGCAACCTCTCCGCGCTCCCGAGCACGGGGCCGAAGGGCGGTCTGCTGCTGGTGGACAGCCACTTCGACCCGCTGCGCCGCGACGACTCGGCCACGCCGGACACCTCCGCGCTGAAGAACGTCCCGTCCCGCGCGCAGTCGTCGAACGTGGCGTTCGGGCTCCGGCCGACGTACCCGTTCACCGAGTGCATCACCGGTGCGGACACCACCCAGGAGTTCTGCACGGACTTCGGGGCCCAGGCACCCGTGCGCACGTTCACCGACGACGCCGGCTGGTACCCCGGCCTCGAGCTGAACGACAACGGCAGCCTGTACTACCGCGACAACGACGCGTCGGCAGTCGTGCCGTCCGTCGGCAACTCGCCCTACACGGTGCGGATGGTCGACGAGCGCGGACAGCTCCTGCCGGAGCTGTTCGGGCAGGACTTCGGCATCGGCGCCGTCACGGGCACCGGGGACCCGGAGGACGACGGCGTCGGCTACGGCACCGTGATCCACCTCAAGAAGGCCCTGCAGGACAACACCTCGGCCCTCATCCAGGTCACGCCGCCGCTCTCGGGGCGGTGACACCCGCCGTCCTGAGCCGGTGACCCCGACGCGGGGTCACCGGCTCAGGGCGGCAGATATACTCAAGACCGTCAAGGCGGGCACCATCGGCAACACCGCCTGCGCTCGAAAAAGGGGCGCGCGACGGGTCCCTGGCCGGGCCCGCACGGGACACATACGGACCGCACCACTCATCCGTCACTGTTTCCCTGGAGGCCCCGTGCCCACCGTTTCCGCACACGTCGCCCGTACCGTCGCCCGCCACGTCGACCACGTCTTCGGGGTCATGGGCAACGGCAACGCCTGGTTCCTCGACGCCCTGGAGCGCTCGACCACGGCGCGGTTCACCGCCGTCCGCCACGAGGCCGGCGGCGTGGTCGCGGCCGACGCCCACTTCCGCGCGTCGGGCCGCATCGCCGCCGCCACCGCCACCTACGGCGCGGGCTTCACCAACGCGCTGACCGCGCTCGCCGAGGCAGCCCAGGCCCGTGTACCGCTGGTGCTCCTGACGGGTGACGAGCCGACGTCGGGCCCGCGCCCGTGGGACGTGGACCAGATCGCCCTGGCGGCCGCCGTCGGCGCGCGCACCTATACGGTGGGCCGCGCGGACGCCGCCGCCACCAGCGTGATCGCCATCGAGCACTCCCTGACCTACCGGGTGCCCGTGGTGCTGGCCATCCCCTACGACGTCGCCGCGCTGGACGCCGGGCCGATCCCCGACGCGCCCGAGCCGGTGCTCCCCCGGCCGCTCGCCCCCGCCGGACCGTTCGACGCCGCCGCCATCACCGACCTCGCCCGGCACCTGTCCGAGGCCGAGCGCCCGCTGCTGCTCGCGGGCCGCGGCGCCTGGCTCGCCGGGGCGGGCGGCGCGCTCGGCGAGCTCGCCGAGACCACCGGTGCGCTGACCACCACCACGGCGCTCGGCCGCGGCGTCTTCCCCGACGGCCGGTACGACCTCGGCGTCGCGGGCGGCTTCGGCGCCCACGACGCCATGGAGCTCGTGCGCCAGGCCGACGTCGCCGTGGTGCTCGGCGCGTCGCTGAACCAGTTCACCATGCGGTTCGGCGAGCTGTTCGCGCCCGGCACGCGTGTGGTCCAGGTGGACATCGCGCCCGCCGCCACGCACCGGCACGTCGGCGGGTTCGTCCGGGGCGACGCCGCCCTCGTGGCCCGCGCCCTGGTGGACGAGCTGCACGCCCTGGGCGCCAAGCCCTCCGGCTGGCGCGAGACGGTCGACGTCGCCGGCGCCCGCACCTACGAGACCGGCCCAGCGGACGGGATCGCGCCCGACGGGCGCCTCGACCCCCGCACCGTCGCGCACCGCCTCGCGGGCCTGCTGCCCGCCGACCGCGTGGTCGTCTCCGACGGCGGGCACTTCATCGGCTGGGCGAACATGTACTGGCCCGTCGCCGCCCCCGACCGCATGGTCATGGTCGGCACCGCCTACCAGTCCATCGGGCTGGGCTTCCCCAGCGTCGCCGGCGCCGCCGCGGCCCGGCCCGACGCCGCCGTCGTGCTCACCACCGGCGACGGCGGCGGGCTCATGGCGCTGGCCGACCTGGAGACCGCCGTGCGCACCGCGCGCGGCCGCGGCCTCGCCGTCGTCTGGAACGACGCCGCGTACGGCGCCGAGGTGCACGTGTACGGGCGGCAGGGCATCACCGAGGAGCCGATGCTCATCCCCGAGGCCGACTTCGCGGCGCTCGCCGGGGCCGTCGGCGCCGAGGGTGTGGTCGTGCGCTCGCTGGCCGACCTCGACCGGGTCGCGGCCTGGGCCGCGGAGCCCGTCACCGACCGCAGCTTCCTGCTCCTGGACTGCCGCGTGTCGGGGTCCGTCGTCGCGCCGTACCAGGAGGAGATCCTGGCCGCGAACCGCGCCCGCTGACCGCCTGACCTCAGGAAACGGGACCAAGGTCCCGTCCGCGCGGGGCGGGCGACTCTGCCGCGTTGCACCGCCCGGCGGGAGGGTGGAGACAGGCGCCGGAAGAGGTCCGGCGCATCCACCGGGAGGACATCATGAGCTCCGTCAGCCACAACCCCGCCGAGTGGGCGCACGGGTCGGGCGCACGGGAGGCCACGGCCGCCACCACCCACGTCACGAGCGAGGCCGTCGCCCGGTACTCCTTCGCGGGGGTCCGGCTGCTGCTCGCCGTCGAGTTCCTGTGGGCGTTCGGCGACAAGCTCTTCGGCTGGGGCATCGCCACCCCGTCCGACGCCGCCTGGATCAACGGCGGCTCCCCCACCGAGGGGTTCCTCGGCAGCGTCGAGGGCACCTTCGCCGGGTTCTTCAACCCGATGGCCGGCAACCCGGTCGTCGACTGGCTGTTCATGCTCGGGCTGCTCGGCATCGGCCTGGCGCTCGCCCTGGGCATCGGCATGCGGATCGCGGCCGGCACCGGCGCGCTGCTCATGCTGCTGATGTGGATGGCATCGCTGCCGCTCGAGAACAACCCCTTCGTGGACTACCACCTGGTGGACGCGGTCCTGCTCATCGGCCTGGCCGCCTTCCTGGCCGGCGACACCGTCGGCCTCGGCACGTGGTGGTCGCGCCGCCGCATCGTCGAGCGCTTCCCCGCGCTGCGATGACGACACGCCCCGCGGTGCCCGTCCCGGTCGCGACCGGGACGGGCACCGCGGCTACGGTGGGGCTCATGGACGTGCGCGTTTTCCTCGTGGACGACCACGAGGTGGTCCGCCGTGGCGTGGCCGACCTGCTGGAGTCCGAGCCGGGCGTCCGCGTCGTGGGCGAGGCCGGGACCGCCCGGGAGGCGCTGGCCCGGGTGCCCGCCGCCGAGCCCGACGTGGTGGTCCTGGACGTGCGGCTGCCCGACGGCGACGGCGTCACCGTCTGCCGGGAGCTGCGCTCGCAGATGCCGGACCTCGCCTGCCTCATGCTCACCTCGTTCGCCGACGACGAGGCGCTCTACGACGCGATCCTCGCCGGGGCCGCCGGCTACGTGCTCAAGCAGGTCCGCGGCACCGACCTGGTCAAGGCCGTGCTGACCGTCGCCGCGGGCGGGTCCATGCTCGACCCCCGCGCCACGGCCCGCGTCATGGAGCGGCTCCGGGCCGACGCCCACCACGAGCCCGACCCGCTGGCCCAGCTCACCGACCAGGAGCGGCGCATCCTCGCCCTGATCGGGCACGGCCTGACCAACCGGCAGATCGGCGGCGAGCTGTTCCTCGCCGAGAAGACCGTCAAGAACTACGTCTCCAGCATCTTCGCCAAGCTGGGCCTCGAACGGCGGGCCCAGGCCGCCGTGCTCGCCGACCGGCTGGAGCACGAGAAGCGCCACCACCCCTGACGGCGCACCGGCCCGGCAGCGGGGGGTCAGGGCTCCAGCGACGCGTCCCGCGGCAGCGATTCGTCCCGCGGCAGCGGCACCCGCCACTCCAGCCGGGTGCCGGTCTGCACCGCCTCGGGGTTCACCGGCGTCACGAGCAGCACACCGCCCGACTCCGCGGCGCGCCGGGCCAGGTTGAGCAGGCCGCTGCGGTTCGCGTCCGGCGGGATGCCCACGCCGTCGTCGCTCACCGTGAGCACCACGTCCTCCCCCACCGTGAGCCGCACCTCGGCCCGCGACGCGTGCGCGTGCCGGGCGACGTTCGACAGGGCCTCGCGCAGGACGGCGACCACGTGCTCGGCGACGTCGGGCGGGACCAGGGTGTCGACCGCCCCCTCGAACCGCAGCCGGGCCGTGAAGCCGAGCGCCGCCGCCGTCGCGTCGACCTCGGCGATCACGCGGGCGCGCAGCCCCACCCGGCGGGCGCCCGCGCCCCCGGGCTGCTCCCCCGACTGGAGCCGGTAGATCGTGGTGCGCACCAGCGAGATGGTCTCGTCCACGTCGTCGACCGTCCTGCTGAGCTGCTCGGCGACCCCTGGCGACGCGTCCCGGGCCACGCGCTGGAGCGACAGGCCCGTCGCGTACAGCCGCTGGATGGCCAGGTCGTGCAGGTCGCGCGCGATGCGCTCCCGGTCGCGCAGCAGGGCCACACGCTCGGCGTCGGCGCGCCCCTCGGCCAGCTCCAGGGCGACGGCGGCCTGCGCGGCGAACGCGCCCAGCGCCTCCACCACCACCGACGAGAACGGCATCCTGCCGCGGAGCCGGCCCGCGGCCAGGACGCCCCGGGCGCTGCCCGGCTGCCCGAGCGGCCAGACGGCGAGCGGGCCGAGCTCGCCGGGGAGGTCCAGCGCCAGGCGGGCGCGCTCGTCCGCGGTCGCGTCGTCCGTCACCATCAGCACGCCCGTGCGCAGCGTCAGGGTGGCGAACGTGCCGTCGGCGGCGAGCACCGACCCCACCTGCGCCTCCGTGCCGAGCCCCGAGGCCGACTGCAGCACCAGGCGCCCCGTCGTGGGGTCGGGCACCGCCGTCGTCGTCACGTCGGCGTCGGCCACCTCCCGCGCCTCGCTGGCGATCAGGGTCAGCACGTCGTGCGGCGACGACCCCGCCAGGACGTGCCGCGAGATCCGGTCGTTCGCCCGCGCCCAGCGCTCGCGCAGCCGCGCGACGTCGTACAGCCGGGCGTTCTCCACCGCCACGCTCGCCGAGGCCGCGAGCGCCTCCAGCACCCGCTCGTCCTCGGCGGTGAACTCGCCGCCGCCGCGCTTGTCCGTGAGGTAGAGGTTGCCGAACGGGGAGCCGTGCACCCGCAGCGGCATGCCGACGAAGCTGCGCATGGGCGGGTGGTGGGCGGGGAACCCGACGGACGCGACGTGCGCCGAGAGGTCGCGCAGCCGCAGCGGCACGGGGTGGCGGATCATCTCGCCGAGCACGCCCCGGCCCGTGGGGTACGGGCCGATGGCCGCCACCTCGTCGTCGGTCATGCCCACCGTGAGGAACCTGGCGATCCGGTTGTCGGCGCCCAGCAGGCCGAGGGCGCCGTACCGGGCATCGACCAGATCGACGGCGGCCTCGACGATCCGGTGCAGCACGGTCTCCAGGTCCAGGCCGCGGCTGACCCCGACGACCGCCTCGAGCAGCACGTCCGTGCGGTCCCGCGGAGCGTTCACGGGGTCCATCGGCACCTCCAGTGGACCCACGCTAGCGCGTGGGCGGGCGCCGTGGCACGCCAGGACCTTGGTCCCGGGCGGCGGGGCCTCCCGGCTCTGCCGGGCGCCACCGGCGGCTGGTGTGCTGGTGGTGAGCACAGGAAGTGCGTCGCGGGAGGAGCACGATCATGAGCATCACCTGGTACCGGGGCATCGTCGTCGGCGTGGACGGGTCGGGCGAGAGCCTGTCCGCGCTCGACTGGGCGGCCCACGCCGCCGACGTGCACGAGGCGCGCCTGACCGTGGTGGCGACCCACCCCACGCCGCCCGCGCCCGTGCCCGGGTTCGGCGACCCGATCCGGGACGGCCGCGACGAGGCGCAGCGGGCCGCGGGGACGGCCCGCACCCGGCTGGGCGGACGCCGGCCGGGCGGGCGCGACGTCGAGGTGGTGGTGCTGCCCGGCACCGCGGCGCACGTGCTGAGCCAGCGGTCGCGGACCTGCGACCTCGTGGTGGTGGGCCGCCGCGGGCTGGACGCGTTCGACCGGGTGTTGCTCGGTTCGACGTCGTCGGCGCTCGCGGCGTCGTCCCCGGGGGCCGTCGTGGTGGTCCCCGCGGGAGCGGCGACCGGCGACCCCCGGCGGATCCGGGTGGGCATCGCGCGGGACGACGAGCCGGACGTCCTGGGGGCGGCCTTCGCCGAGGCGGCCGCGCGCGGGTGCCCGCTGGAGGTGGTCCATGTGACGGGCACGGACCCGATCAACTCGGCCCTGTACGAGATCGACCCCGTCGCCGCGACGTGGCACGAGGCGGCGCGCGCCGAGGTGGCCGACCAGGTGGCCCGCTGGGCGGAGAAGTACCCGCAGGTCACCTGCACGACGGCGATCCGGCGCGGCGACCCGGCGGGCGTGCTGCTGGAGGACCTGGCCCCGGACGACATGGTCGTGGTGGGCGGGCGCCGGCACCCCACGGTGCTGGGCCGCATGCTGCGCAGCGTGCCCGACGCCGTGCTGCGGGCCGCGCCGTGCCCCGTCCTGGTGGTGCACGCTCCCGCGGCGGTGTGACCGGTGTGACCGGCGGGCCGGAGACGCGCACGTTTGCGGGAGGTCTTGTCACGGGCTACCGGATCGGCGCGAACCGGACGTAGCGTCAGCACCGTGAGAGCACGAGCTGGGGCCGTCGTCTGCGCGGCCGCGTTGCTGTTGACCGCCTGCGGCCCGGGCGAGCGGACGTGGCCCGAGTCGCTGGAGCTGGACTACCCGCCGGCGCCGGCGCAGCGCGTGCCCGCGACCGCCGGGAGCGACGGGTCCGACCCGGGCGAGGACGACGCCGTCCCGGTCGCCGACCTGGCCGACCCCGCCTGGCTGCGCGACACCGCGAAGCGCACGGGGATCCCGCGGCGGGCGCTGGCCGCGTACGCCGGGGCCTCGCTCCGGCTGGCCGGGACCCTCCCGGACTGCGGCCTCGGCTGGAACACGCTCGCGGGCATCGGCGCGGTGGAGTCGATCCACGGCAGCTACCTCGGGGCGAGCACGGACGCCGACGGGCTGGTGAGCCCGCCGATCATCGGCATCGCGCTGGACGGCAGCGAGGGGGTCATGGAGATCCTCGACACCGACGAGGGCGAGCTCGACGGCGACATGCGGTGGGATCGCGCCGTCGGCCCGATGCAGTTCATCCCCACCACCTGGGGCGACTACGCGCAGGACGGGAACCTGGACGGCCGGTCCGACCCGCACCAGATCGACGACGCGGTGCTGACGGCGGCGCACTACCTGTGCGAGAGCGGCGGCGACGTGACCACCGACGAGGGCTGGACGGCCGCGCTGGCCGCCTACAACCGCTCGGTGTCCTACGCCCACGACGTCGCGGACCTCGCCACGTCCTACGGCGCGGAGCCGGAGGACGGCACCGACCCCAAGGACGCCGCGGGGTCCGGCGCCTAGCGGCCCGGCGCTGCCGGCAGGTCGCGGCCGATCAGGCGGACGATCGCCAGCTCCGTGGCCTGCGTCATGTCGACCGAGCCGGGCTCCAGCAGCCACTGGAGCTGCAGGCCGTCCATGGTCGCCACGATCACCCGGGCGGTCGTCCCGGTGTCGACGTCGTCCGCGATCTCGTCCCGGTCCCGGGCCTCGTCGAGGGCGTCGACCACGAGGGCGAGGAGCCCCTGGTACCGGTCGCGGAAGTAGTCCTGCGCGGGGTGCTCGGCCGTCACGCTCTCCGCCGCGAGCACGGTGTACAGGCGCACGATCCCCTCGCGCTCGGTGTTGCGGCGCGTGGTCTCCACGAGGTGCCGCAGGAACGCGAGGCCGCGGGGGCGCTCGTTGCCGAGCTCCTCGATGTCGGTCGAGTCGCGCAGGTCGAGCACGCCGGTGAGCAGCCCCGCCTTGGACGAGAAGTAGTGCAGCACGCCCGCCTGGGTCAGCCCGACCCGCGCCGAGATCTCCGCGAGCGACGCGCTCTGGTACCCGCGCTCCGCGAACGTCTCCATGGCGATGCGCAGGATCTCCGCCCGGCGCTCCGCGGGCGGACGCCGCGTCCTGGCGCCCCCGGCTTGTCGTGTCATCCGAGGGAGTCTACGGGTACGTGGATCCACTACCTACCGAGTACTTGGTAGGTAGGAGTAGGGTGGCGCCCACATTCCACCCACCGAGGGAGTCGCAATGACGCGCACCACCCGCACCGGGCCCGTCCGGACGGCGCTCGCCACGCTCGGCGTGCTGGCCGTCGCCGCCGTCGGCGTCGGACCGGCCGTGAGCTCCGCCGCCGCAGCCCCGACCAGCGCACACGTCTGGGTCACCACCGCCGACGGCAGCCGCAGGCTGACGGACGGCGGCACCATCGCGTTCGGCACCGGCCCTCAGGCCACCGACATCCGGGTCAGCCCCGACCAGGTGTCCCAGCGCTTCACCGGCGCCGGCGCGTCGGTGACCGAGGCGTCAGCCGCCCTGATCAGCGGTCTGCCCGCCGGTACCCGGGACACGCTGCTGCGGTCGCTGTTCTCGCGCGGCGGCGACGGCATCGGGCTGAACTACCTGCGCCAGCCGCTGGGCAGCACCGACTTCAACTCCGGCGGCTTTTACACCTACGAGGACACACGCGGACAGTTCAGCATCGCCCGCGACCAGCAGCAGATCCTGCCCGTGCTGCGGCAGGCCCTGGCGGTCAACCCGAACATCCGGTTCATGGGCACTCCCTGGTCCCCGCCCGCCTGGATGAAGTCGGGCGGGTCGCTGAACGGCGGCAGCCTGCGCACCGAGAACTACGGCGACTACGCCGACTACCTGGTCCGCGCGATCCAGGCGTACGCGCAGCAGGGCGTGACGCTGAGCGACCTCACGGTGGCGAACGAGCCGCTGTTCGCCACGAGCTACCCGTCGACGAGCATGTCCGCGGCCGAGCAGGCGCAGTTCCTCCGGGTGCTCGACGCCCGGCTGACCAGCGCCGGCCTGGGCACGCAGCTCTTCGCCTACGACCACAACTGGGACCGGCCCGACTACCCGCTGGAGGTCTTCTCGGGCACTCAGGGCATCTCCCGGGTCGTCGGGGCGGCCTTCCACTGCTACGGCGGGCCGCCCGACAACCAGTCCCAGGTGGTGCAGGCCGGCAAGCGGGTCTACTTCACCGAGTGCTCCGGCACGGACAGCGACAACGTCGCGAACACCTTCGGGGACACGCTGCTCTGGCACGCCGAGAACCTCGTGGTGCGCAACATGCGCAACGGCGGGGAGACCACCCTCATGTGGAACCTCGCGCTGGACCAGAACGGCGGCCCGCACCAGGGGCACTGCGGCACCCGCTGCAACGGCGTCGTCGAGATCGCGGGCGGCACCGTGACCCGCAACGCCGAGTTCTACGTGCTGGGGCACCTCACCAAGTTCGTCGACGCCGGGGCCCGGCGCATCGGATCCACCAGCGAGCAGTCCGGCGGGCTGCAGAACGTCGTCTACCAGAACCCCGACGGCACCCGCGTGGCGTACGTCGTGAACGCCTCCTCCGGCAGCCGCACGTTCTCGATCACGGACGAGGGCCGCTCGCTGACCCACACGCTGCCCGGGCGCGCGGTGGCCACCTACACGTGGGACCCGCAGTCGACCACCACCCCGGCCGACCCGGACCCCGCCTCCTGGTACCAGGTCGCCTCGTCGGCGAGCGGCAGGTGCCTCGACGCCGCCGACTGGGGCACCGCCGACGGCACCGGCCTGCAGCAGTGGGCCTGCGGCGCCGCGAGCCAGGCGAACCAGCGCTGGCGCTTCACGCCCACCTCGGGCGGGTACTACCAGGTGGCCAACCAGCACGCCGGCAAGGTCTGGGACGTCGCCGGCGGGCCGGGCGCCGTGGCCGCCGGCACGGCCGTGCACCTCTGGTCGTACGTGGGCGGCACCAACCAGCAGTGGCGGCCGACGACGACGGGCGGCGGCGTCACCTTCACCGCACGGCACAGCGGCGCCTGCCTGACGCTCGGCGCCGCGACCGGCGTCGACGGGACCCGGTTCACGCAGCAGCCGTGCACCGGGTCCCCGGCGCAGACCTTCCGGCTCACGCGGGTCGGCTGAGCCGCCGCCGTCCGACCGCCCGTGCGGGGATCCGGCTAGGCCGAGGTTCCCGCACGGGCCACCGCGCGCACGCGGACGACGGCCGTCACGCCGAGCACGGCCACAGCCGCGGCGAGCGCCGCGGCGGCGGTCGGGGCCGAGTACGGCGTGCCGTCCCAGCGCTCGACGGCGATCCAGGACAGGCCCCACGCGATGGCCAGGGCCACCGCCACGGGCCCGTTGCCGCGCACGGCCAGGACGACGCCGATCACGCCGACCACCGCGAGGACGCCGACGGCCCACCAGTCGGCGGCGAGCCCGGCACCGTCGAAACCGGCACTGGTCAGCGCCGCGGCGATGTTGGCCGCCGTGGCCACGCAGACCCAGCCCAGGTAGATGCCGAGCACGCCGTCGACCAGGACCCGGTCGAGCACCCCGTGCGCGCGGGTGCGCAGCAGGATCAGGAAGACCCGCACGAGCAGCGTGAGCAGCGCCGCGATGACCAGCACGCTCACCCACAGCCACCCGGCCTGGACCACCAGGATCCACGCCGCGTTCAGCAGCATGGTGCCGGCGACGAGCAGCCGCAGGCGCCGCTGCCGGTCCCGGGCCGCGACGGACGGGGCCGGGAACCATTGGAGCACCGTGTACCCGGCGAGCCCGACGTAGACGACGGTCCACACCGAGAACGCGGCGGACGCCGGGGCGAGCAGCGTGGCGTCCGTGTCCAGCGCTCCCCCGGCCGCCGCGTTGACCGACGTGCCACCGAACACGCCGACGCCGATCATGGAACCGATGACGCAGACCACGAAGCTGACGGTGACGACGATCTGCTGGAACCGGTCGTGCGCCGTGTCGTGGGACCTGCCCTGAGCCATGGAGCCCTCCTCGGGACGGGCCGGGCGCCCCCCTGTACCTGCCCCAGCAGGCAAGCGCCCGGCGAATATGCCTAGCCTATCTAGTAAATCGCTCGGCTTCCTGTTCTGGAGAAAGGTGGGTGCCGTCCCATGTCCCGAGTCCTCGTGACCGGAGCCACCGGCTACATCGGCGGGCGGCTGGTGCCCGAGCTGCTCGCCGCCGGGTACGACGTGCGGGTGCTCGCCCGGCACCCCGAACGGATCGCCTCGCGCGAGTGGTCCGGCTCCGTCGAGGTGGTCGAGGGCGACGCCACCTCGCGCGACGACCTGCGCCGGGCGCTGGACGGCGTCGACGTCGCGTACTACCTGATCCACGCCCTCGGGGCCGGCCCGGGCTTCGCGGAACGTGACCGCGCCACGGCCCGCGGCTTCGCTGTCGTCGCGCGGGAGCTCGACGTCGGTCGAGTGATCTACCTGGGCGGCCTCTACCCCGAGGGCGAACAGCTCTCGCCCCACCTGGAGTCCCGCCGCGAGGTCGAGCAGATCCTGCTCGACGGCGGCGCGCCGACGGTCGTGCTGCGGGCCGCCGTGATCCTCGGCTCCGGCAGCGCGTCGTTCGAGATGATGCGCTACCTCACCGAGCGGCTCCCGGCCATGGTCGCGCCCCGCTGGATCAACAACCGGATCCAGCCCATCGCGGTGCGCGACGTGCTGCGCTACCTCGTCGGCGCGGCGCGCATCCCGGCCGACGTCAGCCGCGGCTTCGACATCGGCGGCCCCGACGTGCTCACCTACCGCGAGATGATGCAGCGCTACGCCGCCGTCGCCGGGCTGCGCCCGCGGGTGATCGGCGCCGTCCCCGTCCTGACGCCGCGGCTGGCCAGCCTCTGGGTCGGCCTGGTGACGCCCGTGCCGCCGGGCATCGCGAAGCCGCTGGTGGGGTCGCTCGTGCACGAGGTCGTGGCCCAGGAGGACGACATCAAGCAGTACGTGCCCGACCCGCCCGAGGGGCTCATCGACTTCGACGGCGCGGTGGCACTCGCGCTCGCCCGGATCCGGGACCTTGACGTGCGCACGAGCTGGCTGTCCGCCTCGGTGCCCGGCGCGCCGTCCGACCCGCTGCCCGACGACCCGGACTGGGCCGGCGGGAGCCTGCTCGTCGACGACCGGTCGAGCGTCGTCGACACCACGAGAGAGGCACTCTGGACCGTCATCGAGGGCATCGGCGGCGCCCACGGCTGGTACTCCTGGCGGCTGGGCTGGGTGGCGCGCGGCGCCATGGACCGGCTCTTCGGCGGGCCCGGCCTGCGCCGCGGACGCCGGCACCCGCACCGTCTCTCGCCCGGCGACGCGCTCGACTGGTGGCGCGTGGAGAAGATCGTGCCGGGCCGCCTGCTGCGGCTGCGCGCCGAGATGCGCCTGCCCGGGCTGGCCTGGCTGGAGCTGTCCGTCGAGGACGAGACCGCCGAGCGGCCGACGTTCCGCCAGCGCGCCGTCTTCCTGCCGCACGGGCTGCCCGGGCAGCTCTACTGGTGGGCGATCAGCCCGTTCCACGGCATCGTGTTCGGCGGCATGCAGCGCAACATCGCCCGCGCGGCGGCCCACGCCGCCGCGGGCAACGGGGAACCAACCCCCTGACTCGGCGGTCGGGGTTCGTCGAGTCAGTGGGTTGGTGTGCACCAGCCGACTGACTCGGCGGTCGGGTTTCGTCGAGTCAGCTCGCCGGCTCGGCTCGCTCCGGGGCCGCGCGGGAACGACGACGCCGGCCGCCGAGCCGCGACGTGCCGCCCGGCACGCTGGCGTCCCAGGCCCGGGCGATGCCGAGATGCCGCAGGTGGGCGTCCGTCACGGTGACGCCGTCGGGCCCGATCCAGTGCTCGACGCCGAAGCGCTCGTCGGTCGCGGAGTCCCAGCGGCGCATGAAGGGCGTGCCGTTGTCGGTGATGACGACCGACCCGTATGTGCCGGGCAGCGGCTCGGCCGGCAGGTGGATCACGGTGTAGACACCCGCGAGGTCGGACGGGCCGACGGACGACACGCTGTACCAGTTGCCGTCCCGGTCCCGTTGGATCGCGTAGCCGCTCGCGTCCAGGGCAACGCTGAGGTGCGGCAGGTCGGCGTCGAGAAGCTCCTGGCTGGTCTGGTAGACGGTGCCGACCTGGGCTGCCTGGGTCATCGCGCGGGTCTCCTTGACGTCGGATCGGTGATATTCACCCATCCAAGCGGATTAATCGCGATTTGGCTGGCCTCAGCCGGCGGCCCCGGGCAATCGGTCAGCCGATCAGCCGGAAGATGGGGAAGACGCGCCCCTCGGCCCTGTGCTCGTACGCGGCGAAACCGCTCGAGGACGCCTTGAAGCGCTCCCACATCGCGTCGCGCTCCTCGCCCACGAGCTCCTCGACCTTCGCCCGCACGGTCACGACCGGGTCGCCGGGCACCTCGACGTCGACCTCCTCGGCGCGCCGCAGCCCGTAGACCCACGCGGGGTTCCTGGGCGAGCCGCCGGCGGTGCCGACCACGTACCGGGCGCCGTCGTCCTGGATCGCGGCGAGCGGCGCGACGCGCACGCCGCCGTCCTTCCGCGGCACGTGCACGAGCACGAGACCCCTGCCGAACCGCACGGGCTCGTTGACCTCGCCCCCGTTGGCGCGGAAGGCGTCGACGATCTGCTGGTTGAAGTCCATTCCCGGGCAACACGGGCGCGGCCGGCCGCATTCCGCGCAGGGCGGTCCCGCGCCAGGTCAGCCGGCGGCGAACCCCTCAGCCCGCGTCGAACCGCTCCTCACCCTCCAGGTCCGGGTTGTCCTCCGGGTCCTCGCCGGGGGCCGCCTCACCCGTGGGGTCCTCGCCCGGGATCGCGGTGTCCGCCGAGCCCGCGGCCTCGGCCTTGAGGCGGTCGGCGTCCTCCTTCGACACCTCCACGTGGTCCCGGCGCTCCGGACCGTCGTCCGCCGTCGTGCTCCCCTGCTCGCCCTCGCTCATGCCGGCTCCTTCCGCGACCCGTCAGGTGGTCGGCCGGGCGCGGTGCGCCCGGCCGGTTCTCGACGCTACGGCAGGCGCCACCCACTCGCACCCACGAGGTCGCGCTACTCCCTCAGGGCGTCGGGGGGTTGCGTAGCGATATATCTTTGATCTATCTTTAGAACGTCGGTCGAGCGGAGACGCTCCCGGCGGGCGGGCCTGACGAGACGCCGTAGTGCGCGATCGCGCACCGCCTCGCCCCGCCGCGACACGGAGGAGACACACCATGCGTACTTACGACGACAACCCCCAGAACACCGGACGCCGCGGCCGCGGCCGCGGCTTCTTGCCCTCGTTCGAGCGCGCCCGGTTCGGCGTCCCCGGCTTCGGCCCCGCGTTCGCGATGGCCGGCGGGCCGGACCTGCCGGACGACCGCGACGACGCCGACGACCGCCGCGGACGGGGCCCGCGCGGCTTCGGCCCCGGCGGCTTCGGTCCCGGCGGCTTCGGTCCCGGCGGCCCGGGCGGCTTCGGCCCCCGCGGACCGCGCGGCGGCCACCACGAGGGCGGACGCCGGGGCCACCGGGGACCGCGCCGCGCCGGCCGCGGCGAGATCCGCGCCGCGATCCTGCTGCTCCTGGCGGAGCAGCCCAGGCACGGCTACCAGATCATCAGCGAGCTGGCGGAGCGGACGGACGGCCGCTGGCGCCCCAGCGCCGGCGCGGTCTACCCCGCGCTGTCCCTGCTCGCCGACGAGGGCCTCGTGGTCCTCACCGAGGACGGCGGCCGCAAGCTCGCCACGCTGACGGACGAGGGCACCGCCTACGTCGAGCAGCACAAGGACGAGCTCGGCACCCCCTGGGAGCAGGTCGGCCAGGGTCACGGCCGCCAGCTCCGGCACGAGCTGCGCGCGCTGGCCGACGCCGTCGAGCAGGTCGCCCGCACCGGGTCGGCCGAGCAGGTGGCCGGCGTCACCGCGCTGCTCGACAAGGCCCGCCGCGAGGTCTACCTGACCCTCGCCGGCGAGGCGCCCACCCAGGACCGCTGACCCTCACCACCGACCCCGACCCAGCACGGGCGGCACCGCGCGACAGCGCGGTGCCGCCCGTCTCCGCGCACCCCGGTAAACGCCTCGTGAACGACCTCTGCCCGGAGAGCGGTTATGCAGCACTCTTGACAGAATGTCCGCATGACCGCACTTGAGGACCTCCTCGACGACTACCTGCTCAGGTCGGAGTCGGAGACCGACCGGGACGAGAAGTTCGAGGAACTGATGAAGGCATTCCTGCGCTCCGACGCGGAGTGGGCGGCCGCCTTCGACACGGTCTGGTCCTGGGACGAATGGCCCGGCCACGAGGGTCCGGGCAACGGGATCAGCCTGGTCGCGCGGGAGCAGGACACCGAGAACCTGGTGGCCGTCCAGTGCGCGTTCCATGACCCGGCGCAGCCCTTGTCGACGCCGGATGTCGCCGCATTCCTCTCGGCGTCGAACACAACCACGTTCGCGACCCGGCTGGTGGTCGCGACGACCGACACCTGGGACACAGAGCTCGAGGAACTGGTCCGGGACGAGAAGATACCCGTCCACCGCGTCGGGCTGACCAGGATGCTGGACTCGTCCGTCGACTGGACCCGGTTCGGACCGGCAGCCGTGGCCGCCGGATAGCACCGGGCAGCACCACCGATCCACCCCGATCCAACCCCGGCGAAGCACCCCCCATGTATCGCTCCGCACGCAGGGTGAGAACTGACCAGATATCCATGTTTTTGCATGGAATTTTCACCCGGAACTCCGCGAGGAGATGTCCGGGCACATGCTATGTGAAGGAGCGATATGCCACTGATCACCACCGCACCCGACGCCGATGTCCTGACGCCCGTCTGCCGGGCCTACGACGAGGACGTCGCCGACGGCTGGTACGCCCGGACGGGCGGGGGCGGCGGAGAGTACGCGGCCGTCGTCGACCGGCCGGCCCTGCCCGGGGCCCTGGAGACCGCCGAGCTCCGCATCTGCCGTGGCGCCGCGGTCGACCTCACGGACCGGTGGGCGTTCTTCGACGACCTCGCCCCGGCCACGGCGTTCGTGCGTGCCGGCCGGCTGTCCAACCTGATGCCGTCGTGGGACCTCTTCGAGGCCGCGGAGGTCCGGGCGTACTGCCCCGAGCACGACCGCGAGGAGGCGGCCCTCCTCCTGGGGCGCCAGGTGCACGAACGGTCCGAGCTGCGCGACCTCGTCGCCCGGTTCGTCGCGTCGTTCACGGCGGGCGCACCAGCGTGCTGACTCGGCAGGAGCGGTCTGCCGAGTCAGCACGCCTGTCCGACCAGCTCAGCCGACCAGGTCGCCCGCGTGCCGCAGCACCGGTCCTCCGCCCTGGACCGTCCCCGCGATCGTCTCCGCGAGCCCCGGGTCCGCTCCCGCGATCCGGAAGGTCGCGGACTCCCCGGGCAGCAGCGTGACGAGGGCGTCGCCCGCCGAGGCCCCGGCGTCGAGCCGGTCGGCGTGCAGCGTCAGGTCGCGCACGAACGTGTCGGTGGTGACCGTGACCTCGACGTCGCCGCCGTCGAGCGGGACCGCCTTCAGGTCGAGCCGCGGGCGGGGGTACGCGAGGTCGCGGTCGACGGCGAAGTAGCGGAACGCCCGGGCCGTGCCGTCGACGTCGGCCACCAGGAGCTCGGCGGAGGCGTCGCCCGGCTCGGCCAGGCGCGGGTCGAGGGCGAGCGTCGTGCCGGCCACGGACCCGACCTCGAACGTGACGGCCTGCTCCGCGAGCACGCGGCCGTCCAGGCCGACGCGGCGCACGGTCGCCGACCCCGCCCACCCTTCGACGCCGTCGTTGACCAGCACGAGCGCGAGCCCCCCGTCGCGCGGCTGGATCGTCGCGAGGCGCGGGGCGAACGCGGCGCGCACCGCGAACCAGGCGGGCCGGCGGTGCCCGGCGGAGTCGACCACGGCCCAGGAGGCGACCGGCCAGCAGTCGTTGAGCTGCCAGACGATCGAGCCCATGTTCAGCGGGCGCAGCGACCGGAAGTGCTCGATCGCGAAGGTCAGGGCGCGCGCCTGGTTGAGCTGCATCGCCCAGTGCCAGTCGGCCATGTCCGCGGGTTCGTCGAAGTACGGCGCGAGGCCGCGCGACAGCTTGAGGGAGCCGTCGACCGCCTTCTGGT
Source organism: Promicromonospora sp. NPDC019610 (assembly GCF_044389365.1). Classification (NCBI taxonomy): domain Bacteria; kingdom Bacillati; phylum Actinomycetota; class Actinomycetes; order Micrococcales; family Promicromonosporaceae; genus Promicromonospora; species Promicromonospora sp. NPDC019610. The sequence goes on along the minus strand of NZ_JBIRXX010000002.1, from coordinate 149,000 downwards.
GGTGCAGCACGCCCGGCGAGCCCGGAAGCAGGGGGTCGTCGTGCACGGCGTCCGTCAGGGTGCGCCAGGCGGGTGGCCCCTGCCAGCCGAACTCGGAGACGAACCGCGCCCGGTCCTGGAGGAAGACCTGGTAGCCCTGTTCGTTCCAGCCGTCCCACAGGTGCACGACGCCGCGGGAGCGGTCGTTCGAGTACACCTCCGGGGTGCCGGAGTACGGGCTGCCGGGCCAGTAGAAGGCGTGCGGGCTGACGTCGGCGACCACCCGGGGCAGGACCTCCAGGTAGTACCGCTCGCCCCACGGCCGGTCGCCGAGGCGCTCCTTCCAGCCCCAGTCGTCCCAGCCGAGCCAGTTCTCGTTGTTGCCGTTCCAGATCACCAGCGAGGGGTGCGACATGAGGCGCACGACGTTCTCGCGCGCCTCGGCCTCGACCTCCGCCAGCAGCCACTCGTCCTCCGGGTAGGGCGCGCACGCGAACGCGAAGTCCTGCCAGACCAGGAAGCCGAGCTCGTCGCACTGCGCGTAGAAGTCGTCGGACTCGTACAGGCCGCCGCCCCAGACGCGCAGGATGTTGGCGTTCGCCTCGGCGGCGTCGCGCAGCCGGGCGGCGACGTCGTCGTGCGTCACGCGGTGCGGGAAGCAGTCGTCGGGGATCCAGTTGAAGCCGAGCGCGGCGACGGGGCGCCCGTTGACCACGAAGGCGAACGACTCGCCGTCGGCGTCCGGCTCCCGGCGCACCTCGACGGAGCGGAAGCCCACCCGCCGGTCCTCGCGGTCGAGCGACTCGCCCGTGACGTGGTCGAGCAGCTCGACCTCCAGGTCGTGCAGCGGCTGCGCCCCGGCGCCGCGCGGCCACCACAGGCCGGCGTCCGCCACGGGGACCTCGACCACGGCGCGCGCCGAGGTCTCGGCGGCGGGCACGACGACGACGGCCGCGGCGCCCGCGACCCGCACGACCAGCTCGACGTCGTGGGCCGTCGCGGTCCGTTCGAGCTCCACGCCCACCTCGACGACGCCGCGCCACCCGGCGCCGTCCCGCTCGGCGCGCGCCTCGACCCGCGTCTCGGCGAGCCGCGCGACCGACCAGGACTCGACGCGCACGGGGCGCCAGATACCGGCGGTCACCAGGGTGGGGCCCCAGTCCCAGCCGAAGTTGCAGGCCATCTTGCGGATATGGGCCGACGGCGAGTCGAACGCGCGCCGCTCCTCGTCGTCCAGCTCGTCGAAGGGGCCCCAGGGCGCGTCGAACACCACCGCGACGTCGGCGCCGTCCGCCCGGTCCAGCGGCACGCGGTAGGAGCGGAACATGTTGCGGGTGCGCAGTCGCTCGACGCCGTCGACGGAGACCGTGGCGAGCGTGTCGAGACCGTCGAGCACGAGGTCGGTGCGCTCGGCGTCCGGCGTCGTGACCGCCGGCAGCGTCGTCTCGTAGCGCCAGCGCGAGCGGCCGATCCACGGTGTCAGCAGCTCGTTGCGGTCGAGGTACGGGTCCTCGATGAGCCCGGCGGCCAGCAGGTCGGTGTGGACGGTGCCGGGGACCGTGGCCGGGACGGGCAGCCCGGCAAGGACCGTGGCGTCGGCGTCGGGTCCGGCGGTGTCGAGGTGCAGGGTCCAGGGACCGGGCGCGGCGGTGCGCGTGAGCATGGGGTGCCACCAGGGATTCTCGGAGCGGGCAGAGCGGGACGAGCGTTCCAGGAATTTCTTTCCGCTGTCAAGCAAGTGCCGCGCAGCCCTTGCGCGGAGGGTCCGGGCTGTGGTTATTTGATCGCGTCAAAAAAGGACGTATCGCCCGCCGGGCGGCGTCCCGCGCCTGGAACAGTGCCGTTCCGCACGTCGCCAACGCGCATCCTCGTCAAGGATGGAGAGCAGCACCCATGACAAGCCCCCGACGCCTGCTACGGCAGGCGCTGTGCGGACTCGCCCTCGTCGGCCTCGTGGCCGCCGGCTCCGCCGCTCCCGCGGTCGCCACGGCCCCCACGGCCGCCGCCGACCCCGCCCCCACTCCCCCGCCGGCCGTCCCCCGCGTCGAGCCCGGCGACCTCGCCACGGCCCCGTACCTGGGCTGGAGCAGCTTCAGCATGCAGGTCTACAGCGGCGACGGCCGCTGGATCGACGCGGACCAGCTCATCGCCCAGTCGGACGCCATGCACACCAAGCTGCAGCGTTACGGCTACGACCGCATCAACGTCGACGCGGGCTGGAACGACGGCGTCGACGAGTACGGCCGCCCGACCCCGAGCACGTCGCTGTACCCCGACGGCCTCCAGGCCGTGATCGACCACGTGCACGACAACGGCCAGAAGTTCGGGCTGTACTTCATCCCGGGCATCGGGCCCGAGGTGTACGAGGCCGACCTGCCCATCTGGGACGCGCCGGGCTGCAGCACCGGCGACATCGTCAAGCAGCCGCTGACCCGCGCCGACTACTGGGGCATCGGCTGGGCGCTCGACTTCGACAACCCCTGCACCACGAAGTACATCGACTCGATCGGCGCCCTGCTGGGCGACTGGGGCGTCGACTTCGTCAAGTTCGACAGCGTGACCCCCGGCTCCGGCATCTCCGACCTGTCGCTCGACGCGCGGCGCGACGTCGCCGCCTGGTCCGACGCGCTGCACAGCCGCGGCATCTGGTTCGAGCTGTCCTGGGCGCTCGACCCGGAGTACGCGGACTACTGGAAGGACAAGGCCGACGGCTGGCGCCTCGACTGGGACGTCGAGTGCTACTGCGAGAACGAGGCCCTGACCACGTGGCCGAACATCGCGCGCCTGTTCCCGAAGGCCGAGCAGTGGTGGCGGCACACCGGCCCGGGCGGGTTCGGCGACCTCGACTCGCTCAACGTCGGCAACGGCCGGATGGACGGCCTCACGCAGGACGAGCGCCGCACCGCGACCAGCCTGTGGGCCATCTCCGCGGCCCCGATGTACACCGGCAACGACCTCACGCAGCTCGACACGTTCGGCCTGAGCCTGCTCACCAACGAGGAGGTCATCGCGATCAACCAGGCCGCGATCCCGGCGCACCCGGTCTCGACGTCGGGCAAGCGGCAGGTCTGGTACTCGCTGCAGGACGACGGCTCGTACGTGGTCGGGCTCTTCAACCTCGGCTCCACCGACGCCGACGTCACGGCCGACTGGACGGACCTGGGGCTCACCGACGGCGGCCACAAGGTGCGTGACGTGTGGGCGAGGAAGAACCTCGGCACCTTCACCGAGGGCTTCACGGCCACCGACGTGCCGCCGCACGGCGTCCGGCTGCTGCGGGTCACGCCCGCCGCGCGCGCGGCGTCGACCGTGAACGACGACGTGCTCCAGGTGGGCTACGGCGGCGACTGGCAGCGCAACGGGAACCAGGAGGTCGCGGCGACGTCGCAGGACCTGACCGTCACCGTGGTGGCGGACGGCGACGAGCCGCCCGCGCCGGGCGACACCGACGCCCGGGTCCAGCAGCTCAACGACGACGCGGCCGAGATCTCCTACTCGGGGAGCTGGAGCCACAGCACCGGCCGCGGCCTGGGCGACCACGAGGACGACGTGCACTGGACCGAGAAGGACGGCGACGCCTTCGAGCTCACCTTCCGCGGCACCGGCGTGACCTACGTGACCGAGCGCGACGAGTCGCAGGGCGAGGTGGCGGTCCACCTCGACGGCGAGCTCGTCGAGACGGTGGACGCGTCGCTGCCCGCGGGCACGCCGCGCGAGAGCCGGCAGGCCGTATGGTCGACGTCGGACCTCCCGGACGGCGAGCACACGCTGCGGATCGAGAAGAAGAGCGGGCGGTTCATGCTGCTCGACCGGATCGACGTCGAGCAGGAGAACCTGGTGACGCCGAACGCGATCGTGGTGCCCGACGAGCAGGCCGAGGCGGCCCGCATCGAGCTGGCCCGCGACCCGGGTGAGCTCACGGCGATCCGGCACGGCGACACCGCGCTGGAGAAGGGCCGGGACTGGACCGTGGACGGCCAGGCCGTCGTGCTGTCGGCCGGGTTCCTCACGGGGCTGCCCGCGGGCGACACCGCCCTGACGTTCACGTTCCGCGGGGACGGCGCGGACGACGTGCACACGGCCACCGGCGCGGCCTGGACCGACCTCACGTTCACGGGCACCGGGGCGACGTGGATCGCGCCGACGGCGCCGGACCAGGGGCCCGTGCACGTCTACGTGGACGGGGTGCTCAAGCAGACCGTGGACACGAGCACGGCCACGCGCCGGACGCAGCAGGAGCTGTACTCCGTGTCCGGTCTCAAGCGGGGCAGCCACCGCATCGTGGTGGTGAACGGCTCGGACGCGCCGATCCGGAGCGACGGCTTCCGCTTCACGCGCTGAGGCCCCCCGCACGTGTCAGACGCTCAGGTCCCCGGAGGGACCTGGGCGTCTGACACGGTCACGCCGCGGTGAGCTCCAGCACCAGGCCCGACGCCGGCTGGAGCACCGGCAGCGTCAGGCCGGCGCCGGCGAGGATCGCGCCCGAGACCCGGAAGCCCTCGGCCCCGCGGGCCCGCGCGATCCACGCGGGTTCCTGACCGTGCGTCGCGGCCGGGCCGAACGCGTCCGGCACCCGCACCACGTAGTCGCGGTCGCGGTCGAGGCCCGGAAACGGCACCCGCGCGGTCTGCGGCCCGGCCGAGCTCGCCAGCCGCACCCACGCGAACAGCGCCCGCGCGCCGTCCTGCGCCACGGTGCCGTGCAGCAGCGTCTGCTCGTCGGCGAGGTCCGCGTGCACGCGCACTCCCCCGTGCAGCAGGTCCCGCCGCGCCGTGACGAACGCGGCCCAGGACGCCAGCCGCTCCATCTCGTCCTCGGTGCAGCCCGTGATGTCCCACTCGATGCCCGGCGCGGCGAACGCCGCCGTCACCAGCCGGAAGGACAGGTCGGTGACCCGGTTCGTGGTGTGCGCCCGTGCCGCGCCCACGTGCGAGCCCAGCAGCTCCGGCGGCAGCAGCAGCTCGCTCCAGAGCTGGATCTGCTGGCGCTCGACGGGGTCGTTGCAGTCCGACGTCCACACCCGCTCGGTGCGGTCCAGGATGCCGAGGTCGATGCGGCCGCCGCCCGACGCGCAGCTCTCGATCTCCAGGCCCGGGTGCCTCTCGTGCAGCTCGTCGAGCAGGGCGTACAGCGCCAGCGTCTGCCGCCGCACGCCTGGCCGGTCCCCGGCGGCGCCGCCGCGGACCACCGCCTCGTGCAGCTCCCGGTTGTGGTCCCACTTGATGTAGGCGATCTCGTAGCGCTCCACCAGCTTGGAGATCGACTCCAGCAGGTAGGCGTACGCGTCGGGGTGCGCGACGTCGAGCACGTACTGGTTGCGGAAGCTCGGACCCACGCCCGCCGACGGCGCCAGCAGCCACTCCGGGTGCAGCCGCGCCAGGTCGGAGTCGAGGTTGACCATCTCGGGCTCGAACCACAGCCCGAACTCCATCCCCGCCTCGCGCACCCGCGCGACGAACGGGTCGAGCCCGTCGGGCCAGACGTCTGCCTCGATCTCCCAGTCGCCGAGGCCGGCCGTGTCGTCGCGCCGGCCGCGGAACCAGCCGTCGTCGAGCACGATCCGCTCCACGCCCACACGGGCCGCGCGGTCCACGAGCTCGCCGAGCCGGCCCAGGTCGTGGTCGAAGTAGACGGCCTCCCACGTGTTGAGCACAAGGGGCTGCGGCGCCCGGCGCGGACGGCGCGCGCGGGTGCGGCGGTGGAACCGGTCGGCGAGGCCGTCCAGCCCGGCGTCCGACCACGCGAACAGCACGTCGGGCGCCGCGTAGCTCTCCCCCGGGGCCAGCCGCACCTCGCCAGGGCGCAGCAGCTCGCCGCCGCCGAGCACGGCCGCGTGCGCGCCCGCGCCCTCGGACAGGCGCTGCACGATCCAGCGCTGGTCGCCGCTCCACGCCACGTGGGCCGCCCAGACCTCGCCCGTCCGGTGCGCGAAGCCCGGTGTACCGACGGCGACCAGGTAGGGCGAGTCGAGCCCCGGCTTGCCCCGGCGCACCTCGCGCAGGTGTGTGCCGTCCACCAGCGGCTGCCGCTGCGGCTGGCGCTCCCGGCTCCAGCGCCCGCTGAAGTCGAGCACCTCCGTGGCACGCGCCGGCAGGGGCAGCAGCGCCACGACGTGCGCGAGGTCGTAGGGGTCGGCACCGTCCGCTCCGGCGCCGTCCGGCCCCGCGGTCACGGTCCACCGCACCCGCAGCACGCCCGTGGCCTCCAGCTCGACCTCGGCCGCCAGCACGAGGTCCGCGATCGGCTCGCGCACGTCCAGGCGTACCGTGCCGCCGACGCCGTCGGCCGGGACCTCGACGCTCGCCCCCACCAGCTCCGGGCGCGGCGTGGTCGCCGTCCCGCCGCGGTGGCCCTCGAGGCCCGGCAGCCCGGACCAGGTGTCCCGCTCCACGGGCAGGAGCGTGAGCGCGCGCGGCGCCTCCGGGGAGTTGGCGACCCGCGCCGTCAGCCCGGACTCGCGCAGCGCGGCGACGCCGTCGGGGCCGACGTCGCCGAGGTCCTCACCCCAGTGGAGCACCCGGGGCATCTCGCCCGCGAGATCGAGCACGAGCGACACCCCGGCCGCGCGCAGCACCGCGTATTCATCACCAGCAGACATCTTCACCACCCCGAATCGACTTTCTTGACAGCGGAAACTTAGTCGCCCTACGCTCTCGGCAGCAAGCGAGGTGCCTACCTCCTGCACTTCGACGACGAGGGATGAGGCCGATGGCGATCTCCACCACGACCCCGGCGCGCGAACGAACCGCGGCCGGGCGTGCACGCAAGACCGGGCCGGTGCGCCGCGCCGGCTCACCCGCCCACCGCGGGGACGCGCGGCTGGCCTGGGTCCTCATCGCCCCGGCCGTCATCGGCTTCCTGGCCTTCGCGGCCTACCCGACGCTGCGCGGGATCTACCTGAGCTTCACCGACTTCCGGGTGCTCACCCCGCCGGAGTGGACCGGCCTGGACAACCTGAGGCGGCTCGTGGCCGACGAGGTGTTCTGGCACTCGCTCGGCGTGACGGCGTACTTCGTGCTCCTGTCGGTCGTGATCGGCATGACGCTGTCGGTCACGACGGCCGTGGTGCTGCACCGGCTGACGGCCTCCACCATGCTGCGCGGCGTCATCATCCTGCCGTTCCTCATCTCCGGCGTCGTCGCCGCGACCACGTGGTCCTGGATGCTCGACGCGCAGCTCGGCATCGTGAACATCGCCATCCGGCAGCTCGGGCTCGACCCGGTCTTCTTCCTGGGCTCCAGCAAGTGGGCCATCCCCACCATCGCGCTGATCAGCGTCTGGAAGGGCATGGGCTACAACGCGATCATCGTGTTCGCCGGCCTGCAGACCATCCCGCCGACCGTCTACGAGGCGGGGCGGATCGACGGCGCGAACGAGATGCAGATGTTCCGCCGCCTCACGCTGCCCCTGCTGCGTCCCGTGCTGGCGATGGTGCTGGTGCTGACGGTGATCGGCTCGTTCCAGGTCTTCGACCTCGTGGCCGTGACCACGCAGGGCGGCCCGGCCCGCGCGTCCAACGTGCTGCAGCTCTACATCTACGACAAGGCCTTCGGCCAGTTCGAGTTCGGCTACGCCGCCACGATGTCGCTCGCGCTGTTCGCGATGCTCATCGCCATCACCTTCCTGCAGATGCGCCTGCTGCGCGCCGACGAGTCCGACACCGACTGACCCGTCGCCCGTCCGCGCCGCCCCGAAACCAGTGAGGAACCCCCGCATGTCCGCATCCGCATCCGCTGCACCGGCCACCGCCGTCCGGCCCGCCGCCCGTCCCACGAACCGTGCCGGCACCCGCCCGGCGCCGTCCCGCCGCCGCCCCAGCCTGGGGCGCGCCGTCGCCTGGATCTACCTCGGCGGCGTCGTGCTGGTGACGCTCTTCCCGTTCTACTGGATCCTGCGCACGTCGTTCTCGAACAACTACGCGCTGATCACGCACCCGTCGTCGCTGCTGCCGGTCGACTTCACGCTCGGTGCGTTCCGCCGGGTGCTCGGCATCGCCACGTCGGCGGAGTCGCTCGCCGAGGGCGGCTCGGGCGCCAGCATCAACATCCTGCACTTCGCGCTGAACTCGCTGATCTTCGCGACCCTCTCGACCGGCCTGGTCGTGTTCTTCTCGCTGATCGCCGCCTACGCGTTCGCCCGCCTGCAGTGGCCCGGGCGCGACCTGGTGTTCTCGATCCTGCTCACGGCGCTCATGGTGCCCGGCATCCTGACGCTCCTGCCGAACTTCGTGCTGATCAAGGACCTGGGCCTGCTCAACACGTTCGGCGGGCTGATCCTGCCCGGGGCGCTGTTCTCGGCGTTCAACATCTTCTTCCTGCGCCAGTTCATGCTCGGCCTGAGCGGCGAGATCGAGGAGGCCGCGCTGATCGACGGCGCGAGCCGGCTGCGCGTGCTGTTCCAGATCACGCTGCCGATGACGTCGGGCCCCGTGACCACGCTGTCGATCCTGGGCTTCATCGGCGCCTGGAACGACTACTTCTGGCCGCTGCTGGTCACCAGCGACGACAGCGTGCGCCCGCTCACCCTCGCCCTGGCCGTGTTCAAGCAGTCGTCGCCGCAGGCCGCGCCGGACTGGGCGGGCCTGATGGCCGCCACCCTGGTCGCGGCGCTGCCCATGCTGGTGCTGTTCCTCGCGTTCGGCCGCCGGATCGTGGACTCCATCGGCTTCTCGGGGCTCAAGTGAGTACCGCACCGCGCCCCGTCCGCCTGCGCTGGACCGCGCCCGCCGCGCGCTGGGGCGAGGCGACGCCCGTGGGCAACGGAGAGATCGGCGGCATGGTGCTCGGCGACGCCCGCGGGCGCATCGGGCTCAACGACGCGTCGCTGTGGTCGGGCACGCCCGACGGCCCGCGACGTGCGCTCGACGCCGTCGTCGCGGGCGGAGCGGGTCCCGAGCGCCTCGCCGAGGTGCGCGACGCCGTCGCCCGGCAGGACGACGACGAGGCCGAGCGCCTGCTGCGCACCTTCGAGGGGCCGTGGAGCCAGGAGTTCCTGCCGCTCGGCGACCTCGACCTGGACCTCGGCCGGATCGACGCTGCCGGGTACGAGCGGGTGCTCGACCTCTCGTCCGCGGTGGTCGACGAGACCTTCCTGCTGGACGGCGTGCCGGTGCGCCGCGCCACCTGGGTCTCCGCGGCCGACGGCGCGCTCGTCGTCGAGCTCGTGGCCGACTCCCCCGTCTCCGCCGTGGTGCGGCTGCGGTCGCCGCTGCGCGTGGCGGGCTCGGACCCCGGGGTGACCGACGCCGGCGTCGCGCATCTGTCGCTGCTGGTGGAGACGCCGGTCGACGGCGCGCCGAGCCACGAGCCCGACGCCGTCGCGCACGTGTGGCGCGAGGACGGGCCGGCAACCGAGGCCGCTGCCGACGGAGCGTCCGGGTTCGACCCGGCCGCCGCCGTCGCCGTCGCGGTGCGCACGGACGGCGCGGCGACCGTCGTACCGGCCGAGGGTGCCGGGACGCACGAGGTCGTGCTCACCGGGGCGCGCCGCGTCCTGCTCGCCGTCACGACCGAGACCAACGCGCGCCGCTGGTGGCGGCACGAGCCGCAGGCGCCACGCGCCGAGCTCGTCGCGCTCGCGGCCCGGCGCGCGCGGGAGGTCGCGGCGTCCGACGCCGGGGCGCTGCGCGCCCGGCACGAGGCCGCCGCGCGGGAGCTGCTGGGGCGGTCCGGCCTCGAGCTCGGCGTCCCGGGCGATGACGCGCCCGTCGACGTCGCCGCCCTCCTGGCCGACGCGGACGACCGCGCCCTGGCGCGGGTCATCTACGCGTACGGCCGCTACCTGCTCGTCTCGTCGTCGCGGCCCGGCTCGCCGCCGGCCAACCTGCAGGGCATCTGGAACGCGTCGATGCGGCCGCCGTGGTCGTCCAACTACACGATCAACATCAACACCCAGATGAACTACTGGCTCGCCGAGCGCACCGGCCTGGGCGAGCTGCACGAGCCGCTCCTGGACCTGATCGAGCGCGTCGCCGGCGAGGGGCGCGCCGTGGCCGAAGCGCTGTACGGCGCCCGCGGCTGGGTGGCGCACCACAACACCGACCCGTGGGGCTACGCGCTGCCCGTGGGCGCGGGGCACAGCCCCACGTCGTGGGCGTTCTGGCCGATGGGCGGCCTGTGGCTCGCGGACCACCTGTGGCAGCGCTGGGAGTACGGACGCGACCGCGACGAGCTCGCGGGGCGGGTGCTCCCGCTGCTGCTCGGCGCGAGCGCCTTCGCGCTCGACTGGCTGGTGGCCGGCGCGGACGGCACGCTCGGCACCTCGCCGTCGACGTCGCCCGAGAACTTCTTCCTGCGCGCCGACGGTACGTCCGGCGCCGTCTCGACGTCGTCCGCGATGGACCTCAGCCTGATCCGGGCGACGCTCGAACGCACGCTCGCGGCCGCGGAGGCCGTGGGCGGGGCGGACGTCGCTCTGCTCGACGAGATCCGCGCCGCGCTGCCCCGCATCGCGCCGCTGCGCGTGGCCGACGACGGCACCCTGTACGAGTGGGGCGACGACTCGGGCTCGCTCGAACCGCACCACCGCCACCTGTCGCACCTCATCGGGCTGCACCCGCTGCACGCCATCGACGTGGAGCGCACCCCGGAGCTGGCCGACGCCGCCCGCCGGACCCTGGAGGCCCGCGGGCCGGGGGCCATGGGCTGGTCCTGGTCGTGGAAGATCGCGATGCGGGCGCGCCTGGGCGACGGCGACGTCGCGCGCGACCTGCTGCGCGAGGCGACCACCCCCTACCCGGGGGACCCCGACCTCGACGCGCCGCCGGACGGCTCGGAGTGGGGCGGGCTGCTGCCGAACCTGCTCTCGACGCACCCGCCGTTCCAGATCGACGGCAACTTCGGCCTCGCCGCCGCCATCGCCGAGCTGCTGGTCGGCACCGGCGAGGGCACGTCCGACAGCCCGGTCCGCCTGCTGCCCGCGCTGCCGACGGCGTGGCCCAACGGCCGGATCACCGGCCTGCGCACCCGCGGGGGCGTCGCGGTCGACCTCGACTGGCGGGACGGCCGCCCGGTCGCGCTGCGCCTGCACGACGTCGTCGGGGCGGGTCCGCGCGACGTCGTCGTCCGCTTCGCGGGGCGGTCCCGGACCGTTCCCGTGGGCCCGGCCGTGGACGCCGCCGGCTTGTTCGGGGAGGCGTCATGACGACCGTGACCGCGGGCGCTCGCGCGTCCGTCGCGACCCCGGACCCCCGCGAGCCCGCCCTGCGCGCCTACCGCTCGACGCAGGAGCTGCCGGACGACTTCGCCGCGTTCTGGCGCGACACCCTCGTGCAGGCCCGGCGGCACGACGCCCCGCCGTCCGCCGTGCCCGTGGAGACCCCGCTGGCCGCGATCGACGTGCTCGACGTGACCTTCCCCGGGTTCGGCGGCGACCCGGTGCGCGGGTGGCTGCGCCTGCCGCGGCACCGCGACGGTCTGCTGCCCGCGGTGGTGCACTTCACCGGGTACGGCGCGGGCCGCGGGCACGCGATCGACGACCTGACCTGGGCCGCGGCGGGCTACGCCCACCTGGTCATGGACACCCGCGGCCAGGGCGACGGGTCGACGCCGGACGGACCGTGGGGCGACAGCACGGGGTACATCACGCGCGGCCTCGCGGACCCCGCCGGCTACTACTACCGGCGTGTGCTCACGGACGCGGCCCGCGCCGTCGACGCCGTCCGGCGCCTGCCCGGCGTCGACCCCGGCCGCGTGGCCGTGCTCGGCAACAGCCAGGGCGCCGGGATCGCGGTGGCCGCCGGGTACCTCGCCGACGACGTGTGGGCGGTGCTCGCGCAGGCGCCGTTCCTCGCGGACCTCCCGGGCGCGCTCACCCTGAGCGCGCAGGGGCCCTACCGCGAGCTCGCCGACCTGCTGGCCCGGGACCGGGCGCGCCGCGAGCGCGCCCTGGCCACGCTCCGCTACGTGGACGTGGTCAACTTCGCGCGCCTCGCGCGCACGCCCGCCTGGTTCTCCTGCGGGCTCGACGACGACATCACTCCCCCGCACACCGTGTTCGCCGCGCACAACGAGTACGCGGCGCAGCACGACATCACCGTCTGGCCGTCCAACGGCCACGACGCCGGCGGCAGCCTCGACCGGCTGGGCGCGCTCGACGTGCTCGGCCGCCTGCTCGGGACGACCGCCGGCCCTACCAACCCGAACCGAACCCACCCGGTCCCTTGATCGAAGAGGAATCATGAAACCGAAGCACATGCTGAGCATCGTCGCTGCAGCCGCTGTCACCGTCTCGCTGGCCGCCTGCGCGGGCGGCTCGGCCGGCGGAGCGGCCGAGGAGGGCGCCCACGCGGGCGCCGTCAACTGGTGGACCTGGGACGAGAAGCAGGCGGAGTCGTACAAGACCTGCCTGCCCGCGTTCCAGGAGAAGTACCCCGACATCACGGTCAACATCACCCAGTACGCGGTGGACGACTACTTCACCAAGCTCACGGCGGGCTTCGTGGCGGGCAACGCGCCCGACGCGTTCCAGAACAGCGTGGAGTTCCTGGACTCGTACGCCAAGCAGGGCCAGCTCGAGCCGCTGGACGACTACATCGCCGAGTCGGACTACGACCTGGGCGTGTTCAACGTGGGCGTCCCCGCCTTCACGTACACGGACGACAAGCAGTACGCCCTGCCGCTCGACTGGGCCGGGTCGGCGTTCTACTACAACAAGGACATGCTCAAGGATGCCGGCCTCACGGAGGACGACGTCCAGAACATGACCTGGAACCCCGAGGACGGCGGCACCTTCGACAAGGTGGTCGCGCGCCTCACCGTCGACGAGAACGGCAAGCGCGGCGACGAGAAGGGCTTCGACAAGGACAAGGTCGCCGTCTACGGCATCGGGGCGCTCGGCACGGCCGACTACCTGGGGCAGACCACCTGGTACCAGTTCGCCGCGGCGTCCGACTGGACGATGCGCGAGCCGGCGGCCTGGCCGACGTCCTTCGCCTTCGACGAACCGGCGTTCACCGACACCATGGACTACCTGCGTGGCCTGTCCGACCGGGGCCTCGCCCCGGAGTTCGGCCAGTTCACCGTCGGAGACACCGAGCAGCTCGGCTCGGGCTCGGTCGCGATGATCTCCGGTGGCTCGTGGTCGGCGACGACGTTCGCCAAGCTGCCCGACATGTCGGTCGGCATCGCGCCCAACGTGCTCGGCCCGGACGGCGAGACCCGCGTGGTGATGAGCAACTCCAACGGCAACATGCTCTGGTCGGGCAGCAAGGTCAAGCAGGCGGCCTGGGACTGGATGTCGTTCATGGGCACGGCCGAGTGCCAGGAGAGCGCCGCGCTGACGTCAGGCTCGTTCTTCCCGTCCATCCCGTCGGCCATGGACGCACTGGCCGCGGACCAGCTCGACAAGGGCGTCGACCTCAGCGTCTTCGTGGACTACGCGAAGAACGAGGAGCTCGAGCCGTCGCTGGCCTACCGCAACGGCGCGGAGCTCAAGTCGGAGCTGCAGCCGCTGTTCGAGGCGTACTACAGCCACCAGCGTGACGACGACGTGTGGCAGGAGGCCGCGGACAAGGCCCAGGAGATCCTTTCCAAGTAGTACCGGCCGGACTGGGCGCGGCGCCTCGCGCGCCGCGCCCGGTCCGAGGACGAGGTCTTTCATGAGTGCCATGCCGCCCCCGACGACGCCGCGCCGCCCCAAGCTGCGCACGACGACGTCGGCGGAGATCTTCACGCGCATCATCACGCACGGCCCGGTGAGCAGGATCGAGATCGGCCGGCTGACCGGCCTGTCGCAGGCGAAGGTGACCAAGACGGTCAGCCCGCTGATCCGCGACGGGTTCGTGACGGTCGGTGAGCACGCCGAGAGCTCGTCCCCGGGCCGCCCCGTCTACCCGCTGAGCGTGGTGCCCCGCTCCATGCTGGCCATCGGCGTCAAGGTCAACGCCGACGAGATCGTGGCCGTCGCGGTGAGCATCGGCAACGAGGTGCTCACCTCCACCCGGCGCCCGCTCGACCGGCACGACCCCGCGACGGTGGTGCGCGAGATCGTGCGCTGCGCGCGGCGGCTGGTCGACAAGCTCGGCGACACCGCCGACCGGCTCGTCGGCCTCGGCGTCTCGGTGTCGGGCGACATCGACACCGGCTCCGGCGTCGTCCGCCACTCCCCGCTCCTGGGGTGGGCCAACGTGCCCCTGGGCGAGCATGTCGCGCGGCAGATCGACCTGCCCGTGACCGTCGACAACGACGTGCGCGCGCTCGCCCGGTCCGAGCAGTGGTTCGGGCTCGGCGTGGAGGCGGAGAGCTTCGCCATCGTCACGATCGGCGCGGGCATCGGCTGCGGCATCTACGTCAACAGCGACGTCGTGGTCGGTGCGCACGGCGTGGTCGGCGAGATCGGCCACCTGCCCCTGGCCTCCCCCGACGCCGTGTGCGTGTGCGGCCGCCGGGGCTGCGTGGAGGCGGTGGCCTCCTCGGGCGCCATCCGCGACGCCGTGCGGGCGGGCCACGACGACCCCACGCTGACGCTCGCGGACGCCGTGGACCTCGCGCACGCGGGCGACCGCACCGCCGTCGACGCGTTCGACCGCGCGGGCACCGCCATCGGCGCGGCCCTCGCGGTCACCGCGAACCTCGTGGACCCGGAGGTGGTCGTGATCGCGGGCGAGGGCGTCATGGAGTACGACCTGTACGAGCGGCGGATCCGCGAGGAGTTCGCGGCGCACGCGTTCGGCGCGGCGGCGAACTGCCGCCTGGTGGTGCGGCGGCACACGTTCATCGACTGGGCGTGCGGGGCGGCGGTCGTGGCGTTCCGGGAGGCGCTGCTGCCCACGGCTGCCTAGGCGGGTGCGTGCCTTGGGGCGCCGCCCTGTCCAGGACATTCAGCCGGAGAGCTGGGGAAGCACCTGCACCCGCGAGGAGCGTCTGGCACGATCGACGCGACGGGCGGGCACATTCTGGTTGCTCGCCGCCGCATTCTTAGGGTTGTCCACAGGGCGAGCAGCCGTTTTCTGCTGTCGGCGGATCGGGTCGGTTGGACGAGCGATGCGAACGGGCGTGCCATATGTTGATGGCATGACGCGAACGGGTGAGGTGTTGACGGCGACGGGCGGGCGGCCTGTCGGGTCGGTGCTGCCCGGTGCGCTTGACGGAGTCGTTGACGTGGCGGCTGTGCGGGCGATGCGCCAGATGCTGGCGGGCATGATCCTGCCCGGTGCCGCTGACATCGGGTCTGGTGCTGTTGCCTCGAGTGCCGCCCAAGCCGAGTGGGTGGATCTGCTCGGTGAGCTGGAGGCGGTCAAGAACGCGATCACGGCGACCCAGGCCCGGCTCGCGGTCGCTCTGGACGAGGCCACGCGCGCCGACGAGGCCGCGCAGAGCATCCGGGCCGAGCGGCGGGGGCGCGGTGTGCCGAACCAGGTCGGTGCCGCGCTACGGATCAGCCCGCACGCCGGTGCCGGGTTCGTGTCCACGGCCCGGGTCTGGGTCACCCAGATGCCACATACTTTCGCCGCCCTGCAGGCCGGTGTGCTCTCGCCGTGGCGGGCCACGCTCCTGGTCCGGGAGACGTCGCACCTGTCGGTCGAGCACCGTGGCCTGATCGACGAGGAGATCTGCGGACCCGCGCACCTGGCCGAGCTGGCCCGGATGGGCACCCGGCGCCTCGTGGCCCGGATCAAAGAACTCGCGGCCCGGCTGGACGTGCACGCCTGCGTGAAGCGCAACGCGAAGGCAGTCTCCGAGCGGCGGGTCTCGATCCGCCCCGCACCCGACCTCATGGTCTACCTCACGGCCCTGGTCCCGATGGCCCAGGGTGTGCAGGCCTACGCCCAGCTCAAGACCCACGCCGAGACCACCAAGGCGGGCGGTGATGAGCGTGGGGTGGGTCAGATCATGGCCGACACCCTGATCGAACGCGTCACCGGACGCGAACCCGGCCACGCGAACGACGTGCCGGTCACGATCAACCTCCTGGTCTCCGACGACACCCTCCTGGCCGGCGGTGGCCAGCCGGCCGTGATGGTCGAGGGCGCCCCGGCCGGTGCGGGTGTTGTCCCGGCCCCGGTGGCCCGCCACCTCGTAGCGCACGCGATCGACACCGACACCGCCTGGGTGCGGTCGATCTACGTCAACCCCCACGGCCGCCTGCTGGCCACGACGTCCACGTCCCGGTTCCACCCCCAAGGACTCGCAGCGTTGTTGCGCGCCCGCGAGCAGGGCATCTGCGCCAGCCCGTGGTGCGACGCCCCATCCGACACACCGACCACATCACCCCACACGCCCAAGGCGGCCCCACCAGTCTCGACAACGGGCAGGGCCTGTGCGCCCGGTGCAACCACGCCAAGCAATCACCGGGCTGGTCACAGAAGACCACCCGGCATGACGGCCGGCACGCCGTCGAGACGGTCACCCCGACGGGACACACCTACGTCTCGATCGCGCCGACACCACCGACACCAGTCAGAGCAGACGTCACAGCGGTGGTTCGCGACGCGGACTCCGACAGAGCAACACCAGCGTCGACTCCGGCCGTCGGCATGACCGGCCCCGCTCCCGGCCGTATTCCACGTAGCCGCTACTCGATCGGCTGCTACACCACCCCCGCCCACGGCGCGATCGCCTACCGACCGAGCCCACCCCGCCGACCATCTGGTCGAGCCCGCGCCCGATCACGCCGACCCGACCTGTCCTGGACCCATTAGGACAGGCGCGTCGGCGGCGTGACCGCGCGCGCGAAGCACGCCGAGACCGCGACGAGCACCATGACCAGCAGGATCGCGAGCCGCAGGGTCAGGTGCTCGCCGACGAACCCGAGCAGGGGCGGCCCCACCAGGAACGCCGTGTACCCAGCGGTGGCGACGGCGCTGACGCGGCGCGCTGCGTTCAGCGGGTCGTCGCCGGCCGCCGACAGCGCCACCGGAAAGCCGAGCGAGGCACCGATCCCCCAGAAGAGCACGCCCACCGCGCCGAGCACCGCCGTCGGCGCGAAGGCCACCAGCGCGATGCCGGCGATCGCGAGCGCAGCGCTGACCACCATGACCGGCGCCCGGCCGAACCGGTCCAGGAAGAAGCCGCCGCTGAACCGCCCGATCGCCATGGACAGGCCGAAGAAGGAGTAGATCAGCGCGGCCGTGGCGGCCGACAGGTCGAAGCCGTCGACCATGATCAGCGGCAGCCAGTCGTTCGCCGACCCCTCGGCCAACGCCATGCCCAGCACGATCACGCCGATGGCAAGCGTGCGCCGCTCCCGCCAGACCGCGAGGAAGGCCCCGACGGTCTCGCCGAGCGGGCGACGGCGTTGCCCGACGGCGGCTTCCTCGCGGCCGACGGCGGGCGCCAGGTTGGCCACCAGCGCCGCCGAGGCGACTGCCGTCAGGGCGGCCACGGCCAGCAGGTGCGCCAGCACCGGCAGGCCCGCCGCGCTCGCGCCCAGGCCGACGAGCCCGCCCACGCAGACGCCGAGGCTGTAGCTGCCGTGCAGGCTCGGCACCACGGTGCGCCGCAGCGCCCGCTCGACGTCGACCCCCTCCACGTTCTGGCCGATCTCGCCCGAGCCCATGCCGTACCCGAACGACGCGAGGCCCACGGCCACGAGCCAGCCCTGCGCCGTCGCGGTGCCGAGCGCCACCACCGCGACCCCGCTCACGATCGCGGCCATGCCCCAGAGCACGACGAACCGGGCGCCGCGCCGGGCCACCAGCGTGCCGGCCACGGCGATGCCCACCATGGAGCCCGCGGACAGCCCCGCGATGATGAGCCCCATCTCGGCGGTGGTCGAGCCGGTCGCGTCGCGGATGGCGGGCGTGCGGGAGACCCAGGTCGCCATGGACACGCCGGTCATGAAGAAGGACACGAACAGCGCGGCCCGCCGGCGCTGAGCCGACGGCGCAAGGTGCGCGCTCACAGCACCCGGGCCAGTGCGTCGAGCGCCGCCAGCGGGTCGGGACCGGCGGGGATGAACACGCTGGAGGTCACGCCGGCACGCCCGAGCTCGTCGATCCGCGCCCGCACCTGGGCGGGCGTGCCCGCCAGCGCGAGTCGGGCGACCCACTCGTCGGGCAGACGCTCGACGAAATCCGCGCGCGACGCCGAGCCCGCCCGCAGCGCCGCGAACTGGTCGGCGAACGGCAGCGGCGCGACGTGCGGCGCCCAGTCGGGCTCGCCGATCCACTCCAGGCCGGACCGGGCGGTCCGGAGGGCGGCGGCCCCGTCGTCGTCGACGGCGCCGATGTTGTACGCGACCAGCCGGTGCCCGCTCCGCGCGGCGACCGCGCCCAGCGCCGCGGCCGCGTACTCGGGCGCGACGGGCTCCGCGAGCACGGTGCCGTCGGCGACCCGGCCGGATGCCGCCAGGGACCGCGGCCCGCGCACGCCCAGCAGCAGGGGCGGCACGGCGTCGGGCAGGGCCGAGGGGTCGAGCCGCAGGTCGCCGGCCTCCCCGCCGTCCAGCAGGGTCCGGAGCGTCGTCACGTACTCCGCGAGGTAGGTCAGGGGCCGGTCGGGCCAGGCGCCCGCCTGCCGCATCCAGCCCGGCATCCCGTGGCCGACGCCGACGTCGGTACGGCCGGGGTGGAGCTGCTCCAGCGTGGCGATCTCCATTGCCGCGAAGGCGGGGTTGCGCACCGCCGCGGGCAGGATCCCGATACCGACGCGGATCCGCTCGGTCGCGCCCAGCACGGCGGCGGCCTGCACCAGCCCGCCGCGGAAGCCCAGGTCCTCCACGACCCAGAGCTCGTCGAAGCCGAGTCGCTCCGCGGTGCGCGCGTACGGGAGCACCTGGGCGGCGGGCAGGTCGCGCGGGAGCACGACACCGATCTGGGGAGACGTCATGGCGCACGTTCTATCAGATCGATTCGAGGCGTGCCGAACCGCCCGCGGCAGTCGGCGCCCGCCCGCTCAGGTCGACCAGGGTGAGCATCATGCGGCGGCCCCGACGGTGAACCGGTAGCCGCGTCCCCACTCGGTGAGCAGGTAGCGCGGGAACCGCGGCTCGGGCTCGATCTTCTCGCGCAGCCGCCGCACGTGCACGGTCACGGTGGACACCTCGCCGAAGTTCCACCCCCACACCTCGCGCAGCAGGTCGTCCCTCGTCAGGGTGCGGTCCGGGTTCTGCAGCAGGAACAGGAACAGCTCGTACTCCCGGGACGTGAGGGTCATCTCGGCGTCGCCCGCCCAGATGCGCCGGCGCGCCGGGTCCACGCGGAACGGCCCCAGCGTGAACGGCGACGGCGCGACGTGCAGTCCGCGGCTGCGCCGGACCAGGGCGTCGATCCGGAGCTGGAGCTCCCGCAGCGCGAACGGCTTGACCATGTAGTCGTCGGCGCCGTGCTCCAGCCCGTCGATCCGCTGCTCCACGGCGTCCAGGGCGGTGAGCATGATGATCGGCGTTCGCGGCGCGGCCGCGCGGACCTGGCGGCACAGCTCGTCGCCGCTGACCCCGGGCAGCATCCGATCCAGGACCAGCACGTCGGGCCGCGCCGTACGCAGCGCGTCACGGGCCACGAGCCCGTCGCTCAGCGCCGTGACGGCATACCCGCGGCCGCCCAGGTAGTCGGAGACCACGGCCAGGACGGTCTCGTCGTCCTCGACGAGCATGACCTCGACGCGTGCTCCCATGTCCGGCAGCGTAACCGCGAGCGCCCCGGTCGAGAGCCCGGACACCGCCGGGCGCCCGGTCGCCCTCATCAAGTACCGGGCCGGGTTCGGGGCCGCTGCTGGCGACCGGTCTCGGCGTACCCGATAATGGTCAGCGGCCGACGGCGCGGCGGTACGGGTGCGGATGACATCGGTTCTCTCCCCGGGGCCGGAAATCGGTGCGGCCGCGCCGCTACGAGGCACGCGTGGCCGGGCCGTGGCCCCGAGGTGAACGCCGCCCGGGTTGATAGGTCGCATGATCACCTTGACCCTCGGACCGCGCACGCACGAGATTCGACCCCGAACGGCCCGAGCGGTATCCGCGCCGCCGCGCACTGGAGCGCGGCGACCGCCTGGCCTGAGCGGAGTCACCATGGATTCGGACCGAAAGCTCGTGCTCGACCGGCGCAGCCTGCTCGTGGGCTCGGCGGTGCTCGGCTCGGCGGCCGCCCTCGGCGTCGCCGCGCCGCCCCGCGCGGCCGCGGCGATCCCGGGCTTCCCCACCTTCAGCCGGGTCGGCGCGGCCCTGGACAAGTCGGCCCTGGCCTACAACCCGACGGGCGAGCTCATCTTCCCGTCGGTCCGCAACGTCGCGGGCCGGGTCCAGAACCCGCTGGGCAGCTGGTACATGTACTACGCGCCGCACGATGCGCCCGGCGGGATCTGCCTGGCCTACGCCGACTCCCTGGACGGCCCGTGGCGGGAGTACCCGGGCAACCCGGTGATCTCCCGCACCTGGTCACCGCACTACTCGGTGAGCCACGTGTCCAGCCCGCACGCCGTCTGGAACGCTGCGGACGGCCGCCTCTACCTGTACTTCCACGGGGAGAACACCACCACCCGCGTGGCCTCCTCGGCCGACGGGCGCAGCTTCACCTACGAGGGCACGGTGCTGACCACGGCGATGCTGCCCAGAGACGTCACCGAGACGTCGTACGCGCGGGTGTTCCCGCACCCCACGAAGTCCGACACGCAGATCATGCTGTTCATGGGCATGCAGGCCGGGACCCGCAAGATCTTCATCGGCTGGTCCACCCGGCTCACCTCGGGCTGGCAGTTCAAGCCCGAACCGCTGATCTCCCCGGCCGCGGGCGAGGGCGGGCAGCTCTCCGGCGCGCACTACTGGTCGCGCAACGGGGGCGGGCACGTGGTCTACCACGGCGGTTCCGGCAGCATCCACGTGGCCGACGTCGGCACGAGCTTCGACCGCGAGAACCACCTGGGTGTGCTCTACACGGAGCCGCAGGCCACGCGGGCCGCGGCGCCGAGCTTCGCCGAGGAGGGCGGCCGGCTGTACATGTTCTACGAGGCCGGCCAGCGCGGGAACACCAACATCGCGGTGGCCCGCGCCTAGGACGGCACCCGGGCCGGTTGAGCCCCGGCGCTCAGCCGGCCCGGGCGGGTTCGGCGGCCGCCCACCGTTCGGCCCGCAGCAGGAGGAACATCGGCGGGAGCATGAGCAGCACCCACGCGAGCTCCGTCCACCCGAAGAGCCACAGGGCGAGGTAGAAGACGATCACGCACCAGTACGCGAACCGGGTCAGCCGGCCGCCGCACATCGCGAGCACCCCGACCACCGCCTCGAACGCCGCCAGCAGGCCGATGAACAGGACCTGGTCGGGCGCCACGACCTGGTGCCACGTGTCGGTCACCCAGCCGAAGAGGGCCGGGTCCGCGAAGTCGGCGTAGTCGACGCCGGTGACGAGGTTGACCAGGTGCACCACCGCGCCGCCCAGGAGGAACAGGACGCCGACGGCGCCCCGCCCCACGTACCGCGCCACCGCGCTCCGGTACGCCAGCAGGCCGGCGACGACGGTCGCGACCCCGCACGTCACCCACAGGATGATCACGAGCATCTCGTCCTGCACGGCCCTCACCTCCGCCGGGCCCGTGCTGCGCCGTGCCCGTCCTGCGCTCCTGCGCCCAGTCTCCGCCGGTCGCCGCGGGCGGGCACGAGCCGAAGGTCCCGCCACCCGGCGGCATTGGTCCCTGGCCGGCCGGCATCCCCCGGGTGAAGGATCGAGACAGAGAGACGGAGGCGAGCACGATGATGTACTACGGGACCTACGGGATGGGCCTGTGGGGCATGCTGTTCATGCTGGTCGGCAGCGTGCTGCTCTGGGGACTGGTCGTGGGCGGGGCGGTGCTGCTGGCCCACTACCTGCGCAGCCCGGGCCCCCCGGCGCGGCCGGCGGGCGAGGACCCGACGGCCCGGCACCTGCTGGCCCAGCGCTTCGCCCGGGGCGAGATCGACGAGAACGAGTACCACCGGCGGCTGAGCGTCCTGGACGCCACCCCGCCGCGGCCGCCAGGTCGCTGAGCCCGTCAGTCGAGCCCGTCAGTCGAGCGAGCCCGTCAGTCGAGCGAGCCCGTCAGTCGAGCACGACGACGAGGGAGCCCGAGGCCCGGCCGGACCGGAGGTCCGCGAGCGCCGCGCCGGTCTCGCCGAACGAGTAGCGCGTCACGGTCGGGACGATCCCGAGCGCGTCCGCCAGCCGCAGGAGGGCCGCGCCGTCGGCCCGGGTGTTGGCGGTGACCGTCCGCAGGTCGCGCTCCCGGAACAGGTTCTCGGTGTAGGACATCGCGGGGATCTCGCTCATGTGGATGCCGGCCAGGACGACGGTGCCGCCCCGCTCGGTGGCCTGCAGCGCGCACGGGACCAGGGTGCCGGCGGGGGCGAAGACGATGGCCGCGTCGAGCCGCGTGGGTGGTACGGCCGTCGCTCCGCCCACGAACTCGGCCCCGGCCCGGCGGGCGAGCTCCCGGTTCGCCGTGCCACGGGTCATGACGGACAGCCGCGCGCCGCCCGCCACTGCCAGCCGGGCGGTGAGGTGGGCGCTGGACCCGAACCCGTAGATGCCGAGCATGCCGCCGGGCGGCAGGTTGGCCCGGGTCAGCGCCCGGTAGCCGATGATCCCTGCGCACAGCAGCGGCGCGACCGCGCCGGGATCCTGACCGGTGGTCAGGCGGTAGGCGTAGGCCTCGGGCACGGTGGTGTGCTCGGCGAACCCGCCGTGCGCGTCCCACCCGGTGTAGCGGGAGCCGGGGCAGAGGTTCTCCCGCCCCTCGCGGCACCACCGGCAGGTGCCGCAGGTGCTGCGGAGCCAGGCGATGCCGACCCGGTCGCCCCGGCCGAGCTGCCGGACGGCGGCCCCGGCGTCCTCCACCACGCCCACCACCTGGTGTCCTGGCACCACGTGCGGCAGGTGTACGGGGAGCTCGCGGTCGATCACGTGGAGGTCGGTCCGGCACACGCCGCACGCCTCGACACGCACCAGCACCTCGTCGGGTCCTGGCCGGGGCAGGGGGAGCTCGTGCAGCCTCAGGCTGCCCGCCGTGTCCCCCGTGGTCCAGGCCCGCATGGCGCCAGGGTCTCCCGCACGCGCCGCGTGGTGCCAGGGCCCAATGTCCCGGCGTCCCGGGACGGACGGCAGGGACCGCTCAGGACCCGGCGACAGGTTCGGTGCCGGGCCCCGCGGCGGGTTCGACGCCGGTCTCGACGACGACCGAGAGCATCGCGGTGACCTGCTCGGCGAGCAGCGCCGGCGGCGCGTCCCGCAGCGCAGGTGTGGTGAGGACCGTGCGCATCAGCCAGACGCCGGCCAGGAGCGCGAGGCCGAGCTCGGCCCGCTCGTCGGCGTCCGGCCCCTGGAGCGCGCCGGCGAAGCGGGCGCCGACGTGCCGCTCGATGCCGGCGCGGACGATCTCGGCGGCCCGCGGGTTGGCGGCCGAGCGGAGCATCAGCTCGAAGGGGCCGAGGTGCTCGGCGCCGGGTCCGGTCCGCTCGACCAGCGCCTCGGCCGTGGCGCGGGCCAGGTCGGCGGGGCGCCCGGGGTCGGCCGGGACCATCGTCGCCGGCTCGAAGGCGGCCTCGACGACCTCCGTGAACAGCCCCTCCTTGGACCCGAAGTAGCGGTTCACCAGCATCGCCGTGACGCCGGCGTCGGCGGCGATCTCCCGGACGCCCACGCCGTCGTACCCGCGGCGGGTGAACGCGACGAGGGCGGACGACAGGATCGCCTGGCGGGTGGCGGCGGCGTTGCGGGTGCGTGCGGGGCTCGTGTCCATGCGCCAAGTCTACGTGTGTATACTCGAAGCGTAAGTCTACGAGCGTAGACATACGGGGAAGGAACGAACTCATGGATCTGCACCTCGCAGAACGACGCGCACTGGTCACCGGCTCGACGTCGGGCCTGGGCGAGGCGACCGCCCGGATGCTCGCGGCAGAGGGTGCGGCCGTCGTCGTGCACGGCCGCGACGCCGGACGGGCCCGCGCGATCGCGGACGACATCGTCCGCGGCGGAGGCCGCGCGTCCGTCGCGATCGGCGACCTGACCACGAACGAGGGGGCCGACGCCGTCGCCGAGGCCGCCCTCGCGGGCGGGCCGGTCGACGTGCTGGTCAACAACGCGGGCGCCTACGAGCACCTGAGCTGGGCGGACGCGACGTCGGAGGCCTGGGCGGTCACCTACGACCAGAACGTGATCTCCGGCGTCCGGATGATCCAGCGCCTCGTCCCCGCGATGCGGGAGCGGGGCTGGGGCCGCGTCATCACGATCGGCGGCGGGCTCGGCGGCCAGCCGATGAACAGCCACCCGCAGTACAACGCCACCCTGGCGGCCCGGCACAACCTCGCCGTCTCGCTCGCCCGCGAGCTCCGGGGCACCGGCGTCACCTCGAACGTGGTGGCCCCCGGGGCGATCCTCGTCCCGGCCGTGCGGGAGCTGCTGACCGGCATCGCCGGGGCGCGCGGCTGGGGCGAGACCTGGCCGGAGATCGAGGCGGCCTCGGTGCGCGAGCTCGTGCCGAACGACACCGACCGGTTCGGCCGCCCCGACGAGATCGCCGGCGCCGTCGCCTACCTGTGCGGACCGCTGGCCGACTACATCAGTGGCGCGTCCCTGCGCGTCGACGGCGGGACCGTCCGCAGCGTGCAGTGAGCACGTGCGGTGGACGACGCGGGGCCCGCAGCGCACGGCTGCGGGCCCCGCGTCGTCTACCGCGACCTCAGCCGGCCCGGCACGACACGTCCCGCTTCGGCAGGGTGCCGTCCACGAGGAACTTCGTGGTGGTCTCCAGGCCACAGGCGTTGTCGTGCAGCACGTAGGCGCCGTGCCCGCTGCTGTCGACGGTCACCAGGCGCGACCGGTCGCCGAACTGCTCCCGTGCGAGCCGGCCGCCCCGCAGCGGGGTGGCCGGGTCCCGCTCGTTCTGCACGATCAGGATGTTCCGCTTGCCCTCCTGCGAGATCTCCGCCTGCTCGACGGGCTCGTACGGCCAGTAGGCGCAGGGCGTGATGTTGGCCCCCGCGGCACCGAACATGGGGAACTCCGCCCGGTCCGCGGCCGCGGTGTCCTTGTAGTGCTGCACGTCCTCGGCCCAGTCGGAGTCGTTGCAGCTCACCGAGAGGAACACCGTCAGGGCGTTGTCGAACTCCCAGGGCTCCTCGGCCTGCACACCCGGCAGCGCGCCGGTCGGCACGACCGCCGCCAGCTGCTCCGCCACCGCCTCGGTGTCGTCGGCCAGGACGGACTCCCAGAGCTCGGCGATCTTGGAGTACCCCGCCGGGCTGTAGAGGTACCCGAACGTGCCCATCCGGAAGATCACGCCGTCCACCCCGAGCACCGGGTGCTCCTCGAGCCGCTCGGCGAGCTCGAAGAAGGTGGCCCGCACCTGGGCCGGCGTCCGGCCGAACCCGTAGGTGCCGTGCCGCTTGGCGGCCCACTTCGCGAAGTCGGGGAACGTCTCCTCCATCCCCGGACCCCACAGGCGCAGGACGTCCTGGTTCAGGTGCGTGTCACCGATGTTGCTGTCCAGCACCACGCGGTCGGCCCGCTCGGGGAACATCGCGTCGTAGGTGGCGCCCAACCCGCTGCCGTACGAGTAGCCCAGGTAGCTGGCCGTCTCCTCGCCCAGCGCGGCCCGGATCTGGTCCAGGTCGCGCGCCGTGTTGGGCGTGTTCAGGTGCTGGATCAGCTCGGCGTCGGGCGACGCGGCGCACTGCTCCGCGACGTCCTGGACGATCTTCGCCTGCGCGTCCACCGCGGCGTCGTCCACCGCGTACGGCGGGAGGTTGCCGAAGTGCGGGGTCTCCGCGGTGAACCCGCAGCGTGCCGCCGTCGAGTGCCCGATGCCGCGGGTGTCCATCGCGATGATGTCGTAGGTGTCCCGCACGCCCTTGGGCAGGCCCTTGGAGGCCAGCACCGTGGACAGCGTGAGGCCCGAACCCGACGGGCCGCCCGGGTTCAGCAGCAGGATCCCGCGCCGCTTCTCCGGGTTGGTGCTGGCCATCCGGGAGATCATGAGGTCGATCTGCCGCCCGTCGGGCGCGGCGTAGTCCAGGGGCACCTGTACGGTCGCGCACTCCAGCACGTACGGGACGGCCGCCTTCGCGACGTCGGCGGGGCAGGCCTCCCACTCGGCCGGCGCCGGGGTGGGCGCCGGCGCCGTGGCAGCCGTCGCCGTCACCACCGCCGACGCCGACGGCTCCTCGGCCACGGCGGGCAGGCCCGCGGCGGCGCTCACCGAGGCCGTCAGGCCGACGGCCAGCAGCACGGCGATCCCACGCCGCGCTCTGCCGCTCGGCGGCCGGAGCCGTCGGACGCCGCGGGTGTCGCTCGGGTCGGGTACGGGCGCGGCAGACCCGTCATCGGTCGGGGACGGCTTCGCGTGGTGGGGCATCATGACCTTTCCTCCTGCGGAGCGGCTTCACCTCCGGGAGCAGCCGTCCGTGCAGGTCGACCAGCCCCCGAGGTCGGTCCAGCCAGTCTCCGGGCGGTCCCGGCACGCAGCACAGTGACGGGGCGTCACCCGCTCCTGGGAAGATGTCACCCGCGACCCGTGACTTGTGTCACGGGGGCCGGGCACGCCCTAGCATGTGGCCACCGACCGTCGTCGCCGACAAGGAGCCCTTCGTGGACGTCCCGTTCTACTGGGTGGACGTGTTCGCGGCCACGCCGCTGACCGGCAACCCCCTCGCCCTCGTCCCCGACGCCGACGCCCTGCCGGAGCGCACGATGGGCGCGATCGCCCGAGAGCTCAACCAGTCCGAGACGACGTTCCTGGTGCGGCCCGACCGCCCCGGCGCCGACCACCGGCTGCGCTCGTTCACCCCGGGCAGCGTCGAGGTCTTCGGCGCCGGGCACAATGCGATGGGCGCCTGGATCTGGCTGGCGCTGTCCGGCCGGCTGGAGGCGGACCGGGACACGTTCGTCCAGCAGATCGGCGCCGACCTGCTGAACGTGCGGGTGTCCGGACGGCCGCCGTCGGCCGTCGAGGTCACGATGGAGCAGTCCGCCCCGCGGTTCCTGCGCCGCGTCGAGGACCGGGCCGCGCTGGCCGCCGTCCTGGGCCTGGGCACCGAGGACCTCGACGCCGAGCGGGTCGCCGAGGTGGTCTCCACCGGCGCGGAGCACCTGCTCGTGCCCCTGCGGAGCGCCACGGCGGTCGACGCCGCCCAGCCGGACACGGCCGGGTTGCGCGCCCTGCTGGCCGACGCCGGGGCCGAGGGCTGCTACCTCTACACGGTGGCCGACGGCACGGCCGGAGTCAGCGCCTACACCCGGTTCTTCAACCCGACCGTGGGCATCGCCGAGGACCCGGCGACGGGCACCGCCGCCGGTCCCCTGGCCGCCGTCCTGGTCCGCGACGGGCTCGCGGCCGACCCCGCGCGGATCGTCGTCGAGCAGGGGCGCAAGCTCGGTCGCCCCAGCCTCGTCACGCTCGGCGTCGACGGGCCGCTGGTGACGATCAGCGGCTCCGGGATCGTCGTGGCCGAGGGGACGCTGCACCTCTGAGCCGCGGACCGGGGCCCGTCAGGGCACCTCGACCACGAGCTTGCCCAGGTTGTCCCCCGCCGCCAGCCGCGCGAACGCGGCGGGCGCCTCCTCCAGCGGGCAGACGGCGTCGATCGCGGGCACGACGGCGCCGTCGGCCACCAGGGCGGTGACCTCCTCCAGGTCCGCGCGCGACTGGGGCACCATCAGCACGCCCACCCGCTTGCCGGTGGCGCTGCGGAGCACGGGCGCGGCGGCGAACGTCGCCAGCAGCACGCGCGTTCGGCCGCCGACCATGAGGTAGGAGCCGCCCGTCCGGAGCGCCGCGTGCACCCGGTACGGCGAGCGGGAGGCGACCAGGTCCACCACCCGGTCGTACCGGTCGCGCTGGTCGGCCCAGTCGCAGCGCTCGTACGCGATGGTGTCGTCGGCGCCGAGCCGGAGCAGGTGGCCGGCCTTGTCCCCGCGGTCCACGGCCGTGACCCGGGCACCGACGTGCTTGGCCAGGCCGATCACGAACGCTCCGCCCGCGCCGCCCGCCCCGTTGACCAGGAGCCGGTCGCCCTTGTGCAGGCCCCGGGTGGCCCGCAGCGCGATGCACCCGGCCTGCGGGATCGCCGCGGCGTCCACGAAGGAGAGGGCGGCCGGCTTGCGGGCGAGCAGCCCCGGCGACGTCGCGACGTACTCCGCGAGCCCGCCGCGGTAGCCTGCCAGCTCCCCGAACACGTCCTCGCCCGGGGCGAACGCGGTGACGGAGCGGCCCACCGCGACGACGGTCCCGGCCACGTCCGACCCGGGCACCGGGTTGCGCGGCCGGCGCAGCCCGCCCACGCGAGCGTACGCGGGGCGGCCCACGAGGTTCTCGCGGTCCGACCCGTTCAGCGAGACCGCCCGGACGCGGACCAGGACCTCGTCGTCCGCCGGGACAGGATCGGGGAGGTCGCCCACCTCCACCACGTCGGCGCTGCCGTACCGGTCCTGGATGACGGCCCGCACGATGCCCTCCTGTCACGTGGTCGAGGGCCACCAAGGTAGCGGCGCGGGACGTCCGGCGCAGGTGGTCCGGGACGGGTTCACCCGGGTGGTTCGCCGGCCCTGCGGTCCGCTGCATCCTGGCAGTGGCCGCCGTCGAGGTTGCGCACGTCGGAGCCGGGATGGGTCGGCAGCCGTGTGGCCGCGCTGACCCACCTGGCAGTGCACGACGACGGGGCCGTCGGCCGTCTCGACGGTGCCGCGCGCGTGCTGTCAGGCGGTCACACCCTGTGCCGTCCGCAGCTCGTGCAGGCGCGAGCCGTCGGTGCTGATGTGCGCGGTGGCGGTCGCGACCGCCCCGATCACGCAGATCACCGCGCAGTACAGGACCACGGGCCAGATCTGCCCGCCCACCAGCGCGACCAGCGCGGTGCAGATGAAGGGCGCGAGCCCGCCGCCGAGCGTGTTGGAGATCTGGTAGCCGATGTTCACGCCGGTCGTGCGGGCCTCGGGGTCGAACATCTCGGCCAGCATCGTCTGGAGCGTGGCCTGCATGGCCACGCCGGGGATCACGAAGCCGAGGATCATCCCCGCCCAGATCAGCACGAGGTTGCTCGTGCCGAACAGCAGGAATGTGGGCCAGACCAGCAGCGCGAAGCCGATGCAGCCCCCGATGTACACCCGTCGGCGGCCGATCCGGTCGGACAGGGCGCCGTACGCCGGGGCGACGAACACCTGGAGGATCCCCACGATCATCGTCCCGGCGAACCCCTGCCAGGCGGGGACGTGGTTCTGGCTGACCAGGTAGGCGATGCCGAACGTGAGCACCACGTACCCGGCGATGCTCTGCGGCAGGCCGATGAGGATGCCCATGATCGCGTTCCTCGGGTGCCGGAAGACCTCGGCGATCGGGTTGCTGCGTACCCCGGCGTCGGCCTGCGCCCGCCGGGTGTCCTTGAACTCCTCGGACTCCTCCAGCTTGCTGCGCAGCACGACGGCGACGATGGCGAGCACGAGGCCGAGCACGAACGGGATGCGCCAGCCCCACGTCAGGAACCACGACTCCGGGCCGAGACCGAGGCCGGCCATCAGCCCCGCGGACGCGACGTTCGCGATGCCGGCGCCGCTGATGAGGAACGCGCCGTACATGCCGCGTCTCCCGAGGGGCGCGTGCTCGACCACCAGCGTGGCGGCGCCGCCCATCTCGCCGCCCACGAAGAAGCCCTGGCACATGCGGAAGAAGATCAGCAGCAGGGGCGCGGCGATGCCGATGGACGACTCCGCCGGGATCAGGCCGATCCCCGCGGTGGCGATGCCCATGCCGACGACCGTGATCAGCAGCGTCACCTTGCGGCCGAGGCGGTCGCCGATGGGCCCGAACACCAGGCCGCCCACGGGGCGCAGGAAGAAGCCGACCGCGAACGTCGCGAACGACGAGAGCTGCGCGACGATCGGGTCCTCGCCCGTGAAGAACACCGCGGGGAAGATCGCGGCCGAGGCCAGGCCGTACAGGTAGTAGTCGTAGTACTCCATGAGCGTGCCGATCGCGCCGCCGGCGATCGTGCGCTTCTGCGTACCGCTCAGTGGTGCTGGTGCCGTCCCTGCCACGGGGTACCTCCGGGTCGTCGGGTGAAATACCGGGGTGAAATGGTGCGATTATGGCGATCCCCGGACCCGGCGTCTATGCCCCGGGCCGCCGCCCCACCCATGCCTTCGCCGGGTCGGGCCGGCGGTACGGCCCTGCGGTGCTCGTCGTCTTGCCCAGCGCGACGAGGGATTCCGCGAGCCGCACCGCGCTGGTCACGCTGTCGAGCACCGGCACGCCGAGGCGTCGCTCCAGCTCGACGTCGAGCCCCGCGAAGCCGGCGCAGCCCAGCACCAGGGCGTCCGCGCCCGCGGCAACGAGCCGGGCGCCCGCGGACTCCAGGGCCCGGCCGGTCCCGGCGACGTCGCCGATGTCGAGCACGGCGACGTCGGCCGCGACCACGCCCGCGCACCGCCCGAGCACCCCGGCGGTGCGCAGGGAGTCCTCGATGCCGGGCACGGCGGTGGCCACCGTCGTCACCACGCCGAACCGGTGGGCGACGAGGCACGCGAGGAAGGCGGAGGCCTCGGTGATGTCGACGACCGGCACCTCGATCGCCTGCCGCAGGCCCTCCCGGCCGTGCTCGCCGTAGCCGGCCATGATCACGGCGTCGTACGGGTCCGGGTGGGCGAGCACGGCGTCCAGCACCGCGAGCGCCGTCACGTAGCTCTCGAAGTAGCCCTCGGCGGAGGCGGGGCCCCAGGACGGCGTGAGGCCGACGACGGTGGTGCCGGGCGAGGCGGCGCCCGCGGCGACCGCGGCGATCGCCTCGGTCATGGCGCGCGTGGTGTTGCAGTTGACGACCAGGAGCGTCGGGCCCGGCGGGCCCGCGGGGGGCGCGGTCACACGAGCTCGCCGTCGGCGGCCACGACGCGGCCGGCGTGGATCACCGTGCGCCCGGGGAGGCGGTCCATGACCGCCGACGACGGCGTCTCGCCGCGCAGGATCACGAGGTCGGCCGGGTCGCCGACGGCGATCCCGGGGTGGTGGCCGACGCCGGTGAGCCGCGGCGTCCGCACGTCGATGACGGACGCCCCGCCCCAGGTGGCGACGGCGAGGCCGAGCTCGATGAGGTCGTCGCGCGACCAGCCCTGCGAGTGGGCGAGCAGCCAGGCGCGCTCCAGCATGTCGGCGTTGCCCCACGGGGACCAGTAGTCGCGCTGGCCGTCCATGCCGAGGCCCACGCGTACGCCCGCGGTGACCAGACGTTCGAGGGGCAGCTCGAGGCGTCCGCCGGGGGCGATGGTGGTGATCGCGACGTCCAGCTCGGCGAGCTCGTCGATCGTCCGCTCCACGGCCGGGAGCCCGGAGCCCAGGGCGAACGCGTGCGAGACGGTCACGCGGCCCTGCATGCCGAGCGCGCGCACGCGCTCGGTGACCAGGCTCATCGAGAAGAGGCCGAGCTCGCCGGGCTCGTGCAGGTGGAGGTCGATCCCCTTCTGGTGGCGTTCGGCGAGCTCGAACACCGTGTCGAGGTGGCGCCGCGGGTCGCGGTCGATCTCGCAGGGGTCGATGCCGCCCACGAGGTCGCCGCCGGCGCGCAGCGCCTCGTCCATCAGCTCGGGCACGCCGGGTTCGAGGTGGATGCCGACCTGCGGGAACACGACGATCTCGACCGACGCCGACGCGGAGTGCGCCGCGCGCGCGGCGAGCACGCCCTCGAACTTCTCCAGCTTGGAGTCGGCGTCGACCTGGGCGTGCGAGCGCACGCGGGTGGCGCCCAGGGCGATCATGCGGCGGAGCGTCTCGGTGGCCCGGTCGGCCACGGGTGCCTCGGCCGTGCGCCAGTGCGCGCGGTCGTTCATGATCCGGTCCCACCGGGTGGGGCCCGCGGTCAGCGGGCGGAACGGCAGGCCGAGGCGCGTGGAGTCGAGGTGCACGTGCACGTCGGAGAAGGACGGCACGAGGATGCCGTCGTCGCCGGTGACCTCGGCCTCGCCGGCGGCGGCCGTGCCCGCCGGGACGACCTCACTGACGAGGCCGTCGGCGAGCACGACGTCGGCGGGGGCGCCGCCCCACGGGCGGACGGAACGGATGACGGTGCGGGGCATGGGGTTCCTCCGGGGTGACGGTTCGGGAGGTGTCACTGCTGCGCGAAGGTGACGTCCTTGAGCACGTACTCGCCGTCCACGCGGGGCTCCCAGGTGATGTCGGGGCTCACCGCGTAGTCGGCCATCGGGGTGTAGAGCGGGATGAGGTAGGCGTTGTCCCAGTTCACCTCGGAGAGCTCGGCGAACACGGCCTCGCGCTCGGCGCCGTCGACCGTCCGCTGCTCCTCGACCAGTGCCTGCGTCTCGGGCGACCTGGCGTAGTCGTTCTGGCCGCCCGCGAAGAAGTTCGTGGCGGGCATGTCGGCGTCCATCGTGGTGGGCGCCCACGTGTTGAGGAACAGGCCCTCCATGTTCACGGTGCCGTAGATCTTGTTCGACAGGCTGGCCTGGTCCATGCCGACGAGCTCGACCGTGATGCCGACGGCGTCGAGGTAGCCGGCGATCGCCTGCGCCACCTCGGAGCTGAGCGGGATGCGGCCGTCGGTCGCGTACTCGAAGGGGATCGCCTCGCCGTCGTACGAGGACTGCGCGAGCAGCTCCTTCGCGGCCTCGGGGTCGAAGCCGGGGGCCTCGGCGTCCGCCGCGTGGCCGGTGACGTTCGGCGCGACGGGCTGGTCGTTGGCGACGGCCCGGCCGCCGAGGGCCTGCGCCACGAGCTCCTCCTTGTCGATCGCGAGCTGGATCGCGCGGCGCACGAGCGGGTCCTTGAGCGCGCCCTTCGTGGAGTTGGTACCGAGGAAGATCACGCCGTTCGACTCCCGCGACGCGACCTCGGCGCCCGAGCCGTCGAGGGCCGAGACCTGGTTGGGCGAGACGAGCGCGACGTCCAGGCTGCCCGCGATGACGCCGTTCAGGCGCGCCTCCTCGTCGGCCACCGTCTGGAAGGTGAGGGTGTCCACCTCCGGGGCGCCGCCCCAGTAGTCGTCGTTGCCCTCCAGCACGTACTCGACGCCGCGCGTCCAGCTCACGTAGGTGAATGGGCCCGAGCCCACCGGCGCCTCGACGAAGCCCTCCGGCCCGAGCTCGGTGTAGACGTCCTCGGGCACGATCGAGACCGCGGTGGTGATCGACGGCCAGGGCGAGAACGGGGAGCTGAGCGTGAACACGACGGTCGTGTCGTCCGTCGCCTCCGCAGACTCGAGCATGCCCATGTAGCCGCGGATGTCGGAGTCGGGCGTGGCGAGCACCTGGTTGTAGCTGAACGCGACGTCCTCGGCGGTGAGGGGTTCGCCGTTGTGGAAGACGACGTCGTCCCGCAGCGTGAACGTCCACTCGGTGAAGTCGTCGTTCGGCGTCCAGGCGGTGGCCACGGACGGCTCGATCTCGCCGTCGGCATTGAGCGTGGTGAGCTGGTCGTAGAGGTTGTAGTAGTAGTTGAAGCCGGCCAGCGAGCCCTCCACGAGCGGGTCGGGCTGCCGCTCGGGCTCGGTGACGGCGCCGACCGTGAGGTCGTGCGAGACGGCGGTGGAGCCGCTGTCGGCGGAGCAGCCGCTCAGGGCGAGGGCGGCCACGACGGCGATCGCGGCGGCGGGTCGGGTGCGGTGTCGGAGCATGATCTGTTCCTTACGGTTCGGGAGTCAGGGGCGGGGCGGCGCGCCGGGGCGCAGGTAGGGGTCCGGGTGCGGGATCGACGCCAGGAGGGACGCGGTGTACGGGTGCCGCGGCGCGTCGAAGATCTGGTCGCGGTCGCCGGTCTCGACGATGCGGCCCTGCCGCATCACCGCCACCCGGTCGGACAGGTGCCGCACGACGGCGAGGTCGTGGGCGATGAACAGGTACGACAGGCCGAGCCGCTCCTGGAGGTCCATGAGCAGGTTCACCACCTGCGCCTGCACGGAGACGTCGAGCGCGGAGACGGGCTCGTCGAGCACGAGGATCTCGGGGCGCAGCGCGAGCGCCCGGGCGATGCCGATGCGCTGCCGCTGGCCGCCGGAGAACTGCGCCGGACGGCGGTGCTGCACGTCGGCGTCGAGGCCCACCTCGGCCAGCAGCTCCACGACCCGCTCCGGCTCGTACCGGCCGGCGATGCGCAGCGGTTCCGCGACGATGTCGTGCACGCGCATGCGCGGGTCGAGCGACGAGTACGGGTCCTGGAAGACGAGCTGGACGCTGCTGAGCACCCGGCGGCGCGCCGCGGGCGCGAGCCCCTGCATGCGCTGCCCGAGGATCGAGACCGATCCCGACGCCGGGGTGTTGAGCCCGAACACCGTGCGCACGAGGGTGGACTTGCCGCAGCCCGACTCCCCCACCAGACCGAGCGTCTCGCCGCGGCCGAGCGTGAGGCTCACGCCGTCCACGGCGTGCACCACGCTGCGGCCGCGCAGGCCGCGCCGGGAGGTGAACCGCACGTGCAGGTCGTCGATCTCGAGCACGGGGCTCATGCGGTCACCGCCCGGGCGAACTCGCGCGTGCGGTCGGCGTGGTGGCACGCGGACTCGTGCGTGCCGTCGTCCGCCGTCGGCCGCAGCTCCGGGCGCGTCGTGCCGCACAGCTCGGACCGGGCCGGGAGCTCGCAGCGGGTCGCGAACGCGCACCCGGGCGGGCGCCTCGTCGGCGCGGGCGGCGACCCGGGGATGGCGTAGGCACGCGACCCGGCCCGCTCGGCCGACAGCAGGCTGCCGAGCAGCCCGGCGGTGTACGGGTGGTGCGCCTCGTCGAAGACGGTCCACACGCTGCCGCGCTCGACGATCCGGCCGGCGTACATGATGCAGATCTCGTCGGCGACCTGCGCCACGAGGCCGAGGTCGTGCGTGATGAGCACCATCGCGGCGCCCGCCGTCGCCCGCGCGTCGGCGAGCACATCCATGATCTGCGCCTGGATGGTCACGTCGAGCGCGGTGGTCGGCTCGTCGGCGATGAGCAGCGCGGGCCGGTTCGCCATGGCCATCGCGATCACGGCGCGCTGGCGCATGCCGCCCGACCACTGGTGCGGGTAGCTCCGGGCGCGTTCGGCGGGGTCGGGCACGCCCACCTCGGTGAGCAGCTCCTCGACCCGGGCCAGCACCTGGGCACGTGGCGTGCGCGGGTGGTGGGCACGGACGGCGCGGGCGATCTGCGCGCCGACCCGCTTGACCGGGTTGAGCGCCGTCATCGGGTCCTGGAAGACCATCGCGAGCTCGTTGCCGCGCAGCGCCCGTAGCTCGCGCTCGGGCAGCGTGAGCAGGTCGCGGCCGCGGAACCGCACGGTGCCCGAGAACACCTCGAGCCCCTCGGGCAGCAGGCCGAGCACGGCGGCCATCGTCAGGCTCTTGCCCGACCCGGACTCCCCGACCAGGCAGAGCACCCGCCCTTCGTGCACGGTGAAGCCGACGCCGTCGACGAGGCGCACCTCGGCGCCGTCGGCGTCGCGGTAGCCGACGGACAGGTCGTCGACGCGGAGCAGCACGGGCGTGGTCATGTGGTCCTCACTTCCGTCGCCGGGCCGAGCGCAGGTCGCGCTCCGCCGTGAATCGCTGGCTGATCAGGTTGGTGCCGATCACGACCAGGAAGATCGCGATGCCGGGCACCACCGAGAGGTACGGGGCCTGCCGGATGTACTTCTGGCCCTCGCTGATGAGCAGGCCCCAGCTCGGCACGGGCGGCTGCACCCCGAGGCCGAGGTAGTCGAACGAGCTGGTCAGCAGCAGCACGGCCCCGATGTCGCTGGACGCGAGGATGAGCATCTGCACCGCGACCCCCGGGGCGATGTGCCGGCTGATCGTCCAGGTGCCGGAGGCGCCCTGGATGCGCGGGACGAGCACGAAGTCGCGGTCGCGCAGCGTCATGGCCGTGCCACGCGCCACGCGGGCATAGCCCACCCAGTAGGTGGCCGCGAGCGTGCCGACCATGAGCCACACGCTCGGGCCCACGGCCGCCGACAGCGCGATGAGCACGAGGATCACGGGCATCGCGAGCTGTACGTCGGCCCAGCCCATGAGCACGTTGTCGAGGCGGCCACCGTGGTAGCCGGCGAGCAGGCCGACGACCATGCCGATGATCGCGTTGACGACCACCACCAGCAGCACGATGCCGAGCGAGACGAGCCCGCCGAGGGCCAGGCGGCTCGCCAGGTCGCGGCCGAGCATGTCGGTGCCGAGCGGGTGCGCGGCGTCGGCCAGCGGCGGCACGAACGCGCGCGACAGGTCCTGCGCGTACGGCGCGTAGAGCGGCAGGAACGGGGTGACCACGCAGAAGAGCACGACGGCGGCCACGAGCGCGACGCCCGTGCGCTCCAGCGGGGTGAGGCGGGCGGTGACCTGGGCGGTGTGCGTCGTCATGCGCGCCTCACTCTCGGGTCGATGAGCGCGCTCGCGGCGTCGACCAGCAGGTTGGACAGGATGAACAGGCCGGCGACGACGATCAGCCCCGACTGCACGACCGGGAAGTCGCGCGAGTAGACGGCGCTGAGCATGAGCTGGCCCATGCCCGGCCAGGCGAAGACGTTCTCGACGATCACCAGCCCGCCGAGGAACGAGCCCAGGTTGATCGCGGCGATGGTCAGCACCGGCAGGGACGCGTTGGGCAGCAGCTCGCCCACCACCACGCGGAACCGGTTCTCGCCGCGGGCCACCGCCGTGCGCGCGTAGTCGAGCCGCCCCTGCTCGGACAGGGAGTTGTCGAGCAGCCGGGTGTAGACCACGAACTGGCCGGTGGCGATGGTCAGCGCCGGCATGACGATCGCCAGCGGGTCGCGGTTGCCGAGCGAGGGCAGCCAGCCCAGCGTCACCGAGAACACGAGCACGAGCAGCAGCCCGAAGAAGAAGTCGGGGATCGCCTGCCGCGCCGAGCCGAGGCCCAGGAACGTGGTGCGCAGCGTGCGGCTGCGCGCGAGGTGCGTGGTGATCGTCGCGGCGAACGCCAGCACGAGCCCGAGCGCGAGCCCGATCGCGCCGAGGCCGAGCGACGCGGGCAGCCGCTCCAGCACGAGGTCCATCGACGAGACCCCGGCCTGACGGTACGAGTCGCCGAAGTCGCCGCCGAGGATGCCGCGCAGGTACTCGACGTACTGCACCGGCAGCGGCTGGTCGAAGCCGAGCCGCGTGTTCAGCTCGTCGATCTGCTCCCGGGTCGCGTTCTCGGTCAGGAGCAGCGCGGCGGGGCTGCCGCTGAGGCGGCCGAGCAGGAAGGCCACGGTGACGACCACGAAGATCGTCGCGAGCGCCTGCAGCGTTCGGGTGACGAGAAATCTCGCCATGGAGCACTCACCCCCTTCGAGGTTGTTCGAAGTGATCTGTATACAGATTGGGCCGAGTTTGTTTCATCTGCGTATCGGTCGGTTTCGGGTGAGTGAAACCTCCGGAGGGGGTTCGAAGGGCTTGTGACCTCGGAGAATCCCTGGAATTATGCGAGAGTTTCCGGCCCTTCGGCGTGCGGGAGACTGGCTGTGCGGGCGCGCGAACCGGGCCGGCAGAGATCAGGCTCGGCCGAGGGTTGGGCTATCTGGGATACAGAAACGAGTTCAGGAGGTCGCATGACCACACGCGTGCTCACGTCGGAGCAAGTGGAAGGACTGGTGGAGCCGGCAGGGCTCCTCGCCTCGCTCGACCAGGCGCACCGCTGGCTCGCGGCCGGGCTGGCGGTCCAGCCCGCCCCCCACGCCCTCCGGGCGCCGGACGACCGCACCGCGGACGGGCCGGCGGTCGTGCCCATGACCTCGTTCGCCCCGGAGCTCGGGCTGTTCGCGATCAAGGTGCTCGCCGACCGCCCCCGCAACCGGGCCGCCGGGCTGCCCGCGCAGCGCTCCACGATCTCGGTCTACTCGGCCGAGACCGGCGAGTGCGTCGGCCTCCTCGACGGGCGCGCCGTCACCCGGCTGCGCACCGCCGCCGTCACCGCGCTCGCCACCCGCGCGCTGGCCCGGCCCGGCGCCGGCACCGTCGCCCTGCTCGGGGCGGGGGCGCTCGCCCGCGAGCACGCCCTCGCGCTGGCCCAGGTGCTCGACCTCGACGAGGTGCGCGTGTGGTCCCGCTCGGCGACCCGCGGCGCCGAGCTCGCCGACTCGCTCCAGGCGGCCGGCCTGCCCGCCGTCTCGACCGTCGACGCGCGCGCCGCCGTCGACGGGGCCGACGTGGTCTGCACGCTCACCCCGGCAGAGGCGCCGATCCTGCGGGCCGGCTGGCTCTCCCCCGGCACCCACGTGAACGCCGTCGGCTCGCCGCCGCGGCCCGAGTTCTCGGAGGTGCCGCCCGAGGTCTTCGCCCGCGCCGCCGTCACCGTCGTCGACGCACGGGCCGTGGCGCTCACCGACTCGGGCAACGTCCGCAACGCGATCGCGGCGGGCGCGCTGCGGGAGGCCGACCTCGTGGAGCTCGGCGAGGTGTTGGTCGGCCATGCCCCGGGGCGCACGGACGCATCCGGCGTCACGGTGTTCAACTCCGTCGGGATCGGGCTGCAGGACCTCGCCGCCGCCGACCACGTGCTGCGGCGGGCGGCGCAGGCCGAGGCTGGGACGATGGTGCGCACACGGGCGTGAGCCCATCCCCACCGCAGCCCGTCCCCACCCCTGTCCTGGAGGAGCCGCCCCATGACCGAACCACAGCCCGGGCTCGGCGAGCCGCTGTCGGCGCAGATGTACCAGACGCTGCGCCGCGGCATCATCCTGGGCGACTACCCGCAGGGGTCCGCGCTCAAGGAGGCCCGCCTCGCCGACGAGCTCGACGTGTCGCGCATCCCCATCCGCGCGGCGATCCCGCACCTGGAGAACGAGGGGTTCCTGACGACGGCGCCGCGGCGCAGCGCCCGCGTCACGACCTGGACCGGGCGCGCCGTCAACGAGCTGTTCGACGTGCGCCTGTCGATCGAGTCGCTGGCCGCCCGCCAGGCGGCCACGGCGGTGCGCGAGGGGGCGAGCACGGCCGCGCTCACCGCGTCCCTCGACCTCGCGCACGCGGCCGTGGCCGGCGGCGACCGCCTGGAGATCGCCGAGGCGCACACGACGTACCACGAGCGGGTCGTGGAGCTGGCCGGCAACGAGCTGCTGGCCTCGATCATGCGCGGCGTGCTGGGGCGCATGACGTGGCTGTTCTACCTCACCGCGGAGCGCGACCCGGCCGGGCAGTCGCACGAGCACGACGAGCTGCTGGAGGTCATCGCGTCCGGCAACGACCGCCTCGCCGAGTCGATCGCTTTCGCGCACATCGAGAAGGGGCGGGCGCCCTCGCTGGGGATCCTGCTGCACGGCGAGTGAGGCCCGTTTCGGGCGGCGCCGAACCGGATTGAGGGACCGGCGGAGCGGTGCGACAGTGGCACGAAGGAGGGAGCGTATGACCGACACGCTCGCTGTCGAGGCGCGAGGCCTCGTCAAGCACTTCACCAGCCGCAAGTCCGTCACCAAGGCCGTCGACGGGATCGACCTCTCGATCGCCGAGGGCAGCGTCTTCGGCCTGCTGGGCCCGAACGGCGCGGGCAAGACCACCGTGGTCCGGATGCTCGCCACCCTGCTGCGACCCGACGCCGGCACCGCGACCGTGCTGGGCCACGACGTGGTGCGCGACGCCGACGCCGTCCGCTCCGCCGTCGGCCTGACCGGGCAGTACGCGTCCGTGGACGAGGACCTGACCGGCACCGAGAACCTGCTCATGCTCGCCCGGCTCTACGGCTTCACGCCGGCCGCCGCCCGGCGGCGCGTGGCGGGTCTGCTGGAGGCGTTCGACCTGGCCGACGCCGGGTCCCGGCAGGTCAAGACCTACTCCGGCGGCATGCACCGGCGCATCGACCTCGCCGCGTCGCTCGTGCTCGCCCCGCGCGTGCTGTTCCTGGACGAGCCGACCACCGGCCTGGACCCGCGCAGCCGCAACCAGGTGTGGGACATCGTGCGCGTGCTCGTGGACGACGGCGCCACCGTGCTGCTCACCACCCAGTACCTCGACGAGGCCGACCAGCTCGCGGACCGCATCGCCGTCGTCGACCACGGGCTCACCGTCGCCGAGGGCACTGCCAGCGACCTCAAGCGGTCGGTCGGCGAGGGCGCCGTGCACCTGCGCGTCGCCGAGGTGTCCGAGCGCGCACGGGCCGCCGAGATCACGGAGCGCGTCCTGCGCACCGAGGCCACGTTCGGCTCCGACCCGCACACCATCGCCGCGCGCGTGCCCGACGACGGCGCCGACGCCGTCCCCCGGCTGCTGCCCGCGCTGGCCGAGGCCGGGATCAGCGTGCCCGAGTTCACGCTGGGCCAGCCGAGCCTGGACGAGGTGTTCCTCGCCCTGACCGGCCAGCCCCTGCCCGACGATGAGGCGTCCACCGACGGAACTCCCGCCGAACCGGGCGCGCGCAGCACCACGGAGGTGTCCCGATGACCACGACCACCCTCCGCGAGGCCGTCGCCCTGACGGACCGCCCCTCCCGCCCGTCCGCGATGGGGACCACGCTGACGTTCGGCTGGCGCGCGCTGCTGAAGATCAAGCACGTGCCCGAGCAGCTCTTCGACGTGCTGGTCTCCCCCGTCATCTTCACCCTGATGTTCACGTACCTGTTCGGCGGGGCCCTGGCCGGCTCGACGCAGGCGTACGTCCAGTTCCTGCTGCCCGGCATCCTCGTGCAGACCATCCTGTTCGTGACGATCTACACCGGCTACACGCTCAACAACGACATCTCCAAGGGCGTCTTCGACCGGTTCCGGTCGCTGCCCATCTGGCGGCCGTCACCCGTCGTCGGCGCGCTGCTGGGCGACACCGTGCGCTACACGATCGCCTCGGTCATCACCATCTCGCTCGGCCTGCTGCTCGGCTTCCGGCCCGACGGCGGGTTCCTGGGCGTGGTGCTCGGGGTGCTGCTCCTGCTGGTGTTCGCCTTCGCGCTGAGCTGGACCTTCATCATCCTGGGGCTGCTGGTGCGCTCGCCCAACGCCGTGATGGGCATCTCGATGCTGGTGCTCATGCCGCTCACGTTCGCCTCCAACGTCTTCGTGGACCCCGCCACCATGCCGTCGGGCCTGCGCGCGTTCGTCGAGGTCAACCCCGTGAGCCACCTGGTCACCGCGGTGCGCGGCCTGATGGCGGGCAGCGCCGACACCTCCGAGATCATGTGGGTGCTCATCGCGTCCGCCGCGCTCACGGCGGTGCTGGGCCCGATCGCGATGCACATCTACCGCACCAAGTCCTGACTCGTTGACGTGCGCGGACACCGGTAACTAGCCTCCGGGATGGCCGGTGGTGTGCTCCACGGCGACTGCCGGCTCCTTGGCCCCGAACAAAGGAGTTCCGCCATGAGCACCCCGATCTCCCGCCGCACCGTCCTCGTCTCCGGCGCCGCCGTCGGCGCCTCCGCCCTACTGGGCGCGCCCGTCGCCGCCGCGAGCGCCCCGGTCTCCACGGGGCGCGGTCACAAGGACGCCCTGGTGACGCCCGTCGCCGAGGTGCTCGACGGCGGCGAGCAGGTGACCTCGCTCGTCGTGTCCTCGCCCCGGCTCGGCCGCGTGGAGCGGTCGTCGCTGACGGCGTCGACGTTCACGGTGCACGTCACCGCGACCAACCCGCTGACCGGGCTGGTCGCCTACGAGCAGGACCGGGTGGTCACCGCCGCGGGCTGGACGCGCCGCGGCGAGATCCTCCTGGAGCTGGAGCACGGGTGGGGGGTCGGCGGCGGCAGCACGCTGCAGTACCTGGGCGCGTACGGCCGCAACGTGGTCCTCGACCTCGACCACGCCGTGACGCAGGTCGAGCCGCTGCGGGCCCGGGGCGGGGGCGGGGCGGTCGTGCTGGACTCGTTCCGCCAGGGCCGCGTGTCCGACCCGGAGGTCGACGCGTTCGGCTACCACGCGACCGCGTCGGGCCTGAACTACCGGCTGTTCGCCCCGTCGCGGCGGCGCGGCCGGGACCGCGCGGCGCTCGTCGTCTGGCTGCACGGCGGCGGCGAGGGCGGCCTGATCAACGACCAGTACCACTACTACGACAACGAGACGCAGCTGCGGGCCAACCGGGGCGCGCTCGGTTTCGCCACGCCGGAGGCCCAGGAGATCTTCGGCGGCGCCTACGTGCTCGCGCCGCAGGCGACGTCGGCCTGGATGCAGGACGGCGACGGCTTCGCGCCGCTCGTCCTGGAGGCGATCGAGGAGGTCGCCGCGGCGCACCGGATCGACCCGAGCCGGGTCCACGTCGTGGGCTGCTCGAACGGCGGGTACATGTCGCTGAAGATGGTCGCCGAGTACGGGGACGTGTTCGCGACCTCCGCGCCGATCTGCTGCGGCATCGGCCCCCGCGACGGCTCGGGCACCTACTTCATCTCCGACGCCGAGCTCGCCGCGACGACCACGCCGACGTGGCTCGTGGCCTCGGCCGACGACACCACGCTGAACGCCCAGGCGAACACCGTGTACGCCCACGAGCGGATCGACGGCTCGATCATGAGCCTGTACGAGAACGTCACGTGGGACGGGAACACCTATCCCGGGCACTGGTCGTGGATCTACGTGGCCCGGAACGACCCGCACCACGACGGCACGAGCATCTGGGAGTGGATGGCGTCCACGCGGCGCTGACACCTGATTGACGAGTGGGCGTGCGCCCACTAATAATGGGCACATGGTCACTATCGGGTCGTCGCACGACGAGCTGCCCAGGGAAACCGCAGGACCGACCGAGGTCCTCGTCGTCGGCGCGGGGCCCGTGGGCCTCGCGCTGGCGTGCGACCTCGCCCGCCGCGGCGTCGGCGTGCGGATCATCGACCGCGCCGCCACCCACCCGGTCGGGACCCGCGCCCGCGGCGTCCGGGCCCGCACGCAAGAGGTGTTCGAGGACCTCGGCGTGCTCGGCCGCCTGACCGAGCACGCCGAGGCCCCGACCCCCACCCGCTTCTACGACACGGCCGGGAACGTGGTGCGCGAGGCCGTGCTGTACGACGCTCCCCCGGTGCCGGGAGCGCCCTACCCCGGCAGCCTGATGGTCGGCCAGCAGCACACCGAGGCGGCGCTGCGCGAGCGCCTCGCCGCGCTCGGCACCCGGGTGGAGCTCGGCACGGAGCTCGTCGCGCTCGACCAGGACGGCGCCGGGGTGACGGCGTCCGTCCTGGTGGACGGGCGCGTCGACGGAGCCCGGCAGGAGATCCGCGCGCGGTACCTGGTCGGCTGCGACGGCGGCGGCAGCACCGTGCGCAAGCGGGCGGGGATCAGCTTCCTGGGCGAGACGTGGGACCGGCAGCGGATGCTGTTCGGCAACCTCGCCGTCGACGGGCTGGACGACTCGGTGGCGCACATGTGGGCCCAGGGCCCCGACGGGATGCTGACCCTGTCGCCGATGCCGCGGAGCGGTACGTGGTTCTTCACCGCGCCGCTGCCCGCGGACGACGACCAGGAGGCGTCCGCCGCGTCGGTGGAGACCTTCGCCGAGATCTTCGCGCAGCGGGTCGGGCTGCCCGGGGTGCGGTTCCACGACCCTGTCTACCTCTCGGTGTACCAGGCCAACATCCGGATGGTGGACCGGTACCGGGAGGGCCGGGTGCTCCTGGCGGGCGACGCCGCCCACGTGCACACGCCCGCCGGCGGCCAGGGGATGAACACGGGCGTGCAGGACGCGTACAACCTGGGCTGGAAGCTCGCCCGGGTGCTGCGCGGCGCACCCGAGGCGCTGCTGGACACCTATGAGGAGGAGCGCCTGCCGGTCGCCGAGCACGTGCTGGCCTCGACCACCGCCCGGGGCAGGTCCTGGGCCGGCACCGACACCGCGCGCGTGTCGGAGCGCATGGTCGGCGCGTTCCAGGGCCGGGACCCGTTCAGCGACGTCAGCCAGCTCGGTGTGACCTACCGGGGCAGCAGCCTGGCTCGCGACCTGGACGAGGCGCTGGGCGTCCGCGCCGGCGACCGCGCCCCGGACGCCCGGGTCGTCGACCCGGCGACCGGGGACAGCGTGCGGCTCTTCGACCTGTTCCGCGGCACGCACCTCACCCTGCTGGTGTTCGGCTCCCGGCCGGTGCCCCCGGTGGACGACGGCGCGTACGGCGAGGTGCACGTGCACCGGATCCCGCCCGGCGGGGAGGCGCACGACCTCTACGGGGTCGATCGCGACGGCCTGGTGCTGGTGCGCCCGGACGGCTACGTCGCCCTCGCGGGAGGCGACTGGGACGACCGCACGGTGTCCGACTACCTCGGACGCCTGAGCGGCAGCTAGATCGCCGGGCGGTGCCGGCGATACAGTGACCCCGCGCCCACACCCCGTGGTCGAACCCGCCGCGACAGCCGCCCGGAGGTGGACCCATGCCGACCGGTGTCGCACTGCCGGACGCCCGCGCGCAGCTCTTCGCCGCCGTGGAGCGGGTCCTCGTGCGGGACGGCGCCGGCGGGCTGACCAGCCGCTCGGTGACGGAGGAGGCGGGGGTCGCCAAGGGCGTGCTCTACCGGCACTTCGCGGACTTCGACGACTTCCTGGCCGGGCTCGTGCGCAGCCGCGTCGCGCAGGTCGAGGCCGACCTCGGCGCGCTGACCGACGACACCGGCCCGGACGCCGGTCCGGCCACGCTCGTCGACGGCCTGTCCGAGGCGCTGACCCGCATCTTCACGCCGGTGAACCTGCGGCTCGTGAGCGTCGTGATCGCCCGCGACGACCTCCGCGCCCGGCTGCGGGCGGCGGGCACGCCCGGCATCCCGCTCCTCACCGAGGCAGGCACGTCCCTCAGGGCCTACCTGGAGGCCGAGCAGCGCCGCGGCCGGATCACGGCGGGGGCCGACGTCG
This sequence comes from Promicromonospora sp. NPDC019610, assembly GCF_044389365.1. Classification (NCBI taxonomy): domain Bacteria; kingdom Bacillati; phylum Actinomycetota; class Actinomycetes; order Micrococcales; family Promicromonosporaceae; genus Promicromonospora; species Promicromonospora sp. NPDC019610. The sequence continues at coordinate 104,429 of NZ_JBIRXX010000002.1, read as the reverse complement.
CCACGCTCGCGCTCACCCTGATCGGTACCGGCCACCTGCTGTTCGCCGGCGAGATCGGCGCGCCGCCCGACGCCGCCGCCCTCCGGGAGGTCGTCGAGGCGATCACGGCCGGCGTGGAGCCGGGCGTCGGGCCCTGAGCGATCAGCCGGCGCCGTCGGCGTCCGCGCCGTCGGCCGGCACGGTGACGACCACCGTGAACGTCTCGTCCCCGCGCCGCACGTCGAGCGCGCCGCCCGCCTCCGCCGCCCGACGCGCGATCCCGTCCAGCCCCGCGCCGGACCGGTCCTCCGCGACTCCCCCGTCGTCGACGGCGGCGCCGACGTCGTTCGAGATCTCGTAGCGCCACACCCCGTCCGCCCGCGTGAGGCTGAGACGGGCCCGTCGCCCGTCGCCGTGGCGCAGCACGTTCGTCGTCGTCTCCCGGATCACCGGCCCCAGGGCGGTGGCCGGGGCCGACGCCGCGTCCGGGTCGACCGTCGCCTCGGCGTCCGTGCCCGCGGCGCGCAGCAGGTCCACGGCGTTGGCGAGCTCGTCGGGCAGCGGGACGGAGCGGAAGCGGGTGGCCAGGTCGCGCGTGCCCTGCCGGGCTGCGTCCACGCTGACGCGCGCGGCGCGCAGCTGCTCCTGGCCCGCCTCGGGGTCGTGCGGCATGAGCCGCTCGGAGAGCTCGAGCTGGAGCGCGATCACCTGGAGGTGGTGCCCCTGCAGGTCGTGCACGTCGGTGGCGACCCGCAGCCGCTCCTGCGTCGCGGCGAGCCGCGCCTCCGATGCCCGGGCGCGGTCGAGCGCGACCAGCACGTCCCACCACCACAGCGACGACACGGTGACGGCCGGCAGCGCGGCGCCCAGGAAGACCAGCTGGGCCCAGCCCGCACCACCCGTCTCCTCCAGGACGACGGCGGAGTCGATCAGGGCCAGCGCCACAAGGAGGGCGGTCGCGGCCAGCACCACGCGGAACCGCACGCCCGGCGGCCAGTTCAGCAGCATCGCCGCCTGGATCACGGGCAGCGCGCCCAGCACCCACAGGTCGGTGACGAGGCCGACGGCGAGGCCGTAGGCCAGGCCGATCAGCAGCGCCGGGAGGTGGCGTCGCCAGACCAGCAGGGGCGCGGCGGCGGTCCGGCGGCGGTAGTCGGCCACGGGGACGAGCGTGGCCAGCCACCACAGCAGCCCTCCGACAGCGACGGCGGCGACCTCGAGGGCGCCCACGTCGTCCCGGACGAGGGTGTCCACCGAGACGACGACGATGATCAGCTCGAAGGCCACGATCGCGACCGCCATGTACCACCACGTCGCGGACACGCTCCGGGTCAGCCGCACCTCGGCGGCCGCCGACGCCGCCGTCACGGCGCCCGCCGACGCGGCCGCGTACCCGGGCTGGATGCTCATCGCGCCAGGCTACGGGCATGACACATGTCATGGACCGGGCCTGCGCTCGGCGTCGACGGCGGGGCCGTTGCCGGGGGCGGGGCCGGGGTCAGGAGACGGGCGCCCCGAGCACCTGGTGCACCGACGCGACGGCGCTGGATCCCTCGCCGACGGCGGCGGCGACCCGCTTCATCGAGCCCCGGCGGACGTCGCCGACCGCGAAGACGCGCGGCACGGAGGTCTCGAACGGGAGCGGGCCGCGGCCGAGCGGCTGCCAGTGCGCGAGCGCCTCCGGCGTGACGTCGGCGCCGGTGCGGATGAACCCCGCCTGGTCTCGGTCGAGCGCAGGGAGCCAGGACGTCGCGGGCTCGGCGCCGATGAAGCAGAACAGGCCCCGCGCCTCGACCCGGCCTGCGGTGTCGATCGCGACGGACTCCAGGTGCCCGTTGCCGTCCAGCCCCACGATGTTCGACTCGCGGTGCACCTGGATGCGGGGGTCCTCGACGAGCCGGTCGACCAGGTAGGAGGACATCCGGGCGCCCAGGTCGCTCCCCCGGACGACGAGGTGCACCGGGCACCCGTTCGCGGCGAGGTACAGGGCGGCCTGACCCGCGGAGTTCGCCCCGCCCACGACGACCACGGGCGACTCCGTGACCTGCTTGAGCTCCAGGGGTGTGGCCGCGTAGTGGATGCCGGCGCCCTCGAAGTCCGCCCAGCGCTCCAGGCGCAGCCGGCGGTAGGCCGCCCCTGACGCGACGATCGCGGCGCGGGCGCGGACGACCCGGCCGTCGGTGAGCGTCACGGCGAGCTCGTCGCCGGCCGGGGCGAGCGCGGCCGTCTCGCACGGGGCGCAGACGCGCACCCCGAACTTGATGGCCTGCAGCGTCGCCTGCCCGATCAGGGCGCCCCCGCTGACCCCGAAGGGGAAGCCGAGGAAGTTCTCGATGCGGGACGTCGACGCGGCCTGCCCGCCGGGGGCGATCGCCTCGAGCAGCAGCGTGCTCAGCCCCTCCGACGCCGCGTAGATCGACGCCGCGAGGCCGGCCGGGCCGCCGCCGATCACGACGAGGTCCACGACGTCCTCGTCGGTGGCCTCGTAGCTCAGCCCGAGCTGCTCGGCGATGATCCCGGGCGTCGCCCGGAGGATCGGCTCGCCCTGGACGAAGGCGATGGGCAGGTCCTCGACGGCGTAGTCGTGCAGCGGGTGCGTCAGGGCGGCGTCCGGGTCGAGGGGGACAGCGGTGTGCACCAGGTCGAGGCGTTCCGCGAAGCGGCGGAGCGCGAGGAACTCGCCCGAGGCCTCCAGCCCCACGAACTTGAGGGTCAGCGCCGCCGGGCCGCGCCGCAGCAGCTCCCGCCGGGCCCACAGGGCGTGCAGCACGGCGTCGCCGAGCTCGTCCTCCTGGGCCAGGATGCGGCGCAGGTCCGGGCGGCCGAGGAACCAGACGCGGCCCGACCCGGTCGCCCGCGCCGAGAGGAACGCGCTCTGGCCGTTGAGCAGCCCCAGCTCGCCGACGAACGAGCGCGGCCCCATGGTGGCGACGACCTCCTCGCCGACCCAGCGCAGCGCGTCGCGGACCACCTCGATCTCACCGGACTCGACCAGGACCATCGGGTAGTCGCGCTCGCCGGACCGGAAGACGTAGTCCCCACGCACGACGTCGCGCGGCGTGGCGTGGGCGACGAGCTTCTGCCACTGGGCGTCGGTGAGCCGCAGGTCGAGAGCCGGATCGGTGAGCTGCTGGTGGGTCGTCGTCATCTCAGCCTTCCTCCGCGGGGCAGGGGGCCATGATATCGCCGGCTCCCCGCCCCCGGCGGGGCGCTCGGGAGGGCCGCCGTCAGGCCCGCCGCTCATTCAGCGACGTCGCCAGCGCGGCGAGCGACCGCCCGGCGACGGCCGGGACCGTCACGCCGGACAGCACGTCCAGGTCCGCCGCCGCCGGGGCGCTCCCCGCGGCGCCGCACAGCGCGCCGACCAGCGCGGGCAGGCTGTCCTGGTGCCGGGTGACCGACAGCGCCAGGGGCAGCGCCGTCTCGTGGTCACCCTCGGCGAGCACGAGGACGGCGACGGCGAGCGGCAGGGTCTCCGCGACCGTGCCGGGGTGGCTGTAGGTGCGCGGGGCGAACCGGGCCACGAGCGGCGGGACCGCCGCGAAGGGCGAGCGCGCGTCGCCCGCGATCCGCAGGGCGTCGCGCACGCCGTCGGCGAGCCAGTCGTCGGCCGCGAGGTCCTCGTCGACGGCGCCCAGGGCGTCACCGACCGGCGCGCCCTGGAGCAGGTGGCCCAGGAGGCGGGCGAACGCGGCGGCCGCGTGCACCCCGACGGCGTCGTGCGTGATCGTCGCGTAGGTGCGGGCCAGCCCGGCTGCCGACGCCGGGTCGGCGGTGGCGATCGCCACGGCCAGCGCCCCGGGCAGCGCCGTGTCGTCGTAGAACGCCGGGTTGTCGGCCCCGGTGTGGGGCGGGCGCAGGCCGGCCGCCGCGTTGAGCAGCGCCGAGCGCTGCGCGGCGCCGGTCCAGGTGTCGGGCGTGTCGAGCAGGGCGCGCCAGGTGTCGAACAGGCCGTCCTGGTCCCACCCCGGAGCCTCCAGCAGCACCCGGGCGGCGACCGCGAACGTCTCGGCGTCGTCCGTCGCCACGAGCGACGGCGAGTCCACGGCGGTCAGGACGAACGGCACCACCGGCCGCAGCACCCTGGACTCGTCCAGCTCCAGCGCCCCCTTGCGCAGCATCTGCCGCACCCACGGGTCGCGGACGGTCCGGTGCTCGCCGGCCGGCGCCCCGAGGGCGTCGCCCAGCGCCAGCCCGTGCACGGCGCCGACGGCGCGGTCGAGACGGTGGGTCATGCTCGGTCCTCCTTGTCCGCGGCCGCGCGCTCGGCCAGCGCGTCGGCCAGCTCTACCAGGTCGGTACCGGCCGTCGCGGCGATGCACTGGCCCGTCACGGACCGCACCTGGGCGACGTGCGCCGGTTCGAACGCGCTCTGCCCGTGCAGCGCGCCGGCGACCGCACCGGCCATCGCCGCGATGGTGTCTGAGTCGCGGCCGATGTTGACGCCCGACTCGATGACGCCCGGCGTCCCGTCGTTCGCCCGCAGCAGGCCGATGGTCAGCGCGACGGCCTCGGGCGCGACGTCGGCCCACATGTAGTGCCGCAGCGGGATCGTCTCGAACAGGGCCTCCTCGGCCTCCTCCGGCGAACCGGCGCGGGCCGCGATGTCGAGCGCGCGGCGGGCCGTGCGGGCCGACCAGGAGTCGGCGGGCATGGCGGCGAGCATCGCGTCCAGCACGGGGTCGACGTCGTCCTCCACCATGGCGACGGCCACGCCGGCGGCGATCGCCTGGGCGCACCAGATGCCGTCGCGCGAGTGGCTGACCTGCGCGTCGGCGCGGGCCATCCGGATCGCGAGGGCGGGGTCGCCGGCGGCGTAGACGCCGATCGGGGCGACCCGCATGGCGGCGCCGTCGCTCCAGGTCTCGGCGTTGCGCTGCCCGCTGGCGGGCGGCGCCATGCCGGCGTGGAGGTTGGCGATCGCGATCATCTCGCTGAAGCCCGCGCGGTTGAACCCGGTGCGCTGCGCCTCCAGCGCCTCCAGCCACGTGTCGGCCACCACCTCGGACGTGAGGTCCGCGCCGGCGCGGAGCACGCCGCGGGCGCACAGGACGGCGTACTCGGTGTCGTCCGTCCCGGCGGCGTCGGGGTCGACGAAGCCGCGCACCCGGCCCCACTTCTCGCGGATCGCGGGAAGGGTCATGCCCTCGGTCGGTGCGCCCATCGCGTCGCCGATCGCCAGGCCGAGCAGCGCTCCGCGCGCACGGTCGTTGTTCATGCTCCTCCGGTCCTCGGCTGTCATTTCTCCGGCGTCGTTGCCGCAGAACGCAACGTTTTGCATGCGGCAAGCAGGCTGAGCATGCGGGGCACCGAGGTGTTTGCGCACCTATTTGCGCTTGTGTCTTGCATCACAGGGTGACTTTGCAGGATGCTACTCCAAAACCTTTTGCGCATGCTGAGGCGAACGACGGGTCGACGAGGAGCGGGTGATGGTCGGAATACGCGAGGTGGCCGAGGTCGCGGGCGTGAGCATGTCGACGGTCTCGCAGGTCGTCTCCGGGAACCGGCCCGTCTCCGCGGCGACCCGGGCCCGGGTCGAGGCCGCGATCACCCACCTCGGGTACCGCGCCCACCCCGGCGCGTCGCAGCTCCGCGGCGGGCGCACCGGCACGATCGCCCTGATCGTCCCGACCCTGGAGAACCCCTTCTACCCGCTGGTGGCCGCCGGCATGCAGGACGTGCTCGTGCCCCGCGACATCCTGCTGACCGTCACCGACGCCAGCGGCATGGACCGGTCGGCGAGCGCCATCCACCGCCTCCTGTCGCGCCGCGTCGACGCGATGGTCGCCGCGCCGTTCGGCATCCCCGCGGCCGGCCTGGCCGAGCTGCACGACGCCGGGATCCCGTTCGTCACCCTCGGCGAGGAGCCGCCGGGCGGCGGCGACTACGTGCACAGCGACGACGTCCGCGGCGCCCGCGAGGTCACGGCGCACCTCGTCGCGCGCGGCCGGCGGCGCATCGCCTTCCTCGGCGGCGAGGAGTCGGTGATCCCCACCCAGCAGCGCCTGGAGGGGTACCGGAAGGCGCTGGCCGAGGCGGGTCTGCCGTTCCGCGACGACGACGTGGTGTTCACCCGGTACACGCGGCAGGGCGGGCGCGACGGCGCCGCCGCGCTGCTGGACCGCGACGAGAAGCCCGACGCCATCGTCGCGGCCAACGACCTGATCGCCATCGGCGTGCTCGACGCGACCCGGGCCCGCGGGCTGCGCGTGCCCGAGGACCTGGCGCTGACCGGCTACGACGACATCGACGCGGCGTCCCTGGTGAACCCGCCGCTGACGACCATCGAGAACCCCGCCCGCGAGATCGGGCGCGCCTGCGCGCGCCTGCTGCTGGAGCGGCTCGACGGCGAGGTCACCGAGGTGACGCGCGCCGTGGGCCTGTCCAACCGTCTGATCGTGCGCGACTCGACCTGACCGCACCCCGCAGTTCGTTCCACCTGCTCTATCCGCCTGGCACCATCCACCCTCGCGAGAGAGACACGAGAACCTTGAGAATCACCCAGCACGTACTGGCCCCTGTCGGCTTCGCCGCCGCGCTGTCGGTCGCCCTGGCCGGCTGCGTGAGCGGCGGCGGCAGCAGCGGCAGCGGCGGCGAGGTCACCTACTGGGGCGCGTTCTACGCGCCGGCCACCGAGGAGGCGTTCCAGGAGATCTTCGTCGACTCCTTCAACGCGGAGAGCGACGTGCAGGTCGACATGGAGGTCAAGGAGCTGACCACCATCGGGCAGCTCACCGACACCGCGGTCTCGGCCGGCCAGGCCCCCGACATCGTGTACTCGGACGGCCCGTCGTCGGCCTCCGACTTCGCCCGCGCGGACCGGACGATCGCGCTGGACGAGTACGCGGACGAGTACGGCTGGAAGGACACGTTCCTGCCCTGGGCCTACGAGCTCAGCACCGTCGACGACAAGGTCTCGTCGGTCCCGGCCAGCTACGGGTCGATGGTCCTGTACTACAACACGAAGGTCTTCGAGGAGCACGGCTGGACCCCGCCGACCACGCTGGCGGAGTTCGAGCAGATCGCCCAGGAGGCGGACGAGGCGGGCATGGTGCCGCTCGGTGGCGGCAACGCCGGCTACCAGGGCATGAGCGAGTGGCTCGTGACGGCCGTCCTTAACGCGGCGGTCGGGCCCGAGAAGATCCACGACGTGCTGACCGGCGAGGCCAAGTTCACCGACCCGGAGTTCGTCTCCGCGATCGAGCTGATCCAGGGCTGGATCGACAAGGGCTGGCTGGCCGGCGGCGCCGAGTCGTACTTCACCACCGACGACACCGCGAACGTGACCGGCCTGGCCAACGGGACCACGGCCATGTACCTGAGCGGCACCTGGTCGTTCAACTCGCTCTCCGAGGTGTTCGAGGACCCGTCGGTGTGGGGCTGGGCGCCCCTGCCGTCGCTGAGCGACGCGGTCGAGCCCGGCGTGTTCCCCCTGGCGATCGGCACCGCGCTGTCGGTCAGCGCCGACTCGGCCGACCCCGACGCCGCGGCCGCGTTCATCGACCACGTGGCCGGCGACGTCGACCGGGCGCTGTCCTACACGGCGGCCACGGGCGAGAACCCGCCGCCGCTGGCCGTGAGCGCCGACCAGTTCCCCGAGGAGGTCGACGAGCGCACGGTCCAGCTCTACAGCCAGATCCCCGAGTCGACCAACGTGGGCTACGCGACCTGGACGTTCTTCCCGCCCAAGACCGACTCCTACCTGATCACCGAGTTCGACAAGGTCGTGACCGGTGACAGCACCGCCGAGCAGTACCTGTCCGGGATGCAGGACGTGTTCGACGAGGAGTTCGAGGCCGGTGCCACCCTGACCCCGTTCACCCCCCAGACCGGGGACTGACGGGTGACCACCGAGACGGCGACCACCGGGACCGCGCTGGCGGCGGCCCCGGTGCGTCGCGGACCGCGGCCGGCCCTCCGGGGCCGGCCGCTGGGGGCCAGGAGGCAGCGCCGGCTGCTCGCCTGGGTGTTCGTGGCGCCGCTGCTCGTGGTCAACCTCCTCGTGATCACGGGGCCGGGACTGGCCTCCGTGTACTACTCGTTCACCGACTGGGACGGGCTGAGCACGCCCCGGTTCGTGGGCCTGGCGAACTACGCCGAGATGCTCCGCTCGGGCGCCGTCGGCGGCGCGCTGGTGCACAACGTCGTGTGGACCCTGTTCTTCCTGGTGGTCCCGATGACGATGGCGCTGGTCGGCGCGTTCCTGCTGTCCCGGCTGCGCCGGCACCAGGCGTTCTTCCGCGTCCTGTACTTCGTCCCGTACGTGCTGGCCACCGTGGTCTCGGCCGCCGTCTGGCGCCAGATCATGGACCCCGACGGCGGGATCGGCGCGGCCCTGGCGACCCTGGGCATCCCGTTCCTCGCCGACGTGAACTTCCTCGGCGACCCGTCGCTCGCCCTCGGCTCGGTGGCCTTCGTGAACACCTGGCAGTGGTGGGGCTTCCTGCTGGTGATCTTCCTGGCCTCGATGCAGTCGGTGGACCCGGCGCTCTACGAGGCCGTGCGGCTCGACGGCGCCGGCCCGGTGCGCGAGTTCTGGCACATCACGCTGCCGATGATCCGGCCGACGCTCGTGTTCCTGGGCCTGATGACCGTGATCTGGTCGTTCCTCGTCTTCGACTACGTGTACGTGCTGACGCAGGGCGGCCCGGCCGGCTCCACGGACGTGCTCAGCACGGTGCTCTACCGCGAGGCCTTCCAGAACCAGCGCCACGGCTACGCCTCCGCCGTCGCGATGCTGCTCTCGGCCATCAGCGCCGCGACCGTGCTCGGCTACCTCGCGCTGCGCCGACGACTGCGATGGGACATCTGATGGTCGCCACCACCGCTCGCCGCGCCCAACCCGTCACCTGGGTCGTCCTCGGGCTGCTCGGTGTCTACGCGCTGGGTCCCCTGCTCGTGTTCGCGTCGAACTCGCTCAAGTCCGCCCGCGAGATCGACGCCAACCCGCTGGGCCTCCCGCAGTCCTGGAGCTGGAGCAACTTCGCCGTGGCCTGGGAGCGTGCCCACATGGGGGGTGCGCTCCTGAACAGCCTGGTCATCGCGGTGGCCACCGCGGCGGGCGTCGCACTGATCGCCACCATGGCCGCCTACGCGATGACCCGGCTGGACCTGCCCGGCGGGGGCGGGTGGATCCTGTGGCTGCTGGTGTCCTCGTCGCTGCCGATCCAGCTCTTCCTGGTCCCGCTCGTGAGCTGGTGGTCGACGCTGGGCCTCTACAACCAGCCCATCGGCCTGATCATCATCTACTGGGCCGTGTACAGCCCGTTCGCCACCCTGCTCGTGCGGGCGTTCCTCATCGGCATGCCGCGAGAGTACGAGGAGGCGGCCCGTCTGGACGGCGCCGGCGAGCTCGGCGTGTTCGCCCGGATCGTGCTCCCCATGATCCGGCCCGCCGTCCTGACCGCGGCCCTCGTGTCCGGGCTGCAGGCCTACAACGAGTTCATGCTCGCGGTCACCTTCATCCAGGACCGCGACCTCCAGCCCGTCGCACTGTCGCTCTACTCGTTCCAGCAGGGGTTCACGACCGACTGGTCCCTGGTCAGCGCGGCCGGCCTGATCATGGCCCTGCCCGTCGTCGTGCTCTTCCTGACCATGCAACGCACCTTCATCGACGGCTACGTCTCCCGCGGAATCGCCGTATGAGCCGCCCGTCAACGCCTCAAGAGCCCCGACCAGCCCAAGGAGTGTCCATGCCTTCCGCGAAGGAAATCCTGCGCACCACCGCGGCCGACCAGATCGACCTCGGCCTGGTGGACCTCGTCACCGTCGAGAACTACAACCGCCTGGTCGGCGCCATGCTGGTGGCCAGCGACAACCACCGCCTCATGATGGAGGACCTCGGCGACGAACGGATCCACCTGTGGTCGTGGACCCCGTGGGTCGACGGCCAGTTCGGCGAGACCGGCATCACCCGGGACGAGGTGGTCGCCCGGTTCGCCGTCCAGCAGTGGCTCACCGACGCGCCGCCGATCCAGCGCGAGCAGGAGTTCGACATCTCGTCGGTGCTGTCGGCCGACGAGGACTGGCGCTGACGGCACCGCGACCCCTGGTCGGTCAGGACTGACCGACCAGGCGCCGGACCAGCAGTGCCGTCTCGTGGGGGACCTCGCCGGCGTACGTCCCGGCCGCGTTTGCACGCAGCTCCGCCGCGGACCGCTCGGCCGCCCGGGCGTCCGCCTCCTCGCCCAGCCGGTCGAGGACGGGCGCGCTCCGGTCGAGCGTCCGGGCCAGGGCGAGCTGCGGCCGCACGTCGTGCTCGTCCGCGAGGCAGGCGTGGTAGGCGAGGCCGACGGCACGGCCCAGCAGCTGGGACGCGTCGTCCCGGTCGCCGGCCCGGGCCTTGAGCCCGGCGAGGTCCAGCAGGGTCGCGCACAGGGGGGCCGTGAAGGACGGGTCGTCGTCGCGCATGACCTCGCCGACGACCATCGCGGCGCCGTGGCAGAACAGGGCCCAGTTCGGCGCACCGCCGCGGTCGAGCTCCCGGCCGGCCTCGTCGCACCAGTGCGTCAGCTCGCGGAGCAGACCGCGCTCGTCGGGGTCGATCGCCTCGCGGACCAGGTCGAGGTGGCCGTGCCGGAACCAGGCGCCGTACGGCGAGTCGATCCCGACCGTGGCGGCGAGGAGCACGCCGGCAACCGTGTCGAGCGGAACGATCAGGCGGGCACCGTCCCGCTCCGCCCGCGCCGAGACGACGAGCGCCTCGGCGAGATAGCGGGCAGCCGCGAACGGGAGCCCCGCCTCGTTGCACAGGTCGCCGAGGGACGCGAGCGCCAGCGCCAGGTTCGGCACGCCCGCCCGGTCCTGCGCCGCGCCGACGCGGGCGACCGCCAGGGCCTCCTCGGCCGGGCCCCTGGCCGCGCGAGGCCCCTCCCGGTCGAGCAGCCGGCGTGACTCGTCCTGGAGGGCCACGAGCCGGCTCGTCATCCGCTCGACGTCCGCGGCAGGCGCGGCGTGGTCGGCGTGGTCGCTCTCCGCCGTCGAGGGCGCGATCTGCCCGGCGGTCAGCAGCGCCCGGGCCTCGTCGACCCGCCCGAGCACGCTCCAGCAGTCGGCCAGGTCATGGAGGGCCCTCCGGGTGCGAGGAGCCCCCGCGCCGTCGAGGTTGGACCTGATGCGCAGGTCGAGCCTCAGCAGCGGCTCGGCGTCGCGGTGCCGTCCGACGAGGTACGCCGACCGGACCGTGCCGGCGAGCGCGTGCAGCTCGTCCTGCACACGGTGCCGGAACTTTCGCAGCCGCACCCGCTCCTCGGCCGTCACCCCCGGGTCGGGGAGGTCGAGCAGGGCGACCGACCGGGCGATCGCCGCGGCGTCGGACGACGTGTCGCTCGCGGTGCCCGGGTCGGCCCCGCGGACGATCGTGCGGTCGACCTGACGGCGCAGCTCCCGGCGGGCGAGCTCGGCGTCGAGGAGGCGCAGCCACGGGGTGCCGACGCCCTCGGCGCCGTCGCCGACCTCGAGGTCGGTGCCCGTCCCGGCGGGCGCGGCGCCCTCCGGCGTGCCGGTGTCGAGGGGCGCGCCCTCGGCGGGCAGCTCCAGCTCCCGGTCGAGCACCCAGTCCCGCAGCCGCCCCAGGCCGTCGATTGTGGTCAGCCCCGCGCCGTCGGGGGCGAGCACGAGGTCCTCCGCCGGGTGCGGCGCCAGGTCGACGGACCCGACCAGCTCGCCTGTGGCCAGGTCCCACAGGTCGACCTGGTGGTCCCGGGCGACGGCGGCCAGGTCGAAGCCGGGCGTGACCGTCACGGCGGTCACGTGGACCACCCCCTCTGCCAGCGTCGTCGTGCACCGTCCGCTGTCGAGGTCCCAGGTGCGCAGGGCGCCCGCCCGGTCGACGGTGAGCGCCCAGCGTCCGTCGGCGCTGATCGCGACCCGCCCGCCCTGCTGGTCGAGGTCCCAGAACTCGGCGCGGCCGGGCTCATGAGTGGTGACGTACCGGGAGTGCGTGCCGGAGCTGGTCGGCCGACCCCCGCGGGGTGCGCTCAGCACGGCGAGCGTGGCACCGTTGCGTGGGCTCCACAGGCGCAGCTCGTCGTCGGTCGTCCAGAGCACGGCGCGGTGCCCGGTGCGGCTCAGAGCGGCCCGGTGCGCCCACGCGTCGTCGAACCGAAGGGTCTGCAGAACCGCCCCGGACGTGAGGTCCCAGGAGCGGACGCTGCCGTCCTCGGCGCTGGAGAGGCCGATCTCGCCACCGGGGGCGATGGCCAGTGCTCGAACGGAACCGGTGTGCGCGTCGCCGAGGGCGAGCAGCCCGCGGCCGACGTCGATGATGCCCACCTCGCCGGCCGGTGAGCCGGTCATCACCACGCCCCGGCCCGCCGCGACGACCCGCGGGGCGCTCCTGTGGGCCTCGACCAGGTGGCGCACCGAGCCGTGCGCCGCGTCCCACACGACCACGCGCGCGTCGGACGCCGCGGACACGGCGACGGCGCCGTCCGCACTGAGGGCGGCGGCGGTGACGGGTCCGGCATGGAGACGCAGCGGCCGGACGGACTCGGGCGTCGTGGTGCGGTCCACGACCCACGGGGTCCGGTACCGGGGGCTGTGGGCGAGGACCAGCGGTCCCTCGGACACGGCGCCCAGCAGCCAGTCGTGGCCCGGCGGCGTCCGCAGCTCCCTGACGGGCCAGGCGTCCTGGACGCGCAGCCGCCGGGCGTTGGTCCCGAGGCGCCGCCACCGTTCGGTGAGCCGCGGGTCGCGGCGCAGGCCAGGGAGCTCGCGCACTTCCCGGACGACCTGGGCCGCCTCCTGGAGGCGGCCGGCGGCGGCGAGGCTCGCGGAGCGTGCGAGTGCCCGGCTCGCCGCGTCGGACTCGGTGGAGAGCAGGACGGCGTCCCGGGGGCGCGTGTAGCTCCAGGGTGCCCGGACCGGCTCCGGCCGGCGCTCCACCGTCGCGCTGCTGCCGGATGCGGTCAGCGCCACCCGCCCGGCGTCGTCGACCGCCGACAGGTCGCCGCGGTGCGTTCCCGTGTGCAGACACCGCCCGACACCGAGGTCCCACCACGCCCCGGACCCGTAGGCGTACCGGCCGTCACCGCTCGGGGTGAGCGGCCAGCGCGCACCCCGGAGCTCGGCCGTCGCCCGCCGGGATGCGGAGCCGTCGGCCTCGCCCGCCGGTGCGAACACGCGCACCGACCCGTCGTCGGCCACGGCGAGCACCGTGCTCCCCGCCGCGGTGAACCGAACGTCGGCGTTCCAGCCGTGCAGCACCTGGCGGTCAGCCGGGTCGCGGATCGTGGAGAGCACGACGCGGGCACCCTCGTGCAGGTCGGCGCGCCGGGTGCCGGTCGGGTCCAGCGCGAGGGGCCGGGCGTCACCGGTCGGAGCGGGCGGCTCCCACGTGTCCTCGAGCGATCCGGTGGCCGGGTCCCACGCGCCGACCCGGCCGTCGACCCCGAGCGTCACGACCCGCGCCCCGCCGGGCGCGACGGCCACGTCGCGGACGCGATCGAGCCGCGACCCGAGGCGCACGGGCGCCGTCGGCGCGGCGAGGTCCCAGACCCTGGCGTACCCGATGCCGTCGACCACGACCGCGTAGGTGCCGTCGGGCGCCAGCACGACGGTCCCGCCGCCGTTCTCGGCCGCCGGGACCGCCGTGCGACGGTCGCCCGTGGCGAGGTCCCAGACGCGCAGCACGCCGCTCCCGTCCAGGGTCGCACCGACGGCGCCGTCCGCACTGACCGCGACCGACACGATGGCGGAGGAGTGCCCCTCCAGGGTCAGTGCGGGGGGCGCGTCGCCGCGTTCCTGGTGCAGCAGACCGAGCAGCTGCTCGAACGTCCCGTCGTCGTCGCCCGGTCCGGCGGCCAGCAGCTCCTGGCGCACCTCGACGTCGTCGGCCCGGCCGTCCCGCCACCGGTGGAGCCCGCGGTTGTACAGCGTGTGCAGGTGCCGCGGGTCCGCGTCGAGCGCCTGCTCCCAGAGCCGCTCGGACTGGTCGGGGCGCCCGAGGTCGAGCATGGACAGTGCGCGGTTCGAGAGCCCGTCGGCCAGCAGCCGCGCCGCCGACGGCAACCGCCGCGCGTACGTGCGGCCCGTCAGCTCGGCGTACAGGGCGACCAGCCGCTCGGCCAAGGCCCCGAGATCGGCCGGCCGTCCGGCGGGATCCGGGTCGAGGCACTCGGCGAGCAGGTCGGCCACCGGTCCGGGCAGCGCCGGCAGCCCGTCGACGGCGTCCCGGCGGCGAAGACCGGCCAGGAGCGCACCCGCCTCCTCGCCGTTCCGGTCCGGGCGCTCGCCCCGGAACATCTCGACGACGGTCACCGCCCAGGACCACGCGTCGGTCGCCGGGGTCAGCGTGGTACCGGCGTCGGCCGCGGCCTGCTCGGGCGAGCGGTACGGCATGCTGAACCCGGCCGGGCGGACGGCGGCGCCGGCCACGCCGTCCGCGGCGCCTGCGCCGTCCGGGGTCTCGCCAGCGAGGCGACGCATCCTGGCGAGGCCGAAGTCCGTCACCTTGACCGTGCCGTCCGCGGTGAGCATGAGGTTGGCGGGCTTGACGTCCTGGTGGACCATGCCCTGGCCGTGGGCGAACGCGAGGCCCCAGGCGGACTGGATCGCGACGTCGAGCACGGACCCGACCGGGTCGTCCGCGTACAGCCTGCCGGAGCGCACGGCCTCCGCGACGCTGCCGCCGGAGGCCCACTCCGCGAAGACGGCGGGGGTGCTGCCGATGCGGCGGACGTAGGCGCAGTTCACGACATGGGGATGGACCCCCAGGCCGGCCCAGGTCTCCGCCTCGGTCTCGAACTGGCGCACCGCCGCCGGGGAGTGCAGCAGGGCCGCGCGCGGCACCTTCACGGCCAGGTCGATCCCCCAGACCGGGTGGTGCACCCGGTAGACCACGCCCATGGCGCCCTTGGCCTTCCCCCGCACCACCTCGTACAGGTCGAGGACGACGTCGCCCGGCCGCCAGTCGGACGAACCGCCGGCAGCGGGCATGTCGTCGCCGGGCACGTCGGCTCAGTCCACCAGGGCGACGTACAGGGGGGTGCCGAGCAGCACCGGCCGCTCGGCGCCGGGGCTGCCGGGGTCGCCGTGCAGCAGGCGCTTGGCGACGAACTCGAACGTCTGTGCCGGGCCGCGCAGGCCCGCCACCGCCCTTCTGACGGTCTCGAGCGCGTCGAGGTCACCGTCGAGCTCGCCCTCGACGGCGTCCACGACGAGCTCGTCCTCCAGCTCCGACGAGGCGATCCCGTCCAGGATCCCCGGGGTGATCGAACCGGCCGAGAACCCGGCGTCCGCGGCACCCCCGCTGAGGAGGTGGCGGCTCGACCCGCCGAGACCGACCGCCATGCCCTCCCAGGTGCCGCCGAAGAAGGCCAGCGGACCGCTGAACTCGGTCGGGATCAGCCGCGAGCGCATCGGCATCATCCCCCAGAAGTAGCTCTCCGGGGCGTCCAGGGACCCGACAGACCGCGTGTCGCTCAGGTAGCGCAGGACCTGTTCCAGCCGGGCGATCTGGGCTGCCCCCGCCTCCGACACGACTGTCCGCCGGCCACCGAACATATGGAGCCCGAAGGAGAGCTCGGTCTGGTGCCCGTCGGTCGAGCCGGGATCGATCTGCTGCAGCAGCATGTCGATCTTGGCGTCCGACACGTACACGTAGTAGCTGGCTGACACCGTGGCTCCTCGTTCGGGTTTCGGGCGCGCTCGGTCAGTGGACCTCGACAACCTCGGCATGAGCGTCAGCGGATCATGCTATCGGCTGCCTCTCCCCCGCGACCTGCGGGAACGGGGGCTGACAACGGCGGGATCTGCGGGATGATAGGGCGCATGCCCTTCGGGACGCGAGGACGCGACGCCGGTGCCAGCCGCCCTGTTCTGCGGACCGACTACCGTCCCGCCGCGGCCTTCGGCCCTCCCGGCGGGGACGGCGCCCCGTACGACGAGCTCTCCCGCTTCGTCGACCACGCGCTCGCCGCGGGCAGCGGCCTCCTGCTGGTGTCGGACGCCGCGCAGGCGGAGCAGCTCGGGGCGCTCGCGAGCGCCCCGATGCACCTGGCCGCCGACCTCTGCGACGGCCCAGGTCGTGAGGGGATCGTCCGGGGGCTGGCCGCGCACGGGACGGACGAGGCCCAGGCGGTCCTGTACGCGATGGCGGCCGCCAACGACGGCGAGACCGAGGAGCTGGCCGGGGCGGCCGCGCAGTCGTTGGCCGCTCCTCCCCTGGACCCGCCCTGGCTGGTCGAGGCCCGGGCGCCGATCCGGCTGATGCGCGTCGTCGGCCTCGTCGGTCGTCGCGACCCGGCCGAGCAGGCCGTGCTGTACGTCTTCCGGCGCGCAGGCCGGACGCACGGCTTCCTGGTCGAGGTCGAGGAGGGCGTCGAGCTGCCCCGCGAGATCACGTGGTCCCCGGACAAGGGCGCGTCGGAGTGGCTCCGGGAGCTCAGGAAGGGGACGTGGACCAACGGGATCCCCTACCGGGTCAGCTTCGACGATGTCGGCCGGGGCGCCGAGCTGCTCGAGGGCATGATGCACAACACCGTCCTGGCCCAGCTCCGGGAGCTGGACGACTGGCCGCTCGCCGCCGACCTGGTGCGCTCCGGGACGTTGCCGAGCCTCCCGTCGCTCTTCGTGCTCCTGCGAAAGTCGCTGACCGCGGCGCTCGGGCTGGACGAGTGGGCCTACCTGCCCGGGACGCCGTGGGCGCCGTGGCGGCCCGTCGGCTCGGCGCGGTCCCGCCCGGCCACCCATACCGCCGAGGGCCGGGTGCTCACCACCGTCTCCACCGAGAAGGGCCTAGGTCCGGTCCGGGAGCTCGCCCGCTCCTCCGCACCGCTCCGGCAGGCCGTGGACGACCTGTACGACGCCGAGGCGCTGGCCCTGGCCGGCGGCGACGGTCCGGCGGCCGCCGACGCGGCGCTCCGGGTGGTGCGGTTCGAGACGCTCGACCAGCCCGACCTCGTTCCCGTGCTGGCCTGGGCGTTGGCGTCCGCGGGGCAGACGGCGCTGGTCCGGTCGTCGTCCGTGGAGGCCGCTGCGCGGTTCACCGAGGCCGAGGAGCTGGTCGCCGGCGACGAGGACCCGGTGGTCGACCGGAGCGAGCTGCGACGTGGGACCAGCGTCGCCGCCCAGCTCCTGCACCTCCGGCTGCAGGGCATGCTGTCGCAGGTCGGACCAGCCGAGGTGCTGGCACGCATGGCCGACCCGGAGGTGGAGCAGGCGCCTTCGCTCATGGACCGGCTCCGGCGGATCGGCGGCGCGTTCGTGGAGTCCCGCCAGTGGGAGCCCGCGACGCTCTGCCTCGACGCCGCGGGGATGCTCGGCTTCGTCACCCGCGACGTCAGCCCCGTGCACCGCCTCGCCTACGTCCAGGTGATCGGCGCGGTCGCCGACTCGAAGGCCCGCCGGGGGGACCTCCTGCTTGGACTGCGGGCGACGTCGGACGGCCTCGGCGAGGCGGTCGAGGCGCTGACGACCGAGCCGGGCCCGGAGAGCATCCGGATCCTGCGTGCCTCGCTGGGCATGGAGGCCCTGATGCCCCTGATCCTTGCCGCACCGACCCGGCTGCCGATCGTCGCGGAGTGCGAGGACCTCCGGCACCGCGTGGACCTCGCCGGCCTCGAGACGGGTCCGGGGCTCGACGAGTCGGCGCGCCGTCTGCTCCACGACGCCAGGGCCCTCAAGGCGACCTTCGACCAGATCATCGCGAACAACGAGCGCCGCTGACGCGGCCGCACCGGCTGCCGGCCCGAGGCGGCCTCAGCGCGCCAGCGCGGCCGCCGTGAACTCCTCCGGGTACGGCGAGCGGGCCAGGGCCTGCTCCCGGCCGAGACAGCCGGCGGCCACCTCCCGGCAGAGCTCGGCGACCAGCGCCAGCTCCGCGCGCTGGGCCCGGACGAAGTCGCGGTCCACCGGGTCGCCGTGGCCCGGCAGGACGATCGCCGCGCCCAGGGCGAGGACGCCGTCCAGCGCCGCGGGCCAGCCCTGCGGGAAGGCATCGCCGAACTGGGGCGGCGCGCCGTGCTCCACGAGGTCGCCCGCGAACACCACGTCTGCGTCCGGGACGTGCACCACCAGGTCGTGGTCGGAGTGTGCGGGCCCGAAGTGCCGCAACCCGACCCGGCGGCCCCCGAGGTCCAGCTCGGCGCCGTCGTCGACCAGGTGATCGGGCAGCACCAGGCGCACGGCGCCGATGCGGTCGGCGAGGTCCGGCTCGCCGCGCTCGCGGTAGCGCCGCGCCCACGTCTCACGTTGCTGGTCGCCCGTCGCCACCAGGTCGGCGCGGCAGCGGCGGTGCGCCCAGACGGCGCAGGGCGCGAAGGCCTCGGTGCCGAAGCTGTGGTCGAAGTGGGAGTGGGTCAGGACCACCTGCCACGGCAGCGGCGTCACCTCGCGGACGGCGGCGGCGAGCTCGGCGCCCTGCCCCGCGTCCCCGCCCGTGTCCACGACCAGGCACGACTCGCCGCCCACCACGAGCCCGACCGAGAGGTCCAGCTCGGTGTACCGCCGCACCAGCACGCCGTCCGCGACCTCGATCCACCGTCCCATGGCCCGACCCAAGCAGACGGACCGGGCCGGATCAACCGGCGCCCCCCCGGGCCACGGTCGGTCGCGTAGGGTCCCGGCCATGAACGAGACCCATCTCGTCGAGCCCGAGGGTGTGCGCTTCAGGCCCGACCGCCCGAACGGGGTCGGGGTGCTCGTCCTGGCCGGATCGAGCGGAAGAGTCGATGCGGCCCGCGCTCGACTGCTCGCGGAACGGGGCGCGCTGTGCGAGTCGATCCAATGGTTCGGCGGCCCAGGGCAGAACCCCGGCCCCTGGGAGATCCCCCTCGAGGTCTTCCTTGAGCGCATCGACTCCCTGGCCGCCGAGAGCGACCGGATCGTGATTGTCGGCACGTCGTTCGGGGCGGAAGCCGCGCTCCTCCTCGGCGCGGTCCACCCACGTGTCAACGCAGTCGGCGCGTTCGCTCCGACCGACGTCGTCTGGGCCGGCGTCAGCCCCAAGGGGCGACAGACGTCGCACTGGACGATGGCGGGCACGCCGCTGCCCTTCGTGCCGTTCGACCCCTCCTGGACGCCCGGGACGGACCCGCCCGAGTTCCGCGGTCTGTATGCCGCGTCCCGCGCAGCCCACCCGGACGCGGCGGCCGCGGCCGCCGTCCCCGTCGAGCGGATCCGTGAGCTTCTCGTGGTGGCAGGTGGAGACGATCGAGTCTGGGACTCGGTCGACCACGCCCGTCGGATCGCGGCGCGGCGCGACCAGGCCGGGCTGGTCACCACGGTCGTCGAGCACCCACCTGCCGGCCATCGAGCGGTCCTTCCTACCGAGTCCGCTCCGGCCGCCGGGCTGCGCATGGCCCGGGGCGGGTCCGCGTCTGCCGATGCCCGGCTCGGCGCGATGGCGTGGCCTGAGCTGGTCCGCATGCTCGACGGCTAGCCGCTCCCGGGGTCGGCGTTCGCCCCAGGGGGTCCGGAATCTCGGTCTACTGGCCGGAGGCACCCCAGCCGCCCTCGATCAGGTGGTACCGCGTGATCAGCTCCCGCGGGTCGACGGCGACGTCCAGCACGAAAGCGCCCGCCACCCCCAGACCCGTCGCGCGAACGGTGGCTTGGACCGTGCCCGTCACCACGGCCCGGTGACCGGAGGCCCGGATCGTCACGAGATCGAACTGCTCGAGATCAACTGCCTCGCGGAGCCGGGCGAAGTGCTCGGCGGCCCGCGCACGGCCGGACCCGCAGCTGCCCCCGGGCGGGTCGCCGTCGCCCCCGCGGACCGTCAGGTCCACGTCCACGTCGAACCGCTGCGCCAGGTCGCGCGGCGAGGCGCCCGCGATCCTGGCCGCGAACAGCTCGATCACTGCCACGCGGACCGCGGACCCGTCAGGTGCTTCCGGCTGCATGGAGGCTGTCTAGCGACCGCCGCCCGCCCGGGGCAAGAGCCCGCCGGACCGGCCCCGGCCACTGGCCGGAACCGGCCACGACTGTTTACCTGCGCGTCACGCGACGGGGCACACGGGCGACCATCCCCATACCTGGACTTGTCCGAATCGTCCGAACTGATCTACCGTCAGAACTCCAAGTCATGAAGTGGCTTTCCGATCCCCGTCGGAGACGAGTACCTCATGATGCCTGCACACCGACAGTCCTGGACCGCGGACGAGCGCGGCCACGAGCCCCAGCCGGCCGTGCAGGACGACCGCGTCGAACCACCCCAGGCCGGCCGGACGGCGGCGCCCGGCCTCGTCGGACAGGTGATGATCGAACGGGCCAAGAGCGTCGTCGTGGTGGCGCGGCGCGTCGACGAGGAGACGGCCGCCCAGATCCTGGCGGACGCCGCCGACGACGCCGGGATCCCCGTGCGGTTGGCGGCCGACCAGATCGTGACCGCGCTGCAGGCCCCGGACAACCGGGAAGGGATCACCCAGGACGCCCTGGCGCACGCCGTGGAAGCCACCCACCCGGTGGGCCCGACCCCGGTCATCCCGGCCCCCACCGACTCGGCGCCGGCCGGCTGACACGCGAAGTGCCCGACACGGAGACCGCGCCGAGCACCGCGCGAGCCCCGTCCCGCACCACGTCACGGAGAACCCTTGACCGATTTCTCCCTGAACAGCCCGGAAGGTGGGAGCCATCTCGCCGCGATTCCCGCCCAGAACGGGAATCGTTAATGTCAAACGTATCAGGCTCGCATTCCATCGCCCTCAGGAAACACCTCAGAGCCCTTCGAGCCACTGCACATTTCAAAAGCCCGATCGCCCGAAATGCCAGCATCCGCAGCGCTCGGAGGGTGCCGGCCAGGAGATTTTCACTGTTTCTTCTCTTCAGCCCAGTAAATATCTCCCCAGCGGGCGGATTCAGCAAGACGGCACGCGTTCCTCATTTCCTCCCATGAAAGCAACGCCCCGCGAGGAACTTCATCCAGTGCGGACCACCCCCGTCCGGACGCGGTGGGTGACAACTGCGGCTGCCGTCCTCGGCGAACGCCTGTAGCACGCCATGCCTACGAGTGAGACCGACTCACGGGGGTCGTGGTCCGCTCGGGCCCTCTCTGCCGCTTCCTGCCGATGTGTCAGCACGGGTCTAGTCAGGCTAGGGTTACCGCGGGTCAGGACGCGGCTCGTCGGCGCACAGCGCACGAGGAGGCTTGCCGTTGACCGCAGAACCGATGGAAGTGGAGCGCGCGCTCACTGTCGGGACGATCCACACCGTAGGGCGCTACCGCTACGACGTCGCCACGGACGAGTGGTGGTGGTCGGACGAGATGTACCGGATCCACGGTTTCGAACCCGGTGACGTGGTGCCCACCACGGCACTGATCCTCGCGCACAAGCACCCCGACGACCTGCCCGCCGCCCGGCAGGCCCCGGCCGGCGTGGTCGCGGCGACGGGTCAGCCCTTCAGCAGCGTCCACCGCATCATGGACGCCCGGGGCCAGGAGCGGACGGTCGCCGTCGTCGGGCAGGGCCGCCGCGACCCGGAGACACGCCGCGTCGTCGAGCTGGTGGGGTACTTCATCGACGTGACCGCCGGGATCAAGGCCCAGGCGAACCGGGCGGCGAACACCTCCATCCGGGCCGCCGCGGCGACCCGCGCCCCTATCGAGCAGGCCAAGGGCATCATCGCCTTCGCCCTGGGGATCGACTCGGCCGAGGCGTTCCAGCGGCTGCGCAGCGCCTCGAACGACACGAACGTCGCGGTGCGGGACGTCGCCCGCCAGATCGTCGAGCTGACCAGCACCAAGAGCGCGGCGGCGGACGTCGTCGCCGTCCTGACCGCGCCCCAGCCGCCCGAGCCGTCGGAGCCGTCGGAGCCGTCCGAGCCGTCCGCGTGACCCCCGCTGCCGGCGGCGACGGGGTCGCGCCGGCCGCCGGCCGTCTCAGGACGGGCTGAAGGACCTCAGGAACTCGTCGACCCGGGCGCGGTTCTCCGCGGTGGCCGGCACGGACGACGACACGAACTCGACCATCGCGTCCGCGATGTCGCGCACGGGGACGTTCGTGTCGTTGGACACCCGCCGCAGCAGCTGGAACGCCATGTCGTGGTCGACGGAGTAGACCATCATCAGCATCCCCCGGGCCTGGTCGATCACCGCCCGGCGCTCCGCGGACGCCTTGATCGAGAGGGTGGCCTCCCGCGCGGCCGCCGCCCGGTGGGAACCCGTCACGTCGATGAAGTACCCGTACAGCTCGGCGACCTGGCCGGTGCTCGCGTCGCGCCGGCCCTGTCCGGTGATCACCAGGACGCGGGTGGCGCCCTTGGCGTCGATGATCCGGTGCACCGAGCTGAACGTCTCACCGGACTCGGCCGCCTGCTTGAGCACGCCGTCGGTCTGCCCCAGGTCGTCAGGATGCTTGTGGGAGAGCATGAGCCCCGTGGTGGGCACCACCTCGCCGGGCTCGAACCCGTGCATCTTGTACACCTCGTCGGACCACGACCACTTCTCCGTGACCAGGTCGAGCAGGTAGCGGCCGACCGGTGGCATGTCGCCCCCGTCGAGCACTTCCTCGATCTTCCCTTCCATCTGCGGCTCCTCACAAGGCGGTGGGGCGGGACGGGCGAGCCCTCGGGGTGCCCACCGCAACTCTCGTCACGCTACTCCGTCACTCGCACCCTAGGCCCGTGCGGCGCCCCGGGGCCGTCGCGCCGCACCCGGCCTAGTCGCGCCCCGCCGTCCGGTAGCGGTGCTCCGGGCGGCCCGTCGAGCCGTACCGCAGCTCGACCACGAGGTGCCCCTGATGGGCGAGCGCCGAGAGGTAGCGCTGGGCCGTCGCCCGCGAGACCCCCACCCGGTCGGCGACCATGGGCGCCGACAGCGCCGACCCGGCCTCGGCGAGCGCCCCCAGCACCGCGGTCTCCGTGGGTGAGCGGCGGGAGGCGCCGTCCCGGGCACCCGCGCCGTGGAGCACCCGGCGGGCGCGGTCGACCGCCTCCTGGTCGAGCTCCGCCTGCGAGTCGACCAGGTTGCGGTAGCGGCCGTACGCGCGGAGCAGCTCGGTGAGGTCGTCGTCGGCGAAGGGTTTGATGAGGTAGCCGAACGCTCCGCGCTGGAGGGCCTTGCGCACTGCGGCGGTGGCGACGGCGGCCGAGAGCACGATGGCGTCGACGTCCCGCCGGGCGACGACGTCGAGCCCGGAGCCGTCGGGCAGGTAGATGTCGGCCAGCACGAGGTCCGGGTCCTCGGCGTCGATCACCGCGGCCGCCTGCGCCGCCGTGCCCGCGGTCGCGACCACCCCGAAGCCCTCGACCGACTCCACGATGCGTGTGTGCAGCCGGGCCACGTGGAAGTCGTCGTCGACCACGACGACGCGGAACCGCACCGCGGAGCCGTTGTCCTTCGTCGTGCTCATCGGCCGTCCTCCTGTTCGAACTGACGCTCCAGGCGGGCCACGAAGACCGCGCCGTGCCGCTCGGTGCGGCCCATCGCGAGCCGCAGCTCGCCGCCGTGCCGACGCGCCACCTCGGCCGACAGGCGCAGCCCGATGCCGTGCCCGTGGGCGGCCCCGGCGGCGCCGGCCTCCTCCCCCGCCCCGGTCTCGCCCACGCCGGTCTCCCCCGGGCCGGGAACCCTGGTCGGCAGCGCCTCCGGCGTGAACGGGTCGGCCGCCGCGCCGTCCCCGGAGTCCATGACGGAGAGGTGGAGCTCGTCGCCGTGCCGGAGCGCCTCCACCTCGACCCAGCGCGGGGTGCGCTCCGAGGCCACGGCCGCCGCGATGCCGTTGTCCACGAGGTTGCCGAGCACGGTGGTGACGTCCTCGGGGTGCAGCAGCGACCCGCTGACGTCGGCGTCGGGCCCGACGCGCAACGTCACGCCCTGGCGCTCGGCCTCGAGCGCCTTGGCCCCGAGGAAGGCCTGCAGGTAGGGCTCCCGGACGAGGCCCGCGTCGTCGATCGGGAAGCGCACCGGGCCGTGCTCGCCGATGCGGCCGAGGTAGTCGAGGGCCTCGGCCGTGTCGCCGGCCCGCACCAGCCCCGTCACCACGTGGATACGGTTGGCGAACTCGTGCCGCTGCTCCCGGAGCGCTCCGGCCAGGGTGCCGACGGCAGTGAGGCGACGGGACAGGTCCTCGACAGCCGTCACGTCCCGCACGATCACCACGCGCCCGAGCAGCCGGCCCTCGCGTCGCACCTCGTGCACGTCGACGTAGACGAGCCGCCCGTCCACGACGAGGGGCGGGTCCGGCGGCGCGTCGGGTCCGGCGGCGGGGCCGCCGTCCGCCGTCTCCGTCGTCGTCGCGGCCGCCCGGGCGCCCTCGATCCGCGCGAGGACGCCGGCGTGCCCGATCGCCTCCTCGACCCGGCGTCCCACGGGGTGGTCCAGGCCCAGCAGGGCGACGGCGCGGTCGTTGCACACCGTGACGACGTCGTCGCCCGACAGCCCGACCACCCCGTCGTCGACCCCCTGGAGCACGGCCTGCTGGTCGTGCACCAGCTCGAGCAGCTCCTCGGGCTGGAGCCCGAGCGTGCGCTCGCGCAGCCTGCGCGTGATGAAGCGGGCGAGCAGCCCGCCGACGCCGAGCGCGAGCGCCGTCGAGAGCACCACCGGGACGGCGTCGGCCAGGACGGTGGACCACACCTCGGTGGGCGGGAGCCCGACGCTCACCTCCCCCACCACGGTGCCGGGGCGGTCGAGCCCGTACACGGGGACCTTGGCCCGCGCCGAGACGCCGAGGGTGCCGCGCTCCCAGCTCACCGTCTCCTCGCCCCGCAGCGCGGCGTCGGGGCTGGTGGACACCGGGTCGCCGATCTCGTCGGGGCGGGGGTGCGCGAGGCGCCGCCCCGTGTCGTCGGTGATGACCACGAACAGGGCGCCGGTGCGGTCCTCGACCTCGCGGGCGTAGTCGTCGAGGGTGCCGGCCACGAGCTCGGCGTCGGTCGACGGCGGCTGCCGCCCCGACTCCTCCTCGGCGCCGGCCCGCACGCCGGGGGTCTGCGCCACGGTCTGCGCGATGCGCAGCGCGGACTCCTGGGTCTGCTGCACGAGCCGGTTGAACCCGGTGAGGGCGAACAGCCCGAGCGTGAGGAGCGACACCACGATCATCGCGGCCACGATCGACCGGTTGACCTGGGTGGTGAACGTCGTCGCCATGCTCGCATGCTTACCACGCGGAAGGCCCCGGCAGCGGCGTGAGCAGAATGCGCACAACGAGTTCTGTGCGGTATTCCGCCAGAACGCGCAGTAGCGCGCGGTGGGGGCCTACCCGTTCCTAGGGTGACCGGGTTATCGCACCTGCCGCCCCCAGCCGGCCAGACGAAGGAGTCTCCCGTGCTCGTCCTGCTCGGATTCGGAATGGTCGCCACCTTCATGGTGCTGATCATGACCAAGCGCATGACCCCGGTCCTCGCGCTGATCATCGTCCCCACGGTCTTCGGGCTCTTCGCCGGCGCCGGCCTCGGGATCGGCGACATGGCGCTGGACGCCATCGGTGGCCTCGCCCCCACCGCCGCCCTGCTGATGTTCGCCATCATCTACTTCGGCCTGATGATCGACGTGGGGCTGTTCGACCCGCTCGTGCGCGTCATCCTGCGGGTGGTGGGCCACGACCCGGTGAAGGTCGTCGTGGGGACCGCCCTGCTGGCGGCGGTGATCTCGCTCGACGGCGACGGCTCCACCACCTTCATCGTGGTGACGAGCGCCATGCTGCCGATCTACCTGCGGCTCGGCCTGAGCCCCGTGGTACTCACCTGCGTGGCGGGCCTGGCGAACGGCGCCATGAACATCCTGCCCTGGGGCGGCCCGACCGCCCGCGCCGCGGCGGCCCTCGACCTGTCGCCGAGCGAGGTGTTCGTGCCGATGGTGCCGTCCTTGGTGGCCGGGCTCGTCGTGATCTTCGCGTTCTCGTGGCACCTCGGGCTGCTGGAGCGGCGCCGTCTCGGCACGATCGACCTGCCCGGGGAGGGCGCGGCCTGGTCCGTGGGCCCGGCCGGCGGCACTGCCACCAGGACGGTCGGCCCGCGCGGCGGTGGAACCGCGACCCGCGTCCGGCCCGTCTCGACCGCCGCCGTCCAGACGCTCGTGCGGCCGGACGACACCGCCATGGCCGACAGCATGCTCGACCCGCAGCGCTCCACCCTGCGGCCGAGGATGTTCTGGTTCAACCTCGTGCTCACGGCCGCCGTGATGGTGCTGCTGGTGGCCGACGTGCTGCCGCTGGCCTACGTGTTCATGGCCGGGAGCGCCATCGCGATCATCGCGAACTTCCCGCGGGTCTCCGACCAGGCACAGCGCATCGTGGCGCACGCCCCGTCGATCGTCGGGGTGGTCTCGATGGTGCTCGCCGCCGGCGTCCTGATCGGCGTCCTGGAGGGCACGGGCATGGTCGACGCCATGGCCGCGTGGGTGTCGGGCAGCATCCCCGACCAGCTCGGCGCGTTCTCGGCGGTGATCACGGGGCTGCTGAGCATCCCGATGACCTTCTTCCTCTCGAACGACGCCTTCTACTTCGGCATCCTCCCGGTCCTCGCGGAGAGCGCCGCGGCCTTCGGCATCGACCCCGTCGACATGGCCCGCGCGTCCATCACGGGCCAGGTGGTGCACATGCAGAGCCCGCTGGTGCCCGCCATCCTGCTGCTGATCTCGCTCGCGGGGGTCAACCTGGGCGACCACCACAAGAAGGTCCTGTGGCGGGCCGTCGTGGTGGCGCTGGTCATGCTCGTGGTCGGCATCGCGGTCGGCTCGATCGGCATCGGCTGACCGTCGGTGTGCGCCCTCCCGGCGCCGGGACCGGAGGACCCGACCCGGGTCGTCACGGCGCTCGCCGACCTGCGCCAGGCATGACAGATGTCATGGACCGGGTGTGCACAACGCCCCGGGAGCTGGTGACAGCCCGGCACTTCTGAGGGACGCGCCCGCGCGGTGGACTGGGGTCAGCGTCGAGGAGACACCCCGGCGGCCGTACTGACAGGAGCACCCCATGGACCTCGTCGACACCCTCCAGAACCTGATCGGGCAGGTGCCCGAGCTTCTGCAGCCGCTGATCGTCGCGCTCGCCGGAGCCATCCCCTTCATCGAGGGCGAGGGTGGGGTGGCCATCGGCATCCTGGGCGGCATCCCGCCGGTCGTCGCCGCCGTGGCCGCGATGATCGGCAACTTCCTGACCGTCGCCGTGCTCGTGCTGCTCAGCACCGGGGCCCGCAACGCCGTCGTGACCCGCCACCGCGCGAAGGTCCAGGCCCGCGACGCCGTGACGGTCGGCGGCGGCACCACCCTGCGGACGGCGTCGGAGGTCCGCGAGAACGACCGCAGTACCGCCCGCCGGGCCAAGTTCCAGCGCGCCTACGAGCGCTACGGCGTTCCCGGCGTGAGCCTGCTCGGCCCGCTGCTGCTGCCGACCCACTTCACCGCGACCATGCTCGCCGCGTCCGGCGTCGGCAAGGCCCGCATCCTCGTCTGGCAGGCCGTCGCGATCGTCGGCTGGACCACGCTGACCGCGCTCATCATCAGCGGTGTGCTCCAGGCCGTCCGGTGAGGCCGGGCCGCCCGGCGCCCGGGACGGGCGGGGGCGGGTACGAGGTTCGCCTCGCACACCGCCCCCGCCCGTCCGGGGACGGACGTCCGGTACGGGTCAGCCGGTGACGACGAGGCCCTGCTCGGGCTCGCCCGGGACCGTCGGGACGGGCCGCGGCTCGCCCTCGTCGGTCGGTTCGGTCTCGGCCGGAGCGGCCGGCGCGGCCGGGGCAGGCGTGGGCCCGCCCTCGTCGGAGGGCCCGGACTCGCTCGGGGCGGCCGGGACGGGCGACGGCTCCCCCTCGTCGGCGGGGGCCGGTGCCGGTGCCGCCTCCGCGGGCTCGGTGTCGGCGGCGACCGACGGCACGGCCGACGGCTCGTCCGGGACGGCGGCGCTGGCCTGCGTGCAGGCCGTGGCCAGCAGCGCGACGGCGAGCGCCCCGCCCGCGGCGGTGACGCCACGGACGACGGAGCTCCAGGTGCCGCGACGGCGAGGGGCCGTGGCGGGGGTCGATGGGACGTGAGTTTTCGGGTTGAGAGTCACGCAGCGGTCAGTGTGCGCCGGGGCGCATCCCGTCACCGTCCCGGGGTGTGGCGTGGTCCACACCGGCAGACTGTGACGACGGGGGTGTTGCCGGACACCGACCCTTGTGCAGACCCGCGCCCGCCATCGCACCGCCACTGGAGACCCACACTGTCCACTCACGCCGAGCCGCGCGACCTCGCACGGGGCACGCTGACACCGGAGCAGACCGAGGCACTGGTCGACGAGCACGCGCGCGCCGTGCACCGTTACGCGCGCACGCGGCTGAGCGCCGCGGAGGCGGAGGACGTCGTGGCCGAGGTGTTCCTCATCGCCTGGCGCAAGGGCGAGGTTCCCGACGAGCCGCGCACCTGGCTGCTCGCCATCGCCCGGCGGGTGCTGGCCAACCAGGTCCGCGCCAACCGGCGGCGGGCCGCGCTCGCGGACCGGGCGATGCGGCATCCCGCGCCGCCCGGCCAGGACGACGCGCGACTGGTCGACGAGCTCGACCTGCTGCACCGCGCCCTGGCGCTCCTGCGCCCGGCCGACCGCGAGGTGGTCGAGCTGCTGGCGGCCGCAGAGCTCAGCACCACGGAGCTCGCCCGCGTGCTCGGCTGCACGGCGACGACCGCCGCCACCCGCGTGTACCGGGCCCGACGGCGGCTCCGGGCCGCCTACCGCACCGTGACCGAAGGCCAGGAGGACTGAGATGAGAGCGCTGAAGAGAGCGCAGGGCGACCCCCTGGCACGTGCCCGCCGGGCGCTGGACCAGGTCGACGACGAGCTGGACCTGGTCCGCGTCCACGCCGTGACAAGCCACGGCGCACCGGGCGCGGAGCCGGATCCGCTGGACGGGGATGCCGAGCCCCGGGTGGAGATCATCCGGTCCGGGCAGCGGCCCACGCACCCCCGCCGCCGGGCGGCCGTCTGGGCCCTGGCCGCCTCGGTGGCGCTGCTGTGCGGCGCGGGCGTGGGCGCGGCCGCGCTGTGGTCCGGTCCCGGCGAGACGGTGCCCGGGACGACGCCGCCCGCGTCGCCGGCACCCGCGCAGACCGGACCGACCCAGCCCCCGGCGCTCGCCCCGAGCACCAACCCTCGCGAGTGCTCGCCGGCGCACCCGACGCCGTCCGCCACCCCGGAACCGTCGGCGGACGAGCAGCCCTCCGACGCCTGCGGCGCGCCCGCCCCGTGACCACCTGCTTGCCTCTGCCCCTCGGGCACAGTGTCCACTCGGAGGTGGACCGCTCCGGTCCGCCTCCGAGAGAAAGATCGTTGATCGTGCGCACCTCAGAACCCGGCGTCGACAGCTCCCGGCCGTTCGGCGCCCACCTGCGGATGAGCTGGTGGAAGCCGCTGCTCGTCCTCGTCGTGCCGGCGCTGGCGATGGTCGCCCTCCAGGTCGCCTTCTACCAGGTCGTCGGCGTCATCGAGGGCAGCGACGACCCGATGTCTCCCACCTTCACGCCGCTCAAGCTCCTCGCGATCAACCTGAGCGTGGCATTGTCGGGCGTCCTGGCGGTCCTGCTGCTGGCCCGGCTGGCCCGGGCGCCGTGGCGCAGCCTCCTCAGCTTCCCCCGGGCGTTCGACGTCCGGCGTCTGGCGCAGTACCTGCTCGGCGCCGCCGTGCTGGTCGGGGCCGGGATCGGCGTCGTGGCGCTGGTCGCCCCCGAGTCCCCGGGCTGGGTCGCGTTCGGCGTCTCCGGGACCACGGTCCTCATGCTGGTGATCACGCTCGTCAGCACCCCGCTCCAGTCCGTGGGCGAGGAGCTCATGTACCGCAGCGCCGTCCTGCCCGCCGCCGCGTCCTGGGTGCGCGCGGTGCGCCCGGCGCTCGCCGTCGGCCTCGTGGTCTCCAGCCTGGCCTTCGCGGTCGTCCACGGCTCCAGCGACCCCTGGCTGTTCGGCTACTACACGTTCATCGGCGCCGCCACGGGCCTGATGGCGATCATCAGCCGCGGCATCGAGGCGCCGGCCGCTTTCCACGTCGCCAACAACGTGCTGTTCTCCAGCGTCAACACCCTGATGGCGGACGGCGAGGGCTACACCATCGACCGCTCCACCGACACCGGCGACCCGTCCCTCCTGATCCTCGCCGCGGTCAACGTCGCCATGGTCGTCCTGGTCTGGGCGCGGGAGCGCCGGGCACGATGAGCGGGAGCACACGATGAGCTGGAGCACGCGTGAGGTCGCCGAGCTGTCGGGCACGACGGTGAAGGCCGTGCGCTACTACCACGAGATCGGCCTGCTGGCGGAGCCCGAGCGCGAGCCCAACGGCTACAACAAGCGCTACGAGGTGCGCCACCTGACCCGGCTCCTGCAGATCAAGCGGCTCACCGGCCTCGGCCTGTCGCTGGCGCAGGTCGCGGACCTGGGGACGGCGGGCGACGGGCACCCGTCGGTGTTCCAGGAGATCGACGCCGAGCTCGCGGCGACCGTCGAACGGATCCAGGGCATCCGGCAGGAGCTGGCCACGCTCGCCCAGCCGGGCGCGACACCCGACGTCCCCACCGCGTTCCACGGCGTCGCGCGCCGGCTGCGCGACAACGACCGTGCGCTCCTGACGATCTACGCCCAGCTCTTCACGCCGGAGTCGATGGACGCACTGAGCGAGCTCCTGCGGGCCAACCCCCACGAGGAGGTCGACGAGGCCTTCCGCGACCTGCCCGCGGACGCGGACGACGCCACGCGGCAGGCGCTCGCCGAGCGGATGGCCCCGTTCGTCGGCGCCAACCGGTCGGTGACCATGGAGCCCCGGGCCACGACGCCGCGCCAGGCCGAGGCCGCGCGGAACGCGGTGGGCCAGGCCCTGCGGGCGCTGTACAGCTCGGCCCAGCTCGACGTGCTGCGCCGGGCGGACGAGCTCAGCGCGGCACGGGCCGACGGCTCGCCTCCCGAGCCGGCGTAGCGTCGGGAGAACGTCGTCGCCGCGGCGCGGCGTCTGGCCGATCCCGCGTAGGCCCGGCTGCCCGCCCCGAGCGGGAGCCGCCGGGTCAGTGTGAGCAGCAGCGCCCCCGCCGGTCCCGTCACCGTCACGTCGGCCGGCTGGCTCCCGTGCTGCCAGACCGCGCCGTCCGGCCGCCGCTCGACGAACCACGCGCCGTCGCCGTCCGCGGTGTCGGTGGCCTGGAGCTGGAGCACCTGCCCGGTGCCCTGGATGGCGTGTGCGGACTCGGGCCGCATCGCCTCCCACGTGGGCGAGGTGAGCATCGCGAGGTGGTGGCCGATCAACTCGGCCGCCACGCCGGCGTCGATGTCGACCCGGTGCGGCCCGCCGGCCGCACCGGCGCCGTCGAACGCGTGCACGACCGACTCGTTGACCTCGTTGATCAACCAGAACCGCGCCCCGGACCGCTCGTCCCCCGCGGCGTTGAAGACCTCCGCGTCGAGCGCGTCGTCGGAGAACGCGGACGCGACCCGCACCGAGGACTCCGCCAGCCACCGGGTCCACTCGCCCGGATCGGCCGGGAGGTCCGGCACGTCCGTGGGCAGCTCCGCGGGGTCGGTGACGCGCCGCTCGATGATCTCCGCGGTCCAGTGCTGGGTCTGGCCCACGTGCGCGACCAGGTCGGTGACGGACCATTCCGGGCCTGGCTGACGGCGGACGCCGGCCGAACTCATCGGTCCGGGTTCGGCCGGCGTACCGGACGGTCAGAGCTCGACGGCCGCCTCGGCGTCGCGCATGTCGAGGCGGTCCAGCAGCCGGTTGTACGGGGCGAAGGTCTGCTCGACCTCGGCGGGGTCGAGGTAGTGGGACAGGTCGTACCGGTGCGAGGGGGTGCCCTTGGGCTTGGCGATCACGTCGGCCAGGTTCTCCTGGTCGCGGGTGGTCCAGGTGGCCCCGATCGCGGCGTACAGGCGCGGCACCTCGGTGAAGGGGTCGGCGGACAGCTTGTGGTACGGCACGTCCACGATGGAGGCCGGGGGCAGGCTCCGGCGCAGCTCCAGGCCCCGCTCGACCTGCGTGAACAGGTGGTCCAGGGCGAACCGCCCGATCTCCGTGCGGTCGGTGTCGTGCTGGTACATCCCCCAGAAGGTCTCCACCAGGCTGCAGAACGACCCGATGACCGTGACCGGGTCGCGGTGGGTCCACACGAACGTCGCGTCCGGGAACACCTTCCGGATGACGTCCATGTCCTCCAGGTGCGCCGGGTACTTCAGGACCCACCGCTTGGCCGGCCGGCCGTGCTGCAGCACCTGCAGCGCCCGCTTGAGGTACTCGTAGTCCCCGGTCACGTCCCGCTCGGCCGCCCACTCGGTGTAGGCGGGCATGAGGCCGTGCAGGATCGGCCAGTGGCTGCCGTGCGGCAGGATGAACATCGACTCCTCGGGCTTGTCGATGTTGATCGGGTGGATGTGCGGGATGTCGGGCGCGAACTTCTCCATCATGGCCGCGCCCTGCTGGAGCTGCTTGATCAGCTTCCGGGCGGACCGCGGGTCGTCCAGTCCGGTGTTCTGCATCTCCCACAGCAGCGGGGCGCGGTGGTCGGGCGAGGCGGACAGGACCCGGTGGGCCAGCGTCGTGGCGGTGCGCGGCAGCCCGCACACGATCACCGGAGCCGTGATCTCCTCCTCCGCGATCCGCGGATGCTCGGCCAGCAGGCGGTCGATCCGCAGCCGGTTGACGTACCGGGCCTTGACGTCGGCGGTGATGAGGTACCAGCCCAGCGGTGACAGCCGGGGCATCTCGGCCGCCGCCCGCACGACCACCGCGAGCTCGGCGGCGAACCGGGGGTCCGCCGTTCCGGCCTCCTTCTCGACCTGCGCGACTGTCCTGGCCCAGGACGCGTCCGGGTCCTGGTAGCCCTTGACGACCGGGGCCAGCACGGTGTTCAGCACGCGGGTCGTGCGGGAAGTGCGACTCACTGATCCTCCGGGGATGAATGTAGATGTGCTCGATGGGGACGTGCTCGGGTCAATCGGCCAGGCCGGTGGGGCGCAGCGTGACCGGGAGCGCCGCGGGGCGGCGGAAGCGGAAGTCGGGCGCCCAGCGGATCTGGTCGGCGCCGGTCGTGAGCACGGGCTCGACCTGGCGCAGGAGGGTCTCGACGGCGGTGCGCACGATGAGCCGGGCCTGCCGGGGTGCGGGGCACCGGTGGGCGCCCGCGCCCCAGGCCAGGTGGGCCCGGTTGCCGAGCCCGTCCCAGGTGTCGTCGCCCCGCACGCTCGGGTCCGAGGCCGCCGCGCCGACGGCCAGGAGCACGGCGTCCCCGGGCTCGACGTAGGCGCCGTCGCCGAACAGGTGCCCCTCCTTGACGGCGAACCGGGGCGCCAGGACGGTCACCGGCGAGGCGTCCCACAGGACCTCGTCCAGCGCCTCGTCGGTCCCGAGCCGGCCGCCGGCCAGCCGCCGGGCGAACTGCTGGTCGCTCAGGGCGAGCAGCAACGCCTGCCCCAGCCACGCCTGCATGCCCAGGCTCGCCCCGGTCACCACCGAGAGCATCCCCGCCACCGCCTCGTCGGTGCCCTCGTAGGCGGCATGCTGCGCGAGCAGGCCGGACGGCGTCGGGGCACCGTGGGCGTCGCGTCCCATGACCTGCCCGCCGAGCACGAAGCTCAGCTCGTCGACGCTCGCGGCATCGACCTCTCCCGCGGCGAGGTCGTCGGCGATCTCGAACACCTGGCGACCGGTGACGGGGTCCAGCCCGAGGACGGTGCCGAAGGCGAGACGCGTCACCGGAACCACGTAGTGGCGCATCAGATCGACCTCCCGGTCGGCCCCGCCGCCGAGCTCGCCGAGCACCTCGTCGCACGCCGCCCGGGTGACCCGGCCGACCTCGGCCGCGTCGACGGCCTCGAGCATCTCGTCCAGGGGTCCGCGCAGCCGGGCGTGGACCGGCCCGGACGCCGTCTCCACCCGCTGCCCGACCCGGGGCCGGAACAACGACCGCAGCGGGGCGGGCAAGGACCCGGCCTCTCCGTTCCAGACGCCGGTGTCGGTCGTGACCATGCCGGAGTCCCGGGCGAGCATGACGATGGTCTGGTACCCGCTCACCAGCCAGGCCCGCGTGCCCGTCCCGAGGTCGACGGGAAGGGCCTCGCCCCACTCCTGCCGCAGGCCGGACCACGCCGCGTCGATGTCGCGCGCCGAGAGCACGTCGCCCAGCACCGGGACCGTCTCGGGGTCGTACAGGCGCATCCGGTACGCGCCGGAGGCCGCCCCGGCCAGCACCGGGCCCGAGCCGCGCGCCGCCACAGTCACGTTCGGATCCGTCATCGTCCTCTTCCGCCAAGGGCCAGGGCGAGATTTCCCAGACGACAGAGACGATAGCGACATATAGGCCGTATCGGGCCTTTTTCACCACCCCCGGTTTCCCTCCCGCACTCCAGGCTGTGGAACCGCCCCGCGGGGCCGTGCGCGTACCGTGGAAGGACGACGGCGACGAAGTCAGGTGTCATGTCCATCTCGGCATTCCCACGTGAGCTGGCCCTCCGGGCAGCCTCCACGCTCGCCCCGGGGATCGACGTCAGCATCACCGTGCGCCAGCTCGGGGTGACCGTACGTGCGGGGAGCAGCTCCGACGCGGCCGCCCGGTGCGACCAGGCCGAGTCCCTCGCCGACGACGGTCCGTGCATCGACGCCATGGACACCCAGGTCACGTGCGTGGTGCCGTCGGTCACCGACGGGCAGGGCTGGAAGGCCTGGCGTCGCCAGGCCGCCCGTGAGGGCTTCGTCTCCGCCCTCGCCGTGCCGGCGAGCCTGGACGAGAGCATCGCCGTGGCGGTGAACCTCTACTCCGGGACACCCGCGCGCTGGACAGCCGAACAGCAGGCCACGGCCGGCGGTTACGCCCGGATCGGCGCGGACATGGTCCGCCTGTGCCTGGCGCGCGCGGAGCTCGACGACGGCACCTCGGGACACTACCGGCGCATGTCCGACCTGGTGGTGACCGAGCACGCCATCGGCGCCATCATGCAGGCGAACGACTGCCCCGAGCACACGGCGAGGCACGTCCTGGAATCGGCGTCCCTGCGCCGCAACATCTCGCGACGCCGGATCGCCGAGACCATCCTGCGCACCCTCGTCGTGAGCGACGATCCCGTCCCCACCGGAGAGGGCCACGAGCATCCCGGGAGCGACGGGCTCAACGCCTGAGCCGAGTGCCATGGAGGGATCGCACGAAACGCTCACGATGCGCGAACCACCCGAGAGCAGCAGGAGCACGTCCTGGCCGTCATGGGTACCGTTCGGTGACGCATTCACCCGGGCCGCCAAGCGCGCAGCTCGGGCGCGGATGGAAGGATCGGCAGCATGACCGACAGCGATCACCGCGACTGGATCGATGTGGTCCAGGCCGACCTCGACGACCCCGAGCTGTTCGATTTCGACGGCAGCCCGGCAGCCCAGCGGGTCATCGGAATGCATGCGCCGGCAATGGCCCGAGCGCTCGCCGCCGTGCTCGACTGGATTGACGACACATCGCTCGAGTACGACGGCATGCCGGTCGTGTTCGTCGACAACATCCGTGACGTCATCGACGAGGCAAGGCGCCAGGAGGAGTGATACGTCCCCGTGGCCTGATCGACACCGTCCGGCAGCCCTGCGCAGCGCAGTTCCAACGCCCGGTCGGCCGGCGAGACCGATGCCGGCCCTCGGTCCCGGACAGGCAGCGGAACGGACAGCCGATCAATGTCCGACCTGCCGGCGTACCCGTAGGCTCGGGGCGATCTGCCGTTGTTCCGCCGTCTCCCTGGGGGTCTCCGATGCGTCCGGTCGTGCCTGCCGCAGCCGTCCTGTTCGACAACGACGGCGTGCTGGTGGACTCCACGGCCGCGGGCGAGGCGGCCTGGCGCGAGTGGGCTGTCCGTCACCGGCTCGACCCTCGTGCCGTCCTGACCGGCGTGCACGGGCGCCGGTCGCGGGAGACGGTGGCCCGGTTCCTGCCCGCCGACGAGGTCGATCCTGCGACGGCCGAGATCGATGCCCTGGAGCTCGACACGGCCGACCAGACCGTGGCGATCAAGGGGGCGAGCGACTTCGTCGCCTCGGTCCCGGGACACCTGAGGGCGGTCGTCACCTCGGCCTCGCGGGCCCTGGCGGTCGCCCGCCTGGCCGCGGCCGGGATCCCGCTGCCCGACGTGCTCGTGGCGGCCGAGGACGTCACGGCGGGCAAGCCCGCGCCCGACCCCTATCTCCGTGCGGCGGAGCTCCTCGGGGTGCCCTCCGCGGAGTGTGTCGTGCTCGAGGACAGCGCCAACGGCATCCGCTCGGCGCGAGCGGCGGGTGTCGGTGCTGTGTTCGGGATCGGCGACGTGGCGGTCGAGCTGGGATGCGATGTCGTCGTCCCCGACCTCACCCGGGTGCGCTGGACGCCGGCGGGGATCGTCCCTGCCGCGGGTCACGAGGTCGGCCCGGGCGCCCCTCCCGGCCGGTAGGACGCGAACCTCGGCAGCCGCTCCAGGTACAGCTCCGCGAGCCGCCTGCGGTTGCCGGGATCGCGTGACGCCGCGCTGGTCGGGACCACCCGGTCACCCTCCAGGTAGGAGCCGGAGGGGACGTCAGCAGCGGCTGCGAACAGCACGCGTTCCGCGCCCGCCGTCGGCGGGCCCCCGGTCGGTCCCGCCATGGCCGTGCTGAGCGGCGTGTCGTTCAGGCCTGGACACAGCGCGACGACCGTGACCGGCTCGGTGCCGAACTCCTTGGCCAGGAGCGAGGACCAGGTCACCATCGCCAGCTTCGCCCGCGAGTACGCGGCGACCGGCGTGTACCCGTACTCCAGGTCGGGGTCGGCGAGGTCGGGATCGGCGACACGGTGTGCCGACGACCCGACGTTGACGATGCGCGCACCCTCCGCGAGGGAGGGGGCCAGCAGGCGCGTGAGTAGCGCGGGCGCGAGGGCGTTGACCTGCAGCGTCCGCTCGAACCCGTCCGTCGTGACCTGCCGCTCCGGAGCCCCGGGTACGCCGGCGTCGTTGATCAGCAGGTCGATGGTCGACACCGCCCCGCGGACGGCACGGGCGGCCTCGGCGACGGCCGTGAGGCTCGTGAAGTCGACCGAGAGGTACCGGACGTGCGCGGTGCCGGACGCGCGGATCCCCGCCAGGACGTCGGCGACCTCGTCCTCCGACTCCGGGCCCTGCACGATCAGGTGGTCGGCCAGGCCGGCGAGCCGCCGCGCCGTCGCCTCGCCGATCCCACTCGTGGCGCCTGTGAGGACGACCGTGCCCCAGCGCGCCTGCCGTGCAGTCATGAGGCACTCCTTGTTCCCAGCGCGTTGCCCAGCACGGTTCCCGGCGCCGTCCCCAGCACCCGGCCGAGCCAGTCGGTCCGTGTCCGCCGCGCCGCCGTCGAGACCCGCGCCCCGGGCACGAGCGCGTCGAATCCATGGAAGCCGCCGGCCCACACGTGCAGCTCCGCCTGACCTCCGGCCGCCCAGATGCGGCTCGCGTAGGTGACGTCCTCGTCCCGGAACACCTCGGCCGAACCGACGTCGACGTAGGTCGGCGGCAGGCCGGACAGGTCGTCGGCCCGAGCCGGCGACACGTACGGTGACACCTCCGGCGCGGGCCCCTCGCCCAGCACGGCCCGCCAGCCGAACGCGTTCATGGCCCGGCTCCACGTGGCGGGGCCGTCGGCGAACTCGTGGCTCGACCCGGTGTCGTTGCGATGGTCGAGCATGGGGCAGACCAGCACCTGCGCGGCGACGGCCGGCTCCCCGCGATCCCGCGCGAGCAGGGTGACGCCCGCGGCGAGGCCACCGCCCGCGCTGGTCCCTGCCACGACGAGCCGGGCGGGGTCCACACCCAGGTCGGCGGCATGCTCGGCGACCCAGGTCAGCCCCCGATAGCAGTCCTCGACCAGAGTCGCGCCGGTCGCCTCCGGCGCCAGCCGGTAGTCCACCGTCACCACCACGACGCCGAGCTGGTCGAGCCACTCCAGCGGGATGTCGATGTTCGAGAACCGGTCCCCCATCACCATCCCGCCGCCGTGCACCCAGTAGACGCAGGGCACCGGGTTCGAGCGGTCCAGGCCCGGTGGGCTCAGGACGGTGAGCGGGACCGGGATCCCGTCCGGTGTGGTGACACCGACGTCACGCCGGCCGACGGTCCGACCGGCGGTGAGGAGGCTCTCGACGCTCTCCGCCGTGGGCGCGGCGAGGTCGCGCACCTGCGGCAGAGTGCTGGCGCTCAGGGTCGTGGCGGGCAGGAGGTCGAGCAGCGGACGCAGCTCGGGATCGATCTCGGGACGGGTACTCGTCATGGCATGTTCCTCTCGGCAAGGGTTCGGGGTCGTCGGCGGGCTCGGCTGCTCGGCTGGGGCATGCGCCTCAGAGCTCGGCCTTGCCGCCGACGGGCACCTGGTCGGTGTACTCGGACTCCCCCGCCAGCAGCTGTTGCAGCTCGGCGACGAGGGCCTGCGCCTCTGCGCTCGCGAAGAACGCGGCGTGCGCCTCCTTCGAGGTCCAGCCCTCGGTGACGTGCACGACGTCGGCGTTGCCCGCCGAACGGCTGATCAGGAAGAC
The DNA here is from genome assembly GCF_044389365.1 of Promicromonospora sp. NPDC019610. Classification (NCBI taxonomy): domain Bacteria; kingdom Bacillati; phylum Actinomycetota; class Actinomycetes; order Micrococcales; family Promicromonosporaceae; genus Promicromonospora; species Promicromonospora sp. NPDC019610. The sequence continues at coordinate 66,079 of NZ_JBIRXX010000002.1, read as the reverse complement.
AGGGCAGTCGTCGCGGGACAGCGACGGGGCGCTCAGCAGCAGGTCGACCAGGGCGTCGCCCTTGCCGGGCTGCGCGGTCATGGTGGCCTGGAATCCGTGGCGGACGGTCATGCGGGTCTCCTCGGTACGGGGGCTCCGAGGAGCCCGTGTGCTGTGCGTCCATCACACCGTGCGGGCACTCGCCGCCGACAGACCGATCGTCCCGAGCGCTTGCACGATCCTCTCGTCACCGCGAGCATCGTGAATGTGCCATGATCGAGCCATGGACGGTGTGGACCTCGGAGAGCTACGCGCCCTGCTCGCCCGGCACGCGCGGCGCGACAACAGCGCGACGGCGCTCGACGACGTCCTGGTCTCGGCGGTCCACAACACCGCGCCGCCCGCACCGTCCATGTCGGGCGTGGTCATGGCGCTGATCGCCCAGGGCTCGAAGCGGATAGCGCTCGGCGACCGGATGTACGAGTACGGTCCCGGGCAGTACCTGGTGGCGTCCGTCGACCTGCCGGTGACCGGGCTCTTCACGAGGGCCCGCCCCGACGAACCCGCGCTCGGCTTCGGGCTCGTCCTGCGGCCGGCGCTGATCGCGGAGATCCTGCTGCAGGCCGCACCCGGCGACCTCCCGCCGGCCGGCGCCGCGGCCGCTCCCGGCATGGTGGTCAGCGACGCCCCCGCACCCCTGGTCGACGCCGTCGTGCGACTGCTGCGGCTCCTGGACAACCCCCGCGACGCGGCGGTCCTGGCGCCGCTCGTCAAGCGCGAGATCCTCTGGCGACTGATCACCGGGGAACAGGGCGCCACCGTGCGTCAGCTCGGCCTGGCCGACAGCGGGCTCGCCCACGTCGCCCGGGCCGTCCGCTGGATCCGCGAGCACTACGCGCAGCCCTTCCGCGTCCAGGACGTCGCAGCACTGTCGGGCATGAGCGTCTCGGCGTTCTACCGCAACTTCCAGGCCGTCACGGCGATGAGCCCCATCCAGTTCCAGAAGCAGATCCGGCTCCAGGAGGCACGGCTGCTGCTCGCCACGCGACCCGGCGACGTGACGGGCGTGGGACTGCGGGTCGGGTACGACAGCCCGTCACAGTTCAGCCGTGAGTACCGACGCCAGTTCGGCCTGCCGCCCAGCCAGGACGCCGTCCTGCTGCGCGACGCGGCGGCCGACCGCGCTCCGACCCTCGTGTAGGCCGTCGTACCGGCGCCGCCGAACGTCAACCGCGTGGCAGGACACCCAGCAGCGCCGAGGTGAAGGAGATCCGCAGAGCCTCGCGCAGCTCCAGGTGGAGGACGGCGAGGGCGGGCTCCTCCGCGTAGGCCGCGAGCAGGCTGGCCGGCGGTGGGACATACGACGACAGGGCACCCGCCGAGACCAGGCACATGAGGCAGAAGAGCTGCGCGTCGTCGGCCAGCTCCGGTAGATGCCGGCGAACGAGCGCGGACATGGTCTCGAGCCTCGCGAGCGAAGCCCGCTTGTGCTGCTTGACCACCTCGACCGAGACGTTGTGCTCAAGGACGCCGCCCTGTGCGCCGAAGAGATCGCACAGCACAGGACGACTCGCGAGCGACCGGCTGAGGATCTCGGCCAGCTGGGTGGCCCGCGTCTCCGGCGCCGCGCCCCGCTCGATGCCCGCAGCGAGCTCATTCTCCAGCTCGGCGAGCCAGCTCTGCAGGAAGTCGTCCAGCAGCTCCAGCAGCACCGCCTCACGCGACTCGAAATATCGCAGCACGTTCGACTTCGCCAGACCCACACGCCGGCTGAGCTCGTTCAGACTCAGCTCGGCCACTGGCATCTCGTCGAGCATCGCCGTGGCCGCATCCAGGATCGCGCGGCGGCGAATCTCACGCTGCTCCTCGCTACGCGCCCGCTGAAATGTCACGGCTCCACTCTAGCCGACGTTAGAGACCGTCGGTCCCTTGACAGAAGACCGTCGGTCTCTTACGTTCCACTCAAGAGACCGTTGGTTCCTTAGGAGGACGTCATGAGCGAAGTCTGGACAGAGCAGCACATCCCCGACCAGCGCGGCCGGGTGGCGATCGTGACGGGCGCCAATACCGGGCTGGGCTTCGAGACCGCGCGGATGCTCGCCGCGCGGGGCGCGACGGTGGTCCTTGCCGTCCGCGACGTCGAGAAGGGCAAGCAGGCGGCCGGTCGCATCGACGGCGACGTCACCGTCCAGGCGCTCGACCTGGCGTCCCTGGACTCGATCAGGTCTGCGGCGGCAGATCTGCGCGTCGCCCATCCGCGCATCGATCTGCTCATCAACAACGCCGGCGTGATGCACACACCGCGGCGGACCACGGCCGACGGCTTCGAGCTGCAGTTCGGCACCAACCATCTCGGCCACTTCGCCCTGACCGGCCTCCTCCTGGAGCACCTCCTGCCCGTACCCGGCTCCCGTGTCGTGACGGTCAGCAGCACCGGCCACCGCATCCGCGCGGCCATCCACTTCGACGACCTGCAGTGGGAACGGTCCTACAACCGCGTCGCCGCGTACGGCCAGGCCAAGCTCGCCAACCTGATGTTCACCTACGAGCTGCAGCGCCGCCTCGCAGCACACGGCACCACTCTTGCCATGGCCGCCCACCCCGGCGTGTCGAACACCGAGCTGGCCCGCAACCTGCCCGCGCCGCTTCGCCTGCCTGTCACCTGGCTCGCACCGCTGCTCATCCAGGAGGCCGCCATGGGCGCCCTACCCACCCTGCGCGCCGCCACCGATCCGGCAGCCGTCGGCGGGCAGTACTTCGGGCCCGGCAACCGGACCGAGACCCGTGGCTACCCACGACTCGTCAGCTCCAGCCCCGACTCCCACGACCAGGCTGCCCAGCAGCGGCTGTGGACCGTCTCCGAGGAGCTCACCGGCGTGACGTTCCCCCTCGGACGAAGCCGGCCGTAGCAGGGCCGGGGCGCGCACGGGGCCTCGTCGTCGAGAGCTTCTCGCCACCGACTGCGAGGATCGGGATGGTCAGCTTGCCTTCGGCCTGGAACCGCGTGTTCTGCTCCACGTTCTCGTGCAGCGCCCGGTACACCTTCAGCCAGGCGTCCCAACGGCCGGGCTCGCGCTCATCCGCGCGGAGCATGCACGACTGACCGTGTCCGTTCAGCTCGCGAGAGGGTCGCCCGTCGGCGGCAGGTCCCCGCGGTGTGCGCCCCGGTCGAGCGTGCGGTCGGGCAGCCAGATCGTGAAGGTGCTGCCGCGCGCGCCGTGGCCGGTGTGGAGCAGGTGTCCGTCGTGGCTCTCCGCGACCTGGCGGGCGATCGCCAGCCCGAGCCCGGACCCGTCGGGATGGTCCCTGGGGCCGGGGGCGGCGTCGGTGCCGTCACCCTCGTGCTCACCCCGGTAGAAGCGGTCGAAGATGCGGTCCCGGGACCCGGGAGGCACGCCGGGGCCCTCGTCGGCGACCGCGATCCAGGCCCAGCCCTGGTGGCTGCCGACCCCTACCGTGACGACGCTGCCCGGCGGGGCGAGACGGACCGCGTTGGACAGAAGGTTGTCGACGGCGCGCGCCAGCGAGCTCGCGTCGCCGTACGCGACCGGGCCGGAGTGGGTGCGCTCGGCGATCGAGAGGTCGCGCCGCTCGGCGACGGCGCGGTTCTCCCGGGCGGCCGCGGCGGCCACGGCCGCGAGGTCGACCTCGCGGTCGGTGAAGGCTTCGGAGCGCAGCCGAGCCGTGGCCAGCAGGTCCTCCAGCAGCCGGGACATCCGGCTGGTCGCACCGAGCACTGCGGCGGCCGCCTCGGCCCGCTGGGCCGGGTCGGCCCGGTCGTCGGCGAGCACGGCCTCGACGTTCGCCCGCACCACCGTCACGGGGTTGCGCAGCTCGTGGGACACGTCCTCGATGAGCCGACGCTCGGCGCTGAACGCGCGGTCGAGCCGGTCCAGCATCCCGTCGATGGTGTCGGCCAGGGTGCGCAGCTCGTCGTGCGGTCCCGTCGCGCCGATCCGGCGCGAGAGGTCGGTGGCGCCGATCTCCTGGGCGGTGCGGGTGATGGCCTCGACCGGTCGGAGGGCGCGCCCGGAGACCCACCAGCCCACGGCCACGCTGAGCAGGAACATCACCACCAGCGCGATGGCCGAGTAGTCCCGCAGCGTCTGCAGCGCGGTGTAGTTGACGGCGTGCTGCACCGTGTCGAGGTCGGCGGCCTGGAACTGCTCGCCGGGCTTGTAGGCGATGCTGCCGTCGGCCTTCTTCTCGAACCGCTTGACCGTCACGGGGTCCAGCGGCGCGGCCACGATCGTCTGCGACAGCGCGAAGTAGACCCCGGCGAGAATGAGGGCGGTGATGCCGAAGAGCGTCGCGGAGTAGGTCAGGGCCAGCCGCATCCGCACGGTTCGCGCCCACCCGGGAAGCCCCCGGATGGTCATGCGGGAACGCCCTCGACGGGCGTAGGCAGCTCGCGCAGTCGGTAGCCCCGGCCGATGACGGTCTCCAGCGCGGGTTCCTCGGCGTCGACCGTCAGCTTGCGCCGCAGCGTGCCGACCGTCACCCGGACGGTCTGGGTGAACGGGTCGGCGTTCTCGTCCCAGACGTGCTCCAGGAGCTCCTCGGCGGGCACCACGTAGGCGGGCCGGTTCATCAGGTAGCGCAGGACGGCGAACTCCTTGCGGGTCAGCGCCAGCTCGCGGGCACCGCGCCAGGCGAGCTGCCGGGCGGCGTCGAGCCGGATGGGGCCGTGGACCAGGACGGCGGACGGCTCCCGCGTCTCGCGGCGCAGCAGGGCGCGGATGCGCGCGGAGAGCTCGATGATGGCGAAGGGCTTGACCAGGTAGTCGTCGGCGCCCACGTCGAGGCCGGTCACCCGGTCGGTGAGCCGGCCCCGCGCGGTGAGCATCAGGATGCGCGGCGGGTCGCCCTCGGCCAGCGGGACCTGGCCGGCCCGGACCGCGCGGGTCAGGTCGAAGCCCGTCCCGTCGGGCAGGGTCACGTCCAGCAGAACGACGTCGTAGGGGTTCAGCCCGAGCTTCTCGCGCGCCTGGGCGACGGTGCGCGCCTGGTCGACGGCGTAACCCTCCCGGCGCAGTGCCACCTGCAGGGCACTCACCAGGCCAGCCTCGTCCTCCACGATCAGCAGCCGCACAGCAGCACCGTAACCGCCCGGCGCCGGTCCTGACAGGCCCTGCCGGTCCACCCCTTTCGGTCCGCTTTCGCTCCGGTTTCCCGCAGTTTTCTCCCCGGTCGGGTGGAGTCGGTGCCATGGACGACCACAAGCCCGCCACCCAGGACATCCCCGCCGTCGCCAAGCATCCGCCCCTGCGCCCGCCAGCCGCACTCCTGGAGCGCGCCCTGTTCGAGGTCAAGCGCGTGATCGTCGGACAGGACCACATGGTCGAACGGATCATGGTCGGCCTCCTCGCCCGCGGGCACGTGCTGCTCGAAGGCGTGCCCGGCGTCGCCAAGACGCTCGCCGTGCGCACCCTGGCCACCGTGGCCGGCGGATCGTTCGCCCGCCTGCAGTTCACCCCGGACCTGATGCCATCGGACATCGTCGGCACCCGGGTCTGGCGGCCCTCCCGGGAGGAGTTCGACGTCGAGCTCGGCCCGGTGTTCGCCCACCTCGTGCTGGCCGACGAGATCAACCGGGCCCCGGCCAAGGTGCAGTCCGCGCTGCTGGAGGCCATGGCCGAGCGCCAGGTCAGCATCGGGGGCCGCACCTACCCGCTGCCCGACCCGTTCCTCGTCCTGGCCACCCAGAACCCGATCGAGAGCGACGGCGTCTACGCCCTGCCGGAGGCACAGCGGGACCGGTTCCTGCTCAAGGTCGGCGTCGACCACGCGAACGAGCGGGAGGAGCTGACCATCGTGCAGCGCATGAGCAGCGCTCCCCCGCGCGTCGAGGCGCTGCTCGACCCTGCCACGCTCCGGCAGCTCCAGCAGGAGGCCGACCTCGTGTTCGTCCACCACGCCGTCGCGCAGTACGCCGTGACCCTGGTGATGGCCACCCGCCGGCCGCACGAGTACGGCCTGCACCACCTCGACGGGGTGCTGGAGTACGGCGTCAGCGCCCGCGGCAGCCTCGGCCTGATCGCCGCCGGGCGCGCGCTCGCCCTCATGCGCGGCCGGGACTACGTGCTCCCGTCCGACCTGGTCGACCTGGCGGGTGACACGCTCGCGCACCGGCTCGTGCTCACGTTCGATGCCTCGGCCGACGGCGTCGACCCGCGCACCGTCGTCGACGCCGTCCTGGCCGCCGTGCCCCAGCCACGCGTGGCGCCGGCCGAGGCCGAGGTCATCACGCCATGACCGACGCCGCACGCCGGTTCCGCCGGCTCGAGCTCACCGTCCGCCGCCGCGTCGACGGGCTGCTGCAGGGCGACGCCGACGGACACGCGCTCGGCCCCGGCGCAGACCCGGAGGAGCTCACCCTCTACCGGCCAGGCCAGGACGTGCGCCGGATCGACTGGAACGTCACCGCCCGCACCGGGCAGGCACACCTGTGGCGCACCCGCGCCCAGCACGAGCTGGACACCTGGCTGCTCGTGGACCGCAGCCCCAGCATGACCTTTGGCACGGCCCTGGCGGAGAAGGTCGACGTGGCCGAGCAGGTCGCCGCCGCCGTCGGGCTGCTCACGGCAGCGCCCGGCAACCGGGTCGGCGTCGGCCTGCTCGACGCCGCAGGGCTGAGCTGGATCGCGCCCCGCCCTGGCCGGTCCGCCGCAGGCACCCTGGCCAGGCTGGCCGACGCCGGACGGCAGGGCGGTGCGGCACCGCCGCTGGCTGACGCGCTGCGCGGCCTCGGGGCCCGGGCGCGACGGCGCGGGCTGTGCGTGGTCGTCACCGACCTGGTGGACCCCGACGGCGGCATCGACCGGCCGTTCGCATGGGAGGAGCCGCTCCGGCGGCTCACGGCCCGGCACGACGTGGTCGTGGTCGAGGTGGACGACCCGCGCGAGCACGAGCTGCCCGACGTCGGCGAGGCCGTCTTCGTGGACCCCGAGTCCGGGGCGCAGCGCGAGGTGTCCACCTCCGACCCCGCGCTGCGCCTCGCCTACGCCATCGTCGCCGCCCGCCACCGCGACGAGACCGCCGCGGCCGTGCGCGCCTGCCGCGCCGAGCACCTGCGCGTGAGCACCGACCAGGACTGGTCCGCCGCGCTGGCCCGGTTCGTCAGGGACCGGCGACGGCGCCCCGCACGACGCACGAGGAGGACACCATGAGCTTCACCGACCCGCTGATCCTGCTCGCCCTCGTCCCCGTGGCCGGGCTCGCGGCCGCCTACCTGGTGATCCAGCGCCGCCGCACCCGCTACGCCGTCCGCTTCGCGACGCTGCCCATGCTCGACCGTGTCGCGCCCGCCCGGCCCCGCTGGCGGCGCCACCTGGCCACGGGTCTGGTCCTGCTCGCCCTGGCGGCGTTCGCCACCGCCGCCGCCGGACCACAGATGCAGCTGCGCGTGCCCTACGAGCGCGCCACCGTGATCGTCGCCATCGACGTCTCCGGCTCCATGGAGGCCCAGGACGTCATGCCCGACCGCCTCACCGCGGCGAAGCAGGCCGCCGTCGAGTTCGTCCGCGAGCTGCCGCCGACCGTCCAGGTCGGGGCGGTCGCCTTCTCGGGCGAAGCGGATCTGGTCGCCCCCGTCACGTCGGACCGGGCGCTGGTCGAGGACTCCATCGCCGCCCTCCAGGCCCAGGGCGGCACAGCGATCGGCGAGGCGGTGTTCGCCTCGGCGGCAGAAGTCGTCCGCCAGGCGACGGCCGACGCGACGGCACCCGACGACGGCCCGTCCGGCCCGGGCGAGGTCCTTGACGACGCGCCCGCCGACCCCGTCCCGGCCCGGCTGGTGCTGCTCTCCGACGGGTACAACACGGCCGGACGCAGCCCCGCCGAGTCCGTCCGCGCGGCGCTCGACGCCGAGATGCCCGTCTCCACGATCGCCTACGGCACACCCACCGGCGTCATCGACAACGGGATGCGCACCCAGTCGGTGCCGGCCGACGACCAGTCCCTGCGCACCCTGGCCGAGCAGACCGGCGGGCACTTCTACCGCGCGGAGAGCGGCGCCGAGCTCGACCAGGTCTACGAGGACATCGGCTCGGCGATCGGCTGGCGCACCGAGACCACGCTCGTGACCACCCCGCTGGTCCTCCTGGGCCTCGCCCTCACGATCACCGCCACCGCGCTCTCCCTGCGCTGGTTCTCCCGCCTGGTCTGACCCCGTTCGTCCCCACCGTCCCAGCTGTCCGACCCGTTCGAAGGAGCATGCCCGTGAACACCGCCGCCCCGGGGACGAACGACGTCCCGCACGGAATCGGCCGGCCCGCCGGACCGCGACGCTTCGTCCTCGGTGGGCCGGCCACGCCGCCGGCCGTACCGGCGCCCAGGGTGCCGGGCGTGCCGAGCCCCGCGTCGGGCCCCGTACCCGCCCGCCCGATCCGCACGCCGGACACCACGCCTGCCGGCCCCGCTCGTGTGTCTCGCGCAACGCCCCGTCGTCCTCGTCCGCTGCTCACGCTGGCAACCGCCCTGGCCCTGGGTGCTCTGGCCGGTTCGGCGACGACCGGGTTGGTGACCGGGCTCGCCGCCGCACAGCAGGACGTCCCGGCACCCGCCGTCGCCGCTCCCGGTGCCGTCACGACGACCGCGAGCGCCGCCGAGCGGGTGCTGCCGAGCGTGGTGCAGGTGCGTGCGGGGTCGCGTGGCGGTTCGGGGGTGATCATCGACGGCAGCCACGTGGTGACCAACGGTCACGTGGTGGTCGGTAGCGACTCGGTCGATCTTCTGCTCGGCGACGGTCGTACCGTGACCGGGCGGGTGCTGGGCACGGACGAGCGCAGCGACATCGCGGTGGTCGAGGCGGACCTCGGCAGCGCTCCTGCGGCGACGCTGGGCAGCAGCGCCGCGCTGCGGATCGGTCAGCCCGTCATCGCCGTCGGGTCCCCGCTCGGGCTGACCGGAAGCGTGACCGCGGGGGTGGTCAGCGCGGTGGATCGCGATGCGGGCGGCTCGGCCGAGCCGATGGTGCAGACCGATGCGTCGATCAACCAGGGCAACTCCGGTGGGCCGCTGGTCGATCTCGCCGGGAGGGTGGTCGGGATCAACACGTCGATCGCGACGGTGGGCAGCTCCGGGAACATCGGCATCGGCTTCGCCGTCCCGATCGATCGCGCGGCCGAGGTCGCCGGGCGGATCATCAGCCGGTCCTGACCGGCCTAGGTGTCAGCCGACGGGCCGGTCCTGGTGTCGACGCCGGCGGCGATCTCCGAGGCCTGCGCCCGCCACCACGGGGTCTCGACGAACCCGCGTTTGAGGTAGAGCACCTCGAGGGACGCGTTCCAGCCCTCGACGCCGTCGAGCCGGGCGAGCGACCCGGTGATGAAGGCGTACAGCTCCTCGACCGTGGGCGTGATGATCTCGCACAGGAGGGAGTTCTCGTCGAGCAGCGCTGCGAGGTACCGCACGAACGGGTACCGGGCCAGCTCGTGGGCCACGGCGTCGATGCGGGACGGCGCCACCTTGACCGTCATCAGGGCCTCGGAGCTCATGCCGAGCGCGGCTGACGGGACGAGGGTGAGCAGGCTGATGCACTGGGAGGCGCGCAGGCGCTCGAAGCGGCGGCGCACGCTGGACTCGTTCATCCCGATCTCGTCGGCGATGCTCTGGAAGGTGCGGCGGCCGTCGTCGCGCAGGGCGGCGACGATCTGCCGGTCCGCGTCGTCGAAGTGTTCGGGCACGCAGATGACCGGCTCGGCGGCCTCGGCCTCGTCGCCCTCGGCGGGCGGGCCGAGGAGCTCCCGGTAGAGCTGACGGCCCCAGTCGAAGCTGACCTTGTAGACGTGCAGGATCAGGTCGCTGCGCCAGCGTTCCACGCCCGGTACCGACTGCACCTCCTGGAGGACGCGGGCGTGGTGCGCCGCACCGCCGCGCACCACGAGCTCGAGGATCACGTCGTAGCCGCCGGTGACGATGGTGCAGAACCGGACGTCGGGGTTGGCCGCGAGCGCAGCGGCGACCTGGACCTGGGTGCCGGTGGCGCAGTTGATGCGCACCCAGAAGGAGTCGAACGGTCCGTCGGCGCCGAGGGCGGGGACGGCGGCGACGCGTACGACGCCGTCGGCGATGAGCTGTTGGCCGCGGCGGGAGACGGTGGTGACGGAGGCGTCGACGGCTTCGGCGACGGCGCGCCAGCTCGCGCGGCCGTCGTGCTGCAGCGCGACGACGATGCGCTTGTCGAGGTCGTCGAGGTCCTCCAGCGTGGCGAGGTTCATGCGCGGCCGGCGGCTGTCGTCGGGCCGGCTGCGGGGGCCGGTGGGTACGTCTCGTGCAGGAAGTTGCGCACTACCCGGGTCCACTCCTCGGCTTCTTCGATCTGGGGTGAGTGCCCGGAGCGCTCGAAGACCACGAGGCGGGCGTCCGGGATCAGCTCGGTGATGGTCTGCGAGCACGATACCGGGGTGATCCAGTCGGTTCTGCCGACCGTGACCAGGGTGGGGGCCGTGATTCCGGGGAGCTGCGGCTTGAGGTCGTAGGCGGGCAGGTTCACGGAGAACGCGTAGTTGTGGGCCTCGTACCGGTAGGGGGTGGCGGCGACCTTCCGCTCGACGGCGTCGGGGTCGTAGACGAAGTCGTACAGGGGCAGGATCTCGCGCCAGCAGTCGCGCAGGTCGTCGTCGTCCCGGACGCGGCCCTGGTCGATGCGGTCGAACTTCTCCATGTCGACCGTGACGCGGTCGGAGGCCAGGGCGTTGTCCCGGGCCAGGTGGGCGTTGCCGTGGTCGGGTGAGGTGTCGCGCAGCACGACGGCGGCCACCCGTTCGGGGTAGCGGACGGCGTACTCCATGGCCATGAACCCGCCGTAGGAGCCGCCGGCGATGGCGACGCGCTCGGCGCCGGCCCATTCGCGCAGGGCGTCCAGGTCGGCGGCCCACTGCTCGTGGCTGAACGTGCCGGAGCCCTCGGACGCGCCGCTGCCTCGCGCGTCGAACACGATCACACGGTACTCGTCGGCCAGGCGACCGAAGCTGGCGCGCGGCTCGGCGCGGGAGCCGAGGCCCGGCGCGCCGTGGTGGGTGAGGATCACGGGGGCGCCCTCGGGTCCGAGCACCTCGACGGCGAGCTCGTTGCCGTTGATCGTCACGCGCTGGGCGGTGCTGGTGGCGGCGGCGAACTCGGGCGAGACGTCGTCGGTCGCGGTCATGGCGGGTCCTCTCGTGAGGGCAGTCGTGGGGTGGGACGGTCAGCTCAGACCGGGATCACGCAGTCGTCGAGCGAGCGCGGGTAGGTGGTGAGCGGCTGCGAACCGGTGGCGGTGACGACCATGCTGTCGCTGATGCGGTAGCCGGCGTGGCCGGGCACGTAGAGGCCGGGCTCGTTGGAGACCACCATCCCGGGCTCCAGGGGCGTGTGGTCGCCGTCCTCCAGCCACGGGGGCTCGTGCATGCCGAGCCCGATGCCGTGGCCCTGCCGGTGGCGCAGGTACTGGCCGAGCCCGGCGTCCCGGATGACGTCGAGGCAGCGGGCGTTGCTCTCGGCACAGGGCACGCCGGGCGCGATGGCCCGACCGCCCTCGGCCTGCGCGAGCCGCACGGTGTCGTGGTAGCGGCGCTGGTCGGCGGTCGGCTCGCCGAGCACGAACGTGCGCTCGCCCTCGACGAACCGTCCGCCGACGGCGCAGCCGAGGGAGAGCATGAAGGTGTCGCCGGGGCGCAGCCGGTAGCCCGAGGGCAGGCCGTGCGGGATGGCCGAGTTGGGGCCGGCGTACACGAGCCCGCCGGCCAGGGGCGAGACCACCACGACGTCGTCGTGGTCGGCGTACATGGTGGCCGTGCCCACCGAGGTGACGTGCCGTGCGAGCTCCTGCTCGCTGGGCAGGTCGCCGCCCGCCGCGACGGCCTCGGTCACCAGGGTGACGCCGGCGGCGAGCATGAGGTCGGTGATCCGCGCGGCCTCCTGGTGCAGCGCGAGCTCCTCGGGCAGCTTGCGGTACCGGGCCCGGGTGACGAGCTCGGTCGGCACCCACTGCGTCGCCGTCAGCGCGCCCTGGGCGAGGGCGAGCCGGTGCTGCGTGACGAGCGTGGTCACCCCCAGCCGCCCCCGGACGCGCCCGGCGGCCCGGGCCAGGGCCGCGAACGGGTTCTCCACACCGGGGTACTCGGCGTAGGACACGATGTCGGCGCGGGCGTGCTGCTCCTGCGCGTGCTGCCGCTCCAGCTCCGGGACCAGCAGGAGCGCGGGGCCCTCGGGCCGCAGGAGCACGGCCACGGGCCGCTCCCCCGGGTGGTGGAAGAAGCCCGTCAGGTAAGCGACGTCCTCCGGGTCGTCGGTCAGCACGGCGTCGAGGTCCTCGGTGCCGAGCCGTTCCCGGACGCCGTCCTGCAGGCGGTCCAGGACGTCGGCGGGCAGTCGCTGCGGGAAACGGGCCGGGGTGTCGGTCGAGGTGGTCATCGGTCCTGGTTCCTCGGGTTGCGGGCGTCGTTGTAGGCGATCGACAGGAGGGTTGCGGACAGGACGAGCGCGAGGATTGCGAGCGACGGGAACAGGGTGAGCCACCAGGCGCTCACCATGGCCCCGGACTGTTGCGCCTCGTAGAGGATGCGGCCCCACGACCAGGTGGTCGGGTCGCCCAGGCCGAGGAACGCCAGGCCCGCCGCGGAGAGCACGGCGCGCGACGCCGTGACCACGACGGACACCACGACCACCGGGGTGACGGCGGGCACCACGTGCCGGCCGATGATCCAGGCGGCGTTGCGGGTCATCAGCCGCGCGGCGTCGACGTACGGCAGGCCGACGACGGCCAGGGCCTGCGAGCGGACCAGCCTCGTCACCTCGGGCCAGGAGAACGCGGCCACGACCAGGATGATCGTGGTGGTGCTCGGGCCCGCGAGGGCGGCCACGAGGATCATCAGCGGGAGCACCGGGAGCGAGAGCGTCAGGTCCACGAGCACCCCGACCACGGCGTCGACCCGGCGGAAGTACGCGCCGACGACGGCGGCCAGCGTGCCGAACGCGATGGCGATGGCGGAGGCCGCGACGGCGACCAGCACAGACTGGCGGGTGCCCCAGACCACCTCGGCCAGCACGTCGCGGCCCAGGGCGTCGGTCCCGAACGGGTGCGCCCCGCTCGGCGGCTGGAGGACGTCGGGGCTGTAGCTCGCCGGGGGCTGCGACAGGAGCGGGGCGAGCACGCTGACCAGGACGATCAGCGCCAGCACCGCGAGCGAGAAGACGCCCAGCGGCTGGCGCCGGAAGGCACGCCAGGTGGCGCTGCCGGCGCGGCGGGCCCCGCGAGGTCCGTCGCTGCCCGGCGCGGGCGGCGGGGCCGCGGGATTCACGAGGGGCGTGTCGGCGAGGGGCGCTCCGGCGAGGGCCGGGTCGGAGATCGGTGCGGTCACGATGTCTTCACTCTCGGGTCGAGGAAGCCGTAGGCGATGTCGGTGAGCATGTTGGCCGCCACGACAGTCACCGCCAGCAGCAGGAACGCACCCTGCAGCACGGGGAAGTCGAGCTGGGTCACGGCCTCGTAGATGCCGCGGCCGATGCCCGGGTAGGCGAACACCGTCTCGGTCAGCACGGCCCCGCCCACGAGGAACCCGAGCTGCAGGCCGATGAGCGTGGTGGTCGGCAGCAGGGCGTTGCGCAGCGCGTGCTTCCACAGGATCCGGCGGGGCGAGAGGCCGTTGGCCCGCGCCAGGGTCACGTAGTCGTCGCCCAACGCGTCCACCAGCGCGGCCCGCATGGTCAGCACGTACGGGCCGAGCTGGACCAGCGTCAGCGACAACGCGGGCAGCACGAGGTGCGACAGCACCGACCCGTACCACTGCACCCCGTAGACGTCCTGGTCGTAGGCACCTCCGATGGGGAACCAGCCGAGCGCCAGGCCGAACAGGAACAGCAGCACGATGCCGACGCTGGGCACGAACAGGGACTGGCCGGTGACGCCGACCACCTGGACCACGCGGTCCCAGGTGCGCCCCTTGGCCGAGGCGGCCAGCGCGCCCAGCGGCACGCCGACCACCACGGTGAGGGCCAGGGCGGTGAACGTCAGGAGCAGCGTCCACGGCAGCCGGTGCAGGAGCACGTCCAGCACCGGCACCGACTGCGTGAACGACGTACCGAGATTGCCCTGCAGGAGCTGGCCCAGGTACAGCACGTACTGGACCGGCAGGGGCTGGTCGAGGCCGTACTGCACGAGCAGGGCCGCCCGCGCCTCCTCGGTCATGTTCGTGCTCGCCACGGCGAGCGCCGGGTCGCCCGGCAGGAGGCGCAGGAGCAGGAACGTCACGGTCACGGCGAACCAGATCGTCAGCACTCCCCGGCCGAGACGGCGCAGGACGAACAGGGTGAGAGACACGCGGGCGGCCTTTCTTGTCGGTACGTCTGGTCGGTACGGGGTCTACTCGCCGGAGACCCGATGGGCGGACGCGACGGACGGCGCGCTCACGATGGACAGCAGCTCGCTGGGCTTGACCACGAAGCCGTCCCAGTCCGAGCTGTAGGCCATATAGAGGTTCTGCGTGTACATGATGTTGTCGTAGACCTCCTCGTGGACCAGGGCCGCGGCCTCCTGCATGAGCGCGACCTTCTCCTCGGCGTCGGCCGTGACGGCCGCCTGCGCGACCAGGTCGTTGAGCTCGGGGTCGTCCACGTGGGTGTAGTTGATGGCCCCGCCCGGCAGGTACGAGAGCGTGAAGTTGGTGACGGGGTCGTCCATGATGGCGAAGTTGCCGGCGTAGATGTCGTAGTCGCCTTCGTCCGTGCGGGCCAGGTAGGTGTTGCGCTCCAGGCCCTCCAGCTCGATGGCGATGCCGGCCTCGGCCGCGCTGTCCTTGACGAGCTGGGCCCACTGGCTGGTCACGCTGTCCTGCAGCGAGTACAGCAGCCGGAAGGTGACGGGGAACATGCCGTCGGCGTCGGCCTCGTACCCGGCGTCCTCCATGAGGGACCTCGACAGCTCCGGGTCGAACTCGTACTCGGTCAGCGAGTCGTCGTGGTACTGCGACAGCACGGGCATCAGCGGGCTGGAGCCCGTGGAGACCGCCTGTCCCTGGAGCACCACCTGACGGATGGTCTCGTAGTCGGCCGCGTGCGCCAGCGCCTGGCGCACCTCGGTCTTCGCCAGGTCCGGCTGGTCCATGTTGTAGACCATGTGGGCATAGCCCAGCCCGGGCACCTCGGCCACCTCGATGCCCTCGGCGGCGCGCAGCTGCTCCACCTGCGCCGGCGGCAGGGCGTTGGCGATGACGTCGACCTCGCCGCTCTGCAACGCCAGGATCTCGGTGTTGACGTCGGGGTAGACGCGGTAGACCACCCGCGCCGGGACCGGCGTGCCACCCTCGACCAGCGGGTACGGCTCCTCGGTGCGCTCCAGGGTGTAGCTCTGCCCGGCCTGCACGTCGGTGAGTACGTACGGCCCGGCGCTGACCCAGCCGTCCTCGCCGTCGTTCGCGAACTCGGCCACGGACCCGGCCGGCTCGAACACGTGCTGCGGCACGACGTTGCCCCAGAACCCGATCTCCTCGATCACGGACGTGTCGGGCTCACTGAGCGTGACCTCGACCCGGGTGGGCGAGACGGCCTCGGCCGACTCGACGTGGCCCATCTGCCCGAAGAACGTGCCCGCGGGCGCGTCCTGCTTGACGGCGTTCAGGGTCCAGGCCACGTCGTCCGCCGTGAGCGGCTCACCGTCGCTCCAGGTGAAGTCGTCACGGATCTCGTAGAACCCGGTGGTCTCGTCCACGTAGCCCCAGTCGGTGGCCAGTGACGCCTCCTTGCTGCCGTCGTCCGCGATCGACAGCAGGTGCGGGTACATCAGGTTGGTGACCCAGTAGTCGCTGCGGCTGTTACCGATCAGCGGGTTGTAGTTGACCACGTCGGTGGTCGTGGCGATCGTCAGGGTGTCGTCGCCCGCCTCGGCGGGCGCGCCGCTCCCCTCCCCGTCGGACGACGGCGCCTGCGGCGCGCACGCCGCCAGCGCAAGCGCCCCTGCGGCGGCGGTGGCCGCCAGGCTCAGTCTTCGCAGCTTCATCAGATCCAGACCTCCTCAAGAACGCGCAGGGTGTTGCCGCCGACGACGGCGCGGATCTCGTCGTCGGACCAGCCGTGCTTGACCAGCCAGCCGATGATGTTGAAGAACTCCTCGGCCGGGTTCTCGACCCCGTCGACGTACTGGACCTTCTCGTAGTCCACGTGGCCGTGGGCCTGGGAGATGGAGAGGTTGGACGCGAAGGCGTCGTGCAGGCCCACGTGGTCGCCGAACAGGGTGTCGGGACCGAACGTGACGTGCTCCAGACCGACCAGGTCCACGCAGTACTGGAAGTGGTCCATGACCGACTCCAGGGAGTGCCGCGGGTGGTTCGGCGACAGGGTCGTGTGCGGAGCGGCCTCGATGCCGATGACGCCGCCGCGCCGGGCGCACTCGACGATGGTCTCGTCGGTCTTCATCCGGTTGGTGGGCCACAGGCCACGGGCGCCGGCGTGCGTGATGAACACCGGCTTGTCGGAGGTCTTGATGACGTCGAGGCAGGTCCGGTCACCGGAGTGCGAGATGTCGATGGCGATGCCGAGCTTGTTCATCCGCTGCACGGCCCGCTCGCCGAAGTACGTCAAGCCGCCGTCGCCGCGCTCCTTGAGGCCGGAGCCGAGGGTGTTGGCCTCGGAGTAGGCGATGCCCATCATGCGCACGCCGAATCCGTAGAGCACGTCCAGCCGGTCCACCTCGTTCTCGATCATGGTGGCCGCCTCCAGCGAGAAGACGTGGGCGATCCGCCCGGTCTCCTGGGCGTAGCGGATGTCCTTGAGCGTCTCGCCCTTGATCACGAAGTCCTGGTGGGCCAGGTCGGCCATGCGGACGCCCAGGTCGAAGAGCACGTCCTGGTACTTCCAGCCGGCATCGCTGGAGATGCAGCAGGTGCCGTCCATGCCGTTGTCGAACACCGCCGTCAGGCCGGAGCGGCTCAGGCCCTGGTAGCCGGTGCTCTCCCGGCCCTGGCGGATGTAGCCGCGCAGGTCGGTCATGTCCTGCGGGAAGACCTGGAGGTGGTCGTGCAGCGAGATGACGGTCTCCTGCTCCAGGAGGCGCGTGGTGCGCTCGGTCTCGCTCGTGCTCAGGTCGAGCCCGGCGTAGGCAGGGACACGGCCGACCTCCTGCGCGAGCTCGAAGGCGCGGTAGTCCACGCCCGGCTCCAGGTAGTCGTAGGCCCGGTATCCCGCGTAGTGCTTCGCTGGCTCCAGCACTGTTGCCTCCTCGGCATGTCGTTGCATCGGACGGCCGCACCCTCCGACACCCGAGAGAACGGGACGAGAATTCGGCGTGGTGGACCTCACGGTCGCGACTATTCGGCGCACGTGTCAATGCGCATGGGTTAATCCGGCTCCAGAATTCACGTGTGTGAAACATCGGGCATCGGTCCGCAGGGCACCATGGACGGCATGGCACCCCTCTCCGACAGCCCCGCCCCCGTGCTGCGCGTCCGCGGCCTCGACATCGGCTTCCGGTCCGGCACCCAGGTCACGCCGGTCGTGCGGGGGCTCGACCTGGACGTGCGTCCTGGCGAGCTCATGGCCCTGCTGGGCGAGTCCGGCTCCGGCAAGACGGTGACCGCACGCGCCGTCCTCGGCATCCAGGACCCGGCCGCGACGGTGACGGCCCGCGAGCTGAGCGTGGGCGGCACCGACCTGCTCGCCTGCACGGAGCAGGAGCGGCGTGCACTGCGGGGCGAGCGCATGGGCATGGTGCTGCAGGACGCCCTCTCCAGCCTGAACCCGGTGCTCACCGTGGGTGACCAGGTGGGCGAGATCTTCCGGGTGCACCGCGGGCTGAGCCGGCGGCGGGCACGCGAGCGTGCGGTCGAGCTGCTCGACCTGGTGGGCATCGCGGCCGCCCGTACCCGCGTGGACGACTACCCGCACCAGTTCTCCGGCGGCATGCGGCAGCGCATCCTCATCGCCATGGCCATCGCTCTGGAGCCCGAGCTGCTGGTCGCCGACGAGCCGACCACGGCTCTCGACGTGACCGTGCAGGCTCAGATCCTGCGACTGCTGGACGACCTGCGTGGCCGGCTCGGCATGGGGGTGCTGCTCATCACGCACGACATCGGCGTGGTCACCGAGGTGGCCGACCGGCTCGCGGTGATGCGGGACGGCGTGGTGGTGGAGGAGGGGGACGCCGACGCCGTCTTCGCCGCGCCGGCCGAGCCCTACACGAGGATCCTGCTGGGCTCCGTGCCGCGTGCCGGGGCGGCGCGGGTGCTGGAGCCGGCTCCCGCCGGGACCTCTTCGGCGGGGGCTCCGGGGGCGGGCGCCGGCCGCCCGGACGACGTCGTCCTGGAGGTGAGCGGGCTGGGCCGGACGTTCCACGGCGGTTCGCCACTGGCCCGCCGCACGGTCCGCGCGGTGGACGGGGTGGACCTCCTGCTCCGCCGCGGCGAGACGCTCGGGATCGTCGGCGAGTCCGGGAGCGGCAAGTCGACGCTCGCCCGGATGGTCGTGGGGCTGGAGAGCGCCGACCAGGGTACGGTCGCCTACCACGGGCACGACGTCACCCGCCGCACCCGGGGCCCGCGCCCTGTGCCGCGGACCGGCACGCAGATGGTGTTCCAGGACCCGTACACCTCGCTCGACCCGCGCATGCGGGTGCGCGACATCATCGCCGAGCCGCTGGTCGTGACGCGCACCGGCACCGCCGCGTCACGGCGGGAACGGGTGGCCGAACTCCTGGAGCTGGTCGGCATGCGCCCGGAGGTCATGGACCGGTTCCCGCACCAGTTCTCCGGCGGCCAGCGGCAGCGCATCGGGATCGC
The DNA here is from genome assembly GCF_044389365.1 of Promicromonospora sp. NPDC019610. Lineage (NCBI taxonomy): Bacteria > Bacillati > Actinomycetota > Actinomycetes > Micrococcales > Promicromonosporaceae > Promicromonospora > Promicromonospora sp. NPDC019610. The sequence goes on along the minus strand of NZ_JBIRXX010000002.1, from coordinate 47,351 downwards.
CCGCGCGCTGATGCGCGACCCCGACGTCCTGGTCTGCGACGAGCCCGTCTCCGCGCTCGACGTGACCATCCAGGCGCAGGTCACCAACCTGCTCGTCGACCTCCAGGAGCGACTCGGCCTGTCGATCCTGTTCATCTCGCACGACCTGTCGGTGGTGCGTAACCTCGCCCACCGCGTGCTCGTGATGTACCGCGGCGAGGTCGTCGAGACGGGCGACGTCGAGCAGATCTTCGACAAGCCCGGCCACGCCTACACCCGCGAGCTGCTCGCCTCCATGCCGCCACTCACCCGCGCCGAGCGCGGACGACTGACCGCGGACGCCGCATAGCCGGGCGTTCTTCGGCGACCGGGCGCCGCCGTCACGACGCCACTGGTTTCAGCAGATGCTAAAGTGCTTCGGTGGACGCACAGCCCCTCTATGCGATCAAGGCGGAACTCTTCAAGAGCCTGGCGCACCCCGCGCGGATCCAGGTACTCGAGGTACTCGCGGCCGCCCCTGACCTGACGGCGCCGGTCTCCCGCCTGCTGAAGGTGACGGGCGCGGAACCGTCTGCGCTCTCCCAGCACCTCGCGGTCCTCAAACGCGCAGGAGTGGTCGTCTCGACACGGTCAGGCAACGCGGTGCAGTACCGGCTCGCCGAACCCCTGGTCGCGGAGCTGCTCCTGGTCGCGCGCGCCTTCCTGCTCCGGCGCCTGGCCGGCCTCGACGCCGACGACGAGCGGCTCACCATCGCGCGCCGCCTGCCCACCCTGCCTGGGGCAAGCGCCCGGGCAGTGCTGGAAGTGGCCCTGACCGAGACGGCCCCGAACCAGGTCGCGGAGTGATGACGGTCCGCGACGCGCTCGTCGGGCTGGACGTCCGTGACCTGCTTCCCCGGCGGCGCGACTACGACCTGCGACCCCGGACGCTCGGAGCCGACCTGCTCGCCGGCACGACCGTGGGTGTCGTCGCGCTGCCGCTCGCGCTCGCCTTCGGCGTCAGCTCCGGCGTCGGAGCGGCCGCCGGCCTGGTCACGGCCGTCATCGCCGGCATTGTCGCGGCGGTGTTCGGCGGTTCCCGGTTCCAGGTCTCCGGCCCGACCGGTGCCATGGCTGTCGTGCTCGCGCCGATCGTCGTCGACCATGGACTCGGCTCTGTCGCCCTGGTCACCGTGCTTGCCGGGCTCCTCGTGCTCATGGCGGGACTGCTCCGGCTCGGGCGGGTGGTGACCTTCATCCCGTGGCCGGTGGTGGAGGGGTTCACGCTCGGGATCGCCACGATCATCTTCCTGCAGCAGGTTCCCGCTGCCGTCGGGCAGGACACAGGAGTCGGAGGAAACACCCTGGTCACGGCGGTACGTGCGATCGGCGACGCGGCCCTGGCCCTCGACTCACTCGCGCTGGACGCGACCACGCTCTGGTCGCTCGGGATCGTGGCGCTGGTCGCCACGTCGATGGTGGTCCTGCGCCGCCTGCACGACGCGATCCCCGCCTCCCTGGTGGCCGTTGTGGTCGCGACCGTGCTCGCCGAGGCCACCCGGGCACCTCTCGCCCGCATCGGGAACCTGCCCGACACTCTTCCCGTCCCGGTCCTGCCCGGTGTCAGCGCGTCCGCCGTCGGAGACCTGCTGAGTGCGGCCGTCGCGATCGCGGCGCTGGCCGCCATCGAGTCTCTGCTGTCCGCGCGGGTCGCCGCGTCGATGGCGCCAGGCGGCTCGGTCTACGAACCCGACCGGGAGCTTGTCGGGCAAGGCCTCGCCTCCCTGGCATCTGGCTTGTTCGGCGGCATGCCCGCCACCGGCGCGATCGCGCGCACCGCGGTCAACGTCCGTTCCGGAGCCCGCACCCGGCTGGCCGCCGTCGTGCACGCACTGGTCATCCTCGCGGTGATCTACCTCGCCACCGGACCCGTGGGGCGCATACCGCTCGCTGCTCTGGCAGGCGTGCTCATGGTGACGTCGTTTCGCATGATCGGTGCCGGGACCATCCGCTCCGTCCTGCGCTCGACCCGGTCCGACGCCACCACCTTCATCGTCACGGCCGTCATCACCGTCGGGTTCGACCTCATCGAGGCCGTGCAGATCGGGCTGGTCGTCGCAGCCTTCTTCACCCTGCGGCGTCTGGCACGCGCCTCGTCCGTGCACCGCGAGCCACTACCGGGCGTCGCGCACGAGGGCGACGAGCATGTTGCGCTGTTCCGGCTGGACGGCGCCATGTTCTTCGGAGCGTCCGACCGGATCCTCGGCGAGGTCACCGACGCCTCGGTCCGCGAGAACGTCCTGGTCGTCATCCTCCGCCTCTCCCACCTGGGCATGGTCGACGCCACCGGGGCGAAGGCCCTCGCGGAACTTGTCACGGCACTCGAACAGCGGGGCATCACGGTGCTGGTCAAGGGCGTGCAACCCCGGCATCGCAAGCTCATGGTCACGGTCGGCGTGCTGGACGAGCTACGTCACGAGAACCACGTGTTCAACACCTTGGCCGACGCCGTCGCGCACGCACGCTCCCACGTGCTGCGCTCCGCGCAGGGCACCGACATCCCACAACTCGACGGACGACGGTGAAGGCTGCCTGATCTCGCCTTCGCCGCCCGTGGCGCCGAGCACGTGCGCAAGCGCAGGTGCCCACGTGCACGAACGCCCCGGATCCCGTGGGAGGACGGGTGGCCTCACCTGGCCACCCCTGTCCACCGCAGTCCCACGGGACCCGAGGCGAAACCACAGGTCAAACTGCCTTTCCGCTGATCAGCCGATCAGCGCGAGCCGTCAGACGTTGAAGCCCAACATCCGCAGCTGCTCCTTGCCGTCGTCCGTGATCTTCTCCGGACCCCACGGCGGCATCCAGACCCAGTTCACGCGGAAGCCGTCCACGAGGCCCTCGAGCGCCTGGGCGCTCTGGTCCTCGATGACGTCCGTCAGCGGGCAGGCCGCCGACGTGAGGGTCATGTCGATGGTCGCGTGGTTGTTCTGGTCCACCTGGATGCCGTAGATCAGGCCCAGGTCCACGACGTTGATGCCCAGCTCGGGGTCGATCACGTCGCGCATCGCCTCCTCGACGTCCACCACGGTGGTGGGCGAGGGGCCCACGCCCTCGGCCGGAGCGGCCGGGGCGTCCTGCCCGACGTCGGTGCTTGCCTCAGTCATCGGTCTCTCCTCAGCTCGTGGCCAGCGCGCCGCTGCGCGCCAGCGAGTCCTTGAGCGCCGCCCAGCCGAGCAGCGCGCACTTGATCCGGGCGGGGTACTGCGACACGCCGGTGAAGGCGGTCGCGTCGCCGAGGGCGTCCTCGGCGTCGTCGTCGCCCAGGCCCTTGCCGCGGGACGACATCAGGTCGTGGAACAGGCCGTCCAGCCGCGCCACCTCGGCGAGGTCGGCGCCCTCGACGAGCCCCGTCATGACCGACACGGACGCCTGCGAGATGGAGCATCCCTGCCCCTCCCAGGAGACGCCCGCCACGGAGCCCTCCGGCGTGACGTCGACCCGGAGGGTCACCTCGTCACCGCACGTCGGGTTCACCTGGTGCGACTCCCCCGCGAGGTGTCCCTCCACCGACGCGACGTCGACGAGCCCGCGGCCCACCGGATGCTTCGCGTGGTCCAGGATCACCTGCTGGTACATCTGCTCGAGCGTGCTCACGACGCTGCCTTTCTAGATCTCACCGAAGAAATCACTCTGCTCCGAAGAACGCCCGGACCCCTGCCAAGGCTTCCCGGAAGGCGACAACTTCTTCGACCGTCGTGTAGACCGACGCCGACGCGCGCGCCGTGGCGGCCACGCCGAACCGGCGGTGCAGCGGCTGCGCACAGTGGTGCCCCACCCGCACGGCGATGCCCTTGTCGTCCAGCACCTGCCCGACGTCGTGCGCGTGCACGCCGTCGACCACGAACGAGACCACGGCGAGCCGGTCGGCCGTGTCGAGGGGGCCGATCACCCGGACGCCCGGGATGTCGGCGATCTTCAGCATCTCGGCGGCCAGCTCGGTCTCGTGCCGGGCGACGCCCGCCATGCCGAGCTCCCCGAGGTACTCCGCCGCGCAGCCCATGCCGACGGCCTGGGCCACCATCTGGGTGCCGGCCTCGAAGCGCTGCGGCGGCGGCGCGTAGGTGGTGGACTCCATGGTCACGACCTCGACCATGGACCCGCCGGTGACGGTGGGCGGCATGGCCTCCAGCAGCTCGCGCCGCCCGTACAGGGCGCCGACGCCGGTGGGGCCGAGCATCTTGTGCCCGCTGAACGCGGCGAAGTCGACGCCGAGCGCGTGGAGGTCCACGGGCATGTTCGGCACGGACTGGCAGGCGTCGAGCACGGTGAGCGCACCGACCCGCCGCGCCGCCGCGACGAGCGTGGCGACGGGCGCGATCGCGCCGGTCACGTTCGACACGTGCCCGAACGCCAGCACGCGGGTGCGCTCCGTGACGATCTCGTCGAGGGTCGAGAGGTCGAGCCGGCCGTCGTCCGCCACCGGGATCCAGCGCAGGACGGCGCCCGTCCGGGCGGCCAGCTCCTGCCACGGGACAAGGTTGGCGTGGTGCTCCGCCTCGGTGACGACGATCTCGTCGCCCGGCGCGAGCCGGAACCGCGCCGCGGCCTCTCCCCCACGACCCAGGGTCGCGTTGGAGAAGGCATACGCCACGACGTTGATCGCGGCGGTCGCGCCCGGCTGCCAGACGATCTCGCCCTCGTCGGCGCCGACGAACGCGGCGACCGCCGCGCGCGCCTGCTCGAACGCCTCGGTGGCCTCCTCGGCGAGCTGGTGCGCGCCGCGGTGGACCGCGGCGTTGCGCTGCTCGTAGAAGTCCACCTCGGTGTCCAGCACCACCTGGGGTTTCTGGGAGGTGGCGGCGGAGTCCAGGTACACGAGGGGTTGACCACCCCGCACCGTGCGCCCGAGCAGCGGGAAGTCCGCCCGGACGGCGGCGAGCTCGGTGGTGGAGAGCGAGCCGCTCTCCGTGGCCTGCGGCGCCGGGTCGCCCGGTCGCACGGTGGTGGTGGTCATCATGTCCCCTCGAAGTGCCTCAGCGGTCGGTCAGGCCGTGGCCGTCGCGCTCGCGCCGACGTACTTGTCGTAGCCCTCTTCCTCGAGGCGGTCGGCCAGCTCGGAGCCGCCCTCCTCCGCGATCCTGCCGTCGACGAAGACGTGCACGAAGTCGGGCTTGATGTAGCGCAGGATGCGCGTGTAGTGCGTGATCAGCAGGATGCCGACCTCGGTGTTCTCCTTGGCGCGGTTCACGCCCTCCGAGACGATGCGCAGCGCGTCGACGTCGAGACCGGAGTCGGTCTCGTCGAGGATGGCGAAGCGCGGCTTGAAGAGCTCCATCTGCAGGATCTCGTGGCGCTTCTTCTCACCGCCGGAGAAGCCCTCGTTCACGGAGCGCTCGGCGAAGGCCGGGTCCATGCGCAGGTTCTCCATCGCGCCCTTGACCTCCTTGCCCCAGGTACGCAGGGCGGGGGCGGTGCCGTCGATGGCGGTCTTGGCGGTCCGCAGGAAGTTCGCGACCGAGACGCCGGTGACCTCGACCGGGTACTGCATGGCCAGGAACAGGCCGGCGCGGGCGCGCTGGTCGACGGTCATCGCCAGCAGGTCCTCGCCGTCGAGCGTGACGGTGCCCGAGGTGACGGTGTACTTGGGGTGGCCGGCGAGCGCCGAGGCCAGGGTGGACTTGCCCGAGCCGTTGGGGCCCATGATCGCGTGGGTCTCACCGCTGGCGATCGTCAGGTCGACGCCGCGCAGGATCGGCTTGGGGCCTTCCTTGGTCTCGACGCTGACATGCAGGTCGCGGATCTCGAGGGTGGGCATATCTGTTACTCCAGGGTTGCGAAGTCAGTGGTTTCAGGAGACGGGGACGGTCACGTCGATGTCGACGAGCACGCGCTCGCCGTCGACGGTCACCGGGTAGACGGGCACGGGGCGCACCGCCGGGAGCTGGACGGGCATGCCGGTCCGCAGGTCGAACTGGGAACCGTGCAGCCAGCACTCCACGAGGCAGCCCTCGACCTCACCGTCGGACAGCGAGACGGCGCCGTGCGAGCAGACGTCCGAGATGGCGTGGAAGGTGCCGTCGGCGTCACGGGCCACCGCGACCGCGACCGGGGCGCCGTCGGCGCCGTCGAGCTCCACGAGCATCGCCTCCTCCGGTCCCAGGTCGTCGGTCATGCAGGCCAGCTGCGCGGTCATGCGGTCGGAGCCTCGGCAGCCGGCGCCCCGGTGATGACGCTCATCGACTTCTCCAGCTCGGCCTCGATGGAGGCCAGCAGGCGCTCCTCGACCGACGGGACGCCGATCTCGTGGATGAGCTCGGCGAAGAAGCCGCGCACGACGAGACGGCGGGCCTCGATCTCGGGGATGCCCCGGGCCTGGAGGTAGAAGAGCTGCTCGTCGTCGAAGCGGCCGGTGGCGCTGGCGTGGCCGGCGCCGGCGATCTCGCCGGTCTCGATCTCGAGGTTCGGCACCGAGTCCGCGCGCGCGCCGTCCGTGAGGACCAGGTTGCGGTTGAGCTCGTAGGTGTCGGTGTTCTCGGCATTCGCGCGGATCAGCACGTCGCCCACCCACACGGTGTGCGCGCCGGAGCCCTGCAGGGCTCCCTTGTAGGTCACGCGGGACTTGCACTCCGGCACCGCGTGGTCCACGAAGAGGCGGTGCTCCTGGTGCTGGTCGGTGTCCGCGAAGTAGAGGCCCACCATCTCGACGTCACCGCCCTCGGCGGTGAACTCGGCGTCCGGCGTGATGCGCACGACGTCGCCGCCGAACGTCACCACGACGTGCTTGAGCTTCGCGTCGCGGCCCAGGCGGGCGCGGTGCGACGAGGCGTGCACGGCGCCCTCGGCCCAGTCCTGGACGCTGACGACGGTCAGGTGCGCGCCGTCCTCGACCACGATCTCGACGGTCTCGGCGAGCGAGCCGACGCCGTTGTGGTCGATGACCACGACGGCCTCGGAGTGGCGCTCGGCGCGGACCAGCACGTGGGCGGCGGTCGCGTCCGTGGACACGCCCTCCAGGCGCACGGAGGTGACGTCGGACGCCACGGCCTCGGCCGGGATCGTCACGACGGTGGCCTGCTCGAAGGCGTTCCACGCGGTGACGGCGGTACGGTCGCCGGGCTTGCCGGCGGTGCCCAGGCGGGCGTCGTCGCGGGCGACGGTCTCCACCTTGACCTCGGGGGCGGCGGTCACCTGGACCGTGACGCCCGCGGAGCCCAGGTCGGCCTGGAACAGCGGCTGGAGGCGGTCGGCCGGGGAGAAGCGCCACTCCTCCTCGCGGCCGTTGGGCACGGGGATGTCGTCCAGGGAGAAGGACGTGAGGCGCTCCGCACGTGAGCCCTGGGGCTTGACGGCGCCGTGGGAGTGGGCGCCGTCGGCAACAGCGCGCGAGTGATCGGTCGTGAGAGTCATGTCAGCCGACGGACCCTTCCATCTGCAGCTCGATGAGGCGGTTGAGCTCGAGCGCGTACTCCATGGGCAGCTCGCGCGCGATGGGCTCGACGAACCCGCGCACGATCATGGCCATGGCCTCGGTCTCCTCCATACCCCGGGACATGAGGTAGAACAGCTGGTCCTCGCTCACCCGCGAGACCGTGGCCTCGTGACCCATGGACACGTCGTCCTCGCGGACGTCCACGTACGGGTAGGTGTCGCTGCGGGAGATCTGGTCCACCAGCAGCGCGTCGCAGAGGACGTTGGACGCGGAGTGGGAGGCACCCTCGAGCACCTGCACCAGCCCGCGGTACGACGTGCGGCCGCCGCCGCGCGCCACGGACTTGCTGACGATCGACGACGACGTGTTCGGTGCCGCGTGGACCATCTTGGCGCCGGCGTCCTGGTGCTGGCCCTCACCCGCGAAGGCGATGGACAGCGTCTCGCCGCGGGCGTGCTCGCCCAGCAGGTAGATCGCCGGGTACTTCATGGTGACCTTCGAGCCGATGTTGCCGTCGACCCACTCCATGGTGGCGCCCTCGGCGGCCGTGGCCCGCTTGGTCACGAGGTTGTACACGTTGTTCGACCAGTTCTGGATCGTCGTGTAGCGCACGCGGGCGTTCTTCTTGACGACGATCTCGACGACGGCCGAGTGCAGGGAGTCCGACGTGTAGATCGGCGCCGTGCAGCCCTCGACGTAGTGCACGTAGCTGCCCTCGTCGGCGATGATCAGCGTGCGCTCGAACTGGCCCATGTTCTCGGTGTTGATCCGGAAGTAGGCCTGCAGCGGGATCTCCACGTGCACGCCCGGCGGCACGTAGACGAACGAGCCGCCCGACCAGACGGCCGAGTTCAGCGCGGCGAACTTGTTGTCGCCCGACGGGATGACCGTGCCGAAGTACTCCTGGAACAGCTCCGGGTAGTCGCGCAGGCCGGTGTCGGTGTCGACGAAGATGACACCCTGCTCCTCCAGGTCCTCGCGGATCTGGTGGTAGACGACCTCGGACTCGTACTGGGCGGCGACGCCCGCGACGAGGCGCTGCTTCTCCGCCTCCGGGATGCCGAGCCGGTCGTACGTGGCCTTGATGTCCTCGGGCAGCTCCTCCCAGGAGGTGGCCTGCTTCTCCGTGGACCGCACGAAGTACTTGATCTTGTCGAAGTCGATGCCCGACAGGTCGGAGCCCCAGCTCGGCATCGGCTTCTTGCCGAACAGGCGGAGGGCCTTGAGGCGCTGGTTCAGCATCCACTCGGGCTCGTTCTTGAGCGCCGAGATGTTGCGGACGACCTCCTCGCTCAGGCCGCGCTGCGCGGACATGCCGGCGGCGTCGCTGTCGTGCCAGCCGTACTCGTAGGCGCCGATGCTGGCGATGATCTCGTCGTCGGAGCGCTGCTCTGGCGCTTGCGTTTCTGCGCTCATCACTTTCCTTCGGTGGGGGTCGTCGCGGGGAACGTTCGCGGGACGCCTGCGCCTGGGTGGGCAGAGACGTTCACGGGGATGTTGGTCGTGCAAGCATGTGCGCCGCCGGCGATGGTCGCCAGCCGCTGGACGTGCGAGCCCAGCAGCTCGCTGAACGCGCGGGCCTCCTGCTCGCACAGCTCGGGGAACTCCTCGGCCACGTGCTGCACCGGGCAGTGCCCCTGGCAGAGCTGGACCGCCGGCGCCACGACACCGGCCGTGGGGCCGGTCAGCGGGGCCGGCACCGGCCGCACGGAGGCGGCGTAGCCGTCCGCCGACAGGAGCTGGACGAGCTGGGCGGCGCGGCCCTCGGCGTCGGGCGCCGTGAGGTGCGGTGCGTAGCTGCGCGCGACGGCGTCGAACCGCTCCTTGGCGAAGCCCGCCACCGCCTGGCTGCCGCCGGTCTCCTTGAGGAACCGCAGCACCTGCCGGGCGATCTCCTGGTAACCGCCCGCCAGCTCGGACTGGCCGCCGCTCGTGACGACGTACCGCCGCGCGGGGCGCCCGCGCCGGGGGGTGCCCGACGGCGTGGCCTCGTGGACGGTGATCTTGCCGTCCTCCTCCAGGAGCGTGAGGTGCCGGCGCACGGCCGGGGCGGTCAGGCCCAGGACGGCGGCCAGCGCGCCCGCCGTGACCGGACCGCGGGAGGCGACGAGCTCGAGCACGCGCCGTCGCGTGGTGCCGTCGGTCTCGTGGCTCGCCGGATGGCTCACCGCGTGGCCGGCGGACACCTGTGTCGGTGCGCTCATGCTGGTCACCTCCTCCTCCGTCGGTCCGGGGGCAGACCTCACCCGGTGGGCACGCCTTCGTAGGCGCCAATGCTTTTGAGAACATCCTTGTTCCCTAATTCGAGATGCGCAAGGAAGGCGACCCTCAGTTGTGGTGGATCGCGACACATCTCACACGGGAGGTCCACCCCCAGGTCACGCCGGACGACCTCGGCCGCGCGCGGTGCCGCCTACGATTGTGCGGTGCCCCTGTCCGACGCGACCGCGATCGACCCCGCCCAGGCGGCCCCCGCGGACGCCGCCACAGCCAGCCCCGCCGGTGCCGACCACGAGGTCGCCGTCCAGGTGCGCGGGCTCGTCAAGCGCTACGACGGCCGCGCCGTCGTCGACGGCCTGGACCTGACCGCCCGCCCGGGCGCCGTCACCGCCGTCCTCGGCCCCAACGGCGCGGGCAAGACCACCACCATCGAGTGCTGCGAGGGCCTGCGCTCCCCCGACGGCGGCACCGTCCGCGTGCTGGGCCACGACCCCGTGGCCGACGCCCGGGCGCTGCGCCCCCGCGTGGGCGTCATGCTGCAGGACGGCGGGCTGCCCACCGGGGTGCGCGCCCTGGAGCTGCTGCGGCACGTCGCCGCCATGTACGCCACGCCCCGCCCCGTGGACGAGCTCGCCGAACGCCTCGGCCTGCACGGTTTCGCGCGCACCACGGTGCGTCGCCTGTCCGGCGGGCAGCGCCAGCGGGTCGCGCTCGCGGCGGCCGTGGTCGGGCGGCCCGACGTCGTCTTCCTCGACGAGCCCAGCGCCGGCATGGACCCCCAGAGCCGGCGCGCCGTCTGGGACCTGGTGCGCGAGCTGCGGTCCGACGGCGTCGCGATCGTGCTGACCACCCACCTCATGGACGAGGCCGCCGACCTCGCCGACCACGTGCACGTCGTGGACCACGGCCGGGTGATCGCGTCGGGTACCGTCCGCGACCTGACGTCCGGGAGCGGTGCGGGTCCGGGCTCGATCCGGGTCGAGGCCACCCCGAACCTGGACCTCACCCCGCTCCGCACCGCCCTGCCGGGTTCCTGGGTGGTCAGCGAGGGCGAGGCCGGGGTGTACACCGTGACGGGACCGGTGGACCCGGCCGCCGTGGCCGCCGTGGCCGCGTGGCTCGCCGGGCAGGGCGTGCTCGCCCGGTCGGTCACCACCGGCAGCCGCACCCTCGAGGACGTCTTCCTCGACCTCACCGGAAGGCACCTGCGATGAGCGCGCCCACCTCGCGGGTCGAGCCCGCCGGAGCCCGGGTCGAGCCCGCCGCCGCGCCGGCGGTGCGCCGGATCGCCGCCCAGGCGTCGTTCGAGACCCGCGCGATCCTGCGCAACGGCGAGCAGCTCCTCGTGACGATCGTGCTGCCCGTCCTGGTGCTCTTCGCGCTGGTGCGCACGTCGTTCATCGACCTGGACACGCACGGCTTCTCGCGCGTCGACTTCGTGACGCCGGGCGTGCTGGCGCTCGCGGTGATGTCGACGGCGTTCACGTCGCAGGCGATCGCGACGGCGTTCGACCGGCGCAACGGCGTGCTGCGCCTCATGGCCACCACGCCGCTCGGCCGGTCCGGGCTGCTGGCCGGCAAGGTGCTCGGCGTGCTCGCCGTCGAGGTGGTGCAGGTCGTGGTCATCTGCGGCGTCGCGGTGACGCTCGGCTGGCGGCCGGAGCTGGGCGCGCTGCCCGCCGTCGTCGGCGCCGTGCTGCTCGGGACCGCCGCGTTCACCGCCCTGGCCCTGCTGCTCGCGGGGACCCTGCGCGCCGAGGGCGTGCTGGCCGTGGCCAACCTGGTGCTCGTGCTGCTCACGGTGGGTGGCGGCGTGCTGCTGCCCGCGCAGCAGCTCGCGGGGCCGTTGGCGCACGTGGCGGTGCTGCTGCCCTCCGGTGCCCTGGGCGAGGCGATGCGCGGCGCGCTGCTGTACGGCTCGGTGCCCCCGTTCTCCGTGGTGGTGCTGCTGGCCTGGACCACGGCGCTCGGCGCGGGCGCGGCCCGCCTGTTCCGCTGGCACTGATCGCTACCTGGGCCTGACCGGGGAACTACCTACCACACACGCATATCTGGGCGGTATGACCTTTTCGAGAGGTTGTCGGGTGAAATTTGCCCCTTTAGGGTCCATTTCACCTACATTCCCCAGGGAGGCAGCGTGACTTCCACTCACAGCAACCGTCGCCGGCTGATCGTCGGTGCCGGTATCGCGATCGCCCTCGCGGCGGCCCCGGCCGCAGCGGCCGTGGCCTCGGCGACGCCGGACGAGGCACCCGCACCCGTCGCGGGCGCGGTCGTCGAGGACTCCTACATCGTGGTCCTCAAGGACAGCGACGTCACCAAGAAGCAGGTCCGGAGCGCCGCGAGCGGCCTGGTGCAGGAGTACGGCGGCGAGGTGCAGCGCTCCTACACCAACGCGGTGCGCGGCTTCTCGGCGTCGATGTCGGCGGCGCAGGCCGAGCGGCTCGAGGCGGACCCGTCCGTCGCGTACGTGGAGCAGAACCGGGTCATGACCGCGACGGACACGCAGTCGCCGGTCCCCTCCTGGGGTCTGGACCGCATCGACCAGGAGGGCCTGCCGCTCGACGACTCGTACACGTACGGGAACTCGGGCTCGGGCGTGACGGCGTACATCGTCGACACCGGCATCCTGACCACCCACGAGGACTTCGGCGGCCGCGCGGTCAGCGGCACCGACACCGTGGACAACGACGACGACGCCACCGACTGCGCGGGCCACGGCACGCACGTCGCGGGCACCGTGGGCGGCTCGTCCTACGGCGTCGCCAAGGACGTCTCGCTCGTCGCGGTCCGCGTGCTGGACTGCGGCGGCTCCGGGACCTACGACGGCGTCATCGCCGGCATCGACTGGGTGACGGCCGACCACCAGGCCGGGGAGCCGGCCGTGGCCAACATGTCGCTCGGCGGCGGCTTCTCGCAGGCCGTGAACGACGCCGTGTCCGAGGCCGTCGCGGACGGGGTCACCTTCGCCCTGGCCGCCGGCAACGACTACGCCGCCGACGCCTGCGACGGCTCGCCGGGCTCCACGCCGGAGGCCCTCACGGTGGGCGCGACCGAGGACACGGACGCCCGTGCCGTGTACTCCAACATCGGCACCTGCGTGGACATCTTCGCGCCCGGTACCGACATCACGTCGGCCTGGTACACCGGCGACACCGCGACGAACACCATCAGCGGTACCTCGATGGCGACGCCGCACGTGGCGGGCGCCGCGGCGCTCGTGCTGGGCGGCAACCCGGGCGCGACGCCGGCCGAGGTCGGCGACGCCCTGACCGGCGCGGCCGTGCCGGACGTCGTGTCCGACCCGGGCACCGGCTCGCCGAACCTGCTGCTGAACGTCAGCGGCCTCTGAGGGTTCCTCCCGCACGTGTCAGACGCTCAGGTCACCGGGGTGACCTGAGCGTCTGACACGTTCCTGACAGGTGGTCCGCAAAGAATCACACCCGGTCCGGGACCGGCACGGGAGGCAGTGCCGTCGTCGGGCACTAGCGTGGGACCCGTGACCGCACCCGCCGCCCCTGTCTCCTGGCTCGACGCGCTCCCCGGCCGCGTGGACCGCTTTCGCCACTGGACCCGCGCGGTCCTCGTCGCGAACCTGATCGGCCAGATCGGCATCATCGGGACGGGCGGCGCCGTGCGCCTCACCGACTCGGGCCTGGGCTGCTCCACGTGGCCGCAGTGCGAGCCCGGCAGCTTCACGCCGCAGTTCCACGAGGCGACGACGCTGCACCCCTACATCGAGTTCGGCAACCGCACGCTGACGGGCGTGCTCGGGGTCGTCGCGGTGCTGCTCGCGGTGCTGGTGTGCACCGACCTGAAGCGCACGGCGTCCTACCGCATGCTCGGCCTGGCGCCCGTCGTGGGCGTGCTGGCGCAGGCCCTGATCGGCGGCATCGTGGTGCTGCTCCACCTGCACCCGGGCTGGGTGTCCCTGCACTTCGCGGTCTCCGGCGCGCTGGTCGCCCTGTCCCTGTACCTGGTGCACCGACACGACGAGGGCGACGGGCCCGCGCGGCTCGTGGTGGCCCCGCGCGTGCGGACGCTCGCGTGGGCCCTGGCCGGCCTCACCGCCGTCGTCGTCGTGCTCGGCGTGCTGACGACCGGTGCAGGCCCGCACAGCGGCGACTCCGAGGTGGGCTACCGGTTCGCCATCGACCCGGCGCTCCTGACCAGGTGGCACGCCGCCGCGGTGTGGGTGTTCCTCGCCGCCCTGGTCGCGTTCCTCGTGGCGGTCCGGCGCGGACCGGCCGAGGTGCGCCGCGCGGCCGTCATCCTGCTCGCCATCACGCTGGCGCAGGGTCTCATCGGGTACGTGCAGTACTTCACCGACCTGCCCGAGCTGCTCGTCGGGCTGCACATGATCGGCGCAGCCGCGCTGATCGCGGGGACCACGCGTGTGTGGCTGACGACGCGGGTGCGGTGAACCGCGGGGTGAGCGCGCCGTGACAGCGGTCTGACAGTCCCGTGCGAGCGGGCCCCCGCACGCTGGGGGCATGAACACGAACGCGATCGAGGCACAGGGCCTCGTCAAGATCTTCGGCGACAACCGCGCCGTGGACGGCGTCGACCTCACCGTCCGCACCGGGACCGTCTACGGGGTGCTCGGGCCCAACGGCGCGGGCAAGACCACGACCATCCGCATGCTCGCCACCCTGCTGCGACCCGACGGCGGCGAGGCCCGCATCTTCGGCCACGACATCGCCCGCGAGGGCGCCGCCGTCCGCTCCCTGATCGGGGTCACGGGCCAGCACGCGTCGGTCGACGAGACACTGAGCGCCACCGAGAACCTCGTGGTCTTCGGGCGGCTGCTCGGGCTCTCCGCACGCGCCGCGCGGGCCAAGTCGGCCGAGCTCCTGGAGGAGTTCTCGCTGACCGACGCCGCCAAGCGGCCGCTGCGCAACTACTCGGGCGGTATGCGGCGCCGGCTCGACCTGGCGGCGAGCCTGATCGCCCGGCCGCCGCTCATCTTCCTGGACGAGCCCACCACGGGCCTCGACCCGCGCACCCGTAACCAGATGTGGGACACGATCCGCCGCCTCGTCGCGGACGGCTCCACGGTGCTGCTCACCACCCAGTACCTCGACGAGGCCGACCAGCTCGCCGACCGCATCGCGGTCATCGACCGCGGCACCGTGGTCGCCGAGGGCACCGCCGACGAGCTCAAGTCCACCGTCGGCGCCCAGTCGCTCCAGGTCGGGCTCGCCCACGCCGACGACCTCGGTACCGCGCTCAGCCTGGTGCAGCAGGTCTTCGGCGCCGCGGGCGTCGTCGCACCCGAGGGTCTGCGCATCACCGTGCCGGTCCCCCACGCCGAGGCCGTCGCCGACCTGCTGGTCCGGTTCCGGGACGCCCGGGTGCCGATCGACTCCGTCAGCCTCGACAAGCCGAGCCTGGACGAGGTCTTCCTCACCCTCACCGGCCACGCGGCGTCCGACGACGCCCCCGCCGGCGGCAGCACCGACAACACCCGGAACGACACCGAGAAGGTGACCGCATGAGCACCGCAGCCCTGGCCCCGGCGCCGCACACCGCCACGATCCAGCCCGCCCGGGTCGGCCTGGCCGCCACCGTGTCCCAGTCGTTCACCATGGCCTACCGCGGCCTGCTCAAGGTGCGCCACACCCCCGAGCAGCTCATCGACGTGACCTTCCAGCCGATCATCTTCACGCTGATGTTCACGTACCTGTTCGGCGGCGCGGTCTCCGGCAGCGTCGGTGCCTACCTGCCGCTGATCATCCCCGGCATCCTGGCGCAGACCGTCATCACGGCCTCCGTCGTGACCGGCGTCCAGCTCCGCGAGGACATGGACAAGGGCGTGTTCGACCGGTTCCGCTCCCTGCCGATCGCGCGCATCGCGCCGCTGGCCGGCGCGCTGCTCGCCGACACGGTCCGCTACCTCGTGGCGACCACCATCACGTTCCTGACCGGACTCGTCATGGGCTGGCGGCCCGGCGGCGGTTTCGGCGGCGTGGTGCTCGCCGGGCTGCTCGTGATCGTCTGCGCGTGGGCACTGAGCTGGATCTTCGCCTACATCGGCGTGATCGCGCGGTCGGCCACGTTCGTGCAGGGCGTCTCGTTCATGGTCCTGTTCCCCCTGACGTTCCTGTCCAACGCGTTCGTCGAGGTCGACACCCTGCCGGGCTGGATGCAGGCGTTCGTCCAGGTCAACCCGGTGTCCCACCTGGTGTCGGCCGTGCGCTCCCTCGCGAACGAAGGCCTGGTCACGGCCGACGTGGGCTGGACGCTGCTGAGCGCGGCGGTGGTCGTGGTGATCTTCGCCCCGATCGCGGTCCGCAGCTACCTCCGCAAGGCCTGAGTCCCGCCCGCCACCCTCCAGCACTGCCTCGCGCGGCGTCGAACGTAGGGTTGGTCGCTCCATGAGCGTTCATGGGGCGACCACCCCTACGTTCGACGCTGCGTCAGCCCGCGGGATCGGGGCCTCCAGAGAACTGAGGGCGTGCTCCGCCAGGTCCGCGCGGGGGACCGCCGCGATCCTCGCCCGCGCCGCGGCCACCGCTTCGGCCCCGTGCCGTTCGGCGGCCGCGGCGAGGACGGGCTCGCGCCGCAGCGCCAGGAAGTCCTGCCGCGAGCCCAGCACCTCGGCCAGGGCGAGCAGCTCCAGCCCGTCGACCGGGCCGGACCGCCCCGGGCCGGACGACCCCGCGTCGGAAGCCGCGGCCCCGTCTGTCCGTGGCCCCGCCGCGAGCACCGCGCCCACGGCGAGGCACACCGTGCCCAGCACGGGGTGGTCGGCCACGTGGCGCATCCACTCCCGGTACAACCGCACGGCCCGACGCCGGACGACGTCGGCCACCTGCCGCGCCCGCGCGACCTGCCCGGCGTCGACGAGCCGCACGACCCAGGCGGACCCCACGATCACCGCCCAGGGCGCAGCCGGGGAGGCGTCGCCGCGGCCGGCCGGGGGCGGCCCGACGGCGGGCGCCGCGGGCGAGCCCTGGCCGACGGGCGGCGCGCCGTCGTCGGCGACGCCCGGCAGGTCCGCGAACACGGCCACCGCCTGCTCGTACAGGTCCAGCGCTCCGGCGACGTCGCCTCGCACCCAGGCGATCTCGGCCCGGCCGACCCGGACCACGGCGCGCGACTCGTCTCCGCCGCGCTCGGACTGGTCCGCGTCCTGCGCGGACCGCTCGACCCGCGCGCAGATCCGTTCGGCCCCGGCCAGGTCGCCGTCGGCGACGGCGGTGCCGAGGTCCACCCAGTCGAGCTGCCGCATCGCGCCGTCGGCCCCGATCACCGTCAGGCCCTCCCGCGCCACGCGCGACCAGTGCTTCGCGGTCCGCGTGTCCCCGGCCCCGAACGCCGTGGTCGCCAGGAACATCGCGGCGCCCGCCCGGCTGGCCACGTCGCCGATGCCCTGGGCCAGGTGGTAGGCGCGCTCCGCACCGTCGAGCGCCTCGGCCAGCCGCCCGGCGTTCTCCGCCTCCTGCGAGGCGACCAGGTGGGCGAGGAACGCGATGAGCGGGTCGTCCGAGTCGCGCAGGTCCAGGACCGCGCCCGGTGCGGACGCCAGCAGCATGTTCGCCACCGCACGCGTCCGCGGGCCCACCGCGTCGCCGTGCTCGCGCAGCACCCGCCGGAGCCGGGCCAGCGCCCGCAGGTTTCCCGTGATCCCCGAGAACGCCGTCGTGGCCGCCGCGTAGGCCAGGGCGAGCGCGGTCACGTCGGCGTCCTCGGCCGGGACGGTCCGGCCGGTGACCGCGTCGAGGACGGCCGGCGCCAGGTCGGCCGCCCGCTCCTCCGCGCCGCGCAGGGTCCACGCGCCGCCGAGCGCGACGAAGCCGTGCACGACGACGTCGGGCCGGTCCGCTCGCGCCGCCTCCCGGATCGCGAACAGCAGGTTCTCGTGCTCGCGCCGCAACAGGTCGACGGCGGCCACCTGCTCCGGCCCGAGCAGCCGGGACGTGCACCACCGCGCCACCCCCTTGCCCCAGCTCAGCAGCGCGTCGCGGACGGCGTCCTCCTCGCCCGCCTCGGCGAGCCGCAGCAGGCCGAACTCCCGGACCGTCTCGAGCATCCGGTACCGCACCGGGGCGGGCCGGGGCGCTCCCCCGGAACCGTCCGCGCCGGGCAGCCCGGGGTCTTCCTCCACGACGAGCAGGGACTGCGTCACCAGACCGTCGACGTCGTCGAGCACGTCGAGCGGCACCACCCCGTCGGGGGCCGTCCCCTCGGGGTGCGTGTCGAGGCGGCCCAGGGCCGCGGCCGCGTGGGCGGACAGCCCGTCGGGCAGCACGCAGACACGGCGCCACACCTCGCGCTGCGACGGCTCCAGCAGGTTCCAGCTCCACTCGATGACGGCCTCGAGCGTGCGGTGCCGGTCGGGCACGGTCCGGTCGCCGCCGCGCAGCAGGGCGAACCGGGCGTCGAGGTGCCGCTCGATCTCCTCGACCGACAGGGTGCGCACGCGCGCGGCGGCCAGCTCGATCGCGAGCGGGAGCCCGTCGAGCCGGTCGCAGAGCCGGGCGACGACGGCGTCGGGCAGCTGCGCCCCGGGCCGGGCCGCGAGCGCCCTCTGCCGGAACAGCTCGACGGCCGGGCCGCGTCCGGTGCCGGACGAGTCCGCGCCGTCGCCAGGTGCACCCGGAGCGCCGGCGCCGTCCGCGGAGCTCCCGCCGCGCGCACCGCCCGAGGCGAGCGGCGCCAGCGGGTACACCTGCTCGGCGGCGACCTGCAGGGGCGCGCGGCTCGTGGTCAGGATCCGCAGGCCGGGAGCGGCGGAGAGCAGGACGTCCGCCCAGCGCGCGGCGCCGTCGGGCACGTGCTCGCAGTTGTCCAGCACGAGGAGGGTGCGGGCGGTGCGGGCGCGCTCCACGATGCGGTCGTGCAGGTCGCCGGCGAGCAGCCGGTCGGACAGACGCGCGGAACCCACCGCCGACACCCCGAGGCCGTCGGCGATCGCGAGCGCCACGTCGTCGTCGGTGCGCACGCCCGCGAGCTCGGCGACCGCGATCGAGAGCCCGTCCAGCGGCCCCGACGCCGTCGCGGTCCGGTCCTCCGCGACCGTGCGCGCCACCTCCTGGGCCAGCCGGGTCTTGCCGAGCCCACCCGCGCCGAGGATCGTCACGAGCCGGTGCCGGGTCAGCTCCCCCACGACGGCGCGCACGTCGTCCGCGCGCCCGATCAGCGGTGTCGCGGCGGCGCGCAGCCCGCGCACGAACCGGCCGGCGCCGGGCCGGGGTGCGGCTTCCGGCGCGCCTTCCGACGGGACGACGGTCGGGCCGTCGCCCCGCGCGGTGCTGCCGTCCGGGGTGTCGGACGGCGGGGTGCCGACCGCCGCGGCGCGGCGGGCCGCGGCAGTCTCGGCGATGCGCGCGTGCAGCGCCACGAGGTCCGGCGCAGGGTCGGTGCCGAGCTCCGCGACCAGGGCGTGCCGCAGCCGTCCGAACACGCGCGCCGCCTCGTCGGGACGCCCCGCCGCCGCGAGCGCCGTCATGAGGTCGCGCGCCGCGTCCTCGTCCAGTGGGTCGGCGGCCAGGGCCGCGTTGGCGAGGACGGTCGCGGTCGCGGCGTCCCCCGCGGCCACGGCGGCCCGACGACGCAGGGCGGTCAGCTCGTCCCGGAGCCGTCCGGCGGTGTCGCGCAGCTCCTGCGCGAGGCCGGGTGTCGCGTCGTCCAGCCCGTCTCCCGGTTCACCGCGCCAGAGCGCGAGGGCGGTATCGACGACGGCGGCGGCCGCCGCGGCGGCCCGGGTGCCGCCGTCGGCCGCATCGTCGCCGGGCAGGCCGGGCACGCCCGCTACGCCGGGCAGGCCGGGCACGCCCGGTACGCCGGGCAGGCCGGGCTCGCCGGGCAGGCCGGGTACGCCCGGTACGCCGCCCGCGCCGTCGGTATCGCCCGGGCGGCGCGGCAGCCCGCCGCCCGGCCCCGCGACGCCGCCCGGACCCGGGACCCGTCCGGGCCCGAGGAGCTCGCGCGCCTCGGTCAGGGCCGCGCGCGCTCGGTCCAGGTCGCTCGGACCCCCGAGCGCGTACCCCGCGGACGTGAACCGCACGACGTCGGGGCCCAGCGAGCGCAGCCGGGAGACGAGACTCTGGAGCGCCGCACGCGGGTTGGCCGGCAGGTCGTCGGCCCACAGGGCGTCGACCAGGGCCGACACCGTGACGGTCCGGGGCGCGGCCATCGCGAGCAGCACCACGAGGGCGGCGGCGCGGGTACCGCGCGGCGCGACCGGACCGGCGTCGGACAGCACGGCCACCGGCCCGAGAACCGCCACGACCGGGTCCGCCCCGGGCGCTCCGGTCGGGCGGCCGGAGTTGACGTGCTGCATGCGCGCCACTCTAGGCGGTGCACCTGGGCCGACGCCGCTGTAGTCGCGCCCGGAGCCCGACGGCGTCAGGTCGCCGAGGTCAGGTCGGCAGCCCCCTGCGAGGTCGGCAGTCCCCTGCGAGGTCGGCAGTCCCCTGCGAGGTCGGCAGTCCCCTGCGAGGTCGGCACAGGCCTGTGCCGACCTCGACGCAGACTGCCGACCTCTTTGCCGATCCCGCAGCCAACCCCGCAGCAAGGTGCCGACCGCAAACAGCCAACTGCCGACGCAGCAGGGCACCGGCCGGCCGTCACCCCACCGGCAGGGTCGGCAGCGCCGGCGGCGTCCAGCTCGCGAAGCGCGACATGCCGTCGAGCATGACCCGGGCGGGGAGCGCCCGCAGCGCCGCGTTCCGCAGCCCCACCAGCGCGGGGCTGGCGAGCTGCTCACCGATCCGGGCGCTCGCCCAGGCCGCGCGCAGCACGCCGGAGGTCCGCGGCCGGCGCACCCGGTCGTAGGCCGCCAGCCCGTCGACCACGGAGTTGCGGCCTGAGCCGTCCGACCCGGCGGAACCACCCGAACCACCCGAACCACCCGTACCGCCCGACACCGACGCGGCCAGCACCACGGCGTCCTCGATGCCCTGGCACCCGCCCTGTCCCACGTTGGGCGGCATGGCGTGCGCGGCGTCGCCGACCAGGGCCACCCGGCCACGGGCCATGCGCGGGACCGGCTTCCGGAACCCGTACAGGTCGAGCTGCTGCGCCTGCTCGGGCGTGGTCGCCGCCAGGACCTGCGGGATCGGCTGGTGCCAGCCGGCGAACGCAACGCGGGCGGCGGCCAGGTCGGCGGCGGCGTCCCCGGTGGGCCGGCCCGCCGGGCCCACCTGCGTGGCGTACCAGTACAGGCGCCCGTCACCGAGCGGGATCAGGCCGACCTCGCCGCCCGGCCCCCAGGTCTGGGACATCTCGGTGATCCCGGGGTTGTCGAGCACGGCGAGCCATGTCGTCGACCCGACATAGACGGGTTCCGCGACGTCCGGGGCGACGGCGGCGCGCAGTCGCGACCGGACGCCGTCGGCCGCCACCACGAGGTCGGCGCTCAGCGTGGTCCCGTCGTCCAGCGTGACCACGGCGGGGTGTGCGGCGTCGCCCGGGTCGACCGCCGCTGCCGCCGCGCCGTAGGTGACCTGCCCGTCGCCGAGCCCGTCGAGCAGCGCCTCCTGCAGCCGGGGGCGGTGGAAGGCGATCGCCACCGTGCCGAGCCGCGCCGCGATCTGCTCGGCCGAGACGTGCACCAGGGCGCGTCCCGCGCCGTCGCGGAGCGTGCCGGGATAGGCCTGCTGACCGACGGCGCGCACGGCGTCACCCACCCCCGCCGCGTCGAGCCCGCGCAGCGCGTTGGCGAGCAGCACGATGCCCGCGCCGGTGGTGCGCGGCTCGGGCGACCGCTCCAGCACCCGCACGTCCCACCCGCAGCGTGTCAGCGCGTTGGCGGCGGTCAGTCCCGCGATCCCTGCTCCGACGACGATCGCACTCCTGCTCATGAGCCCTCCTCGACAGGCCGACGGCGATACCACTACGCTCGTTGTAGTACGCATGATGCCATACTCGGACGATGCCTCGGAGCAACCCCGCACGACGCCGCGACCTCACGGACGCCGCCATCTCGCTGCTCGCGGCGGACGGCGTCCACGGGCTCACCCACCGCTCCGCCGAACGGGCTGCTGGTCTCCCGTCCGGGACGGCCTCCAACTACTTCCGCAACCGCGAGGAGCTGCTGGTCGCCGCCGCCGAGCGGATCGTGGAGCTGCATCTGTCGGACATGGATCGCGCCGACGCCGCGGCGCTCCGGCAGGCTCCGGGCGCAGCCGCACCCGGCATGGTCGAGCTCCTCGCCGCGTCGCTGGAGACCGCGGCCTCGGCGCAGCGCGACCGCTACCTCGCGATCTTCGAGCTGACGCTCGAGGCCCGCCGCCGCCCGGCGCTCCGCGACGCGCTGGCTCGTCTCGCCGGCGGGGCGACCACCTTCACCGCCGACCAGCACGCGGATCTCGGGATCGACGTCCCGCCCGGGGCCGTTCCCCTGCTCGTCACGCTCTACGGCGGCGCGCTGTTCTCCCTGGTCACCGCGCCTGCCGGCCCCGGCACACCGACGGCCCACGACCTGGCACGGGCGATCGTCGCCGGCGCCGTGGCCGCCGCCCCCTCGCCGCCCCCCAACGTGTCAGACCCTCAGGTCACCGGGGTGACCTGAGGGTCTGACACGTTCGGCGAGGCGAGGAGATCAGACCTCGGGCACCCAGAGGTCCTCGCCGTTCGCGGGCGTACCGACCGCGCCGACCCCCACCGGGACGGCGTCGGGCACGTCGCCCAGGGCGCGCTGCGCCACGGCGCCCGACGAGAAGTTCGCGTAGCACTCCGGGCAGTACCAGTCCGGCGTCGGCACCGGGGTGTCGAAGCCGCCGTACACGACGTCCGGCTCCAGCTTCATGTTGTCGTGGATCGCCTGGCCCCACACGATGCGCTTGGTGGCGCCGCGCTGACCGCACGACGGGCACGCCGGGCGCATCTGCGCGCGCTGCGACAGCACCGCGTGCGGGTGCAGCAGGGCGTGGCACGGGCCGCACACCAGGAAGGTCTGCTCGATGAGGTCCGCCAGGGGGCGCTCGCCGGTCTGGCCGGTGTGGGCGCCGTCGTCGTGCGGGCGCAGCTGCATCACGTCGACGAACCGCTCGCACGACGCGCAGCGCTCCTCGCGGCGCAGGTCCGTGCCGGAGACCTGCTTGTGGCCCAGCAGGCGCAGCACGTGCAGGTTGGGCGACAGCTCGTCGGTCTCACAGTTGCCGGCGTCGAGCGTGCCGGTGGCGCCGTGCTTGTACTGGTGGGCGATGCCGTCGAGCACCAGGCGGGCGTGCTCCTGCGGCAGCCAGCCGGACGAGCGCGCGTAGGCGGCCGCGCCGTTGAAGAGGTCGTCCCAGACCACGGGCTTGTCCGGGCCGAAGACCTCGTCGCTGACCCAGTCCTCGCCCTGGCTGGCGCCCATGAGCTCGACCGCGGCGACGATGCCCGGCTCGGAGCCCACGACGGTGACGACGACGTCGCCGCGCTGCGGGCCGTCCGCGCCGCCGGGCAGGCGGTGCTCGTGGCTCCGGCTCGCGATGGCGACCGCCTCGCCCAGCCAGTCCTCGGACCAGTTGAGGTAGACGGACGGAACGAGCCACGCCGGAAGGGACGAAACGTTGGGAAGCATGTCGGGTTCGCTGGTCACGCGGGGAGAATAGCGCAGCCCGGTGACGCCGTTATGACACGCCCGGTAAGCGGCCTTCGGGACTTACCCGGACACTTACCCGAACTCGACCACGACCTGGTCGAACCCCAACGGGGACAACATCGCCTGGAGGGTCGAGGTGGTGTTCGCACGGGCCCGTTCATCCAGGTCGGAGTCCGCCGCGGCGTCCGAGATCCGGTCCTGGGCCGTCGCGAGCGCCTCCTGCCGGGCGTCGGTGTCGGACGCGAAGAGATCACCCACGCGGTCGACCAGACCCCGGTCCTCGGTCAGGGCGCGGCTGGCGTCGAGGTCGATGCGTGGCTCGGCGAGCTCCGGCTCGGGCAGGGTGACCGTGACGGTCGTGCCGTCGTCAGAGATCTCGATCGCGTCCTCGTCCAGGTCGCGGAAGTCCACGTACGCGTCGACCGACCCGTTCACCGCGAGCACGATCCGCTCCCCCGCGAGCCAGCTCGGCACGTACTTCACGTCGTTCTCCAGGTCGACGAGCACCTCGTACTGCGCCTCGGCCGCCACGAAGCGCGCCAGGTCGTGCATGCTGACCAGCACCGGTGTCTCCGACCGGTCGACCTGGCCGGTCGTGAACGGGTTGAGCCCGTCGAGCAGCGTCCGCCAGATCGCGTCGCGGAAGTCGTCGCGCAGCGCGGAGACGGCGCCCGCGACCAGCCCGGCGGTCAGCGCCGCACCCAGCACGAACCCGAGCACCCCCGCCAGCCCGGCGGGCATCCGGCGCCGCGGCGCGGCTCCTCCGCCCGGCGTCGTGCCTTCGCTGCCCGACGGCGCCCGGGCCGGCTCGGACCTGGAACCCACCTGCTGAGTCTGTATCTCGGTGCCCGTCATCGCCGCGCCCCTTCCCGGGGAGATACCCGACATATCTCCCACCCAGGTCTCCCACGCTAGCCCCCACCACCGACACTCGCCCAGAACTGACTCGCGCTCAAGGGGTGCGCCGGAAACGACTTCGGTCGGTTGCTTCGAGATCGGTCCGTCGACGGACCGATCTCGAAGCAACCGACCGAAGTCAGCAACACATGCGGCCTGAGTTTTACCTCAGACCAGCCTCAGTTCTTGCGGTACTCCCACGGGGAGTCCACCGGCCGAAGCGTCTCCCAGTCGGAGGCCCGGCCGATCGCCGCCGCCAGCACGCCCGCGATCGTCGCCGCGTTGTGCAGCCGGCCCGCGAGCGCCAGCGCCGCGGCCTCCTCCAGCGGCACCGGGACCACGACCATGTCGGCCTCCTCGGCCTCGCGCGTGTGCCGCTCGTCGTCGGGCACGGGCGTGAGGTCGCGGGCCAGGTACACGCGGACGGCCTCGTTGCTGCCGCCCGGCGTGGGCAGCAGGTCGAGCAGCACGTCCCAGGAGCCGGCGTTCATGTCCGCCTCCTCGGCCAGCTCGCGGGCCGCGGCGACGTGCGGGTCCTCGCCGTCCAGGTCGAGCAGGCCGGCGGGCGCCTCCCAGAGGAAGGCGCCGACCGGGTGCCGGTACTGGCGCAGCAGCAGCACGTTGCCGTCGTCGGTCAGCGCCACGACCACCACCGCGCCCGGGTGGTCGACGTACTCGCGCCGGACGATGCCGCCGGCCTCGCCGAGGTCGACCTCGTCGGAGACCATGTCGACCACAAAACCCTGGAACGGTACGTCGAGCCGCCGCGCGGGGCGGGGGTCGATGACGTCCGTGACCTCGTCGCTGCTCATGCTGTCCCTCCGCCGCACCGGCCGGCGATCCCCAGCTTCATGAGGACTGCTTCTCGAGCGCCGCCGCGATCAGACCCGCGAACAGCGGGTGTGCCCGCGTGGGGCGCGACTTGAACTCGGGGTGTGCCTGCGTGGAGACGAAGTACGGGTGCGTCTCGGCAGGCAGCTCGACGAACTCCACGAGCGACGAGTCGGGCGACGTGCCGGAGATCAGCAGGCCCGCCTCCTCCAGCTCGACGCGGAACGCGTTGTTCACCTCGTACCGGTGCCGGTGGCGCTCGGTCACCTTCTCGCTGCCGTAGGCCTTGGCCACGACGGAGCCGGCGGCGAGCTGCGCCTCGTAGGCACCCAGGCGCATGGTGCCGCCCATGTCGCCCTCGCCCTCCACGATCGACTTCTGCTCGGCCATGGTCGCCACGACGGGGTGGCTGCTGGTCGGGTGGAACTCGGTGGACGACGCGTCGGCCCAGCCCAGCACGTTGCGCGCGTACTCGATGACCATCGACTGCAGGCCCAGGCAGATGCCGAGCGTCGGCACCAGGTTCTCGCGCGACCAGCGCAGCGCCCCGACCTTGCCGTCGATGCCGCGCACGCCGAACCCGCCGGGCACCAGCACGGCGTCGACGCCCTCGAGGGAGGCCTGGGCGCCCTCGGGCGTCTGGCAGTCGTCGGCCGCGACCCAGCGGATCGCCACCTTCGCGTCGTTCGCGAACCCGCCGGCGCGCAGCGCCTCGGTCACGGACAGGTACGCGTCGGGCAGGTCGATGTACTTGCCGACCAGCGCGACCTCGACGTTGTGCTCGGGCTCGTGCACGCGCTCCAGCAGGCGGCTCCAGCCGTCCCAGTCCACGTCGTGGAAGGGCATGCCCAGGCGGCGCACCACGTAGGCGTCCAGGCCCTCGGCGTGGATGACGCGCGGGATGTCGTAGATCGACGGCGCGTCGGCGCAGTTGATCACTGCCTCGTTGTCGACGTCGCACATGAGGGCGATCTTGCGCTTGATGCTCTCGGGCACCACGCGGTCGGAGCGCAGCACGATCGCGTCCGGCTGGATGCCGATCGAGCGCAGGGCGGCCACGGAGTGCTGCGTCGGCTTGGTCTTCAGCTCGCCCGACGGGCCGATGTACGGCACCAGCGAGACGTGCAGGAAGAACACGTTGTCGCGGCCGAGCTCGTGCCGCACCTGGCGCGCGGACTCGAGGAAGGGCTGCGACTCGATGTCGCCGACGGTGCCGCCGATCTCGGTGATGATCACGTCGACGTCGTCGGACGCCTGCTCGCGCATCCGGAACTTGATCTCGTCGGTGATGTGCGGGATGACCTGGACGGTGTCGCCCAGGTACTCGCCGCGGCGCTCCTTGGCGATGACACGCGAGTACACCTGGCCGGTCGTCACGTTGGACGAGGCGGGGAGCTCGACGTCGAGGAAGCGCTCGTAGTGCCCGATGTCCAGGTCGGTCTCGGCGCCGTCCTCCGTGACGAAGACCTCACCGTGCTGGAACGGGTTCATCGTGCCGGGATCCACGTTGAGGTAGGGATCCAGCTTCTGCATCGTGACCCTGAGGCCACGGGAGCGGAGCAGGCGGCCGAGTGACGACGCCGTCAGACCCTTGCCGAGAGAGGACGCCACACCACCGGTGACGAAGATGTGCTTGGTCGGCGTGGAGGCGCCGGACCGATGACGGGACTGGAGACTGCTTCGGTGTTCGACCACGGAACTCCATCCTAAACGAGGTACGGCGTGCTGGTGGTGTAACGACCAGCACACGCGCGCGTCGCGCGGGAACTATCGACCGGTTTTGGTCGAGTCTGCCCCTGCTGCGCCCTTCGCGCTCGCTAAGTCAGGCCTTCCGGGAGAACTTCCTCCGCACCTTCCCGAGCAGCGGTCCGACGGCGGCGCGCAGGTCCCGGTCGAGCAGCACCGCCACCGCCAGCGCGACCAGCGCGGCCAGCAGCCCGAAGGCGAGCCCGAGGCCCAGCTCGGCGGCGAAATCGCTGCCGTCGAAAGGCAGTTCCTGCAGGGTCCCGCCCGACGACGGGAAGAAGCCGACCTCCGACAGCCCGAGCCGCCACGGCAGCCAGAGCCCGGCGGCGGCGCCGACGGCAGCCGCCCCGAGCACCACGAACAGCGCCCGCCAGACGCCGTCCAGCGCGGGCGCGCCCAGGTGCCGCCGGACGGCCAGGAGCAGCCCCAGCCCGGCCACGACCATCCCGGCCGTGCCCACGGCGCCCAGGGCCGCCATGACGTCCGTCCGCAGCGCGAGGTCCACGCACGACGTCGCG
The DNA here is from genome assembly GCF_044389365.1 of Promicromonospora sp. NPDC019610. Classification (NCBI taxonomy): domain Bacteria; kingdom Bacillati; phylum Actinomycetota; class Actinomycetes; order Micrococcales; family Promicromonosporaceae; genus Promicromonospora; species Promicromonospora sp. NPDC019610. The sequence continues at coordinate 20,215 of NZ_JBIRXX010000002.1, read as the reverse complement.
GCGCAGGCCGGCTCGCGCCCGGCGAACAGCACCGGCACCAGCGCCGCGCCGACCGCCGCGACGCCCCACCCGCTCGCCGTCGCGGTCACGGCGGCCCGCCCGTGGTCGACGGCGTACAGGGCGCGCGACAGGTGCAGGATCAGCGCGAACCCGATCAGCCCGGGGGCCAGCGTGATCAGCCCCGCGGCCAGGCCGGGGGCGTCGCCGAGCACGATGAGGTCGAAGACCTGCTCGACGAACGGGGCGGCCGCGATCAGCGCGGCCATGCCCAGGGCCGTCACGAGCAGCAGCGTGCGCGTCGTGCGGGCCACCAGGGCGCGCAGCTCGCCCGTCCGGCCGGCCGAGGCGTGCTCCGCGAAGTGCGGGAACGCGCTCGTCGCGATCGGGAAGGCGAGCACCGCGTACGGCAGCAGGTAGACCTGCTGGGCGTACAGGTAGACCGAGAGCGTGCCGTCGCCGCCCGCGGCGTTGGCCGCCCGCAGCGTGAGGAACACCGAGAGCTGCTGGGCCACCAGCGCGCCCACCCCCGCGAACGCCAGACGCGCGGCGCGCGGCCCCTCGCCGGACGGGAACCGCAGCGTGGGCCGCAACCGCAGGCCGGTGCGCCACACGGGCACCACCAGCGGCAGCGCCAGGAACAGCACGCCCACCGTGGTGCCCCACGCCAGCCAGACCAGCGCCTGCGACGAGAGCGCGGCGACGTCCCGCTGGTCGCCGTCGGCCAGCAGGTAGAAGACCCCGTAGACCGCGATGACCACAAGGCTGGAGACCAGCGGCGCGAACGCCGGCCAGAAGAACCGCTTGTGCGCCTGCAGGATGCCGCCCAGCACGACGGCGATCCCGTACAGCGGCACCTGCACGGCGAAGACCCGTAGGAACGCCGTGGCGACGTCCACCTGCACCGGGTCGTCCAGCCCGGTCAAACTGATGATCGGCCGCGCGAGGAGCGCCGTCAGCCCGGCCAGCGGCACCAGGACCACCAGCGTCCAGCCCAGCAGCGCCGACGCGATCCGGGAGGCCTGCCCCTTCGAGGCCGCGGTGCCGTCGGCGGTGAACGCCGCCCGGGCCAGGGGCCCGGCGAGCAGCGGCACGACGGCGCCCGCGAGCGCACCGCCGGCCGCGACCTCGAACAGCAGGTTGGGCAGCTGGTTGGCCGAGTTGAAGACCGTGCCGACGCCGTCCGACCCGAGCCACGCGCCCTGCGCGAGCCAGCGGCCGAAGCCGACCAGGCGGCTGGCGAGGGTGACGACGGTGACGAGCAGCGCCGCGCTCGCCAGGGACTGGGTGCGGCTCACGCGCCCGGGGTGGCCACGGGCTTGGTCTGGGCGAGCTCGGCGACCGACTCCTCGACCGCGGCCGAGGGGCGCCGGCCGAGCATGTCGGCCTTGTTCAGCCACTCGTTGTCAGCGATCACCTTCGAGAAGCTCACCTTCTCCGACGCCAGCATGAGGCCGACGACGCCGGCGAGCGCCGCCCACCGCACCGCGCGGGGCGCGTTGAACGCGACCTGGCTGCCGACCAGCGCGCCGAGGGCGTTGGCGCCGCCGTCGCCCAGCATGTCCTTCTCCCCCAGGTCGCCGGGGGCCGCCGCCGTGGCGGCACCCAGCACCGCGCCCGCCGCGCCCGTGCCGGCGAGGGCGAACGGCAGGCTCGCCGCGACGCCGGCCTTCAGGGCCCGGCCGGGGCGCAGGTCGAAGAGGTTGATCAGGTTGGCGGTGCCGCCGATGAGCGCGCCGTTGAGGCCGACGTCGACCACGTGGCCGAACGCGCTGCGCGCCGTGCGGGGCGTGCCGACGGCGGACGCCAGCAGCGCGGAGCCGGAGATGCCGAGCACCTTGAGGCCACCCGTGGTCAGGCGGCCCTCCTTGAGCGCGCCGAGGTGGCCGCGCAGGCCCTTGGTGCGGGTCGCGGTGTCCTCGGCGAGGTCGTCGTAGAGGCCGAACCCGCCCGCGGCGGCCGTGGCGAACGCCGTGGCACCGGGGGCCGTGCCTCCCCCGACGGCCGCGCCGGCGACGAGGCCGGCCGTGACCGCCGGCCCCTCCAGCAGGCTGATCGGCTCGCCGCGGTGGTTGGTCCGCGTCCACGTGTCGTCCCCGCCGAGGGCGCCCCCGGCGACCTTCTCGTCGAGCTTGCGGCGCGCGAACGCCGTCGCGATCCCGGCCACGACGCCCGCGACGATGAACCTTCCTGCACCCATGACTACCCCTTGGTCTGTGTGTCGGTCTTTTCGCTGCTCGTACCGTCCGGCCTCGGCTCGTGACCGGTTCAGCCCCCGGTGGTGCCGGCCGGATCGCCGGTCGGGTCGCCGGTCGGGTCCTCGGCGGCGGGCGGCAGCACCGCCGTCGCGTCGTCCTCCAGCCCGTACTGCCCCACGACGCCGCTCAGGCGCGACGCGACCGCGAGCGGCACGTTGATCCGGCCCGCGAGCCGGTCGACGCCGCTGACGGTCGTGACCACCGCGGCGATGTCCTCGTCGTCGCGCACCGCCTGCACCGCGTCGCCGGGGTCGTCGGTCGGGCCGGCGAGGATCGCCGCCCCGGAGACCTCCTGGGCCGCCAGCGTCACGGCCGCCCACACGTCCGGCGTCGGCTCCGACTCCTCGGTGGCGCCGCCCGCCGTCTCCTGCGGCTGTCCGGCCGGCCCCACGAGCAGCACGAGCGCCTGCGCGGCCTCCGTCTGCTCGTCGCCCGGCTCCGCGAAGCCGAACCGCTCCAGCTGGGCCTCCAGGTCGGTGGCCTGCGAGCTGCGGTCGGTGCCGCCGTCGCTGCCGGTGAGCGACAGGGCGAGCGCCGCGCCGAGCAGGGCGTTCGGGTCGTCCGTCTCCGGGACCGCGGAGTCGAGGTTGGCGCGCAGCCCCTCGGCCACGGTCTCGCGGGTCGACTCCTCGGCCGGGTCGGTCCACGCGTCCGTGAGCTCCGTCTTGGCCACGACCGAGGCGCCCGAGGTGTCGAGCTGGTTCAGCACGCCGTCGTGCACCTCCTGCGACACCTCGCCGAGCTGCACCACCGCCACGCGCTCGCCCTCGAGCGAGCCGGGGACCAGCCGCGTGCCGACCGCCTCGATGTAGCGCTCGTCGCCGTCCAGCGCGGTCTGCGTGGCATCCAGCTCGGTGCGCAGGTCGGAACGCTCGGCGCGCAGTGCGTCCACCTGCTCCGTCAGCGTCTCGCCGATCGCCCCCTGCAGGGGCCCGGCACCGAGGATGATGCCGACCGCGAGGGCGAGGAAGACGGAGATGAGCGAGACGAGGTGGTATCGGAAGTCGATCACGGTGGGAAGGAGTCCTTAAGCATGTTCCGGGCGTGAGAGGCCCGGTGTCAGGTCGGGGCGGCGTACGTGCGGGACGGTATCCCCGCAGGTCAGCCGCCGAACAGGTTACCGATCCAGGACACGACGTCGTCGAACCGCGCCCCCATCAGTCCGAAGAAGGTCTGGCCGGCCGAGGTCGACGCCAGGGCCGCGAGCACCGCCGCGACGCCGGCGCCCGACAGCAGCGTGAGCTGGGTGTTCGAGATCCGCGTGCGGTACAGCCGGGACACGCCCTTGGCGTCGACCAGCTTGCCGCCGACCCGGAGCCGGGTGAGGAAGGTGGAGGCCATGCCCGAGCGCCCCTTGTCGAGGAACTCCACGAGGGTGGCGTGCGTGCCGACCGCGACGATGAGCTCGGCGCCCTTGTCGTCGGCCAGCAGCATGGTGATGTCCTCGCTGGTCCCCGTGGCGGGGAAGACGACGGGCTCCACGCCGAGCGCCTTGACGCGCTCCAGCCCGGGCGCCTTGCCGTCGCGGTACGCGTGCACCACGATCTCCGCGCCGCAGGCCAGCGCCCGGTCGGAGACGGAGTCCATGTCGCCCACGATCATGTCGGGCTGCCAGCCCGCGTCGATGATCGCGTCGGCGCCGCCGTCCACGCCGATCAGCACGGGCCGGTTCTCCCGGATGTAGGACCGCAGCTGCGCCAGGTCCTCCCGGTAGTGGTAGCCCCGCACCACGATCAGCACGTGCCGGCCGTCGATGTGGGTCCGGATGTCGGGCACGCCGACGCCGTCGAGCAGGAGGTCCCGCTCGCGGCGCAGGTACGTCATCGTGTTCTCGGCGAACCGCTCGATCTCGGCCGACAGGCCCTCGCGAGCGGCGGCCATGTTCGCCGCCACCGTGCGCGGCGTCTGGAACGTGCCCGTGGCCACGACCTCGCCGTCGACGACGACCTCGCCGCCCACGATCTCGACGTCGGCGTGCTCGTCGATCTTCATGACCGCCGGCCCCAGGTCGTCCACCAGGACGATCCCCGCCTCGACCAGGATGTCCGGGCCCGTGTTGGGGTACCTGCCGGACGTCGACGGGGCGGCGTTCAGGACGGCGACGGGCGCGGCCGCGACCAGGGCGTCGGCCGCGACCCGGTCGATGTCCACGTGGTCGATCACGGCGACGTCGCCGTGGTTCAGCCGGGACGTGAGCTCCTTGGTGCGCGCCCCGATCCGGGCGGGACCGTGCGCCACGGTCTGCGGCAGCACCGGGGCCTGGTCGGCGGCGCTCTTCGCTGCGCCCTTGTCGGCGCGCTTCTCTGGTCGGGAGATCAGCTTCATCCGCTCTATCGTCCCACGACCGAGGACTCCAGGAGCTCCAGCGCGTGGGTACGCGCCGTCTCCGAGTCGTCCTGGCCGGACAGCATGCGCGCCAGCTCGCGGACCCGGGCGTCCGCGGTGACCTCGCGCACGCCCGTGACGGTGATCATCCCGTCGTCGCCGTCGCTCGCGCCGGCCTCGCCGTCCGAGCTCTTGGTGACCACGAGGTGGGCGTCCGCGAACGCGGCGACCTGCGCCAGGTGCGTCACGACGACCACCTGCGTGCTGCGCCCGAGCTGCGCCAGCCGGCGGCCCACCTCGACGGCCGCCCGGCCGCCGACGCCGGCGTCGACCTCGTCGAACACGAACGTGCTGCGCGGGGTGTCCGCGGTGCGCGCCGCGGCCGCGCCGCCCGACGTCGCCAGGGCGACCTCCAGGGCGAGCATCACGCGGGAGAGCTCACCGCCGGACGCGCCCTTGCCGAGCGGGCGCTCCGGGGCGCCGGGGTGCGGCACCAGCAGGAACGTGACCTGGTCGGCGCCGAACGGCCCCGGCTGGTCGAGCCCGTCGACCGTGACCACGAGGTGCGCGCCGCCCATCGCCAGGCCGTGCAGCTCGTTCGTCACGGCCTCGGCCAGCTCGGACGCGCCCCGGCTGCGCTCGGCCGTGAGGATCTCCGCCAGCCGGTCCAGCTCGCCGTCCAGCTCCGCCACGCGGGCGCGCATCGAGGTGAGCCGGTCGCCGCCGTCGTCCAGGTCGAGCAGGCGCAGGCCCGCGTCGCTGGCCCACTGCAGCACCTCGTCGATGGTCTCGCCGTACGACCTGGTCAGGCCGTTCAGCTCCGCCATCCGGTTGTGCGCCGTCTCCAGCCCGGCCGGGTCGGCCTGCAGGTCGTCCACGTAGGCAGCGACGTCGGTCGCCACGTCCGAGAGGAGGTAGCCCACCTCGGCGAACCGGGTCGCGAGCGCGCCGAGCGCGGCGTCGGAGTGCGCCGCCGCGTCCAGGGCGCGCCGCGCCCGCTCGACCAGCGCGATCGCGTTCTCCCGGGCGCCGTCGGCGTCCTCGCCCGCGACGGCCTCGTGCGCCTCGGTGGCCGCCGTGCGCAGGCCCTCCGCGTTGGACAGGCGCTCGATCAGCGCCTGCAGCTCGACGTCCTCGCCGCTGACGGGGTCGACGCGCTCGATCTCCTCCAGGCCGATGCGCAGCAGCTCCACCTCGCGGGCCCGCTCGGCGCCGCGCGCCTCCAGGTCCGCGATCTCGGTCAGCAGGCCGCCGCGCTCGCTCCACGCGGTGCGGTACGCGGCCAGCACGCGCTGGTGGGCGGGGCCCACGAACGTGTCCAGGGCGTCACGCTGCTTCGCGGAGGTGCGCAGCCGGAGCTGGTCGGCCTGGCCGTGCACGGTGAACAGGTCCTCGGCGATCTCCGCGAGCACACCCTGCGGCACGGCGCGGCCGCCCAGGTGCGCGCGGGAGCGACCGTCGGCGATGGTGCGCAGGATCACGACGGTGCCGTCGTCCTCCACCTCGCCCCCCGCCTCGTCGACGCGGTCCAGCACGGCGTCCCGTCCGGAGACGCGCACCCGCCCCTCGACCGCGGCCGACGACGCACCCGGGCGCACCGACTGCGGGTCGGCCTTGGCGCCCATGAGCAGGTTCAGCCCCGTGAGCACCATCGTCTTGCCCGCGCCCGTCTCGCCCGTGATGACGGTCAGGCCGTCCGACAGGGGTACCCGGGCCGAGCGGATGACGCCCAGGTTCTCGATAGCGATCTCCTCGAGCACCTGACTCCTTAATTCTCTGGTGTGGTGTCGGCTGGGTCAGAAGGTACATCCTGCCCTGCTGCCTGCCCCGACCCGACTCGGTCCCGCCAGCCCGAGACGGGCAAGCTGAACTTCGACACGAGGCGGTCCGCGAAGGGCGCGTTCGACAACCGTGCGAGCCGCACGGTACCGCCCTGGCGCACGACGACGCGAGACCCGCGGGGCAGCCGGATCTCCCGGCGCCCGTCACACGTCAGCACGCCCTCGACCGTGGACTGCGGCAGCACGTCGACCGTGTACCGGGAGTTCGGCCCGATCACGAGCGGCCGCGCGAACAGCGCGTGCGCCGACAGCGGCACCATGAGCACGGCGTCGACGTCCGGCCAGATCACCGGCCCGCCGCCCGAGAAGGCGTGCGCCGTCGAGCCCGTCGCGGTGGACATCACCACGCCGTCGCAGCCGAACGACAGCAGCGGGCGGCCGTCCACCCCGATCGCGACCTCGAGCATGCGGTCGCGCGACGCCTTCTCGACGGTCGCCTCGTTCAGCGCCCAGCCGACCACCGGCTCCGCCGTGCCCGGCAGGTGCACCGTCACGTCGACCGTGGCGCGCTCCTCCACGTCGTAGTCCCGGGCCACCAGCCGCCGGACGGCGGCGCCGAGGTCCTCGCGCTCCGACTCCGCGAGGAAGCCGACGTGCCCGAGGTTCACGCCGAGCAGCGGCACGTCCGTACCGCGGGTCAGCTCCGCCGCGCGCAGGATCGTGCCGTCGCCGCCCAGCACCATCACCGCCTCGGCGTTGTGCACGCCCTCCGCGAGGCGCTTGGCCGCCATGTGGTCGCCGAACTCCTCCGCGAGCGCGTCGTCGTGCAGCGTGTACTCGAAGCCGGCGGCCTTGAGCTCGCGCAGCGCCTCGGCCAGCGCTGCGACCGCCTGGGGACGGCCGCCATGGGTCACGATGAGGACGCGCCGGGTCACGGTCGGGGCTCCTTCTTGTCGGTGTGCTGTTCCTGTTGTTCCTGCGGGTGGTGCGGTTCCTGCTGGTCCTGCTGCTCTGCCGGCCGGTCGGCCGGGGGTGCGTCGTCCTGCCGCCCGTGCACGACGACGGCCGGCGGCTCGGGCGGGTGGCCGGGCCGCGTCGCGGGCTCGCCGTGCGCCGGGTCCCAGGCCACCGCCGTCTCGACGGCCGCCGCGAGCGCCAGGTCGTCCCCAGGGGTCCAGTCGGTCGCGCCTGCCGGCGTGAGCCACACGAAGAACTCGCGGTTGCCGCTCGGGCCAGGCAGCGGGCTCGGCACCACGGCGCGCGCCAGCAGGCCCAGGCCCTCGGCGGCGCGCAGCACGGTGGTGACCGCCTCGGCGTGCAGCGCGCGGTCGCGCACCACGCCGCCGCTGCCCAGTCGCTCGCGCCCCACCTCGAACTGCGGCTTGACCATCAGCAGCGCCTGCGCCCACGGGCGCAGCACGGCCGCGACGGCGGGGAGCACGACGGTCAGGGAGATGAACGAGAGGTCGGCGACCACGAGGTCCGGGGCCTGGGCGAGGTCGCCCGGCGTCAGGTCGCGGACGTTGAGGCCCTCGACCACCGTGACCCGGTCGTCGGCACGCAGCGCCGGCACGATCTGGTCGTGGCCGACGTCGACCGCCACCACGTGGGCGGCGCCGCGACGCAGCAGCACGTCCGTGAAGCCGCCGGTCGAGGCACCGAGGTCGGCGCAGAACGCGCCCTCGACCACCGGACCGCCCGGCACGCGCGCCAGGCCGTCGAGCGCCCCGACCAGCTTGAGGGCGGCGCGCGACGCGAACTCGTGCTCCGGGTCGGCGCCGGGGGCGACCGACACCTCGTCGCCGTCGGACACCGCCGACGACGGCTTGACCACCGCCCGCCCCGCCACCGTGACCCGGCCGGATGCGACGAGCTCCGCGGCATGGCGCCGCGAACGGGCCAGCCCGCGCCGGACCAGCTCCGCGTCCACACGCGTGCTCACAGTCGTCGTCACCACCGTCAGGCGTCACCGCTCAGATGCGCGCGCAGGGCGTCGTGGACCGCCTCGAACCGGGCGACGTGCTCGGCCGGGGGCAGGTCGTCGAGCCCGTCGAGCGCGTCGAGCGCATGCCGGACGCCCGCCTCGGGATCGGCCGGGCCGGTCGCGGGTTCCTCGATCTCGTAGAACTCGTCCATCGTGCGTCAACGCTCCACTGTGCTCGGCCGTAGGGTGCTCGTCCGTAGGGTGCTCGTCCGTGACGGTGCTCGTCCGTGACGGTGCTCGTCCGTGCTGGTGCCTGCTCGTGCCTGTTCATCCTGTTCCTCGGCGACGACCCGCCGCGCGCGGACCGTCGGCATGCTGCAAGACACGGTACCTGTCGCCTCCGACAGAACCTGGGAGAATTCCGTCAGGTTCTCTGCGAGGAGAAGCCGGGGCGCCGCGAGGAGACGCCAGGTTCGCCACGCGAAGAAGCCAGGGCGCCGCGGGGAGACGCCGGGCTCGCCGTGGGAAAAAGCCAGGGCGCCGCGGGAAAAGCTGCACGGACCGCCCACACCGACGCACCGCCCCGGGCCGGGCGCCGCCCGCGGCGCCCGCCACGCCCCCGCCTGGTGCCACCCGCGGCGCCCACCATCCCCCCGCCCGGTACCGCACTGCGTACCCGCCATGCCCGCCCGGTACCGGTGTCCCGGACTCCGCCCCGCTCCCCACCGAGGTGCGCTTCTACCCCGCCATTGCGCCCGAAACACAGCTGATTCCGGGCCCGATGACGGGGTAGAAGCGCACCTCCGTACATCGCGTGTGGCCACGGCAAGGTGCGCTTCTGCCCCGCGATTGGGCCCGGAAACAGCGTGTTTCCGGGCCCAATCGCGGGGTAGAAGCGCACCTTCGGGATCAGAGTGCGACCGCGGACGAGAGCGCGACAGGGATCAGAGCGTGAAGTCCGGGACCGACGCCGGGTCCACCGACTCGCCGGCGTCTGTCGCAGCCCAGGACGCGGCGCACGCGGCACGGACCAGGTCGATGCCGGCGCCGTCGAGCCGCAGCTCGCCGTCGGACACACGGGCCGCCGCGCCGCCGGACACGTACCAGCCGTCCGCGAGCTCCGGCGCCGTGTGCGGCTCCAGCAGGGCCCGCAGGTCGGCACCCACGAACGACGGGCGCTCCCCCGGCACGGCCAGCACCGCGTCGCGCGCCGTCGAGACGCCCGTCAGCACGTGCAGCCCCGGGTACCCGCCGCCGCGCGCACCGGCGAGATCCGTGTCGAGCCGGTCCCCGATCACCAGCGGCCGGCTCGCCCGGGCCCGCTCGACCGCGAGCCGGTACATCGTGGGCGAGGGCTTGCCGGCGCTGTCCGGGGTGACCCCCGTCGCCGACACCACGGCACCGACCAGGGCGCCGTTCCCCGGCGCGAACCCGCGCGCCGTCGGCAGCGACAGGTCCAGGTTGCTCGCCACGTGCCAGGCGCCGCGGCCCACCGCGTACGCGGCCTCCGCGAGCTGCGTCCAGCCCACCTCGGGGGCATAGCCCTGCGCGACGGCGTCCGGCTCGTCGTCCGCCGACTCCACCACCGTGAAGCCCGCAGCGCGCACCGCCGTGACCAGGCCCTTGCCGCCGACGACGAGCACCTTCGCGCCCTCGTCCAGCCGCGTGGTGAGCAGCGCCGCGCAGGCCTGCGCGGCGGTCATCACCTCGTCCGGGTCGGTCGGGATGTCGAGGCCGGTGAGCTGGCCGGCGACGTCCTCCGGCTCGCGCGACGCGTTGTTCGTCACGAACAGCAGCCGCATCCCGCCCGTCCGCGCCGCAGCCAGGCTCGCCGACGCGTGCTCGATCGGCAGGTGCCCCCTGTACGCGACGCCGTCCAGGTCGACGAGCGCGAGGTCGTAGGCCTCGGCGAGCGGGACGTCGCTCGCCAGCAGCCCGGCGGTCGCCGTCACTCCTTCTCCTGCCCGACGTCGGACCGGTCGCCCTCGGCGGCCGGCTCACCCTCGGTGTCGGCCGCGTCGGTGTCGGCCGCGTCGGGCGCGGACGTCGTCACCTCGGTCTCCGTCACCTCGGTCGCGGGCGACACGTCGTCGGCTCCGGTCGACGGAGCGTCGGACGCCTCGTCGGACTCGGCGACACTCGGCTCGTCGACGGCGTCGGCCTCGGGCTCGTCGGCACCGTCCTCGTCGCTGTCGGACTCGGCATCGTCGGACTCGTCCTCGGACCCCTCGTCGTCGTCCTCGTCGTCCTCGTCGTCCTCGTCAGCAGAGTCCGCGGAATCTGCTGAATCCGGTGAGTCGGCGGAGTCTGCGGAGTCGGCCGAGTCCGGGGAGTCCCCGGAATCGGCCGAGTCTGCAGAATCCTCGTCCTCGTCGTCACCCGCGAGGTCCTCGTCATCATCCGAGTCGTCCTCGTCGTCCGAGTTCTCGTCGTCGTCCGAGTTCTCGTCGTCGTCCGCGAACTCCTCCGGGTGGTCCGCGGCGTACTCCTGCTCGGCGATCGCCGCGTCCTCCTCGACGTCGAACACGGTGATGTCCTCGTCCGGCGTCTGCGCGCCGATCGCCCGCTCGAGGGCCTCGCTGTCGACCGACGCCAGGAGCGCAGCGGCCTCGTCGGCCCGGCCTGCGGCCTCGAGCGCCACGGCCCGCGCCTGGATCACGCGCAGCCCGAGGTCGCCCTGGGCGTCCTCGGCCGAGACCTTGTCCAGCACGGCCAGGGCGGCGTCGTGCTCACCCAGGTCCGAGCGGGCACCGCTCGCCACGATCGCGAGCTCGATCCGGCCGGTCGCGTCCAGCGTCGCCGCCTCCTCCGAGGCCGCGAGCGCCAGGGCGCGCTCCGGACGGCCGAGGCCGCGCTCGGCGTCCGCCATGATCGGCAGGTGCTCCGACGAGCCGTTCAGCCGGCGGACGGTGCGCAGCTCGCGCAGCGCCTCCGCGTACCGGTTGGTGTGGTACGCGGCGAGGCCGGCGGCCTCGCGCACGATGTCGATGCGGCCGGCGCCGCGCACCGCGGCCTGGGTGTGCTCGTAGGCGCGCTCCGGGTCGACGTCGAGCAGCCGGCCCGCCATCACCAGGTGCAGCCCCACGTACTCGGCGTGGTCCTTGCTCAGTCCGCGCAGGCGCGAGCGCACGTCACGGTCGAGCTGGCTGAACGAGGCATCCTCGGCGATCTCCGGCTCCGGGACGCGCGGTGCGCGCTCCTCGCCGGCGTCCTGCCGCGGACGGTCGTCACGGTCGGCGAAGGGACGGCTCGCGCGGTCGCCGCCCCGCTCGTCGCGCCGGGGGCGGTTACCGCCCCGGTCGTCGCGACGGGGCCGGTCGCCCCCACGGTCGTCACGACGAGGCCGGTCGTCATTCCCGCGGAACGGACGAGCACCCCCGTCGCGCCCGCCGCGGTCGTCGCGCCCGCCACGGGCATCACGGCCGCCACCGGCATCACGGCTGCCGCGGTCGTCACGGTCGCCGTACGACCGACGCGGCCGGTCGTCGTCGTTGCGCCGGAACGGACGGTCACCCTCGTCACGACGGGGGCGGTCGCCCCCGCGGTCCTCGAAGGAGCGGCGCGGCCGGTCGTCGAACGACCGCTGCGGCCGGTCGTCCCGCCCGCGGCCGTCGCGCGCAGCCCGGTCGTCGCGGTCGCCGTACGACCGACGCGGACGGTCACCGCCGCGGTCGTCGAAGGACCGACGGGGCCGGTCGTCGTCACGGCGCGGGCCGCGGTTGTCGCGGTCCTCGAAGGAACGGCGGGGACGCTCGTCGTCGTTGCGCCGGAACGGACGGTCGCCCTCGGTACGACGCGGACGGTCGCCGCCGCGGTCGTCGAAGGACCGACGAGGGCGGTCGCCGCGGTCGTCGAAGCTCCGGCGGGGCCGGTCGTCGTCACGGCGCGGGCCGCGGTTGTCGCGGTCCTCGAAGGAACGGCGGGGACGCTCGTCGTCGTTGCGCCGGAACGGACGGTCACCCTCGGCGCGACGCGGACGGTCGCCCCCGCGGTCCTCGAACGAACGCCGCGGACGGTCGCCGTCGAACGACCGCTGCGGGCGGTCGTCCCGGTCGAAGCTCCGGCGGGGCCGGTCGTCGTCGCGACGCGGCCCGCGGTTGTCGCGGTCGTCGGAGCGACGCGGACGGTCGTCGTTGCCCCGGTACGAACGGTCGTTCCGCGCGCCGCGGTCGTCGCGGCCACCGCGGTCGTCGCGACCGCCCCGGAAGTCGCTGCCCCGGTTGTCCCGGTCGCCGTACGGACGGCGCGGACGGTCGTCGCCACCGCTCCGGTACGGGCGGTCGCCCCCACGGTCGTCCCGACGCGGGCGGTCGCCGCCGCGGTCGTCGAAGGACCGGCGCGGACGGTCGTCGTCGCGCCGGGGCGCGCTGCCTCCGCGGGCGCCGTCATACCGGCGGCCCCGGTCTCCACCGCGCTCACCGCCCCGGTCGTCGCGACGCGGGCCGTCGCTGCGGTAGGCGCCCTTGCGCTCGCCGCGGCGGTCGCCCTCGCGGTCGTTCCCCTGGTCACGGGGCGTTTCGTTCACGGTGTTCCCTTCGATGACAGATGCCCGAACATTCTCCCACGGGAGCCGTCGTCCCCCGGGGTCGAAAGGATGTGACGTGCGCGTCCGCGGCCCCACGACGAGTTCGGTCGGTTGCGCTGAGACCGGTCGGTTGACCGACCGGTCTCAGCGCAACCGACCGAACTCAGTGGCCCGCGCGCCAGGCTCAGCCCAGCAGTTCCTCCGGGCCGGCGCCGCGCAGCGATGCGTCCAGCACCAGCACCATGTGCGCCGTCGGCATGGCGCGCCCCTGCCGCGACAGCGCGTCGGTGATCTGCAGCAGGCACCCCGGGTTGGACGTGACCAACAGCTCGGCGCCGGTCGCCGTCACGTGCGCGGCCTTGCGGTCGCCCAGCTCACGCGCCGGCTCCGGGTTGGTCAGGTTGTAGATGCCGGCCGACCCGCAGCACATGTCGCCCTCGGCGATCTCCTTGACCACGAGCCCCGGGATCGTCGCGAGCACCGCGCGCGGCTGGGCCTTGACGCCCTGCGCGTGCCGCAGGTGGCAGGCGTCGTGATAGGCCACGGTCAGCGGCAGCGGATGTCGCGGCGCGACGGGCTCCAGCTCCGCCAGCACCTCGGAGACGTCCCGGGTCCGCTCCGCGAAGGCGGCCGCGCGTTCGGCGTACTCCGGGTCGTCCGCCAGCAGGTCCGCGTAGTCCTTCATCGTGGAGCCGCACCCCGCCGAGTTCGCCACGATCCGCTCCACGCCGGCGTCCGCGAACACGTCGATCAGCGCCCGCGCGTAGTCCAGCCCCTCGGCCTCGCGCCCGGCGTGCACGGACAGCGCACCGCAGCACCCCTGGTCCTGCGGCACGACGACGTCGCAACCCTCCGCCGCGAGCACCCGCGCCGTCGCCGCGTTGACGCCGGGGTAGAACTCCCGCTGCACGCAGCCCAGCAGCAGCCCGACCGTCAGCCGCCGCTCCCCGACGGCGGGCACGAGCGCCGGCACCGGGATGCGCGGGCCCACGGGCGGCGCGATCGCCTCCATCGTCGCCAGCGTCGGCGACATCCGGGCCAGCGCCGGACGCACCAGCCGCGACAGTCCCGTGCGCTGGTACGCGGCGAGCAGCGGGAGCACGCGCCGCAACCGTTCGGGCCTCGGGAACAGCGCGAAGATCGCCGACCGCAGCAGCCGCTGCCCCCGCGTCCGGTGCTCGGCCCCGCGCCGCTCGACCTGCTGCCGGGTCGCCTCGACGAGCTTGTCGTACCGCACCCCCGACGGGCACGCCGTCACGCACGCCATGCAGCCGAGGCACGCGTCGACGTGCTGGACGAGCGAGGGCGACATCGGCTCGCCCTCCAGCCCCTGCTTCATGAGGTGGATCCGGCCGCGCGGGGAGTCCATCTCCTCGCCCCACAGGGAGTAGGTGGGGCACGCCGGGAGGCAGAACCCGCAGTGCACGCAGTCGTCCACCAGCTCGCGCTCCGGTGGATGGTGCCCGTCAAAGGCACCTTGCCCGGTGAGCCCCGGCCCGTCGGACCCCGCGCCGTCGAACGAGCCCAGCAGGTCCGGCTTCGCCTCGGTCATCAGATGCCTCCCACGAATCGGCCCGGCGCCAGGTTCCGCCCGGGATCGAGCTGATGTTTGATCGCGCGCATCAGGTCGATCCCGCCCACGGGACCCCACGCGTCGAGCACCTCCCGCACCTCGCGCGACGCCCGGAGCACGGTCACGGTCCCCTCCCGCGGACCGGGTGCGGCCGCACGCAGGTGCCCGATCGCGAGCGCGGTCGCGTCGGGCGAGCCCGTCACGGCGACGTGCAGCACCCCGGCGGCGGTCCCGCGCACCGCGATCCCGGCGTCGTACCGCTGCTCGGCGTCTCGCGCCGCCGCGAGCAGACCCGTCACCCCGGTGAGCGTGGCGGTCGCCTTGGCGAGCGTCACCTCACGGGTTTCGACACTGCCACCGGTCGAGCCTCTGCGGGTCGAGCCGGTCGAGACCCCCGGAAGTTCCGCCCACCACGGCGGCGGCCCGGCCTGGACCCGCCCGCCCAGCAGCGCGGCGGCCGCCGCGGCCCGCTGCCCGACGGCGTCCGCCGTCCCCTCCAGCAGCACCGCCACCTCGGCGACGTCGCTCCCCGCGGCCCGGTCGAGCTCGACCGCCGCGGGCGCGAGCTGTGAGGCGACCACGTCCCGCGCCCGCGCGGCGACGTCGGCCAGAGGACCGGAGCCGGTCACGAAGGCCCGGTCCGGCCGGGCCGGATGCAGCCGGAACGCGACCCGGACCACGACGCCGAGGGTGCCGTACGCGCCGGTCAGGAGCTTGGCGAGGTCGTACCCGGCGACGTTCTTGACCACCTTGCCGCCTGAGGAGGCACGGGTGCCGTCGGCGAGCACGACCGTGGCGCCCAGCACGAGGTCGCGGACGGCTCCGCGCTGCAGGCGGCGCGGCCCGGAGGCGCCGGTCGACAGCAGACCGCCCACGGTGGAGCCGCCCGCGAGCCGGCCCGGTGGCAGGTCCACCACCAGCTCCTGGGCGGCCCGACCGACCGTCTCCGACAGCGCGGTGACAGGCAGCCCGGCTTCGGCGACCACCACGAGGTCGCCCGCGCCGTGCTCCACGAGCCGGTCCAGGCCCGTCGTGTCCAGGATCAGGTCGACCCGCTCGGGCGGCGCGCCCCAGTCGAGGGCCGTGCCGGCCCCGCGTGGCACGGTGACGAGTCCCTGCGCGGTCGCCTCGCGCAGCACGGCGGCCACCCCCTCCGCCGACGCCGGCCGCGCGACCGCGGTAGCGGGCACCCCGTCGACGGCGTCCCCCGGACCCGCCTCCCGCACCTCTCCCCCGTGCTGCCGCAGCACGTCGCCGAACCGCTGCAGGTCCGCCATCAGAAGATCTCCGCCACGCCGGACTCCGCCAGCGGGTGCGCACCCTGGTGCCGCCCCGGCCGCTCCCCGCACAGCCGCGGCGTGGGGAACACCTTGCCGGGGTTGGAGATGCCGTCGGGGTCGAACGCGCAGCGCACCGCCTGCATCGTGTCGAGGTCGTCGGCGGTGAACATCCGCGGCATGTGCTTGGCCTTGTCGGCGCCCACGCCGTGCTCGCCCGTGATGGACCCGCCGTGCTCCAGGCACAGGTCGAGGATGCCGCCCGCCACGGCCTCCGCACGCTCGACGGCGCCCTCGACCGCACCGTCGAACAGCACGAGCGGGTGCAGGTTGCCGTCGCCCGCGTGGAAGACGTTCGCCACCCGCACGCCGGCGCTCTCGCCGAGCTCCGCGATCCGCCGCAGCACGACCGGCAGCGCCGTCCGTGGGATCACGCCGTCCTGCACGATGTAGTCCGGGCTGATCCGGCCGACCGCCGCGAACGCGGACTTGCGGCCTTTCCAGATCAGGGCGCGCTCGTCGTCGTCCGCCGCGACCCGCACCTCGAACGCACCGGCGGCCTCGCACAACCGCACGACGTCGTCGAACTCCCCCGCGACGTCCGGCGCCGGACCGTCCAGCTCCACCACGAGCACGGCGCCCGCCCCGTGCGGGTAGTCGCAGTGCACCGCGGCTTCCGCGGCCTCGATCGCGAGCGCGTCCATCATCTCGATCGCCGCCGGGATCACGCCCGCCGCGATGATCGCGGAGGTGGCGGCCCCGGCGTCGTCCATGGTGCGGAAGGCCGCGAGCAGGGTGCGGACCTCCTGCGGCAGCCGGGTCAGGCGCACCGTCGCCGCCGTGACCACGCCGAGCGTGCCCTCGCTGCCCACGAGTGCGCCGAGCAGGTCGTAGCCGGGCGCGTCGGGCGCCTTGCCGCCGATCTCGACCAGCTCGCCGCCCGGCGTCACCAGGTCCACGCCGGTGACGTGGTTGGTGGTGAAGCCGTACTTGAGGCAGTGCGCCCCGCCGGAGTTCTCGGCGACGTTCCCGCCGATCGAGCACACCGACTGGCTCGACGGGTCGGGTGCGAAGTAGTAGCCGTCCGGGCTGGCCGCGGCCGTGAGGTGCAGGTTGATCACGCCGGGGTCGACCACGGCGCGCTGGTTGTCGGCGTCGATCTCCCGGACCGCCCGCATCTGCGACATGACCACGAGCACGCCCTCGGCGTGCGGCAGCGCCCCGCCCGACAGTCCCGTGCCCGAGCCGCGGGCGACGAACGGCACGCCGTGCCGGGCACAGGCCCGCACCGTGGTCGCGACGTCAGCGGCGTCCCGAGCCAGGACCACCACCCCGGGGATCACCCGGTACGCGGCGAGCCCGTCGCACTCGTACGTGCGCCGCTGCTGCCGGTCTGTGACGACCTGCTCGCTCCCGAGCGCCCCGACCAGCTCGCTCACGACACCGGACAGTCCTGACTCGCCTGACTCGCTGGCACCCAAGGCAACCTCCTCGTTGCACGGTCCTCGCCCCCGTCCTTCGTTGAGTGCTGGGTATTTGTTGCCTCCGGGGCCTGGAGGCAACAAATACCCAGCACTCAACGAGGAAGGTCAGGGCATGCGGGCGTAGGCCGGGAGGGTCAGGAAGTCGGCGTAGTCGTCGGCGACCGCCACCTCCAGGAACGTCTGCTTCGCCTCCGCGTAGTCTGCCGGGTCGCCCGGCAGCTTGGCGATCTCTTCCTCGACGATCCGGTCGATCAGCTCGCGCGTGACCTGGTGCCCGCTGTCTGCGAGCGTGACGTCGTTGTGCAGCCACTGCCACACCTGCGAGCGGGAGATCTCCGCCGTCGCGGCGTCCTCCATGAGGTTGAAGATGGCGACGGCGCCGAGCCCGCCGAGCCACGCCTTGAGGTACTGGATGCCCACCGAGATGTTGTTGCGCAGCCCCGCCTCGGTGACGTCGCCGGGGGTGGACGCGACGTCCAGCAGCTGCGCCGCGGTGACGTGCACCTCCTCACGGGTGCGGTCGATCTGGTTCGGCCGCTCGCCCAGCACCGAGGTGAAGACCTCCGTGCAGAGCTCGACCATGCCGGGGTGGGCGACCCACGACCCGTCGAAACCGTCGTTCGCCTCGCGGGTCTTGTCGTCGCGCACCTTGGCGAACGCGGCCGCGTTGACCTCCTCGTCGCGGCTCGGGATGAACGCGGCCATCCCGCCGATCGCGTGCGCGCCCCGGGTGTGACAGGTCTTGACCAGCAGCTCCGTGTAGGCGCGCATGAACGGCACGGTCATCGTGACGGCGTTGCGGTCAGGCAGCATGAAGTCGGTGCCCCGGGTCCGGAACGACTTGATCACGGAGAACATGAAGTCCCAGCGGCCGGCGTTCAGGCCCGCGCTGTGCTCCCGCAGCTCGTAGAGGATCTCCTCCATCTCGAACGCCGCAGGGTAGGTCTCGATGAGCACGGTGGCCCGGATGGTGCCCTGCGGGATGCCGAGGAAGTCCTGGGCCAGCACGAACGCGTCGTTCCAGAGCCGCGCCTCCAGGTGCGACTCCATCTTGGGCAGGTAGAAGTACGGGCCCTGGCCCTTCTCGATCTGCCGCCGGCCCGCCGTGGCCAGGTAGAGCGCGAAGTCCACCAGGCTGCCCGACGCCGGACGACCGTCCACGAGCAGGTGCTTCTCCGGGAGGTGCCAGCCGCGGGGACGCACGATGATCGTCGCCAGCTCTTCGTCCGGCTTGAGCGCGTAGTGCTTGCCGTTGTCGCCCGTGAAGTCGATGTTCCGGTTGATCGCGTCGAGCAGGTTGAGCTGCCCGCCCACCACGGCGCTCCACTGCGGCGTGTTGGCATCCTCGTGGTCGGCGAGCCACGCCTTCGCGCCCGAGTTGAGTGCGTTGATCGTCATCTTGCGGTCGGTGGGGCCGGTGATCTCGCAGCGCCGGTCCTCGATCCCGGGCGCCGCGGGCGCGACGCGCCACGTCGGGTCCTCGCGGATGTGCCGGGTCTCGGGCAGGAAGTCCAGGGTGCCGCCGGCCGCCAGGTCCTCGACCCGCCGTCGCCGCGCCTCCAGCAGCTCGAGGCGCCGGCCGTCGAGCCCGCGGTGCAGGGCGACGATCAGCCCCAGCGCCTGCGGGGTCAGCACCTCCTCCGCGCGGGGTGCGATGTCGCCGGTGATCGTCAGGCCGTCCGGAGTGTCCACGTCGAGTTCCTTTGGTCGATCGGCTAGGCTCCGCGAATTCCACGATGCGGAAACCAAATACTTCCTAGTGAAAACACTAGGTGCCCGACGACGCCCGGTCAACGCGGCCGTCTGGCTCAGCCCCCGGACAGCTCCGCGGCGATCTCCCGGGCGACCTCGTGCAGCACCGGAACAGCACGCTCCCCGAACTCGAACGACACCCGCGCGGCGGGCCCGGACACGGACAGCGCGGTGGGTACGGGCACCCCCGGCACGACGACGGCGAAGCACCGCACACCGACCTCCTGCTCACCGTCGTCCACGGCATACCCGCGCCCACGGATCTCCCCGACGGCGGCGAGCAGCGCGTCGACGTCGGTGATCGTCCGGTCGGTCGCGGGGGCGAGCCCCGCACGTGCGGCGATGTCCCGCACCGCGGCCTCGGGCAGCTCACCCAGCAGCGCCTTGCCCACGCCGGTGCTGTGCAGGTGCACGCGCCGCCCCACCTCGGTGAACATCCGCATCGAGTGCGACGACGCCGCCTGCGCCACGTACACCGCCATCTCGCCGTCGAGCATGGCCAGGTTCGCGGTCTCGCCCAGCTCTCGCGCGACGCGGGCCAGGTGCCGGCGGGCGCCGGCGCCGAGCTGACGACCGGCCGCCTCACCGAGGCCCATCACTCGCGCCCCGAGCGCATAGCGTCGCGAGGGCAGCCGACGGGCGTAGCCGCGGGCGACGAGGGTGCGCATCAGCCGGTGGATGGTCGGCAGCGGCAGCCCGGACTGCTCGGAGAGCTCGCTCAGGCCGGTGTCGCCGTCGAGCGACGCCATGATCTCGAGCAGGTCGAGCGCCCGCTCGACGGACTGCACACCAGGTTCTGCCACGTCGCCCTCCCCGCCGGAACGCCAGACCTGTCGCCTGACGGAACCAGCATTCCACAGGGCGGAAGACGGGACGCGTTTCTGGGCATGCAGGAAGGGGGTGGGATGCTCGACCATCTCTGGTCGGGCATCCCACCCCCTTGCTGGGAATGGTTGTCCGGCGGCGTCCTACTCTCCCACCCCGTCACCAGGGCAGTACCATCGGCGCTGTAGGGCTAAGCTTCCGGGTTCGGAATGGGACCGGGCGTTTCCCCCACGCTATGACCACCGTAACACTATCGAGAACCAGGCAACCCCACACATCCAACACCCCACCAGCGATGAAACCAGTGGTGTTAGAAGGGGTTGGTGCCCGTGACTCGGGAACCGCATAGTGGACGCGTAGCAATCAATCAAATCTTGTTATTACACATGATGTAGGTGATGAAGTTATCGGCAGGTTAGTACCGGTCAGCTCCACAGGTCTTCAGTCCCTGCTTCCACATCCGGCCTATCAACCCAGTGGTCTGCTGGGTGCCT